>NZ_RDTE01000003.1:3690375-4920500 GCF_004125265.1 Streptomyces lydicus
TCGGCTTCCTGACCGCGGAGGCGTCGCACAGCGACTATCTCCTCCTCAGCCTCACGTGCGCCTTCCGCCCATCGGCAAACAGTGATCCTTTCGCCGACGCTGCCGTCGGCGTTCGCCTGGAGTCCCCTGATGAGCCTGCAGACCGACAGCCGATCGCCTGGTCGATCTCTCCCAAGAAGCGCTCCCACCCGGTGGAACGGGCAACCACCATTGGACTCAGTGCCAAGCTCGCGATCGAATCCACCCTCGAAATCACCCCTGGCCAAGGCCGGGAGGACCTTTTCATCATCGGAATGGGCGAAAGGGACAGCGACCCGGAGTGGCGCATCCAGGCGACCAGCCGTCACCCCCTGATCGGGGACGAGACCTTCACGCTGATCGTCAAGGCCACTGCCGGCGCTCCCGTTCAGGCCCACGTGACGGTGGCAGCCACCATCAAGCATCGGCGATTCGGCTTGATTCCCTACCGGGCAGACCTCCCCGCCGCATTGCGCACCATCGATCTGCGCCGTCAGACCGATCGGCGCGGCCAAAACCCAACGGCTGGCTTGCCTACGAGCGGCGCTTGACGCAAAGCGGCCTACCTGCGGCTTCCCGCGGCCGCAGTGAGCGGAGCGAGCCGCCGGAGTGAGGTGATGCCGTTAGGCCAGTCCTGCTGCACGGGACTGAGGAGCAGGTAGAAGAGTCTGATCACGTCCGATCCGGCGGGGGCCGGGCGGTGCGGGCGGGACAAGCGGCCCGCCCGGCCTCGGAGCCGGGGCCGCGGCTCGGAGAAGGTCATCACCGACGCACTGGGCATCCTGCTGACCGCCGAACGGGAGGCGCCGCTGTCCGGTCGCGACGACGAATTCGTCGGCATGGCTTTCAACGGCTGCACGAGCAAGCGCTTGGGTGAAATCGTCGGCCTGGAAACGGAGTTCGTCCGGCCTGGCGCAATCCGTGTCGAGTGGCAGCTTTACGAGCTGGACACCGGCGAGCTGATCCGCTGCCCGCCCAAGGGGGCATGCCCCGTACCGCTGCTTTGTGAGCCCTGGCCAGGAGTCCCGGCACAAGGGCGCAACGCCGACGAGCGGGCCGACACCTGCTTGATCCCGGGCCGATGCGTCTCCGCCGCGTTCGATCAGGCCAACCCTGCCAAGTCAGCAGATCCGCGGCCCGGTGCACTCGACGCGCCGAGCCGCGGTTGCTTGGGGGCATCTCAGATCAGGGGGTTCGCGCCGATCGTCACTTCTGTATTGGCGAGCATCCGGGCGATCTCCATCGGAAGGTTCCCGAATTCCTCCATGACGACATCGAACGGGTCCACAAGCTTGGCTTCACCGTCGTGTGCCACGCCTTCGATGACGTAGCGGAAGCCGCGCGGTGAGGTCTCGTCGTCCAGGACCTTCGACGAAGCCCCGTGCTCGCGAATTCCGACATCTGCCACGTACGCGGCCAGATCATTGTGCAGGGTGACCCAGTCATCCTGCTCGAATTCGTCAAGCGGGAGCCTGGACACGTAATCCTGCAGCGGGCCGATGAGGATCAGGGCATCCTGCTCGTATTGCTCAGCGGGGATGTTGAGCATGTCGGCGATCCCGAGCACATTCTCGTGCGCATCCTGGGCCCACTGATCGAGGTCGGCTCGCGCCTGGTCTGCCTCGGAAAACTGCATTCCTTCTCTCCCCAGTGGTGTGCCGCCTGCACGACACCCGGCACTGGTGCGCATCCTTGCGGTTCACAGCCCGCGTCGGACCCCGCACCATCATGGACGATCCAGGTGCACCCACAGCCTCTTCCCGGGTGTCCAGTAGGGCCGCCCGGGCTCGCTCAGCACCACCACTGTCCGCCGACGTCGATGTCAGCTGCGGATGTCAGCGGCCCGTCCTACTGGCTCGATGACATCGGCCCACACGCGAGTGGACCAGGGGTTTCCGTGCACCCCAAGTCGCGCAGCCACTACGTCATCAAGGAAGCGTGCGTTGGAGGTCTCCAGGGCCTCATGCGGCCACCAGAAGGAGTCACATTCAGTGCACAGGGAGAACGAAGACCCACCGTCCCTGAACCGGTACGGATGAACCCGGCCCTGCTCGCAGCACGGACACTGTGGAAGCCGTCTGGGCACGCACATCGCCGTTCAGATCGGCCGGAAGGCGCTCGGGTCGGTCCCCGGCGGAAGGCCCCTGGACATGTTCACGTAGACCGGACCGTAAGGAGTGGCGGTCTACCACGCCTCCCACTGATCTAGATCATGGGAGCAGAACCTCTTCAAAAAGCTGAGGAACTCCTTGAACTCATCGTCCGACAGTCGGCCACTCTCCGTCTGGTCCATACACCGAGGCTAGATCACCGTCCCAGCCCCCAAGCTCTGAGCTTGGGAATCACCGATGGTCCCAGCCGTGCGGCGAACTCGGGCTGCGGGCCCGGTCCCAACTAACTGCTGATGGGGAGCTCGTAGACAATCTCGCACGGAGCAGCGGGGACGACGATGTCCGCTGTCTCCACGGGGCGCTCCTCGTCGCTGCAATACATCCGCCGAATGTGCGTGACCAGGCCGACCCTCTGGATGCCGAGGAGCGTTTCCTCCCCGGTACATGGACCGGCTGCTGAAGCGGCGGCTCGACCGCGGCTGATCCCCCTGACCACCCGCGTTGATGCACCCGTAGACGTCAGAAGCCCCAGGCCACCACCGGCCCGGGGCTTCGTCCCTGTTCAAGCTCAGAGCCCCCTGTCGGATTCGAACCGACGACCTTCGCTTTACAAGTGGGGTCGGATCCGTGATCAGGGGTGTTGGATCAGGCTGGGTGGTGCTGTCCTTGCAGGTCAGCACCACCCGGCCTGATGCTGGGTCCTGCTTTCGGGGACTCATGTCCCGCCGTCCGCTCACGCATCGCTCACGCAGGAGAGGGCTTTCGGCGCGACGGGATTTGAACCCACGACCTCTTCATCGCGAACGAGGTTCGGGTGGGATCGCGGCCAGCACGGAAGGCGTTCGTGCGTGTCACGCCGTTGGCGGGAGCGGGCGTCGCGTGGCCCCGCGAGGGCTCGGGGAGCGGGTCGGCTCCCAGGTGGCTCCCAGGGGCGCAATCACTGCTTCGTCCTTCGCGACGTGTGCCCGCAGGATCGTTGCGTTCGGGAGGTGTGTCGGCGGTGATTGGGGGAGCTGAGCTCTGGCGCGCTGCGAGGCCGGTCGCATCGGTGAGCCGGTCGCCTCCTTGATGCAGGCCAGCAGTGTGCGGCGCCCGCCCATATTCACCGGGCGCCTCACACCGTTTGATCGTTCAGCTAGCCTCGCTAACGCGGCTGATCGGTCATCGCCTGCCCCGCGGCAGGTGCCGGCATTGAGTGGCGCTGTCGTCGCCACGGTGGCGATGCAGGAGGACTACATGAAGCGCGTCCACTACCACGGTGGCTCGCGCTCAAGGCTCCAACCCCGCGGAATCGTCATCCTGGGTCACTACTCCAGCCACGGCCGGATCGCTGCAGCGCTCAGGTTGCCTGTACCGGGTTCAGGCGAGTCGGTGAGTGCCAGGCTTGCGCCTGCCCGTCCCCACTATGGGGAAGGGCCGAGAATAGAGCTGGACAGACAGGAATGGGTCCTCGCCAGGCCGGACGACCCAGAGGAAGCTGTCCCTAAGCTGTCGGAGACATGAGCGAGCAAGGACAACCAGAAGCACCGGCCGAGCAGTGGACACCGCCGGAGGGATCGTGGGCGTCTTCGGCTGCGAACCGGCGGAGCATGCTGGGCAACCGGAATCGCAATACCGCACCCGAGCTGCTCCTCCGCTCGCTTGTCCACGCCGCTGGACTGCGCTACCGGGTGGCTGCAAAGCCACTCCCGAAGATGCGCCGCACGGCCGACATGGTCTTCCGTCCTGTGAAAGTGGCCGTCTTCATCGACGGCTGCTTCTGGCACGGCTGCCCGGAGCACTTCGTGATGCCCAAGACGAACCGGCCGTATTGGGCAGACAAGATCGGCCGGAATATCCAGCGCGACCGGGACACAGACAACCGCCTCGCGGAGGCAGGCTGGCTGGTGCTCCGCTTCTGGGAACACCTCGAACCAGAGGCGTGTGCCACCACTGTCATTGAAGCAGTGGCCGCCCGGCGGCAGGAGGCGGAAGCCTCGAAGCATCCGAGGAAGACCTCCTGACCACCGTGTCGCTGGCGGCAGCGGTCAGCTGATCTTCGCCTGGATCAGCGAGAAGAGTTCGTGCCGCTGGTGGCTCTCTGGCCAACGAACACCTTGAACTCGCCAAGCCTGTAGCCGAGGGCGCCGCTGGAGCGCTTGCCCCTCTGGATGACGAAGTCCCGCTCCAGGTGCGCGATGTGCCGCTCTACTTCCGGCTCGAACATACGCAGCCCGATCTTCTCCCGCCGGCTGATGATCTGGTCGACACCGATGGGGCGCTCCATTCCCCGTAGCAGCTTGTAGACGGGGTCGTGGACCACCTCTGTGGTTTCCACAAGCTCGGTGCGGGAGCCCTCTTTGTGCAGGGCTCATGCGATGGATCGGCCTACCGCCTCCGCGACAGGCGGTGGAAAGGCGTTGCCCACCTGCCGGTACGCGCTGGTCTTCCGGCCCTCGAACACCCACGTGTCCACCGGCTCCAGCCCTGGATCCGGGCAACCATCTCGCCAGTCAATTTCGGTCCGGGGCTTGCCTTCAGCCGGCTTCCCCCCAGGCACTGGGGCCTGATCGCTAATTCCGAGAGCGTCCACCCCCAGCTTCGCCCATGCTGCCTGGGCGCGCGTAGGCCCAGATCGGCACCGCCGTGCTTATTTGCCCCCAACGACGTTGAGGCCGTTGTCGTTTGCCTTCTCCGCCGAGCTGCGAGCGCCCTCCCACACGAGATGGAGCTGATCAATGGCGGAGCCTGGTCAGCTCCCGTCGTAGGCAACCTGCACTCGCACGGTGCCCTTGGCCGTGTGCAGAAAGGCGTCGCCCTGTCCGGCCAGAGCTTCGGCTCCGGTTTCGTCCAGAATGATGCGGCTGTCGGTCGCAGTCTTGACCCGCAGGGCGAGTTGGGCGGGGAAGTTGGAGCGGATGGTCGTCGAGATAACGTCCGCGCTTGGTCGCTGCGTGGCTGCGATGACGTGGATGCCCGCAGCGCGGGCCTTCTGCGTCAGACGCTTGAGCAGCGCTTCGATTTGCTTCTTCTCTTCGGAGTCGCTGGTGAGGTCGGCGTACTCGTCCAAGACGATGACGATCCAAGGCTTTCGGTCTGCTTTGTCGACCTTGGCGTTGTACTCGACGAGCTTGCGTGTGCGGATCGCCTTCATGTCCTTGTAGCGCACGGCCATCTCTTCGACGGTTTCCTCAAGAATCTCGATGGCGTCGGCGGCGTCCATACCGATCACGCCATCAAGGTGAGGGTCGTCCTCGAAGTCAACAAGCTCGGTGCCCTTGGGATCGACGAGGCGGAGTCGCAGGGTGCTCTTGTCGTACCGGACCAAGCCCTTGAGGATCGTGTCCAGGGCGACGGACTTTCCTGATCCGGTAGTGCCGGCCACCAGCAAGTGCGGTGAGTCCGCGGAGGACAGGTCGATGGTGACCGGGTTGCCTTCGATGTCGGCGCCCAGCGGGGCGACGAGGCTCTCGGGATCGGCCGGGCACCGCTGCCACAGCGCCTTGGCGTCGACCCCGTACTTCTCGTCGTCGATCTTGGGGATCTCGAAGAGCACGGAGCCGCGGTCACTGCGGGTGCGAATGCTGAACCCGGAGGGCAGTGCCAGGGCCAGGAAGATCTCGTCGCGTCGGTTGGTCAGCTTGTCCACGGTGACCCCAGGATTGGGGATGAACCGGAAGATGTAGAAGCCAGGTCCTTCCTGCCACTTGCCGACCTCCGGGGGGGTAACCGTGACCTTGTGGCGAGCAAAGACGTCGACGACCTTGTTGTATCGAAGCCTCAGTTCCTCCTCGGGGAGCCCACGGCGGCGAGCCTTCAGAGGGACAGGATCTACCTCTGCGGCAGGGTGACGCACAACTACCGCGCTCGGCACGGGGGTTGGAGCAGTCGCTCCGACAACCTCGACAGGTGCCGTCGGTTCTTCCAGGGGCAGTTCGGTGGAAACGCCAGCTGAGGAGGTCTTGACGGCAGTGTCGGGGACCTTCACGGTCCCACTGAGATCCCCAGAGACAACAAGGGGATCGGCATTGGTGGGGTCCTGGTTGGCGCGCAGAGCGCCGATGAGATCTAGCAGCTCGTGCTTGTTCAGCCTCACCAGGGTGTGCTTGCCGAGGCTTCCGACCGCGGGGGCCGGCTGGTCGTCCTCGGCTGAGATGGCCACGGCGACGCCGGTGACTTGACCGAGCTGGACATCCTCGGAGCGGAGGGCGTCGAGGACCTTCGCCTCAACCTGACGGTGGTCGTCATTACCGATCATGGTACGAGCTGGAAGGTCGGCGGCCTGTAGGGCATTTCCACTGGTCTGAGCGATCGCTGCGGCAAGCTCGTCCAGCCAGAAGGGACGGTCGTGGCGAGCCTCGCCGCCCGAGCGGAAGGCATCCTCGCACAGGTCGGTGGTGCGGTTGAGCTGTTCCTCGGCCGAGCCGACGTCAAAGTTCTGGCGGAACTTGGACTCAGCGACCAGGACATCCAGGCGAACCGTGCCGTCGTCCTGAACGGTCAGCACGAACCGGCCCAGATCGGCACGGGTTTTGTGTCCGCGGCCGAACCAGCGGTGGTGCTCGTCGAAGCTGATCCAGGTGACCAGGCTCGTGCCCTGTTGAGGGACGGGAAACTGCTGGTCGATAACAAACCGTGTGGCGACCAGGCCGACGACTTCGTTGACTGTGGTGCCGATGCCGAGGGAGCGCAGCACGGCGCCAGGGGCCACATTGCGGCCGACCTCGTAGATCCGTTTAGAGGTGCCTTCGGAGCCCTGCGGGGCGACGACGCCGATCTGTTCCAGGCGGCGCCGCAGTCGCTGGACTACGAACTGCCGGCCGGTCTGCGAGCTGACAATGAGGGTGTAGGACTCGTTCTTTCCGACACTGGGCTTGACGAGGATGACGTCAGGGCGGTTGCGCAGGGCATCGATCTGCTCACGGCCGATGAAGCTGTCGAGGGTGACGACCCAGTGGGCCACGCGGTGCAGAGTGGCGAACAGGTCCAGGTGCTGGTCGAACTGCACCTGCATTTCAAAGTAGTCGATGCCGTCGACACTCTCCCGGGAGACCGGGGAACGGCGGTCGTAGCGCACGCACAGGGTGGACCAGGACTCAAGAGTCTCGTCTGCGGTCTCGGGCAACAGTGCTCTCACGACGTTTTCGCTGGTCTGAGCCAGGTTGTGTGAGGCCGGGTGCTTCCAGGGGTTGAAGGAGCCCGACAAGGATTCCTTCTTGGTGCTCTCCTTGATACTGGTCTGGGTGCCGAACAGCGCCGGAGCCAGGGCGAGGTCGATGGTGTCTTCCAGCCCTGACAGGTCTGCTTCCTGGTCGGGCTCCCATGCCTGCAGGATGAGTTGGACGTCGGGCAGGAAGCTGTCCTCGGACATCTCCGCACCGGCGAACTGCAGGTCGAAACCCTGGATGATCTCGTGATGGGTGGACTGGGGAGCCAGCACAACCAGATCAACTTTCAAACGAGGGTTCTTGGCCCGTACCTGCTTGGCCATGCGCATGGGCAGCACAGGGTCGCCGTTGCGGTCCAGAAGCAGTACGCGTAGGCCGTCAAGCTTGTGGGGGTAGGTCGTCAGGTAGTCGGTGATGACGCGGACCATCTCGTCGATGGCGGTCTCGTCGACGCTGGAGAGCCATTCCTTGGACTCGTTGCCGCCGTGGCGGACCGGGGCGTACTCCTCGTGCCCGGCCGATTCACGCATCGGGATTGCGATCGTGCCGCCGGGTCCGACGAGGACCGCCGGTGTTCCATGTGGAGAGATGCGGTCAATGGCGTCAAAGAAGAGGTCCTCGTTCTCCTGGTTGAGGCTCAGACCTCCCTCCTTGTTCAGGGCGGTCTTGATGCTGCCGGCGGCCTCCGCGTAGTTCTTTGCCAGCCAGCGCAGCTTCAGCGGGTGGGTGGCCAGCATCATCATGCGGTGATCGGCCAGTCCAACGACATCGGTCAGGACGACGGCCTCAAGGTCTGCGTTCGGAGCGTTGTCGGGAACCAGGGTGGTGCGAGCTTCGCGGACTATGACTTCCCACTCGCGTACGTAATCATTGATGTTCCCGGCGTCAAGCCCGTCGAGGAACCGCTCGAAGTGCTCCAGTTTGAGGCGCTCCAGCTGACCGGCGAAATGTGATGCGGGAACGGGCACAGGCTCGTCGACCTGCCACTGCCGGGGGTCATTGAACTTCTCGAGGAAGGCGTCGAAGGTCAGATTGGTGGCATGGCCAGGGGGAGTTCGCCAGCCGTGGATGAGAGCCGCGAGTGCGATCTGCCCAGGGATGCCCAGGGGGTCCCAGCGAAAGCGTCGCTGAGCGGCGCCGTCCATCTCGACCAGGATGCGAAGTGGGGCCCACTCGGTGTTCGGTTCAAACGGCTCGTCTTCCTCCGGCAGGGCCGGCTTGGTCAGGTCCAGCAGGTAGTCCTTGACTTCCAGGGTCAGGCGAAGACCGGTGGAGTCCTGGACATCACGCAGGGTGCGTGCGTACAGGAAAGCGAACAGCCAGCGGCTCCACCGCCCGGCTGCCTGGTTGCCTTCAAGCCCGACGACGACGGAGCCTTCCTCTTCGTCGGAGAAGTAGGTCAGCTCGCGCAGCAGGGCACGCAGTGGGTCCTGGACGAACTGAGAGTCCGGGAAGGCGAGCTTCTCGACTTTGCGGCGCGACCGCTTGGACAGCAGGTCGGCCAGCGGTTCGGCCCCACCGACGGGAGCCTCGTCAAGGAAGCGCTGTGCGGATTCCTGGTCTCCGCGGTCGAGCGCGTCCTCGATCATCATGGCGTCGAACTCGTCGACCCGCTCTGCGTCGGTCCTCTCGATCTCCTGCCGGACCTGCTGGCCCAGGCCGATCTTCTTGGACTTCTGCTCGAAGACTTCAAGCCAGAGGGTCAGGTCCTGCTCGCAGCGCAGCTGGCGAGGATCCTGCGGGGTAGGACCACTGCGATTGAGGTTGAGTACGAGGCTGCGCATGCGCGTTTTGGCAGTCTCGGAGTCCGTACGGATGTGGTCCAGGGACTCCTCACTGAACTCGGTCGTGGTGATGCGGTCTATCAGGTCGTCTTCGGCTATCTCCTTGCCGGTGGGCTGCTTGAAGGCACTGACCGAGACGTTCTTCTTGATCCGGGCGGACAGTGCAGCGGGCTTGACGAAGAGTGCTCGGTCCGGGAAGAGGTCAAGAGCGGGCAGGGCTGCAGAGATCTCGGGGTAGACCACGTCAGGGGTGTGGACCTGAGTTGCTGCGACCTTCTGCGCGGTCTCGACGAGGAAGGCCGCCCAGCGGTGCAAGGACCGGGGCTCCTCATCGGTGATGGCATGCCAGATCTCCGGCAGAAAGGTGACCATCAGGGCCGGAACCGTGCCGATGCCACCCGCCTCCTGCCATGCTTCTGCCATGAGCCTGTCGAACCCCCGCTCACCGGAGGCGTCGTGGTAGTCGCCCAGGATCGTGGCATCGTCAAGGGCGTTCATGGCCGCCAGTCCCTGTGCGTCCGGAGACTGCCCCCACTCGAAGAGCAACACCGCCGTACCCTGTCCCGAATTTCGCCACTTGGTCAGCTGGTCCTGCGGATCCAGTAGGTAATCGACAGGTACGCCTTCGATTGGCTCTGAGGTGCCGACCTTGACGACAACCTGACGGTCCGGCGACTCTGCCAGCCTCAGGGCTGTGCGACGCAGAGCCTCGGCCACCGTCGGCCGGTCGAACCCGCTGACTCGCAGGACGGCACGGGCTCCGCTGATCTCATTGACCTTGCGGAGTGCTTCGTCGGCGACGAACCGACCGAGCGCTCGGATGCTGCTGTCGGTCACCGGGGCTCCCCTCGAACCATGCTGGTTGCATCTGAATATTGAGTGAGCAGACCGATAGCGGACAGCTTCTCCCGGAACGCCTTGCCGTTGCGGTCAAGGACCGATGCGTCGACCTCATAGGCCAACGGGCTCGCAGCCGGGACCTTGTTCTCCACCACGAGCCCGTACTTCTCGTACAGCAGCGCGCAGAACTGGTCGAACTCCATCTCCGTGCCCTGCGGGACGGTGGCAGATACCAGGCCCTCAAGCATTGGCGGCTTCATGGTGAAGTGTCGGCGCCCGACTGTCGCGTTCAGGGCCCCCACAGCGGCGAGGGTCTCGCTGAAGAATGCTCGGGGCGAGGCGACCGCGTTGCCGGCTTCCTTGGTAAATCTTTCGTAGCGGCGCTTTCTGACCTCGTCGCCTTCGGCTTCGATTTCGTCGATCATTTCCCGAGCCTGGACGTTGATCGCGTTGACGATGTCATTGCGGAAGCCGGTGAGGTTCTTCTGCGACTCTCTGCGCAGCGGGGTTGCCTCGTTGCCGAAGTCCAACAGGACCGACTCGCGATCGGTAGCTCCGAGCTTCCGGCGTGCGAGTTGCAGCTGGTGGCGCGCCAAGCAGTAGGGGACCCAGTGCATGAGGCTCTCGGTGCGCTTCGCCCTGGGGACCGTTGCAGTCCGAGCGACGATGTTGCGAGCCCCTTCCCTCAGCAGATCAGGCCACGGGCTGAGATCCTCATGCAGCTTGATTTCTGCGTCTGAGCCTTCCACGGGCGCTTCGTCGTAGTCGAAGTCGTGCGTGCTGAGGGCCTTGGCAAGGTTGCCCAGCGGGGTGCCGCTGTCCTGCACGAGGTCGCGCAGGCCCTGTCGGGTCGCTTCCTTGCGGTCAGGATCAGAGTCGCTGCGTAGGACCTTGTAAGCCCAACTGCCACCATCGCGGAAGAGGTAGCGCTCGATACTCGGAGCATTGATGCCAGCGGCGACTTTGTCGGCCTGCTTGCGCTTCTTTGCGCTCTTCTTGGGGGAGGCATCGCTTTGCTTGATTCGCCGTTCGACTGCGTCGTAGTGGATAAGCTCACCGATGAACGGATAGATGTGCGCGCCGAACCAACTGGGCTGGCTCCGACGCCCGGGGATCTCGACCAGCAGGGACGAGAACAGGGCGTGGAGCGTTTCCATCGTCTCGGGAGAGTCCAGCTCGACGGCCTTGCCGAGTTCCTCGTCGCCTTCGACGATGCGGGCCTTGGTCGCGATCCGCCGGGCCAGGTCGTGCGAGGTCCTTTTGTAGGCTGTTTCGGTTCCGTTGTCCAAGAGTCCTGCGAACTGCTCCGGGTCTTCCCTATGTGCCAGGTAGACGCCGCGGGCGATCGCGAGCATCTCAAGCGGGACGTAGAAACCGCGACCCTGCTGTTCGAGATTCACCCCGAAGAGACGAAGGACGACCTCTGCCTTGGAGCGATCAGCCATCACGCACGCACCGACCTGATCTTGTCGCCGACGTCGATCATGAGCTTTCTCATGACGTTGCCCACCAGTACCTGGATCTCGTCGTCCTTGTTTGAGGAGTCAGCCAGCTCTGCCAAGGATCCACTCAGGCCGCGGATCTCTGCCTCGTGCTGGACCTCGCTACGCAGGCCTGCAGCCCACCGTGTCAGCAACTCGAAGCGCAGAAGGCTCGCTTCCACCGAGACCGCGTCCTGGTCAGGGTCAACGGCCGGGATGCGGATGTAGATGGCCCGGTTGAGCCACTCGACGGCGTTCTGCATCTCGGGGGTGGCGCCCGTGCGGCCTTCCTCTTGCCACTGGGTGACCTGGTCGACGACCTCGACGCCCTTGCTGGGCACTCGCCGGGAGATCACGGCTGCGCGGGCGCGATGGGTGAAGAAGGCGGGGTCAAGTATGAAGAAGTCAGGGTTGCTTCCCGCCCGGTGGATGCCCTGGACGGCCTCCAGGCCCTTGAGGAAGCGGTCTCGCACCCTGGTGTCTGCCAGGTCCCGGTTCTTGTCCTGGACACTGACGAAGTCGTCGCCGGCCTGCAGGCCCATGCGGGCGAACCGGTCCTTGTTGTCTTCACTGTTGAAGAAGTCAGCTCGTCGCAGGAACGTGTACAAGCCCCGCAACTGCTCGGCCTGCTTCTGGACGTCTCGATTCGTACGGACCTTCTGCAGGTAGCTGCTGGCGTCCGCGGGAGGGAAGTCGCCGGCCGTGTCCGGGTCCAGCCGGTCGTCGACCTGGCGACGGGAGACCTTGCCCGGATCCAGCTTTCGTAGCGCGAAGAAGGCAGGAACCAGATGACGCTGTTGCTGAGTCAGCCGGTCGCCGAAGAGCGCCTGGTGGTACAAGTAGGGAGCCTGCCACAACCTGTTCGAGTGCGACCGCTGGTACTTGGCATGGACGTTCTCGCAGGACAGGCCACCAGTGAGCATGTAGCTGGTCACCGACAGAGCCTGACGGGTCGTGACTACGGCCCCGGTACGCTCGGCCGCGGCGAACAAGTCCCGGATCGCGGCCCGGCGCTGAGGCCCGCGTGTGGCATCGCTTAGCTCGTTGCGGTTGGCCAGGATTGGGCAGATCTTCCGCGCATCACAGGTGTCGCAGGGCTTCCAGCGCGACCATTGCGTCGTCGTCCACTGCTTCAGAACCCAAGGGATGAGCCCGCCGTTGGGGCTGTCAGCAGCTACGGACTGGTAGTTGAGGTTGATGACAGTGACTGTGCCATCGGGGTCACTGACCTGCCCGCGGACAATGCCTGCCGTGAGGGTCTCCACCAGAACCTTGGCGCGCCCGGTGCCGCCTTTCTCGAGGTTTTCGTCTTCGGCCACGCACTTGCGTAGCTGGCCCTCGTTTGCGCAGATGATCGCGATCCCCTCGTCCGGAGGGTCAAGTAGCTCCACGAGCTTGTGAGCGCCCGCCTGCACGCTGAGCTCGCTGAGATCCCTGAGGATGTACAGCGGGCGTCCACTACGGGTCTGGCCGATAGGGCAGCTGGCATCGCCAGCCTCGGACAGCTCGCGGAAAACTGCCTTCCGGACATCTGGTGTGATCGTCTCGGCATCGATCCGCAGCTCAGTCAGCAGGCTGGCGCACAGGCTCGTCTTGCCATGCCCGGCATCCCCGGTCAGGACGATGGTTTTCGTGGTCGGTCGCTCAATGGCGTTCAGCAGGTAGTTCAGCGTCACGACGGGGAACAGTGACTGGGTCCAGTCTGCCTGCAGCTCGTAGATCATCTCAGAGGTGTCGACGTCGAACGGCTGGTAACGACGTATCCGTTGGACGTGTTTGTTGACCTCTAGCGGCATGCTGCTGTCCTTTGTCGACCGAGCCGGGAGCGCTGCGAAATTCTAGCTGTCAGCGCTCCTGACGGTAGTTCAAATTCCTTTTCAGGGCGCTGAAGTACGCCTGGTTCGCCAGTGCGTGGCTGCGTCGGGGATCTTGATCACCGTGCTTGGTGCTGAGGCGCGCGATGTTGACTGCGATCGCGTTTAGGACGTGCGGGACGTGGGCTTTTGGCGACGCCGTGGTAGCAACAGTGCTGTATTTGCAGGCCGTTGACGAGCTTGTTCGGGGTGTCCGTGATGCGGGAAGGTGAGGCGTAGAACCGACGTGATCGGCACGTCGGGCGGCGCTCAGTTTTCGGTCTGCCGCTCGTGCTTGTCCTTGATCGAGTACGATGTCGGCTCGTTCCGCCAGTTCTACGAGCAAGCGCAGATAGGGGGTCACACGTGGGCGAGCGGTACCCTCTGCGGGCCAAGCGGCGGCCGAAGTTCGAGGAGGGCCTCGGCTCCCTGCGAGTCGTGGACCTCTTCGCCGGCTGCGGTGGCCTCACCCTTGGTATAGCCCAGGCAGCCCACAAGCATGACGTCTCGCTCGATGTTCGTCTCGCAGTTGACTTCGAAGCAGCTCCCGCCAAGGTCTTCAAGGCCAACTTTCCCAAGGCCAACGTCCAAGAGGGAACCGTCGAGTCCTACTTCGACGGTGATCTCGGCGCCTCGTTGACCGCTCAGGAGGCCGAGACTCTCTCCATGGTGGGTCAGGTGGGGCTCCTGATCGGCGGGCCGCCGTGTCAGGGGCACAGTAACCTCAACAACCACACCCGCCGCGATGATCCCAAGAACCGACTGTACCTGCGTATGGCTCGCGCCACCGAGGTTCTGCGCCCCAGTGCAGTCGTCGTCGAGAACGTGCTGGCCGTTGTCAATGACAAGCAGCAGGTGGTCTCCCGCGCCATCGTCCACCTTAAGAAGCTCGGATACGATGTCGCCACCAGCCGCATCGACCTACTCAAGCTCGGGGTCGCTCAGACACGCAAGCGCCACATACTGCTGGCCGTCCGCGAAGACGCGCTGCCTGCTGGCGTTTCGGCCGTTGACCTGCTCCAGGTCGAAGACCACGATGCCACACCCCATGATCTGCGTTGGGCGATCGGCGACCTGCTCGACGTTCGACCGAAGTCTTTCTTCGATGAAGCTGCCGTACCCAACGCGGATAACCAGCGGCGTATGAAGTATCTCTTCGACAACGACGAGCACAATCTGCCGAACGAAGAGCGCCCCGAGTGTCACCAGGGCAAGCACAATTACACCTCAATGTATGGCCGCTTGTGGTGGGACCGTCCGTCACAGACCATTACCAGCGGCTTCGCGACGATGGGTCGCGGACGCTTTGTCCACCCTGGTGTCCCCCGATGTCTGACCGCCCACGAGGCCGCGCGGATCCAGGGATTCCCGGACTATTTCAACTTCGTCGACGAGAGGGCCAAGCCTCGCTACGAGCTGACTCGCACCGAGGTTCAGGTCATCATCGGCAACGCCGTGCCTCCGCCTCTGACCGAGGCGCTGACCTCCAAGCTCTTCGACGCCGGCGTTCTGCAGGTGAAGGATGACGCTCCCCAGCTGCTTGAGGACGACTTCGCTGCCGCTGCTGTCGACCTCGCCTGCTGAGCCTGCAACGGCTTGATGCCACACTTCCACAGCAGGCGGCGGTACCTGTCGAAGTCGTAGCCGCGGTCGGCGAACAGCTGCCGGGGCCGGTGACGTGGCTGCCCCCGTTCTGCCGAGGATGCGCGGGATAGCGTCCAGGAGTGGCATGAGCTGGGTGGCGTCGTGGCGGTTGCCGCCGGTTAACGCGAAGGCCAGAGGGCTTCCCGGCAGTCTGTGACCCCCAAGGCCTCCTCAACTAGCGGCAGAGGGCACGGACATGGGCCTATAACAGGGGCACGTTCGTAGCGGCCGGAGATCAGTTGGAAGAACCGGTTCGCTCCTTCCGCGAGCTACGCGGTCGAACTCCTCCGTCAGGCATGCACCACGGTGGCCGTCCCTCCCTGGAGCCTGCCCGTCCTCGGCTCCGCACCTCGCCCCGGTGACGAGGATGCCTTGCTCACCTCCACCTGAGTAGCCTCCTGGCTGCGTGTTCCCGTACGACGCGGTCTGTGCTCAGTGCGGCGTCGGCGAGCAGATGGATGCGCCAGTACAGATGGAGTCGGCCTTCGGCCGTGGCGTCGGCCCGACTGGCGAGTGCAAGCACGGGTGTGGGGTCGTCGAGGTCGAGGCGTACGGCGAGGCGAGCGAGGTCGGACCGATGGTCGCCGAAGATAGCCAGCTCCCAGTCGATGAGCAGTCGGAAACCAGCGGGATCGCGAAGGAGGTGGCCCGGCTGCAGGTCGTGATGGAGCAGCACCGGCTGGATCGCGTTGTCGCTGGCGTCGACTTCTTGGTGGAGGCGTCGGGCCACGGCGCGTAGGGACGGGGCGGCTGCCGCGTACATGCGCAGGCGGTCGCGGACGTAGTCGGTCCAACTGCGGTGTTGTCGAGCGCCGGCGAGGCGGCCGAAGTGCGCGCCGGGGATGCGGTGGATGGCGGCCAACGGTTCGGCGAGCTCTGCCAGGAACCTGTCGATGGGCACAGGCTTCGCGTGTAGTGCGGCCTGTGCAGTCCATGGAGGGGAGATGCTGCCGCTGGACGCGGCGAGCAGCTGTGGAGCCGGGGCACGGTGTCTGGCCAAGAGGCGCAGAGCAGCGGCTTCGTTGGCGGCACGGCTCGGGTCGCCGTAGTGCTTGAGGATGTACGGCGTCGGCCCTTCCACCGACCAGACGCAGTTGGCCTGGCCGGTGGTGATCTCGCGGGCGCTGGGTGGGACGCGGCCGTCGATACCGTCCATAGCGCTGTCAGGCGACATCGCCGAGGTAGGTGCCGGGGGGCTTGGGCGCCTCCGTGAGCGAGGCGATTGGCTGGCGGATGGCCTGTGGCAGCAGGTTGAGGGCAGGGACTTTGCCCAGCGGCACCCATTCCAGGCCGGTCTGCACCTCGTCCTGGGCATGGCCGCCGAGCTGGCCGGGATCGCTGGTGGGGGTGCACAGGAAGATCGCTTCGATGCGGTGGGTGTCGGCTTCACTTTCGGGGTGGTCGTGGTTGGCGCCGATGTATTCACGGAGCCACAGCAGCCGCTCGACGGTGACGGTCAGGCCGGTTTCCTCGTCGACTTCGCGAGCGACGGCGTCGCCGAGACTCTCTCCAGGATGTTGGCCGCCTCCAGGGAGGAAGTAGCACTCTTGGTCCTCCCAGACGGCACGCATGAGGAGGACCTGGTCGTCGTGGAGGACGACGGCTTTGGCGGAGGTGCGAATTTCGGCGGTGGAGGGCTCGGTCATGGTTCTGGTCCAACTTCCTCTTGCGGATTGGATGGTGCTTCAGCGTTCAGTCTTACCGAAGGTCGTCGCGTGTCCGGTGATGCGACGGAAGATCATCCGCCAGGGGCCGGCGAGGCGGATGAACGGTTGGGCGGGGCTGCTTGCGATCAACCCTGCACGGCGACCACGTGTGGGGCATGGGGCGGCAGCGACGCGGCAGGTCGGGGGAACGACCGCGGCATGAAGGGCCGGGGCCAGCTTGATGAGTCGTGCTGTCAGGACGGGACCATGCAGCAGGACCCCCGTGAGGGCAAGCACGAAGCACAGCGGACCGGCCCAGAATGCGGAGATGACCACGGCGGCGATCAGCGGGGCGCCGGTAACCCAGGCGATCTCGTCGGCCCATTCCCGGAGTACCAGGAGTGCCTTGCCGATGCGGGTGAGGTCGCTCGGCAGGTGAGCGACGGCCTTCGCATGGCGGTCCGGCCGGGCTGACGTGTGGAAGGCGAGGGCGTGGAGGTTGGTCAGGCCGCGTGGCTCGGTATAGGGCTCGTCCAGGACGGCGACGGTGGCGGGTGCGATGTCGGCACCGAGGAGGGAGAGGCGGTGGCCGGTGCCCAGATCCTCCATCGGTTCGGGGAAGCCACCGAGGGTTCGTAGGGTCGGCAGGTGGACGGTCATGCCACAGCCGACGCCGTAGATCATTGGCCGCAGCAGTGTCCTTATAGATCTTGGGACCTGGGTGGTGGTGAGCCATTGCGTCAGGCGGACTCGGGCGAGCTCGATACCGAGTGAGCGGCGGAGCTGGTACAGCCATTCCCCCGCCAGGAACAGGCCGGTGGCGCCAGACGGAAAGGGGCGTCGGCCGAGCAGTGGCAGGCGCTGCTGCTGGATCAGGGCCGGCGGCCGGCCGGTGAGCGCCCTGTGGCGAGTAGCCGTCTCGGCGAAGGCGGTCAGCGTACGGACATCCGGGATGGCGTCGGCGTCGTAGACGCAGAGAAAGGTGTTGTCCGCGTCGTTCTCGTCGTGCCAGCCGAGGGGGCTGAGGATCTCGTCGAGGCCGTCGACGGCATGGTTGAGCTGTCCGGCCTTGCGTCCGCCGGTGTCAGGTTGGTGCAGGTGTACCAGACGCAGTCCGACGGCCCGCTGGTTTTGGGCAAGGGCGGCGACGGCTTCGCGTGTCGTGGGCTCTGCGTCGTACAGCTCGGCGAGAAGGGGGAGGCGCTTCTTCCTGGGAGCGGCGTTGACCTCGTCAGCGACGTCGCCGCAGCGGGCGCGCGGAAACGTCCCGCGCAGTTGTGCCTCGGTGAGGCAGCTGGTGTCTGCCAGTGCCGGAAGGCGATCACGGTCGCGCCGGCGGGCGTTCTCTTCTCGTTCGGTGGTGATGGCGACGACCACTGCACGTTCTCGTGGGTAGTCGAGGGCCGTGAAGGCGGCGATCGTCTCGGGGGCAAGGGTTTGCTCGCGGAGCATGGGCAGCAGGACCACCAGCCATGGCCCGTCCTCGCTGGCCGAGACGGGGCCTCGGCGTGCGTGGTCCAGCAGCCAACGGGAACAGAGTTCGACTGCGACGAGTGCCCAGAGCCCGCGGGCCAGCAGGAGGGCGAGCAGGACGGGAACGGCGTAGTGGAGCCACAGTTCGGCCAGCATCATCGTTCGTCCTCCAGCAGGCGGTAGACGGAGCGAACTTGATCGGCGATGCGCGGCCAGGCGAAGAGCTCGGCGCGCTCCCGGGCCGCGGCACGTCGTGAGGCGTGGGCGGCGGTGCCGAGTTCGTCGAGGAGGGTTTCGATGGCTTCGGCGGCGGCAGCTGCGTCACCGGGTGGTGTGAGCAAGGCGGCCGGGCCGTGGCCCGTGTAGTACGAGATGCCGCCGGTGTCGGTGGCGACTACCGGCGTTCCGCAGGCCAGGGCTTCCAGGAGGGCGTTGTTGGCGGTTGCGTCCGTCAGGGGGAGGAAGACGGCCGCGGCCTGGCGGTAGAGCTGGGTGAGGGTGAGTTCGCTGATTCCTTCCAGCACGCGCACGGCCGGGTGCCAGGTGCGCCGTTCGGCCTGACGGGTGACGACGGCGAGCTCAATGTCGTTGCCGTGCCGTTGATGGAGCTGGTCGTGGACCGTGTCCAGGACGTCCCAATCGCGCAGCCACCAGCCCACAGTCAGGATCAATGGTCGGCCGCCGGGCTTCGGGACTCCTGACGGCGTGAAGGCGGCGGTGTCGATGCCGTGCGGGATCAGGTGCACGCGCTCCTCGGACAGGTGGCTGGCAAAGAAAGCCAGCTGGTCGGGGGCGAGGGCGATGATCTGGCTTGCGTGTGCGGCGAGCCGCCGCCAGTTCGTGGTCGGCATGAAGCGGGCCAGGTGTGCGGGTGGCTGGTGATAGGTGACGGCGGTCGGGCCCGGTCGGTGGCGGGAGAACCAGAACTGCTCGTCGCCGTAGAGGATGTGGGCGGGACCGCGTCTGGCGAGGACGCGTGCATCTGTGGCGAAGTGTTCGGCCGGGTAGAACGGCAGGGGGCAGCGGCGGCGAAGCCAGTGATGGGCGGCGGTTGCGATCTTCTGGCCGGTGATTCCCCGTGGCGCGGTGATGCGCTCGGCTTCCGGCAGGTAATCAAGGAGCCGGTCGTAGCCCCCATGGTGGCTGTGCCAGGGGACGCGGACGGCCGAGGCGATCACGGTGTGCGGCACGGTGCCACCGCCCTCGTAGCTGGGGGCAGCAGACTCATGTCTCGGAGCGCCGGTGCAACTGCCGTGGATCTGGTGAGGTGCAGCACGGGCAGCTCATGCGGCTTGTTGGGGCCGAGATGGTGGCGCCAGCGACGGCGGTGCTGACGGTGATGGGCCGGGCCCCAGAGGAGAATCGAGTCCCGGGCGAACAGATGCCGGATCGTCTCCCGGTTGCCGGCGAACAGCTCCTCGCGACGGGCGGATCGTCGTAATGAGCGCTTGAGCAGCCGGGGCAGGCAGGTGCGCAGGGGGAGGTCGAGCCAGATCGCCAGCTCGGCGTGGTCCAGCAGCATCTCGCCGACAGGCCCGCCGTAGTTGCCATCGGCGATCCAGGTCTCTGCGCTGAGCGCGTCCCTGGCCCGCTTCTGGAAGATCACGGCGTCGACGGGCGTCCAGCCCGCTCCCCAGAACAGGTTGTCGAGGTCCAGGTGAGGCAGTCCCATGTGTCCGGCAATCTCGGCAGCGAGGGTGGATTTCCCAGAGGCCACGGGACCTACAACGGCGATGCGTTTCGGTATCACGTGAGCCTCCTGGCAATGGTGTCGGCGAGGCGTTCCAGCAAGTGGGGAATGCGAACGCCGGCGCTGACCTTGAAAACCGGGACTTTCGCTACCAGGTCGTCCAGTACCTGGTCGGCCTGAGCACGCAGTCCCTCCACCGACCGGCTCCGACAGGCAAACCACGGGTGGAGCCAGTCCTCGTCATCCGGGGTGCAGCACGCGGCGGCCAACTCGGCACGGGCGGTTTCGCCGTGCAGCCCCTGGATGCTGAGCGGGGTGTCATCGTCGCGAAGCCGTGGCAGAAGCACGAGGCGCAGTGGAGCGCCCTCGTGGACCTGGGCCGCGAAGGCGGCGGCGAAATCCCGCGGGGTGCAGCTCGCCTTCTGATCCGTACCGAACGTGCGAGGGAGCACCCGGTGCGGTGGCAGGGCCTCGCGCGGCGTCAGAGCCGACAGTGTGCCTCCCGCGATGCGGATGGACAGTGGGACACCGATGACGTCGGCCGCGTTCTGAGTGAGCATCGCGCGATCGGAGGCCACCAGGTCCGCTCGCCGATGGCAGGCGAGAGCGGCGAGCACGGTGGTCTTGCCGGCTGTGGTGGGTCCGGCGATGAGCACCCCGCTTCCGTCGATGGACGCCGCGGCGGCATGGAACGCGGTCCAGCCCCGGTCTTCGCCGCACCGCATCACGACTTCCCGGACGATGCGCAGCAGATAGCACTCTCCGCGATGTGCATCAGGGTGGAGGACGATGTGCAGGCGCCCGGCGGAGTCGTGCGCATAGAGATGGTCCTGGCACAGGTGCGAGCGGGGATGAGGGCGCCACCAGTCCACGTCACCCACGCGCGACCGCAGATACGGCTCACCGCGGAACGGCTCGACGCACCGGCTTTGCACCGTCTGGAGGCGGGCGGACCGGTCTGCGAACAGCTCACGGTTGTGGCGGATGCGAATGCTGGACAGCCGACCACAGGGTGGGGCCAGCGCGGCCTCGGGGACGAAGCTATGCAGGTGAGTGCGCTGTTCGACGGCGAAGTCCTGGTCCACCTCGACATCGAAGACGTGTCCGGCGAAGGTGACGGACGTCGTCGTGGTGGTGGTCATGAGCGGCTCCCCGCGGGAACCGTGTCCTGGCTGCTGAGAAGCTCCTCGGTGGCACCCGTGACCAGTCGGCGTGCGATATCGACGCCCATCTTCACCGCGTGGTCCATGTTGCCGATCTCGTACCGCCAGGTACCGAACCGGCCGCGAGGGTAGATCGCTTGGCCTTCCAGCCACGGCACCGTCAACGCCAGCGCCTCGTCCCGGTCCAAAGTGGGGATCGGGTAGGCGTACGGGATCATCTCCACATGGGCTGTGGCCAGCTCGGCCAGCCCGGGAACCAGGCGATGTCGCCGCAGCGCAGCATCGGCGGCTTTCACCAGGGCACGCTGGTTGACGCGAGTCCCGGGCATCACGGAGATCTCCGTCATCCATGAGCTGAAGGCGGTGGTGTCGGCGCCGGGGACGTTGGCAGGCGCGTACTTGCTGAAGTTGGTGGCGCGGTAGAACGGCACGTCGTCCTCTGGGAAGTAGAACCATGACCGCTCGTCCAGGGTGGGGGCTCGGTATCCGAGGCCGACCATGGCGACGGTGGTGTGCTTCAGCCGGCGAGCCGCCTCTCGCACGTCGGGTGGGCTCGTCGTCGTCATGACTGCGAGTCGGTCCAGTGGCATGGTGGCCACGACCTGGTCGTAAGGAACCGCCTCTCCGCTCTCCAGCCGTACGAGGCAGGCGCTCGGGTCGATCGACGTGGCTGGGGCACGGGTGCGGATTCGGTTGCCGAGGCGGGCGCCCAGTCGTCGCCAGATTTCTCCAGTCCCCCCGGCGGAGGGGAAAGCGAACGTGGAGTTCGGCCCCCACTTCGGTGCGGGGGCTTTGACGCCGTAGAAGGCCGCCAGGATCTCGTCGAGGTCGACCGGTGCCACTCGCTCCGCGACCCAGCCTGCGCTCATCTTCTCTGGTGAGATCGCCCAGACCTTGGTGTTGTACGGGGCGAAGAAGCGCTCGACGAGGCCGCTTCCGTACTGGGACTGTAGCCACGTCGCGAAGTCGGTGTCGGTCGGCAGGGTCTGTTCGCGCTGTTGGCAGGCGTGGGTCAGCGACACCAGGCACGCTTCGGCGTCAGCCTGCGGCAAGCAGTGGAGGTACTGCTGGAAGGGGTAGGGCACCCAGCGGTCGCGGAATCGGATGTACGAAGACCGGTCGTGGTGCAGCAGTTCATGCGGGGCGAAGAGCTCGCCCAGGATCCGGTCGAACTCTCCGAAGTGGGAGAAGACCACGTGGCCCCCCAGGTCCCAGGTGAAGCCGGCACGATCGACCACGGATGACGCCAGCCCTCCGACGGTGGGCGACGCCTCCAGCAGGGTCCAGTTGCGGTGGCCGAGCCGGTCCAGCTCGCTCGCGCACGCCAGTCCGCAGGGGCCGGCACCGAGGATGACGACGCGGCCGGGTAAGGGATCTCGGGCTTTGAGCATGGATTCCTCTTTCCTGTAAAGCCGTTCGTGATCGGTGTGAACAGGTCGCATCCCCGTCAGATCTCGCCTTTGGGCGTGCGAGGGTTGGGAGAGGTGATCTTGAAGGTGATCCAGACGGTCTTGCCGATGCCGTGCTGCTCGTCCACGCCCCACCCATCGGACAGTTCGTCCACCAGGAGCAGGCCGCGACCCGAGGTGTCATCAAGGCGCGGATGCTTCCGATGCGGCCGGTCCGCATCCTGATCGTGAACCTCCAGCCGAACCACCGATCCACTGATGGCGAGCCGTGCCCGAAATCCGAATCTTGGCGGACCTGCATGTACGAGCGCGTTGGTGGCGACCTCTGACAAGCACAGACACACGTCATCGAGGCGATCCCGGACTCCCCAAGACGACAGAGCCTCGACGGCGAACTTGCGTGCCTCGCTCACGGACGAGCCGTGTGGAGAGAAGGTCCGCTCGCACCGCAGGGGCGGGCCGCTGTCGCTCCAAATGGCCTCCGCGCTCCGAATCGCGGTACGGGGCTCTGCCTGTCGCCGCATCGCGCTGTCTCCTGCTGCTGGCATTGCCGGAACACCACCTCGTCGCTCGCGTTCAGGCCGGGCATCGAGCCTGACGTCCAAGCGGGGCGCCTCACCACGACATGAGTGCCGACGTCTGATTCGGGCTTGGCGGAGTGGACGACATGGGTACCGTCACGTTGCCGCCGTCTCCACCGTCATCTCCTCGCACACGGCAGCTCGCACTCCCGTATGCGGCATTGCAGGGCTACCGTCGAACCGACGAGCCGACCGGAACCCATCGGGGGATTGATGGCTCAAAGGCCCACTCTTCTGCGGACATTGATCACCAGGCGCCACTGGCAGGTATTCGAGACCTTCAAGCTTCACTTCGAGCGCACGGCCAACGAACTCGCCGAACAGGACCGTGATCCGACGCTTGTCGGGCTGACGGTGTCGAAGCGGCAGTTTGAGCGGTGGTACGGGGGCGAGGTGAAGACCCGCCCCTACCCGGCCTTGTGCCGGGTACTGGAGGCGATGTTCCGACATCCCGTCGATGTCCTGCTCGGTCCAGCGGACGAGGGCAGTGCCGTTCCCCAGCTTCGGCTCGTCATGCCGACACGGCCGCCGTCCCCTTCGCTCGAACCCAGAGAAGGCGACAGCGACTTCGACGGCATCGAGTTCACCAGCAGACCCGTTCCAGGCGACAACGCCGGCCGGAACACGTTAGAGAGGCAGGTCGCCATGGCAGCTCGCCGTGCATTCCGCTTCAGCGCGATGGCAGAAGGCAGCAACGTAGGTCCCGAGACCCTGGACGAGCTCCACCAGGAGGTACGTCGTCTAGCCGCCTCCTACCCCCAGCTGCCGCTTGCCCCCCTCCTCGGCGACCTCGTCGAAGTCCAAGACCTCTCCTTCCGCTTCCTCGAACACGGCCATGTCCGCCCCGGCCAGGCCCGCGAGTTGTACCTGCTCTCCGCCATCACCTCCGGCATGCTCGCCAAGGCCAGCCACGACCTCGGCGACCCGCGATCGGCCATGACACAGGCCCGCACCGCCTACGTATGCGCGGACAACGCCGACCACCACGCCATGCGCGCCTGGGTCCGCGGCCTGCAATCCCTGATCGCCTACTGGGACGGCCGACACCAGGAAGCCTCCAAATACGCTGCCCTCGGCATCTCGCAAGTGGCAGGCGTAACCGGCACCAGCGCCGTATGGCTGTCTTGCTTGCAAGCCCGTGCCGGAGCCGCGCTCGGCGATGTGGCAGCCGTACGGGAATCCCTCACAGAAGCCGAACGGGCCCGCGATGCGGCGTCCCCCGACGACCTGGACGAGTTCGGCGGCATCATGACCTTCCCGGTACCACGCCAGCTCTACTACGCCGCCGACGCCACCGCCTGGCTGCCGAACGCCCCCGAGGCGGAGCATCAGGCTGAAGCGGCCGTCGCCGCCTACCGCCAAGCAGAACCCGAAGACTGGGCATTCGGTGACCAGGCCGGCGCCCACACCGACCTTGCCCTCGCCCGCATCCACGCCGGAAGCCTCGACGGTGTCGACGAGGCCATGCGGCCCGTTCTCGACCTGTCCGCCGATCAGCGCATCAACGGCATCGTTGCCTCGGTGCGGCAGGTCCACACCGCGCTTCGGGATCCCCGGTGGCTCACCGCACCCGAGGCTCGCACGACACGGGAGGAAATCGAGGCGTTCACCGCGGCCCCTGTCGCCGCCCTGCCCAGGTAACACCGCCCGCGAGTAGGGTCCCGACCATGCACCCGGTCGACATCGCAGGCCCCCGGCTCCAGTTGCGCGAACTCACCAGCGACGACGTGGACGCCGTACACGCCATCTACGGCGACGCCGAGGCCACCCGCCACCTGAGCTTCGAACCCCGAACCCATGAACAGGTCGGGGAGATCGTCGCCCGCTCCATCGCCTCCTCCGGCGAGCAACCCCGCACCGAATACGCCCTCGGTGTGGTCCGCCAGGAGGAAAGGGACCTGGTGGGCTTCGCCCGCCTGGCGCTCGACCCGCACGCCCAGAAAGCCGCCACCATCGGCTTTGCCCTGCACCCCCACACATGGGGCGCGGGCCTGGGCACCGAAACCATTCACCTCATGTGCGCCCTCGGCTTCAACCACCTTGGCCTGCACCGCATCTGGGCCGCCCGTGCACCGCTGAACTCTGCCTCCGCCAGGACCCTGTTACGCGCCGGCATGACGGAGGAAGGCCGCATTCGGGAGCACGTGTTCGCACGAGGAGCCTGGAGGGACTCGATCACGTACTCGGTTCTGGATCATGAATGGCGGGAGTCAGACGGATCCGCGACGGCCAACGGATGACTCCCGCCACACAGTGACCAATCGCAGAGCGCCCACCAGCCATGACCGCGGCATGCGGTCATGGCCGGTGCATCAGCACTGCATTCGGTCCGCCCCCTACCCGGTCAGATCCACGGAGGCGCTCGGCCTCATCCCTTAAACCAGGGCATGGGCTCGGGCGGCGGTACCACCATCATGCCTTCTGTGCCGAACCCCCAAGTTGGGCAGCGATATCTCGAGTCGCGCAGCGGGTTCTTGAAGTTGCCCAAGCCATCCAGCTTCATCTTGCCGAAGACGTTCTTGAAGCCACCGGCGTCGCCGACAGCCTTCGCTGCGAGGCCCGCGGTGCTTGACCGCGAAGCGGTTACGCTCGTCGCAGGTTGCGGCGAAGACCACGACGCCTCCGATCCGGGCACGTGCCCGGATCGGAGGCGCGTTGCTGCACCCGCTAGATCCACGGGTTGCGCTCGTAGCCCGGTTCCTCATCGGGGAAGTCGTCCGGGAAGACCTCGCTCACGATGTCACCCCGGAGGATCCGCAGCAGATAGCTCTCCACCGGACCTTCGT
The DNA here is from genome assembly GCF_004125265.1 of Streptomyces lydicus. Taxonomy (GTDB): domain Bacteria; phylum Actinomycetota; class Actinomycetes; order Streptomycetales; family Streptomycetaceae; genus Streptomyces; species Streptomyces lydicus_C. The sequence continues at coordinate 3,716,002 of NZ_RDTE01000003.1, forward strand.
ACAGGTCGTACTCCCTGCCACGGCCGATGACGGTGAGGACGGCCCACTGCTCGGGGTCCTCGTGCGGGATCAGGAAGCACATGTCCGCGTTGTCCGTGCCGCCCCAGCAGATCAGCTGCGAGGGTTTCACACCCCGCTCTGCCAGCAGTTCCCGGATCGTGTCCCGCGTCACCTCCATGGTGTGCCGCGCCGTGACCGTGTTCGCCACCAGGTCGGCGTACTCGTTCTCGGCACCTGCCCGATACACACGCAGAAAGTCATCGAACTTCGCGCCGCCAAATGCTTCGAGAAACGATTTGAACGCAGGCGGAAAGGCTGTGCTCAGGGCCTCCTCAGCGGCCTTCCAGTCATTGATGACCGGTCCCGCTTCACCAGTTGCGCGAAACGATGCCAAGAGTTCGAGATCAGTCATGGCCGCCTACTTGTTGATGATGGTCTGGTCGATGTGCAGGCCAGGACCAATGGCCCTGACGTGCACGCCCGCAGGAATTATGTCGCCTGGATTTCGGTAGGCAGGTGCCGCTGAATACTCCACGCTCCCGCGCTGCTTCACGGTTTCATAGATTTGCTCTTCGAGCTTTTCCATCACCTCGTTGTTCGCCGTCTTGTGCATGATCACGATGTTGGCCTCAGAGCGGCCGTCTCCCCCGAGTGATCGGGCCAGGAGGTGTCCACGCGTGTGACCAGCCGGTTCGCCTCCCCAGCCCGGGGGCTGCATCCGCCGGGATGCCTTGGTGCCGGTGTCGAGCATGTCTTGCGTGATCCTCGTTTCGACGCCGGTGGCTCGGCCCATGCTGTCCAGCGGCTTGGCATACGGCGGAATTGGCTTTTGAGGTGCCCGGCCTCCCCCTCCACCGCGCTCAGCGCTGCGCATCAGCGGCTGGCCGGTCGGACCGACAGGCCCCTCGCCGGCCATCGCAAAGCGCGGGCCCCCCAAGTTGGGCAGCGATATCTCGAAGTCGCGCAGCGGGTTCTTGAAGTTGCCCAAGCCATCCAGCTTCATCTTGCCGAAGGCGTTCTTGAAGCCACCGGCGTCGCCGACAGCCTTCGCCGCGCGGCCTGCGCCGCCCAGGGCGCCCCCCAGCAAGACCCCGCTGACTCCGGCGTCCTTGATCTCAGCCAGGTTGATGCCTTTCTGGTCGCCGAGGAGGTTGCGGCCGCCCTGGGCGACGACCACGTCGACGGTGATGGCTTCGATGCCGCCGATGGCGGCGGTGGCGAGGACCGTTCCGGCGATCTCGGTGACGGTGGCGGAGACGGCGATGCCCGCCGTACTGGCTGCGGCGACGATCGCCTCGCTGGCACCGGCCGCCGCGGCTCCGCTGATGCCGCCTGTGAAGACGGCCAGCGCGGCTCCCGCGACCAGGACCGCGCCGGCGATCTCCAGCTCGTGCTCGATCTTCTTTTTGGCCTCGGCTACCTGGTCAGCGTATTTGTCGAGGGCCTTGGCCATGTCGCGGGCGGCGGTGGCCACGTCGTCGAGGTAGCCCTTGCCGCCGCCGTGGTACTTGCGCCAGAACTCCCCGAACGCCTCGATCGACTTGCCCTTGTTGTTATCGATGACGTCCTGGGCCTTCTTGTGGCAGGCGGCCGTACAGTCCTCGACGTCGTCCGCATACGTACGCCAAGCGCGGGCGGCCTCCCGGAGTTCGTCCTCGTCACCCTCCGGCCACCACATGCCGGTCAGGTCCTGGACGACCTCCTTGGCCTTGTCGGCAGCGCCCATCACTTACCACCCTCAAAGCCGGACTTGGCCGAGTGGTCAGCGTCTTCGTGGTTGGCGGCCATGTCGTTCATGGCCTTGGTGATGCTGGACAGGCCCTTGGCCAGGGCCCCGGCTGCCTTCGCGATCTGCGCCCGATGCGGGGCGTAGACGTGCTCGAACTTCTTGCCCTGCTCGTCACCACCCCAGGGCTCCCCCAGCCCGTCGAGCGCATGGCGAAGCTTGGCCGTCGCCCGTTCCAGGGCAACAGACTCCCGGTGGAACGTTGGAGCGGCGGACTTGAGTTGGTCGGTGTCTACGTCGAAGCCGTCGCCAGCCATGCTGTGCCTCCCCCTTGGCCGTGTACTCGTAACTCGTCGCGAGCCGCCAACGATGCGTCGGCTCACAGATAGCGACCCTCGCATACGGCACTGACAACCGCCCTGGTGGGAGCGCATTTCAGCCACGGCACGACGCTGCCCGGCCAGTGGGCCCAGGGCAAGACCACAGCCCCTACCGCCTCGATCCCAGCAGGGAGCGATTCGCCTAGCGCACGTCCAACCGCTCGCTGCACGACCGCAGCTCCACTGCGGTCGTGCAGCGGCGTGTTGGGCAGCTAGCGACGCGGGCGGCGCTGCTTCACGGCTGGTGCTGTAGTTGCGGCCTTTGGCTGGGCGAAGTCAGGCCCGATGGGCGAGTGCGGGGCTGCGGTGGTGGTGCGGAGGCGGGCTGCTACGGCGCGACGGTTGGGGATGGGGTTGCGTCCGGTGTGCTGGATGCGGGTGATCAGGACTCGGGCGGGTTGGCGAGCGGTGGCCAGTTCGCGCTGGGCGGCTGCTTCCTTGAGGAGTTGGTGGGGTTTGTGGCCGCGGGCTTCGGCGTCGGCGAGGACGGTGGCGAGGGCCGGCCAGCCGGTGTCGGTGAGGATCCGCGCGGCGTGGTCGGGGATGGCGGCTCGTACGTCGCTGGCCAGGGTGCGGCGGGTCTCCTCCTTCGGCTGGCGTTGCACGAGGTCTGTGAGTTCCGGGGTGAGAGCGCGGTCGGCGGCGGTCCGAAGGTGCTGGAGGGCTTGGCGGGCGGCATCGGCTTGGTGTGCGTGGCCCTTGGCCTCATGCCAGCGTCCCGCGACGATTGCGGCCCAGACGAGCGCTGCGACCAGGGCAGCGAGGGCGCTGCCCTCGGGGCCGGTGGCGGTGTGGGCGATGTCGCGGGCCGCGTTACGCAGAGTATGGGCAGCTCGGTCTTCTGCCCGGATCTGGGAGCGCTGGGCCCGTGCGAACGCCTTCGAGGCGGCGTGGAGTTCAGCGCGCAGGTCGGTGGGCGCTGTCTGGGCGGTGGCTTCGATCAGTTCGCCGAGGGCGGTGATGTGCGCCTGGGCTCGTGCGTCGTCGGCGAGGTCGGTGTGGAGACTGTCGAGGGCGTCAGTTGCTCGGTGCCAGGGGGTGCTGGGCTGGGCGCGGCGGGCGGTGGGGTGCTCTTCGGGCTGGCTGGATTCGAGGCGGGCCTTGATCTTGGGAAGGGAGAGGTCGGGGGCGATCTTTCCGCCGGGGTGGAAGATCTGTTCGTCGTCCTTGTTGAGGTCGCCGGGGCGGCCGACGGCGTAGCCGAGGAGGTCGCCGGATGGTCCCCGCTTGGCCTTGACTTGGATGCCCTCGGCTTCGAGGTAGGCGAGGAGTTCCTCGGCGCTTGTGGCGTGGGGGATAGCGGCGCGGATGCGGTCCTGGAGCCAGTCCTTGCTGGTCTGCTCCCAGCCGAGGCGCTGGGCTTTGTGCATTTCGGCTTGGGTGGGACGTCGGGTGCCGGTGCGGTCGCCCTTCTTCAGGCGGCGCAGACCGTAGTCCTTCTCGATCTCGCGGCATGCGTCGCCGACGCGGATGCCGCTGTCGTGGAGTTTGGGGCGGCGGCCGTCTTCGCGGACGGTGGTGGCGAGGATGTGGATGTGGTCGTCTGCGTGGCGTACGGCGATCCAGCGGCAGGCCAGGTCATCACCGGCAGGGGCGATGCCGGCCGCGGCGACGATGCGCTGGGCGATCTCGCTCCATTCGGCATCGGAGAGGTAGCGGTCTTCGGGTGCGGCGCGGACGGGGCAGTGCCAGACGTGGTCGGTGACGGGCTTGCCGAACTCGCTGTTGCGCAGGCGGACGGGCTCGTCGAGGTGGCGGGCGAGTTCGGTGAGGGTGGCCGTCTCGTCGCGGCCGGGGTCGGGCATGCCGAGCATCGCGAAGCCGGCCACGATGTGCGGGTCGAAGTGTTCGTCGTGGGTTCCTCGGCCGTAGAGGTAGGCCAGCAGGCCACGGGTGTTGGCGCCGGGCGCCTTGATGGCGGCGATCATGCGGCAAGGTCCTCCCCCGGGTCGGCAGGCTGGCGCAGAGCCTCGGCGATCAGTTCCAGCAGGAGGTGGAGTTCGTCGAGGCGCTCACGGATGTCGGGCGGGGTGAGGTCGCTGTTGAGGGCGCGGGCGATCTGGTTGACGTTGACGCCGATGCGGTTGAGCTGACGCAGGACCTGGGCACGGAACATCTGCGTGCGGCGGCGATCCTCGGACAGGGGCAGGTTGGCAGTGAACCGGCCCGCGATGAAGGCCAGGACGACATCGGCGGCGAAGCCGGACTCGCCCTTGTAGCCGTGCTCGGCAGCAGCCTCCTGAAGGCCGGCGTGCTCGACGTCGGTAAACCGCAGCGGGCCGACACGGACGGTGCGCTTGTTGCCCCCGAAGCGACGGATCGTGGGCTGGGCACTCTTCACGACGGGCTCGCCGATGACAGTCTCGGCGGCAGGGGCGAGGCGAAGGATCTCGCGCTGGACGGCGTAGAGCGTGTCCAGGGCGGGGCCGGCCTCAGCCCCGCCCTCCTGGCCCGGCGTCCCCTGGCGCTGGGCCTTCTCCGCCACCCCTGGGGCGGAGATCCCCGAAGGCCGGCCTTGAGTCGGACTCGGGGTACTACTGGCTCCGCCAGGGGCCGTCCTTCCGAATGCCCGCCGCAAAAGGCCCATCACTCCAGGGGACTTCGTCAGGGGCTGTGGCTCGTCGAGGGTGTCCTCGGCCTGGTGTGGGTCATGCGTCATCAGTGGTTCTCCGGAAGGGACGAGCGAGGGCAGGCGGGCTGACGGCGAAGGTTGGGCGGAGTCCAGGCGGTCACCGACCCGCCCACAGGTGTGGTTGACCAGGCGGTGGGGGGGCGGTGACCGGCTGGCGGGGTGACCGGAAGGGTTCCGGTCACCCCGTGGGGCGAGCGGTCAGTCCCTATCGGGACCGGTGCCGGAAGCGGCTTCGAGCTCGCGTCGAAGGACCTCCATCACCTCGGTCAGCCGTTCCCCGCTGACCGTCAGTCCCTTGGCCCGTATGGCCTTTTGGACAATGGCGCGGGTGGCTTTGCCCTGCTCGGCAGCGGCGATACGACCGATCTCCACGAGTTCCTCGACCGGGGCGCCAGCTGGGCGGCCCCCGCGTGGTTTGCTGTCCGGTTCGCGGAGCTGAGGTTCCGGCGACCGGGCGGAACTGTCGGTCGGTGGCTCAGTGGCGCGGACAGCAGCATCGTTCGCTGACTCCGGTCCCTCATCCAACGCCGACTCCATTCGGCCGACCGGCTGGTCAACAAGCTGGTGGATCTGCCGCATCAGGACACCGAAGGCCAGCAGCGCGGCGGTCGGGGGTACGGCAGCGACCACATAGTCGAGCAGGGGCTTCGCTCCGGGCCCGCCGGCCCCGCTGACCCCGGCTACGTTCAGCGCGATGGAACCGATCGATCCGGTGGCCGTGAGGGCGATGGCCCACCCATCGGTGAGCCGCCGCAGGCCCGCGCGGAGCATCAGCAACTCCCCCGCGACGATGAACGCATCCAACGTCGCGGGCCAGGCCCATTGGCGTACGGGGGAACTCTTGAGCCCGTGCTGCCCAGCGACCTCGGCAAGGTGCGCGTAGGAGAGCCAGAACCCACCGGCAGTCAGGGCGACGATGACGGTTCCCGCCGCGACGAGCGCATACGTCTCGGCGGTCTGTTTGGTCATCACCAACTGCCCTCCTGAGCGCGGCGTGCGGCACGCACCGGTCTCCTGATCGGTGCGGTCGGCGGGTGGTGCGAGGGTGGTCAAGCGGGGTTCTCCTGTGGTGGTGGCGTGGTCCGTCTTGGCCGTCTTGGCCGTTGAAACCGCAGGTCAGAGCAGGTACGGCACAGGTGCTGGCGTTCCGTCTCGGCGGCGGTGCCGACGTATTGCGGCACCGCCGCCCTCGGCGTGAACGTGGGGGTGGCAGTGGACGGGGCGGATCCGTCTTCCGTCTTGGTCCAAGCCCTTGTGACCTGCGGCGATACGGCGGGGACGCCTAGGACGGCACAAGACGGAGGTGGGAGACGTCCTGGCGGTCAGCGCGCCGTTGGTGATCGCGTTGCCGTCTTGAGCCCGGCTGCCGTCTTGCCTTCACCGCGTTTGACCTGCGGGATCACGGCAGGGACGGCAAGGACGGCAACCGGAGGGGTGGGGCTCAGCCCGAGCTGGGCGCGGGACCGGCGTCGACCGGGTGCACGGTGGGGCAGTAGCGCCGCCACGCGTCGAGGAACTTGTTGCGCATGTAGCCCTTGAGCTGCATTCCGTCGGCCATGCGGACGTTGCCGGACCTGATGCCGAACTCGCGCAGCATCGCGCTCAGGTCACGGGCACCCAGCCCGTTCCGTCCCCACTCGGCCCACGGGCTCTCCGCGTCTTGGCGCAATTGGTAGAGGAGATCCGCGGTGGAGAGGCTGTCGACCTCGCGCTGGGCGACGAAGACCCGGCGGATGTCGGCGAGGATCCTCGCTCCGCTGGGGTGTTCCTCCTCGGCGGCCGCTTCGGCAGCGACCATCTGCGCACACGCCGCCCGCGCGAGACGTGGCCAAGGTCCGGCGGCGAGGTCCGCGACGATCACCAGGGGCTCCCAGGTGTCGGCGGCACGGTCCTCGACCGGCATGACCGGCTCCAGGTCAGCGGCCTCATCCAGCAACGGTCGGGCCCATGCAGCGATCCGGTCGCGCAGGTGGTGCAGGGCCGGAGTGTCGCGACGGGACCGGAACGGGCGGACGGTCTCGCCCTCGGCCCGGCGGCGCATGCGGACGACTACCGAACGGTCCATGATCGTGTCCGGCAGGTCGCCGATCCCCGCAAGAGCCGCCATGGCGAACGTTTCGAACTTGCGGGGCGTGTGGTCGTTGCCCACCACCCGCGTGACGTAGCGGTTGCGCTGGTGACCGGCGTTGAGCAGGCCACGCATCTCCTCGTTCTTCTCCGCCATCTTCGGCGTGCCGAAGATCGTGTCCGCCTCGTCCACCAGGAGTGTGGGCGGCTCCTCCGTGATCGAGCGGAAGACCGCCGCCGGGGTGGTGTTGATGGTGAGCATTGGCTCGTGCACCGTCTCGGTCAGCACGTCCAGCAGCCGTGACTTGCCGCAGCGCTTCGCCGGTCCGACCACCGCCAGGCGCGGAGCGTGCTGCCACGCGGGCTGGAGGTGGGTGGCCGCAACCCACAGCGTGACGGCGTCCAGCGCCTGCTGGGTGGGCGGAATCACGAATCGGGCTATCTGCGCACGCAGTTCGTCCAGCAGCGCAGAGCCCTCGGTCGGCGCCGGATCCGGGACCGCCTCCTCCTCAGCAGGGTCAACGGCCTGCGCACGGGCCGACGCTGCGTCCTCGGTCGCCGGGGCGACCTCGGGCGTGGAGTGGTCGGGCCGGCCGGGCACTGCAACTGGAGGCCACACCGCTTTGCCGGCTGCGGAATAGGGCTCAGGTGCCGTAGGTTGCACAGGGCAGCTCCTTACCGATGACGTCGGGCATGCAGGCCCAGGTCACCCAGGTCGTTCGTGGAATGCGGGCAGTGGAGTGTGCTGAGCCTCCGGCGTTGGCCCGCCGGAGGCTTCCTCGCTTCCTTGGCCGGGGCGAGGGAACACGGACAGTACGTCCACACCTGTCCACAGTCCAGCGTTTCTGTGTCAGCTCAGCGCAGACACGCCTGCTACAGGCACGCCCGATCACGCGGCAAGGCCCAGCAGCTCCAACAGATCAGCCGTCACGACCCGGTACGCCTTACCCAGCCGCAACACCCTGCACGGGTACTGCCCCTGCTTCGCCAGCGCGTACCCCTTGCTCCGCCCCAAGCCCAGAGCCCGGTTACCCGTGTCCAGGTCAACAGCCGCAGGCAGTGCCAACAGCTCCTCCCGGCTCATCCCGAACGACTTGCCAGTGATCTCGTCCTCACGCACGCGGCGCTTCCTCCATGAGTGAGCCCTCGGCGAACGCGACGATCACGTCCGTCTCCAGGCATGAGAACCACTGTGACCAGAGTTAATGTGTCTTCATGACACAACTCCGTTCGGACCATGGATACGAGAAGGAAAACGAGGACGACTTCCTTGAGTGGGAGGACCACGTCATGGCCACCGTGGCCAGCGAGGTCCGCAGACGACGGAAGGAGCTGCGGTGGAGCGCACAGGACCTGGCCGACAAGTGCGAGGAGATCGGCTACCTCATCCCCCGCAACGTCATCGCCAACATGGAGTCCGGCCGCCGCGCCGCCCTGCCCTTGGTCGAGATCATGGTCCTCGCGAAGGCTCTGCTCGTATCCCCGATCAGCCTGATCTACCCCGTCGGCTACGTCACCGAAGTCCGCCAGCTCCCCTTCGAGGACCCCCAATCGACCTGGGACGCCCTGCAGTGGTTCGTCGGCGACTCCCCTGCCGATGACGCCACCGATTACATGCTCGATCACTTCCAAGCCCACGACCTCGAACTCCGCTCGGCCCTGGCCGCCGTGGAGAGCGAGGACTACGAACGCTGGAAGGTGAAGACCGCCGCCAACCGCGTCCAACGGGAAGCAGCCGAGCGCGCCCTGGCCCGATACGCCGAGCAGGCGACCCAGGCCAAGTACGAACTGCGCCGGCACCGCGACGCCATCCGCGAAGGCGGCGGCACCCCACCCCATCTGCCCTCCCCACTCGCCGACGTCGACCCACCTGAACCCGACACCGTCACCACCGAGGAGAACGATCTTTGAAGGGCTCCACCCACCGCCGCTGCTACTGCCGCGACCCCAAGAGCGGCAAACCGCTCGGCAAGAACTGCCCCAAGCTCACCAGCCGCAAGCACGGCTCGTACTCCATACGCCAGGAACTCCCGCCCCGCGAGGACGGCACCCGCCGCTCCTTCAGCCGCGCCGGCTACGAGTCCCTCAAGGCCGCACAGGCCGATCTCGACCACATACGCGCCCTCCTCGGGCTCTCCGACGCCGACGACCCCGAGGGCCTGGCCCAGATCGCCGAGCTGCTGGAGAAGGTGGCCGACGAGAAGGCGTCCCTGCCGAACGTCGAAGAGACCCGGCGGCGCCTCAGCCACGGCCTGGACCTGACCAGCCGCCTCACTGTCGGCGACTGGCTGGACATGTGGCTGGCGGGCAAGAAGGGGCGACCGAGTGCCATCAGTCGCGATGAGGGCAACATCCGTCTCCACCTCAAGCCGCGGATCGGGCACCTCCGCCTTGACCGTCTTCGCGTCAGCCACCTGTCGGAGATGTTCGAGGCCATCGCCGAGGCCAACGTCGACATCACCGAGGGAAATGCCACCCGCCGCAGGGCGATTGAGGACCTTGCCGAGATTCCCTGGAAGGGTCGCGTCCACCGCGCCCGCCGCCAGGTGTTGAAGGCTGCCATCGCCGAGATGGATCCCTTCCGCCGCATCGTCACTCCGGCCACGCGTCAGCGCATCCGCTCCACGCTGCGGGCCGCGTTGAACGCTGCGATCGCCCAGCAACTGATCACCTTCAACCCGGCCGCCCACGTCGAGTTGGAGGCTGGCAAGCGCCCCAAGGCGCTGGTGTGGACAGAAGAGCGCATCCTTCACTGGAAGCGCACCGGCGAGAAGCCCTCGCCCGTGATGGTCTGGACGCCGGAGCACACCGGCGTCTTCCTCGACCACGTCGCGGAGGACCGCCTCTACGCGCTGTGGCACCTGATCGTCTTCCGTGGACTGCGGCGAGGCGAAGCGTGCGGGCAGAGGTGGACCGACACGCACCTCGACGACGGCCGCATCACCGTCGCCAAGCAACTCGTCGTGAGCGGCTGGGAGGTGTACGAGGACGATCCCAAGACCGACGCGGGCGCTCGGACGATCGCGCTCGACTCAGACACGGTCCGGGCCCTCAAGCGGCACCGCATCCAGCAGGACATGGACCGCGAGGAGTGGGGCAGCGCCTGGGCGGAGACCGGACGCGTCTTCACCAAGGAGAACGGCGAGATGCTCCACCCCGCCAACGTCACCCGCCGCTTCATCGAGCTGTGCGAGGAGATCGACCTCCCGCCGATCCGGCTCCACGACCTGCGCCATGGGGCGGCGACCCTCGCCCACGCGGCCGGGGCCGACTTGAAGGACATCCAGGAGATGCTCGGCCACTCCTCGATCGCGATCACGGCGGACACCTACACGAGCTTGCTGCCGGAGACCGACCGGGCAATCGCCGAGGCCGCCGCCCGCCTCGTCCCCCGCGCACGTCCGACGAAGCCGACCACCGCGAACGAGGGCTACACCGAACCGGACGAACCCCCGGAGCCGAACCCGATGCTGTGACAAACGGTGCCGGAGAATCCGCGGCTGAGCGCGGCCCTGGCGCCCCGTCCGCTCACGCACCGCGCACGCAAACGGCCCCGGACGAGGAGTCCGAGGCCGAATAGAACGCCTCTCTCGGGAGAAACCCCAGGTCAGCGCGGCATACTCAGAGCCCCCTGTCGGATTCGAACCGACGACCTTCGCTTTACAAGAGCGGTGCTCTGGCCAGCTGAGCTAAGGAGGCGTGCGTGAAGCAGTGTACCCAGGTGGGGCGGATGCCGGTTCCCGAATTGGTGAGTGCGGGGCTACTGACACCGGGGGCGGCTGCGGGTAGCGTCACGGAGAGTCCATATCGGTGGACTACACCACTCCTTTTACTCGGATCGTCCGGCACGTTCCTGCCGGTGAAGGGACTTCTCGCCATGGCTACGGTCACGTATGACCAGGCAACCCGTATCTACCCGGGTTCCGACAAGCCCGCCGTCGACAAACTGGACATCGCCATCGAAGACGGCGAATTTCTCGTCCTGGTCGGCCCCTCCGGATGCGGCAAGTCCACCTCGCTGCGGATGCTCGCGGGGCTGGAGGACGTCGACGGAGGCGCCATCCGCATCGGGGACCGCGATGTCACCCACCTTCCGCCGAAGGACCGGGACATCGCCATGGTGTTCCAGAACTACGCGCTCTACCCGCACATGACGGTCGCCGACAACATGGGCTTCGCGCTCAAGATCGCCGGGGTGCCGAAGGCCGAGATCCGGCAGAAGGTCGAGGACGCGGCCAAGATCCTGGACCTCACCGAGTACCTGGGGCGCAAGCCCAAGGCGCTGTCCGGCGGTCAGCGGCAGCGGGTCGCGATGGGACGGGCAATCGTCCGGGAGCCGCAGGTCTTCCTCATGGACGAGCCGCTGTCCAACCTGGACGCCAAGCTCCGCGTCCAGACCCGTACGCAGATCGCGGGGCTGCAGCGCCGGCTCGGGATCACGACGGTGTACGTCACCCACGACCAGGTCGAGGCCATGACCATGGGCGACCGGGTGGCCGTGCTCAAGGACGGTCTGCTGCAGCAGATCGATTCGCCGCGGAACATGTACGACCGGCCGGTGAATCTCTTCGTGGCGGGGTTCATCGGGTCGCCGGCCATGAACCTGGTCGAGGTGCCGATCACGGACGGCGGTGTGAAGTTCGGCAACAGCGTCGTCCCCGTCAGCCGTGAGGCGCTGACCGCGGCCGCCGACAAGGGCGACACGACGGTGACCGTAGGCGTGCGCCCCGAGCACTTCGAGATCGTCGAGCAGAACGGCGCCGCCGCGAAGTCGCTGTCCAAGGAGGCCACGAACGCACCGGCCGGTCTGGCCGTCACGGTCAATGTCGTCGAAGAGCTCGGCGCCGACGGCTATGTGTACGGCACCGCGGAGGTCGGCGGCGAGACCAAGGACCTCGTCGTACGGGTCAACGGCCGCCAGGTCCCGGACAAGGGCAGCCGGCTGCATGTCGTACCGCGGCCGGGCGAGACGCATGTCTTCTCCACGTCGTCCGGGGAACGCCTCGCCGATTGATACGGGGCCCGGCCGGTAACGGGATGAGTGACGTGTGAAAGCGGCGGCGGTAGCGGTAGCGGGTAGTACGCAGTACCCGCTATTCGCCGCCGCCGCGTTGTGCACCCGCGGCATCGCGGCCCGGCGGCATGACGTCATCACGGCACGGCGTCATCGCAGCATGTCGCCATCACGGCATGACACCATCACGGCACCATAAGGACATAACCGCGCTTTTCGTACCCGTGCGTCAACATCGAAACCGCACCGACGAGCCATTACATCCCTCGATAAGGTGACCAAATGTCGCCAAATCATCACTCCTCGCTACCATCTCGACCGTGAACTCCGCAGCCCGCCGCATCGGCAGAACTCTCGCCCTCGTCCTCCCCGTCGTTCTCGTGCTCTCCGGAACCCTCGCGGTCACCCGCGTCCCGTGGGCATCGACGGCCACCGACTCCCAGGTGCTGACCGCATCGTCCGGAAAGGTCTCCACCAAGGCCGGCCCGCTCGCTCCGCAGGAGGCCCTGCGCAAGCGGCTCCTGGTCGAGCTCCAGGAGAAGGATCCGGGCGTCGCCCTGACCCATCTCCAGGAGGCGACCACCAAGCGGCCCTCGCTGGCCAAGCACTGCGTCTCCATCGCCCGTGACCTCGGCCGTGCCGCGGTCGCCAAGTACGGTGCCGCACACCGCGCCCAGGCCTTCTCCCGCCCGGTCTGCGACACCTCCTTCGCCACCGGCGTCGCCGCCGCCCAGTGACCCCACCTCGCACCGCATAGGGTGCGAACCATGACAGGTGCCCAGCATCCTCACCCCACGCAGGCCGTGGTCCTGGCCGGCGGCCAGGGCTCACGTCTCCGCCCGTACACCGACGACCGCCCCAAGCCGATGGTCGAGATTCCCGGCACCGGGACCCCGATCATCGGCCACCAGCTGAACTGGCTGGCCGAGGAAGGCGTCACGGACGCCGTCGTCTCCTGCGGGCATCTGGCCGGGGTGCTCCAGGAATGGCTGGACCGGGCCCAACTGCCGTTGCGCGTCACGACCGTTGTCGAAGCCGAGCCGCTGGGCCGCGGCGGCGCCCTGAAGTACGCGGCCGGCTCCCTCCCCCGCCCGGACGAGCCCTGGTACGCCACCAACGGCGACATCTGGACCCGCTTCCCGCTCCGGGAGATGGCCGCCTTCCATCACGAGCGCGATGCCGAGGCCACCCTCGCGCTGGCCCGCCCCCGTATCCCCTGGGGTGCCGTGGAGACCGACGCGTTCGGACACGTCCTGGACTTCATCGAGTCGCCGCCCTCTCCGTACCTCATCAACGCCGGCGTCTACGTCTTCTCCGCCGCGTTCACGGAGCTCCTGCCCGACCGCGGCGACCACGAGCGCACCACCTTCCCGCGCCTCGCCCGCGAACGCCGGCTCGCCGGCTTCCCGCTTCCTCAGGGCTCCTACTGGCGTGCCATCGATACCGCCAAAGACCTCACCGAGGCCGCCAAGGAACTGGGCGCGCACGGAGGTTGAGGGATTGAGGGGAAGTGGAGGGGAAGTGGAGGGGAGAGGCCCGGGCGCCCCCTAAGGCCCTCTGAAGCCCCCTGAGGCCTCCTGGAGGCCCACCTCAGCCCGCGCAGGGCCCCCAGGCACGTTCCCTCCCCGCCGCTCGCCGCCCGCCACGCTCTCCGCACCCGCCCCACACACCTGTCCCCGACCGCCCCCTCCCCGTCACGGCCGGTGAATCCGAACCGTACGGAAAGCGGAGCGATCGGGGACAGGTACGTGCGCGACAGGCGGGCAATCGGCGCCGGCCGCCGGAACCCCGGTCAGCCCAGAAGCCCGCCGAGGCTCCCTCCCCCGGAGTCGCCACCGGAGCCGCTGGAGCCGGTGCTGCCGGTGCCGGTGGTGCCGCCGCCGGTGCCGCCCGCCGAGGTCGGCACATGGGTCGGTACCGAGTCGCGGGACGGCGCGGTCTGCTGGGGTGCGCTGGTGGTCGCTCCCGGCTGTTGGGAGACACCGCTGCTGCTGCCCGCCGACCGTCCCGAGCCGGACGTCGACGCGGACGGGGTGCCGGGCTTACGAGCCTTGTGCGAGGCGTTTGCCGAGGGGGTGCCGGGGCGCGGGGCGGCGCTGCCCTTGTGGCGCTGACCGGGCCGGGCGGTGTGCTTGCCGGGGCGAGGCAGCGGGGAGCCGGGGAGGTTGTTGATGGCGGGCTCGCCGGGCCGCGGGACGGTCGCGACCGTCGTGGAGCGTACGGCGCCGCCGAGCAGCGATCCGATCAGCAGGGTCAGTCCGGCCACCACGGCGGTCATCACGGCGCCGCGGCGCAGCACCCGGCGCCGCAGGTCGGCGACCTCGACGCGGGGGCCGAGACGCCGCCAGGCCTCGCCTGCCAGCCGCCCGTCCATGGAGTAGACAGGCGCACCCGCGATGATCAGCGGGCTCCAGGCGGCGAGGTAGATGATGTCGGGGGCGTCGTAGGCGGGGAGGCTGCGCCAGCTGACGGTCATCAGCAGCACCGCGGAGAGCAGCGCGCCGATGGACGCGGCGACCCGCTGCCACAGTCCGCAGATGGTCAGGACGCCGACGACGACCTGGAGGAAGGCGACGGTCAGACCGGCGCCGACGGGGTGCGAGACGGCGAAGTCGCGGAGCGGCACGGCCAGCGCCCAGGGGTCGAGCGACTGCAGCCACTTGACCATCGAGCCCCGCTCACCGCCGTCGAAGTAGACGGGGTCGCAGAGCTTGCCCATGCCGGCGTAGACGGAGATCAGGCCGAGGAAGATGCGCAGCGGCAGCAGGACGACGCCGAGGTTCATCCGGCGGCCCGGGTAGTACGCGTGCCGCACGCTGTCGGTGCCGCGCCGCTTGGCGCCGGGGTCGTAGCCGTCCGGTGCCTGGAACCGGTCGTCGTCGTACCCGTCGTCGTAACCGTCGTCGGTGTGGCCGCGGTCGCCGTAGGAGCTGCGGTCGGGGTGGCCCTGGTAGCTGTCGCCGTACGCGCTGCCCACGGGGCGTACGCCGCGCAGCAGCGGGGTGCGGTCGGAGTCGGCGGGGCCGCGCTGGCCGATCACGGTCGTGGCGGGGGCGCCGTCGCCGAGGCGGACCCGGGGCAGGACCTGGGTCGTGCCGACGTCCTCGCCCTGGCCGCCGTCGAGGCCGACGCCCGCGTCGCGCACCGCGTGCAGGAGTTGGGTGGTGGCGCCGGCCGTGCCGCCCGGTTCGGTGCGGCCGCTCCACACCACGGGCGTCCGGCGTCTGGCGCCGGCGGCCGGGCCGCGGAGGGTGGGGATGCGCGCGGCGTCGGCCAGGGCGCCGCGCGCCGCGGGCGCGGCGAGCTGTACGCGGAAGCTGGCGTGGTTGACGATGACCTGCGCGGGGTCGCACGGCACCTTGACCGAGCTCAGGCCCGGCTCGTCATCGAAGCCTGGCGAGCGTCCCCCCGTAGGCGTGCGGGGTGTTCTGGTGTCCACGCTCATCTAACCGAGTGACCCCCGGTTAAGACACTGCCTTGACCGGGTCGATCTGTCCGAGACCCGTCAAAGGGTGACGGGAGCCGGGAGAGACGCCTCGCGGGAGACGGCACGGACTCCCTAGGGGATACGCGGCAGACGCCCTACGGGAAACGGGGCAGACGTCCTACCGGATACGGGGCAGACGTCCTAGGGGACACAGCGAGGACGCACAGAGGGTCAGGCCGTGCCCCGGGGTGTGGCACAGGTACGCACCGGCCCCGGGGCACCGGGGACTCAGCCGCGGCGGCGCGCCGCTTCCCACAGGACGACACCGGCCGCGACACCGGCGTTCAGCGACTCCGCGCCGCCCGGCATCGGGATCCGCACCCGGACGTCACAGGTCTCGCCGACCAGCCGCGACAGGCCCTTGCCCTCGCTGCCGACGACGATGACGACGGGGCCGTCCAGCGCCGCGACGTCCTGGAGCTCCAGCTCGCCGTCCGCGGCCAGCCCGACGACCGTCAGACCGGCCTTCTGGTACGACTCCAGGGTCCGGGTCAGGTTGGTGGCGCGCGCGACCGGCGTACGGGCCGCGGTGCCCGCCGAGGTCTTCCACGCGCCGGCCGTCATCCCGGCCGCCCGGCGCTCCGGCACGACCACGCCGTGGCCGCCGAAGGCACACACGGAGCGGACGACCGCGCCGAGGTTGCGCGGGTCGGTGACGCCGTCGAGCGCGACGATCAGCGGGTCGTCACCCTCGTCGAAGGCGGCCGCGGCCAGGTCCTCGGGGTGGGCGTAGTCGTACGGCGGGACCTGGAGGACCAGGCCCTGGTGGTTGAGGCCGTTGGTCATCCGGTCCAGCTCGGGGCGCGGCGCCTCCATCAGGTTGATGTCGCCGCGCTCCGAAGCGAGCTGGAGTGCGGCGCGCACCCGCTCGTCGGTGTCGATGAACTGCTGGACGTAGAGGGTGGTCGCGGGCACGCCGTCGCGCAGCGCCTCGAAGACCGGGTTACGGCCGACGACCAGCTCGGCGGTGCCCTTGGCACCACCGCGGCGCGGGGCCGGGCGGCGCGATGCGGCCTGCTTCGCCTGGGCGTTGGCGACGCGGTTCTTGACGTGTCCCTTGCGCGCGGAGGCGGGCGGGGTCGGGCCCTTGCCCTCCAGGCCCCGGCGCCGCTTACCGCCGCTGCCGACCTGCGCGCCCTTCTTGTTGGACGTGCGGCGGTTCCTGCGCTGGCTGTTGCCGGCCATGGGTCACCTGTTTCTTCACTGCTCTCGACGTCTCGCGACGTGGAGTGGGTACGTACGTATGGATTGAGTGTCGCCCGCGGCCACCGTGCGAGGCGAATCCGGGTGGCCGGCGGGGCGCGGGACCGGGGTCAGGACAGCGACCAGCGCGGGCCCGAGGGGGTGTCCTCGATGGCGAGTCCGGACTGCTGGAGCTGGTCGCGGATGGCGTCGGCGGTGGCGTAGTCCTTGCGGGAGCGGGCGGCCTGGCGCTGTTCGAGGACGAGGCGGACCAGGGAGTCCACGACGCCGTGGAGATCGTCTCCGCGGTCGGTGCCGCCGCCGGACCAGCGCTCGTCGAGCGGGTCCAGACCGAGCACCCCGAGCATCGCCCGCAGCTCGGCCAGCCGGGCCACCGCGGCTTCCTTGTCGTCCGCGGTCAGTGCGGAATTGCCCTGGCGGACGGTGGTGTGCACGATCGCCAGCGCCTGCGGGACGCCCAGGTCGTCGTCCATCGCCTCGGCGAAGGCCGGCGGGACCTCGGCCGCGGGCTCGACGGCCCCGGCCTTCTCGACGACGCGCTGGATGAACCCTTCGATACGGGCGAACGCCGCCTCCGCCTCACGCAGCGCGTCCTCGCTGTACTCGATCATCGAGCGGTAGTGCGGGGTGCCCAGGTAGTAGCGCAGCACGATCGGGCGCCAGCGCTTGACCATCTCCGAGACCAGCAGGGAGTTGCCCAGCGACTTGGACATCTTCTCGCCGCTCATGGTCACCCACGCGTTGTGGGTCCAGTACGCGGCGAAGTCGTCGCCGAAGGCCTTGGCCTGGGCGATCTCGTTCTCGTGGTGCGGGAAGATCAGGTCGATGCCGCCGCCGTGGATGTCGAACGCGGTCCCCAGGTACTTGTGGGCCATCGCCGAGCACTCCAGGTGCCAGCCGGGCCGGCCGCGGCCCCACGGGGTCTCCCAGCTGGGCTCGCCCTCCTTCGCCGCCTTCCACATGGCGAAGTCGCGCGGGTCCCGCTTGCCGGTCTCCCCCTCGCCGGACGGCTGCAGGAGGTTGTCCAACTCCTGGTTGGACAGCCGGAGATAGTCCGGGAAGGACCTGACGTCGAAGTAGACGTTGCCGTCGGCGGCGTAGGCGTGACCGCGCTCGATCAGGCCGCGCATCATCTCGATCATCTCGGGGATGTGGCCGGTGGCACGCGGCTCGTAGGTCGGGCGCAGGCAGCCGAGAGCGTCGTACGCCGTGTTGAAGGCGACCTCGTTCTCATAGCCCACGGACCACCACGGGCGGCCCTGTTCGGCCGACTTCTTGATGATCTTGTCGTCGATGTCCGTGACATTGCGCACGAACGTCACGTCGTAGCCGCGGTGCTCGAACCAGCGGCGCATGATGTCGAAGTTCAGTCCCGACCTGATGTGCCCGATGTGCGGGGCGGCCTGCACGGTCGCACCACACAGGTAGATCGAGACACAGCCCGGCGTGAGCGGGGAGAAGTCGCGAATCTGCCGGGCGCTGGTGTCGTACAGGCGAATCGTCACGCAACCAGGGTAGTCGGAACGAGGCAGTGCCCCGCGACCCATTGGGCCACGCGTGACGTATCCGTCATCGGCGTCCGATTCGCCGGATGTGTCGCCGCCTCCGCGCGGACGGCGGGCCCGTCGGACGGCGGATCCGTCAGATGCTGCCGACCACCTTGCGCGGGGTGATCCGGACGACCACCCGCTCGGCGTCCTTGCCCGCCTCCGGGTTGAACTCGGCGTACGGCTTGCCGGTGTACTTGCGCGACAGCTCGTCGATCAGCTCCTGCCCGCCCTCGGTGGTGAGGGAGGCGGCGCCGCGGACCTCGGCGTAGGTGTACGGGGCGTCGAAGGGCTGGACGACGACCGTGACCCGCGGGTCACGGCGGAGGTTGGCCTCCTTGCGCCGGCCGACGGTCGTCGAGATCAGCAGGTCGCCGCCGTCCCGCTTCACCCAGACCGGGGAGACCTGGGGGCTGCCGTCGGGCTGGATGGTCGCCACGGTCACGAAGACCGGAGTGTCGAGGAGCTGCTTGAGGTCGTCGGACAGGGTGGCAGTCACGAGCGGTCCTTCCTGCGGGCCTTCCGGGGACACGGATACTCCGATCCTCCCCCCAACACCCGTGCGGCGCCCGGCATTCCCACGCCATACGGGGGATGCCGGGCCTCCGCACACAGGCTCCGCACACGGGCGCCGCTCACCGAAGGACGGACGCGCCCGCCGGATCAGGCCGTACGGAAGACGATCGCCGTGGCAATCGCGGCCAGGCCCTCGGCGCGGCCGGTCAGCCCCAGCCCGTCCGAGGTCGTGCCGGAGACCGCGACCGGCGCGCCGACGGCCGCCGACAGCGCCTTCTGGGCCTCGTCCCGCCGCTTGCCGACCTTCGGGCGGACACCGATGACCTGCACCGCGACATTGCCGATGGTGAAGCCCTCGGCCCGGACGATCCGCGCGGCCTCGGCGAGCAGCGTCACCCCGGAGGCGCCGGACCACTCGGGGCGGCCGGTGCCGAAGTGCGCCCCCAGGTCACCGACGCCGGCCGCCGAGAACAGCGCGTCACAGGCGGCGTGTGCGGCCACGTCGCCGTCGCTGTGCCCGGCGAGCCCGTAGCCGTCGCTCTCCTTCTCGTCCCAGAGCAGCCCGGCGCACCACAGCTCACGGCCCTGCTCGAAGGCGTGCACATCCGTGCCGATGCCGACGAGGGGGACGGCGACGGCCGCGCCGCCGGCCGGGGCGGCCCCCGCGGACTCGGTTCCGGTCTGCTCAGACATAGCCATCGGTAGCCCTCCTGCGGGCGAGTACGGCCTCGGCCAGGACCAGGTCCAGCGGCCGGGTCACCTTGAACGCTTCCTCGTGCCCCGGGACGACCACGACCGGCGACCCGAGCCGTTCGACCAGCCCGGCGTCATCGGTGGCACCCTCGCCCTCGACGACCGTGTCATGGGCCTTGCGCAGGGTCGCCAGGTCGAAGCCCTGCGGCGTCTGCACGGCGCGCAGCAGGGCCCGCTCCGGAGTGCCGACCACCGGCTCCGGGGTGCCCTGCGGCTGCGGGTCGACCTGCTTGACGGTGTCGGCGAGCGGCAGCGCAGGCACGACGGCGGGCGCACCGTCGCGTACGGCGGCGATCACCGCGTCGACGGTCTCGACGGGGACCAGCGGGCGCGCGGCGTCATGCACCAGCACGACATCGATGGTGTCCGGGAGCGCGGCCAGCCCGAGCTGTACGGACTCCTGGCGGGTCTGACCGCCTGGGACCACCTGGAGGTCGGTGCGCTCGGCGAGCGGGTGCTCGTGGAGGAGGTGGCTGACCTCGGCGGCGCCGTCGGGCGGGGCGACCACCACGATGAGCGAGACGGCACGTGAGGCGGCCATCGCACGGACGGCGTGCACCAGCATGGGGGTGCCGCCCAGCGCGCGCAGCGCCTTGGGGGTACCGGGACCGAGCCGGACACCACGGCCGGCGGCGGGGATCACCGCGGCGGTGCGGATCGGACGGGAGGAATCTGGCATCGACGGCTCCGGAGTCCGGGGCGAGCCCGGAATTGACGCAGACAGGTTTGTTTCCTCGGGAGAGGTGGGTATGGCCCTGGGGGTAGCCCCGGCCGGAGGCTGGGGACGTGCCGGGCGCGACGCCTTGACCGGCCCCTTCCGTGACACCGGTCGAGGCAACTGCCCGGGCCCGGCACACACCACAGGGTCCGGTCGTTGCCGGTCCCCGCAGGTCACAACCTCATAAGTCAAGGTCGCTCAAGGTCGCACAGCTCATGACCGCTTCATGAGGTTCATGACAACAGCTCGTGACCGACACAGCAGCTCGTGACACAGCAGCAGATATGCCGCAGCGCCCGGCAACAGGCCGCTTCACTGGGAAGCGGTCGTCACTCGGGCACCGCGGCATTGCTACGTCGTCGCTGCGCTGGATCTCGCCGGCGCAGACGTCGTCAGGACGCGAGTACCTCGTCGAGCAGGGCCTCGGCCTTGTCCTCGTTGGTGTTCTCCGCGAGGGCGAGCTCGCTCACCAGAATCTGGCGCGCCTTCGCGAGCATCCTCTTCTCACCGGCGGACAGTCCGCGCTCCCGCTCACGCCGCCACAGGTCACGCACGACTTCGGCGACCTTGATGACGTCACCGGAGGCGAGCTTCTCGAGGTTTGCCTTGTAGCGACGGGACCAGTTCGTCGGCTCTTCGGCATACGGTGCGCGAAGCACCTCGAAGACCCGGTCCAGCCCGTCCTGGCCAACCACGTCGCGTACGCCGACGAACTCCGCATTGTCCGCTGGAACACGAACAGTCAAGTCGCCCTGGGCGACCTTCAGCACCAAGTAGGTCTTGTCCACGCCTTTGATCTGGCGAGTTTCGATGGCCTCGATCAGCGCGGCCCCGTGATGGGGATAGACCACGGTGTCGCCAACCTTGAACGTCATGTGACAGGTACCCCTTCCGTGGCTATCCATGCTAACACGGGAACGGGCCGTTCTGAATGGCGTTTTCGCAGGTCAGGGCATATCTCGGGGCTTGACAACCATGACCGGAACGTGCTGCGGAGGGCCCCGGGAGGCGGGTATTCGCAGGTCGGAGGGGCTGCACGGGTGAGCGGAAACGCGCCCGTCACATACCCGGAGCATGGTGATCGACAGGCGGAATGTCCCGCTTTGCGGGGATCCAGATGAGCGAGTTCCGCTACTCCGTTCGGCTGCCCCGGGCCCTTCGAGGGCGATTCCTGAATTGATCACGATCCGGCACCCCGAAGAGCGTGATCAATTCCGCGAGGCCTTCACATTCCCTGCGAATACTGCTTTTCCCCGGCGAGAAACGCGCGGGTCTCCACCCGAACGGCCGCTTGCCGAATATTTCTTCCCCGTTCCGGAGGGTCGATCTCGGTTCTTGAGAACGATCTCGGGGGGGGATCTCGGTGGGTGAACATGGTTGGTGAGCGCGGCCGGTGAGCGTAGGTGATCGCGGTCGGTGATCTTGAGCGGCCGGGCGTGTTGCCCGCGGGTCCTCCCGGCCGGCGCTCGGGGGATCTTGAACCGCTGTTCTTGATTCGCCGTCAGCTTTGTGTGCGGGCTTCCGCTTCGGGGGCCGGGCAACCGGGCCCGGGCGGCGCTGGCGGGCCGCCGATCGCGCTGGGGGCGGGTCGGGTGCGGCGGCGCGAGGACGGCTCGGTAACCTAGCGGCGCTGACACACCCTTAGGGCGGCTTTACGCACCCGTCGTCATGACGCGTACGCAGGGCCGTCCCAGCCGCCCATCCGCGACCGGGCACGAACGTTCGGCCGCCGTAGCTCGTCAAGGAGATGCCGCCGCCGTGAGCCGCAGCCTTCGACGCGGCGTCCTCGCCGCCACCGTCCTCTCGCTCTCGATCGCCACGCTGTCCGCCTGCGGGGCCGGGAACGAAGCCCAGACGCTGCAGGTCAAGCCGGACAACGCCGCGACCACCGTCGACGGCATCAAGATCCAGAACATCAACGTGATCACCCAGCCCGATGTGAACGCCAAGGGCCCGGCCGTGGTGGCCGCGACGGTGTTCAACAACGGCGACAAGGACCAGAAGCTGACCGGGATCTCCGTCGACGGCACCGGCCAGTCGGCCAAGCTCTCGCCGGCCGGCGGTGGCTCGGGCCCGATCACCGTGCCGGCCGGGGGCTCCGTGGTGATCGGCGGCAAGGACAACGCCTCGGCCGTCCTGGCCAGCGGCCGCGATGCCGTCAAGGACGGGAACGTACAGCCCCTGACCTTCACCTTCACCTCGCTCGGCAAGGTGAAGGCCAGCTCCTACGTCGTCCCCGCGAAGAACTTCTTCCAGGGCTACGGTCCCTCGCAGCTGCCGCAGCCGTCCGGCTCGGCGTCTCCGTCCGGCTCCGCCAAGCCGTCGCAGTCGGGCAAGCCGTCCGGTTCGGCCAGCCCGTCCGGCTCACCCTCCGAGTCGGCGCACGGCGGTCACTGACCCGTTCGCAGGGTCACCGCACCGCAGGCGCGACGGCCACGACGGCCACGACGGCCAGGCAGACCACCGCGTCCCGGCGCCGTCACAGCAAAGCTTCAGGGGCGCCCGCCCGATCCGGAGGGGCGCCCCTGAGGCGTGTTTCGGTCACTGAGGCGTGTTTCCCCGCACGCGCGGGCGGGATCACCGCTGTGTGGCGCACCGCAGCACGGCTCGCCACAGCACGGCTCGCCGGGCGGCGTTGCAGGGCAGCACTGCGCGACGCGCCCCGGCACTGAGCGACACGCCCCGGCACGGCATCGCCGAGCCGCGGAGGCTCCGCACACCGGGGCGGGCATGGCCGGCCACGCCTTGGGGCGTCGACGGCCTTTACGAGGCGGGCGTGCGGCCCTTACGGGCAAGGCATACAACCGTTACGAGCACGGCGTACAGCCCTTACGGGCAAGGCGTACGGCCCTTACAGCCCGGGCGCGTACACCCCCTACAACCGGGGCGTACGGCCTTTACGGCTCGAACTTGTAGCCCAGGCCGCGGACCGTGACGAGGTAGCGCGGCGCGCCCGGGTCGGGTTCGATCTTGGCGCGCAGTCGCTTGACGTGCACGTCCAGGGTCTTGGTGTCGCCCACGTAGTCGGCACCCCAGACCCGGTCGATGAGCTGCATCCGGGTCAGCACGCGCCCGGCGTTGCGCAGCAGCATCTCCAGGAGGTCGAACTCCTTCAGGGGCAGGTCGACCTTGCCGCCGGAGACCGTGACGACATGGCGGTCCACGTCCATCCGGACCGGGCCGGCCTCCAGGGCCTGCGGGGTGACCTCCTCCGGCTCGCCGCGGCGGCGCATCACCGCACGGATGCGGGCGACCAGTTCGCGGGAGGAGAAGGGCTTGGTGACGTAGTCGTCGGCCCCTATCTCCAGACCGACGACCTTGTCGATCTCGCTGTCCTTGGCGGTCACCATGATGACCGGGACGTTGGACCGGCCACGCAGCTGGCGGCAGACCTCGGTGCCGGGCAGGCCCGGCAGCATCAGGTCGAGGAGGACGAGGTCGGCGCCGTTGCGCTCGAACTCGTCGAGTCCGTCGGGGCCCGTAGCCGCGATGGCGACCTCGAAACCCTCCTTGCGGAGCATGTACGACAGTGCGTCGCTGAACGATTCCTCGTCCTCGACGACAAGCACTCGGGTCACGGAAGGACCTCCGGGGCTGGATGAGCAGGGAGCGGATCGTTGAAGGTCTCGTACGGGCGGTCCTCGTCGTCGAGGCCCTCCGCGGAGGGGTCGGCGGGCCGTTCGCGGTCGCGTACGGCTCCGGCTTCCGGGAGACGCAGGGTGAAGGTGGAGCCCTGTCCCTCAGCGCTCCACACCGTGACCTCCCCGCCGTGCGAGGCGGCCACATGCTTGACGATGGCGAGGCCGAGGCCGGTCCCGCCGGTGGCGCGCGAGCGCGCCGGGTCCACACGGTAGAACCGCTCGAAGACGCGGTCACGGTCCTTTTCGGATATCCCGATGCCCTGGTCGGTCACCGCGATCTCGATCAGGTCGCCGCCGGGCGCGGAGATCCGGCGCCCGGCGATCCCGACGCGGGTGCGCGCCGGGGAGTAGTTGACGGCGTTCTCGACGAGATTGCCCAGGGCCGCGGCGAGCTGGCCGCGGTTTCCCCATACGTGCAGGTCAGCGGCACCGTCCTCGCGTCGCCCGGCGCCGCCCCGAGTGGCGGAACCGCTGGGTCCGCTGAGGGAGCTGGCCATGGTGATCTGCTTGGCGCCGGCCTGCTGGCGGCAGCGGTCCATCGCCTCGGCGACCAGCTCGTCGACCCGGACCGGCTCGGCGTCCTCCAGCGGGTTGTCGTTCTGCACCCGGGAGAGGTCGATGAGCTCCTGGACGAGGTTGGTCAGGCGGGTGGCCTCGTTCTGCATCCGGCCGGCGAAGCGCTCGACGGCCTCGGGGTCGTCGCTGGCGTCCATCACGGCCTCGGAGAGCAGCGACAGGGCGCCGACGGGGGTCTTGAGCTCATGGCTGACGTTGGCCACGAAGTCGCGGCGGACCGCCTCTATCCGGCGGGCCTCCGTCAGGTCCTCGACCAGCAGCAGGACGAGCCGGGAGCCGAGCGGGGCGACTCTGGCGGAGACCGCGAGCGCTTCGCCACGGCCGGTGCCGCGGCGCGGCAGGTCCAGCTCGACCTGGCGTATCTCGCCGTCCCTGCGGGTGTCGCGGGCCATCTGCATCATCGGCTCGACGGCGAGCTTGCCGCCCCGGACCAGCCCGAGGGCGTAGGCGGCGGAGCTGGCCTTGACGACGGCGTCGGCCTCGTCGAGGACCACGGCCGAGGAGCGGAGCACCGACAGGACGGTGTCGACCCCGGGCGGCAGCACGGCCTCCGTGTGCAGGGAGGTACGGGTGGGTTTGGCCTGGTCGCGTTCGCTCCAGCGGAACGCCAGCATGGCGAAGACACCGGTACAGAGCCCGGCGATCGCAGCCACTGCGGCGACGGCCGCGTCCACGTTCATGACTCCAGGTTATGCGCCGGGTCGGACACTTCCCCAGCCTTGCGGGGCCCTGCCCGAACAGCCGTCGCCCAGAGTTCACCGTGCCGTCCGCGCTGGTTCACTCCGGAGGCCGGTGCGGGGCGGGCGGCTGCCCGGCAGATGCCCCTAGGGAGAACGACGCGGGCGCACTGCCGCTCCGGCGCTCGGCCAGGTGAACCGCACCCCCGCCCCCGGGGCCGTGGATGCGTCGCCCAGAGTTCACCTTCACGTCGGCGCCGGTTCACCCCCGGTGGCACCGCAGGTCGCGCGGTGCCCGCAGGGTGACGGTGCGGGTGCCGGACGGTGTGCACCGGCACGCGGCCGGACACCCTGCCGGACACCCAGAGCGACCGCGGGGCCACGGCCCTCCGGAGCACCGGCGCCGCGGCGGGCCGGCCCCGTGGAGCCCCGTCCCTCCGGGCACGGGCCGCGCGGGCACCGGCCGTGAGAGCGTGGGCACAGGTCACCCTGCACCCCGTTCCACCTCCCACCACGCCACACCACCACATCGATGCGAGAGAAGGTCACAGATGCGGGACGCGTACCACGAGGAGCTGGATTCGATCGGCGAGGGCCTGGTCGAGATGGCCCGGCTCGTCGGCTCCGCGATCGGGCGCGCCACCACGGCGATACTCGACGCGGACCTCAAGCTGGCCGAGAACGTCATCGCCGCCGACGAGAAGGTCGACGACCTCCAGCGCGATCTGGAGGCCCGCGCGATCGCCCTGCTGGCGCGGCAGCAGCCGGTCGCCACCGACCTGCGGATCGTCGTCACCTCGCTGCGGATGAGCGCCGACCTGGAGCGCTCCGGCGACCTGGCCCAGCACGTGGCCAAGCTGGCCCGGCTGCGCTTCCCGCAGTCGGCCGTTCCGCAGGATCTGCACGCCACCATCCTGGAGATGGGGCAGCTGGCGCAGCGCCTGATGGCCAAGGCCGCCGAGGTCATCATCACCAAGGACGTCGATCTCGCGCTGCAGCTGGAGCAGGACGACGACGCGATGGACATGCTGCACCGCACCCTCTTCCAGCACCTGATGGACGACCGCTGGAAGCACGGCATCGAGACGGCCGTGGACGTGACGCTGCTGGGCCGCTACTACGAGCGCTTCGCGGACCACGCGGTCTCCGTCGCCAAGCGGGTCGTCTACCTCGTGACCGGCGAGCACGCCGACGAGATCGCCCCGCCGACGGCGGTGGAGGGCGCGTAAGCGCGGAGGCGGGGCGTGGCTGCGGCAGCCGCAGCGGCAGCAGGAGGCGTGTGGCGCGGCGGCGGGCGGAAGGCGCGAGTCCGCCTCCGGAGCCGCCGCGCGCCGTTGACGTGTGCCTCCACGCGCCGTTGACGCGCCTCGTCGCCCGGGCTTGCAATGGGCACCAGGTGACCCCTAGGAGGCAATGCATGGCACCCATGGCGGACTCCCCCAACCCCGCACTCCAGGACGCCCCGACACCCGTCGGGCGTCCGCTGCTCCCTGTGCTCGGCGCCTGCGGCTGCGGCTCCGGCTGTAGCTGCGGCTGCCAGTCGGGCGGCCCGTGCCAGTGCGGCGGCGGCTGCTAGCCACCCTGCGCGGCACGGCGCCATCGCGGCACGGCGCCACGGTTCCCTTGCGGCACACCGCCGCCGCGGTACGGCGCCGCCTGCGATACGGCGCCGTCGCGGCACTACGGCACAGCGCCATTGCGGCCCCGGCCGGATGCTCATCCGGCCGGGGCCGTTTGCCGATCGGTCGGTCCCTCGGCGGCCGGTCACAGACTTGGCCGTCCCGTGGCCGCTGACCAGCGCCGCCGGCTTCCTCGCCGGCGCGTCCCTGTACCGGCAGGCCGGATACCGGGGCGAGCTGGTGGTCCTGGCGGTACGCGCGGCCGACTCCCGGCAGGGCACGGCCACCCGCTACGCCCAGGTGAGCCGGTACGGCGTGCCCGCGCGGTTCACCGCCACCGCCGGACACGACGCCTGCTTCGCCGTCCTTGCCGAGACGATCGCCCTGGCCGAGCAGATGACTGTGGTCGATGAGGTGGTGGTGATGCGGCGCGACACCCACTGCCTCTACCGCAACCCCCTGACCGACCAGGGCTGGACTCGGAGCCCCGCCGCCGGCCTCGCCGTGATCGCGGAGCACTACCGCCCCTACACCTCCGAGGAAGCCGCCGTGTTCTGGGCCGCCCAGCACCGGCTGCACACCGTTGTGCCGCTGTACCGCGACGGCCTTGTTGCGATCGCCGGGCCGGCCTGCCCGCTGATGCCCGCTCAGCGGCCGCACTAGCTCGCCATGAGCCGCTGGAGGAGTACCTGCGCCGCGGCGGGCCGGCCTCCCGGTTCGGCCGGGCGCTGCCGCAGCAGATGCGGTCCGCGCTGTCCGACGTCGCCCAGGCCCTGCTCCTACTCACCCACCTGCCGAAGGGCCCAGGTATTTCCTGGGCCCTTTCTCTGTTCCGGCTTCGCCGTCAGCCCATCCGTGCCTCGTCGCCGACGGCCGGGGCGTGCGCGGCGGCCGGCTCCGCGGGGGCGGCGATCCGGTTCTGCCGCCGGCTCGGCCTGACCAACAGCGTCAGCAGGGTGATCGCGGCGGTGAGCAGGAACGCCGCCCGGAGGCTGTAGTGATCGGCGAAGGCCCCAAGGGCCGCCGGGCCGACGACGGTTCCGATGCCGAGGAAGAACACGGCGGAGCTGAAGCCGGTCGAGGGCTGCTCGGGGAAGACCTGATAGCTCCAGACCGCGAGCAGGCCCGAACCGGCCATGAACGCGGGGCCGTAGAGGACCGCGGAGGCGGCCACGGCCGGGATCGCGCCCGGCGCGATGCCCAGCAGTGCGATGGCGGCAGCCATGGCGAGGAACAGATAGACCTGCGTACGCCGCAGGCCCTGCCGCGCGATGAGCACACCGGTGAACACACCGGCCGTACCGGCCAGGCCCATCAGCGTCCAGAACAGCGGGCCGGTGGGGTCGCCCTCCTTGAGGTCCTGGGAGACGGCGTCCACCGCGAACATCCAGTAGACCGCGCCGATGAGGCCATAGGACAGCGCCGTCAGGTAGAGCGGCACGGCCTGGACGCGGGCGAACCAGCGCAGGCTCATGCGCTGCGCGGAGCCTTCCGTGGTCCTGCGGTGCGGACCACCGGGCAGGATGCGGGCGTTGTAGAGGGTCACGGCCAGCGCGGCCACGGCGAACGCGGTCCAGGCGTACTGCCAGGCAGGGCCCTTGGCGATGATGGCCAGCGGGCCTGCCACGACGACGGCGAAGGCCGTGCCGCTGGGGATCAGCGCCATGACGCGTTCGCGCTGCCGCTCGGGCACCATGCGGTCCACCGCGTCGGAGTACGGCGCCCAGGCGAAGCCCGGGCTGAGTCCGGCCATGACCAGGCCGGCGACCAGCATGCCGGTGCCCTCCGCGTAGGCCACCAGCAGCATGCCGGCCGCGGCGGAGAGACCGCCCGCGATCACCAGCGGCCGCGGGCCGAAGCGCGCCGAGAGGACGCCGACGATGAGCAGCGCGATGAGATAGCTGATGTAGGTGGCGCTGCCGATCAGGCCCACCAGCGAGACCGAAAGATCGAATTCGTTACGAATCTCCGGCAGGAAGAGACCGTATCCGTACCGGGCGAACCCGAAGGTCACGCCCTGGGCTGCCACCCCCGCGATGCCGACCTTCCACGCGGCCGACGGCCACTGTAATTCCCGGTGCTGGTCCGGTACCTGGTCCTGATCCATAAAAAACGGCCTTTCTCAACGAGACGTTCTGTTGCCAACCGTGCGGGGGGGCTGGGAGACTCCGTCGGCCGCTCAACTACCGCCCTCCCGGCGGGGCCAGGTCCCCAGGAGCCGCGCCACGGCTGCGCGGGCCTTGCTGATGGCGTCCTCCACCGTCCCCAGTGCCTGGGTGGTGGTCGCGCCCTCGTAGAGCATGAGGAGGGTGTCGGTCAGGTCTGCCGCGTTTTCATAGCCGGCTCGGTGGACGAGCGAGCTGATGTCCTCGCGGAGCTCGGCCTTGTGGGCCGTCACGATCGTCCGGGCGGGGTGATCTCGATGGGCCAGTTCGGCCGCGGCGTTCGCGAAGGAGCAGCCGCGGAAGCCGCGCTCGGAGTGGCAGATCCCCAGCGCGTCGAAGACGGCGAGGAGCCGGTCGCGCGGGTCGTCACCGGCTGCCTCCCAGGTGAGGTCCAGCAGCTTGCGCCAGCGGGCGTCCCGCTCCTCCAGATACGCGACTACCAGGGCATCCTTGCCTCGAAAGTGCTTGTAGAAGGTCATCCGCGCGACATCGGCGGCCTCGATGAGGGCGTCGACCCCGGTGGTCTCGATGCCCTTGGCGTAGAAGAGGTCGTCGGCCGCGGTCAGCAGCCTGTTCCGGGCGGAGGGCCGGGGCGGTGGTTCAGCTCCGTGGACGTTCACCAGAACAACTATACGGACCGTTCTATCTACTGTATACCGACCGTTCTATTTACCGGGTCGGACGGGCCTCCAGCTCATGCAGCAGGATTGTGAGCAACGAGGACGCCTGCCGGATCGTCGGAGTGAACTCGAAGACCGGCAGGCGCTGGCGCAACGGACGTAGACCGTCCGGCCGGAGCAAGGCGGCACCACCGGTTCGTCCGGTGGTCCAGCCGTACGACGTTGACGAGGCGGTAGCCCCCTGGGCGCTGATGCGGTCGATGTCGCTGCGGTAGGCGTCCTTGACGGCGTCGGAATCGGCGCCAGGCGGCAGCGGGTCCGTGATCACCCAGCGCTCGCACGGCCTGCCGCTCCACCTGGACCTGGCCGTCGCCCGCTTCCTGGAGATCCGCCGCACCGGTCGCAGCCTCTCCCCCGCCGACTTCGACCACACCTTCCCCGCCCTCATCGCCCGCGCCCTGTCCGACCTCACCGCCGACGAGCGCCACGTCCTGCGCAGCGCCGGCCTGCTGGACGCCTTCGACCTCGACCTGGCCACCCAGGCCGCGGGGCCGGCCCACCAGGCGGCCGCCCGCCGGCTCGTCGAACGGCCGCTGGTCACCGAGAATCCGTACGCGATCTGGCCCATAGAGCGTCCATGACGGCTGAGGCCCGTGCAGTCGCAGAGAGTCCCGACGCCACCCCGCCTGCCTCGGCCCTCCGCCACGCTTGCCTGACCACGCAGAGGACAGCGGCGATCTTGATCGATGCGAAGACGGTGGGCGCCTCCCGAGCACCGGACCACCCGCCTCGCCGGGAACTCGAGAGACTTGGCCGTCTCGCGGCCGGTCAGCGGTAGGTCAGAGCGAGACCGACAGCGGGTGGATCTCGTCGGCCTTGTGGCCGGCCCGCTCGTGAATGCGCTGCACGGCCCCCGCCGACGGCGCGTCCGACAGGCAGAAGACATCCCCGGATTCGGTGTCGGCCCAGGCGTGCTCGAAGGTCACACCTTCTTCGCTCTGAATGGCGAGATCGGCCTGGTGCGCCGCCTTGATGTCATCGGGGCCGAGACCCTTCATACCGTGATGAACGTCCATGAATTTGGGCATCGGGCTCATCCTTCCGGTCGTGGGCGATCAGTCGCCCCGAGCCCCCCGGCGCTCCCCGCGCCCCTCCCTCCATGCTGCATCCGGACGCCGCGGTCCTCGCCCCAAGCCCGACGGCTCATCTCGCGTGGCGCGGCCGTACCCGGCCGGGGCCGGTCGGGCCTGGCTCGGCCCGGGTGCGGCCCCGCTCGGCTGGCTCGGCTCGGCGGCTCGGCTCGGCTCGGCTCGGCTCGGCTCGTCCAGAGGAGACTCGTACGGCCGGACTCCCCTGCCCCGACCGATCGGCGGAAGCACTCATCGCGCCGCATCCCCGCCCCATAAACTTCCGATGCACCGGGCAACTCGGCCCACGAGGCGGGGCCGAAGCCCAGGGCGCGCCTTCCCCGCAGGGCGTGCCTTCCCCACAGGACGGTCCGATGACCCCTCTCCCTGAGGTGGGGCCTCTCCACAGGCTGGGACCCGGCGCCCTGGTTCGACAGCCATCCACTCCTATGGGCCGCCTCCCAACACGATCGCGGAGATCCGCATGCCCCTCGAAGGACCGCGCTACCTCCTCGCCCAGGCCCGCTCCGAGCCCTCACCCCTGTACGAGCCGTACGGGCACGGGACGCACGAGGACATCGAGACCTTCACCGGCAATGTGCCGCTGGACGACCCCGCCCTGGGGCTGCCGGAAGACCTGGCCCACGCACTGCACTCGTGGTCCCAGTCCCGTCCGGCCGGCGGTTTCCCCTCCCGCCCGGACCTGCGGAAGCACGTCAAACAGGGTCTGGTGGCGGCTCGGCGACTGGCCGCGCACCTCGGGCCGTCGTGGGCTGTGCGCTACTGGGACGAGCGTCACCGGACAT
Source organism: Streptomyces lydicus (assembly GCF_004125265.1). Taxonomy (GTDB): domain Bacteria; phylum Actinomycetota; class Actinomycetes; order Streptomycetales; family Streptomycetaceae; genus Streptomyces; species Streptomyces lydicus_C. The sequence continues at coordinate 3,747,276 of NZ_RDTE01000003.1, forward strand.
CGAAGTGGGTGTGCTGGGACTGCGAACGCCTGCACTGGGAGCGCGACATCCACGGCACGCCTCCGCACCCGGTGAACCTCACCGTCGAGGGCGAGTTCCAGTTCGGCCCGCTGCGCTCCGACGGGTTCGGCGACTTCTTCCCCGATGACCCTGCCGCCGCCCTGAACCTGTCCGACAGCCTCGTCGCCGCCCTGTACGGCTGGGCGGACGAAATCAACACCACCCTGAACCTCCACATCCGCGACCGGGTGGAGGGCAAGTACGACGACACCTGGCAGCGCCTGTTCCACGAGGGCAGAGACCTGGCCAGGCAGCTCGCCCACGAACTCGGCCCCAGCCGGACGGTGACCTACAAGGGCCTGGCCCACGGCGGCCTCGCCGCGATGACGTATGTGGCGTGGCAAGGGGACCGGGAATTGCCGGCGTGAATCGGGCGGCGTGGCGAGCGGCGACGGGGAACGGGCCCGGGTACCGGCCCTCCCACACTCATGCGGGCCGGTAGTCCCCGAAGCAATAGGCACACGCGCCACGCCCCTCCCCCACGGCCTCGGCCAGCGCGACTCGACGTCGAGGGTGGATTTTCATCCCGAGGTCAAGGGCGTACTCCTGCCCTTCGTCAAGGGCCTTGCAGGCCGAAGAGCGATGGAAGACCTCGCCCCCGGCCGTGACATAGACGAACTTGACCAGGCCTTCGGGGACAGGAGCGCAGTCCACGCACTGTTCGACAACTAAGTCATGTATGCATCGCTCACTCATACCGCCAGAGTAACGAGAGCGTCCACCAAGGCAGTTGAGGATTTCTCGGAGTCGACTCCCATGGCCTGCCGCCCGGCCCTGACGACTTCACGCGGCTGCCTGGACAGGCATGGGAGAGCAGTCATGGGAGAGCAGTCATGGGAGAACTGGCAAGGGACTAGGGAGTGCTAGGGAGTGGGGAGTGCCGTGAGATTCACCGGCCTGTCGGACGATCTCGACCGGCCTGCCGTCGACGCGTTCCTGTCGGCCGTGGACTCGGCGATGAACAGCAATACCCTGCTGCTCAAGGTTGCTACCGACGTGCCCGTCACAGCGGAGAACCAGCGGCAGGTCCTCCACGCCTACCTGCGCAGTGGGGTGTTCGAGGAGATGATGCTCGCTGCCGACCATCGTCGCGAGTGGTACTTCCTGTCCGAACCCGAGGAATTCGGCGGGCTCCCCAATGAGCGCCCGCTCATCCGCGAGGGATTCCTCGCGACGACCAGCCCACTCCGCCATGCGGCCTTCCTCGCTCGGCTGCGCTGGATGCTCTGCGAGGCCTTCAGCCCCTACGGGCACCACCGCTCGCCGGCGCTTGCCGAACAGCTCGTGCGCGACTTCGTTCACGAACTGCTCGGCCAGGACGGTTCCACATGGCGGTTCACTTCGGTCAAGCCCGATTTCTTGCGTTCGACGGGCTACTACAGCGGCGAAGAGCCGCTGCATCCGGTGTATTTCGACGGCAGCGACTCCGATACCGCGACGTTCATCCACCGCGGTCTCGTCTGCTACTTGCTCCTTACCAACGGCTCTCCGTGAGTGGGCCGCGCAGCCGGCGCGGAGGGGCATTCACCTGAGTCGCCTTGGCCACCTGGGCCGCCTCGGCCGCCTCGGCCGCCTGGGCCGCCCGGGCCGCCCGGGCCGTCACACTCCGCCTTCGGCTCCGGCCCGCAGGTAGCGGTGCATCAGCGCCGCCGTGCACACCACGACGGGGACTGCCACGGCCGGTACGGTCCACCACGGGATGCCGATCCACACGGCCGGGAGCCCCACCCCGAAGGAGACGCCGATGCTGGTGAAGAGCAGGCGCCTGCCGTACGGCTTCCAGGTGAACGGCTCGTAGCCTCGCGGTCCGACAAGGCGTGCCGCGCCGAACGCGAAGGACTGAGCCGCGAGGAGTGCGGCGAGCGTGCCGACGGCGGCGTTCATCTGAAGCTCGTCACGGGGCGCATCGGAGCTGTTCTGCCGGACCCCGTCCTTGCTGAGCACCACGATGCCGTGGCGCCAGAGGGTGGCAGTGACCCGGTCGCCCGGCTTCAGCTGCTCGAGGAGCGGTCCCGGGTCACCGAAGGGCACGACTCCCCGCCAGGAGTCCTCGTCCTTCAGGGTCGCCTCGTAGGTGGGATTCCTCCCGCCGTTCTTGACGACCGTTTTCACGACCGTGAAAGGCCAGGTGCTCAGGCATTCACCCGCTACCTGCAGCCTTGCAGAAGCGGGACACGGCTCGGCTGCCTGGTAGTCCCGGTAGCGCTCTCTGTCGGCGGGCAACCAGGCAGCGAACGCGATGTAGCAGAGCGCCGCCGGTATCAGCGACAGCAGGATCAGCAGCACGCCCATGAACCTCGCGCGACCCGGCGGCCGTCGGCCGGCACCGTCATTGCCCGGCGGTCCGCCGTGCTGTGAGCCCTCGCCCGCGCCGCGACCCCTCGCCCGTGCTGCTGTCATCGCCCGGCCCCCTCGAAACCTGCCTACATCAACATCAACCAGAGACAGGCATACACCCAAATAGCACGGCAGTACGGGAGAATACGGGCTTCCGCATCCCGGCGTCCCCAGCCCGATAGCCGAAGGCCCGGGGTGAGGCTTCGGTGCCGCGCTCCGGCCCCGATCGACATGCCGTGGCCGGTGAGGTGCACGGGACCCAGCCGAGAGCTGCGCGGGACCGAACTCCCGCCCCGCATTGCCGTTTTGGGGCACCTTGCGGAAGGCCGTCTTTCGCTGGGCGGGTCCGGACGATCATGCGAGAGTGGGCCCATGACGGCACCAGAGGCCACGGCTGTTGCGGTCGACGAGGTCGAAGGGCTCGCGGTGGCAAGCCTGCGGTGGCTTGCCGGAGCGGCGCGGGAAACCGCCGGTGGAGGCCTCGCCTGGGCGACCAGGCCCTCGGAGGACAAGCTCAACCCGATGCTCTACCGCGGTACGGCCGGGATCGTCCCCGTGTTCCTGGAGGCGTGGCGGCACTTCGGCGATGACGCCTTTGCCGACACCGCCCTGCGCGCGGCCCGCGGACTCGCGGACTCCGTCGACGGCGTCGACGACGACTCCCTCTACTTCGGCCGCACCGGAATGGCCCTGGCCCTGCGGTCCGTTCACGACGAACTCGGCGACACAGCCGCCGGGGCCGCCGCGGACCGCGCGCTGGAACTCGTGCGGTCACGCTTCGACGGGGCGCGCTGGGGCGAGCTGTACGAGCTGATGGGCGGCAACGCGGGGATCGGCCTCGGCGCGCTCGTGGCCGGCGACGCCGAACTGGCCGTGCTCGCCGTGGAGCCGTACCTGCGGACGGCGGAGCGGACCCCGGCAGGCATCCACTGGGCCCACCGCACCGGCGTCGACGCCCGTCTGCACCACATCTCGCACGGCACGCTCGGCATCGCCCTGGCACTTGCCAGGGTCGGCCGGGCCACCGGCCGTGCGGACCTGGTCGAGCTGGCGCTGGCCGGTGCCGCGGACATAGTGGCGCGTGACGAAGCGGGGCCCGAGGGCTTTCTGGTGCGGCATTCCACTCCGCAGCACCTCCCCGATCTGATCGAGCCGATCAGCTACGGCTGGTGCCACGGACCGGCCGGCGACGCCCAGGTCTTCCGGCTGCTGCGGGACATCACGGCCGACCCCGCCTGGTCCGCCCTGGCCGACCGCTGCTGGCGCACGGTCACCCACTCCGGCCTGCCCCGGCGGCTGCGCCCCGGCTTCTGGGACAACAACGGCCGCTGTTGTGGCACCGCGGGCGTTCTGGCCCTGGCCTGCGACCGGCTCGTCGAACAGCAGGACCCGTACGACTTCGCGCACGTCCTCGTCGCGGACCTCGCCGCCCGCGCGATCCGGGACACCGACGGCGCCCGCTGGTCCAACTTTGAGCACCGGCCCGTCCCGCGTGACCTCGAACCGGGCACCGGCTGGGGCATGGGCAACGCGGGCATCGTGCGCGAACTCCTGCGCTTCGTACGGCTGAGCCGCGGGGGCGATCCGCGATACGCGTTCGCCTGGCCGGACCAGCCTCCGGTGCGCGCTTAGGACACGCCACGATCCGCCGCTGGGGTGCCGACGCCGGGTCGTGACGGACCGGGCAGGTGGGTGCGCCCCTTCTGCCTGACCGTGCCCGAAGCGGTTGCGGAACGGGAGGGCGGCACGGGGCAACCCGCCTCGGCTCTGCGAATACCCCCGTCGGCTCTGCGAAGCCCCCCGCCCACGCCCTCTTCGGCCTCGCCCGGCCTCAGCCGCGGCCGGCGCTGGAGACTATGATCCAGATCGGCCCCACGATGAAGCCGATGCCGACCACCAGGCAGGTCCTCGCCCGGGCACGCCGTTCCGAGCCCAGGTCGATGCGGGCCGTGGAGGGCCGGGCGGGGAGATAGACCACCGGCACTTCCTGTCCGATCGGCCAGCCCTCGGTGCTGCTGGAGGTCGCCTTTACCTCGCCCGGGTTACCGTCCGCGTCGACGTACCCGATCATCGCGAACCGGGGACGGCGGCGGGCGACGTGCGTGTCCCCATCGAGGTCCAGGGTGCGGTCCGAGCTCGTACCGCCTCTCACATGGCGGACCACGCTCCCCTGGACGCGGACTCCCTTGAGCCGCAGCCACCGTTCGACGCGCACCTCACGCACGCCGAAGACCAGGACCGCAATCCCGATCAGAAGCAGAAATATGCCGAGCAGCACCGATACCTCCGTCTTACTACCATTCATGCACTCCCACGGGCACCGTATGTATCCCGGTGCCCGGCTCAGGCGTGAGCGTGAAAGACACAGGTCACCGTGCCGCGTCACGGCTGAACCACAGGCCACGCTATCCCGCCTGCCACAGGCACGAACCGGGCCCGTGGGTGCGCCTGGCTGCGAACCGGGTTGGTGTCGGCTGACGGCATGGGGCGGCCCTGCGGCGGCCCCAGGGCAGCGAAAAGCCCCCTACCGGTGGGAAACCCGCAGGCAGGGGGCTTGAACGCGTCGGGCTACTTCTTCTTGCCCTGGTTCTTCACTGCCTCGATGGCGGCCTTGGCGGCCTCCGGGTCGAGGTAGGTGCCGCCGGGCTTGAGCGGGCGGAAGTCGGCGTCCAGGTCGTAGGCGAGCGGGATGCCGGTGGGGATGTTCAGGCCGGCGATGTCCTCGTCGGAGATGCCGTCAAGGTGCTTGACCAGGGCGCGCAGCGAGTTGCCGTGGGCCGCGACCAGGACCGTCTTGCCGGCGCGGAGGTCCGGGACGATGCCGTCGAACCAGTACGGGAGCATGCGGACGACGACGTCCTTCAGGCACTCCGTCTGCGGGCGCAGCTCGGGCGGGAGGCCGGCGTAGCGCGGGTCGGAGAACTGGGAGTACTCGGCGTCACGGTCGAGCGCGGGCGGCGGGGTGTCGTACGAGCGGCGCCAGAGCATGAACTGCTCCTCGCCGAACTCGGCCAGCGTCTGTGCCTTGTCCTTGCCCTGCAGCGCACCGTAGTGGCGCTCGTTCAGCCGCCAGCTGCGGTGGACCGGGATCCAGTGCCGGTCGGCGGACTCCAGGGCCAGCTGCGCGGTGCGGATGGCGCGCTTCTGGAGGGAGGTGTGCACTACGTCGGGGAGCAGGCCGGCGTCCTTGAGCAGCTCTCCGCCGCGGACTGCCTCCTTCTCGCCCTTCTCGTTGAGGTTGACGTCCACCCAGCCGGTGAACAGGTTCTTCGCGTTCCACTCGCTCTCGCCGTGGCGGAGGAGGATCAGCTTGTACGGTGCGTCGGCCATGGCGTCGAGCGTAATCCAAGTCGGCGCGGCGCCTTGCGCGGGTCCGGGACCTGGGCTTTCCGGCGTCGTTTGACGCGTCCCGTCAATTCGCTGGTGGCGGGAACCATTCCCTGTGTAGGTTGCGTATGCGGCTAGAGCCACTTACATGAGCTGCTTGCGCCCCTTCCATGCACCGCATCTCCATGCTCACCACTTCACGGGGGAACTGTCATGTCCGCATCCGTAGCGAAACCCTCCGGGCCGGCGGCCCGTCTCAAGCGAGTCGCCATAGAGAGCGTGTCCGGTCTCCCCCGGCAGTTCTGGTGGCTGTGGACCAGCACCTTGATCAACCGGCTGGGCGCCTTCGTCGCCACCTTCCTCGCCCTCTACCTGACCGTCGAGCGCGGCTACTCGGCCTCGTACGCGGGCCTGGTCGGTGCGCTCTACGGCCTCGGCGGGGTGATCTCGTCCGTGGGCGCCGGGGTGCTGACCGACCGGCTCGGCCGCCGGCCCACGATGCTGGCCGCCCAGCTGTCGACGGCGGCGTCCGTGGCGCTGCTCGGCTTCATGGAGAACCCGGTGGCGATCGCGGCGGTGGCGGGCGTGGTCGGGATGGCGACCAACGCGTCCCGCCCCGCCGTACAGGCGATGATGGCGGACATCGTCGCCCCGGAGGACCGCGTCCGCGCCTTCTCCCTCAACTACTGGGCGATCAACCTCGGCGTCGCCGTCTCCTCCACCGCCGCCGGGCTCATCGCCCAGCACGGCTACCTGGCCCTCTTCCTGGGCGAGTCCGCGCTGGTGCTGGCCTGCGCGCTGGTCGTCTTCTGGAAGCTCCCCGAATCGCGGCCCGCGGCGGGCACACCGGACGGCCCGGACGGCGGACTGGACGGCCCGGACGACGACGGCGGCGCGGCCCCGGCTCCCGTCTCGATGCTGACCGTCCTGCGCGACGGCCGCTTCATGACCGTCGTCGGCCTCAACCTGCTGCTCGCGCTGCTCTTCCAGCAGGCGTCTGTCTCGATGCCCGTGTCGATGGGCCGGGACGGCTTCTCCAGCGCCGACTTCGGCATGGTCGTCGCGGTCAACGGCGTCCTCATCGTGCTGTTGCAGATCCCCGTAACGCGCTTCATCGAACACCGCAGCCCGGCCATGCTCCTCGTCGGATCGGCCCTGCTCGCCGGTTACGGCTTCGGGCTGACCGCGCTGGCGGACTCGGTCGCCCTTTACGCGCTCGCGGTCACGGTCTGGACGCTCGGCGAGATCATCAACTCGCCGACTCAGATGGGGCTCGTGGTGCGTCTCTCGCCGCTGCACGGCCGCGGCCGCTACCAGGGCATGTACGCGCTGTCGTGGTCCGTCGCCTCCCTGACGGCCCCTCTCCTCGGTGGCGTGGTGATCGACCACTACGGCGCCGATGCGCTGTGGGCCGGCTGCGCGGCCGTCGGCACGGTGGCGGCCATGGGCTACGGGCTGCTGCTGCGGAGCCTGCCGGGACAGCAGGCGGCGGTGGTCCGTTCACCGCGGTGCGCGGATACGGATACGGATACGGATACGGATACGGAAGCGGAAGCGGCCATGCGCGTGTGTGGCCGCGGGGATGTGGAGGCGTCCGCGCAGCGGTAGGCCCACGCGAAGCCCACGCGGATGCGGCCGCGCGCCCTTGGCCGTGCCACCCGTGTCGCCGCCTATGTCGCTACCGACATCTCTGCCGGTGTCGCCGCCGCGGGTGCCGTCGTTGGTGACGGTGATGCGCGTGCGGACGCCGACGAATGGCGGGAATGGCAGGAATGGAAGGAATGGCAGGAATGGCAGGAATGGTCGCACGCGCCCCTGGCGTGTGACATGGAGGAGTTGTGAGGGTGCACGGTTCAGGGGGGCGGAGGGCCCGGCGGTTTGTGGTGGTCGGGGCGCTGGTGGTTACGGGGGTGCTGGTCGCGGTGCCGGCGGGGGTCCGGAAGGCGGCCGGGGTGGCAGGCGTGGCAGGCGTGGCAGGCGTGGCAGGGGTGAACGGGCCGGCCGGGGTGAACGGGCCGGCCGGGGTGGCCGGGGCGGCCTGGCCCGGCGGCGGGCCTCCTCGGGTACCGGCCGATGAGCCCCCAGCCGATGCCATGACGCTGCCCGCGCCCACCGGCCGGTACCAAGTCGGTACGGTCGCGCTTCGCCTGACCCAATGGACGCGCGCCGATCCATGGACCGGCCGGCGGACGCGCCGGGAATTGATGGTGAGCATCCGGTACCCGGCGCGGGCGGGTGCCGGGCGGTATCCGACCGCACCGCAGCTGTCGGCGCGCGAGGCGGCGGCGTTCGACGTGCGGAACAACTTCTCGGAGCAGGTGCCGCGGGGGAAGGTGCGGTGGGCGGCGACCCGCACTTCTGCCCACGTGGGGGCGCCCCCGGCCGCGGGCCGGGCTCCCGGGCAGCGGCTGCCGGTGGTGCTCTACTCCCCCGGTGTCGGCGATCCGCGTTCGTTCGGCAGCACGCTCTGCGACGAGCTGGCCTCCCGCGGCTATGCCGTGGTCACCATCGACCACACCTACGAGGCACCCGCCGTGGAGTTCCCGGACGGACGGCTGGCGCGCAGCGTGCTGGCGTCGGAGCTGGCGAAGGCGCAGAAGAGCGGGCGGATCACGGAGCTGCTGAAAAAGGTCAGTGGGGTGCGAGTGGCCGATACCCGATTCGTCCTCGATGAGTTGGCCGAGCGGGGAGCCGCCTCGCCGTTGCCCTCGGGTCTTCGGCGGGCGCTGGATCTGCACGCCGTCGGGATGTTCGGGCAGTCGGCCGGCGGGTTCACGGCGGCGCAGACGATGCATGACGACCGGCGGATCAAGGCCGCGGTGAACCTGGACGGGGTGATGGGCTACACCCAGCGGGATGACGACCCCTCGAACCCGTCGACGGTGGGACGTGAGGGCGTGGACCGGCCGTTGCTGCTGATGGGAATGGCGGGGAACACCCATCACACGGTGGCGTCCTGGGGCGCGGTGTGGCGGCACAGTACGGGCACCTGGCTACGGGACCTGACGCTGCGCGGCAGCAGGCACGCCAGTTTTACGGATGCGGAGGCGCTGGTGCCGCAGATCGCGCGGCGGGTGGGGCTGCCGCGCAAGGAGGTGACGGCGCTCATCGGGACGGTCGACCCGGCGCGGGCGGTCGCGGCGCAGCGGGCGTACGTTTCCGCGTTCTTCGACCGGTGGCTGCGCGGGCGGGACGACGGCGGGCTGCTGGACGGGCCCTCGGCGCGGTTCCCGGAGGTGCAGTTCGTGCGGTAGGGGGCCGGGCGAGGCGGGCCGGGGGCTGGCCGGCGCTCCGACCGGCCAGCCCCCGGGGGCGCGGGAACGCAAGGGCAACGGGGCCGCAGCGCTCAGGCGGCCGTCCCGAAGTGCACGGTCTTTGCGGTCAGCAGGAACAGGTCGGTACGGCGGTCGATGCCTGCCGGGTCGGCCGGGTCGAGGAGCCGGTCCAGGGTGGACCGGTCCTCGGCGTTGAGGAGTTCGGCGAACGTCTGGCGGGATCGTTCCAGGGCTTGCCGCGCGAACTGCCGGGGCCCGTCGGCCAGGGGCGCGGGGTGGTCCACGAGGAAGGTCCTGCTCCGGGCGTCGGTGAGGCCCGCGGCACGCAGCATGCCGGGCCAGTCCTCGACCACCGCCACCGAGCCGGGCAGCTCGGCCCGCATCCGGCTGAAGCGGTCCGCCTGCGCGGCGTCGAGCCGTTCCTGCAGTCCGGGGCGTCCGAAACCGAGGTCGCGCGGGAGCCAGCGGGCCGGCAGTCCGCCCTCGACGACGGCCAGCACCCCGCCGGATTCGAGCAGCCTGGCCAACTGCTTCACCACGCCCTGCTGGTCGCCTACGTGGTGGAGAGCCTGCCCGGACCACACCAGGTCCGCCGTCCCGAGACCGGCCAGCCCCGCGGGGAAGTCGGCCTGTTGCGTGCGCAGCCGGACGCCGAGCCGTCCGGCCCGTTCCGCGGCGCGGGCGAGCAGTTCCGGGGCGCCGTCCACCGCGGTGACCTCGGCCTGCGGGAACGTCGCGGCCAGTCGGCAGGCCGCGACGCCCGGTCCGCTGCCGATGTCCAGGATGCGGCGGGGGGTGAGGTGCGTCAGCTCGGCGAGGGCCTGCTGGACGTAGGGGCTGTGCGTCTCGCCCTCCCGCTCCAGCAGGTCGGCCATGGCGGTCCAGTCGAAGTCGGGGTCGGGGGTGTGGCCGTGGTTGTGGCTGTGGGTGTGGCCGTGGGTGTGGCTACCGCTCTGAGCGGGGGTGCCGTCGTGGGTGGGGTTGCCGTCGTGGGTGTGGCCGTTGTCGGTCATCGCACCTTCTCCAGTGACTCGTGCTCCGCCGGAGCTTCCTCGATCAGGTCCGCGTTCACCACGGGAACCTCCTGGCGCCGACCATGCGCCAGGACCGCCGAGCCCGGCAAACATTGTTGCCGTTTCCGCAAAAGGTGGTGCGTGCGGAGGGGAAGCAGCAGGGACCTCTTCCTGTCGGCTTCCCGCCGAGGCGCGCGCCGAAGGCCGCCTCTCGACGGCTTACGACCCCACCGCTCACGGCACCCCGGCTCACGACCCCGCGGCTTACGCCCCTGCGGCCTACGAAGCCCCCGCGGCGCTCCCCCGCGTCAGATGCGTGAAGGCGTCCAGGTTGCGGGTGGACTCCCCGCGCGACACCCGCCAGGCGTACTCCTTGCGGATCGCGGTGGCGAAGCCCATTTCCAGCAGGGTGTTGAAGCTGCCGTCGGCGTTCTCCAGGACCGTGCCGAGGATGCGGTCGAGCTCGTCGGGGGTGACGGCGGCCAGCGGGAGCTTGCCGACGAGGTAGATGTCACCGAGCTTGTCGATCGCGTAACTGACGCCGTAGAGGCGGGTGTTGCGTTCGAGGAGCCAGCGGTGCACGGCCTCGTGGTTCTCGTCGGGGTGACGGACGACGAAGGCGTTGATGGAGAGGGAGTGCCTGCCGACGATGAGCGAGCAGGTCGTGGAGAGCTTGCGGGTGCCGGGGAGCTTGATGACGTAGGTGCCGTCGGAGGGCGATTCCCATTCGAGCTCGGCCTCGGTCAGGGTCCGCTCGATCACGGCCCGCGCCGTCGGGACCGCCCCGGCCTGCGCCGTCGGAACCGCACCGGCCGCCGAGTTGCCGCTGCCATGGCCGCTGCCGTTGCCCACTGCACCGCTCGTCTCTCGCTCGTCGCCCGTGGAGGGGTCGCGCTCGTCACCCATGGAGGGATCGTAGGTGACGGCGGTGCTCCTGCATGGCGGCGGTGTAGACGTCGCCCGTGGCCGCGGCGGCGGTGCCCCAGCCGAAGGACTGGGCGTGCCGGGCGGCGTCGGTGCCCATCCGGGCGGGCAGGGCCGGGTCCGCGACGAAGCGGCCGAGCGCGCGGGCGTAGTCGGCCGGGTCGTGGCCGCTGACGAGGAAGCCGCTGACGCCGTCGCGCACGGCCACCGGCAGACCGCCGACCGCCGCCGCGATGACCGGCGTCCCACAGGCCTGGGCCTCGATGGCGACCAGCCCGAAGGATTCGCTGTACGAGGGCATGACCAGCACGGATGCGGCGCGGTACCAGTCGGCGAGCTGTTCCTGGCCGACCGGCGGGCGGAACTGCACCAGGTCGGCGATGCCGAGACGGGCGGCCAGCTTCTGCAGCCCCTCGGGCTTGGCCAGGCCGCTGCCGCTGGGCCCGCCGACCACGGGCACGACCATCCGGGAGCGCAGCGAGGGGTCCTCGTCCAGCAGGGCGGCGGCGGCCCGCAGCAGGATGTCGGGCGCCTTCAGCGGCTGTATTCGGCCGGCGAACAGGGGGATGACCGCGTCCTGCGGCAGGCCCAGGCGGGCGCGGGCGGCGGCCCGGCTCTCGGCGACCTCGCCGCCGGTGGGCCGGAAACGGTCGAGGTTGACCCCGGGGTGCACCACGGCGACCTTTCCGGGCTCGGCCTCGTAATGCCGGACGAGTTCGTCCGACTCCTCGGCGGTGTTGGCTATCAGGCGGTCGGCGGCCCGGACGATCTGTGTCTCGCCGATCACCCGGGCGGCCGGCTCGGGGGCGTCGCCGGCGGCCAGCGCGGCATTCTTGACCTTGGCCATGGTGTGCATGGCGTGCACCAGCGGGACGCCCCAGCGCTCGGCGGCCAGCCAGCCGACATGGCCGGAGAGCCAGTAGTGGGAGTGCACCAGGTCGTAGTAACCGGGGCGGTGGCCGGCCCAGGCCTGCATCACGCCATGAGTGAAGGCACACAGCTGGGCGGGCAGCTCCTCCTTGGCCAGGCCCTCGTACGGGCCGGCGTCCACATGCCGTACGAGGACGCCCGGGGCGAGCTCGACGGCGGGCGGGAGGGTGCCGGTGGTGGCGCGGGTGAAGATCTCCACCTCGATGTTGATCGAGGCGAGCTTCCTGGCGAGCTCGACGATGTAGACGTTCATACCGCCGGCGTCGCCCGTACCGGGCTGGTGCAGCGGAGAGGTGTGGACGCTGAGCATCGCCACCCGGCGTGGGCGGCGTGCACTGCCGGGCAGGCGCAGGCGGGCCTGACCCGGGAACTGGCCCTGCGGCCGACTGCGGAGCCGGGACACGTGTGGGCTCACGTCGAGCTACCTCCTAGGCGGGGCGGGCGGCACGCCTCCGACCCCCTGCAACAATGCGCCGCGGCCATCCATTTCCGTCCGGCACGCCCTGACCGCACTTTGCCAAAGCGTGACCAAGCGAGGGCCGTGGGTGCCGCGGCGAGGCGGGGGCCGTAGGTGCCGCGGCGAGGCGGGGGCCGTAGGTGCCGCGGCGAGGCGGGGGCCGTAGGTGCCGCGGCGAGGCGGGGGCCGTAGGTGCCGCGGCGAGGCGGGGGCCGTAGGTGCCGCGGCGGGCGGCCTTCCCGCCGCCACCCCATACCCTCGAAGGCATGGCCCGCCGCCCCAGCGTCTCCCCCCACTCCCTTGCTTCCCCCGTCTCTCCCATCTCTCCCGTTTCCCCCGGCTCCGCCGCCGCCCTGATCCCCGGGCAGTCCCGGTCCGTGTCCGGGCGCTCCCGGTCCGTATCCGCGCAGTCCCGGCCTGCACCCGGGCAGTCCCGGCCCGTCGGAAACGCCACCCGCGGGACCACCAACCCCAACCGGCTGCGCCGCATGGACCGCTGGATAGCCGCCGAGCACGGCGCCGCGCTGCGCCGCGCCGCCGACCCCGTGGCGGTCGATCTCGGCTACGGCGCCGCGCCCTGGACCGCGGTGGAACTGCTGGGCCGGCTGCGGACGGTGCGCCCGGACGCCCGGGTCGTCGGCATAGAGATAGATCCGGCGCGGGTCGAGGCCGCCCGGCCGTACGAGCGGGCGGGGCTGGATTTCCTCCACGGCGGCTTCGAGGTGCCGCTGCCGGGGCAGCGCAAGCGCGCACCGGTCCTCATCCGGGCCGCGAATGTGCTGCGGCAGTACGACGAGGACGAGGTGGCCGCCGTGTGGCAACGGCTCTGCGCACGGCTCGCGCCCGGCGGGCTGCTGGTCGAGGGCACCTGCGACGAGATAGGGCGTCGGCACGTCTGGGTGGCGCTGGGCCCCGAGGGCCCGCGCACGGTCACCTTCGCCGCCCGCCTCAGCACCCTCCATACCCCCTCTGACCTGGCAGAACGCCTCCCCAAGGCGCTGATCCACCGCAATGTGCCGGGCGAGCCGGTGCACGCCTTCCTCCGGGACTTCGACCGCGCCTGGGCCACCGCCGCCCCGCTCGGCGCGCTCGGCGCCCGCCAGCGGTGGCGCGCCGCCGTACAGGCCCTGGCCACGGACTGGCCGCTGACCGGTGACCCGCGGCGCCGGCGACAGGGGGAGGTCACGGTGCGATGGGAGGCGCTCGCGCCCAGGGGAAGTGGGGTGCGGAGTGCGGTGGGGAGGACGGTGACGAGCCCGGCCGCGAGCGCGGCGAGAGGCCCGGTGGGAAACGCCGTCCGCTGAGGCGGGCGGCAGCATGGCCAACGGTCAGGGGCGCGGCCTTCGCTACGCCGTCAGCACCGGGTCCCCGAGTGCCCCCAGCTCCCGCAGCCGCCCCTCCGTCTTCGCCCCCCGCGCGGCCGCATACGTCACCAGCACCTGGTCCGGGTCGGCGCTCAGCCGGAAGCTCTCGAAGGTGAGGACCAGTTCGCCGACGTGCGGGTGCAGGAGGGTCTTGGTGCCGCGCAGGCACTCGTACACCGACTGCGTCTCCCAGAGACGGCGGAAGTCCCGGCTGTGCGCGAGGAGTTCGTTGACCACGTCGCAGACCCGCGGGTCCTCGGGGTGCCGCCCGCTGTCGGCGCGCAGATTGCCGACCACCTCCATGGCCTTCGCCTCCCAGTCCGCGTGCAGGGCTCGCGCCGCCGGGTCGAGGAAGACCAGCAGCGCGGCATTGCGCCGGTCCGGGGCGAGCGCCGGGAGGTCGAAGGCGATCCGGCCGCCGAGCGTGTTCCAGGCCAGGAAGTCCAGGCCGCGGCCGAGGACCACGGCCGGGACGGTGGTCCCCATCGCGTCCAGGAGCCGCTGGACCTCGGGGCGCACGGTCTGCCGGGGGACGGTGCACGGGCCGCCGTCCGGGCCCGGGCCTGCGACGCAGTCCGCCGGGCGGCGCCGGGGTGCCGCGATATTGCGCAGATACGTCACCTCGCCGTCGGAAAGCCGCAGCGCCCGTGCGATCGCGTCCAGGACGGAGTCGGAGATGGCGGGCGCGCGGCCCTGTTCGATCCGGGTGTAGTAGTCGACGCTGATGCCGGCGAGCTGCGCGACCTCCTCGCGCCGCAGGCCGCGCACCCGGCGGCGGTTGATCCCGTCGGGCAGGCCGAGCTCCGCCGGGTCGAGCGCCGCCCGGCGCACCTTGAGGAACGAGCTGATCTCGATTTCCGCGTGCAGCATCGGTCCAGTATGCGACGCACAGCGGAACGGGCGGTTCCGGCGCCCCCCCAGGCCGCCGGCTCCCCCCTCACCTCCCCTCCCTCATCTCTCCTTCTGTCCCACAATGCACCGCAGCGGCGGCGACGCTCGGATTGTCCCCGGAAAAGAATGGCTTCTTGATTGTTCCTTTCCATTTCCCCCGCGACGCCGGGCCGCCGCCCGCTACGGGCAGGCAGCCGCCTCGCCGGAACCGGACACAAAGAAGCCCCTCACACGCGGCGAGGGGCTTCCGGTTTATCCAAAAAATTCACTTGGCCTTTTGGTAAGCCTCACGAATCTCAGCGGGCACCCGCCCACGGTCGCTGACGTTGTAGCCGCTCGACTTGGCCCAGGCCCGGATCGCGGCGGTGTCCTCATTGCTGGCCGCCGCCTTACGCGGCTTACGGCCCTTCCCGGTCTTGCGACCGGCCTTCAAGAACGGTCCAACCGCTTCGAGCAGCTGGTCGTAGCTGTCCGGACTCAAATCGATCTCGTAAGTCACACCGTCAAGAGAAAGCGTGTGCGTGGCGGCCTCGGTGGACTCTTCGCCCGTGAGGTCGTCCGTGAAGATGGTGATTACTTTCTGTGCCATGCAGGCAGTGTAAACCCATGAAATAGGCCCACCAGCCGTTTCCCCCGCCTGCCGGTGCGACTAACGGGTTGACGGGAAAAAATCCTCCGCGCCGACCCTCGTTGCGGCCGGTCCCCGCACCGGCACGAGAGCCGGCGTGGGCCACGACAACCTCGATGGGTTGCCGTTCTCGTACTCGCCCTCGTACTCGTACTCGTACTCGTCGACGATGTGCTGAACTCCGGAGGCGACGGCGGGGTGAGCGGCAGATACCTGGTCGGCGGTGACCTTCTCGTTCGGAGCTGCTTTCAGGTAGCACCGAACGATGTGCGGGATATCGCCGACACGGGTCTCCTGGTGCGACGCCGCCAGATCGAGCACAACATCCCCTCCCCGAACGGCGAGACCGGCAGGCTCATCACTCGGTGCGTGACGATCGGGTCACCGGGCGCCAGGCCAAAGGCCAGGTGACGTCCTGGTTGACCGGGCCGGTCACCCCCAGACTGGCCCGTGCGTATTCGAGGTACCGCCGCTGGGCGTCTCTGAACTCCGCGTACGCCTGATCCCAGCTCTGTTCGGCTTCCATCGGCACACCGCGCGCCAGGTGTTCCAGCCGCCACAGGCAGTGGTTCAGTGTCTTGGACGCGGTATTCGTGTCCGTGTCTCCAAGCAATTCGCAGGTCTCTCCCAGCGCGGAACGGCGGGCCTCAGCCGAGCCGAGCTCGGCAAGCACCTCGGCGGTCAGCTCCAGCGGCGCGGGACCGGTCACGAGCCCGCGACCCGCAGCGATGCTCTGATAGCGGCCCGCGAGCTCTTTCACCGCGTGGATGTACTCGGCATAGGCGTCCAGGCGCCGCCCGTCCCAGCGCACGGACTGCTCACGCCGCCACCGTGCCCGATCGTTCAAGCTGCTCACCAGGAACGATGCGACAGCCCCCAATGCAACACCCACCAGCGGAAGTATCTGCCCCGACAGACTCATAGAGACCCCGATCATGTAGTCAAACGCTTCCTCCATCCTCCCGACGGGAGCCCGGCGAAGTCGGTGATTCCGCCACCCGCGGCCACTGGCGACCCTCCGGACACGCCCCGGTGCGGGAGATACGTGGGCTCGCTCAGCCGTCGCTCAGCCGTCGCTCACGCGAGACGGTGCTGCCAGATGAGCAACGGGGCGTCCTCGATCCAGTACGTGTGGGACGTGTCCGTGATGTGGAGCCGTACGGCGGAAATGTCGGGGCGGCCCGCGTTCTGCCATGAGGCCAGAGCCCGTTCGACGTCGTCCCACAGGGCCACGGGGCCGCCCTGGCGGACCGTCCAGGCATCGCCGGCGCCGCTGAACTCGGCGAAGGACTCGCGCTCCGGATCAAAGACGTACAGGAGCCGGCCACCTTCGGGTGTTGTAGCGCGGACGAACTGAGCCCCCGGCGCGGCGAGCTGGGCGAGGAAAGCGGGCATCCACTCTTCCAGCAGGGTGGGCGGAAAGTCTGCCTGCCGCTCGCTGTCGGCGTAGGCCGCGCGGGCGGACAGATCTCCGGAGACCGGCGGTGCGGCCTGGGAGCGTGCCTGCATGAAGGAGGAGCGGCCGGTGATCCTTCCCTCGGCGGTGCCGTCCGCGCCCACGACGACCTTGGCCAGGCCCGTGCCGTAGCCCCAGGAGCCGCCGACGGTGGCCAGGATGATGCCGCCCGGCTCGGTCTGCCTGATCCAGGTGTAGGGGATCCGGCGGACGGCGCAGGTGGCGATGACACGGTCGTACGGGGCGCGGCGGGGGTGGCCGAGCAGCCCGTCCCCGGTCACGGTCCACGTCTCGAATCCGGCCGTCTTCAACGCGGCGTCCGCGCGGGCCGACACGGCGGGGTCAACCTCCACCGTCGTCACGTTGTCCGCACCGAGCCGGTGACACATCAGGGCCGCGGAATAGCCGGTGCCCGTGCCGATCTCCAGCACGCGGTGTCCGGCGTCGGCCTCCAGGCGCTCGATCATGTCCAGCACGGTGACCGGGGCGGTGGACGACGACGTGGGCGAGCCCGTCACCGGAGCGCTGACCTGGTCGGCGGTCAGGTGTCCGTCGAGCTGTGTGGTCAGGGACCGGTCGCTGTAGGCGATCTGTGCCCACTCGGCCGGATCGGACCCGAGTGCGGTCACCGGCCGCCACCGGCCGCCCTCCTCGGGCAGGAACACTCCAGGGTGCAGGAACAGCTCACGCGGTACGGCTTCCACCGCCGCGCGCCATGCGGGAGTGGTGAGGACTCCGGCCTTCTCCAGCCGGTCGGCGAGGGCACGCCGTTCGGGCGCGGTGTCGGTCTCGGTGTCGCTCTTGGTCTCGGTGTCGGTCTCGGTCGTTTCGGTGGGCGCGATCATTGCGCGATCTCCTCTCTCTTGCCGGGCTCGGCCCGGTTCGGGCCCGGCCCGGCCCATAAGCGGAGTGACGCCCCGTCCACGCCGGTGGCGGAGGGGTCTGTCGTCCGGATCCAGGGAACCGGGGCGGGGGATGTAGACCACACCGGACTTCACGTCCAGCGCACCCCCGTGCGGAGTCCATGGCCCTTGAGGGCTGTTCTCGTACGGCGTGCCCGCGAAGGGGTCGGCGGTGGTGGTCGCTACGGCCGGGAGCCCCACTGCTCCGCCTCGCTCTCCACCGGCACTCCGTCGTGCTGAGGATGCCGCCGCAGCAACACACGGCAGTCGACGGCCTTCGACTTGTCGCCGTTCCTCACGGCAGCTGCCAGTTCGGCGCGCAGCCTCCGGCACTCGTCGCAGCTCACAGCGACCGCCCCAGCGGTCCGTACTGCTGCCACCGCGCGTAGTCCTGATGCATGCGTGCGCGAAGGCGGGTCAAGGCTTCGCTGTCGTTTTCGCGGTCGCTGTCGTTGTCGTTGCCGGCGGCCCGCTCGTGCTCCGGATCGTCGTCGGCAGCAGGGCTGTTGGGCACGCAGCCGTCCACGGGCAGGGGCACGGGCCCGCCGGTCGGGTCGTCCGCGTCGCTGGGGTGCTGAGCGGTGGGAGTGGGGGGATCGGGGGGAGTGCCTTTCCGGCTCAACGCCGACTCCTCTCTGTAGTCATTCCACTACCAGGGCGGCTCAGACTGACCTAGAGTCGGAAGCTGTTCAACCTGTTAGAGGAGGAGGAAGCGTTGGTGAAAGCTCGTTGAATCGCAAGGAGTTGACGCCGGACCACAGCCCTCGGGAAGCGTTCGGGGCGCGTCTACGCAGCTCGCGGGAAGCACGCGGCTGGACACAAGAGGAGCTTGCCGAGCGGCTGGGGTACTCCAGTACGCACGTGTCAGCGGTCGAAACTGGTCGCAAGCCCCCGACTTTGCGCTTTTCGCGCAGTGCCGACCGAGCATTCGGCATCGAAGGCACCGTGGACACCTTCGAACGTCAGTGGCGCGAGATCCGGCACGGCAGCCTGTTGGAAGGCTTCCCGGAGTACGTCAGCCACGAGGGCCGGGCGGCGGAGATCCGGTTGTACGAAGTGGGCGTCATTCCTGGCCTGCTCCAGACACCGGAATACGCGTCCGTAATCGTCGAGAGCGCCGTCAAGCGCGGAGCGATCACGCCCGAGCAGGCGCACGAGCGGATGTCACTCGTGGCGGAACGGCAGGCGAAACTGGTTCGTACGCCCTCGCCGCTGGTCTTCGTGGTGCTGGACGAGAGCTGCATCCGTCGACCCATCGGCGGATCCGCCATCATGGACGCGCAGTTGGCGCGGCTGCTCGAGTTCGCCGAGTTGCCGAACACGGTTCTCCACGTCGCCCCGTTCGACATGGGAGAGCGCCGCCCGTTCAGCCTGCCGATCACGGTGCTGACGCTGCCGGATCGCTCGCTCATGTCGTACGCGGAGTCGTCTCAACGGGGCCATCTTGAGCGGGAAAGCACCTCGGTGCTGCCCATACTGACGGCCTACCATCAGCTACAGGCCGACGCCCCCTCTCAAGCGGCGTCCGTGGCCATGATCAATCAGCTACGAAAGGGCACCCCGTGACCGAACCCCTCCGATGGGTCAAATCCTCGTACAGCGAAAACGGCGGACAGTGCATCGAGTGGGCACCGGAGCACGCGGCGGCCCACGGTGTCGTGCCCGTTCGGGACAGCAAGAACCTGAACGGCCCGGCGCTCGCCTTCCCCGCCCCGCAGTGGGCTCACTTCGTGGAGTACGCCAAGGGGCAGGCCATCTGACCCCGTACACGTACAGCCGAGGGCCCTTCCCGCACACCCGGGGAGGGCCCTCGCGACGTCTCGGAGGACAACCTCCCCACGGCGAAGCGTGAGGCGGTCCGCCCCGCCTTTGTTCCACTTCGTTTCCACCACGCCCGAACAGGCGACCGTGCTGCGCAGGGGGAACTCGGCCTGGAGCTGCGCTGAACGCATACCGTCCGGCACTTGAATCGCGAACTATCTCCCTCAGATGGTGGATGTACCTCCGGCTGCCCGCGCCTACGTTGATGCCGCCACGGTGGCCCGGGAGCACGGGGTGAACCGGTGTCCGGCCAGGGTCTTCGGCTTGGGGCTGGAGGCCGTGCCGCGAGTACCGCTCAGGGTCCGCTCAGGGTCCGCTCAGGGTCCGCTCGGGGGCACCTGACCCGGCTCAGCGCCAGGTGGTCGCAGTGCCGGAAACACGAAGAAAAAACGAAGGGGAAGTGGCTCATGCCCACTGAACAAGTCCCGCGAAGTGCGACGCGAAGAATTCCTGCGTTCCTGGCGGTCGCACTCACCATTCCGCTGTCACTGCTGGCCACCGCGCCCGCTCATGCAGAAGACCCCTCGTGTGACAAGAGTTCCAACACCGGGTGCATGACCATCGCCGCCGTGCAGCACGATGTCTCCGGGATAGCGGTTACCGGGAACCCGAATGGTGCCGTTGACCTGCTGAATGACGGCTCGTCGGACAGCAACGACGTCGTCCTGCGGCCCTCGGACAAGGGCACGGTGCCGAGCGATCAGTGGAGCTTCAAGCCCAGCCCCGACAACGACGGCAGCTTCCAGATCGCCAACAACATCCCCAGCAAGAGCGGCTGCGTCGAAATTGACGACAATGGCTACCTCACCATGAACGTCACCTGCGATGCCACGGACCAGAAGCAGCTGTTCTACGCCCAGCCGGTCAACAACACCCCGGCCAACACCTACCTGATCCGGCGCGTCGACAACGACGAATGCATCACGTCGCACTGGGACCAGTACGCCTCCCCCTACGCCGGCGGTGCCGCCCTCCAGATGAATTCCGTTGGCTGCGCCGATGGAGTGGGCGCCGGCGGGGGCGCCACCAATGAGCAGTGGACCGCGACCGCGGCCCCCGGTGACGGTGCGAGCGGCCCGACCCTCGACGATCTGGCGACGCAGTACGCGTTGACCCAGCGCGACAAGGGATCCGGCGTCATCACGGCGAGTTCGTACACCATCACCGACGACTCCCAGCCCGCCCACCTCGGGCCCTACCAGCTCGTTTCCACATCGAGTGACCAGCAGAACTCCTCTCCCGTCTGCACGAACTCCAGCGGGCCTTCCGGCGGTAACCTGAGCTGCTCCATGAACTGGACGCAGTCCTCGGCGGACATGGTCAGCCAAACGGACACCCTCGGCGTCAATGTCACGATCGGACCGGGATCAGAGGCCAAGAGCCCACTGAAATCCGACGTCCAGCTCGGATACCAACACACCTGGACGGAAACTCAGACCACCACCGAGGCATCGGGAACCAGTTACACCATTGATGTTCCGCCCGGCCAGACAGCGTGGTTGGCGCGAGCCTTGGCGCTCAAGACGACCACCGGCGACTGGACACTCAGCAACGATGTCGGGTCGACGTGGACACACCACATGACCGTCACCATGCCGGTGGAGGGCGTCGACAACGTGCACAGCGTCATCGCAAAATGCACCACGGATTCCACGGACCCCGGGTGCACGGCTTCCAAGCCCGGTGGGGTGTAGTCAGCGGGAGCAATTCGCCCGTGTCCGCGCGGGCTGATTGACCCCGGTTAATTCCGGTGAATTCCGTGAATTCCGGTAAATTCCTGTTGATCCCGGCTGCCCCGTATATCCGGGGCAGTCGGGATCGGTGATTTGCGAGCGGGCGGGCGGGCGGCCTCCCCGAATCGCGGACGGTGCTCGGGCATCACGCCAGATGCAGCGCCGCGAGCAAGGCGTCCACCAGGGGACGGTCCCGTTCCTGGGTGAGGCGGAGGCGGGCGTCGGCGGGCGAGAGCCAGACCATGCGGTCGACCTCGCTGTTCGGGGTGAAGGCTCCGGCGACCGCTTCTGCCGCCCAGTAGCGGACCTGCTTGGGGCGGCCGCCCGCGAGGTAGAAGGCGGTGGGCAGCGGGGCTCCGGGGCGGCACTGCATACCGGTCTCCTCCGCCACCTCGCGCACCGCGCCGGCCAGCGGGTCCTCGCCACGTTTCAGCTTGCCCTTGGGGTGGGACCAGTCGTCGTACTTGGGGCGGTGGACGAGCGCGATCTCCAGCCCGTCCTCGGAGTGGGCGCGACGCCACAGGACGCATCCCGCCGCTCGAATTGGCTTCTGAGGCACTGTCACATGATCACCCCTCTGATCACCCCTCTGCGTCTGCCGCTCCTTCGGCCCACTCCGTGTTCTCAGCCGTCCGTACGATTCTTCTGCGCTTCTCTCCGGCTTCTCGGCCCTTCTCTGCGTTTCCTCTGCGCTTCCTCTGCGCCTTCCTGCGTTCTCAGTTCGCCCGTTCCGGTGTCCGGGGCAGCCACACGCGGCCGAAGGCGAAGCGGGCCGCCTCCACCTCGTGTCGCTGGTCGGCGTGCAGCACTCCGAGGGCGTACGCCGTGGCCGGGGTGATCCGGGGGGTGCGGGCCGCGGCGGCGGCAGCGGCGGCGGCCTCCGCGGCGTCGCGGTGCCACTCCAGCGCCCGGCCGGCCTCCGCCAGCCGGAAGTCGGCGTACTCCGGCGCCAGCACCTCCCGGGCGTAGCGGCTCAGTCGCACCAGCAGCCGGACCTGGTGCCAGGGCGCGTCCTGGCGCTGGTCGGCGGCGAGCGCGGCGGCGTTGTACGGGTATCCGGCGCGGGACAGCGGCAGTGCGGCGACCGCCTCCGCGAGCCGGCGGTGGGCCTGCTCGGCGAGTGGCGGCAGTGCCTCGGCGGCGGGCAGCTCGGTGGTCGTACGGGCGAGCGGCGCCTCGGAGGCCAGTACCGCCACGGAGTCGGCGACGGCGTGGAAGCGGGTGGAGCCCAGGGCCTGCAGCGCGGCGGTGTGGGCGCGGGTGCGGGCGAGGGTGAGCTGGCGGTCCAGCAGGGCCCCGGCCCGTGCCGCACCGGCCGCCAGGGCGCCGTCGGGATCCGGGTCGGTGGCGGAACTCGCGGCGGATGTGGTGGCGGACGTGGTGGCCGAGGTGGTGGCCGAAGGCGTGGCGGACGTCGCGGACGACGCGGTGGTCAGGGCGGCGGGGCCGGTGGCGGAGCCCGTGGCGGGGCGGCCCGTGGTCGTGCGGTCGCCCCGCTTGCTGCGGTCCGGCCTGCCCTGGCGGTCGCCCCGATCGCCCCGATCGCCACGGTCGTTCCGGTCGGTGCGGCCGGTCAGTCGTTGCAGTGCGGTCATCAGCCGCTCGCGGCGTGCGGCGCAGACCTGTTCGCGGGCCAGTGCGCCGGACAGCCAGCCCAGTTCGGTGGTGAGCTGGTCGGCCCAGACCTCCTCGGTCAGCGGGCGGAAGGTGTGCAGGGTGGCGCTGATCCGGCGGGCGGCGCGGCGCAGCTGGCGGGCGGCCTCGCCGGCGCCCTCCGCATCCGAACCGCTCTCCCGGTGCAGGCGCAGGCTGCGCAGGAATTCCGCCGACTGCTGGTGCAGATAGCCGGCGAGGACTTCCTCGGCCGTACGCCCGGCCAGGGCGGCGTCGAAGTCGGTTCCGGGACCGATTCCGGGGGCGGTACCAGGGTCGGTTCCGGGATCGACCCCGCTGCCGCGTCCGGTGCCGGCTCGGGGTCCCGTGCCCACGCCCCGGCCGTCGCCTGCGGAGTCGTGGGCGACGTCGTGAGTCATGAGCGGCCGGTGCGCCGCGCCGTCCCGGCCGCGGCTCGCGTCGTCCGGCCGTGGTGTGCCGCCGGCTCCTGGGTACGGGCCGCCCGCTCCTGGGTTCGGGCCGTCCACCACTGCCGCACGGGCGCCGGGCGCTGGGCCGGGCTCGTATCCGGTGCCGAGGAGACCCGCGGGCCCTCCGGTCGGCTGGTCATGTCGCTGGGCCACGCCGGCGCCTCCGGGCGTCGATGAGCATTTCTTGAATGTTGCGCAGCGGCGCGCCGTCCGCGTCCGCCGCATGCCGGGTCCAGTCGCCGTCCTGGCCGAGGTGCCAGGAGGACGTGGTGTCCGACATCCCCGTCTCCAGCATCCGGTTGAGGGAGGCGCGGTGCGCCGGGTCGGTGACCCGTACCAGCGCCTCGATCCGGCGGTCGAGGTTGCGGTGCATCATGTCGGCGCTGCCCAGCCATACTTCGGGCTCGCCGCCGTTGCCGAAGATGAAGACCCGGGAGTGCTCCAGGAAGCGGCCGAGGATGCTGCGGACGCGGATGTTCTCGCTCAGGCCGGTGACCCCGGGGCGCAGCGCGCAGATGCCGCGTACCCAGATGTCGACCGGGACGCCGGCCTGGGAGGCTCGGTAGAGCGCGTCGATGACGGCCTCGTCGACCATCGAGTTGACCTTGATGCGGACGTAGGCGGGACCGCCCGCCCGCTGCCCGGCGATCTCCTTGTTGATGCGCTGTATCAGGCCGTCCCGCAGGGACTTGGGGGCGACCAGGAGACGGCGGTAGGTCTCGCGGCGTGAGTAGCCGGAGAGCCGGTTGAAGAGGTCGGAGAGGTCGGCGCCCACCTGCGGGTCGGCGGTCAGCAGGCCCAGGTCCTCGTAGAGCCGGGCCGTCTTGGGGTGGTAGTTGCCGGTCCCCACATGGGAGTAGCGGCGCAGCATCTCGCCTTCCTGGCGGACGACGAGCGAGAGCTTGGAGTGCGTCTTGAGGCCGACCAGCCCGTAGACGACATGGCAGCCGGACTCCTCCAGCTTGCGCGCCCACTTGATGTTGGCCTGTTCATCGAAGCGGGCCTTGATCTCGACGAGGACGAGGACCTGCTTGCCGGATTCCGCGGCGTCTATCAGGGCGTCCACGATCGGCGAGTCGCCGGAGGTGCGGTAGAGCGTCTGCTTGATGGCGAGGACGTCCGGGTCGGCGGCGGCCTGCTCCAGGAACGCCTGCACCGAGGTGGAGAAGGAGTCGTAGGGGTGGTGGAGGAGGACGTCGCGGGCGCGCAGGGCGGCGAAGATGTCCGGCGCGGACGCCGATTCCACCTCGGCGAGGTCACGGTGGGTGCCGGCGACGAACTTGGGGTACTTGAGCTCGGGCCGGTCCAGCGCGCCGATCCCGAAGAGGCCGGTCAGGTCCAGCGGGCCGGGCAGCGGATAGACCTCGGCATCGGAGATCTTCAGCTCCTGGACGAGCAGATCGAGCACCGCCGGGTCGATGGACTCCTCGACCTCCAGGCGGACCGGCGGTCCGAAGCGGCGCCGCATCAGCTCCTTCTCCAGGGCCTGGAGAAGGTTCTCCGCGTCGTCCTCCTCGACCTCCAGGTCCTCGTTGCGGGTCACCCGGAACATGTGGTGCGCCCGCACCTCCATGCCGGGGAACAGCTCCTCCAGGTGGGCGGCGATGACGTCCTCGATGGGGACGTAGCGCTGTGGGGAGGCCTCCAGGAAGCGGGAGAGCAGCGGTGGCACCTTGACCCGGGCGAAGTGGTCGTGGCCGCTGACCGGGTTGCGTACGACGACGGCCAGGTTCAGCGAGAGGCCGGAGATGTACGGGAAGGGGTGGGCCGGGTCCACCGCCAGGGGGGTGAGCACCGGGAAGATCTGCTGGCGGAAGAGGGTGAACAGGCGGGCCTGCTCCTTCTCGGTCAGCTCGGGCCAGCGGATCAGATGAATGCCCTGGTCGGCGAGCTCGGGGGCGATGTCCTGCTGGAAGCAGGCGGCGTGCCGGGCCATGAGTTCGCGCGAGCGGGTCCAGATCAGGTCCAGCACCTCGCGGGGCTGGAGGCCGGACGCGGAGCGGGTGGCGACGCCGGTGGCTATCCGTCGCTTGAGTCCGGCCACCCTGACCATGAAGAACTCGTCCAGGTTGCTGGCGAAAATCGCCAGGAAGTTAGCCCGTTCGAGTAGCGGGGTGGCCGGGTCCTCGGCCAGTTCGAGCACCCGCTCGTTGAAGGCCAGCCAGCTGCGCTCACGGTCCAGGAACCGGCCGCTGGGCAGTTCCTCGCCGTCCGCGCCGACCACGCCCTCGTCCTCGTACGCGTCGGGATCGGCGTCCAGGTCGGGCTCCAGGCCGGGCACCGTGCCCCGGACCGCCTGCGGGCGGTGCGCGGCGATGGAACCCACGGAAGGCTGGGCCGAGGGCGCCGCAGCGCGCGGGGGCTGCGGGGTGGGCACCTCGGGCTGGGCCTGTGCCTGAGCGCTGGGCTGCTGGTTCATGAACCTATTCTTCCGCGTCCGGGGGGTTCCAGGCGCGTCAGAGGGAGGCGGCGGCGCGAGATGGAGCCTCGGGTGGGGGCCGTTCGGCACAGCGGGCTGCATTCACCGATGCTCGCAAGCGACGTTGAATCGCCGGTAACGCGGACATGGCGGCCAGGCAAGCGGGGTGCTACTCCACGGCGTTGGGCGAGGGCCGGGGCGGCTGCGGGCCGTTGACAGGACCGCCGGGCCCAGGAGCCGCGGCCGGGCGGCTCCTGCGGCGGTGTGCCCCGGGAGCCGGGCCCGGGGGCCGCCGCCGGGGCGCGCCCCCCTGTGCTTCCCCCGGGGCTGCCTTTGTCACACGCATGGTGCCGCCCGGGTTGCGGGGCGGCTGCGGCGGGGCCTCACGACGGGCACCGCGGCGAGAGGCGGCCGTGGGCCCGTAGGCCCGTGGGCCTGTGGCCCCATGCGCCCGTAGGCCCGTAGGCCCGTAGGCCCATGCGCCCGGTTCAGCCGTGCCGGCGCCGCATCACCCGGAAGGCGATCACCGTCAGCACCGCCGCCACCGCCAGCACGATCCCGGCCTCGATCCACGCCAGCGGCCAGTGGTGCGACGCCGGGTGGTGGTCCATGTACTGGCCGGCCACGTCGTGCTGCCGCATACAGGCCTGGAAGCCGGGGGACGGATCGCACGGGGTGTCGGGCAGCAGGTCGCCGGAGCGGGTGTAGTTGCCCTGGCCGACGAGCCAGGCGTCGTCCGGCAGCTGGGCCGGGCGGCTGTTCGGGAACTTGGTCGTCACGACCGGCAGCAGATAGGGCCTGAGCTGGGACAGCACCACCTGCAGCGCCACCAAGGCGGCGAGCGTGACGCCCATCGACAGCACCGTACGGCGCAGCAGCAGACCGGCCAGTGCGCCGACCGCCAGGGCCAGCAGGGAGTAGGCGACCGGCACCGGGCCGAGCGCGAGGAAGCCGAGGGTCGAGTACCAGTAGAAGCCGGAGACCTCGTCGCCGGCGACCTGCCACAGCCAGCTGCAGGCCAGCGAGAGCCCCGTGGTGGCGGTCAGGACGACCAGCGCGGGCAGGCAGATCTTCGCCGCCAGCCAGCGCAGCGGGCCGACCGACTGGGTCAGGACGAGCTTGTGGGTACCGGCCTCCAGCTCGCGGGCGATCAGCGGGGCGCCGAGGAACAGCCCGACCAGGGCGGGCAGCAGCACCAGGCCCACTTCGACGAGCCGCAGGGACGAGCCGTAGGTATCGCGGAAGGTGGTGACCGCCTCCTGGGTGTGGGCGCAGCGCGGATCGAGGGAGATCTGCGAGCAGCCGGCGATGTGGTGGGCGTCGATGAAGGAGGCCATCTGGCCGCGCAGCACCGCGCACCAGATCGCGCCGCCGGCCGCCGCGGCCAGCAGCACGCCGAAGACCAGCCGGTGCTGGCGCCACACCAGCCAGACGAGACCCTTCAGCGGTGGCAGGCCCGCCTCCCGGGTCCCGCCCGGGCCGCCTGCTGTGCCGCGCCCGTTCGTGCCGGGGTGTGCCGTGGTGGTCATGCTGCCGCTCCCTTGCCGCTGTGGTGGTCGTACCGTGTGCCCGCCGCGCCGCCCGGCGGGTTGTTCCATCCGCTCCATGCGCTCCCTCCGCTCCCTCCGCCCCCTGCGCTCCATGCGCTCCCTCCGCTCCCTCCGCCCCCTGCGCTCCATGCGCTCCCTCCGCTGATTCCGCCCGTACGGCCTGCCGGGCGGGGCGGTCCGTTGCGCGGCATCCCGGGGATCCCCGGATTGCTGCCGGGCCGACGGCGGCGCCGCGCCGGGACCGGCTCCGCACTCGGCACGATCAGCGCGGGCGCGTCGGGCGAGTCAGGCGCATCAGGCGCGCGCAGATAAGCCAGCAGAAGTTCCTCCAGGGACGGGTCCGCGGTCTCCCAGGGCCCGGCGGCGACCGGGCCCTTCCGCCGTACGACGGTGGTGAAATGACGCCCTGACATCTGGGTCTCGACGACCGTGTGCGCCGCGATCGCGGGCGGCAGCGCGCCGTCCCGGTGCGCCCCCATCACCAGGGCGTGCGCCCCGATGACGTCATCGACCTCGCCCGCGAGCCGCACCCGGCCGCCGCCCAGGAGCAGCAGGTGGTCACAGACCCCGTCGAGCTCGGCGAGCAGGTCCGACGACAGCACGACGGTGGTGCCGTGCTCGGCGGCCTGGGCCAGCAGCAGTGCGGTGAACCGGTGCCGGGCGATCGGGTCGAGCCCGGCCAACGGCTCGTCGAGGAGCAGGAGTTCGGGGCTCCTGGCGAAGGCCAGGGCGAGCCCGAGACAGGTGCGCTGCCCGGGGGAGAGGGCGCCGGCCCGGGCGTCGAGGGGCAGTCGGCCCTCCCGGACGATCCGTTCGGCGCACGCCTCGTTCCAGCGGCCGGGGTTGAGGGCGCGACCCATCCGCAGCGTCTCGGCGACCGTCAGCCGCGGATAGAGCGGCTTGCCCTGGGTGACATGGGCGGTCCGGGCGCGGACCGCGGCGCCGGCCGGGCCCTCGCCGTCGATCCGTACGACCCCCTCGCTGGGGCGGGTCAGGCCGGAGACGAGCGAGAGCAGGGTGCTCTTTCCGGCGCCGCCGGGTCCGACCAGCGCGCAGATACGGCCGGCCGGCAGCCGGAAGGTGCAGTCGCGCAGGGCCCAGCGGCGGCGGTGGCGCCGGCCGAGGCCGATCGCCTCCACGGCGGTGCGCCCCGAGGCCCGGCCGGCCACCTCGCCCGCACCCACACCCACTGGCCGCATCACTCGCCCCCTGAGCCATTCCACTAATTAAGTAGTGAAAGGGTGGGGGAATAGGGCTGCGCCTGTCAACCTCCGCTGCCTACGCTGCCGGTGTGCCCCCGCTTCCCGCGCCCGTGACGCCGCCGCTGCCGTACACCCCCGACTACCCGATACGCACCGAACGCCTGGATCTGCGCCCGGTCATCCACGACGATTTCGCCGCGATCCACGCCTACCAGCGCCGCCCCGAGGTCTGCCGCTACCTCTACTGGGGCCCCCTCGACGAGGCCGGTTCCCGGGCCTCCGTCACCGCCAAGACCACCCGCACCGTGCTGCGCGAGTCCGGCGACGTCCTCCAGCTCGCCGTCGTCGTCCGCGAGAGCGGCACCCTGGTCGGCGACGTCACCTTCGTCTGGAACAGCCGCACCCACCGCCAGGGCGGCATCGGCTACGTCTTCCACCCCGACCACGCCGGCCACGGCTACGCCACCGAGGCGAGCCGGGCGCTGCTGAAGCTGGGCTTCGAGGAACTGCACCTGCACCGCATCCAGGCCGAGTTGGACGGGCGCAACACCGCCTCCGCCCGGTTGCTGGAACGGCTGGGGATGCGCCGGGAAGGCCATCTGCGGGAGAACCAGTTCCTCGACGGGGAATGGGCCGACGAGGTCGTCTACGCGATGCTGGCGCGCGAGTGGCGGGCGCAGCAGGAAGAGCGGGCGCAGCGGGAAGAGCGGGCGGGGCAGGAAGAGCGCGCGCGGCAGCGATGACACGGCGGGGCGGAAGGGCGCGCGCCGGCATGACACACCGGCAATGACACAGCGGGGCGGACCCTGGTGGGCCCGCCCCGCTGCATGTTGGTGCAGGTGAGCGGTCGTATGCCGCGCGCTCACCCGCCGTCCGAACTCACGTCTCCGAGCGGCCTCGCCTCTCCGCCCCTCTCATGTCTCCCTCATGTCTCCGCCCCGTCTCACGTCTCCGAGCGGTACATCAGATCCGTCTCGTGCGTGGCGAACCCCATCCGCTCGTACACGCTCACCGCCGCCGCGTTGTCCGCGTCCACGTACAGCATCGCCGTCGGCAGGCCCTGACCGGCCAGATGCCGCAGCCCCACCGAGGTCAGCGCCTTGCCCAGGCCGCCGCCCTGGGCACCCGGGCGGACCCCGAGTACATAGACCTCGCCCAGGCCCTCGTCGGCGTGCACCTTGGTCCAGTGGAAGCCGACCAGCCGGCCGTCCTTCTCCGCCAGGAAGAAGCCCTTCGGGTCGAACCACGCCTCGCCCTTGCGGTCGTCCAGATCGCGCTGGATCAGCGAACCCTGCTCCGGGTGGTGGGCAAAGGCCTCCGCGTTCACCTCCAGCCAGGCCTCGTCGTCGGTGCCGGGCTGGAAGGTCCGCAGGGACACCCCCTCGGGGAGCACCGGCTCCGGCAGCTCCAGGTCCGTCAGCGAGCGCCGCATCTGGCGCAGCTCCCGGAACATCGTCAGCCCCAGGGTCTGGGCGAGATGCCGGGCTGCCGGATGCCCGCCGTGGGCCCAGACCCGCAGCCGGCGCCCGGACTGCTCCAGCAGCTCGCTGCCCAGCGCCCGGCCGTGCCCGCGGCCCCGGTAGCCCGGGTGCACCACCAGCTCGGCGGCCGGTGCCTCCACCGGGTCGGTGTCCTCCAGCTGCCCGTACGCGACCAGCTCCTCGGCCTCGTCGCCACGCAGGTACAGCAGCACATGGCGTACGCCGGGGCGCGGGCCCCCGCGCAGCTGCAGCCGCCCCTGCTCGGACACGGCGGGCTGCCCGTCCGTACGGGCCGCCCGCTCGATCAGCTCGGCGACGGCCGTGGCCTCTTCCGGCGCGAGCTCGTCGACCACCTGGATCCGGCGGCCGGCCCGGCCCATCTCCTGTGCAGCGTCAGTCATGTGTGAAGCGTACGACCCAGTCGGGTTCCCGGCGGGGCACCACCCGCGTTCCCGGAGGGGTACCACCTAGGTTCCCGGAGTGGCAGCCCCCACGCTCCCCGGAGAGGCGCCCCCCTTCCCGGAGGAGCGCCGCCGCTTTCCCGTAGGGGCACCCCCATGCTCCCGGAGGAGTGCCACCGCCTCCCCCCAGGGGCACCCTCCACGTTCCCCCGCCTTCTCCCCGTCCTCCCCGGCACCGGATCGTCACCCGCGCGGCAACCAGCTCGTCACCCGGCAACCCCTGTTGCACTACGCGCGTCGACAATAAGCTGCCGTCCGCTCAGGACCATCCAGGAGGGGAACACATGCCAGCGACACCGCAACGGAGCCGCGCCCTGCGAAGATTGACGATCGGCGCCGCCGTACTGGCCGCCGCCGGGCTCACCGCCACCGCCCTGCCCGCCGGGGCCGACACCGGACACGCCGGCCACGCCGCCCGCACCGACCGCACCGTCGATGTGCAGCTGCTCTCCTTCAACGACTTCCACGGCAATCTCGAACCGCCGCAGGGCTCCTCCGGCACGGTCGAGGAGGCCCAGCCGGACGGCAGCAAGAAGAGCATCCCGGCGGGCGGCGCGGAGTACCTGGCGCAGTCCCTGCGGACGGCCCGTAAGGGCCACCCCTACTCGGTCACCGCCGCGGCCGGCGACCTGGTCGGGGCCAGCCCGCTGCTGTCCGGGCTGTTCCACGACGAGCCGACCATCGAGGCGATGAACAAGCTGGGCCTCGACGTCACCTCGGTCGGCAACCACGAATTCGACGAGGGCCGGGCCGAGTTGACCCGCCTCCAGAAGGGCGGCTGCCACCCCAAGGACGGCTGCTACGAGAAGGGCAAGAAGTTCCGGGGCGCGGACTTCCCCTACCTCGCCGCCAATGTCACGGACGAGAAGACCGGCAAGCCGCTGCTCAAGCCGTACACCGTCTGGAAGCACAAGGGCGTCAGGATCGGCTTCATCGGGGTGACGCTGGAGGGCACCCCGGACATCGTCAGCGCCAACGGCGTCAAGGGCCTGAAGTTCCACGACGAGGTCGAGACGATCAACAAGTACGCCAAGGTGCTGAACAAGCAGGGCGTGAAGTCGATCGTCGCGCTCATCCACGAGGGCGGCCTGCCCGCCTCCACCTCCTACAACTACCACTGCGACAGCCCAGGCCCCGGCGACGGCATCTCCGGCCCGATCACCGACATCGCCAAGCACGTCACCCCGGCGGTCGACGCGCTGGTCACCGGCCACACCCACCAGGCGTACGCCTGCACCATCCCGGACCCGTCCGGCCGGCCGCGCACCGTCACCTCCGCCGCGTCCTACGGCAAGCTCTACACCGACACCACGCTGACCTACGACCGCCGCACCCGCGACATCGTGCGGACCAGCGTCAAGGCACCCGGCGCGGTCAACCACGTCGTCGACCGCACCCAGCCCAAGGCCGCGGACATGACGTCGCTGATCACCCGCTGGAACAAGCTGGCCGCACCGGTCGCGGCCCGCCCCGTCGGCCATATCTCCGCCGATATCGCGGGCCGCGGCGCCGGCGCCCCCGAGTCACCGCTCGGCGATGTCATCGCCGACGCCCAGCTGGAAGCCACCAAGGCGGACGGCAAGGGCGGTGCCCAGCTCGCCCTGATGAACCCCGGCGGGGTGCGCTCCGACCTCGCCTTCAAGGCGTCCGGCTCGGAGGGCGACGGGGTCGTCACCTACGGGGAGGCCTTCACCGTCCAGCCCTTCACCAACATGATGAACGTCGTCGACCTCACCGGCGCCCAGCTCCTCACCGCACTCCAGCAGCAGGTCAGCGGCCCCAACGAGGCCTCCCCGAAAATCCTCCAGATCTCCCGGGGCCTCACCTACACCCTCGACATGACCAAGAAGGGCGCCGACCGCGTCGTCAAGGACTCCGTCAAGCTGAACGGCGCCGCCCTCGACCCCGCCAAGACCTACCGCGTCGCGATGAACGAGTTCCTGGCCGGCGGCGGTGACGGCTTCGCCGCCTTCAAGGACGGCAAGAACAAGTACGTCGGCCCCTCCGACCTCGACGCCTTCACCGGCTACCTGACCGCCCACTCCTCGGCCGACACCCCCCTCACCCCGCCGAAGGCGGACCGGATCACGGTCGTGAAGTAAACCGCGACCGCAACATCCGGCCGGTTCACACCGCGGGGCCGCCGCCGCGGGCCGTTCCCGTGGCGGCGGCCCGGTTCGCTCAGCTCAGCCGGGTCGTGGCGTACGCCAGGATGGCGTCCCGCTGGTAGGCGGCCAGGCCCGGCGCGATCGACTCGTACGCCGCGCGCCACGGCTCGTTCTCCACGCAGGAACGTCCCAACGCGCGGTACTCCTCGGTGGATACGGCGCGGATCCCGGTGAGTGCCCGGTACTGGGCGTCGATCTCGGCCTGCACGGGTTCGGCGTCGGCCGGGGTGCCCGCGGCCATCAGCTCGGCCAGCCGGATCATCTGGGCCGTGCGCTCGCGCTGTCCGGCCTCGATCTCGGTGTCGCTCAGCTTCGCGTTGTGCCGGTCGATCGCCTCGGCCAGCTCGGGGAAGTCGTGCAGGGTCGCCTGGTACTGGGCGGGCTGGATTCCCTCGAAGAGGTTCTCCGGTCGGTTGATGGTCATGGGTCTGCCGTCCCTCCTGGAATGCTCCAGTTCGGTGATCGTGCGGGCGACGGTGCCGGCCAGGGCATCGAGCCGGTCG
Source organism: Streptomyces lydicus (assembly GCF_004125265.1). Lineage (GTDB taxonomy): Bacteria > Actinomycetota > Actinomycetes > Streptomycetales > Streptomycetaceae > Streptomyces > Streptomyces lydicus_C. The sequence goes on from NZ_RDTE01000003.1 coordinate 3,780,262, forward strand.
CGCTCGGCGAGCAGGCGGCGGTGGTGGCCCCGCAGGGCCTCCACCTCGTCGACCTGCGAGGCCAGAACCCTGCCGATCTCGGGCAGCCCCAGGCCCAGCGCCCGCAGTACGAGGAGCTGCTGCAAGCGCAGCAGCTCGCCTTCCTCGTAGTAGCGGTGGCCGTTGGTACCGATCCAGGCGGGCGGCAGCAGACCGATCTCGTCGTAGTGCCGCAGTGTCCGAGCCGTCACACCCGACATCCGGGCGACCTCCGCGGTCGGCCAGGCCATCGCCGCCTCCCTCACGAGTGCTTCACCGGGCCGGTGTTTCCGGCCCTGGTCAGGACGGTAGGAGCTTCCGCTGCGGCAGTTTCAAGCCCCCGCACCGCGGGATGCTGCCCTCGACCAGCGCGAGTACGCCGGCAGACCGGCACACCAGTCTTTCGGCCTGCGACTTCACGTTGGCGGGGGCTCGGTCATCAAGACTCCTCCCAGGGCAAGTTGGGGGCTCCGCCCTACGGGGGAAGCGGGCAAGCCCCGAGAAGGACGCCTGCCCGCCGCGGTGTTCGTAGCGTTCGGGGCATGACTTCTGTGCGGAGTACGGCTTCGGCGGGACCGGCGGTCGCGGTGCGGTGCCTGCACCGGCGCGCGGCGTTCTGGGCGTATGCCAGCTTTGGCTGGCTGGCGGTCTCGTTCGTCTGGCATCTGTGGATGGGCATCGACTACCGGTCGGCGATGGGCCGGCAGGTCACCGCCCCCGTGTGGGTATTCCTCGCATACGACGGGCTGATCACCGCGATGTCGGCGGCGGGGGCCGTGCTCGCCCTGGCGGCCGTACGGCCATGGGGCCGCCGCCTTCCCCCGTGGACGGTGTGGCTGCCGCTGCGGTTCGGGGCGGTCCTGCTGGTCGTACGGGGTGTGCCGGGGCTCGTCGAAGACCTCACCATGGTCACCGGGCTGACCCCCTACGGGCTGCTGGGGCTCGCGGAGCGGCCGGCCGACCTGTCGTCCGGGACGTTCTGGACGGACATGGCGATCAATGGGTACTTCTTCGCGGGCGCGGTGGTGATGGCGCCGCTGACCGTGCTCCACCGAAGGCTCCTGCGGGCCGCCGAAAGCCGCTAGGGGGTGTCTCCCCCTAGGGGTGTTGTCCGGGGCCGCCGGGGGCACCGGCGGCCCGCCCGTTCAGGAGAAGTCGGCGGCATGATCCTGCGCCCACCGGGCGAACGTCCGACCCGGGTGGCCGGTGAGCCGTTCGACGGCGTCCGAGACGGGGAAGAGCGGTGCATCGACCGTCCGGCCGAACATCCGGACGAGTTCCATTGCGTCCTCCTTGGTCAGGAAGCGCCCGGACATCGCCTCGGCCGCCTCGTCCTCGGAGATCTGCTCGACCCGGACGTCCTTGCCGGTCGCCCGCCCGATCTCGGCGATCTGCTGGGCGAGGGTCATCTGCTCCGGGCCGGTGACGGCATATGCCTTGCCAAGGTGTGCGCCGCTGCGGTCCAGCAGGGCGACGGCCGCGACATCGGCGAGGTCGGCCTCGTGGACGGGGGCGCCCTGGGCATCCGGGTGTGCCTCGCGCACCACTCCTGTTCCGCGGACCGACGGGGCCCAGGCAAGGGCGTTGGTGGCGTAGTTGCCGCCGCGGACAAAGGTCCACTCCAGACCGGATTCGCGTACCGCGCGCTCCAGGGCGGCGTGCATCCGGGAGATGAAATGCGCGTCGTCGTCCGGGGTATCGGACACCGCCATCGAGGAGTTGAGAACCACTCGGCGGACCCCGGCCCTGACGGCGGCGTCGAGTACGGCCACCGCGGCCCGCTCGCCGCCGGCCGCGAGATTGAGGAACAGCGCATCGGCGCCGGCCAGCAGCGGTGTGAGGTCGTCGGTGCCGGTGAGGTCGGCGCGGACCGTTTTGGCCCCGGCCGGCAGCGCGGCGCGCGCCGGATCGCGGGTCAGCGCGCGTACGGCGGCGCCCTCGGCGAGGAGCCGGCCGACGAGGCTGCGGCCGATATTGCCGGTTGCCCCGGTAACGACGATCATGGAACGGCCTTCGTGAGAGGTCATGGGACGACTGCTCCTCTTCGGTTTGTCGGTCGAATGCGTCGAATGGACTGAGGGAACTGAGGGAGCGGGAGGAGTCGGAGAAGGTGCGTCACGGCGGACACAGTCGATACGGGGATACGACAGATACGGCGGTTACGGCGGTTACGGCGACTGCGGCGGCTGCGGCGGAGAGGGCGACGGATCCTGACAAGGCGCACGCTGTCGGTCAGGTCACCAAGAGGTGTGACGGTAGTTCAGGTCGCCCCACAAGCGCGGCAAATTTTTATCAAGACCGGCGGGACAACCCTCGCGTATCCGACTTACTGCCGGTACAACTTGCGTTCAAGGGTCCCGACCGTGGTCAGATGTACGAATGCGAACCCCCACACGCATACCTTCACCTTCGCCCACGCCCGTCAGCCGGCCGCACTCCGACACCGCCGCGACGGGCGACCCGGACGGCCCCACGGGCGACACCAGAAAGCTCGACATGGTCAACCCGTACGCGGATCTGGCGGCCCTTGCCGACCCGGAGCCGGAGCTTGAACCGGAGTGGGGATCCGGCTCGTTGGACGACGACGCGCCCCGCCGCCGCACGTACCTCAACGAACGCGACGACAGCGACGACCCGCTGGGCCTCGGACTGCGCTCGGACGACGAGACGGACAGCGAGGCTTGGAAGCCGCCGAACCACCGCCGCAAGAAGCGCGGCCTCAGCCGGTTCGCCGCCATACCGCTCGCCCTGAAGCTGCTGGTCGCCGTCCTCGTCGGCACCTCCTTCCTCGGGCTCTTCGACCGGTTCGCGGTGCTGTACGCGCAGAACAAGACCGCGGAAAAGGTGAAGGATGCGCTGCATCTGAACGCCACTCCCGAGGTCGATATCGAGGGATTCCCGTTCCTCACCCAGGTCATGGACAAGCATGTCGACCAGGTGAAGGTCACCATTCCCGACCTGGCCGCCGACCGGGTTTCGCTGGCGAAATTCGAGGCCACCGCCAAGGACGTCCGTATCGACGGCGATCTGCCCAGCTCCATCAAGGGCGCCACGATCGGCACCATGCACGGCAGCGTGCTGCTGGCCTTCGACGACATGAACCGCGAACTCGGCGCCTCGCAGGTGAAATTCAGCGAAATGGGCCCGAATTCCGTCCGCGCGGTCGGTCAACTGCCGGTCGCCGGACACGATTTGCGGGTACGGGCCGAGGCACGCATTCAGCGGGCCGGTGACCGCGGTATCTCCACCGACATCAGCCGGATGCGCCTGGACATCGGTGACATCGCCGTCTACCGCCCCGGCACCGGCAAGGAGGAGGGCCTGCGGCTGACCCGCAAGACCGCCGCCGAGCTCAGCCGGCAGGCCGCCAAGGTCAAGGCGATGCTCAGCATCCCGGCGATCGTGGACCGGATCGGCATCCCCAAGGCGTACATCCAGGAAGCGCTGCAGAACGAGGAGAAGCTGCACGAGCTGACCGGGTCGCCGCGCTTCGTCCAGAACCTGATGAAGGTCAACCTCGTCGATGTGGTCGCGGACCACCCCTGGCTGCTGCAGAAGGTGGGCATCGACCCGAAGATCCTCGGCACGCTGACCGGGCTCACCAAGCCGCAGCTCGCGGACCGGCTGTCGCTGTCCTTCCAGCTCCCCAAGACGCCCGGGAACGTCCGGCTGCGGCATATCTCGGTCGAGCGGGACGGCATCCGCGCCGACCTTTCGGGGTCGAACCTGCCGTTCGGGGACGCGGCGAAGAAGCCGGGAGAGAAGAAGTAGAGAAGTAAGGGCCCATCGCTCCGGCAGGGGTGGGCAGTAGTGGGGGCGGCGTCTTGGGGGACGCCGCCCCCACTGCGTTCCCGGGACGCCGCCCCTACCGCGCTCCCCGGACGCCCGCCCTTACTGCGCCCCCGGCGGCGGCCCCTGCGGCCTCGGCGGCTCCGGTATCCCCGGCGGCGGCGTCGCGGCGCCCGGCAGCGTCAGTACCGCCTCCGTGCCGCCGAGGTCCGCGGACCGCAGCCGTACCGCGCCGCCCGCCTGCTCCGCCGTACGCGCCACGATCGACAGGCCCAGGCCGCTGCCCGGCAGGCTGCGGGCGGACGGCGAGCGCCAGAACCGCTCGAAGACATGCGGCAGTTCGTCCGGCGGAATGCCCGGTCCGTGATCGCGCACGGTCAGCTCGCCGTCCGCCAGCCGGACCTCGACGGTGCCGCCGGGCGGGCTGAACTTCACCGCGTTGTCCAGCAGGTTCACCACCGCCCGCTCCAGCGCAGCCGGCTCGCCCCGTACGTACCAGGGGGCGAGGTCCGCCGCGATGGTCAGGGACGGGCCGCGCAGCCGGGCCCGCTGCAGACCGGAGTCGACGACCTCGTGCAGCGCCACGACCTCGATGGCGCTCTGCCCCGGCGCCGGGGGCCGCGACAGCTCCTGCAGATCGCCGATCAGCGCCGCCAGCTCCCCCATCTGCGCCTTCACCGAGGCCAGCAGCGCCGCCTTGTCGGCCGCCGGGATCGGCCGGCCCGCCTGCTCGCTGCGCACCAGCAAGTCGATATTGGTACGCAGCGAGGTCAGCGGCGTACGCAGCTCATGGCCCGCATCCGCGATCAGCTGCTGCTGGAGATCGCGGGAGGCGGCCAGCGCGGCGGTCATGGCGTTGAAGGAGCGGGAGAGCCGGGCGATCTCGTCCTCGCCGTCGGCCGGGATGCGGATGGTCAGGTCCTGGGTGCGGGCGACATGCTCGACGGCGCCGGTCAGCCGGTCCACCGGCTTGAGACCGGAGCGCGCGATGACCAGGCCCGCCGTTCCCGCGCCGATGACACCCAGCCCCGCGACGGCCGCCAGCAGCAGCGCCAGGCGGTTCAGCGCGCTGTCGACCTCGGACAGCGGGCGGGAGATGGACACCGCGAACTGCACACCCTGGACACCGATGTGCTTGGTCAGCACCCGGACGTCCGCGCCGTCGGTGGTGACGGCGTCGTGCAGGGTGTCGCGCTGCACGCCCTGCGCCACGGCGACGTCCGAGCGCTGCACCTGCACGGGCTGGGAGTTGGGCCCGATGCAGCGTGAGCCGTCGACCTGGACGATCTGGACGTTGAAGTACGAGGGCGGGGCGTTCTTGCTCTCGGTCGGGTCGGTGGGCCGGCATTCGGTATAGGTCTCCTGCAGGTATCCCGCGGCGATGCCGACGTTCTGCAGCGAGTTGTCCACCTCGTCACGCAGCTGGGCCCGGGTGAGCAGCCAGCAGGCCAGCGCGGAGACGGCCACCGCCACCGCCACCGCGGCCGCGGTGAGCAGGGTCAGCCGCGAGCGCAACGGCAACCGGGCGATCCGGGCGCCGAGCCGGCTGTGGGCAAACCCCGTGCCCTGTGCTCCGTGCGCGGGGGCCGGCCCGGTCATTCCGCGCCACCGTCCGCCCGCAGGACGTAGCCGACCCCCCGCACGGTGTGCACCAGCCGCGGCTCGCCGCCCGCTTCCGTCTTGCGGCGCAGATACATCACGTACACATCGAGGGAGTTGGAGGTGGGCTCGAAGTCGAAGCCCCATACGGCCTTCAGGATCTGCTCACGGGTGAGGACCTGCCGTGGGTGCGCGAGGAACATCTCCAGCAGGGTGAATTCGGTACGGGTCAGCTCGACCTGCCGGCTGCCCCGGGTCACCTCGCGGGTCGCCAGGTCCATCCGCAGATCGCCCAGGCTCAGCGTCTCGCCCTCCTCGGGCGGGGCGCCGGCCTCTGCCGCGTACGAGCTGCGGCGCAGCAGCGCACGGATCCGGGCCAGCAGCTCGTCCAGCTCGAAGGGCTTGACGAGGTAGTCGTCGGCGCCGGCGTCCAGCCCCGTGACGCGGTCGCCGACGGTGTCGCGGGCGGTCAGCATCAGGATCGGCACCCGCACCCCGCTCGCCCGCAGCCTGCGGGCGGCGGTCAGCCCGTCCATCCGGGGCATCAGGACGTCCAGCACGACCAGTTCGGGGTCGAAGGCCGCGACCTTCTCGACCGCGTCCAGACCGTCGACGGCCTGCTCGGTGATGTACCCCTCGAAGACCAGCGAGCGCTGCAGGGCCTCCCGGACCGCGGGCTCGTCGTCGACGATCAGGATGCGGGCGGGATGATCACCGTGCTCGGCGGGGCTCATGCGTGACTACCTCGGGTGGGAAACGGAACGGCTGGTGCTCAAGCCTTGCACGGCACGGGCCGTCTGACAGGGGGAGACGCGAGAGGGGCGTCGGCGTCCCGGGCGGCATCCGGGGAGTCCCGTACAGGGGCTGGGAAGGGGCTGGGGCGCGCCGGTGGCACACGCCGGCGGTCGCCGGGGCGCTTCCCGGCGACCGCTGGGGGAAAGGAAGGGGCGTGGTCAGACGCCGCTGTTGCTGCCACCGCTCCCGCCGTCACGCAGTGCGTCCAGATCGTCCTTGACGGTGTTGATCGGGATGGCGAAGCCGAGGCCGATGCTGCCCGCCGTGCTGCTGCTCGCCGAACTCGGCGAGTACATCGCGGAGTTGATGCCGATGATCTGCCCCTGCATATTGATCAGGGCGCCACCGGAGTTGCCCGGGTTGAGCGAGGCGTCGGTCTGTATGGCCTTGTACGAGGTCTTCGACGAGCCGGTGTCGCCGTTGTAGTGGTTGCCGCCGAACTCGAACGGCCAGCCACCGCCGCCGTCCGGCCCGCCCTGGCCCTGACCCTGACCCTGACCCTGACCCTGATCCTGCCCCTGGCCGTCCTCCTTGGGAACGGTGACATCCCGGTTGAGGGCGGAGACGATACCGCTGGTCACGGACCCGGTCAGGCCCTCGGGCGAGCCGATCGCCACCACCTGGTCGCCGACCGTGATCTTGTCGGAGTCGCCGAGCGAGGCCGCGGTCAGGCCCTTGGCGCCGCGCACCTTGATCAGCGCCAGGTCCTTGCCGGGGTCGGTGCCGACGACCTCGGCCGTCTTCCGGCTGCCGTCACTGAAGGTGACGGCCACCGTGCGGGCCCCCGCCACCACATGGTTGTTGGTGACGATCTCGCCGCCACTGGTGACGACCACACCGGAACCGGTGGACTCACCGCTCCCGGTCCGCGCCTTGATCTCCACGATCGCCGGGCTGACCGCCTTGGCCACCCCCGAGACGCCGCTGCCACTGGACTTGCCCGCGTTGACCAGCGGTGTGGAGGGACCGCTCTGTGCCGCCTGGGTGGTGGCACCGGCGATCAGTGCCGCACTGCCACCCCCGATGAGACCGGAGACGAGGGCCACCGCCGCGATCAGCGCGACCGGCCGACGGGCCCGGCGCCGCGGCTCGGGTGCGTACCCGGGCGGCGGGGGGAACGTCTGCTCCCCCGCGCCAGGGGCGCAGGGGCCCGCTGCATGGCCGTGCTGCCGACCGTAGTGGTCGCTGTACCCGGACGGCCCGTCCTGGGGCATCTCATCGCCGCTGCGGCGGTAGCTCTCGGTCATGTGGACAACTCTTCCGCCGGTCCATGAGAACGGCCTGAGAACGCCCTGAGAGACCCGACAGAAGCGGGTATGACCGATATAAAGACGCCCGGATCAGCGGCGTGTATCGGCCCGTTCAGCCGCCGCAGCCACAGGACCGCCGCACCACCAGCCGCGACGGGAACTGCCGCAGCCGCTCCCGCCGGGAACCGACGATCCGCAGCCCGTCGTCGAGCACCAGATCCACCGCCGCGCGCGCCATCGCCTGGCGGTCCGAGGCCACCGTGGTCAGCGGCGGATCGGTCAGTCCGGCTTCCTTCACATCGTCGAAGCCCGCGACCGCCAGCTCGCCGGGCACATCGATCCGCAGCTCGCGGGCGGCCCGCAGCACCCCGATCGCCTGGTCGTCGGTCGCGCACATGATGGCCGGCGGCCGGTCCGGACCCGCCAGCAGCTTCAGCGCGACCTGGTAGGCGTCGTAGCGGTTGTACGGCGCCTGGAAGTAGCGGCCGTCCGTGGACTTCCCGGACTCCAGCATGGCCCGCCGCCAGCCCTCGACGTGATCGGTGACCGGGTCGCCGGACTTCGGGGTCTCCTCCGTGCCGCCGAGGAAGGCGACATAGGGATGGCCGTGCTCCAGCAGATGCCGGGTCGCCAGCTGCGCGCCCCAGACGTCGTCGGTCATCACCGCGACATCGTCGATGGCGTCCGGCCGGCGGTGCAGCAGCACCACCCGGGCGTCCCAGGCGTCGATCTCGGCGGCGGCGTGCTCACTGGGCCCCTGGCTGATCAGGATCAGCCCGGACACCCGCATCCCGAGGAAGGCGCGCAGATAGTGCACCTCGCGCTCGTCGACATAGTTGGCGTTGCCGACCAGGACCATCTTTCCGCGCTCGGCGGCGGCCTGTTCGACGGCGTGCGCCATCTCCGCGAAGAACGGCTGCCGGGTGTCCGGCACGATCAGGCCTATGAGGTCGGTACGGCGGGACGCCATCGCCTGCGCGACCCGGTCCGGCCGGTAGCCGAGTTCCTGGATGGCGGCGAGCACCCGCTCGCGCGTGGCCGGAGCGACCGGCCGTGGTCCGTTGTTGATGACATAGCTGACAACGGCGGTCGAGGTACCCGCCAGTCTTGCCACGTCATCCCGCGTCACCTTGGCCACGCGCGGCAGTCTACGCGGGTGGTGCAAGGGTGTGTGCGGCAGTTCTCCGCGGGCTCACGGGTCTGCGCCGCACCACTCCCCTACCGTCCCCTACCTGACTGTCCCCTACCTGCGTCCGGCCCGTACGCCGTGGGGTTCCGCGCCGGCGGTGGCCGCCTTCCCGGAGCCGTCACCGTCCTCGGGCGCGCGGCGCTCGGCCGGCGCCGCGTCCGGGGCGGGCTTCGCCGCCTTCGCCGCGTCGTCCTTGGCCTTGGCCTCCTTGGCCTTGGCCTCCGCCGCCCGCTCCACCTTCTCCGGCGTCACAAAGCGGTAGCCGACGTTGCGGACCGTGCCGATCAGCGATTCGTGTTCGGGGCCGAGCTTGGCGCGCAGCCGGCGGACATGGACGTCGACCGTCCGCGTACCGCCGAAGTAGTCGTAGCCCCACACCTCCTGCAGGAGCTGAGCACGGGTGAACACCCGGCCCGGGTGCTGCGCCAGGTACTTCAGCAGCTCGAACTCCTTGAAGGTCAGGTCCAGGACCCGCCCCTTCAGCTTCGCGCTGTAGGTCGCCTCGTCCACCGAGAGGTCGCCGTTACGGATCTCCATCGGGCTGTCGTCGGTGGTGATCTGCTGGCGGCCCATCGCCAGCCGCAGCCGCGCCTCGACCTCTGCGGGGCCCGCGGTGTCCAGCAGTACGTCGTCGATCCCCCAGTCCGCGCTGACGGCGGCGAGTCCGCCCTCCGTCACGACCAGGACCAGCGGACAGCCGGGTCCCGTGGACCGCAGCAGCTGGCACAGCGACCGTACGTGTGGAAGATCGCGGCGGCCGTCGATCAGTATGACGTCGGCACCTGGGGTGTCGATGAGAGCCGGGCCTTCGGCGGGAGCCACCCGGACGCTGTGCAGCAACAGGCCGAGCGCAGGAAGCACCTCCGTCGACGGCTGGAGTGCGTTGGTCAGCAGCAGAAGTGAACTCACCTCCGACCACCTACCCGCATCTCGGCGTGTTCCATCCTCTGCTGCGTGCGGTCCTGCCTGCTTCGCTCGCCCATGACGTCTGGTTCCTCCTCGGTCCCTGCGACGGGGCTCCCGGCCTCGGCCGGGGGAGTCTGCGGCACTGCTTCGTACGGTCCTGACAGCCGCGGCTCACGTGGCTGAAAGCACAAAAGGACCCGGGGGCAACGCTGCCCGGATCCTTCTTGCCCAGCAGAATAGCTCACGTGACCCCCCGACCGGAGGCGGAGTTTGCAGCTTTTTGTGTTTCTCCGGTCACTTCGGGTGGTCGGCGGGCCGCTGTGTTGACCGCCGTCGGCGGTCGTTTTCCGGGGGTCCCGTACCCCTGGTCGGCCCCCGCCTGAAGGGGATCCGGCCTTCTCGGCCGGGGCGCTGCGGACCGGCCCCGCGCGGGGCTCGCCGACGCGGCGAGGGGGCGCGCAATTCTTCTGCGTCCGTCCCACGATGTGGACTGGCTTCCCACGTTTTCGGCTTGCCCTCCGTGGGCTTCTCGCCGTTGCTCCCCCACTGCCTAAAGGGCGTGGGAGGTACCCCCAGCGGCGGGCCAGGTCCGCTGCGCGGGGCTGTGGGTGCGGTGACGGACCTCCGGGGCCTGGTGTGTGGACTGCTTCGCTTTACGCTCCGCCTTTGCTCTTTTCGGAGCCTTCGGAAGCAAAGCCCCCACACCAGGCCCCTCCGGCCCGTCCCCTCCCGTGGGGAGTAAGTGAAGGTCGGTGGGGGCGGGCCACGGTTGTAGCCGTGCGTGCTTCTCTGCACTTCGCTCTCACGGGTGAAGGCGGTTATGTGACTCGTCAAAGGGTCTCTGAGATGGGTGAGATGGGATCAGGGGTCGCGACGGCGCCGGCGACCGCCCGGCAAGTCGCCGGGCGTCGGTAAGATCAGCGCTCTCATGGGGGTGCGATGCGAACATCAGGGCGGAGCAGCGAGGGGCAGAAGTACGCCCTGACCTCGGACGAGGACGACAGCGACTTCTGGGGCTTTGCTCACGAGGCTGAGGGGTTCTTCACGCCTCTGCCGGACGCGGAGGGCGCACGCCGAGTGCACCTCGAAGGTTGCCTCCTGCAGGGTGGCCTACTGAAGAGCGTCGACCATGTCGGTAGTCGTCGCGCCATGGCGGGGAACGCCTGGTTCGACCTCCTCGACGGCGACGGTGCCACCATGGGGTCCTACTTCGTCAACGAGGTCACAGTCATTGGCGTCAAGCCCTCCGCCCGTGGAGTCGGCCTCGTCGACCTCACGGTGACGCTGTGGTGTGAGAACGCCTTGCCCGGAGCGGAACGAGCGTGGGGCCTGGTCCGCACTGGTCACCTGAACCGCACCGGAATGTGGCACGAACTCGCACCCGAGGACAGACACGCGTGGCTTTCGGTGGCCCTGTGGTCCCGGGAGTACCAACGCCAGGGGAGGCCCGATGCGCCCGCAGGCCAGGCGTTCACCTTGGATGGCCGGCACATCATCGACAGGGACAGCTTCTACTGCGCGATCGGTGAGGCCATCAACGGACCCGGCGGATACTTCGGCTGGAACCTGGGCGCTCTGGACGACTGTCTGAGGGGCGGCTGGGGCGCCGCTACTCCGTTCACCTTGCACTGGGATTCCTCGGCTGAAGCCAGAGCACGGTTGGCAGAGCACGTGCCCACCGAGGATGGCGACATTGCGCTGTTCGACCTGGTCCTGGACATCTTCAATGAGCGGGGCGTAAGCGTCGTCCTCCGGTGAGTGACTGCGCCAGGACCGGTGGTCTATGCGGCAGGCAAGACAGAAAACGCTGCCCTGTTCCAAGCCTCGCCGGTGATACTCCGGTGCATGGCCTTGACCCAGCAGCTCGCGCGCGTGTCCCAGCGATACCTCGAACAGTGCCGTGAAGAGGCCAGGATCTCGCCGGTCGGAGATCCCCAGTGGGATCCGCCTGCAGACGACACTCTGGACCTGGACTGGGCGATCTGGGAGCTGCTGTGGTTCTACCAGCGCATGCAACCCGACGCGCGCCAGATTCCCGTTCTTCAGCGCGCCATCAACGGCGACTCCGACAGCATCGTCTCTTTCCTCAATCATTCTGCGGTTTACGACGGCTTCGACGCCCCTCCGACCCTGCTCACCCCGGCAGCAGTGGGTCAAGTAGCTGGAGAGCTGGCCACCATGGACATCGGCCCTCTGCTGGAGACACTCCCTGCTTACCGCGAAGCTGGCGGATTCTCCCGGTTCATCGGAGATCCCCGGACTTACCTCGTCGACCACTTCACTCTGCTTCGGAGGTTCTACAGCGCCGCCAGCGAGCGAGGCATGGCAGTGGTGACCTGGGTCGACTGAAGAAGCTCCCAGCTCAGTAGGAGAGGCAGGGCGCATCGATCAACGAGGGGCGTTGGTGCAGATAACTGTGCAGCACCTACTGGTCATTCCGGGTGGCCCGTTATTCGTCTGAATCACCAGGTGCACCGGACCACCCAGGTCCACCCCCACCGGCCTTTTCCCCACCCCTCAACGGGAGGGGACGGGCCGGAGCGGGTGGGGTGCCGGGCTTTGCTTCCGAAGGCCCAAACAAAGGAGCAAAGGCGGAGCGCAGCGGAGCGTAAAGCGAAGCAGTCCGGCACCCCACCCGCGGAGGACCGTCACCGCACCCCGACAGCCCCGCGCAGCGGACCTGGCCCGCCGCTGGGGGTACCTCCCACGCCCTTTAGGCAGTGGGGGAGCAACGGCGAGCGCACCGCGCCAGCGGGCGACAAACGGCGAGCAACCCCCACGGCGGGAAAGCCAAAAACGTGGGAATCAGCCCGCAATCGCCTCGGCGAACTGCGCCGCGTACAGGCGCGCATACGCGCCATTGGCGGCCAACAGGGCCTCGTGCGGCCCCTGTTCAACTATCGCCCCGTCCTCCATCACCAGGATGACGTCCGCGTCGCGGATCGTGGAGAGGCGGTGGGCGATGACGAAGCTGGTGCGGCCGGTGCGGAGTTGGGCCATGGCGTGCTGGATGAGGACTTCGGTGCGGGTGTCGACCGAGCTGGTGGCCTCGTCGAGGACGAGGATCGCGGGTTCGGCGAGGAAGGCGCGGGCGATGGTGATCAGCTGCTTCTCGCCGACGGAGACATTGCTGCCCTCGTCGTCGAGGACCGTGTCGTAGCCGTCCGGCAGGGTGCGGACGAAGCGGTCGACGTGGGTGGCGCGGGCGGCTGCCACGATCTTGTCCATGGGGGTGCCCGCGGGGGCTCCGTAGGCGATGTTCTCGGCGATCGTGCCGCCGAAGAGCCAGGTGTCCTGGAGGACCATGCCGATCTGCGCGCGCAGCTCCTCGCGGGACATCGCGGCGATGTCGGTGCCGTCGAGGGTGATCCGGCCGCCGCGCACCTCGTAGAAGCGCATCAGGAGGTTGACGAGGGTGGTCTTGCCGGCGCCGGTCGGGCCGACGATCGCCACTGTCTGGCCGGGGTGGACGGCCAGCGACAGGTCCTCGATGAGCGGCTTGTCCTCCGCGTAACGGAAGGAGACGTCCTCGAACGCGACCCGGCCCTCGATGCGGTCGGGACGGGCCGGCCGCTCGGGGTCGGGGACCTGCTCGTCGGCGTCGAGGAGTTCGAAGACCCGCTCGGCGGAGGCGACACCGGACTGGACGAGGTTGGCCATCGAGGCGACCTGGGCGAGCGGCTGGCTGAACTGCCGGGAGTACTGGATGAAGGCCTGGACGTCGCCGATGGACAGGGCGCCGGAGGCGACGCGGAGGCCGCCGACCACGGCCACCAGGACGTAGTTGAGGTTGCCGATGAACATCATCGCGGGCTGGATGATCCCGGAGATGAACTGGGCCTTGAACCCGGCGGCGTACAGGGCCTCGTTCTGTTCGCGGAACAGCTCGGCGGACTCCCGCTGGCGGCCGAAGACCTTCACCAGGCTGTGGCCGGTGTACATCTCCTCGATGTGCGCGTTGAGCTTGCCGGTGGTCTTCCACTGCTGGACGAACTGCGGCTGGGCGCGCTTGCCGACCTTGGTGGCGACGACGACCGAGACCGGGACCGTGACCAGGGCGACCAGCGCCAGCAGCCAGGAGATCCAGAACATCACGACCAGCACCCCGACGATGGTCAGCAGCGAGGCCACGATCTGGCTGAGGGTCTGCTGCAGCGTCTGCTGGATGTTGTCGATGTCGTTGGTCGCCCGGGAGAGGACTTCACCGCGCTGCTGCCGGTCGAAGTAGCTCAGCGGCAGCCGCGCCAGCTTCTCCTCGACCTGTTCGCGCAGGCGGAAGACCGTGCGCTGGACGACACGGGTGGCGATCCTGGCCTGGACGAAGCCGAACAGCGAGGCACCCACGTAGATCAGGGTGACCCAGAGCAGGATCCGGCCGACGGCTCCGAAGTCGATGCCGTGGCCGGGGACGACCGGCATCGCGGCGATCATGTCGGCGAGACCGCCCTGGCCGTGGGCGCGCAGCTGGTCCGCGGCCTGGGCCTTGGTGAGGCCGCCGGGCAGTTGGCGGCCGATGATGCCGGACATGATCAGGTCGGTGGCGTGGCCGAGGACCTTGGGGCCCACGACCGTGAGCGTCACGCTCAGTACGCCCAGCGCCAGCGCGACGGAGATGACGGCGCGCTCGGGCCGCATCTGGGCCAGCAGCCGTTTGCCGGAGCCCTTGAAGTCCATCGACTTCTCGGCGGGCTGGCCGCCCATCATCCGGCCGGGCCCGACCGCGGGGGCCGGGCCTCGTCTCGGGGCCGCCTGAGGTGTCTCCCCGGTGGCCGCCGGGGTCTCGGCCCGGGGGGCCGCTCCCTTGTCCGCGGTGGTCACGCCGCCTCCTGCTCGGTGAGCTGGGAGAGCACGATCTCCCGGTAGGTCTCGTTGCCGGCCATCAGCTCGGCATGGGTGCCGGTGCCGACGACCCGGCCTTCGTCGAGGACGACGATCCGGTCAGCGCCGCGGATGGTGGCGACCCGCTGGGCGACGATCACCACCGTCGCGCGGTCGGTCTCGCGGGAGAGCGCGGCACGCAGCGCGGCGTCCGTCGCGTAGTCCAGCGCGGAGAAGGAGTCGTCGAAGAGGTAGATCTCGGGGCGTCGCACCAGGGCGCGGGCGATCGCCAGCCGCTGGCGCTGGCCGCCGGAGACATTGCCGCCGCCCTGCGCGATCGGGGCGTCCAGGCCGCCTTCCATCCGCTCGACGAAGTCCCGCGCCTGGGCGGTCTCCAGGGCGTGCCACAGCTCGTCGTCGGTGGCGTCCGGGTTGCCGTAGCGCAGGTTGGTGGCGACGGTGCCGGAGAAGAGGTACGGCTTCTGCGGGACCAGGCCGATGGCCCTGGCCAGCGTCTCCTGGTCGAGGGTGCGGACGTCCTCGCCGTCGACCAGAACCGTGCCGCCGGTCGCGTCGAAGAGCCGCGGGACGAGCCCGAGGAGGGTCGACTTGCCGGAGCCCGTGGAGCCGATGACGGCGGTGGTCTCACCGGGGCGGGCGATCAGCGAGATGTCCTTGAGGACCGGCTGTTCGGCGCCGGGGAAGCGGAACTCGACGCCGCGCAGTTCCAGTTCGCCGTGGCGGCGGAGTTCGGTGACGGGGTTCCGGGGCGGGGTGACGCTGGAGTCGGTCCCCAGGACCTCCTGGATGCGCTCGGCGCAGACCTCGGCGCGCGGCAGCATCATCACCATGAACGTCGCCATCATGATCGACATCAGGATGTACATCAGGTAGCTGAGGAACGCCGTCAGCGCGCCGATCTGCATGGACCCGCTGTCGATCCGCAGCCCGCCGAACCACACCACGGCCACGCTGGAGAGGTTCACGATCAGCATGACCAGCGGGAACATCATCGACATCAGCCGGCCGGCGCGCAGCGACACCTCGTAGAGATCGGTGCTGGCCCCGGCGAACCGCTCGCGCTCGTGCCGGTCGCGGACGAAGGCGCGGATGACGCGGATGCCGGTGATCTGCTCGCGCAGCACGCGGTTGACGGTGTCGATGCGCTCCTGCACCCCGCGGAACAGCGGCCGCATCCGGCGCACGATCAGTGCGACGAGAATCCCGAGGACCGGGACGATGACCAGGAGGAGGCCGGACAGCGGCACGTCCTGGTTGAGCGCCATGATGACGCCGCCGACGCACATGATCGGCGCCGAGACCATCATCGTGAACGTCATCAGCACCAGCATCTGGACCTGCTGGACGTCATTGGTGGTGCGGGTGATCAGCGACGGCGCGCCGAAGGCGCCCACCTCGCGGGCGGAGAAGGACTGCACCCGGTCGAAGACCGCGGCACGGATGTCCCGGCCCAGCGCCATGGCCGTACGGGCACCGAAGTAGACGGCACCGATCGCGCAGACGATCTGCAGCAGGGTGACGGCGACCATGAACCCGCCGACGCCGAGGATGTAGCCCGTGTCCCCCTTCACGACACCGTTGTCGATGATGTCGGCGTTGAGGGTGGGCAGATAGAGGGTTGCCAGGGTCTGGATCAGCTGAAGCAGCACGATCACGGATATCGAGCGCCGGTGGGGCCGCAAATGCGCCCGTGCGAGTTGGACCAACACGACATGAGCCTAGGCGAACACTTGCCCACGGCAATCGAATTTCCGGTGTACGTCCAGCACGGGCGCGGAGCCTTTGCCAGAACTTGCCCGGAGCCGGATCACCCGCCGCGTAGGCCATCATGGAGGCGGCAACGACGGGGTCCCGCCACCACGGGGCGTCCCCGACCGACACGACGAAGAGGCCGCCGTGACAACAACTGGCACCGTGACTGGCACCGTGCGCTACTGGGCCGCGGCCAAGGCCGCCGCCGGCACGGCAGAGGAGCCGTATGCGGCCGCGACGCTCGCCGAGGCGCTCGACGCGGCGCGCACGGCGCATGCCGCGAACCCCGAGTTCGCGCGCGTCCTGCTGCGCTGCTCATTCCTGGTGGACGGCGATCCGGTCGGCACCCGCGACCACCAGGCGGTGCCGCTGGCCGAGGGCGGCACCGTCGAGGTCCTGCCGCCGTTCGCGGGAGGGTGAACACACGACCATGAGCGACAACCAGCCGCAGCACCGCCACCCGTACGAGCCGCACGACCCCTACGCCCAGCAGGCCCCTTACGGGCAGCAGCAGCCCCCCTACGGGCAGCAGGCACCGCAGTCCGCACAGGCCCCCTACGGGCAGCAGGCGCCGTACGACCCGCAGGCGGCGTACGAGCCGCAGGTTTCCTACGGGCAGCAGCAGCCGCACGGACAGCAGGCAGCTCAGGGGTACCAGGCAGCACACGGGCAGCCGTCCCCCTACGGGCAGGGGCAGCAGGCCTACGCCCCCTCCCCACAGCAGCAGCCGAGGCCCGACCAGTACGGGCACGGGCCGCAGGGCCCCGGCCGGCCGGGTCCCGACCCGTATGGACGTGACCCGTACGGACGCGGCCAGTACGGGTACGACGCCTACGGACAGCAGCAGCCGCAGCAGCAGCACCGGCAGCCGCAGCCGCAGCAACCACAACCGCAGCAGCCGCAGCGGCCGGCCCATGGCCAGGACGGCTACGGCGCCCCGCACCTGGCGGAGACCGCGCCGCTGCCCCTCCAGCACCAGACCGCCCGCCCGGCGGACGAGCCGTACGCCCGCCGGCACCCACAGCACCCTCAGCAGGCCCATCAGGCCCAGCAGGCCCGGCCGGCGGCCGCCGCACCCGCACCGGCCGCCCCCGCACCGGCCGCGAGCGCCCCGGTCTCCACCGCGTCGGTCTCCTCCGCGCCGCTCGCCCCCAACCAGCGCGCCCGCGCCGAGGGCCGCTCGCCGATCATCCCGCCCGGGATCCAGCCGGCCGCGCTGACCGCCGGGCTCGCCCTGCTGCTGGCGCTGACCGCGTCGCTGGGCCGCCCGGTGCTCGCCGTACCGGTGGCGCTGCTGCAGGCCGTCACCGCCGCCGGCTGGTTCCGGCTCAACGGCATGTGGCCGGCCCGCCAGGGCATCGCGCTCGCCTTCCTGGGCGGCCTGACCACCGATGTCGCGCTGCTCGCCACCGACCGCGCGAGCGCGCCGCTGGTCGGGATCGGCACGCTCGGGGTGTGGTGTCTGCTCGTCCTCGTCCTGCAACTGCGCAATCGCAGCAGCGCCGACGAGCGGATGTACGCGCTGACCGCGGGCCTGACCTCGTCCGCGCTCGCGGTGCTGGCCGCCGGCCACCTCGCGGCGAGCCCGCAGGCGGTGGTGGCGGGCGCCTGTGCGGTCGCGGTGGCCACCCTCGCCCGTGCGCTGCCGCTGCCCTCCGCCGCCTCGATCGCCATCTGCCTGGTGGCCGCCGCGGGCGCCGGTATCGCGGCCGGGCAGCTGACCGGCCTCGGTGCGTCCGGTGCGCTGCTGGGCCTGGCGGCCGGCGGCTGTGCCCTGATCGGTCTGCGGGTGGCCAGCTACGACTACCCGTCCCGCTTCGTCCACCTGACGGCGGG
This sequence comes from Streptomyces lydicus, assembly GCF_004125265.1. GTDB lineage: Bacteria > Actinomycetota > Actinomycetes > Streptomycetales > Streptomycetaceae > Streptomyces > Streptomyces lydicus_C. The sequence goes on from NZ_RDTE01000003.1 coordinate 3,798,235, forward strand.
CGTGGCCCTGCCGCTGGCGCTGGCCGCGCCCGCGGTGTACGTCCTCGGGCGGGCGCTGGGGTAACCCCCGGGGCCCCTCGATGCCGTGAGCGGCACCGTGCGGCGGCCGCCGGAAGCGCCCCTGGCGCGTTCCGGCGGCCGCCGCTGCCGCTTCCCGGACCCCGTCGTCTAGGCTCCCCGGAGCGCAGGCAGGGGGCCTGCACGGACACGGCCGGGATCCGGCCCAGGTGTGGGGGTAGTGGTTCGATGCGTGCACTACGCGTGCTGTTGATCTTCCTCGTCATATTCGGCGGGCTGTTCGTCGCCGCCGACCGGGTGGCGGTGAACCTGGTCGAGGACAAGGCCGCGGACAAGATCCGCAGCAGCCAGGGGCTCGACAAGGCCCCGGAGGTCTCGATCAAGGGCTTCCCGTTCCTGACCCAGGTCGCGGGCCGCAGCCTCGACGAGGTGGACGCCGAGCTCGGGGGGATCGAGGCCCGTGCCCAGGGGCATGCGCTGCGCATCGACCGGCTCTCGGCGCAGTTCCACGAGGTCGGGCTGACCAGCGACTACACCTCCATCAAGAGCGCCGCCACGGCCACCGGCAACGCCCGGATCAACTACGCCGACCTGACCAAGGCGGCGGGCGGCGGCGTCACCATCGGCTACGGCGGGCAGAAGGACGGCCGCGGCCAGGTCAAGATCTCGCCGAAGATCCCGGTCCTCAGCTCGCTGGACGTGACCGGCTCCATCACGATCGTGGGCGGCGACACCGTCCGGCTGCGCGCCGACGGGCTCCCGGCGGTGTGCCGGGCCCTGCCGGGCTGTGAGAGCAAGGTGCGCGCCCAGACCGACCACGACTGGAAGCTGGACCAGCTGCCCGGCAACCTGAAGCTGGAGAAGGTCGCGACCACGCCCGAGGGGCTTTCGATCTCCGCCGCCGGCAAGGACGTCAAGCTTCCCGGCTGACCGGTTATTCACGGCGGGCCGCCCCACCGGCCCGCCGCCCGGTCCGCCGGCCGATCCACCCCTCGTCCACTTCCTGAGACGACCGAGTCCGTACGCCAGACCCCCACCGGCGTACGGACGCCCGGGGCCCGCGCGCCCCTCCATGGCGACACCATCGATCCCACATCGCGGACAATCGCGTCTCGCCATTCGACACGCCGGTGACACGCGCCGCTCCGCGTCCCTACGATCGGTGTCATGCAGAGCTCATTGAGCGGTCTCCGTCCCCGGGGACGTGCGGTACTGACGAAGCGGCGGGCAGTTGACCTGTGCCGCGTCGCCGCCATGCTCTGTCGCCCTGTCTGACGGGCTCTTCGCACCCTCCCCCGGCTCCGGCCGGCAGGTGTCCCCAGCCCGCCCGGCCACTGCGGCCGCACCCTCACGCGTCCCGGCGCAGCGCCGCCCCGGAACCCCGTCCGGAAGTCACCGGCGTCCACCCGGCCTACCCGCGTGCCCTCTCTGCCACTGCCCCCCGTAACTGCCCCGGAGGAGAAGAACATGAGCCGTAGCGACGTCCTCGTAGACGCCGACTGGGTCGAGGCCCACATCGAGGACCCGAAGGTCGTCCTCGTCGAGGTTGACGAGGACACCTCGGCCTACGACAAGAACCACATCAAGAACGCCGTCCGGATCGACTGGAAGCAGGACCTCCAGGACCCGGTCCGCCGCGACTTCGTCGACCAGGAGGGCTTCGAGAAGCTGCTCTCCGCCAAGGGCATCGGCAACGACGACACCGTGGTCCTCTACGGCGGCAACAACAACTGGTTCGCCTCCTACGCCTACTGGTACTTCAAGCTCTACGGCCACGACAGCGTCAAGCTGCTCGACGGCGGCCGCAAGAAGTGGGAGCTGGACTCCCGCGACCTGGTCGACGGCTCCGAGGTTCCCCAGCGCCCGGCCACCGAGTACCGGGCCAAGGCCCAGAACACCGCCATCCGTGCCTTCCGGGACGACGTCGTCGCCGCGATCGACAACCTCAACCTGGTCGACGTGCGCTCCCCCGACGAGTTCAGCGGCAAGCTGCTCGCCCCGGCGCACCTCCCGCAGGAGCAGTCGCAGCGCCCCGGCCACGTGCCCAGCGCCCGCAACATCCCGTGGTCGAAGAACGCCAACGACGACGGCACCTTCAAGTCGGACGACGAGCTCAAGGCCCTCTACGAGGGTGAGTCGGTGGACCTGGCCAAGGACACCATCGCCTACTGCCGCATCGGTGAGCGCTCCGCGCTGACCTGGTTCGTCCTGCACGAGCTGCTCGGCCAGAGCAACGTCAAGAACTACGACGGCTCCTGGACCGAGTACGGCTCGCTGGTCGGCGTCCCGATCGAGCTCGGCGCCAACAAGTAAGCAAGCAGCTTCTCCCTCACCCTCAAGGAAGTACCCCTATGTGTGGAGCACAGGCAGGCGGCCCGGACGCCTCGACCATCAAGCCCGGTGAGACCACGATCCAGGGCAGCGTGACCCGCGACGGCGAGCCCGTCACCGGTTACGTCCGCCTCCTGGACAGCACCGGTGAGTTCACCGCCGAGGTTCCCACCTCCGCGACCGGACAGTTCCGCTTCTACGCGGCCGAGGGCACCTGGACGCTGCGTGCGCTCGTCCCGGGCGGCACCGCCGACCGCACCGTCGTCGCCCAGCAGGGCGGCCTGGCGGAGGTCGCCATCGCCGTCTGACGGCGGCAGTGGCCGCGCTCCCCAGCAGGGGCACTCGCCACGATCCGTACGGCCGAGGGGCCGCACCCCAGAGGTTTGGACGCCTTTGACTGGGGGTGCGGCCCTTTGCGCCGTCCGGGTGCGAACGGCATCTCCCCCGCCGACTTCTGTCCTGCCCCGCGCGGACTTACCGTGGACTTATGGACGCGCACCGCCGGTCGCCCGTACAGCGCCGCCATCGCAGGTACTTCGTCCTGATGGGCGTGTGCCTGGTGCTGTTCGTCCTGGCCTGGGGCGTGGTGCGGCTGTGGTCGGTGCCGGCCGCGGTGGGCATGTGTGTGGTCGCCATGGTCATTCCGCCGGTCGCGGCGATCATCGGCAACCGCCGGGAGCCCGGTGAGCGCTGGTGGGACGAGTCCGGCGACCCGGAGTCCGACCGCTGGTGGCGCGAGCTGGACGACCGGGGCGACGACAAGCACACGCAGTAGCCGCCCCGGGCGCCGCGGGCCTCAGTACACCAGCGCCTGGACGTCGTCCGGCATGATCTCGCTGACGAACAGCTGGGAACCGGCGATCCCGGCCCCCTCGATCAGGTCCTTCTGCTCGATGTCCCGCCGGGCCGCGCACTGGGTGCAGACGGTGATCGCGCCGCCACCGGCCCGGATCCCGTCGATCAGCTCCGGCAGAGGGGCCGCATGCGGCAGCTCGAACTCCGCCGCCCGCCCCGGGAGCGCGAACCACACGGACTCCCCGGTCAGCCACAGCGACACCTCGACACCGCTGGCCACCGCCACCGCCGCCACCGTGAACGCCTGCGAACACCGCTCGGGCGCATCCGCACCCGCCGTCACCTTGATCACGAGCTTCTTCGCCATGGGGCAAGAGTAGGGGCGGCGGACCTCACAGCGCCGTTGTCACCGCCGCCGACTAGACTCTCAGGCGGTCCGTTACACCCTCACTCCGTTCAGGGAGCGCGCTCGTGCTTGAGGCATTCTTCACCACCCTGCTGGTTCTGGTCGCCATCGGCGTGATCTCGTTCGCCGGTCTGACCTGGAAGAAGCTGTACCAGGGCCAGCGCTGAGCGTTCGCTCCCCCAGCCCCCGGCGGGTGGCCAGCCCCACCCGCCAGCCTCCACGGAGCGCCCTGTGCGCCCCTGTCGGTTCCCCTCCACATAGATCGCCTGAGCTCTCATGATCGAGATCCCGTCCGACCTGAACCCGGCCCTGGTGCCGCTCGCCTTCCTCCTCGGCAACTGGGAGGGCGCCGGCGTCGCCGAATTCCCGGGCACCGAGAAGTGCAACTTCGGGCAGGAGGTCAGCTTCAGCCACGACGGCCGTGACTTCCTGGAGTACACCTCGCACAGCTGGGTGCTCGACGCCGAGGGCAAGAAGGTGCGCCCGCTGGAGAGCGAGAGCGGCTACTGGCGCATCGACGCGGACCGCAAGGTCGAGATCGTGATGTGCCGCGACCAGGGCGTGGTGGAGGTCTGGTACGGCGAGCTGGCCGACCAGAAGCCGCAGATCGACCTGGCCACCGACGCCATCGCCCGCACCGCCGCCTCCGGCCCGTACAGCGGTGGCAAGCGGCTCTACGGCTACGTCAACAGCGACCTGATGTGGGTCGGCGAGAAGTCCACCCCGGACGTGCCGCTGCGGCCGTACATGTCGGCGCATCTGAAGAAGGTCGCCGACCTCAAGGAGTGGGCGGAAAACCTCCCCGAGGACACCCCGGACGGCGTCTCCTTCTTCCGTCCCGACGGCACGCCCTACAACCCGTAAGCACGACGGGAGAGCCCCGCTCTCCTCGCCAGCGCCCCGCGGGGGAAGCCGGTCGAAGTCCGGCGCTGACCCGCAACGGTAGGCGGAAGGCATCCTTCCGCAAGCCCGATTGCCCGTGGTGCGCGCAGCTTCCCGCACAACTCGCCGTGGACTGCGAGGGGACGCCACCGGACCGGCGCGGTCCCGGACCGGCCCTTGGTACGTACGGACGCGGCCCGACCCCGAGGCGGCCGACCGACCGTGGCGACCCCCACCGCGCACCCGACGACGGACCGGGCCGGCGCACCACCGCCGCCCCGGCGGCCGCCGCTACCGCCCCTGCTCGCCGTCCTCACCGCCGTCCTGCTCGGCTCCCTGCTGTGCGGGACCGGCCTCGGCGCCGCCGGTCTGAGCTGGTCGGAGGCGCTGCGCTATCTGGGCGCCGGGCTGACCGGCGGGACGATCTCGCCCGACGAGGTCTCCGGCTACACCATCGTGTGGGAGCTGCGCTTCCCCCGGGCCGTCCTGGCGGCCGTGGTCGGCGCCGGGCTCTCCGCCATCGGGGTCGCCGTCCAGGCCCTGGTCCGCAATGCGCTCGCCGATCCGTTCGTCCTCGGCATCTCCTCCGGCGCCGCCGTCGGTGCCAACGCCGTCCTCCTCTTCGGGGCGCTCGGCGGCCTGGGCGTCTGGGCGCTGTCGGTGTCGGCGTTCGCCTCCGCGCTGCTCGCCATGGCGCTCGTCTACGCGGCCGCCCGCACCGCCCACGGGCTCACCCCGCTGCGCCTGGTGCTGACCGGCACCGCGATGTACTACGGCTTCTCTGCCGTCACCACCCTGATGGTCTTCACCGCCGACCGCGGCGAGGCGGCCCGCTCGGCGATGATGTGGCTGCTCGGGAGCCTGAGCGGGGCCGGCTGGAACTCGGTGCCGATCGCCGCCGCCGCGGTGGCCGCGGCCCTGGCCCATCTGCTGCTCTCCGCGGGCCGGCTGAACGCCCTGGCGATGGGCGACGAGACCGCCGCCGCCCTGGGCGTGGACGCGCACCGGCTGCGCCGTGAGCTGTTCGTCGTCGCGGCCGCCGTCACCGGTGCGGTGGTCGCGGTCAGCGGCGCGATCGGCTTTGTCGGGCTGATGGTGCCGCATGTGGCCCGGATGCTGGTCGGCGCCGACCACCGCCGGGTACTGGCCGTCGCGCCGCTGCTCGGCGCGGTGCTGCTGGTGTGGGTGGATCTGCTCTCGCGGGTGCTGCTGGCGCCCGTCGAGCTGCCGGTCGGGGTCCTCACCGCCGTCATCGGCGTGCCCTGCTTCGTGCTGCTGATGCGGCGGCGCGGCTACACCTTCGGGGGCGGCGCCTGATGCGGACCGAAACCTTCGGAGGTGGTGCTTGATGCGGACCGAGACCTTCAGAGGCGGTGCCTGATGCGGATCGAGATCACGGACCTGTCCGTGGAGGTGGCCGGGCGGCGGCTGGTCCACGACATCACGCTGCGGGCCGGCAGCGGCCGGATGGTCGGCCTGGTCGGCCCCAACGGCAGTGGAAAATCAACCCTGTTGCGCTGCGTCTACCGCGCGCTGCGGCCGGCCGCCGGGACCGTACGGCTGGACGGCGCCGACCTGCACGCCATGGACGCGCGCGAGGGCGCCCGGCTGCTGGCCGCGCTGCCCCAGGAGTCCGGTACGGAGTTCGACTTCACGGTGGCCGAGGTCGTCGCGATGGGGCGGCTGCCGCATCAGCGCGGAGCGGGCCGGGCGAGCGCCGAGGACACCGCGCGGTGCGCCGAGGCGCTGGCCCGGGTCGGCGCGGACCACCTGGCAGGGCGCGGCTTCCTCGGCCTGTCCGGCGGCGAGAAACAGCGGGTGCTGATCGCCCGGGCGCTGGCCCAGGACCCGCAGGTGCTGGTCCTCGACGAGCCGACCAACCACCTGGACATCGCCCAGCAGTTGGAGGTCCTGGCGCTGGTGCGGGCCGGCGGCACCTCCCGGCCGGAGTCCGGGCGGCGGCTGACGGTGCTGACCGCGCTGCACGACCTCAACCTGGCCGCCCGGCACTGCGACGAGCTGTACGTCCTCGACGGCGGCCGGATCGTCGCCGCGGGCCCGCCCCACGATGTGCTCACCCCCGACCTGCTCGCCGGGGTCTTCGGGGTCCGCGCCCACCGCGTACGGCATCCCGAATCGGGCGCCGTCCAGCTGCTGTTCGACCGTCTCGCCGCCCCCGCCCCGAGCCCCGTTGCCGACTCCTGAGGACCCCGCCATGCGCCGCCCCACCGCCCCGCTCACCGTCCTCGCCCTCGCGCTCGCCCTGACCGGCTGCGGCGCGAAGGTCTCCGGCGACGGCAGCGACGACACGAACCACGCGTCCGGCCGGCACCCCGCCGGGGCCGCCGGCCACTACCCCGTCACCGTCGAGAACTGCGGCACCCGCACCACCTACGACCAAGCACCCCGCCGGGTGGTCACCAATGACGTCGGCATCACCGAGATCATGTTCGCGCTGGGCCTGGAGGACCGGATGGCCGGCTATGCCGTGCCGGACGACAAGGGCGATCTCGACGGCCTGCCCTGGAAGGCCGCGTACGACAAGGTCCCCCGGCTCTCGACCAAGCCGCTCACCAAGGAGATGGTCCTCGACGCGCGTGCCGACCTGGTCTTCGCGGGCTGGAACTACGGCTTCGGCGAGGACACCGGCCTGACCCCCGCCGCCCTCGGCAAGCTCGGCATCGGCAGCTACGTCCTGACCGAGTCCTGCCACCACGGCACGGACGGCTCGGACGGCACGGCGCGCGGCGTGATGCCGCCGCTGAAGGCGCTCTACACCGACCTGACCACGCTCGGGAAGATCTTCGGCGTCGAGGACCGCGCCGCCGCCCTGGTGAAGAAGTACAAGAAGCAGGTGGCCGACGCCGCGGACCGGGCCCCCGCCGCGGCCGGACGTCCGTCCGTCTTCCTCTACGACGACGGCCGCGACAAGCCGTTGACCTCGGGCAGGTACGCCGGACCGCACGACATCATCACCAAGGCGGGCGGCGAGAACGTCATGAAGGACCTCAAGGACTCCTGGACGACGGTCGGCTGGGAGACCGTCGTCGCCCGCAACCCCGACGTCATCGTGATCAACAACTACGGCGACACCTCCGCCGCACAGAAGAAGGCGTTCCTGGAGTCCTACGCCCCGCTCGCCGGCGTCCCGGCCGTCAAGCACCACCGGATTTACGTCATGGATTACGCCGAACTCGTCGAAAGCCCCCGCAACCCGGCCGCGGTCGGCGACCTGGCCCGCTACCTGCGGGGCGTACGGGCGGGCGGCTGACCCGGCGTACGGGCGGGCGGCTGACGTGGTGGCCGTACGGGGGCGGCCTGACGCGGCAGCCCACGGCCGCCCGGCGCCCGTCCTCCTACACTGGCTGTGTGGTGACCACCGACTGGCAGAGCGACCTCCGCAGGCGCGGATACCGCCTGACCCCCCAGCGTCAGCTCGTACTGGAGGCTGTGGACAGGCTGGAGCACGCCACCCCTGACGACATCCTCACCGAGGTGCGCAAGACCGCGGGCGGGGTGAACATCTCCACGGTCTACCGGACCCTGGAACTCCTCGAAGAGCTGGGCCTGGTCAGCCATGCCCACCTCGGACACGGCGCCCCCACCTACCACCTCGCCGACCGCCACCACCACATCCACCTGGTCTGCCGGGACTGCTCTGACGTCATCGAGGCGGATCTGTCGGTGGCCGAGCCGTTCACGGCCCAGCTGCGACGGCAGTTCGGCTTCGAGACGGACATGAAGCACTTCGCGATCTTCGGACGCTGTGCCGCCTGCCGTGAGAAGACCGCCGAGGGCGACGGCTGAGACTGTCGCGGACGGGTCGTAGGCTGGCCCCATGCTGCGACCATCACCCGCCAGCCCCCTGCTGTCGCTGCCCGGCGCCGTCCCCGCCGAGGCTCCGGACGAAGGCGTCGCCGCGCACTACGGAGACCTCTTCCGTGAGCAGCGCGCCCTCGCCGACGGCTCCGGCTTCGTGGACCTCTCCCACCGCGGCGTGGTCACCGTCACCGGCCCCGAACGCCTGAGCTGGCTGCACCTGCTGCTCACCCAGCACGTCAGCGAACTCGCGCCCGGCCATGCCACCGAGGCGCTGATCCTGTCCGCGCACGGCCACATCGAGCATGCGGTCTACCTCGTCGACGACGGCGAGACGACCTGGATGCACACCGAACCCGGCCACCAGGAGGCGCTGATCGCCTACCTGGAGAGCATGAAATTCTTCTACCGGGTCGAGGTCGCCGACCGCACGGACGAGATCGCCGTCGTCCATCTGCCGGCCGGCTCCATCGCCGAGGCGCCCGCCGGCGCCGTCGTCCGCGAGACCGCGCACGGCCGCGATCTGTTCCTGCCGCGCGCCGAGCTGGAGCGGTTCGCCGCTGATCACGGCCCGGCGGCCGGTGTCCTGGCGCTGGAGGCGCTGCGCGTCGAGGCCCACCGCCCCCGGCTGGGCCTGGAGACCGACCACCGCACCATCCCGCACGAGCTGGGCTGGATCGGCACCGCCGTACACCTCCAGAAGGGCTGCTACCGCGGCCAGGAGACCGTCGCCCGGGTCCACAACCTGGGGAAGCCGCCGCGTCGGCTGGTCTTCCTGCACCTGGACGGCAGCGAGGTCCATCTGCCGCCGCACGGTGCCCCCGTCCGTCTCGCCTCGGACGGCGAGGAGGGCCGGCAGCTCGGCTTCGTCACCACCTCGGCCCGCCATCACGAGCTCGGCCCGATCGCGCTCGCCCTGGTCAAGCGGAATGTGCCGCTGGACGCGCAGTTGATGGCGGGGGGCACGGCAGCGGCGCAGGAGGCGGTCGTCGAACCGTAGGGCGCGCCACGGGGGCACGGCGGCGCTCCGGCGGCCGGTGCGGGGGCCTTCTGCGCCGGGAGCCTCTGCACCGGGGTGCCTTCTGCCCGGGGTGCCTTCTGCCCGGGGTGCCCGTCGGGGCCTGCGCCGGCTGACGCCTGCGCGTCCAGCCGGCCCCCTACACCTCCACCAGCACCGTGAACGGCCCGTCGTTCGTCAGCGACACCTTCATGTCCGCGCCGAAGCGGCCGGTCTCCACCTGGGCGCCCAGCGCCCGCAGCTGCGCCACGACCTCATCCACCAGCGGCTCGGCGACCGGCCCCGGGGCCGCGGCGTTCCAGGTCGGGCGGCGGCCCTTGCGGGCGTCACCGTAGAGAGTGAACTGGCTGATCACCAGCAGCGGCGCGGCGGTGTCCGAGCAGGACTTCTCGCCCTGCAGAATCCGCACCGACCACAGCTTGCGGGCCAGCTGCGCCGCCTTCTCGGGGGTGTCCTCGTGCGTGACCCCCACCAGCACGCACAGCCCCTCACCGACGATCTCTCCGACCGTCTCGCCCGCCACCTCGACGCGTGCGCCGTCAACCCTTTGCACCACAGCTCGCATACCCGCCATCATGCCGGGCGGCACACCGCCTTCGGACAGCCGTGCCCCTCCGGGGGCCGTTCGGGTGCCATGGCCCTGCAGAAGGACCGCCCAGAGTGGCACGATGCGTGCACGTGGTGCGTTTCATGGACAACATGCCCAGGAAGCGGCACCGGACGAGGGGACGGAACGACCCATGAGCACTCTCGGCGCCGGACAGACACCCGGTCCCGTACCAACCGCCCGTACGACACCGACCGGCCGGACGACCTCCACCGCCCCCACGCCAGACACCGCACGTCCGCCCGGCACTCCACCACCCCCCACCGCCCTGACGACGACCACGGCAGCGGCTCGCGTCGAGCCCCCCGGCACCGAGGACGGTCCCATGCTCCAGGCAGGCCAGGCGCAGCAACCCCGCCCCCCGCAGCAGCGCGACCGCTGCCGTCCGGACACGGCGCCCGAGCTGTCCGGCCTGGGGCTGCCCGAGCTGCGGGTGGTGCGGCGCGACTCACAGCAGGAAGAGGCCGATCTCAGCTATCTGCGGCGGCTGTTGCAGGGCCGGATCGACATCCTGCGGGCCGAGATCGCCCGCCGGTCCGCGCAGCACTCCCCGCTGCTCGACCGGCTGCCGGAGATCCTCACGGACCTGCCGTCCCGGCACCGCTCCTCGGCGCGGCATGTGACGGTCGGCACGCCGCACAGCGAGGAGAACCGCAGGCTCGCCGAGGAAATCCTCGGCGAGGTCGCGCTGTCCGACCTCACCGCGCGCACCGACCAGGAACTCCAGGAGGCCATGGGCCGGCTGATCCGCTACGAACAGGAGGTGTCGCGTCGCCGTCAGTCACTGCAGCGCACCGCCGACGACTGCAGCGCCGAAATCGCCCGAAGGTACCGTGAAGGCGAAGCGCAAGTAGACGACCTGCTGTCCTGACCGGGCCACCAGCCTTCGGGGGGCGACGGGTCACTCCCCGGAAGGCCGCCGATGACCTCGCCCACTCCGATATCCGCACCGACCCCGGAAGCCGGCGCAGACGCCGGCGTGGAAGCCGGCAGGTCTTCGCCGGTGTCCCCCGTGCTCGCCGAGGTCGTCCGCTCCGGCTTCGTCGAGGGCCGGCACCGCGGGGCCCTGGTGGTGCTCGCGGCGGACGGCGGCGTGGAGTGGTCGCTGGGCGAGGTGACCGCTCCCGTCTTCCCCCGCTCCACCAACAAGCCGATGCAGGCCGCGGCGGTGCTGCGGGCGGGTCTTGACCTCTCCGGCGAGCGGCTGGCGCTGGCCGCCGCGAGCCATTCCGGCGAGCCCTTCCACCTCGACCTGGTGCGGACCATGCTGGCCGAGCACGGGCTGACCGCCGAGCAGCTGCAGACGCCGGCGGACCTGCCCCTGGACCCGGAGGAGGCGGAGGCGTACCTCGCCGCCGGACGGGTCCGCGACCGCCTCACGATGAACTGCTCGGGCAAGCACACCGCGATGCTGGCCGCCTGTGCGCGCAACGGCTGGCCGCTCGGCTCGTACCTCGACCAGGCGCATCCGCTGCAGCAGCTGGTGGCCGAGGGGGTGCGGGCCGCGAGCGGCGAGGAGGTCGCGCACATCGGCACGGATGGCTGCGGGGCGCCGCTGCTCTCGCTGTCCCTGACCGGGCTGGCCCGCGCCTTCCGGTCCTTCGTGCTCGCCGAGCCCGGGAGTCCTGAGCGGCGGGTGGCGGATGCGATGCGTGCCCACCCCGAGTACGTTGCGGGCACGCGGCGGCCGGACACCTGGCTGATGCGAGCCCTGCCGGGCACGCTCGCCAAGATGGGGGCCGAGGCGGTCCAGGCGCTGGCCCTCCCGGACGGCCGGGCCCTCGCCTTCAAGGTCGACGACGGGGCGGGCCGCGCTCTGGGGCCGGTTCTCGCCCGGACGCTGCGTCTGATGGGGATCGACGCCGCTGTGCTGTCCCGGCTGGAGGATGCGCCGCTGTGGGGCGGAGGGGTACGGGTCGGGGAGATCAGGGCTGCGTTTTGAGGGGTGGGGGCTTTGCGGGGCTGGCGCCTTGCGGGGTTCGTGGTTGCCGCTGGGGCCGGAGGGGACGCACCGGAACCCTCCCCCAGCCTTCGGCCGGGAGGTGCCCCCACGGCGCGGGCGGCCCTGGTACGTGGAATTGAGTACCCCGGCGTTCGCTCCGGCCCTGCGGGCGGGTCCCGGTACATCCCCTCCGGCCTTCGTTCGTTCCCGGCTGACGGCCGGTGGCACCGTCCGTCACCGCACACATGCGGCCTCAGGCCAAGGAACACCCGCTGCGGGGCCACCGAGCGCCCCCTACGGCGCCCCAACCACACCCCGTAGGCAAACCGGCCCCAGCCATACCCGCCCAGAGCACCCCGCCCCTCCCCCACCCCTCGCGCCCGCTGCCCCCGCAGCGCCGGCCTGCATAAGGTGGCGATGACACAGTGCAGGCACGCACCACCCACCACAGCAGGAGGCCGGCGATCATGAGCGACGCGAATTCCGAGCCGCAGGGGCCCGAGGCGATCGAGCACGCGCACGACCCCGAGGTGCTGCAGCTCGCGGCGAAGGTGTTCGACCTGGCACGGCACGGCGACACCGACACCGTCGCCGCATACGTGGACGCGGGTGTCCCCGCCAACCTGACGAACGACAAGGGCGACTCGCTGGTGATGCTGGCGGCGTACCACGGTCACCCCGCCACCGTGGAGGCCCTGTTGCAGCGTGGCGCCGACGCCGACCGCCCCAACGACCGTGGCCAGACCCCGCTCGCCGGCGCGGTCTTCAAGGCCGAGGACGAGGTCGTCAAGATTCTGGTGGCACACGGCGCGGACCCGTCGGCGGGCACCCCCTCGGCCATCGAGACGGCGCGGATGTTCGAGAAGTCGGAGCTGCTGAAGCTGTTCGGGGCGGAGTGAGACGAGGGCTGCTCGCCCGTGGGCACGGCTCGGGTATGGCCTGATCGCTTGACCTCAAGCTCACTTGAGGTCCTAGCGTCGGTGGTCGGCGGCGCTCCCGCCGCTCACGTGTCACGCCACGAAGGGCCCCGCATGTCCGAGCACCCCTACCGTCTCGCAGTGATCATCGCCAGCACCCGGGAGGGCCGGTTCGCCCCTGTCATCGCGAACTGGTTCTCCCGGCACGCCGAGACCCACGCGCATATCGACCTGGACGTGATCGACCTCGACACCGTCCGCCCGTACGAACTCCGCTACGGCAGTGCGGAGTTCGAGTCGTTCGCCAAGCATGTCGACGAGGCCGACGCATTCGTCGTGATCACCGCGGAGTACAACCACTCGTTCCCGGCCCCGCTCAAGCACGCCATCGACCTGCTGCACCGCCAGTGGCAGGCCAAGCCGGTCGGCTTCGTGTCGTACGGCGGAGTCTCCGGCGGTCTGCGCGCCGTCGAGCAACTGCGGTTGGTTTTTGCCGAGTTGCATGCCACCACGGTCCGCGAAACGGTGAGCTTCTCGCTCTCCGGCAACCTCTTCGACGAGGCGGGCAGCCTGCACGACCCGGCCCCCGCCGCACAGGCCGCCGACACCCTGCTCAACCAGCTGACCTGGTGGGCGGTGACCCTCCGCGAGGCCCGCGCGACCCGCCCGTACGGCGGCTGAGCCCCGTCACCACAGAGCCGCTGCCGGATTACCGCCGCACCGCCGTCGCGAGATGCACGTTCATCGCGCACGGAATACTGCCGTCCGGCAGCGCTGCCGCCGCCGACTCCGCCTCGAAGCGGGCCCGTAGATCCGCGGTGACCGCGGGGTCGAGCGGCCCGATGTCGTAGAGGCAGCCGACGGTGTGCCAGATCCGCTCGGGCGGCCCCGACAGATCGATCCGTACGGTCTCCCACTCCACGGGGCCGAATCCGGCCGCCCCGAAAACCTCGTCGAAGCCCTCGTGGCTGCGCAGCCGCGGGTTCCCGAGCGGCGGGGTCCGCTGCTCCGGCGGCGCCTCCTTGAACAACGGCTTCGCCAGCCGCAGAAACCTCTCGTACGCCTCACCGCCGGCCGCCCCGCCACCCACGACGACGGCCAGCGTCCCGCCCGGCTCCAGCACCCGCGCCAGCTCCGCCGCAACCTGCTCCGCGTCGCTCATCAGCATCAGCGCCATGTGGGAGACGCAGCCGTCGAAGTGCGCTGCGGGGAAGGGTAGTTGCTGTGCCCTGCCGACGCGGAGGTCCGCCCGTCCGACGCCGGGGCGGCGGCGGGCCAGCGCCAACTCCTCGGCGGACAGGTCGATCCCGGCGAGCCGGCGCCGGGCGCCCGCCTCCCCGGTGGCGAGGAGTTCCAGCAACAGCCCGTCGCCACAGCCGAGATCCAGCACCCGGCCGCACGCCGCCACCCGGTCCCGCAGGATGTCGTAACTGGAACGGCCGTCCCCGGCCCGCCCATGAGCCATCGCCCGCGCGGTCACCGCGGGATGCGCGGCATGAAAGGCGCGCAGAAAGTCTTCCCGTTCCATCGCCATCGTCATGACGCCGACCCTAGGAGCCGGCGCCCCCGCGTCCTGCCGGATCTGCCGAATCCGGCCAGATCCGGCAGGTCCCTCACACCCCTCGGCCCTGTCAGCCGTCGGACGGTCGCTCCTGGAGCGCCCAGCCGTTGCCGTCCGGGTCGCTGAAGTAGACGAACGAGTTCCACGCACCGCCGGGGCCGTCGGCCATCGCCCCGCCCTCCACATGCTGTACGGGACCGGCCGCCACGCCCCGTTCGACCAGTTGCGCACGGGCCGCGGCGATATCGGAGACCACCAGCTGGAGCCCCTGCACGGAACCGGGCTCCCCCTCCGCGACCCCGTCGCCCGCGCCGATCACGATCGAGCAGCCCGACCCCGGCGGCGTCAGCTGCACGACGCGCACCGCGTCACCGACGCACATGTCGTGATCGACGGCAAAGCCCAGCTGCTCGCCGTAGAAATGCTTGGCCCGCTCCACATCGGCAACCGGAATCGGCACCAGCTCAAGCTTCCAATCCATGGCGCGCCACCCTTCCGTACGGCCAACGGCCCGGAACAGCGACCGCCGACACCGGCCCCCTCACGCTCCAAAAAGTCTAGGGAGGGAGAGCCGGAAACGCGTCGGCATTGACGGAGTGAGTACTCACTCCGTACCTTGGAGGTCATGACCACGCCTCCTTCCCGTCGACGTGCCCCCGGCATGAGCGTCGAGCAGCGCCGGGCCATGATCGTGGCCGCCGCACTGCCGCTCGTGGCGGAGTACGGTGCCGCCGTCACCACCGGCCAGATCGCCCGCGCCGCCGGCATCGGTGAGGCCACGATCTTCCGGGCCTTCAAGGACAAGGACGAGGTGCTGGACGCCTGTGTCGCCGAGGCGATCGGCACGGACCACGTCCTGCGCGAGCTCGCCTCGGTCTCCCTGGACGAGCCGCTCGCGGTACGGCTGACCGAAGCCGCCGAGGCGCTGCGCGCGCACATGGAACGGATGGGCACCGTCATCGGCGCGCTCCACGCTTCCGGCCACCGCCGCGGCCGTGAGCCCGGCCCCGGCGCCCGGGACGGCGACCGTCCACCGCGGGACGGCCGGACCGAATCCGCCCTCGCCCTGCGCAATGCGGTCGTCGAACTACTCGAACCCGACCGGGACGCCTTTCGCCTGAGCGCCGAGAAGGTCGCCTCCGCATTTCTGGGGCTGCTCTTCACCCGGCTGCAGACGCCGATGCCGGAGGCCGATGCCCCGCTCACTCCCGACGAGCTCATCGACGTACTGCTGCACGGCACCCTCCACCACTCCGGGAGAGCCTGATGACCGTGACCCTCAACCACACCATCGTTCCCACCGCCGACCACCGCGCGGCCGCCCACTTCTTCGCGTCGGTCATGGGTCTGCCGGAACTGCCGCCGGCCGGCCGGCAGGGGCACTTCGCCCCGGTCCGGGTGAACGAAACGCTCACCCTCGACTTCATGACCGTCCCGGGCGCCGATGGCCATCACCTCGCCTTCGACGTCGATCCCGAGACCTTCGACGGAATCCTCACCCGCCTCCAGGCCGCCGGCATTCCCTACGGCAATAACCCCGCCGCGCCGGACAACGGCCGTACCGACCATCAACTGTGCGCCCGCGCCCTGTACTTCCGCGATGGCTCCCACAACCTCTATGAGGTCATGTCGCGGGACGAGGGCTAGTCGCGGGACGAGCTTGTCGTGGGAGGCGCTCGCCGTGGGAGGCGCTCGCCGTGGGACCGAGTGGACGCCTTCCGGGGGAGGCCAAGGCCACCGCATGAGGCCGCCACAAGGGACCGTCGCCTGGGGGCAGTTCGCGCGGCTTGGCTACTCGGGCAGCGGGCGGTCGTCGACGACGTGCTTCATGACGAGGGTGGAGGTCAGGCGTTGGACGCCGGGCAGTCTGGCCAGGCGCTGGTCGTAGAGCTGCTGGAAGGCGGACAGGTCGGTGGTGGCGATGCGCAGGAGGTAGTCGGGCTCGCCGAACAGGCGCTGGGCCTGGAGCACGTGGGGAACGGCGGCCACTGCCTCCTCGAAGGCGGTGACGGTGTCGCGGCCCTCCCAGCGCAGCGTGGCGAAGACGAGGGCTTCGAAGTCGAGGCCGACGGCGGCCGGGTCCACGACGGCGCGGTAGCCGCGGATCGCGCCTGCTCGTTCGAGGTCGCGCAGGCGGCGGTGGCAGGGAGACACACTCAGCTGCACGCGGGCGGCGAGCTCGGTGACCGTGAGACGGCCGTCCAACTGCAGCTCGGTAAGAATCTTCCGGTCCAAGGCGTCCATGGGGAAGATTCTCCCTCAAGAAGCGCGATCATGAGGTAAATGCGGAAACATTTTCGGGCAGATCAGACCTAACCTTCCCCTCATAGCGCAGAACGCGGAACGTGAGAGAAGGACCGGTCCATGGACACGACGACACTGGCGGCTTTCCTGGCAGTGGATCTCCTGCTGGTGTTCACCCCCGGTGCGGACTGGGCCTATGCGATCGGGGCGGGGCTGCGGGACCGGTCGGTCGTTCCGGCGGTCGCGGGGCTGATAGCCGGGTACGCCGGATACACGCTGCTCGCGGTCGCGGGTCTGGTGGTGATCGTGGCGAGCTCGACGACCCTGCTCACCGCGCTGACCGTCGCGGGGGCGGGCTACCTGGTGTGGCTCGGCTGCAGCGTGCTGAGGCAGCCGGCCACGTTGACGGCCTCCGGTGCGGCCGTGGGCTCGTCCCGCTTGCAGATCATGCTCAAGGGGGCCGGTACCAGCGGCCTCAACCCGAAGGCGTTGCTGCTGTACTTCTCGCTGTTCCCGCAGTTCATCGACCCGGCGACGGGCTGGCCGGTCGCCGCGCAGACGGGATTGCTCGGCACGCTGCACATGGCCTCGTGCGCCGTCGTCTACCTCGGCGTCGCCGTGCTCGCCCGGACCGTTTTGAAGACCCGGCCGTCCGCGGCCCGGGCGGTCACCCGGTGCTCCGGCGCCATGATGATCGTCATCGGTGCGCTCCTGCTGGTGGAAAGCCTGGCAGGCTGACGGGCCCGCCTCCCCCCTCCCGTTCCCCACCGTGATGTCCGCGGGAGGAGAGCACCGTGATACCCGCGGGAGTCGAGCACCTGGAAGATCAGCACTCTGACGACGGCTGCTCCAGGGCCGGTTACCGGTTGACGAAGGTCATGCTGGCCTCGTCGTACCGCGTACCGGCGATCCGGGCGGCCGGCGCCGTGGCGTCGATCGCGGCGAGTTCTTCGGCGGTCAGCTCGATGGCGAGCGCCCCGAGGTTCTCCTCCAGGTACTTCACCCGGCGCGTTCCGGGGATCGGTACGACGTCGTCCCCGCGGTGCTGCACCCAGGCCAGCGCGAGCTGTCCGGCGCTGACGCCCTTCTGCGCGGCGAGCGCGTCCAACTGCTCGACGATGGCCAGGTTCTGGTCCAGGTTGCCGTCGGCGAAGCGCGGCTGGCTGCGGCGCAGATCGGACTCCGGAAGGCCCTTCACCGAGGTGTAGCGGCCGGTCAGGAAGCCGCGTCCGAGCGGCGAGAACGGCACCAGGCCGATGCCGAGTTCGCGGCACACCGGGGCGATCTCCTGCTCCAGATCGCGGGTCCACAGCGACCACTCGCTCTGCAGCGCGGCGATCGGATGCACCGCATGCGCCCGCCGCAGGGTCGCCGCGCTCGCCTCGGACAGCCCGAGGTGCCGCACCTTGCCCGCCGCGACGAGTTCGGCCATCGCACCGACGGTCTCCTCGATCGGTACGTCGGGGTCGACGCGGTGCTGGTAGTAGAGGTCGATGTGATCGACTCCGAGCCGGCGCAGCGATGCGTCGCAGGCCTCCCGCACGTAGGCGGCATCGCCACGGATCGCGGTCGGCTCACCGAGCCGGTTGGCGAACCCGAACTTCGTCGCCAGCACCGCCTCGTCCCGCCGGCCGGCAATGGCGCGGCCTATCAGCTCCTCGTTGTGCCCCGCTCCGTAGAAGTCGGAGGTGTCCAGCAGGCTGACACCGAGGTCGAGCGCCCGGTTGATGGTCGCGATCGACTGCGCGTCGTCCGATTCCCCGTACCCATGGCTCATCCCCATGCAGCCGAGCCCCTGCGCGGAAACCACCAGCTCGCCGAGGCGACGCGACGGGATGTTCATCGTGGTCATGCTGCTGCTACCTCCTGGGCGTATGGCGGACGGACGGACCCGGGGCTTTGAGTTTCTGCCTCTGACGCCCGGCCGCTGCCCCTCGGCCGCTGACTCTCTGTTTCCGAGTCTCGGCCTCTGGTCCCGTCCTGATTGCTGAATGCTGAACTCCGGGCCCGGTGGCGGGCTTGCGCCGGAGTCACGTCCCGGACGGTATGAGTTGGAGCGCGCTTCAAGT
The DNA here is from genome assembly GCF_004125265.1 of Streptomyces lydicus. Classification (GTDB taxonomy): domain Bacteria; phylum Actinomycetota; class Actinomycetes; order Streptomycetales; family Streptomycetaceae; genus Streptomyces; species Streptomyces lydicus_C. The sequence continues at coordinate 3,816,844 of NZ_RDTE01000003.1, forward strand.
CAACACGGCGTCGCTGTGGCGCTGGTGGGACTGTCCTCCCTGAGCAGCCGTCCGTCGTCAGCCACCGTCGCCCGCTATCGCTCGCAGGGCCTGACAGTGTGCGGCGAAGGCGGTGCGGCCGGTGGACGTCAGGGCGAGCCAGGTGCGTGGGCGCTTGCCGACATACCCCTTCTTGACGGCGACATAGCCGGCCTTCTCCAGGGTGGCCACCTGCCGGGACAGGACCGAATCGCTGACCTCGACGGTGTCGCGGACAAAGGCGAACTCGGCCTTTTCGGCAGCCGCGAGAGTCGCCACGATGGAGAAGCGGACCGGTGCGTGTATCACGTCGTCGAGTCCGTGACGCGGATGTGCCCCGTGATGCGGGTCGGTCACCGCCGGGCCTCCAAGTAAGCGCCTATCAGCCCGGGAAGGGCGACCACCAGTGCGCCGGGAGCCCACCAGGCCAGGGCCCCCGGGAACCACACAGTGCCAGGGATCATTACAGCGCCGAAGAGCAGTCCCCAGGACGCGAGCATGATGCCTAGCCGCCATCCAAAACCGCGGCGTGCCACCCGCTGCCGACTCGCATAGACCCCCAGCCCGACGGCGGCGACACACAACAAGCCGCTACCGACCGCCACGCCGTAAGGGCGGTCCAGCAGCCCGACGGAGAGCAGCTGGGCCGCGGAAGCGCAGCCGTAGATCAGCTGGTACCAGACGTACCACCTCGTGCCGTCCCGCACCGTCGAGCTCAGCTTCCGCGCACGGTCCAGTGCGGCCGCTGCTTCCTGCGAGGCGTACTCCGCCATGTCGTCCCCCCGACAACTGATGCTGCTCCGACTCTCCGCATTCAGCGTGACAAGTACTTTCCGATATGACAAGTACTTTCCAGCCATTCGCCGTCGAGGCGAACTCCCCTCCTCCCGCGAGCCGTTGCTCTGCTGTTTTCTTGCTCCGCCTCGGCGCTCCGTCACCCGGCCGCGGCCGCCCACCTGTGCGCCCTGATCCAGGTCAGGTAATGTGGCGCCCCCAGTAGTGGACCGACCCAGGAGGTGAGACCGATTCCCCGCCAGATCAGGCAGGCGCTCCCGGCTCACGCTCCCGCGGTCCCCTCGACGCAGGTGACCGCCCGACACAGGTGAACCCGGGAAGCGCCGTCGGCGCCCCGAAAGGCTCACATGTCGTCGTTTCAGATGTCGCCCCATCCGTCACCGCTTTCCTCCCTCTCCCCTTCTCCCTCCCCGGCCGCCGTTTCCGCGCCGCTCTCCCGTTCCGCCGTCGTCACCACGCTGCGCGCCGCCGGCTGTGTCTTCGCCGAGGACGAGGCGGAACTGCTCCTGTCCACCGCGCAGACGGCGGACGAGCTGGCCGCGATGGTGGAGCGGCGCGCCTTCGGCCTGCCGCTGGAACACGTCGTCGGCTGGGCGGAGTTCCACGGACGGCGGATCACCGTCGATCCCGGGGTCTTCGTACCGCGCCGCCGCACCGAGTTCCTGGTGGACCAGGCAATCGGCCTCGGTCTGCGGACCGCCGAGCGCACCGGGCGGCCCACGGTCGTCGTCGATCTGTGCTGCGGATCGGGCGCGGTGGGCGCGGTACTGGCGGCGGCCCTTCACCGGGTCGAGCTCTACGCCGCCGATATCGAGCCCGCCGCGGTGCGCTGCGCCCGCCGCAACATCACCGAGGCCGGGGGCCGGGCCTACGAGGGCGACCTCTTCGACGCGCTCCCCGCCGGGCTCCGGGGCCGTATCGACATCCTGGTGGCCAACGTTCCCTACGTACCGACCGAGGAGGTCGGGCTGTTGCCGCCCGAGGCCCGCGAGTTCGAGCCGCTGGTGGCGCTCGACGGCGGTGCGGACGGGCTCGACGTCCTGCGGCGGGTGACCGCGGCGGCCCCGCAGTGGCTGGCGCCCGGGGGCCATCTGCTGGCCGAGACGAGCGAGCACCAGGCACCGGAGGCCGTCGAGGCCTTCACCCGCAACGGGCTGCGCCCCCGGGTGGCCGAGTCCGACGAGCTCTACGCCACGGTCGTCACAGGAACCCGGGAACCTGAGCCCGGTGCCTCCTGCCTCCCGGACACCGCCACCCCCTGCTTGCCCACCACTCCGCCTCGCTCGAAGGCCTGATGCGCCGAGGCGATGCCCGCCAGCGGATCGACGCCGTCGTCACCCAATGGCTCACCACGCTCGAAAGACCGCGCGGCCGGAAGCTCGACGAGGACCAGGACGGCCAGGGGCGTCTCCACCAGTCCCCCTGATCCCCTGGCCGCTGATCCCCTGGTCGCCTGGCCCCTGATCCCCTAATCCACGGCGGCGGGTTCCGGCAAGGCACCCGGACCCGTGCCAGGGACAGCCGGCCGTCGCTCCTCACGCCGACCCAGCGCCGCAAGCGTCAGGGTCACCATGACCGATCCGGCCGCCAGCAGCGTCATCGCCGTGGCCGGGGAGGTCAGTTGGGCCAGCGTGCCCGCCAGGGCCGCGCCGACGCCCTGCAGGGTGGACATACCGACGAAGTGCAGGCCGAGGGCCTGGCCCGCGAGGTCGTCGGGGGTGAGGGACATCAGGCGTTCCTGCAGGACCAGGCTCGCGGCGAAGCCGACGGCGGCAACGGCGGCGGCCACGGCCGACAGCGCCACTCCCGGGCGCAGGAAGAAGAACAGGTACGGCGCCGCCAGCAGCAGGCGCAGCGGGACCGCGAGGCGGGGGCGCCACGCGGGCGGCACCAGGCGGCCCACCGTCACATCGCCCACGAACATGCCCAGCGCCCCGCACGCGAACAGCGTCCCGGCCGCCCCGGGGGCGTAGGAGACGAAGAGCGAATCGCAGCCGACCACCAGGCCGTTGGGGATCCACAGGCCCAGGTATGTCAGCCGGCGGGGGCGCGAGGACCACAGGAGGGCGTTGGTGCGCCAGGTCGCCGCAACGGACGGGCGGCCGGAGAAGCGCGGCGGGCGAGCCGTGAGGCCGAGGCGGGTAACGAAGGCCGACAGCACGTACAGCGCCGCCGCCAGGAGCAGGCACGTCCTCGGTGCCAGGAGCGCCAGCAGCGCGCCGCCCGTCGCGAAACCGGCCACCTGCATCAGGCCCCAGAGCATGTTGTACACGGAACGGCCCAGGACATAGCCACCCTTCGGCAGGATGTCGTTGAGCAGGCCCGCGCGCACGCCTCCGCCCAGGGAGGCGATCAGGCCCTGCGCCAGTACGACGGCGAAGACCGCCCCGACCGGCAGACCGGGCAGTGCGAGCACCGCCGTACCGGTCGCGAAGGCGAGGGAGAGGCCGGAAAGGGCCGCGCGCGGGGGCAGGCGGTCGGCGGCCGAGAGCAGGAACACGGCTCCCAGCACCTGCGCCAGTTGCGGGCCGAACATGCTCACCGCCGACAGGAGCGGGGAGCCGGTGGCCCGGAAGACCAGCGTGCCGAGGGCCAGGCCGCCGATCGTCTGGGCCGCGGCATGGGCGGCGAAGGAGAGCAGGTACGGGGTGAACTCCGGGGTGCGGAACAGGGTGCGGTAGCTGCGCATGTGTCGGAGTCTCGAAGCGGCGCGGGGGCTGTGGTTATTGTTTCGCCGACACGCGAAAGGTCGTCCCGCATGGGCTTATGGCAGATCGACACCGACACCCTCGCCCGGAGCCGGTTCGTGCTCTCGCCGTTCGCCGAGACCTTCGCGAGCCTGAAACTGCTGTACGCGGGGACCGGCGCCCACCCGGGCGAAGAGGCCTGGCTGCGCGCCCATCTGCCCGGCTACCGCGCGCGCCTCGCGGCCGACCCGGTGACCGCGCCGCTGGTGCGGGCGGCCCTCGGCACGTCCTGGATCGCCGACTTCATCTGCCCCACCTCGTGCGTCGGGGAGAGTTTCGAGGAGAGCGTGGCCCGGGTGCGGGCGGCCGGGGCCGGGCAGGCGCGCGCCGACCTCCGGGTGTCCCTCCGGGGGCCGCTCCCCGCCGCCCTGGAGCGGGATGACCTGCCCGAACGGGCGACCGCGCTGCTCACGTACGTCTGGGAAGAGACCGTACGGCCGTACTGGGAGCATCGGCGGCGCATCCTGGAGGCCGACATGGTCGCGCGGACCACGCGGGTGAGCCAGGGCGGCTGGGCGGCCGTGCTGGACGACCTGCGGCCGGGGACGCGGTGGCTCGGGGAGAGCCGGTTCCAGGTCAACCTGAACGCGTATCCGCCGCGGGAGGTCGCCGCCGGGGCCGAGCTGCTGTTCATGCCGGTGACGCCGAGGGCCGGGTGGGTGTCGTGGGAGGCGCGGGAGCGGTACGCCGTCGTCTACCCCTGCCTCGGGGTGCTCGCCGAGGACCACGACCGACGCCCCGTCCCGTCCGGCCTCGGGGCGCTCATCGGACCCGCCCGGGCCCGATTGCTGGTGCTGCTCGGGACTCCCCTGAGCACGACCCAGCTGGTCGCCCTGACCGGGCAGGGGCTGGGGTCGGTCGGGCGGCACCTGCGGGTGCTGCTGGACGCGGGGCTGGTGGGGCGACGGAGGGCCGGGCGGTCGGTGCTGTACGCGCGGACGGCGGCCGGGGACGTCCTCGTGGAGGCATCGCGGGGGCCGGGACGGGCGACCGGGGCCGGTAGCCGGTAGCCGGTAGCCCATGACATCTTTCGCGCCCGGTCCCCCTCGGCCCACCTCCACACCCCCACCCGCACCACTCCTGCTAGCACCGCGCTTGCAATAGTTAGCACTTCCCGGCACCATCGAGGTATGGCATCACTCAACGTCGGCAATCTCGGCGAGTTCCTGCGGGAGCAGCGGCGCACGGCGCAGCTGAGTCTGCGGCAGCTCGCGGATGCCGCCGGGGTGTCCAACCCGTACCTCAGCCAGATCGAGCGCGGTCTGCGCAAGCCGAGCGCGGAGATTCTGCAGCAGCTCGCCAAGGCGCTGCGGATATCCGCCGAGACGCTGTACGTCCAGGCCGGGATTCTGGACGAACGGCAGGGTCTGGACGGGGTCGAGGTACAGACCGCGATACTCACCGACCCGGCGCTGAACGAGAGACAGAAGCAGGTCCTGCTGCAGATCTACGAGTCCTTCCGCAAGGAGAACGGGCTCGGGAGCGGCGGCAAGGACACCGCTGTGAGCGGACCTGAGGACGGGCGCGACACGGACTCCCTCGAGACAGAGGCCGACGGCGGCCCGCACGCCACCTGAGCAACCGATTTCGTTTCCAGGAGGAATAACGTCATGGCCATCAACACCGATGACCTCCGCAAGGCCCTGACCGACGCGACCCCGCTGTACGCCCTGGCCGGCACCGTCGACCTGGCTGCCGAGAAGCTCGGCGAGGTGCCGCAGTTCGTCGAGAAGATCCGGATCGAGGCGCCCAAGCGCTTCGAGTCCGTCCGCAGCACCGACCCCAAGGACGTCCAGGCCCTGGTCACCAAGCAGGCCAAGGACGCCAAGGAGAAGCTGACCGAGCTGCTGGGCTCGCTGGACGGTGACATCAAGAAGGTCCGCGACCAGGCGCAGGAGCTGGCGCTGCAGGGCGTGGGCCGCGCGGCCGAGGCCGTCGTGAAGACCCGTGAGGGGTACGAGGAGCTGGCCGAGCGCGGTCGTGGCGCGGTGGCGACCTGGCGCGGCGAGGCCGCCGACCAGGTCGAGGACCTCGCGGTGGCGATCGAGCCGGAGCCGGCGCCGAAGCAGGCGGGCAAGAGCGGGGCGAAGGCCCAGACCGCCACGGGGACGAAGAACCAGGCCACGAACGGCACCAAGGCCGAGACCAAGGCCACCCCCTCGGCGCAGCCCAAGCCGGCCACGGCGAAGAAGCCCGTCGCGCAGCGCAAGCCGGCCACGGCGCCGGCGAAGAAGAGCACCCCGCCGTCCGCCAAGTGAGGACACCGGGCGCACACCACGCGGCGAAGTGAGCCCGCTCACTTTTCGCCGAGGTCCCCGTTTCACCGGCCGGGCCGGGCACACTTCGGGTGCCCGGCCCGTTGTCCGGGTACGGTGGGGCCGCACGGGCGGCCGTCGGGCCGCCGCAGACCGAGACGACACGACTGGCGAACGGGCGGTGCAAGGCGTGCTGATTTACGGGTTCCAGAGCATTCTGAGCTGGGTGCAGCTCGCCCTGGGCGTCTATGCCGCCGTGATGCTGATCGACGCCGCGGTGCGCCGCGAGGACGCCTATCGCGCCGCGAGCAAGCAGACCAAGGGCATGTGGCTGATCTTCCTCGCCCTGGCCACGGCGCTGCTGTTCATTCTCCCGATCATGTCGTTCCTGCCGATCATCGGCGTGATCGCAGTGATCGTCTACACCGTCGACGTACGTCCGGCGCTCCGGGAGGTCACCGGAGGCGGCGGCCGCGGGCCCCGGCGCGGGGGCTCCAGCTCGGACGGGCCGTACGGGCCGTACAACGGCGGGCACTGAGCGGGCCGGGAGGCCGCCGGCCGCCGATGCCCCTCGCTACCGCCGGTCCAGCAGCAGTACGGCCACGTCGTCCGTCAGCTCGCCGCCGTTCAGATCGCGTACCTCTCTGACCGAGGCTTCCAGCAGCTCCTCGCCGGTGAGGCCGGCGGCCATCTGCCGGCTCACCAGCTCGGTCATGCCCTCCTGGCCGAGGCGCTGGTTCCCCTGGCCGATCCGGCCCTCGATCAGACCGTCGGTGTACATCATCAGGCTCCAGGAGCCGCCCAGCTCCACCTGCCGGCGCGGCCAGCGGGCGTGCGGCAGCAGGCCGAGCGCCGGGCCGCCGAATTCGTACGGCAGCAGCTGCGGAGGCCGGCCGGCCTGGGCCAGCAGCGGTGCGGGGTGGCCGGCCAGGCACAGACCGGCGCGGCGGCCGTCCGCGGAGATGTCGACGGTGCACAGCGTCGCGAAGATCTCGTCGTCCGCCCGCTCGTGCTCCAGGACCTTCTGGAGCGTGGCGAGCAGTTCGTCGCCGGAGAGTCCGGCGAAGGTCAGCGCGCGCCAGGCGATGCGCAGCTCGACGCCGAGGGCGGCCTCGTCGGGGCCGTGGCCGCAGACGTCGCCGATCATCGCGTGGACGGTGCCGTCCGGGGTGCGGACGGTGTCGTAGAAGTCGCCGCCGAGCAGCGCACGGCTGCGGCCGGGGCGGTAGCAGGCGGCGAACCGCAGGTTGGAGCCGTCGAGCAGCGGCGTGGGCAGCAGGCCGCGCTCCAGTCGGGCGTTCTCCTGGGCGAGCATCCGCGACTCGGTGAGCTGGCGCTGCGCGAGGTCGGCGCGTTTGCGTTCGACGGCGTAGCGGACCGCGCGGCTGAGCACCGCGCCGTCCAGCTCGTCGCGGAAGAGGTAGTCCTGGGCGCCGACGCGGACGGCGTCGGCGGCGCGCTCGGCGTCCGTCTCGTAGGTGAGGACGAGAACGGCGTGCGAGGTGGCCATCCGCAGCACATCGCGCAGCATGCCCAGCTCGTCGTCGGGGGTGCCGCCGCGGCCCGGGTCGCGTTCCGTACGGTCAGCGGGCTCCCGCGGGGGAAGGTCGAGCAGGATGCAGTGCACATCGTCGGTGAGCAGCCGCCCGGCCTCGGTGAGGTTGCGGGCGGTCCGCAGACGCACCTTGCGGCCCGCCCAGTCCCACATATCGGGGACATGGCTGTTGGGGTCCTCGCCGATGAGGAGCAGGTTCAGACCCTGCTGGGCGGGCGGGTGCTCGGCCGGAACGCGCTGTGCGGCCGGCTGCGGCTGCTCGGGCTTCTGGAAGCCGTGGGAGCCCAGAGGGGCCGACGACCGGCCCACGGCGGTCGCCGGGGCGCTCAGGCCCTGGGCCGTCGTGTCCCCCGCGCCCGGCGCGTCGGCGACCCGCGCGGTGTCCGCGCAGGTGCCGTCCACCGGTCCTGCCTGGTGCGGCAGCACGACCGCCCGCTGGTGCGGTACGGGTACGGGCATTGGTCTGCTTCCTTCCCTCCCCCCGAGGGGTGCGGTGGAGCGCCGAACGGCGCATCACCGTGCCCGGCTTCCCGCCGCTCGTCGGTCAGTGGAGCGGGGGCACACCGGGCACTGCCAGGCGACCATAGCGCCAGTACGGAGTGGGATGGAATGCCCGGCGGCAATCGGCCATCGTCATATGCCGCACCTGATAAGCCATTTGACCTGGGGAGGGCGGAATGCGGAATGACGAACATCACCCCGCCCGGGTGCTTTCCGCTGCGCGCCGACAACTCTCGGACAGGAAACATTCCGGTCATTTATCGTGCGTGTGATCCGCGCCATCGTGTCAGCCGTCACCGTCGGGGCGGACGACACCGAGGATCGGCATCGAGCCGGCGCCGGTGATCGTGACCTGCCGGCCGGGCCGCGGTGCGTGCACAATCGCGCCGTCACCGAGATACATCCCGACATGGCTGGCATCGGAGAAATAAATGATCAGATCGCCCGGCCGCATGTCCTTGAGCGCGACCCGGGGCAGTTGGTGCCACTGCTCCTGCGAGGTCCGCGGAATGGTCCGGCCGCCGGCCTGCCACGCCCTCAGGGTCAGCCCGGAGCAGTCGAAGGTGTCCGGCCCTTCCGCACCCCACACATAGTCCTTGCCGATCTGTGCGGTGGCGTACGAAATCGCCTTCTTGCCGGGCGCCGAGGCTTTGTTGCCGATGTCTTTCAGTACGCCGGAGTCCAGCCACTTCTGCTGCTGCTGGAAGGCCAGCTCGTCCTCCAGCTTCTTCAGCCGGCCCTTTTCCTTGGCTGCCAGCCGGGATTCCAGCTGCTTTGCCTCGTCGATCTTTTTCTTGATGTCCCGCTGGGCGCTTTCCTTCTTCTTGCGGTTCGCCTCCAGCTTCTCCCAGCGGTCCGTGGCCGCGTCCGAATAGCCCTTCAAGTCGCCTTCCAGATGCGACAGTTGGCTGATCATTCGCTTGGCCGCCAGCTGCCCCTTGCGCGCCAGGGTGGCATTGTCGAGAAAGCCCCCGGGATCGACGTTGAGCATCAGCTTCGCCTCGGCGGGCATTCCGCCGCCGCGGTACTGGGCGCTGGCCAGCGCGCCCGCCCGCCGTTTGACGTCGGCCAGCCGGCGCTGGGTGCTGTCGATGCTCCGCGCCAGCTTGACGATCTCCTTCTGCTGGAGTTCGACCTGTTCCGTGGCGGCGTTATAGGCGTCGGTGGCCTGCTCGGCCTTGCGGTAGAGGGCGTCGATCTTTTTGCGTACGTCGTCGAGGCGCCGGGCGTCGGCGTCCGCGGCCGTTTTCGCGCCGGCGGCCCGTTCCGCGTCCGCGGAGGGGTTCTTCGGGTCGTCCGCGTAGGCGGACGTCGCCGTGCCGCCGAGCAGCCCCATCGCACACAGGACGACGGCGGTGCACGCCACGAGCCGGCTGCCCCGTGCGCCCCATGGCCCCCGCGCACCCCATGATCTCCGCCCGGCCTGCCCACCCCGTACGTCCCGAACGCCCTGCCGTGCCCCCTGGCTCCCCACCAGCCACCTCCGGTCGTTCCGCACCGATTCGCGAAGTCCTACAGGCGCGGATGCTGCCATACCGGCCGGTAATTCAACAGGGTGACGGGCCGTTTCGCACGAGTGGGCGAGCACTTCTCCCCGGGCACCCACCCGATGGCCGAGGTTCACCGTGCGTTCATTCCCCTCCATCGGCCGCTTCACCTGATCTGCCTAATTTCAGCCTCACCGAGTACGCGTCCCGCCCATGGCGCAAGCGCGACACGGCCCGCCGGCATCGCAGAACGCGACGGCCGCCAGATCCTCATCACCTCGCACGCCGACGAAGCGGCGCGCCCCAGGAAGGAACTTTCGACAGTGAAGCTTCAGCGCAAGAACCGGGTTCGCGCCCTCGCCGTTGGCGCTCTCGCCGTCTCGGGTGCCCTGGCCCTGACGGCGTGCGGCTCCGATGACACCTCCGGCGCCGGCGGCGGTGCCGCCAAGCCGTCGAACATCAAGTGCGAGGGCAAGGGCAAGCTGCTCGCGTCCGGCTCCTCCGCGCAGAAGAACGCCATGGACGTGTGGGTGCAGGCCTACTCGGGCGCCTGCAAGGGCACCGAGATCAACTACCAGCCGACCGGCTCCGGCGCGGGTGTCACCACCTTCCTGCAGGGCCAGACCGCCTTCGCGGGCTCCGACTCCCCGCTCAAGCCCGACGAGATCACCAAGTCGAAGCAGGTCTGCAAGGGCGGCCAGGCCATCGACCTGCCGATGGTCGGCGGTCCGGTCGCGATCGGCTACAACGTGCCCGGCGTGGACAACCTCGTGCTGGACGCCCCGACGCTGGCGAAGATCTTCGACTCGAAGATCACCAAGTGGAACGACCCCGCGATCAAGAAGCTGAACCCGGGCGCCAAGCTCCCGGACCTCAAGATCCAGGCGTTCCACCGCTCCGACGACTCGGGCACCACCGACAACTTCACCAAGTACCTCAAGGGCGCGGCCCCCGGTGACTGGAAGCACGAGCCGGCGAAGAAGTGGGAGGGCACCGGCGGCCAGGCGGCCTCCGGCTCGGCCGGCGTCTCCTCGCAGGTCAAGCAGACCAGCGGCGCGATCTCGTACTTCGAGCTGTCGTACGCCACGGCCGGCAAGATCCCGACGGTCAAGCTGAACACCGGCGCCAAGGCCCCGGTCGACGCCACCGTCGACAACGCCTCCAAGGCGATCTCCGAGGCCACGCAGGCCGGCAAGGGCAACGACCTGGCCCTGAAGCTCAACTACACCACCAAGGCCGAGGGCGCCTACCCGATCACCCTGGTGACCAACGAGATCGCCTGCGACAAGGGCAACAAGCCCGAGACGCTGGCCGCCACCAAGTCCTTCCTGACCTACGTCGCCAGCAAGGACGGCCAGAGCGCGCTCAAGCAGCTCGGCTACGCCCCGCTGCCCACCGAGATCGCCGACAAGGTCCGCAAGACCGTCGCCACGCTCTCCTGACCCACCGGGCGGCGGCCCGCAGACCGCCAGCCAGGCCAAAAGGGGCCCATTCACCAGGGCCCCTTTCGGGCCGTCGCCCGTCCGGTGCACCGCCGCGCCAGGAGCCCCCGCCGGGCTCCGCAGACCGGAGAATCCATGAATTCACCTACCTCACCCACCGACACCCCGCCCCTGCCGGCGAGCGACGGCCGTTCCGCCGTCTCCGGCAAGGCGGTCCGCCCCGGTGACCGGATCTTCCTCGGGCTCTCCCGGGGCTCCGGGATCGCCCTCCTGGTGATCATGGCCGCCATCGCGGCCTTCCTCACCTACCGCTCCGTGCTCGCCATCTCCGGCGACAAGGCCGACTTCTTCACCACCCTGGACTGGAACGCCACCGGGACGGACCCGAAGTTCGGCATCGCGGTCCTCGCCTTCGGCACCGTCGTCAGCTCGGTGGTCGCGATGGTCATCGCGGTCCCGGTCGCGGTCGGCATCGCGCTGTTCATCTCGCACTACGCCCCGCGCAAGCTGTCCGCACCGCTCGGCTACGTCATCGACCTGCTCGCCGCGGTGCCCAGCATCATCTACGGCCTGTGGGGCGCGCTCTTCCTCGTCCCGCACCTGTCCGGCCTCTACACCTGGCTGGACGACTACCTCGGCTGGACCGGCGTCTTCTCGTACGGCGGCGGGGCGGCCCGTTCGCTGTTCACCGTCGGCATCCTGCTCGCGATCATGGTCCTGCCGATCGTGACCAGCGTCAGCCGCGAGGTGTTCCTGCAGGTCCCGAAGATGCACGAGGAGGCCGCGCTGGCGCTCGGCGCCACCCGCTGGGAAGTCATCCGGATGTCGGTGCTCCCCTTCGGCCGCTCCGGCATCATCAGCGCCTCCATGCTGGGCCTGGGCCGTGCGCTCGGCGAGACGATGGCCGTCGCCACGGTCCTCTCGCCCAGCTTCCTCATCAACACCAGCCTGCTGGACCCGGGCGGCGGCACCTTCGCCCAGAACATCGCCAGCAAGTTCAGCGAGGCCGACACCTTCGGCCAGGACGCCCTGATCGCCTCCGGCCTCGTCCTCTTCGTGATCACGCTGCTCGTCAACGGCGCGGCCCGCCTGATCATCGCCCGCCGCAAGGAGTACTCGGGAGCCGCCGCATGACTGAGCGAAGCGAAGGAATCAACAAGAGGTGCGCGCCTCACGAATGCTGTGCCTCGCGAAGCGAGGTGGCGGCATGAGTGTCACCACCGACCGCCCCGCGGTCTCCCACGGCGACGCCCCGCTGCCCGTCTCGCTCAAGCAGGCCCGGCTCCCCCGCTGGACCCCGCCGGTCCTCGCGCTGGTCGCGGCCGGTGCGGGCTGCGGCATCGGGCTGGGCACCGGCCTGGACAGCGCCGTCCAGTGGGGCCTGATCGCCGCCCTGCTCTTCGTCCTCGGCACCTTCGCGCTGGCCGCGGCCGTCGAGGGCGGCCGGCAGGCCAAGGACCGGCTGGCCACCTGCCTGGTCTGGACCGCCTTCCTGATCGCCGTCGTACCGCTGGCCTCCCTCCTGTGGGAGACCGTCGCCCGCGGCACCAAGGTCCTCAACGGCTACTTCCTGTCCCACTCCATGGGCACCACCCCGGACGCGCTGCCCGGCGGCGGCATCTACCACGCGATCATCGGCACCCTGGAGCAGGTCGGCCTGGCCACCCTGATCGCCGCACCGATCGGTCTGCTCACCGCGATCTACCTCGTCGAGTACGGCCGTGGCCGGCTCGCCAAGTCCGTCACCTTCTTCGTCGACGTGATGACCGGCATCCCGTCGATCGTGGCCGGCCTGTTCATCCTCTCCGTGTGGATCCTGATCCTCGGCTTCGGCCCGTCCGGCTTCGCCGGCTCGATGGCCCTGGCGATCCTGATGATGCCGGTCGTGGTCCGCTCCACCGAGGAGATGCTCAAGCTCGTCCCGAACGAGCTGCGCGAGGCCTCACTGGCCCTCGGCGTGCCCAAGTGGCGCACCATCCTCAAGGTCGTCCTGCCGACGTCGATCGGCGGCATCACCACCGGAGTGATGCTCTCCATCGCCCGGATCACCGGTGAGACGGCGCCCGTGCTGCTCCTGGTGTGGGGCGCGAAGACGATCAACAACAACCCCTTCGAAGACGCCCAGCAGTCACTGCCGCTCTACGTTTTCCAGCAGTGGCAGCAGGGTTCCGAGGCCTCGTACGACCGCGCATGGGCCGCGGCACTGGTCCTCATCGCCTTCGTCATGATCCTCAACCTGGTGGCCCGCGGCATCGCCCGCTGGAAGGCCCCCAAAACCGGCCGCTGACCAGCCCGGCGACAGAAAGAAGCAGTGATTTCCATGGCCAAGCGAATCGACGTCAGCGGCCTCTCCGCGTACTACGGCGGCCACAAGGCCATCGACGACATCTCGATGACCGTCGAGCCGCGCTCCGTGACGGCCTTCATCGGCCCGTCCGGCTGCGGCAAGTCGACCTTCCTGCGCACCCTGAACCGGATGCACGAGGTCACCCCCGGCGGCCGCGTCGAGGGCAAGGTGATGCTGGACGACGAGAACCTCTACGGCTCCGGGGTGGACCCGGTCGCCGTCCGCCGCACCGTCGGCATGGTCTTCCAGCGCCCCAACCCGTTCCCCACGATGTCGATCTTCGACAATGTCGCGGCCGGTCTGCGGCTGAACGGCTCGTACAAGAAGAGCGAGCTCAAGGACATCGTCGAGAAGTCCCTCAAGGGCGCCAACCTCTGGAACGAGGTCAAGGACCGCCTCAACAAGCCCGGCTCGGGCCTGTCCGGCGGCCAGCAGCAGCGGCTGTGCATCGCCCGCGCCATAGCCGTCGAGCCGCAGGTGCTGCTGATGGACGAGCCCTGCTCGGCGCTCGACCCGATCTCCACCCTCGCCATCGAGGACCTGATCGGCGAGCTCAAGGAGCGCTTCACGATCGTCATCGTGACGCACAACATGCAGCAGGCCGCGCGCGTCTCGGACCGTACGGCGTTCTTCAACCTCGCCGCCGTCGGGCAGCCCGGCAAGCTGGTCGAGATCGACGAGACCGAGCGGATCTTCTCCAACCCGTCGGTCCAGGCCACGGAGGACTACATCTCCGGCCGCTTCGGCTGAGCGCCGAGTGCGGCCCGGCCGCCTCGGCCGGGCCGCCCCCACCACGTCCTGCGGTGCTGCATGGCGGTGCCACCGCAAGGCGAAGGGCCCGCCCCTCTTCCCGGGGGCGGGCCCATTCTCTGTGCTCCGAGTGCTGTCGGGTGCTCTGTCGCTGTGCGCCCGGTGGCCGGGACGGGTCAGCCGAAGGCCAGCCGGATCAGCCAGAACGCGAGCGCCGCGACCAGCGCGGCCGCCGGCATGGTGATGAACCAGCCCATCACGATGTTCTTGGCGACGCCCCAGCGCACCGCGCGCGGGCCCTTGGTCGAGCCGACGCCCATGATCGCGGAGGTGATGACATGGGTCGTGGAGATCGGCGCCTGGAACATGAACGACGCGGTGTACATGACCGAGGCGGCGGTGGTCTCCGCGGCGAAGCCCTGCGGCGGGTCCAGCTCGATGATGCGGCGGCCCAGGGTGCGCATGATGCGCCAGCCACCCGCGTACGTACCGAGCGAGAGGGTGAGCGCACAGGCCAGCTTGACCCAGATCGGGATGGCGTCGTTCGCATCCTCGACATCGGCGATGACCAGGGCCATCACCACGACGCCCATGGTCTTCTGGGCGTCCTGCAGACCGTGTCCGAGCGCCATACCGGCGGCCGAGACGGTCTGGGCTATGCGGAAGCCGCGCTTGGCCTTGTGCGGGTTGGACTTACGGAACATCCAGAGGATGACGACCATCACCAGGTAGCCGAGCACCAGGCCGATGACCGGCGAGATGAACATCGGCAGCACGACCTTCTCGATCACGCCGCCCCAGATGACCTTGGTGCCACCGGCGAGCGCCGCACCGACCATGCCGCCGAACAAGGCGTGCGAGGACGAGGACGGCAGGCCGAAGTACCAGGTGACGAGGTTCCAGACCACCGCGCCGAGCAGCGCGGCGAAGAGAATGCCCATCCCCTGGTTGCCCTTGGGGGTGGCGATCAGCCCTTCGCTGACCGTCTTGGCGACCCCGCTGCCGAGGAACGCACCGGCGAGGTTCATCACGGCGGCCATCGCCAGCGCCGCGCGCGGGGTCAGTGCCCGCGTCGAGACCGAGGTCGCGATGGCGTTCGCGGAGTCGTGAAAGCCGTTGGTATAGGTGAATCCGAGCGCGACCGCAATGGTCACGACGAGCGCGAAGGTCTCCATGGGCGGCGCTCAGGACTCCTTGACCGCGATGGTCTCGACCGTGTTGGCGACATGCTCGAACGCGTCCGCCGCCTCTTCCAGGATGTCCACGATCTGCTTGAGCTTGAGGACCTCGATGGCGTCGTACTTGCCGTTGAAGAGGTGCGCAAGCAGCTTGCGGTGGATCTGGTCGGCCTGGTTCTCCAGGCGGTTGACCTCGATCCAGTACTCGGTGAGGTTGGTCATCGTCCGCAGATGCGGCATGGCCTCGGCGGTCAGCTCGGCCGCCCGCGCCAGCACCTCGATCTGCTGGTCGATGCCCTTGGGCAGCTCCTCGACCTTGTAGAGGACGACCAGGTCGACCGCCTCTTCCATGAAGTCCATGATGTCGTCGAGCGACGAGGCGAGGTTGTAGATGTCCTCGCGGTCGAACGGCGTGATGAACGAGGAGTTCAGCTGGTGGAAGATCGCGTGGGTAGCGTCGTCTCCCGCGTGCTCCGCCGCCCGCATCCTCTCGGCGATCTCTGCACGAGCGGAGGCGTCCGCCCCGAGCAGTTCCATCAGGAGCTTGGAGCCCGTGACGATGTTGTCCGCGGAGGCGGCGAACATGTCGTAGAAGCTCGTCTCCCTGGGGGTCAGACGAAAGCGCACGTGAAATCCTCGGGGTGCATCGGATTCGGTCGAGTTGATGCTAGGCGCATCATCCAGCCACAGCTAACCGGCATTCCTTCAGTGTCGCCCATCGTGCAGCATGCTCTGCACGGGGTACCACAGGTGCCCGCAAAGTTCGGTACCATATACCCACCAGGGGTATATAGATCGCCTAGATACCACGGGAGACGGCCATGACGACCACGGACGCCGACACCACCGGCAGCGCCGCAGCCGCCGCGGCCTGCCACCCCCGGCAGCCGGACACCGACCCCCGGGACGCAGCTCAAACCGTGACCGATAACGCAGAGACTCCGGCGACATCCGGCCCCCACGGCTACGCACAGCAGAAAGACGCACACATCAAGCGACTGCGCCGGATCGAGGGCCAGATCCGCGGACTGCAGCGGATGCTCGAAGAAGACGTCTACTGCATCGACATACTCACCCAGGTCTCGGCGAGCACGAAGGGCCTGCAGTCCTTCGGCCTCCAGCTGCTGGAGGAGCATCTGCGGCACTGCGTCGCCGCCGCGGTCCTGGAGGGCTCCGCGCCGGGGGCCGTCCAGGGCCCCGAGGCCATCGACGCCAAGGTCCGGGAGGCCACCAAGGCCATCGAGCGGATGCTGCGCACCTGAGCCCAGCCGCCCGGCATGCCCGGCACTAGCCGGGAGGGCACCCCGCGGGCCCGGGCCGGTGGCACGCCCGGTCCGTGCCGTCGCCACCCTCCCCGTCGACCTCCAGCACCTCGTCGATGCGGTCCGGGCTGAGCCGGTCCTCGCTTGCCGCCGCGGCCGCGATCATCAACTCACCGGTCAGGTCGATCTCGACGAGGGCTACGGGGTCCTGGACCGTCGTAGGGCGGTGTCCGGCCACGTACAACACCTCCTCCTTCGAGCGCCTTCCCACGCCTTGGGTGGTTACCGTCAGCGTAAGGACGGGCGCACACTCCGCGCATGGCACGGATGGACCATTTCCGCCATCCGGCAAGCGCCCCCGTCACATTCCCCGCCGCGCCGCACCCTGCCCTACGGCGCGGGCGAAGCGATCTTCCCTGCGTAGATGTCGCGTTCGTCCGGCAGCCGGACCACGACCCTTGTCCCGAAATCCGACAGCTCCGTGGTGGACGTCACCGCGGCTCCCTTCGGCGCACCGTTGGCATAGCGGAACCACTGGCGCACCTTGCGCAGCCGCCCGTCCTCGTCCAGATAGACCTCGAACGGCACCGCGTCGGTGGTGAACCCCTGCTCCGCGGCGACCAGCGCGGGCCGCATACGCGGTGACGCCACCTGGGCGGCCGTCTGGATGTCCGTCGTCCCGCGGTAGTGCCGCACCCGCACGCCGTCCAGCCGCTCCTCGCCCTGGTACGTCACCTCCCGCGCGCCGCGCAGCAGTTCCGCCGCGGCCAGCGGGTCGGTCGCCCCGCCGGTGACCAGATTCCCGTCGCTCAAGGAGGCGGTGGCCACCCGTACCCACTTGTCGGCGGGCACCCCGGCCCCGCGGTTCTTCATGAACAGCGCACCGGGCGCAAGGATCTCGGTGACCGGCTGATGGCCGCCGCCGGTCCGGCCCGCGGGATCGGGCAGGACGACCCGCAGCCGGCCGGTGCTCGTGGCGAAGTCGTAGCCGCCGGTGCCCCGGATGGCGACCCGGGTGCCGCCGCTGACCGTCTCCATGGACGTACGGACCCTGGCGGAGCCGGCCCGCAGCAGGGCGGCGGCGCTGCCCCGGACCTCCGCGGCGGCAGCGGCCCGGCCGGACGGCTCCTGGTCGACGGCCGCGGCCCCGTCCGGCGAACAGCCCGTCGTCAGCAGCCCGACCGCCAGACCCGTCCCGCACGCCACGGCCACGACGACCGCGCCGCCGCCTCGCCACTCCTGCACCACCATCGCGTACGAGCCCCCTCGGCCGCTGTCTTCGGGAACGGCCTGGGCCGGCCGGTCCGCTCGGGAGGGTCACCCGGTCCGCCACCGCCGCATCTGACGTTCCGTCGACCGTCCGGTTCAACGACCGTCACGGGGGCTCGTCACGCAAGGGCACCTGGGACGCGTAGCGTGACGGGGTGCCCCACCGAACTCCCCATACGACTTCCACCACCGAGAGCGGTTCCTTCTGCACGGCCCGCTGCACCTGCGGCTGGCGGGGTCCGGCCCGCCGTGCCCGCTCTCAGGCGCGTACGGACGCCGAGCGCCATCTGGCCGAGGTGGCCGACGGACCGGGGACGGGCACCGGCACCGGCACCGGCACCGAGCACCCCGTGGAATGAGAGAGTCCGTTCCGGGAACCCTCAACGCCCTTACGGCATCTGCCTAGTGAGGGGAGTACGCGCACCGCACAGGTAACGGACGGCACGGACGACACCGGACAGTGCGGAGCAATCCCGGGCACAGCGGAACGCGAGAACAGCACGCCACCGCGGCCGCCCGGTGCGGCCTTCCCCGTACGCGCCCCGTGACCTGCGGCCGGGCCCGACGGCAGGCGGGGCAGGACCGTATCCACAACATCGAGGGGGATCCATCCCAGTGAAGCGGCGCACACTCCTGCAGGCGGGCGGCGGACTGGCGGCGGCCTCGGTGGCCTTGGCCACCGGCTGCGACAACAAGACCGGCAAGGCGGGTGCGGCGTCCTCCGCCTCGGGCACCGGCGCCGCGGCCGGCACCACTGCGGCACAGACCAACGCGGCCTCCTCCGCGGGGGCGGCCGTCCACAGCCGGGCCACCCAGGCCTCCTGGACCGCGCTCGGCAAGAGCCTGGACGGGAAACTGATACGGGCCTCCGACGCCGCCTACGCGACCGCCCGCCGCCTGTACAACACCCGCTACGACACGCTGAAGCCGTCGGCCATCGCCTATGTCGAGCACCCGTCGGACATCGCCGAATGCCTCGCCTTCGCCCGGCGCAACGACACCCCGGTCGCCATCCGCAGCGGCGGCCACTCCTACGCCGGCTGGTCCAGCGGCAACGGCAAGCTCGTCATCGACGTCTCCGCGCTCTCCAAGGTCGGCGCGCCGTCCGGCGGGACCACCGCCATCGGCGCCGGCGCCAAGCTCATCGACGTCTACAAGGGCCTCGGGGCGCACGGCGTGACGATACCCGGGGGCTCCTGCCCCACCGTCGGCATATCCGGCCTCACCCTCGGCGGCGGCCATGGCGTGGTCTCCCGTGCGTACGGGCTGACTTGCGACAGCCTCGTCGGCGCCACCCTGGTCACGGCCGACGGCAAGACCGTCGACTGCGACAAGAGCCGCCACTCCGACCTGTTCTGGGCGCTGCGCGGCGCCGGCAACGGCAACTTCGGCGTGGTGACCGAACTCCGCTTCCGTACGCATCCGGCGCCCCGCGCGGTGATGGCGTACCTCACCTGGCCATGGTCCAAGGCGGCGAAGGTCGTGGCGTCCTGGCAGAAGTGGGGGCCGGTGCAGGCCGACGAGATCTGGTCCGCCTGCCATCTCGACGCCCGCCCCGGCAACACCCCGTCGGTCTCCGTCGCGGCCTTCTCCCTGGGCAGCTACGGCGACCTGAAGAACGCCCTCGACAAGCTCGCCGACCAGCCGGGCGGCCCCGGCCCCGCCAAGAGCGTCCACCTCACGCCGACCGGCTACCTGGACGCGATGGAGTCGTACGCGGGCTGCTCCTCCAAGTCCACCGCCCAGTGCCATATGCCGGGTTCGCTGCCCGGCCACACCGGCGCCGGGCAGCTGGGCCGCGAGACCTACGCCGCCCGCTCGCACTTCTTCGACCGTTCGCTGTCCACGGCCGGTATCCGCACGCTGATGGACCAGATCGAGGCGGGCGGCCGCAAGGGCGTCAACGGGAATGTGGCGCTGACGGCGCTGGGCGGCGCGGTCAACCGCGTCGGGCGCACCGACACCGCCTTCGTGCACCGCGGCTCGCGGTTCCTCGCCCAGTACCTGACGTCCTGGCCGGCGGGCGGCTCGTCCACGACGCGCACAGCGTGGCTGAATTCCTTCCATGACGCGATGCGCCGTTACTCCTCGGGCGCCGCCTACCAGAACTACACCGACCCCGGCCTGACCGACTGGAAGTCCGCCTACTACGGCGCCGCCGCCACCCGCCTCGCCCAGGTCAAGCACAGCTACGACCCACAGCGGCTGTTCAGCACCTTCCCGCAGGCGCTCTGACACCGCCCGGCCACACCGCCGGACACACGGACGGCCCGGCCCCGCGAGGGGTCCGGGCCGTCCGCATCCGCCAGGTCATCACTCCCGGGGCACCGCCGGACCGGTGCGTGCCCGCCCGGTCCGGCGGTCCCTCAGGCCGCCAGGTCCTTGTCCCGCTCCTTCTGTCCCCGCCCCATCGCCGATCCGGTGGCCACCACCCGGCCGCCCTCGGCGTCCTGCCCCGCCAAGCCGTCCGCGCCCGGGGCCCGCACCAGCCAGGCCAGCTTCGAGCGGCCGACCGCCGTCGTCAGCGGCACCAGCAGCGCCTGCGCGAGCGGCGCGAGCAGCAGCGCGACGGCGGTGCCCAGCGCGAAGCCGCCGATCACGTCGGTCGGGTAGTGCACGCCCATGTAGACGCGGCAGAAGCCCTCCGCGAGCGCCAGCGCGATCCCGATCAGGCCGTACTTGCGGTGGGCGAGGAACAGACCGACGCCGACCGCCATGGTGAGCGTCGCGTGATCGCTCACGAACGAGAAGTCGCTCTTGCCGGGGATCAGGACTTCCAGCCCGGCGTGGTCCTTGAACGGCCGGGGCCGCTCGACGACGTTCCGGATCGGGATGTTGGCCAGCAGCGCGAGGCCCGCGGCCAGCGGCGCCCACACCAGGCCCGCGACGGCGGACGGCGCGCCCGGCCGGCGGCGCGCGGACCACCAGGCGATCAGGCACAGCACCCCGAGGCCGGCGATGATGCCGTACTCGCCGATGTACTCCATGGCCTTGTTGGCCCAGTGGGGGGCGTCCTTCGCGAGACCGTTGATGCCGTCGAGCACGTCGACATCGGGGTTCGGCCCCTCGAGTGCGAGTCCAGCCATCTGCCGCGGCCCCTTATCTTTCGCGCGCGCGAGCGCCGTCGTGTGCTGCCTGCCCCCGTGGTCGTCGAGCGTGTGCTGCGTCAAGCTGCTCCGCTACGTCCCCACGCCAAGGAAACGCGATGTCCATCCCGGCCGTTCCACTCTCTACCGGATGATCACCAGGACGTTATCGAAGCTTGATTCATCACTGCAGTTCAGGGCCCTATGTTCACGCAGCGTTCGTACCGGGCAGCGCTTTTGCGCCATCGGACGTGACGCGGGTGGCACCGATGTAGTCCGGCGTATCGATCTTGTCGAACCGGATCACGGCCCCGGTGTACGGCGCATTGATCATGTACCCACCCCCCACGTAGAGCCCCACATGGTGGATCGACCGCGGGTCCTTCAGGTCGTAGGCGAAGAACACCAGATCACCCGGCAGCAGCTCGTCCCGCTTGGGATGCGGCCCGGCGTTCCACTGGTCGTTCGCCACCCGGGGCAGCTCGATGCCCACGGACCGGTACGCCGCCTGGGTCAGCCCCGAACAGTCGAACCGCCCGCCCTGCGCCGCCGTTCCCGTACCACCCCACAGATAGCGCGTGCCGAGCTTCTCCTGCGCGAAGTAGATCGCCCCAGCGGCCTGCTTCGACGGCGCCACCGGACCCGACGGCGCCTCGAAGCTCTTCGCGAGCGTCGTGATCGTCTTCACGTAGTTCTGGGTCTCGCGGTACGGCGGCACCCCGTTGTACTGGATCACGCGGTACGCCCCCGCGTTGTACGCCGCGAGCATGTTGTGCGTGGCGTTGCCCGGCGCGCTCTTCACATAGCCGGCCAGCTCGCAGTCGTACGAGGCCGCCGACGCGATCGCGTCCCGCGGGTCCCACACGTCCTTCTTGCCGTCGCCGTTCCCGTCGACGCCGTGTGTCTGCCACGTCCCCGGGATGAACTGCGCCATGCCCTGGGCGGCCGCCGGGCTCTGCGCCTTCGGGTTCCACCCGCTCTCCTGATAGAGCTGCGCCGCCAGCAGCGCCGGGCTTATCGCCGGACAGAGCGCCCCCCACTTCTGCACCAGCGGCTGGTACTCGGCCGGCACCGCGCCCTTCGCCAGCCCCAGCGCCCGCCCGCCGGCCCCGGCCAGCCGGGCCGCCACCGTGTACGTACCGATCACAAGCAGCCCGAGCAAGCAGAGCACCAGCCCTGTCCCGAGCCCTCCGGCCACCCAGAATTTCCGCACCCCCCAACCCTCCCCCATTCAGCCCCGGTTCACTGCCTTTTTCCGGCCGCTCCGCGCGCGCCGTGCCGCTCCGGCGCGGCACGGCGGCGCATGACCCGGCGCAGGGGGCGCTCCGGCCCGGGGACGGACGCCGCTCACGACGCCCCCCGGAACACCGCCGGATGAGCGACACTGCCTCAAGAGCCCCGCTGCGGAAGATGGTCCGCCGACCGCACGACGACAGCGGACCACCAACACCCGAACGGCCCCGGCCGCAACGGCGCGCCGGACCGGCCACCACTCTTTCCGATGATCATTGCCCAGGGGTGACCCCCGTGATACACACGGTGATACCGGTCGGTTCAATGGACGGCGTGCGCCCACACGTCCACGCCACTCCCACGGGATCCGTCAAAGAAAGCCGCCAAGACGACCGCTGACGGCCCGTTCGTCAGCGAAGATAGAGAGCGACCCGCGCCGCGTCGGCACGGGCACACAACTACCCACCAAGGGGCGGTGAGTTCACACATGTTCATTGCGGCCGAAAAGGGCGACATCACCACCATCATCGGCGGAATCGCCCCGGACTGGGGACCGTTCGGGAGCCTGGGCAACGAGGCCCGTGTGATGGTCGAAGTGGTCATGGCGGTGGCGATCCTGCTCTGCCTCGGCATCGCGATCTGGGGCGCCGCCAAACAGCGCATCGGCGCCACCGCGCTGCGCGACACCTTCAGCGCCGAGCAGGGCAAGGGCCTGATCGTGGCCGGTCTGACCGGCGTCTTCATCATCGGCTCCCTGGGGACGCTGTTCACCATCGTCTACGGCATGGCGGTCTAGCGCGGCCACACCCGAGGGCCTGCCGGGGCCGGCCGAGCGGTGCACACCCCGGCCCGCGTCCGTCCCCGGGCCGCTCCCCCTGCGCCCCCGCCCGACCTCTCTCCGCCGTCCCGTGCCCCCACTCGCTCCCACCGGCCCCACCTCCCTGCCGAGGCCCCATGCTGACGCCCCCTCACGCCCGGCCCGACGGCCCCGCTTCCCGCGCTCCGGCCACCCCCGCCACCAGCGGACCGATTGAGCGGGCCGCCGCGCGGGGACAGGTGCACCCGGAAGCAACAAGGCGCAAGAAGGCGACGGCAACCGCGGAGCAGGCGATGACCACAAATGCCCCACAGTCCCCCATTCGCCGCCGCGGTACCGCATCTGAGGACCCGTCACGGTGAGATGTACTCGTACCGCTGCACCCGAGCCGCCGCCCGCGCGGCTACGGTCATATGAGGGCGGCACAACTACGGCACGCACGGCGACGGCGGCAGAGGGGGCACAGGCGCGATGAGTCTCAGTGACGACGGCGGCTACGGCGGCGACGGCCACCGCGGTCCCGAGACGGGCCAGACACGGACCAGACTTCCCGACAGCGACGGTGACATCTACGGCTCGGCACGACGGCCTCGCGCCGGCATGTCCAGCCGCAACCTCATCACCATCGTCGGCGTCATCGTCCTGCTGCTCGCAGCCATCGCCTTCGCCAACCGCGGCGGCAGCGGCAACAGCGAAACCCCCTCCGGCGACTCCCCCAAGGACACCGACCAGTCCCAGCCCACCGCCCCCACCGGCACCAAGCCGGTCACGGGCAAGAACGGGGGGATCGCGTCGGGCTTCGCGAAGACGGAGCAGGGGGCGCAGTCGGCGGCGGCGAATTATGCGGTGGCGCTCACCAGCGATGGCATGTACCAGGCCAACAGGCGGCACGAGATCGCCCAAGCGGTCTATGCGCCATCGGTGGCTGCGGCACGCAAGAACGACCTCGACAAGGTGTACTCCGACCATGCCTTCCTCGGCCGGATCGGTCTCAAGCCGGACGGCACCGCGCCCAAGAACATGACCTTCGTTTCGCGGGCCAACCCGGTCGGCACAAAAACCGAATCGTTCAAGGGTGACACCGCCAAGATCTCGGTCTGGTATTCCGCTCTCTTCGGCCTCGCAGGAGCGCAGTCCAAGAACCCTGTCACGGAGAGCTGGTACACCAACACCTTTGATCTGCAGTGGACGGGCGGTGGCTGGAAAGTCACGAACTTCACGCAGAAGGACGGTCCCGCTCCGGTCGGGAGGGACCAGGCTGCCGCGTCGGCAGAGGACATGACCAAGGCCGTGCAAGGGTTCGGAGGGTTCACCTATGCCCGCTAAAAGTCACCGCCGCACCCTCTCGCTCGCCGCTTTGGTGACGGCTGTCCAGACAACAGCTGTGCTCCTGGCCTCGCGTGCCTTCGCGGCGCCGAGCCCCACCCCGAGCAGCGACCCCTGTGACCTGGTCCGTGGCCCCGCCAAGAACTACTGCCAATCCGACGACACCCCCGGCTCCGGCGCCCCCAAACCCCCCGGCGGCCTCACCGACAACAACCCCCTCGACCCCCTGGACTCCCTCGCCAAGGGCTGTGCCAAGGCCGCCGCCTGGATCGTCACCAAGCTCTCCGACGCGGTGAAGGCCACCTCCCAGGTCGACTTCACCAACACCGCCTTCCTGCGGCAGTACGCGGTCGTCTTCGCCGCCTCCACCATCCTCACCCTCGTCCTGTGGCTCCTGGCGGTCGCCAAGCGGGCGGTGCGCGGGGTGCGGCTCACGGAGGCGATCAGTGAGGCGGTCGGGTTCCTCTGGCTGACCGTGCTCGCCTCCGCGTTCACCCCGCTGATCCTCTACACGATCGTCTCGGCGACCGACGGGGTCACCGAGATCATCGCGAAGGGGACCGGGGCCCAGACCGACACCTTCTTCGGAGCGTTCTCACAGGCGCTCACTAAGGGCACCGACATCGGCGGCGGCCCGATCATGCTGATCGTGGTGTCGCTGGTCTCCGTGCTCGCCGCCGGTGTGCTGTGGCTGGAGCTGGTGATCCGGGCCGCGCTGCTGTACGTCGGCGCGCTGCTGGGCACCGTCGTCTACGCCGGGCTGGTCGACAAGAACATGTGGGGGCACGTACGCCGCTGGGCGGGCATCATGATCGCGGTGATCATGGTGAAGCCGGTCATCGTGATCGTGCTGGGCATCGCCGGTGCGCTCTCCCACGACAAGGGCCCCAACGCCTTCTCCGCCGTCGTCTCCGGCCTCGCGATCATCGTCCTCGCCATCTTCGCCAGTGCGGTGATCTACCGCTTCGTCCCCGGCTTCGGCGACGAGATGGTCTCGGCCCGTACGAACAAGGGCCGGGCCACCGATGGCAGCCAGGCCGCCGCGATGATCTCCTCGCCCGCCGCGCTGGTGTCCCAGGGCATCAAGACCCACAGCTCCCGCCGGTCCGGCGGGGACGGCGGCGGGCAGCAGGGCGCGCAGGGCGGCCAGTCCCGGCCGGCCGACGCGGTGGCCGGCGGTGTCGCCGCACACAGCTCCCGCACCGGCGGCGGCCGCTCCTCGGCCCCCGCCACCCCCGCCCCCCGTACGAACCCCGGCCCGGGCAGCAGCTCCCGCACCGGAAAATCAGCAGGAGGTGAGGGGCGTTGAGCACGCAGTCCCACCCGATCGCGCCACGTCGCACGTACTTGATCGGCCGCGCCCGGCCCAACGCGATCGTCGGCAAGAACCGCGAGACCGGTGAGATCGCGCTGATCATCGCGGGGGCGTTCCTCGGCATGATGTGCGGGCTGCTGGTGCCCATGCTGCCGCTGCGGATCGTGTCCCTCACCGGCTTCCCGGTGCTGGCCCTCGCCCTCGTCTACGTGCCGTACAAGGGCCGTACGTTCTACAAGTGGTTCGAGATCCGCCGCAGCTTCCGCCGTACGGTCCGCCGCGGCGCCACCTACCGCTCCGGCGCCGCCGAGGCGGGCGTCCGGCTGGACGGCCGGGAGATCGAGGTCGGCCCGCCGCCCGGCATCGGCCGGATCAACTGGCTCTCCGCCCCGTTCGGCCCGGACGAGATCGCGGTGCTGCTGCACGCCGACCGCAAGACGGTGACGGCCGCCATCGAGATCGAGGGTCCTGGCGTCGGCCTGCGCGACAGCGAGGACCAGGAGGCGCTGGTCGACCGCTTCGGGACGCTGCTCAAGCATGTGGCCAACGGCGACGGCTTCGTGACCCGGCTGCAGATGCTGGCCAGGACGCTGCCGGCCGACCCGGACGCCCATGCCAAGGACGTCGCCCAGCGCGGCGACAAGAACTCCCCCGACTGGCTGCAGGAGTCCTACGACCAGCTCCAGTCGATGGTCTCCACCTCCTCCGAGCAGCACCGCGCCTACCTCGTCGCCTGTATGCACTACACCCGCGAGCTGGCCGCCGAGGCGCACACCATGGCGCGCGCCGCCCATATGCACCAGGGCGGGCTGCTGCGCAAGAAGCTGGACCGCGACGCCGGTCTCGCCGTCGTCATGGCCCGTGAGCTGACCGATATCTGCGCCCGGCTCGCCGAGGCCGACATCCGCGTCCGCCAGCCACTCGGGCAGGCCCGCCTCGCCTCCCTCGTGCACTCCATGTACGACCCGGACCACCCCATCGACCACATCCAGGCGATGAGCAAGCGCAACACCTGGCCGGCCGAGCTGGACGCGATGGAGCCGACGTATCTGCAGGCCAAGACGCGGGAGTCGACGACCCGCGCACCGTGGTGCCACGCCACCGCCTGGGTCAAGGAGTGGCCGCTGACCCCGGTGGGCGTCAACTTCCTCGCGCCCCTCCTGGTGCACACCCCGGACGTGATCCGTACGGTCGCGGTCTGCATGGACCTGGAGCCCACCGAGATCGCCATCGAGCGGATGCTCACGGAGAAGACGAACGACGACGCCGAGGCCAGCCGCGCCGCGAAGATGAACCGGGTGGTGGACCCGCGGGACGTCGCCCACCACGGCCGCGTCGACCAGCGCGGCGAGGACCTGGCGTCCGGCGCGGCCGGCGTCAACCTCGTCGGCTACCTCACGGTCTCCTCCCGCTCGCCCGAGGCGCTCGCCCGCGACAAGCGCACCATCCGCGCCTCGGCCGGCAAGTCCTACCTCAAGCTGGAGTGGTGCGACCGCGAGCACCACCGGGCGTTCGTCAACACCCTGCCGTTCGCGACCGGAATCCGCCGCTAAAGCCGCTGGGAGGCGCGTACGTCATGGCCATGCTCGATCCGCTCGGAGCGCTCACCGACGCGTTCACCAGCTTCCTGTTCGGGAAGGTGGAGACGACCCGGCTGCCCGTACGCACCTCCACCGGCCAGGCGCAGGCGGTCTATCTGCCCACCGCGGCCCCCGGCCTCGGCGATTCCGGCGTGATCATCGGCCGTGAGGTCTACAGCGGCAAGGGGTACATCTACGACCCCTTCCAGCTGTACGGACAGCAGCTGCCGGCCCCGCACTGGCTGGTCCTCGGCGAGTCCGGCAACGGCAAGTCCGCGCTGGAGAAGACCTATGTCCTGCGGCAGTTGAGGTTCCGCGACCGCCAGGTCGTGGTGCTCGACGCCCAGGGCGAGGACGGCGTCGGCGAGTGGAACCTCATCGCCCAGGAGCTGGGGATAACCCCCATCCGCCTGGACCCGACCGCCGCCCTCAACGGCGGCATCCGCCTCAACCCCCTCGACCCGTCGATCACCACCACCGGCCAGCTGGCCCTGCTGCGGACGATCATCGAGGTCGCCATGGGCCACGGCCTGGACGAACGCTCCGGCTTCGCCCTCAAGGTCGCGCACGCCTACGTGAACGACACCATCACCAACCGGCAGCCCGTCCTGACCGACATCGTCGAGCAGCTGCGGCACCCGGAAGCCGAGTCGGCCGAGGCGATGAATGTCGACATAGACGACGTCCGGGCCTGGGGCCTGGACGTGGCGCTGGTCCTCGACCGGCTCGTCGACGGTGACCTGCGCGGGATGTTCGACGGTCCGACCTCGGCGGGCATCGACCTCGACGCCCCCCTCATCGTCTTCGACCTCTCGCACATCGACCGCAACTCCATCGCGATGCCGATCCTGATGGCGATCGTCGGTGTCTGGCTGGAACACACCTGGATCCGCCCCGACCGCAAGAAGCGCATCTTCCTGGTCGAAGAGGCCTGGCACATCATCAACTCGCCCTTCGTCGCCCAGCTCTTCCAGCGGCTGCTGAAGTTCGGCCGGCGGCTCGGCCTGTCGTTCGTGGCGGTCGTCCACCACCTCAGCGACGTGGTCGACGGCGCCGCCGCACGGGAGGCCGCGGCGATCCTCAAAATGGCCTCGACCCGCACCATCTACGCCCAGAAGGCCGACGAGGCACGGGCCACGGGACGGGTGCTGGGCCTGCCGCGCTGGGCCGTCGAGATCATCCCGACCCTCACCCCCGGCATCGCGGTCTGGGACGTCAACGGCAATGTCCAGGTCGTCAAACACCTCATCACCGAGGCCGAACGCCCGCTCGTCTACACCGACCGGGCGATGACCGAGGCCTCCGCGATCTCCGAGGCGTCCGCCCTGCCGACGGATGAGGCGCGCGCCCTCCAGGCGGCGGCGGACGCCGAGGCCGAGGCACGCGCCGAAGCCATGGCGATGGAGCGGCAGTGGAGAGACGAGTCGAGCGAGACGGTGGCGTGACGCGCGGATACGACGACGAACGAGGCACCGACCGGGGCTACTACCGCGACGCCCCCCGTGGCCGGGGACGCGGCATCCCCGACTCCCTGCTGATCGGGCTGCTCGCCTTCCTGCTGGGCCTGACCCTGCTGGTGTGGACCGCGACCGGCCTGGCCGGCCTGTTCACCCACGGCGCCTGGCCCGACGGCGTCACCTACCCCGGCACGCCGATGGCGCTGCGGCATCTCGTCTCGGCACCGCACGACATGGCCGCCGCCTGGCCCGACACCCCCAAGGCCCAGCTCTCCGGCTACGGCCTGTTCTGGGGCATCCTCATCGGCGAGCTGATGGTGCTGCTGGTCCTGACGATCTTCACCCTGGGGACCGTTACCCGCTATCGCGCCGTACGGGCGGCACGACGGGCGAAGGCCAGGGCGGCCCGGGAGTTCCGGGATCCGTCGATCGGCGCCGACGAGACGGGACGGAACGTGCGGCGGGGCGGGGAGGCGCCAGCCCCCCGCGGCGCGATCCGGGAGACGGCCCCCACCGCTCCGGGAACCCTTGAGCCCCTGCCGTACAGCGAACACGCACCCACCGGCCCGGCCGTACCGTCCACACCCGCCCCACCCGTTACGCCCGTCACACCACCCCCTCCGCCCCTCGACACCGCGAACACAGCCACCATCGGCCCCGTCCCCGAACAACGCACCGCACCGCCGGCCGCCCCGGCGCTCCCGGGCACCGCTCAAACCGAACCGCGCACCGAACCCGCCCTCCCCCGCCTCCAGTTCGGCACCGACCGCACCGTCACCCTCGCGGCGTCCCTCACCACCGCGGCCGCCGCCCCGGGCCCCCTGATCGTCGCCACGACGGACCCCACCCTCTGGTCCGAGACCAAGGACACCCGCGCCAAGCTCGGCCCGCTGCTGACCTACGACCCCACGCACCGCCTCGACACCCCGGCCCGGCTGCGCTGGTCACCGACCTCCGGCTGTACCGACCTCGCCACCGCCGCCGCCCGTGCCACCGCCCTGCTGGCCCCCGTACGCCCGGCCGGGGCGCTGGACTCGGCCGTCGCGGACGCCGCCCAGACCCTGCTGCGCTGCTGGCTGCACGCCGCCGCGGTGGACGGCCGCCCGTTCCGCCAGCTGCACCGCTGGGCACACACCACCGGCGCCGCCCAGGAGCCCGTACGCATCCTGCGCACCAGCGCCAAGGCCTCCGGAGGCCAGGCCGGCGAGCTGGAATCGGTGCTCACCGCCCACCCCGAACGCCGCGAAGCGGCCCAGCAGTTGGTGGGACGCGCGCTGACCTCCCTCTCCTCCATCCATATCCGGGACGCCTGCAATCCACTTCGAACAGATTCGGCCCTCCTCGAATCATTTATCGATGAGGGGGGAACGCTTTACGTGGTAGGCGATCCCATCGAGGATCCGCGTACCGACCCGGGTGCGATGCCCTTGCTCACCGCACTCCTCTCGCACGTGGTCGAGCACGGCCGCCGCATGGCCGAACGGTCATCTGACGGTCGGCTCGACCCACCACTCACCCTCGTCCTGGACGACATCGCGGCCCTCGCCCCGCTGCCCGCGCTCCCCACCCTCCTCCAAACGGGCGGCAGCCGCGGACTGCTCACCCTGGCAACCATGCGCTCCCGGGAACAGGCCCGCGCCCGCTGGCCCCACCACTCCCTGCCGGCCTGACACCGCACGCCGATCCCTGGCCCTAAGGGGCGTCCTTCCGGTCGCCGCCCCGGCTCAGCGCCATCTCCCGCTCCAGCGCGGCGACATCCTTCGGGTCGGCCATGGTCCGCCCCGTCGCCACGAACCCCAGGGACCGGTACAGCGCTTCGGCCCGCGGATTCTCCTCGTGCACCCACAGCCGTACGCGCTCCATCACCGGGTCCGCGAGGTCCCACGACCACCCGATCGCCGCCTCGAACAACTCCCGCGCCAGCCCCGTCCCCCGGTGCTCGGGCCGCACATACACGCCCACCACGTGCGTCTGCGGCACCTCCTCGTCCTCCTCGACCAGGACCACCACCATGCCGCCCCACCGCCCGCTCGCGGCCTCCCCGATGAACGTCAGCGGCGCGGCGCCCTGTTCGCTGCCTGCCGCCCGGCGCTGCCAGATTTCATCGGGCCGGCCGGCGGCCTCCTCCAGCGTCTCATTGAACGCCACCCGGGCGATCGGATCCGCCAGGGCCGCCAGCCGCAGTTCCCTGAGCCGCTGCCACTCCGCCGCCTTCACAGGCCTGATCACATACGTCATGCGGCACAGAATCGCAGCGCCCCGGCTCCTCGGGCCAGAAATTTCAGCCCTTGGAACGAGTTCTGTCCCGGAACGCAGAAAAGCCCCGCACCATAAGGTGCGGGGCTTTCCCACAATGATTGTTCGGCGGCGTCCTACTCTCCCACAGGGTCCCCCCTGCAGTACCATCGGCGCTGAAAGGCTTAGCTTCCGGGTTCGGAATGTAACCGGGCGTTTCCCTAACGCAATGACCACCGAAACACTATGAAGTTAACCAACCCGGCATAATCACAGGTCGTTACTTCAGAACCTACACAGTGGACGCGAGCAACTGAGGACAAGCCCTCGGCCTATTAGTACCAGTCAACTCCACCCGTTACCGGGCTTCCATATCTGGCCTATCAACCCAGTCGTCTACTGGGAGCCTTAACCCCTCAAAGGAGGTGGGAGTACTCATCTCGAAGCAGGCTTCCCGCTTAGATGCTTTCAGCGGTTATCCTTTCCGAACGTAGCCAACCAGCCATGCCCTTGGCAGGACAACTGGCACACCAGAGGTTCGTCCGTCCCGGTCCTCTCGTACTAGGGACAGCCCTTCTCAATACTCCTACGCGCACAGCGGATAGGGACCGAACTGTCTCACGACGTTCTAAACCCAGCTCGCGTACCGCTTTAATGGGCGAACAGCCCAACCCTTGGGACCGACTCCAGCCCCAGGATGCGACGAGCCGACATCGAGGTGCCAAACCATCCCGTCGATATGGACTCTTGGGGAAGATCAGCCTGTTATCCCCGGGGTACCTTTTATCCGTTGAGCGACGGCGCTTCCACAAGCCACCGCCGGATCACTAGTCCCTACTTTCGTACCTGCTCGACCCGTCAGTCTCACAGTCAAGCTCCCTTGTGCACTTACACTCAACACCTGATTGCCAACCAGGCTGAGGGAACCTTTGGGCGCCTCCGTTACCCTTTAGGAGGCAACCGCCCCAGTTAAACTACCCACCAGACACTGTCCCTGATCCGGATCACGGACCCAGGTTAGACATCCAGCACGACCAGAGTGGTATTTCAACAATGACTCCACCATGACTGGCGTCATAGCTTCAAAGTCTCCCACCTATCCTACACAAGCCGAACCGAACACCAATATCAAGCTATAGTAAAGGTCCCGGGGTCTTTCCGTCCTGCTGCGCGAAACGAGCATCTTTACTCGTAATGCAATTTCACCGGGCCTATGGTTGAGACAGTCGAGAAGTCGTTACGCCATTCGTGCAGGTCGGAACTTACCCGACAAGGAATTTCGCTACCTTAGGATGGTTATAGTTACCACCGCCGTTTACTGGCGCTTAAGTTCTCAGCTTCGCCACACCGAAATGTGACTAACCGGTCCCCTTAACGTTCCAGCACCGGGCAGGCGTCAGTCCGTATACATCGCCTTACGGCTTCGCACGGACCTGTGTTTTTAGTAAACAGTCGCTTCTCGCTGGTCTCTGCGGCCACCACCAGCTCACCGAGTAAATCGGATCACCAGCAATGGCCCCCCTTCTCCCGAAGTTACGGGGGCATTTTGCCGAGTTCCTTAACCATAGTTCACCCGAACGCCTCGGTATTCTCTACCTGACCACCTGAGTCGGTTTAGGGTACGGGCCGCCATGAAACTCGCTAGAGGCTTTTCTCGACAGCATAGGATCATCCACTTCACCACAATCGGCTCGGCATCAGGTCTCAGGCTTCATGCTGTCCGGATTTACCTGGACAACGCCCTACACCCTTACCCCGGGACAACCACCGCCCGGGCTGGACTACCTTCCTGCGTCACCCCATCACTTACCTACTACCACCTTGGATCAGCGGCTCCACCACTCCCCTACGCTCCGAAGAGCTCAGGGCGGCTTCACGGCCTTAGCATTAATGGATTCGATATTTGGCGCTTCAAAGCGGGTACCGGAATATCAACCGGTTGTCCATCGACTACGCCTGTCGGCCTCGCCTTAGGTCCCGACTTACCCTGGGCAGATCAGCTTGACCCAGGAACCCTTAGTCAATCGGCGCACACGTTTCCCACGTGTGTATCGCTACTCATGCCTGCATTCTCACTCGTGAACCGTCCACAACTCGTTTCCACGGCTGCTTCACCCGGCACACGACGCTCCCCTACCCATCACAACGGACGTTGGTCCTCATGTTGCAATGACACGACTTCGGCGGTGTGCTTGAGCCCCGCTACATTGTCGGCGCGGAATCACTTGACCAGTGAGCTATTACGCACTCTTTCAAGGATGGCTGCTTCTAAGCCAACCTCCTGGTTGTCTCTGCGACTCCACATCCTTTCCCACTTAGCACACGCTTAGGGGCCTTAGTCGATGCTCTGGGCTGTTTCCCTCTCGACCATGGAGCTTATCCCCCACAGTCTCACTGCCGCGCTCTCACTTACCGGCATTCGGAGTTTGGCTAAGGTCAGTAACCCGGTAGGGCCCATCGCCTATCCAGTGCTCTACCTCCGGCAAGAAACACACGACGCTGCACCTAAATGCATTTCGGGGAGAACCAGCTATCACGGAGTTTGATTGGCCTTTCACCCCTAACCACAGGTCATCCCCCAGGTTTTCAACCCTGGTGGGTTCGGTCCTCCACGAAGTCTTACCTCCGCTTCAACCTGCCCATGGCTAGATCACTCCGCTTCGGGTCTTGGGCACGCTACTCAACGCCCTCTTCGGACTCGCTTTCGCTACGGCTTCCCCACACGGGTTAACCTCGCAACATACCGCAAACTCGCAGGCTCATTCTTCAAAAGGCACGCAGTCACGACACAGAGACAAGTCTCTGTGCGACGCTCCCACGGCTTGTAGGCACACGGTTTCAGGTACTATTTCACTCCGCTCCCGCGGTACTTTTCACCATTCCCTCACGGTACTATCCGCTATCGGTCACCAGGGAATATTTAGGCTTAACGGGTGGTCCCGCCAGATTCACACGGGATTTCTCGGGCCCCGTGCTACTTGGGTGGTTCTCAAACGAGCCGTCAATGTTTCAGCTACGGGGGTCTTACCCTCTACGCCGGACCTTTCGCATGTCCTTCGCCTACATCAACGGTTTCTGACTCGTCTCACAGCCGGCAGGCTGTGAAAGAGAACTCCCACAACCCCAGCCACGCAACCCCTGCCGGGTATCACACGTAACTGGTTTGGCCTCATCCGGTTTCGCTCGCCACTACTCCCGGAATCACGGTTGTTTTCTCTTCCTGCGGGTACTGAGATGTTTCACTTCCCCGCGTTCCCTCCACACTGCCTATGTGTTCAGCAGCGGGTGACAGCCCATGACGACTGCCGGGTTTCCCCATTCGGACACCCCCGGATCAAAGCTCGGTTGACAGCTCCCCGGGGCCTATCGCGGCCTCCCACGTCCTTCATCGGTTCCTGGTGCCAAGGCATCCACCGTGCGCCCTTAAAAACTTGGCCACAGATGCTCGCGTCCACTGTGCAGTTCTCAAGCAACGACCAGCCACCCACCACCCCAACCCGAAGGCTGAGTTCACTGGGGCCGGCATCGCGAAGGTCCAGACTCATAGTCCGTACCCTCAGATACCCAACAACGTGCCCGGCCCACTTCACCGATCACCACGTTCCACGCCGAAGCAGTACTAGTGACAACCAATCAAGTGTGCCGAATAGTCAACGTTCCACCCATGAGCAACCAGCATCAGACATTCGCTGATGTACTGGCCTCTGACCAACCAGAGGTCGGTAAGAAGTGCTCCTTAGAAAGGAGGTGATCCAGCCGCACCTTCCGGTACGGCTACCTTGTTACGACTTCGTCCCAATCGCCAGTCCCACCTTCGACGATTCCCTCCCACAAGGGGTTGGGCCACCGGCTTCGGGTGTTACCGACTTTCGTGACGTGACGGGCGGTGTGTACAAGGCCCGGGAACGTATTCACCGCAGCAATGCTGATCTGCGATTACTAGCAACTCCGACTTCATGGGGTCGAGTTGCAGACCCCAATCCGAACTGAGACCGGCTTTTTGAGATTCGCTCCACCTCGCGGTATCGCAGCTCATTGTACCGGCCATTGTAGCACGTGTGCAGCCCAAGACATAAGGGGCATGATGACTTGACGTCGTCCCCACCTTCCTCCGAGTTGACCCCGGCAGTCTCCTGTGAGTCCCCATCACCCCGAAGGGCATGCTGGCAACACAGAACAAGGGTTGCGCTCGTTGCGGGACTTAACCCAACATCTCACGACACGAGCTGACGACAGCCATGCACCACCTGTACACCGACCACAAGGGGGACCCTGTCTCCAGGGTTTTCCGGTGTATGTCAAGCCTTGGTAAGGTTCTTCGCGTTGCGTCGAATTAAGCCACATGCTCCGCTGCTTGTGCGGGCCCCCGTCAATTCCTTTGAGTTTTAGCCTTGCGGCCGTACTCCCCAGGCGGGGAACTTAATGCGTTAGCTGCGGCACGGACGACGTGGAATGTCGCCCACACCTAGTTCCCAACGTTTACGGCGTGGACTACCAGGGTATCTAATCCTGTTCGCTCCCCACGCTTTCGCTCCTCAGCGTCAGTATCGGCCCAGAGATCCGCCTTCGCCACCGGTGTTCCTCCTGATATCTGCGCATTTCACCGCTACACCAGGAATTCCGATCTCCCCTACCGAACTCTAGCCTGCCCGTATCGAATGCAGACCCGGGGTTAAGCCCCGGGCTTTCACATCCGACGTGACAAGCCGCCTACGAGCTCTTTACGCCCAATAATTCCGGACAACGCTTGCGCCCTACGTATTACCGCGGCTGCTGGCACGTAGTTAGCCGGCGCTTCTTCTGCAGGTACCGTCACTCTCGCTTCTTCCCTGCTGAAAGAGGTTTACAACCCGAAGGCCGTCATCCCTCACGCGGCGTCGCTGCATCAGGCTTTCGCCCATTGTGCAATATTCCCCACTGCTGCCTCCCGTAGGAGTCTGGGCCGTGTCTCAGTCCCAGTGTGGCCGGTCGCCCTCTCAGGCCGGCTACCCGTCGTCGCCTTGGTAGGCCATCACCCCACCAACAAGCTGATAGGCCGCGGGCTCATCCTTCACCGCCGGAGCTTTCCACCACCAGACCATGCGGTCGGTAGTCGTATCCGGTATTAGACCCCGTTTCCAGGGCTTGTCCCAGAGTGAAGGGCAGATTGCCCACGTGTTACTCACCCGTTCGCCACTAATCCCCTCCCGAAGGAGGTTCATCGTTCGACTTGCATGTGTTAAGCACGCCGCCAGCGTTCGTCCTGAGCCAGGATCAAACTCTCCGTGAATGTTTACTCGGCCAGTAAATAAATTACAGCCGGTGAACACACACGAGAGCGGAACGAGCGGACGGAATAGGTCTGCTCGTTCACAGCGTCCTCGCTGTGTGTGCCACCCCGACCCGTGGGCCGTGGTGGGCTTTCAAAGGAACCTCATCCGCCGGATGTTTCCGGTGGACGGGGTATCAACATATCTGGCGTTGACTTTTGGCACGCTGTTGAGTTCTCAAGGAACGGACGCTTCCTTTGTTCCTGTTTCACCAGGATCTCCGGGCGCTTCCCTTCGGTCTTGCGTTTCCGACTCTATCAGATCCTTGCGGGCCCGATTTTCGCCGGTGCGTTTCCGCCTTTCGGCTTCTTCGCGTTTCCAACCTTACCAGATCCGTTTCCGTGTCCGGCGCCCTGTTGGAGCGGGTCGGCCGTTCCGCTTTCGCTTTCCGGCCTTTCCGACTCTACCAGACCCGATTTCGTTCCGTTGCCGGTCCGAATTCGTTTCCGATTCCCCGTCGGAGGGGGGTTTGCCTCGGGTGCGACTTCTTGCGTTGCCGCGCCTTTCGGCGTGATCACTACTTTAGCGGAATTCCTCGTTGACGCATAATCACGTCACGGTCGAATTTCGGCATGCCGAAATTGGTCCCGATGAGGGGCCGTGCAGTAGTGGTGTGCCGCTGTTGCGGCGGGATGGCTGCCCGGGGCCTCTCGGCTCCGTGGCAACTCGGAGGACACTACACGAGGGGTTGGGGTTGTTCAAACCCATGACCGGGGAGGGATTGCCGGGTACTTTGGGTGCATGACTACGCATGCGCCCGTACAGCTGTGGTGGCCCGCCTGACGGCGGCCGACCAGCAGCGCATGCATGACCACGGCCGCCGCTTCGGCGGCCGTTTGCGTATCTCCTTCTCGTAGCCGGCCGGCGAGGTCGGCGGTCTCGGCGCGCACTCTGCGGAGTGCGGGAGCTCAGGAGACGAAGGATGAACGAGATGGCGACGGCCTCGGCGATGGCGACCGGTGCGCGTAAGCGGATCTTCAGTGGGGTGCAGCCGACGGGGCATCTGACGCTGGGGAACTACCTCGGGGCGATGCGGCGGTGGGCCGAGGTGGACCAGCATCGTGCGGACGCTCTGTTCTGCGTGGTGAATCTGCATGCGCTGACCGTGGAGCACGATCCGGCGCGGGTGCGGCGGCTCAGTCGGCAGGCCGCGACATTGGTGCTGGCCTCGGGGCTGGATCCGGAGCTCTGCACGCTGTTTGTGCAGAGTCAGGTGGATGAGCATCTGCGGCTTTCGTATCTGATGGAGTGCACGGCCTCCGACGGGGAGATGCGGCGCATGATCCAGTACAAGGAGAAGGCCGCGCGGGAGCAGGGCCGGGGCGGGAGTGTGCGGCTGTCGTTGCTGACGTATCCGGCGCTGATGGCGGCGGACATCCTGGCGTACGGGACGGATGAGGTGCCGGTCGGGGAGGACCAGGCGCAGCATGTGGAGCTGGCGCGGGATCTCGCGGTGCGGTTCAACCAGCGGTACGGGGCGACGTTCGTGGTGCCGAAGGCCGTGACTCCGCCCGTGGCGGCGCGGGTGAAGAATCTGCAGGAGCCGACGTCGAAAATGGGGAAGTCGCAGGACCGGACCGCGGGGGTCGTCTATCTGCTGGACGAGCCGGAGGCGGTGCGGAAGAAGGTGATGCGGGCGGTGACGGATTCGGAGCCGGACGTCTCGTACGAGCCGGAGCGGCGGCCCGGGGTGGCGAATCTGCTGGAGGTGCTGGCCGCGTGTGCGGGGAGTGATCCGGAGCGGTTGGCCGAGGGGTACGACTCGTGCGGTGCGCTGAAGAAGGACGTCGCGGAGGCCGTGGTGGAGACGCTCCGGCCGGTGCAGGCACGGCATGCGGAGCTGGCGGCGGAGCCGGGGCTGGTTGATGCGGTCCTGCTGGCCGGGGCCGAGCGGGCACGGGGGCTGGCCAGGCCGCGGGTGGATGCCGCGTTCGAGGCGATCGGGGTGCTGCCCGGGAGGTGAGGGGGTGGGGTGTGGGGTGTGGGCTGTAGGGGGCGGGCGTCCCGTTGGGGCGTTCGCCCCCCACTCGCCACTCCCCACTTCCGGTTCCCGGCCTCGGGAGGGGAGAGGAGGGGAGAGGAGGGGAGGGGAGGGGAGGGGGCCGCCGCGTGGGTGGGGTCCTTCTCCTGTCGGGATCTCCCCGTCGGGTTCCCCTACTGGTTCTTTCCGTTGGTTCTTTCCGTTGGTTCTTTCCGCCGATTCCTTGCGGCGGGGTTTTCCCCCGCCGGTCCCGGTGCCCGCGTTCGTGTCAGCCGTTGCCGGAGGCGAGTTCGCGGCTGCGGTCGCGGGCGGCCTCCAGGGCGGCGATCAGGGCGGCGCGTACGCCGTGGTTTTCGAGTTCGCGGATGGCGTTGATGGTGGTGCCGGCCGGGGAAGTGACGTTCTCGCGGAGCTTGACGGGGTGTTCGCCGCTGTCGCGGAGCATCACCGCGGCGCCGATGGCGGCCTGGACGATGAGGTCATGGGCCTTGTCGCGGGGCAGGCCGAGGAGGATGCCGGCGTCGGTCATGGCCTCGACGAGGAAGAAGAAGTACGCCGGGCCCGAGCCGGAGAGCGCGGTGCAGGCGTCCTGCTGGGACTCGGGGACGCGGAGGGTCTTGCCGACGCCGGAGAAGATCTCCTCGGCGCGGGCGAGGTGGGCGCCGGTGGCGTGGGTGCCGGCGGAGATGACGGACATCGCCTCGTCGACGAGGGCGGGGGTGTTCGTCATGACCCGCACGACCGGGGTGCCGGCGGCCAGGCGTTCCTCGAAGTAGGAGGTGGGGATGCCGGCGGCGCCGCTGATGACCAGGCGGTTGGTGGGGACGTGCGGGGCCAGCTCGGTCAGCAGGGTGCCCATGTCCTGGGGCTTGACGGTGAGGATGAGGGTGTCGGCGGACTTGGCGGCCTCGGCGTTGCTGACCGCCTCGACGCCGTAGCGGGCGTGCAGCTGCTCGGCGCGTTCCCGGCGGCGGGCGGTGACCAGGAGGTCGGAGGGTGCCCAGCCGCCTCGGATCATTCCGCTGAGCAGGGCTTCGCCGATCTTTCCGGTGCCGAGTACTGCGACCTTCTGGGTCATCGTGCGGGTTCACCTTTCCGCTGCGCTGGGCGTTTCCCGGCCATCCTCGCACCGTGGGGGTTCCGCATCGGGCTCCGCATGGGGTTCCGCATGGGGTCCGGCATCGGGTTCGGCTGTCCCGCCGTGGGGTGCCGCTGTGTCCGTCCTCCAGGCGGGGTCATCTCGTACGGCGGCGGAGGGTGGCGGCGCCGAGGGCGAGGACGAGGAGGGCGCAGCCGCTGACGACGATGACGTCACGGAGGAAGTCGCCGGTGAGGTCGGGGTGGGTGAGGACCTGGTTCATCCCGTCGACGGCGTAGGACATCGGGAGGAGGTCGGAGAGCTTTTCCAGGGCCGGCTGCATGGTGTCGCGCGGGGTGAACAGGCCGCAGAGCAGTAGTTGGGGCATCAGGACGGCGGGCATGAACTGGACGGCCTGGAATTCGGAGGCGGCGAAGGCCGAGACGAACAGGCCGAGGGCGGTGCCGAGGAGGGCGTCCAGGACGGCGACGGGCAGGAGCAGCCAGGCGGAGCCGGTGATGTCGAGGCCGAGGCCCCAGACGGACAGGGCCGTGACGAGGGCCGACTGGACGATCGCCAGCAGGCCGAAGGCCAGGGCGTAGCCGCTGATCAGGTCGGCCTTGCCGAGGGGCAGGGCGAGCAGGCGTTCCAGGGTTCCCGAGGTGCGTTCGCGGAGGGTGGCGATGGAGGTCACCAGGAACATCGTGATCATCGGGAAGATGCCGAGGAGCGAGGCGCCGATGCTGTCGAACGTCTCGGGGCGGGCGTCGAAGACGTAGCGGAGCAGGGCGATCATCACGCACGGGACGACGAGCATCAGCGCGATGGTGCGGGGGTCGTGGCGGAGCTGGCGCAGGACCCGGGCGGCGGTGGCCAGGGTGCGGGACGGGGAGAAGGGGGCGGGGGCGGAGCGCGGAGGGGTGGCGGAGCTCGGTGCGGGGGCGGAGCGCGGAGGGGTGGCGGAGCTCGGTGCGGGGGCGGAGCGCGGAGCAGGGGTGGAGCTCGGAGCAGGGGTGGGCCTCGGTGCGTCGGCGGGCTGGGGCGCGGTGTCTGGGCGAGGTGCGGGGCGAGATTCGGGGCGAGGTGCGGTGGTCATCGTGCTGGTTCCTTGGGGGTGGCGGTGCCGGGCGCCGTCGGGGCGGGCGCCGTCGGGGCGGGCGCCGTCGGGGCGGCCGCGGCCCTGGCCTCGTCGACCAGGTGGAGGAAGGCGGCCTCGACGGTCGGGGAGCCGGTGCGGTCGCGGAGTGCGTCGGGTGCGCCGTCGGCGAGGATGCGGCCCTCGCGCATCAGGAGCAGCCGGTGGCAGCGCTCGGCCTCGTCCATGACGTGCGAGGAGACGAGGAGGGTGGCGCCGCGGTCGGTGGCGAGGGTGTGGAAGAGGTGCCACAGGTCGCGGCGGAGGACGGGGTCCAGGCCGACGGTGGGTTCGTCGAGGACGAGGAGTTCGGGGGCGCCGAGCAGGGCCACCGCGAGGGAGACCCGGCTGCGCTGGCCGCCGGAGAGGTTGCCGGCGAGGGCGTCGGCCCGGCGGGTGAGGTCGACGTCCTCGATGACGCGGGTGACAGTCTCGCGGCGCCGGGCGCGGGCCGCCCGGCCGGGGTGCAGGACGGCGGCGAAGTAGTCGAGGTTCTGGCGGACGGTGAGGTCGTCGTAGACGGACGGCTCCTGGGTGACATAGCCGATACGGGGACGCAGCCGGGGGTCGCCGGCGGGCCGGCCGAGGACGTCGAGGGTGCCGGTGACTTTGGCCTGGGTGCCGACGATGGCGCGCATCAGGGTGGATTTGCCGCATCCGGAGGGGCCGAGGAGGCCGGTGATGCGGCCGCGGGGCACGTCGAAGGAGAGGGCGTCGAGGACGGTGCGGCTGCCTCGGATGACGGTGAGGCCGTGGGCGTGGACGGCGGGGGTAGTGGGGGTGGTGGGGGTGGTGGGGACGACTTGGTCGGCTGGGGCGGGGATGCCGTCTGGACCGGCGGGGTCGCGACCGTAATTCATCATGCGATGAATAATGCTCCGGGTGGGGTGGAGCGTCAAGGGCTCGGAAGGGGGTGGCGGATGGGGCAGGGACAGGGACGAGGGTGCGAGGGGGCGTGCTGCAGGGGGGCGGGTGGAGTGGGAACGGCGGCATGCTCAGGGGGGGGAGGCCGAGGGTGGCCGAGGCGTTGGGGTGGTGATGCGGCCGGGTGTGGTGCGGGGGCGGCGCATGGCAAGGCACCGTGCACACCGGCGGGCGCGGTAGTGAAGAGAACCGGCCGTTCGTGGTCGATAACTCCGCGTTTACAGGGTGGTTACAAATAGGCCTGTGGTCCTGCGCGTTGGCTTGGACACAATGGGAGTGACCTGTCCAGCCGCGCCGGGAGGGGCGACGATGGCGAAGATCCGGGTCCGCGGCCTCGGCCGGCTCCTGTTGATCGTCGTGACCGTCGTGCTGGCCCTGTCCCTCGGCGCGGAGGCCGTGTACGGAGAACATGCGCCGGCCGCACCGGCCACGAACGGCGCCGGCCGTACGGCTCCCTCGGGCACCGACCCCCGGGCGTCCGATACCTCGGCCTCGGAGCATCCGGAATCCGGCAGTGACCGCTGCCCGCCGCGCCGCGACGGGCGCTCCACGTCCTCGGTGACCGCGCCGACGCCACCGGTCACCGCCGTCTCGACCGCCGGACGGGGACGGGAAGGGACCGGGGGCGGGCTGCGCCTGACCGTCCCGCTGACCGGACGGCAGGCCGTGCCCCTGATGAGATCCGGCGAACTAGCGCTCCAGCACGCCGTCTTCCGCTGCTGAGAGCGGAGAGGGCGGAGAGGGAAGAGAGGGCACGGGCGAAGAGGGCGGAGAGGGAAGAGAGGGCACGGGCGAAGAGGGCGGAGTGCTAAGAGCTGAGAGCCGCCCCTACGGGTCTCCTCGATTCGCGTGTTCGCAGGGCCCTCCCTGTCCCCGTATCCGAGTCCTCGTATCCGACGGATCCGGTCGTCACTTTTCTTCGCTCGCTTCGTGTCCCTTCGTGTCCTGTCATGTCCCTTCATGGCACGCGCCGCCTGGCCGTGCCCGGCTCAGTACCCGTCAGCAGCCATAGCGCGGGCAACAGGCCGTCGAGCACCGGCCGTTGGGACCGTCGCCATCTCCGTCGCCATCTCCATCGCCATCTCCATCGCCATCGCCCGGCGTCTGCTCGTGCGCATCCGTGCGCATCCGCTCGTGCGCGTCAGTTCGTATCCGTTCGCGGTCGTTCCCGGCCGTGCGTACCCGTGTGTATCCGTGCGTCACCGCAGCTCGCACTCGTTGGAGGCATCCCCATGCGTAGGTCCCGTGTTGCCCGTCAACGTCCGTTCCGGCCGTCCATACCGTCACGGCAGACGCTGTCGGTCTGGCGCGCCGATGTCACCGCCTCGCTCGTCGTCTTTCTCGTCGCCGTCCCGCTGTGTGTCGGGGTGGCCGTCGCGTCCGGGGCACCGGCCGAACTGGGGCTGGTCACCGGGATCGTCGGCGGACTGCTCACCGGGTTACTCCCCGGCAGCAGTCTGCAGGTCAGCGGCCCGGCCGCGGGGCTGACCGTGCTGGTCTACGAGGCCGTGAAGGAGTACGGGCTCGGCACGCTGGGCGCGCTGGTGCTGATCGCCGGGGTGCTGCAGCTGGCCATGGGGGCGCTGCGGCTCGGGCGCTGGTTCCGGGCCATCTCCGTGGCGGTCGTCCAGGGGATGCTCGCGGGCATCGGGCTGGTGCTGATCGCCGGGCAGCTGTACGCCCTGGCGGACGCCAAGGCGCCGGGCGGCGGGCCGGCGAATCTGGGCGGGCTGCCGAAACTGGTGGCGGACACCGCCGGGTCCGGCGCCTCGCTCACGGCGCTGGCGGTGGGCGCGGGGACCGTTGTGCTGCTGGTGCTGTGGCCGAAGTGGCGGCGTGCGGCGCGGGTGGTGCCGGCGCCGCTGGTGGCCGTGTCGCTGGCGACGCTCGTGGTGTGGATGCTGGAACTGCCGGTGGCCCGGGTCGAGGTGGCGGGCCTGCTGGAAGTCGTCCAGCCGCCGAGCGGCGCGGACTTCCTGCGGCTGACGGAGGCGGGGGCGGTGGCCGGTGCGCTGGGCACCGTGCTGGCGTTCACCCTGATCGCCTCGGCGGAGTCGCTGTTCTCCGCGGCCGCGGTGGACCGGCTGCACGACGGGCCGCGGACCGATTACGACAAGGAGCTGATGGCCCAGGGCGCGGGCAACACGGTGTGCGGCCTGCTGGGGGCACTGCCGATGACCGCGGTGATCGTCCGCAGCGCCGCGAATGTGCACGCCGGGGCCCGGACCAAGGCCTCACGGGTGCTGCACGGGGCGTGGCTGCTGCTCTTCGCGGTGGCCTTCCCGGCGGCACTGGGTGTGGTGCCGCTCGCGGCGCTGGCCGGTGTACTGGTGCATGCGGGCGGCAAGTTGCTGCCGGTGAAGCAGTGGCGTCCGCTGTGGCGTGAGCACCGGGGTGAGGCCGTGGTGCTCGCCGCGACGGCGGTGGCGATCGTGGCCACCAATATGTTCGAGGGGGTGCTGCTGGGGCTGCTGATGGCGGTGGCCAAGTCGGCGTGGGAGACCTCGCACGTCCACCTGGAGATCGTGGGGCTGGACGAGCCGGTGGCACCGGCCACCGGGGGCGCCAAGGCCGGCGACGCCACGGGCGGTCTCGGGGCGGGCGAATACGGGGCGGACGGACTCGGGACGGACGGACGCGGGACGGACGGCTCCGGCCCCCGGCGCCCCATCCTCGTACGGGCCCTGGGCCATGCCACCTTCCTGCGGCTGCCGAAGCTGCTCGACCAGCTGGAGGCGCTGCCCAAGGACCGGGAGATCCAGCTCGATCTGTCGGGGCTGCGGCATCTCGACCATGCGTGTGCGGCGGCGCTCGGCAACTGGGAGGAGCAGCAGCGGCGCGGACCGGACGGGACCACCCGGGAGAAGACACCGTCGGTCGCCCCGTAGGGGAAACTCAAGCCCGTAGGGCAGCCCAGGCCCGTAGGGGCAGCTCAAGCCCTTAGGGGAAACTCAAGCCCGTAGGGGCAGCCCAGGCCCCGTAAGGCAACACAGACCCCCTGACACACCCCAGGCCCCGTAGCGCAACCCAACCCAACCCAACCCAACCGGAATGGCCCGGCGTTGCGGCGGAAATGACCGTAGGGTCGGCATGCTTGTGACCGCCGACCCTTGGAGCGCTGTGATTCGCCGGCCTTTCCGCTACTGCGGTGCGACCGCCGCCCTGTCCGTCGCCCTGCTGCTCTCCTCGTGCACGAACGGCACCGGGG
This sequence comes from Streptomyces lydicus, assembly GCF_004125265.1. GTDB lineage: Bacteria > Actinomycetota > Actinomycetes > Streptomycetales > Streptomycetaceae > Streptomyces > Streptomyces lydicus_C. The sequence continues at coordinate 3,861,134 of NZ_RDTE01000003.1, forward strand.
GTGTCCAGGGAGCGGCGGGCAGTGGCGGGGTGGGCGATCCGCTCTTCCCGTCGCTCGGCAACGGCGGCTATCAGGTCCGCCATTACGGGCTCGATCTCGACTACGACGTGAAGAGGAAGCGGCTGGACGCCACCGCCCAGATCACCTCCGAGGCCACCGAGAACCTGCGGTCCTTCCAACTCGATCTGCAGGGGCTGCGGGTGTCGGACGTACGGGTCGACGGCAAGGACGCCGCGTTCTCCCGTAAGGGACACAAGCTGATCGTCCGGCCGGCCGACGGCCTCAGGAAGGGCGCGCAGTTCCGTACGACCGTCGACTACAACGGCACACCTCAGGAGCTGAAGGATCCGGACGGTACGACGGAGGGGTGGGTCAAGACCGCCGACGGGGCGTTCGTCTCGGGCGAGCCCGCCGGGTCCATGACCTGGTTCCCCGGCAACAACCACCCCGAGGACAAGGCGGCCTACGACTTCACGATCACCGTGCCGAAGGGCTATACCGCCGTCGCCAACGGGGATCTGCGGTCGGAGAGAACGGCCGGCGGCCGGACCACCTTCCGTTGGCACAACGGGCAGCCCATGGCCAGCTACCTCGCCACCGCCACCATCGGCCGCTTCGACGTCCACCGCTCCCGTACGGCCGGCGGGCTGCCGCTGTACGTCGCGGTGGACCCGGCGGAGGCCAAGGCGAGCAAGGGGCCGCTGGAGCAGCTGCCGGAGATCCTGAAGTGGGAGAGCGGGCTGTTCGGCCGCTACCCCTTCTCCTCCGCGGGCGCGATCGTCGACGACACCCCGGACCGGATCACATGGATGGCGCTGGAGACCCAGACCAAGCCGGTCTACGCGGGGGCGCCGGACACCGTGACCGTGGTGCACGAGATGGCCCACCAGTGGTTCGGCGATTCGGTGACCCCGAAGACCTGGAAGGACGCCTGGCTCAACGAGGCGTTTGCGACCTACGCCGAGTGGCTGTGGGAGGAGCACAAGGGCGGCAAGACCCCGCAGCAGCAGTTCGACGCGCTCTACAAGGACAAGACGGACCCGCAGCGCTGGGCCTTCCCGCCGGGCAATCCGGGCGAGGCGAAGAATGTGACCGGGGTCCCCGTCTACGAGCGGGGCGCGATGCTGCTCCAGGAGCTGCGGAACGCGGTCGGCGACAAGACCTTCTTCCGGATCCTCAAGGAGTGGCCCGCCAAGTACCGCTACTCCACCGCCGACGCGAAGGAATTCATCGCCTTCTGCCAGGAGCGCACGGATGTGGATCTGACCGGGTTGTTCGACACGTGGCTGTACGGCAAGGGGAAGCCCGAAGGGAAAGGGGAAGGGCAGTAGCGGGCGGGGTCGGCGGCCCCTCGCACGGGGTGCCCTCGGCCCGTAGCGGCTGGATCAGCGTCGTGCCGCCTCGGGCTCACCCGCTGCAGGCGGCCGGAGTGTGACGGTCAGGTCGAGCGCGTAGGCCTCCTCGACGATGCCGTCCGGGAAGAGGGACAGCAGCGCGGTCCGCTCGTCCTCCAGGACGGGGGCCGCGGCCGCCGGGCCGATGGCGGAGAAGTGCGAGCGGCTGCCCAGCATCGCGAGGTGGGTGTCGAGGGGGACCCGCCGCGTCCAGTGCAGGACGCGGAAGGCGGGCTCCAGGCCTAGGCCGAGGCCGCGGAGCAGGTCGGGGGCCTCCGGCGCGACGCCGTGGCGGTGGTATCCGAGCAGCCGGCGGGCGAGCCGGGCCTCCTGTTCGGCGGCCCATCCGACGTCCGGGTCGGGGATGTTCCACCACAGCGCGAGGGCGCCGCCGGGCCGCAGCACCCTCAGGGCCTCAGGGACGGAGCGGGCCGGGTCGGTCCAGTGCCAGGCCTGTGCGTAGCTGACGAGGTCGAAGCCCGCTTCGTCGGAGAACGGCAGCGCATCGCCGAGGGCGCGGACGAGCGGCGTGCCCGGATGGGCGGCGTGCAGCTCGGCGGCCATCGCGGCCCCCGGCTCCACGGCGGTGACCCGCGCTCCGCGCCCGGCCAGCAGCCCGGTCGCGATACCGGTCCCGGCTCCGACGTCCAGCACCCGCGCCCCGGCCAGCGACTGACCGGCCAGCTCCTCGACGGCGTCGAAGAGGGCCGGCGGATAGCCGGGGCGGGCGGCGGCGTACTGGGCGGCCACCGCGTCGAAGGAACGGGCGAGGGTGGCGTGGGCCGGTGGCGGGGACTGCGGCAACGACGGTTCCATCAGGGGAAGTTGCTCCTCGGGGATGCGGTGCGGCGTACGGCTCGTCCTGCCCGTCGTTCGGCTCGTCCTGTCTTCCGTACGGCTCATCCTGTCTTCCGTACGGCTCATCCTGCCTGCCGCACGGAGGACGCGCAGGGCCCGCAGAAAAAGTCAGACCCGGTTCATTTTTGACCCCGGTCCGGTTATTATCCGCCCATGGCTGGACTGCGGGAGCGGAAGAAGGAACAGACCCGGCGGCGGATCTCGGCGGCGGCATGGCGGCTGTTCGCCGAGCGCGGCTTCGAGGCGGTGACGGTCAACGAGATCGCCGAGGCCGCGGAGGTGGCCAAGGCGACGCTGTTCGCGTACTTCCCGACGAAGGAGTCGCTCGCCCTGCAGGGCGTGGGGGACGACGATCTGGCGGGGATCGTCGCCGGGCGGGCGCCCGGCCGTTCGGCACTCGACGCGCTGCGGGCGCACTACCGGGCGTTCGCCGCCGGGCCGATGACCGGGGTGGACCCGGAGGTGCTGGTCTCCCGGGTCCGGGTGATCTTCGACAGCCCCGCGCTCAGCGGCGCCACGAACGCGCTGCTCTACCAGCAGCGGCAACGACTGGCGGAGGTACTGGCCGAGGAGCACGGCGAGCGCACGGCCGCGCTGGTGGCGGCTCAGGTCAGCGCCGCGCTGGTCACTCTCCAGGAGACGTTCTTCCGGCAGCTGGCCGCCGGCGGCTCGCTCGCGGCGGCCCGCGGACAGCTGGCCGAGGACGTCGAGCTCACCTTCGACCTGCTGGCCCACGGACTTGAGCACCTTCCGGGGCCGGCCACCACCCGACGGCCCGGCCGGGCGAAAGGCCGCAGGGGCCACGGAGACCACAGGGACCACACCGACGACACCGACGACACCAGCAACAACGACCGCACGGACCGTACAGACCACGCAGGTCACGCAGACCGCACGGACCACGCGGGCCACACGGACCACGCAGACCAGAGAGGGAAGTGAAAGGCGATATGCGCGCACGGGGCATCAACTACGACACCGGGTTCCTCCCCGGCGAGGACCTTTCCCGCAAGACGTTCACCGTCGAGGCGGTGCGCCAGGACCTCGCGGTGATCGCCGGTGAGCTGCACTGCGACGCGGTGCGGATATCGGGCGGCGATCCGGAGCGGCTGAGCCTCGCCGCGCAGTGCGCCGCGGACGCCGGTCTGGAGGTGTGGTTCGCCCCGTTCCCGGTGGATCTCACCCCCGAGGAGCTGCTGCCGTTCTTCGCCGACTGCGCGGAACGGGCCGAGGCCGTACGGGCGGGCGGGGCGGAGGTGGTGTTCGTCGCCGGGTGCGAGCTGAGCGCGTTCTGTGCCGGCTTCATCCCCGGGGACACCTACAGCGACCGGCTGCAGGCGATGGCCACCGCGGACCTGGACTGGTGGATGGCGCTGGGCCCCGTGCAGGAACGGCTCAACGGCTTCCTCGCCGAGGTTGCCGCGCGGGTCCGCTCCCGCTTCGGCGGCCGGATCAGCTACGCCTCGGGGCCGTGGGAGTCCGTCGACTGGCAGCCGTTCGACATCATCGGTGTGGACGCGTACCGGGCCGCGTACAACGCCACGACGTTCCTGGACGAACTGCGCGCGCACCTCGGCCGGGGCAAGCCGCTCGCGGTGACCGAGTTCGGCACCTGCGCCTACCGGGGCGCGGGCGAGCGGGGCGGGATGGCCTGGCAGCCGCCGGAGGGCGCGGAGCCCGACGAAGGCGAGCAGGTGCGCTACCTCAACGAGTTGCTGGACATCTTCGAGGAGGAGGGCGTGGACACCGCGCTCTGGTTCACCTTCGCCGCCTTCAACACCCGCAAGGGCGCGGACCTCTCCTCGTACGGCGTGGTCCGGATGCTCGACGAGACCCGCTGGGAGCCGCGCGAGGTGTTCCGCACGATGGCCGCCCGGTACGCGAAGCGCTGAGGCTCCGGCCCGTTCAGCGGCGCTTCTTGGGCCGGGACTTCTTGGCGGCCGGATTGCCGGTGCGGGCGCCGCGGCGGCGTGCGTACCGCTCACGGGCCGCGGTGTACTCGGCGCGGTGCAGCCTCTCCCCCGGGGCCTCGACGAGGCTGCGGCAGAAGTAGGCGAGCAGCGAGCCGATGAAACCGATCAGCATCAGGCCCTGGGAGGACGCGTCGGCCGCGCTCCGGGCAGCCGGATCGGGGCGGCGGACGAAGCCATCCCAGGTGCGGCGGAAGGCCAGCGCGCTGCAGATGGCGAAGCCCGCGACGACGAGGATGCCGACGAACGGCCCGACGGCGGCGATCTCCAGGCCCTGGAACGCGAAGCGCAGTACGACCGCCCCGGCGGCGGCGAGCGCGAGCGAGCCCACGGCGGCACCGGCCCGGCGCAGGACGTAGCCGCCGTCGTGGTGGACCCAGGTGGTGCCGAAGAACCGGATCTCCGCCGGCTCGGGACCGCCACGCTCGGGACCGCCACGCTCGGAGCCGCCGCGCTCGGGCGTCCCGGGCCCGGGCGTCCCGGGCTCGGAACCGCCGGGCTCCGGGTTTCCGGCGGGCGTCTGGTCATCGCTCATGGCGGCGATTATCTCCGGCGGGACCGGCGGGACCGGTGTCCGACGGGACCGGTGTCCGGCGGTGTGGCGTCGTGGCGGCGGCGATGTGGTGACGGCCTGGCGGCGGCGGTGTGCTGGTGGTGCCGCGGTGCCGCTGGTGGTGCCGCGGCGTGCGCGGCCGCGGGCCGGTGGGTCCCGCAGCCACGCGGCGCTCCGGTCCCGCGCCTCAGTTCGTGCAGCGCGGCGCGACCATGCCGCTGCTGCCCGTCCGGACGTACGCGTCGGAGACGTACTGGCCGGCGCCGATGCTGTCCCAGATGTCCGAGGTGCCGTACGGGCCATTGACCGACTGACCGTGGAGCTGGCAGCGGATCTGGACCCGCGCCCCCTCCGCCAGCTGGCGGACGACCGGGTAGTTGGTGCCGGGGCCCTGGCGGACCTTGAGGCGGTAGCCGGGTGCGACCGGATAGGTGGAGCCGCCGGCCGCGGCGGCGGGCGCCTGCTCCCCGGCGGGTTCCACGGAGCCGAGATCGTCCTGAGTCGTCATGCTGTTCTCCCCCGTTTGCGAAGCGCGTGACGGCGCTCCTGATGGTGACGCCCGCGACCGAGCGCGATGCGGTTCTGCCACGGCACGCTAGCAAGCCTCACTCATCTCGTACGCGCCATCGACTAGGCTCCGCGCGTCGCGTCTGCGACCGATTGGCAAGGGAACAACACGGGGGTGGAACCATGCCATCGCTGCGCAGTTCCGGGGTCGGCCCGGAAGCGGAACATCCGGAATACGCCGGCCAGTACCGCCTGGAGGCGCGGCTCGGCTCCGGCGGTATGGGCGTGGTCCATCTGGCCCGTTCGTCGTCCGGGCTGCTGCTCGCGGTCAAGGTCATCCATGCCGAATTCGCCCAGGACCCCGAGTTCCGCGGGCGGTTCCGGCAGGAGGTGGCCGCCGCCCGGCGGGTCAGCGGGGCCTTCACGGCACCCGTCGTGGACGCCGATCCGGACGCCGAGCGCCCCTGGATGGCGACCCTCCACATTCCCGGTCCGACGCTCTCCGATCATGTGAAGCGGAATGGCCCGCTGGCGGTCGACGAGGTACGGCGGCTGGCCGCCGGGCTCGCCGAGGCGCTGCGCGACATCCATCGCGCGGGGGTGGTGCACCGCGATCTCAAGCCGGGAAACGTGCTGCTGGCCGCCGACGGTCCGAAAGTCATCGACTTCGGTATCTCCCGGCCGTCCGACAGCGAAATGCACACCGAGACCGGCAAGTTGATCGGTACACCGCCCTTCATGGCGCCCGAACAGTTCCAGCGGCCGCGCGAGGTGGGGCCGGCCGCGGATGTCTTCGCGCTGGGCTCGGTCCTGGTCCATGCCGCCACCGGCCGCGGCCCGTTCGACTCGGAGAGCCCGTATCTCGTCGCGTATCAGGTGGTGCACGACGAGGCCGATCTGGCGGACGTACCGGCGGAGTTGGTGCCGCTGATCGAGAGCTGCCTGGCGAAGGACCCGGCGGACCGGCCGATGCCGGGTGCGTTGATGGAGCTGCTGCGGGTGGATGCGCCGCGGGGGGCGCCGCTGCCTGCACCGCTGGATGCACTGCTAGATGCGCCAATGGGCGGCCCGCTGCCGACGGGCGCGCTGCCCGGCGGATCGGTGCCGGACGGCTTGCTGCCGGGCGGGCAGGTGGCAGGCGGACAAGTGCCGGATGCTGCAGCAGCGGACGCGGCGGCAGCCGGTGTGGCGGCGGACGGCGCGGTGCCGGACGGCGCGGCAGCCACGGCCGGCGCGGACGGCGCTGTGCGGGCGGTCCGGATACCGGAACAGCGCCGGCCAGAGCAGCGTGCGCCGGAACGTCCCGGAACCGAGCGGCCCGAGCCTGCGCCCGAGCCCACCCCGGCACCTCCCACTCCCGCACCCGCACCCGCACCCGCACCCGTCGAGAGCCTGACCGATGCCGGCCCCCCGGCCGCACAGGGACACCACACCACCACCGACCACCCCACCGACCCCCGCCGCCCCACCCGTTCCCGTCCCCGTCCCCATCCCCGGCGCTGGCCCCTCTGGGCCGCTCTCGCCCTGGTCGTGACCGGCGCCGGGGCGTTCGCGGGCGTCCGCACGCTGGCAACGGCCGAGCACGGGGCGGACCCCGCCCTGCAGACCCGTCCGTCGCACCTCGACCGCACCACCTTCCACCCGTGGCGAACCACGCTCGTCGAGCGCGCGACAGGCCACGACTCCGAAATGCCGTTCTGCACCACCGGATCCGGTGCCCTCTTCTGCGGCCAGTCCGGCATCCAGGCCGCCCGGCTCGATCCGGACACCGGCCGCCCGGCCTGGCAGCGCACGGACCGCCACCCCCAGGGCAAGAACGCCGCGCAGTTCGCCGCCTCCCCCACCCCTCCGGTGCTCTCCGGCGGCCTGCTGTACGTCTTCTCCACCGACGGCAAGCGGCTGAGCGCCCTCGACCCGTCGGCCGACGGCAGGGGCGCCACCCGCTGGACCAAGGACGTCTCCGGATACGAGGGCCAGACCAGGATCGTCGGGAACCGCATCCTGCTGACCGCGGCGGACGGCACGGTCACCGCACTGGACAGCGCGACCCACCGCCCGCGCTGGCACAAACGCTTCCCCGGCCACCACCTGCCGCTCTTCTCCTCCTTCGGCGACCCGCACACCGCCTACGCGGCCGAGGGCACCCCCGACGGGACCGGCACCCAGGTCACCGCCATCGACCCGGCGGACGGCAAGGTCCACTGGACGCGGCGGCTGCTCGGGGCGCTCACGCCGGCCGGGACCGGAACGTCCGGGGCGCTCTATCTGACCGTCACCGACCGGACGTTCACCTTCCGCACCACCGCCGTCGTCCGCTACGACCCGGCCAACGGGCACACCCGGCGCCTCCCGCTGACCGCGCCGCTCGACCAGGTGGCCGCCGTGGTGCACGGCGAGTCGGTGTACCTGCTCGCCGAGGGCGGCGCGCTGCAGGCCGTCGGGGAGCGAAAGTGGGACACCGAGACCTCGGTCAGCCGGGGGTCGGCGCCGGTGGTGAGCGGCGAACGGCTGTATTTCACCGCGGCGGACGGCCGGCTGCTGGCGATCGACACCCGCAACGGCGGCCTGCTCGGCCAGACCCCGCCACGGCTCGACGGCCGCCGACACAACGGCTACCTGCAGATGCTGCCCGCCCCGCAGGTGGACGCGCCCCACGACCGGATCTACGCGGCCGCCCCGAACGGCACGGTCTTCGCCGTCGCGTCCGGGGACCCGGCCGCCTGGTGACCCCCGGGCCCCGCACCGCCCGGGACGTGGCAGCGGCAGGCACAGGCTTCCCGCCGGACACCCGGCACGGCGGCGGCCTCGGCCGTCCCCTTGTTGCACCTCGCGTGCCTGCCGACATGGCACGCCGGGGACACGTACGGGGCGCGCGCGGTCACCGGGCCGCCCGGTCGAGCACGGCGATGAGCCGGTGCGTCGTCTCCAGGTTGCAGCGCCCCAGCTCGATCAGCGGACGCGGCTGCGCGTAGCCGTACGACACGGGGTCGACACCGAGTGACGGCAGCACGATCCCGTTCCGCTGGAGCACGGCCGCCAGCTCGGCGCAGGCCGTTTCGGCCTCTGCCCTCTTGTCGGCCGCCGCCCGTCGTTCCGTCGTCATCCTTGCCGCTCCCGTCTGCCGTTTTCCTGCCTGGAGGACCGGAGCGCAACTACTGTGTGTGTTCCGGCCCTTACGAGAATGGGCCAGGAAAGGGCGCGAATACCGCTTGCAGGCCGTATTTCGCGACCACGCACCGTTAGTTCCACACCTTCCACGGAGGAGGTCGCGATGCCGCCGAGGCGAGCGGTCACCGGTCGGAGCCAGGAGCCACGCCAACGATTCATCGAAGAGCTGCGATTACTGCGCGCGCAGAAGGGCGTCAGCCTGCGGCAGGTCGGCGAGGCGCTGGGCTGGGACTGGTCGCTGTTCGGCAAGATGGAAGGCGGCCAGACGATCGGCAGCCCAGAGGTCGCACAGGCGCTGGACCAGTACTACGGGACGAAGGATCTGCTGCTTACGTTGTGGGAGTTGGCGGCGGGCGACCCTAAGCAGTTCAAGGAGCGGTACCGGCGGTACATGACGCTGGAGGCGGAAGCGTTGAGCCTGTGGCACTACGGCGTGAGCCTTCTTCCGGGCATGCTCCAGACAGACGGGTACGCACGCGTAGTGCTGGCAGCGGGCGGCACCAAGGGTGAAGAGCTGACACGCGATGTCGAAGCGCGCGTAGGGCGCCGCAAGCTGTTGCTGGGGGAGGACGCGCCACCTTTCCGCACCATCCTCTCCGAGGCCGTGTTGCGTACGTCGCTAGAAGATGCCGAGGAGTGGCGAAAACAGCTGGAGAACCTGGCCGAGGCAGCTGCGCGTCCGAACGTCACGCTCCACGTGCTGCCGCATGACTCTGGTCCCCACGGCTTGGTAAGTACCGACGTGATGTTCCTGAGACTGCTCGACGGCCGCACCGTCGCCTACACCGAAAACGCTCACCGGGGCGAACTCATCGAGGAAACAAGTTCTGTTGAGCGTCTGCAACGCGCGTACGATGCGGTGCGTGACCTGGCATTGAGCCCGGCCGAATCGCGGAAGTTCGTCATGCGGATGTTGGAGGAAGTGCCGTGCGAGCGATCGATCTGAGCACCGTGACCTGGCGCAAGAGCACGTACAGCAACCCAGACGGCGGCCAGTGCATCGAGGTCTCCGACGACCTCCCCGCCCTGGTCCCCGTCCGCGACAGCAAGCACCCCCAAGAGCCCGCGCTCCTCTTCTCCGCCTCCGCCTGGTCGTCCTTCGTCACCGCCGTGAAGAGCGATCGACTCCCAAGCGCCTGACCCACCCCGGCTCCAACAGCCGACCCAAATACCGGCCCCCGTCGCTCGCCCGCGACGGGGGCCGTTGCCGTAGCGCTGGGCGTCCACACACTGGCCGAAACGGCCGATCGCAGCCTGTGCTGCGCGCACCCTCCATGCTGAAATCGTCGCTAGGCACAACTGGTTGGGCGTCCGCGACCCGATGCACAGGACCCGACCTCATCGAGGAAGCGGCCGTACGAGGGAGGGAGAAGCGCCGTGCGATCAATCGACTTGAGCACCATGACCTGGCGTAAGAGCACGTACAGCAACCAAGACGGCGGGGCCTGCGTCGAGATCTCCGATGACCTCCTGACCGCTGTCACCTGGCGCAAGTCCAGCTACAGCAACTCCGACGGCGGTGCCTGCGTCGAGGTCTCCGACGACCTCCCCGCCCTCGTCCCCGTCCGCGACAGCAAGCACCCCCAAGGCCCCACGCTGCTCTTCTCCGCCTCCACCTGGTCGTCCTTCGTCACCGCCGTGAAGAGCGGACAGCTCCCAAACGCCTGATGCCGCCCTCCCCAAGAGCGACCGGCCCCGGCCCCTCGCCCGCATTGGGGGCCATTGCCGCCGGTCACCGGCGATGTGCGTCATCCATGCACAGGGTTGCGGAGCACGCAATAATCGGAGGCATGGCCCTAGAGACTGCTCCCCACTCGCACCCGGTGCCGCACGCCGCCAAGGTGCTGCGAGCGCGGTACGCCGACAGGCTGCCTGCCTGCCTGGCGGACCTGACCGGTCCCTGCCACGGGACGGTCGACCTCCCTTTGCATGTGGCCTGGTCGGGGCTGCGCTCCTTTGACCTGGACCGGCCGCGGTCGAGGATGAGTCTGTATCGCACCGTGCTCGCGGAAGGCCAGCACCAAGATCTGGTCGACTTCCTCAACCGGGATCTTCTGATCAGCCAGTGGCCCGTGCTGCGCACCCTGATCAGCAGGCCGATCCGCGACGTGTGGGAAGCAGCCTTCACCGAGCTCGCGCCCCTGGCCGCGTCCGCTGCATGAACCTGAGCGACCTGCACCGCCGGCTCCTGGCCGACGTGATTGCCATCGGCACGCCCTACCCCCTCGTCGTCACCGGCGGATACGCCGTCCAGGCCCACGGCCTGGTCAACCGCCTGAGCCAAGACCTCGACGTCGCTACCGAGAACCCCGCTCCGATGACCGAGATCATCCGTACCGTGAGCCAGGGGCTGGCCCAGCGCGGCTGGCATGTCCGGGAGATCGGAACCGACCCGCTCTCCGGGCGCCTGATCGTCGCTGACCCTCGCACCGGCGAAGAGTGCGAGGTTGACATCCTCAAAGAGGCGTTCTGGGCGCCGCCCACCACCACGGAGCACGGCCCGGTTCTCTCCCTGGATGACGTGATCGGCACAAAGGTCCGCGCCCTGGCCGACCGCGGTGCGGTCCGTGACCTCATCGACGTCCACGCCGCCTCCCGTCACCACAGCACCGCTGAACTCGAATCGCTCGGCCGCCGTCATGCCCGCATCGACTTCAGCCTGCACGACCTTCGCGACCGGCTGTCCGGCGCCGACTGGTACGAAGACGAGGAATTCAGCGCCTACGACCTCGATGCCGACCAGATCGCAGACCTGCGCACCTGGGCACTCGCCTGGGTCACCGATCTCAACACTCGGCTGCATACCGAACAGGAACCGTACGACGACTGAGCGTCAGAGTGCGACCGGAAGGATGGCGCGGCACGCACCCCTCTCTCCTCCGGGCAGACACCAATGAGAACGCCCCCGTCACACGACGGGGGCCTGCTCGATGATGCCGACTGCCGAGCCTCAGCCCAGCTTGCTCACATCGCGCACCGCGCCCTTGTCGGCGCTGGTGGCCATGGCTGCGTACGCGCGCAGGGCCTGGGAGACCTTGCGCTCGCGGTTCTTCGGGGCGTAGACGCCTTCGAGGGCCAGTCGGCGGGATTCCAGCTCGACCTCGCCGACGAGGAGTTCGATGGTGCGGTGGGGGATGTCGATCTTGATGCGGTCGCCGTCCTCGACGAGGGCGATGGTGCCGCCGGAGGCCGCCTCGGGGGAGGCGTGGCCGATGGAGAGGCCGGAGGTGCCGCCGGAGAAGCGGCCGTCGGTGACCAGGGCGCAGGTCTTGCCCAGGCCGCGGCCCTTGAGGAAGGACGTCGGGTAGAGCATTTCCTGCATGCCGGGGCCGCCCTTGGGGCCCTCGTAGCGGATGACGACGACGTCGCCCTCCTTGACCTGCTTCTTGAGGATCTTGTCGACGGCCTCTTCCTGCGATTCGCAGACCACGGCCGGGCCCTCGAAGGTCCAGATCGACTCGTCGACGCCGGCGGTCTTCACGACGCAGCCGTCCTCGGCGAGGTTGCCCTTGAGGACCGCCAGGCCGCCGTCGGCGGAGTAGGCGTGCGCCAGGTCGCGGATGCAGCCGCCCTCGGCGTCGACGTCCAGGCTGTCCCAGCGCTCGGACTGGGAGAAGGCGGTCGCCGAGCGCTTGCAGCCGGGGGCCGCGTGCCACAGCTCGACGGCCACGTCAGAGGGGGAACCGCCGCGCACGTCCCAGGTCTTGAGCCATTCCTCGATCGAGGCGCTGTGCACGGTGTGCACGTCCTCGTTGAGGAGTCCGGCGCGGTAGAGCTCGCCGAGGATGGCGGGGATGCCGCCGGCTCGGTGCACGTCCTCCATGTAGTACGTGCCGCCCGGGGCGACGTTCGGGGCGACCTTGGCCAGGCAGGGCACCCGGCGGGAGACCGCGTTGATGTCCTCCAGGTCGAAGTCGAGACCGGCTTCCTGGGCCGCGGCGAGCAGGTGCAGGATCGTGTTCGTCGAGCCGCCCATGGCGATGTCCAGGGCCATGGCGTTCTCGAAGGCGGCGCGGGTGCCGATGTTGCGCGGCAGGACGGTGTGGTCGTCCTCGTCGTAGTGCCGCTTGGTGATCTCGACGACCGTGCGTCCTGCGTTCTCGTACAGCGCCCGGCGGGCGGTGTGAGTGGCCAGCACGGAGCCGTTGCCGGGCAGCGAGAGGCCGATCGCCTCGGTCAGGCAGTTCATCGAGTTGGCGGTGAACATGCCGGAACAGGAACCGCAGGTCGGACAGGCGTTCTCCTCGATGCGGAGGATGTCCTCGTCCGAGATCTTGTCGTTGACGGCGTCCGAGATCGCGTCGACCAGGTCGAGGGTGCGGACCGTGCCGTCGACGAGGGTCGCCTTGCCGGACTCCATCGGGCCGCCGGAGACGAAGACCGTCGGGATGTTGAGCCGCATCGCGGCCATCAGCATGCCCGGGGTGATCTTGTCGCAGTTGGAGATGCAGATCAGCGCGTCGGCGCAGTGCGCCTCGACCATGTACTCGACGGAGTCGGCGATCAGGTCGCGGGAGGGCAGGCTGTAGAGCATGCCGCCGTGGCCCATGGCGATGCCGTCGTCGACCGCGATGGTGTTGAACTCGCGGGCGATGCCGCCGGCCTCGTGGATCGCCTCGGAGACGATCCGGCCGACCGGCTGGAGGTGGGTGTGGCCGGGAACGAACTCGGTGAAGCTGTTGGCTACGGCGATGATCGGCTTGCCGAAGTCCTCCCGCGCTACGCCGGAGGCCTGCATAAGGGCTCGGGCGCCGGCCATGTTGCGGCCATGGGTAACGGTGCGGGACCTCAGCTCGGGCACGATGGTCACTCCCTCGGGATTACGTCCGTACGACCGCCGGTGCCGGTATCCGGGCCCTGCCGTGCGGCGGTGCCCCGTACCGGGTGGCGTCATATATCAGCTCCCGTCGAGATTACGCCTCTGATCCAAGATCTGGACAGCCTCTCCGAGATGTGAGACGGGTGACCGTAGTGCGGACAGTGGGGGTGTGCGCCGTTCTTCCAGGTGGGGGTGGTGATCGGGCCGCGGACGGGCCTCCGGGGCGGCACCCGGGCCGGTTGTCAGGGCCACGTCGGGGCCGTAGCGGATCCGGCCGCCAGGTCCGGCCGCCACAGCCGCCTCGCCGGTGCCCCCGGGCCTCGACCTCGGGCCTCGAACCCCGGCCGTCAGGGCTGCGTCAGATACCGCTGGAGGGTCGGGGCGACCATGTCGATGATCTCCTCGGGGTCCGCCGAGGCGACCGGGTCCATCTTGATCACATAGCGCAGCATGGCGATCCCGATGAGGTGCCCGGCGGCCAGCTGGACCCGGAACCGCGGGTCGGGGACGTGCAGTTCGCCCGCCACCCGCTGCAGCATCCGCCGCTCGATGAGCCCGCGCAGCACCGCAGCGGCCTTGTCGTTGGTCAGCGCCGAACGCATGATCGCCAGCAGGGCCGGCCGGCTGACCGGGTTCTCCCAGATGCCGAACATGAAGCGGGCTATCCGCTCGCCCACCGCTTCACCGCCGCCCGCGAGGGCTTCCGGCATGGTCAGCGCGGGCGCGAAGGTCAGCTCGATGGCGGCCTCGAAGACCTGCTCCTTGGTGCCGAAGTAGTGATGCACCAGCGCCGCGTCCACCCCGGCCGCCTTGGCGATGCCCCGGACCGAGGTCTTGTCGTAGCCGCGCTCGGCGAACTCCGTACGGGCCGCGGCCAGAATCCGTTCCCGGGCGCCGGGACCGGCCTCGGCGGCGGCGCGGGCCGGGCGGCCCCGGCGGCGGGCCGGCGCGGGCGGCGGGCCGGGCGCGCGGGCGTCGTCCGGGCCGGGCCCGCTGTCGCTCACGAGCCCGGGACCCAGGTCGGCGAGGCGAGATGCAGCCGGGTGAAGGCCAGCGCCTCGGCCAGGTCGGCCTCGCGTTCGGCCGCGGACATCGCCCGCCGGGTGTTGACCTCGACGACCACATGGCCCTCGAAGCCGGTGGCCGCCAGCCGCTCCAGCATCGCGGCGCAGGGCTGGCTGCCGCGCCCCGGCACCAGGTGCTCGTCCTTGGCGGAGCCGTTGCCGTCGGCGAGATGGACGTGCGCCAGCCGGTCGCCCATCCGCTCCACCATCTCCAGCGCGTCGCTGCGGGCGGTGGCGGTGTGCGACAGGTCGACCGTGAAGTGCCGGTAGTCGTCGTTGGTGGGGTCCCAGTCCGGGGCGTACGCGAGCATTTCGCGGTCCCGGTAGCGCCACGGGTACATGTTCTCGACGGCGAACTTCACATCCGTCTCGTGCTCCATCCGCCACACCCCGCGGACGAACTCCCGTGCATAGCTGCGCTGCCAGCGGAACGGCGGGTGCACGACCACCGTCGAGGCGCCCAGCTTCTCCGCGGCGGTGCGGGCGCGCTGGAGCTTGACCCAGGGATCGGTGGACCAGACCCGCTGGGTGATCAGCAGACACGGGGCGTGGACGGCCAGCACCGGCACGCCGTGGTAGTCCGAGAGCCGGCGCAGGGCCTCGATGTCCTGGCTGACCGGGTCGGTCCACACCATGACCTCGACGCCGTCGTAGCCGAGGCGCGCGGCGATCTCGAAGGCCGTCGCCGTCGACTCCGGATACACCGAGGCCGTGGACAGCGCGACCTTCGCATCCGGGATGCGCACCACTGGCTCTGTCACGAAGGACAGCGTACGGGCCGGGGCCGGGCGCGGGGCAGGAGGTCCGGCGACCGCGGCCCCCTGTCGGAGGAGGCGGGGGACGGTGCTACAGGGGGCGACGGGTGTGGCGGGCCCCGCCGGGGCGTGACGAGTCTCACGAAGACCGGCGGGGTCGGCCTTGAGGGCCCAGGGTCCCTGAGGCAGGCCTCAGCGGCGCCCCGTAGGGCAGCCCCTACGGCACAGCCTCTACGGCAACCCGTACGGCACCCCCTACGGCAAGTGGTCCAGCCGCCGCAGAATGACGCCCTCGCGCAGCGCCCACGGGCAGATCTCCAGCGTCTCGACCCCGAACAGGTCCATCGCCGCCTCGGCGACCAGCGCCCCGGCGAGCAGCTGCCGCGAGCGCCCCTCCGACACCCCGGGCAGCGTGCCCCGCTCCGCCGCGGACATCGCGGCCAGCCGCGGCACCCACTCCTCCAGCTTCTTCCGGGTCAGCTCCCGCTGGACGTACAGCCCGTCCGCCGAGCGCGCGGCGCCGGCGATCCGGGCCAGCTGCCGGAAGGTCTTGGACGTGCCGACGACCCGGTCGGGGGTGCCGTGGCGGCTGAATTCGCTCACCACCTTGGCGATCTCGGCGCGCACCCGGCGGCGCAGCGTCCGGACGTCCTCGGCCTCCGGCGGGTCGCCGGGCAGGTCGCCCGCGGTCAGCCGGCCGGCGCCCAGCGGCAGCGACACCGCCACGTCCGGGTCCTCGTCCAGGCCGTAGGCGACCTCCAGCGAGCCGCCGCCGATGTCCAGCACCAGCAGCCGGCCGGCCGACCAGCCCAGCCACCGGCGGGCGGCGAGGAAGGTCAGCCGCGCCTCGTCCTCGCCGGACAGCACCTGCAGGTCGACCTCGGTCTCCAGGGCGACCCGGCGCAGCACGTCCTCGCCGTTGGTGGCCTCGCGGACCGCCGAGGTGGCGAACGGCAACACGCTCTCGACGCCCTTGTCCTCGGCCACCTGGAGCGCTTCGTGGACGGTGGCCACCAGCCGCTCCACCCCCGCATCGCTTATCGCGCCCGCCTCGTCGAGGAGTTCGGCGAGGCGCAGCTCCGCCTTGTGCGAGTAGGCGGGCAGCGGGCGCGCGCCCGGGTGTGCGTCCACCACGAGCAGATGGACCGTATTCGAACCCACATCGAGGACACCGAGTCTCATACGGGGAAACCTACTGCGCGCACCCCCCACTCCTGTCGGCGCGGTCCGCGCCGCACTCCTGTCGGCGCGGTCCGCACCGCGACGCGCCTTAGGCTGGAGTCGTGGCAAAGACGAAAAAGGCGAAGCACGAAAAAGCGCGCACCAAGGAAGAAAAGCGGCGCTCTCAGGCGACTGAGGGGGCGCGGTCCCCGAAGCAGGCCCCGGCCGACGAGGTCGGCCTCGACTTCGCCCGTGCCTGGGTCACCTTCCCGGACCCGGCCGACGACGAACAAATCTTCCGCTGCGACCTGACCTGGCTGACCTCCCGCTGGACCTGCATCTTCGGCAGCGGCTGCCAGGGCATCCAGGCCGGCCGGGCGGACGACGGCTGCTGCACGCTCGGCGCGCACTTCTCGGACGAGGAGGACGAGGAGCGGGTGGCCAAGCACGTGGCACGGCTCACGCCCGACGTGTGGCAGCACCACGACGTCGGCACCACGACCGGCTGGACCCAGGAGGACGAGGACGGCGAGCGGCAGACCCGGCGCTGGGAGGGCTCCTGCATCTTCCAGAACCGCCCCGGTTTCCCGGCCGGCGCGGGCTGCTCCCTGCACATCCTCGCGCTGCGCGAGGGCCGCGAGCCTCTGGAGACCAAGCCGGACGTCTGCTGGCAGCTGCCGGTCCGGCGGACCTACGACTGGATCGACCGGCCGGACGACACCCGCGTCCTGCAGGTGACGATCGGCGAGTACGACCGGCGCGGCTGGGGCCCCGGCGGCCATGACCTGCACTGGTGGTGCACCTCGGCGACCTCGGCGCACGGCGCGGGCGACCCGGTGTACGTCTCGTACAAGCCGGAGCTGACCGAGCTGATGGGCAAGAAGGGCTACGCCAAGCTCGCCGCGCTGTGCGAGGAGCGGCTGGCGGCGACGCTGCCGATGGCACCGCACCCGGCGGACCCGAGGCCTCCGAAGCCCCCCAAGCAGTCGGAGAAATCGGAGAAGAAGTCGGAGCAGAACTCGGAGAAGTCGGAGCAGAAGTAGGAGCAGAAGCGGGCGCGCGTCGGGGCCGTCCGGGCCGGCGCGGCCCCGGTGCGCCCCCCTGGTGGGCTCAGGCTCCGGTGCGCTCAGGACCAGTGCGCTCAGGCCCGGTGCCGCTCAGCGCCAATGGCCCCCGCGGGCGGGACGAGTCGTGTTCGACGGGGTCGAGGACGGGTCGGGGCCGGTCGGCTTGGGGGTCGGCGACGGAGGCGTGGAGGTGGGCGCCGGGGACGTCGGGGTCGGCGTGGGCGTCGGCGCCGGGTGCGACGGGCGGGGCGTCGGCTTCGGCTTCGGCGGCGTCGGACGCTGCGGGCCGGGGGCGGGACCGGTCGTGCCCTGGCCCTTCATCGTCACGGCGGTGCCGCCCGGCTCGATGGCGATCCTGGCGTGCCAGTGGCCCGCGGGCTCCCGGTCGTGGTCGATGTCGACCGTGATCGTGGTGGACTCGCCCGGCCGCAGCGAGCCCGCCGTATGACTCAGCTGCAGCCAGGCCGCGCCCGCCGAAGCCCGCCAGCGCACCGGCGCCCTGCCCGCGGCGGTGAGCGTGATCACCGTGGTCCGGCCGCTGGGCTGCGCGGCGACCGTCAGCCGGCCGGGGCCCGACTCCGCGCGGCTGCCCGGCTCGCCCGTCCGCTGCGGGGTGCCGTCCCCGCTGGTCACCTCGACGGACACATCGGGCGCCCCCTCACCGGCCCGGAATCCGGGGTCGGGCGTCGTCCGGGCGTTGCCGGCGTTCTCGTACGGGCGGCCGCCCAGCCGTTCGCCCCGGTCCCCGGTCTGCGTGTCGCTGGCCGTCACCGAGGGCGAGGCGTCCGCCGCCTCATCGGTGGCGAGGCTGCCGTGGTACGCCGCCCACAGGGCCAGCACCGGCGCCGCGACCACCGTGGCGACCACGGTGGTGGTCAGCGCACGGCCGCGGAACCTGCGCCGGCGGGCCACCCGGTCCGTCGGGGGGCCGATGGGAAATCCGTTGCGGTCATAGCGAGGAGAACCGTTTGCCCCACCGGTCCGGCCGCCGTGTGCCGCACCGGCCACGCCCTCCGCGCGGCCCGACTTGGCGCGCCGGGCCGCCGCCAGCGCGCCGAGCACGGCCTCACGGGGCGCGGCGACCAGCGGCAGCGTCCCCCGGGACACCGGCGCGGTGCCCGGCCAGGTCCCCGGGGCGGTGGCCCGCTCGGCGGTCCGCCGGCACTCGGCGCAGTCGTCGACATGGCGCACCAGCTCCCGGCTCAGCGCGGCGCCCAGCAGCATCTGGGTGTCCCCGGCCAGCTGTGCCACCTCGCGGCAGCGGCCGGACTCGACGACGGCCAGTGCCGCCCGGGTCCGCTCCACCTCGCAGGAGGCGGTGGCCAGCAGCGCGCGGGTGGCGACCGGGTCGGTGCCGAGCACCGCGGCGACCTCGTCGGCGGACAGCTGGTGGCGCACCGAGAGCTCCAGCGCCTCGCGCTGCTCGGGGAGGGTGCCGGCGGCCTCCGGCCAGGCCAGTGCGGCGAGTTCACGCTGCCGGCGGTCGGCTTCCGCGGCGGCCGGGCCCGGGGTTTCGGCCATTGCCGCGGCCGGGCCGGTGGCCGCGGCCGTCGGGTCCGGTGCCTTGGCGGCCGGACCGGTCCCTTCGGCGAGCCGGCGCAGACAGGCCCAACGGGCCAGCGCGTAGAGCCAGGAGCGGTGGCGGCCCCGGTCGGCGGGCCGCCTGCCGTGGTGCCGCTCGGCGAGCGCCAGCACCTCGCCGAGCACCGCGGTCGCCGCGTCGTGTTCGCACAGCACGGACAGGCAGTAGGTGAACAGCCCGTCCAGATAAGGCTCGTAGCCGTCGGGGCGCTGGTCCGGGGGGCGTGCGGCGTCCGGTCCTGGCCGCTCGGACGGCTGCGGCCGGCTCCGGCGCCGGCCGTCGCCGCGCGACCGGTGTGCGCCGGTGGAGTGCGTGGGGTGCTCGGGCCTGCTGCTCATCACCCCGGCGACGGTAGGCGGATGATGCAGCCGGTCTTGCTCGCGTTGGACACTTTTAACCCTTACGGGTGACCATCTCCCTCAAAAGAGGACACGAATGGCCCTTTACACCGGGGGTGCGCTCCGTCTGCGCCACCCGGGCGGCGCAACCGCCGGCGGGGGAGCCGCCCCCGCCGCCCCGCCGCAGCCGGCATCTCGGGCCTCTCCGGCGTCTCCGGCGTCTCCGACGTCTCCGGCGTCTCCGGCGTCTCCGGCGTCTCCGGCGTCTCCGGCGTCTCCGGCGTCTCCGGCCCGAGGATCCCGCTCCTGAAGGGCTCGGGCGGGCGTTGTCGGACCCCGCCGCTACGGTGACCCCATGGCAACGCGTAAATCCTCGGGCAAGGAGCGCCCCTCCTATCGCTGTACGGAGTGCGGCTGGACCACCGCGAAGTGGCTCGGCCGCTGCCCCGAATGCCAGGCATGGGGCACGGTCGAGGAGTTCGGCGGCGCCCCCGCGGTGCGCACGACCGCACCCGGCCGGGTCACCACCGCGGCCCTGCCCATCGGCCAGGTCGACGGCAAGCAGGCCACCGCCCGCTCCACGGGCGTGCCCGAGCTGGACCGCGTCCTGGGCGGCGGCCTGGTCCCCGGCGCGGTCGCGCTGCTGGCCGGCGAGCCCGGCGTCGGCAAGTCCACCCTGCTGCTGGACGTCGCCGCCAAGGCCGCCTCCGACGCCCACCGCACCCTCTATGTGACGGGCGAGGAGTCCGCGAGCCAGGTCCGGCTGCGCGCCGACCGCATCGGCGCGCTCGACGACCATCTGTATCTGGCCGCCGAAACCGACCTCTCCGCCGTCCTCGGCCACCTCGACACGGTCAAGCCCTCGCTTCTGGTCCTCGACTCCGTGCAGACCGTCGCCTCCCCCGAGATCGAGGGTGCCCCCGGCGGTATGGCCCAGGTCCGCGAGGTGGCCGGCGCACTGATCCGGGCCTCCAAGGAACGCGGTATGTCCACCCTCCTGGTCGGCCATGTCACCAAGGACGGCGCCATCGCCGGGCCGCGCCTGCTGGAACATCTCGTCGATGTCGTCCTGCACTTCGAGGGCGACCGGCACGCCCGGCTGCGCCTGGTCCGCGGCGTCAAGAACCGCTACGGCACCACCGACGAGGTCGGCTGCTTCGAGCTCCATGACGAGGGCATCACCGGCCTCGCCGACCCCTCGGGCCTCTTCCTCACCCGCCGCGCCGAAGCCGTGCCCGGTACGTGCCTGACGGTGACCCTGGAGGGCCGCCGCCCCCTGGTCGCCGAGGTCCAGGCGCTCACCGTCGACTCCCAGATCCCCTCCCCCCGGCGCACCACCTCCGGCCTGGAGACCTCCCGGGTCTCGATGATGCTCGCCGTACTGGAACAGCGCGGCCGGATCAGCGCCCTGGGCAAGCGCGACATCTACAGCGCGACGGTCGGCGGCGTGAAGCTGACCGAGCCCGCCGCCGACCTCGCCGTCGCCCTCGCCCTCGCCAGCGCCGCCAGCGACACCCCCCTCCCCAAGAACCTCGTCGCCATCGGCGAGGTGGGCCTCGCGGGCGAGGTCAGGCGGGTCACCGGCGTCCAGCGGCGGCTGTCCGAAGCGGCCCGCCTCGGCTTCACCCACGCCCTGGTCCCCTCCGACCCGGGCAAGATCCCCGACGGAATGC
The DNA here is from genome assembly GCF_004125265.1 of Streptomyces lydicus. Lineage (GTDB taxonomy): Bacteria > Actinomycetota > Actinomycetes > Streptomycetales > Streptomycetaceae > Streptomyces > Streptomyces lydicus_C. The sequence continues at coordinate 3,882,043 of NZ_RDTE01000003.1, forward strand.
GGGTGCTGGAGGTCGCCGACGTCGGAGCGGCCCTCAGCGTCCTGCCCAAGCGAGTGCGCCGGGAGGCCCCACAGGAAGAGGGCGCACGCCGGTAGACTTTGCCCTGGTCTCGCCCGTCACCGCAGAATTGCCTGTCGGCTACGTACTCTCCGCTGGTACGTCAACACAGCATGGGCCGGGCGGCCTGCGGACCGACAGACCTTGCGACGGAGGAGTGCAGTGGCAGCCAACGACCGGGCATCGACTTCCGGCAGGTCCGGTGGAAGCTCCGGCACCGAGAGCCTGATGCGCGCCACGCTGAGCGCCGTCGCGCCCGGTACCGCCCTGCGCGACGGCCTGGAGCGCATCCTCCGCGGCAATACGGGCGGGCTGATCGTGCTGGGCTTCGACAAGACCGTCGAATCCATGTGTACCGGCGGATTTGTCCTGGATGTCGAGTTCACCGCCACGCGGCTGCGCGAGCTGTGCAAGCTCGACGGGGCGCTGGTCCTCGACAAGGACATCACCAAAATCCTGCGGGCCGGCGTCCAGCTCGTCCCGGACGCCTCCATCCCCACGGAGGAGACCGGCACCCGCCACCGCACCGCCCAGCGCGTCTCGATCCAGGCCGGCTTCCCGGTCGTCTCGGTCAGCCAGTCGATGCGCCTGATCGCCCTCTATGTGGACGGCGAGCGCCGCGTCCTGGAGGAGTCGGCCGCGATCCTCTCCCGCGCCAACCAGGCACTGGCGACCCTGGAGCGCTACAAGCTCCGCCTGGACGAGGTCGCCGGCACGCTCTCCGCCCTGGAGATCGAGGACTTGGTGACGGTCCGCGATGTCACCGCGGTCGCCCAGCGCCTGGAGATGGTCCGCCGGATCGCCACCGAAATCGCCGAGTACGTCGTCGAGCTCGGCACGGACGGCCGGCTGCTCGCCCTCCAGCTGGAGGAGCTGATCGCCGGGGTGGAGCCGGAACGGGAGCTGGTCGTCCGCGACTACGTCCCCCAGCCGACCGCCAAGCGCTCCCGCACGGTCGCCGAAGCGCTCGCCGAGCTGGACGCCCTCAGCCACACCGAACTGCTCGAACTCCCCACGGTGGCCCGCGCGCTGGGCTACAGCGGAGCCCCCGAGACGCTGGACTCCGCGGTCTCCCCGCGCGGCTTCCGCCTGCTGGCGAAGGTCCCCCGGCTGCCCGGCACGGTCATCGAGCGCCTCGTCGACCACTTCGGCGGCCTGCAGAAGCTCCTCGCCGCCAGCGTCGACGACCTGCAGACGGTCGACGGCGTCGGCGAGGCCCGCGCCCGCTCGGTCCGCGAGGGCCTGTCGCGGCTGGCGGAGTCGTCGATCCTGGAGCGGTACGTCTGAGGGCGTACGGCCAAGGGCGATACGGCTAGAAGGCGTTACGGCTGGAGGGCGGTACGGCTGGAGGGCGGTACGGCTGGAGGGCGGTACGGCTGGAGGGCGGTACGGCTCAGGGCTGTCCCGTGCCAGGGGCCGGCCTGCCTGCCGGCCTTCTCCGCCCCCCTTCACCGGCAAGGGATCAGCCGGCCCGCCGCAGCGCCACCGCCTCCTTCGCCGGGTCCAGGCCGAGTACGGGCCGGTCCGGGCGCTGGGGCGCCACCCCGCCGATGGCCCGCAGCCAGGCCCAGGTATCGGCGACGGTTTCCGCGACGGGACGGCAACGCAGCCCGGACGCCAGGGCCTTGGACACATCGACGCCGAAGATCGCGTCCCTCAGCTCACCCGGGGCCAGCCAGCACGGGAGCTCGGTCCACGGCTCGATACCGGCGGCGAGCACGTCCTCCGGAGCGGTCCAGCGCAGCTCCGCGTCCGAGCCGGTGACCTTCGCGCAACTCTCCAGCAGCTCGCCCATGGTGGCGTGCCCGGGCTCGCTCACCAGGGTGTACGGCCCGCCGAGCCCCGCCTGCAGCGCGTCGGCCGTCCACTCGGCCAGGTCACGGACGTCGATGTACTGCAGCGCCATCCCCCGCGGCCCCGGTGCCAGGACCGTTCCGCCGCGGGCCATCCGCCCCAGCCACCACGGCAGCCGCCCCACGTTCTCGTACGGCCCGAGAATCAGTCCCGCACGCACCAGCAGCGCCCGCTCCCCGAACGCCTCGACCGCGGCCAGCTCACCGCCCCGCTTGGCCTGTGCGTAATCCGCGGCATCGGTGGCACCGGCGGAGCCCGTCACCAGCGGCGCCCCCTCATCGCGCCGGGCCGTGGGCGGGAAGGCGTACACCGATCTGCTGGAGATATAGGCGTATGCCCCCACCCGCCCGGCCAGCAGCCGCGCACTGTCCCGTACCGCTGACGGCGCACCGCTCCAGGTGTCGACGACGGCGTCCCACTCGCCCTTCTCCAGGGCCGCGAGCCCTGCCGCGTCCGCACGGTCACCGTGCAGCGCCGTCACGCCCTCGGGCGGCGCGTGATTCCCCCGGTGGAACACCGTGACCTCCCAGCCACGCGCCAGCGCCGCCTCGGCGACCGCCCGCCCCACGAACTCCGTCCCGCCCAGCATCAGTAGCCTCATGGCGGCGACTATCCCGGACGGCACCGCCCGCCGCACCGAAGCTCGCTCCCGGCGAAATCGCCACGAGCGCACTGCGCGGGGCCGGCCTCCTTGGACTCAGCCGCCGGCCCGGCCCCCTGCCTCAGGCCCCGGCCTCGGTCCTCAGTCCTCGGTCCTCGGCCCTCAGTCCTCGGCCAGCACGAAGGATGTATGGACCGCTTCCAGCCCCGGCACCTTGGCCTCGATCAGGTACTTGCCGGCCGGCACCGTGGCCGGGCTCAGCGTTGCGCACTGCGGACCGCTGGCCCGGCGGTCCCACACGATGGTGCGCTTCACCGATCCGCCGGCCGGAACCTTCAGCAGCGCGGGCCGGGTGCCCGACGGGCAGTCGTTCGAGGCCCACACCCGGTCGTCGCCCGCGGTGTCGGTGATGGTGACCACCGCGGCCTTCTGCCCGAGATCCACCTTGCAGGCGTCACCGGCCGCGTTCTTGACCGTCAGCTCGAACTTCGGCCTGGCGTCAGGGCCATAGGACTTCTTGTCGCTGCGCAGCACCAACTCGGCCTTGTCCGATACACAGTTGGGGAGCGACGAGCCGGCCTCGACGGCGTTCTTGCCGGAGCCCTGACCGATCGGCCCATTGGGTACGGAACCCGAACCGCCGCTGCCGGCACCGGAGTCACCGTTGGACGCGTCACCGTCGCCACCCGCGGAGCCCGAGCCACCGCCGGAGCCCGGTCCCGAACCCCCGCCGCTGCCCGACTCATCGCGCCCGCCCGGCTTTTGGCCGTCCACCGGTCCGCTGGGGGAAGGCCCCGGCGTAATGGACGTCGCGGGCCCGTTTCCGTGGGGCCCCTTGCCCTCGTCGCCGCTTTTGCCGCCGATTCCGCCCCAGTTGACGGCCCACACGACAAGCACGGCGAGCAGTACGACGATGGCCAGCGCAACGGCCCTCCGCCGCCAGTAGATGGAGGACGGAAGCGGCCCGATCGGATTGCGCAGTGATCCCACGCGGAAACTCTACGAGAGATCGGCCGCCGCACAGGCCAGTACCCGCCGCTTCCCACTGCAACTTTTCGCATGATCGGCCCGGAAGGGGCTCGGATCAGCCCGGAGAGGGCTCGATCCGGCGCGATCGGCCCGGATCAGGCCGGAAACGCCTCCGGGGCGGCGGAGTGGAGGCAGCGCGGAACGACGGGAACGGAGGACGGGAACGGAGGCGGCACAGGAAGGGCCGGCACCGCACCCCGGCCTCAGAAGTCCGGCCGCCACTCCTCCTTGTGCCCGAAGCCCTGCCCGTTGTCGATCAGCCGCAGCCAGTCGGGACGCAGCTCCCACAGGGTGGTCCGCTCAAGGGCGTCGCGCAGCCGCTCGCTCTCGGCGACGAAGGGGAAGCGGGCCAGGTAGGCCCGCCAGCCCGCGGCCCGCTCGGCGCCGGCCAGAGGGCGGCAGTCGCCCCGGCCCTGAAGCCCCGTCAGTCCGCTCCACTCCTGGCCGTCCCGCTGCGCCGTGAAAGCGGCACGGGCGCCGGGCGCCGCCAGCGCCCGGCCGTGCCGCGTCGTGGTCGCGGTGACGAAATACAGCGCGGGCCCGGCGCCGCCCGCCCCGCCCGTCTCCCCGCCGCGCTCCGGGTCCGTCGCGTAGAGCACCGCGCAGGCGCCCGGCCCGTCCTCGTCCGCGTACGCCAGCGTCATCGTGGTGTGCGCGGCGAGCGCCCGCCGGATCGTCTCCGGGCAGGGCGACCCGCCCGTACCGCCGCTGTCCTGTGCACCGCTCGTCTCCGCCATGCCCGCATCCTCGCCCGCACCGGCCGTCCGGCGCGCGCCGGGCCCCGCTCCGGGCCCGCTCCGGTCGCCGCCGGGCCGTCTCATACCGTCGGTAACCGCCACCTGTGCGCCCCCGGCCGTCCTGCGTGCGGGTGGGCGCGCGGCGGGGCGGGCCCGGTGCGTTTCCCGGGCGACGCCGGACGTGCCAGGATCGGCAGTGCCATGACTTCGACGCCTGTCACCACCACTGCCACGACCGCCGCCACCGAGAACGCTTCCGCCGCCGACGCGGCCGCGGGAGCCGCCGACGGGACCGCGCTGCACGGCCCGGTCACCGACTGGTTCGACGAGCACGCCCGCGATCTGCCCTGGCGCCGCCCCGAGGCGGGCGCCTGGGGTGTGATGGTGAGCGAGTTCATGCTGCAGCAGACCCCGGTCAGCAGAGTGCTGCCGGTCTACGAGCAGTGGCTGGCCCGCTGGCCGCGCCCCGCCGACCTGGCCGCCGAGGCGCCGGGCGAGGCGGTCCGGGCCTGGGGCCGGCTCGGTTATCCGCGCCGCGCCCTGCGGCTGCACGCCGCCGCCTCCGCCATACAGGAGCGGCACGGCGGCGACGTACCGCGCGAGCACAGCCAGTTGCTCGCGTTGCCCGGCGTCGGCGAGTACACCGCCGCCGCGGTCGCCTCGTTCGCGTACGGGCAGCGGCACGCCGTACTGGACACCAATGTGCGCCGGGTGTTCGCCCGCGCGGTGGCCGGCCGCCAGTTCCCGCCGAACGCCACCACCGCGGCGGAGCGCAAACTCGCCCGCCAGCTGCTGCCCGAGGACGAGAACCTGGCGGCACGCTGGGCGGCGGCCACGATGGAGCTGGGGGCGCTGCTGTGCACGGCGCGCGCTCCGGAGTGCGGGCGCTGCCCGATCGCCGCGCAGTGCACCTGGCGCCTGGCCGGCTCCCCGGCGCACGACGGCCCGGCCCGTCGCACCCAGACGTACGCCGGTACCGACCGCCAGGTGCGCGGCAAGCTGCTCGCCGTCCTGCGCGAGGCGGTCACGCCGGTGCCGCAGCAGGCGCTGGACGCGGTGTGGGACGAGCCGGTGCAGCGGGCCAGGGCACTGGACGGCCTGGTCTCGGACGGTCTGGTGGAGCCGCTGGGCGGTGGCCGCTATCGGTTGCCGCTCACGTAGCGCTGCCGTCATCCGTACGGGAGAACCTGTAAGAGAGAGGAAGGGCGCGGTCACTTCGGCGGCCGCGCCCTTCCGCGTCCCCGGTGGTGCCGCCTGACCCCGTGTCACCTTTCGGGCCGGATGACCGGAAAGTGCCCCGGATACGGCCGGAAGGAGACCCGCGGCCTTCTCGATTGCCACCGTGTTACGGCCGGTAGGCCTTCCGGCGGGGGTGCCTCTCCCTCCGGAGTATGACGTGCGGCGGGCCGCCGTCCGTCCGAGGTATGACCCCTGGCGGGCTGTTACACAACCGAGGGTTTTCCGTGCATTCCTTGTGGGGCCCACGCACATTACGCCGCAACACCCCCTCCGTAGCGTCTTCCTCGTGCTGGAGATGACCGCCAGCACGGTCAACGTGGGGAAACGCAAGCGGATCGGAGGCGTCGGAATGGCGACCAGCGGCGGCAAGGTACTGGACTTCGAAGAGTACGTTCGTACGCGGCAGGAGGCCCTGCTGCGGAGCGCCCGGCGCCTGGTGCCCGACCCGGTCGACGCACAGGACCTGCTGCAGACCGCGCTGGTGCGCACCTACGGCCGCTGGGACGGTATCGCGGACAAGTCGCTGGCCGACGCCTACCTCCGCCGCGTCATGATCAACACGCGGACCGAGTGGTGGCGGGCCCGCAAGCTCGAAGAGGTGCCCACCGAGCAGCTGCCGGACGCGAGCGTGGACGACGGCACCGAGCAGCGCGCCGACCGTGCCCTGCTGATGGACATCCTCGGGGTGCTGGCCCCCAAGCAGCGCAGCGTCGTCGTGCTGCGGCACTGGGAGCAGATGAGCACGGAGGAGACCGCGGCGGCGCTCGGCATGTCCACGGGAACGGTCAAGAGCACGCTGCACCGCGCGCTGGCCCGGCTGCGTCAGGAGCTGCAGATGCGTGACATCGACGCGCGGATGCTGGAGCGTGGCGAGCGGGGGCGGGAGCGGTGCGCGGCCTGAACGGCGGCACACGGCACTCCACGGAACCCCGAGCAGGGGGCCCGATGTCACTCCGCACACAAGACAAAGCATGGCTTTACCGATGAATACGGACACAGTGCCGGCCGCCTTACGGCTCGCCGCCCGACGCGCGACAATCACCCCAGGAACAGCAGCGGCATCGGCAGCTGTGCGAGCAGCACGGTGAGCGGGAGCGGATTGACCAGGAACAGGTTGACCAGGGTCGGGTTGACCAAAGGCGGCGCGGCCACGGCGGGAGTGGCCGCCGTCGGCCTTTTGCTGGCCGGATGCAATCCGGGGGGCGAAGGCGTACGCAGCGAGGGATCGGCCGGCACCACCCCCGCGCCCAAGGGCGCCGTGCACCTCACACCCAGCCCGTCCCCGACCGCCCGCTACAAGAAGGTCGACGCGGTCAAGCTGCTCAAGGACGCCCCGAAGGTCGGCTCGGACGTGAAGAAGTCGCTGGCCAAGCCGTGCGCCGGGGACGAGTACCCGGTCGAGGTGACCTATGCGACGCTCACCGGCGGCACCTCCCCCGATGTCATCGTCAATGTCATGACCTGCGCGGACTCCGTCGGCATGGGCGCGTATGTTTTCCACAAGCGCGACGGCGCGCCGGACGGGTATGACACCGTGTACACCAACGAACAGCCGTCGGTCTACGCCGGGGTGAACAAGGGCGATCTGGAAATCTCCAAGCAGACCTACGCCGCGGGTGACAAGGTGTGCTGCCCCTCCGGTGAGGATGTGATGACCTACCACTGGAGGAACGGGCGCTTCAGTGAGCGCGGCCGTCCGTATCACACCGACTACAGCAAGACCACCGCCGACGGCGCCACGCCGGACGACGGCACGGGAACGGAGGGTTGAGACAACCGCATGGCCGAGACCCATGTGCTCTTCGTCGAGGACGACGACGTGATCCGCGAGGCCACCCAGCTCGCCCTGGAACGGGACGGATTCGTGGTCACCGCGATGCCCGACGGGCTGGCGGGCCTGGAGGCGTTCCGCGCCGACCGCCCCGATATCGCCCTGCTCGACGTGATGGTGCCGGGCCTCGACGGCGTCAGCCTGTGCCGGCGGATCCGCGATGAGTCGACGGTCCCCGTGATCATGCTGTCGGCTCGTGCCGACTCGATCGATGTGGTGCTCGGCCTGGAGGCCGGTGCGGACGACTACGTCACCAAGCCGTTCGACGGTGCGGTGCTGGTCGCCCGGATCCGCGCCGTACTGCGCCGCTTCGGCCACGCCAGCGGCCCGGACCGGGCCGGCGGCTCGTCGGCGGACCAGGCCGACATCGCCGAGCCGGTGCTGCGCTTCGGCGACCTGGAGGTCGACACCGAGGGCATGGAGGTCCGCAAGGGCGGCGAGAACGTCGCTCTGACGCCGACCGAGATGCGGCTGCTGCTGGAGTTCTCCAACGCACCCGGCACGGTCCTCTCCCGCGACCGGCTGCTGGAGCGGGTCTGGGACTACGGCTGGGGTGGTGACACCCGGGTCGTGGACGTCCATGTCCAGCGGTTGCGCGGCAAGATCGGTCAGGACCGGATCGAGACGGTCCGCGGCTTCGGATACAAGCTGAGAGGCTGACACCGCCGGTGGTCAGACTGGCCCTGCGGACGGGGCTGAGATGGAAGCTCAGCGCCGCGATCGCGCTCGTCGGAGCACTGGTCGCGGTCGCGCTCAGCCTTGTCGTGCACAACGCCGCCCGCCACTCCATGCTCGACAACAGCCGGGATGTGCAGATCGAGCGGCTCAACTTCACGCAGAAGATCTTCCTCTCCACCAACCGGCTGCAGTTCGGCGCGAAGATCGACGACCCGGAGCTGCCGGAGGCGCTGCGCGACGAGGTCGCCAAGAACAAGCGCGCCACCTACCTCCAGGACACCGGGCAGACCGCCCCCGATGTGTGGGCGGCCTCACCGCTCAGCAACAACCGGGTGCTGTCCATGCACGACCGTTTCCCCGACCGCTTCGCCGTCCTCGACGACCTCGACAAGGCCCTGGTCGTCGGGTCGACCGCGGTGGTGGTCGGCGGCTGTGCGCTGGGGGTGCTGGTCGGCGGGCGGCTCTCCAGGCGGCTGCGCAAGGCCGCCGCGGCAGCCGGCAAACTCGCCGACGGCGACACCGCGGTCCGGATCCGCGACGAGGTCGGCAGCGGACGGGTCCGCGACGAGACCGACGATCTGGCCTTCGCCGTGGACGCCATGTCCGACGCCCTCCAGGAGCGCATCGAGGCCGAGCGACGGGTCACCGCCGATATCGCCCACGAGCTGCGCACCCCGGTCACCGGCCTGCTGACCGCCGCCGAACTGCTGCCGCCCGGCCGCCCCTCGGAACTCGTCCGCGACCGGGCGCAGGCGCTGCGCACCCTCGTCGAGGACGTCCTGGAAGTGGCCCGGCTCGACGGCCATGCGGAGCGCGCCGAGCTGCAGGACGTCGTGCTCGGCGAGTTCGTCTCCCGGCGGGTGCGGGCGCTCGACCCGGGGATCACCGTCGAGGTCGTACGGGACTCCGAGGTCACCACCGACCCGCGCCGGCTGGAGCGGATCCTCGGCAATCTGATCGCCAACGCCGCCCGCCACGGCAAGCCGCCGATCGAGGTCACCGTCGAGGGCCGGGTCCTGCGGGTCCGCGACCACGGCACGGGCTTCCCCGAGGCCCTGCTGCGCGAGGGCCCCAGCCGCTTCCGCACCGGCAGCAGCGACCGGGCCGGCCGCGGCCACGGCCTGGGCCTGACCATCGCGGCCGGCCAGGCCCGCGTCCTGGGCGCCCGCCTCACGTTCCGCAACGCGGATGAACTCACCGACGGCTCGACGGGCGCCGTCGCCGTGCTGTGGCTGCCGGAGAACGCGCCTACTAATACGGGGAGCTTTCCGGTTTTGCATCTGCCGGAGCGGTAACCCCCACGTTTTCGGCTTTCCCGCCGTGGGGGTTGCTCGTCGTGTTTCGCCCCGCTGCGCGGTGCGCCCGGCGTTGCGCCTGCGCCTGCGCCTGGCGGCGGGCGGTGCCGCTGCGCGGGGCGGGGTCCGCTGCGCGGGGCGGGGTCCGCTGCGCGGGGCTGTCGGGGTGCGGTGACGGACCTCCGCGGGTGGGGTGCCGGACTGCTTCGCTTTACGTCCGGCACCCCACCCGCTCCGGCCCGTCCCCTCCCGTTGGGGGATGGGAAAAAGGCCAGTGGGGGTCGATGTAACCGGTGCGGTGCGCCTGGTGATCACACGAAAAGGGCCCCTCCCGGAACTTTCCGGGAAGGGCCCTCACGGCCATGACAATGGCCAGCCCCCACCGACCTTCACTTACTCCCCCACGGGAGGGGACGGGCCGGAGGGGCCGGTGTGTGGGGCTTTGCTTCCGAAGGCTCCGAAAAAGAGCAAAGGCGGAGCGTAAAGCGAAGCAGTACACACCAGGCCCCGGAGGCCCGTCACCGCACCCACAGCCCCGCGCAGCGGACCCCGCCCGCCGCCAGGCGCAACGGCGAGAAACCCCCACGGCGGGACAGCCGAAAACGTGGGAAGCAAGCCCAGCGCAGCGGAAAGTCAGACGGGCTCGACGACCGGCACCCGGTCCACCGACACCGCCGTGGACTCGGCCGGCTTGGTCGGCCCGCCCCGCAGGGGAACCTCCTTGAGGAACCATGCCGCCGCGAAGCCGACGACGCTGATCGCCGCGCCCCACAGGAAGACGTGGTGCGTGCCGGAGGCCACCGCGTGGGCGTAGGCGTCCTTGATCGCCGGGGGGAGCTTGGCCAGCCCCTTCGGGTCCATCTGGGCGCCGCCGCTGGTCATCTTCTCGGCGGCCTTGCCGATCCGTTCGACCATCGTCGTCTGCACCTGGTGGGTGAAGATCGCACCGAAGATCGCGACGCCGAAGGAACCGCCGATCGTGCGGAAGAGAGTGGCCGAGGACGAGCCGACGCCCATGTCCTTCATCTCGACGCTGTTCTGCGCGATCAGCATCGTGGTCTGCATCAGGAAGCCCATACCGGCGCCGAGCACGACCATGTAGAGGCTGGAGGTGAAACGGGTGGTTCCGACGCCCATCAAGGACAGCAGGACCAGGCCCACGATGAGCAGTCCGCTGCCGCCGACCACGAAGATCTTGTACTTACCGGTCTGGGTGGTGACCCGGCCCGCGATCAGCGAGACGACCAGCAGCCCGCCCATCAGCGGCAGCAGCAGAAGACCGGAGTTGGTGGCCGAGGCGCCCTGCACGGTCTGCTGGAACAGCGGCAGGAAGGTCATCGACCCGAACATCACAAAGCCGACCAGGAAGCCGATGAGCGTGATCAGCGAGAAGTTGCCGTTACGGAAGATGTGCAGCGGCAGCACCGGCTCGTTGACCCTGCGCTCCACCACCAGGAAGAGGGCGAGCGCGACCACACCGAGGATGCCGAGGCCGATGATCTGGCCGGACAGCCAGTCGTACTCGGTGCCGCCCCAGGTGGTGATCAGCACCAGCGAGGTGATGCCGAGGGTGAGCAGCGCGGCGCCGACGTAGTCGATCCGGGTCTGTGACCGCTTCTTCGGCAGATGCAGCACCGCGGTCACCATGACCAGCGCGATCGCACCGAGCGGCAGGTTGATGTAGAAGCTCCAGCGCCAGCCGAGGTGGTCGGTGATGCTGCCGCCGACCAGCGGGCCGCCGACCATGGCGACGGCCATGACACCGGCCATCATGCCCTGGTACTTGCCGCGCTCCCGCGGCGGAATCAGATCGCCGATGATCGCCATGACGCCGACCATCAGACCGCCCGCGCCCAGGCCCTGCACGGCGCGGAAGCCGATCAGCTGCCCCATGTCCTGCGCCATGCCGGACAGCGCGGAGCCGATCAGGAAGAGCACGATGGACGACAGGAAGACGCCCTTGCGTCCGTACATGTCGCCGAGCTTGCCCCAGATCGGCGTCGAGGCCGCGGTGGCGAGGGTGTAGGCGGTGACGACCCAGGACAGGTGGTCCATCCCGCCCAGTTCACCGACGATGGTCGGCATCGCCGTGCCGACGATCATGTTGTCCAGCATCGCGAGCAGCATCGCGATCATCAGTGCGAAGAGCACCATCCGTACGCCGGCGGGCTTCTTGCCCGAGCCGGTCTCCGGCACCGCGTCCGGTCTCCCCGACCGGTCCGCGATCCGTCCGTCCCCCGTCGGGGTCGCATGTTGCGACTTCCCCATCACTCACTCCTACTTACTTGCCGCCCGGCTAGTTCAGTACAGTGAGGAAGGTAGGCGGCTAACTAGCCGGGCGTCAAGTAAGTTTCTCTGGCGCCCCAGGGGGCAGCCCTCTGACCAGTACCGACGACGCAGGAGAGCACCATGAGCACACAGGCGCGCAGGGGAAACACCCGCCAGCGCATCCAGAACGTCGCTCTGGAGCTGTTCTCCGAACAGGGCTACGAGAAGACCTCACTGCGCGAGATCGCCGAAAAGCTGGAGGTCACGAAGGCGGCGCTGTACTACCACTTCAGGACCAAGGAAGACATCGTCATCAGCCTGTTCCAGGACCTGGGCAGGCCCATCGACGAGCTGATCGCCTGGGCCGAGGAGCAGCCGCGCACCCTGGAGGCCAAGCAGGAGCTGATCCGCCGCTACAGCGAGTCGCTGCGCTCGGGCGAGCCCCTTTTCCGGTTCCTGCAGGAGAACCAGGCGGCGGTGCGCGATCTGAGCATCGGCGAGACGTTCAAATCGCGCATGCTGACCCTCTTCGACCTCCTCAAGGAGCCCGAAGCGGAGCTGACGGATCAGGTGCGCTGCATCACGGCGCTGTTCTCGATGCATGCGGGCATGTTCGCGATGCAGCACGTGGAGGGCGACCCCGAGGAGAAGCGCAAGGCCATCCTCGAGGTCGCCACAGAACTGGTCACGGCGGCAAACCCGCCGAACCGCCGGCCAGCCCGGCCGGACTCAGCTCAGACGGCGTCGCCGTGAGCCCGCAGGAATCCGGTCGGCTCGATGCCCGTCCCGTAGTTGGGGCCGGTGCGGACCTCGAAGTGCAGGTGGGGGCCGGTGGAGTTACCCGTGCTGCCGGACAGGCCGATCTGCTGGCCGGCGCCGACCTGCTGGCCGACCTGGACCTGTATCTGTGACAGGTGCGCGTACTGGGTGTACGTGCCGTTGTCGTGCTGGATCACGATGGCGTTGCCGTAGGCCGGGCCGTCGCCGCCGCCCCAGGGGCCGGCCTTGACGACGGTGCCCTTGTGGACGGCCTTGACCGCGGTACCGGTCGGCACGACGAAGTCCTGACCGCTGTGCTTGTGCGACCAGTGGCTGCCGGCGATGCCGAAGGGCTCGCCCAGCGTGTACTTGTCGACCGGCTTGACCCAGGCGTCGACCGCCTTGGCCGCGTCCTGCTTGGCCTTGACGGCGGCGGCCTTCGCGGCGGCCGCGGACTTCGCCTGCGCATCGGCCTGCGCGGTCACGGTCGAACCGACGCCCGAGGTGAGGTTCTGCAGACTCGCGTCGGCGGCGGTCGCAATACCGGCACCCAGGGCGGCGGTAACACCGACACCGGCCGCGACAACGGCGACGCGATTGCGCACGGCGAACTTCTTCGAATTGCGGAGAGCAGCAAACTTGGACATGCGGGTTTTCCTCCAGTGAATTGATTGGTTACCCGGCTGCGGACCGGGATCGCCATTCCTTGGTAACCCGCCTTCGCCGCCCCGCCAAGGGGTCTTTCTACTAACCCGGCCCGTACCAGGGGCCGAGTGAACAAGGCCCTTGCGCACCCTCCCGAGTTCTGCACGAAAACCCCAAATTCGGACATACTGCAGCTCCCGATGGGTTCACTACCCACCCCTTGAACAGGCATTTTCGCCATATGTCGCACGGGCGACGTACACCCCGCCTCACCCGACCCTCGCGCCCCGCACCTCTCGGACTCTCCACCCCCACACCCCCGCCGCGCACTTCCCCTAATTCTTTTAGTAGGCCCGAAAACGGCTGTGCGCCATGTCACCGATAACCAAGATCCAATCCCTTTTCACACCCTCTTCCGAGCCCCCGATTCGCCCTGCAATCCTTTGCGGACCGCACCCCTGGCCCTTTGTGACGCCGGTTACCCGGAATGTGTGACCCGGATTACCCGGCCTTTGCGGCCTGAGTTACCCGGCCTTTGTGACCCGAGTTACGCGGCATGGGTGACCCGGGTTACCCACACCCGTCAAATGTCCGAATTGGAGGGAAATGAAGCGTCGATTTCCGTGACCGCCGCCACACCGCTCGCCCCTTCGTGCGAACCTGGCCGATCCGCGCCCGCCGTCCCTCCGGCCGCTCTACCCTGACCCGACGGCAGCACCGGCCACGGGGGAGGACGGACCCGCGATGGACCCGTCAGCAGTGGGCATCCGACTCGCCTCCGGCGTGGTCGCCCCGCTCGTCAAGAAGCTCTTCGTCAAGGAGGGGCCCGGCGCCGGCCTGGTGGACCGGCCGGTACGGATATCCCGGCTGGTCACCTTCACCGGCGAGAAGCGCGCCCTCACCGACAAGGACCTGCGCACACTCGCGAGCGAACTGGTGGACCGGGCCGTACGGGCCGCCGGCCCCGGCGAGCGCCCGCTGCCGGCGGACGAGGAGCCGGCCGTGGCCGACGCCCTGGCCGCCACCCTGCGCGGCCTCGGCGCTCTCGACATGGACGACGTACAGGCCGTCCGCCTGGGAGCCGACGGGCTCGCCGGACGCCTGAAGGCGGTCCGCCCCGGTGCCGTCCGCGGCCTGTCCCGGGACGCCGAGCTGCTGCACGACACCCTGCTCGGCATCGCCTGCCTGCACATCGTGCACTTCTTCACCCAGCGGTCCGCCTTCGTGGCCCGCACCCTCGTCCAGCAGAGCCGGAACCTGGACAGCCTGATCACCGCCATGGACACCGTCCTCGCGCGCCACCCCTCCCCGCAGGCCGCCGACACCGCCTTCGAGCGCGGCTACCTCGCCTATCTGGCCCGCAAGCACGGCCGGCTGACCATCTACGGCATCGACCTCTCCCACTCCCCGGACCGCTGGCCCCTGGACGCGGCGTATCTGAGCCTGGCGGCGACCGCCCCGGCCGCCCCCGGCCCGGCCGCCGCCGGTCCCTTCGGCGACGAGGCCGGCCCGCAGTCCGGGCCACCCGCCTCCGTTCCCGTCCCCGCCGACCAGACCCTGGCCGGGCGTGACCGGGTGCTGCTGCGCGGCGTGGCCGGCTCCGGCAAGAGCACCCTGGTCCAGTGGCTCGCCGTCTCCTGCACCAAGCCCCCCGGCGAGACGGCCCTCCCCCACCTCTACGGCCGGATTCCCTTCGTCCTCCCGCTGCGCACCCTCACCCGCGACGGGGCGCCCCTGCCCACCCCCGACCGCTTCCTCGCCGCCGTCGGCTGCCCCGTGTCCGGCTCGCAGCCCGACGGCTGGGCCGACCGCGTACTGGCCGGCGGGCGGGCGCTCCTCCTGGTCGACGGCCTGGACGAGATCCCCGAGCGGGAACGCGAGCTGACCCGCCGCTGGCTGCGCGATCTGTCCGACGCCTTCCCCGACAACCTGTGGCTGGTCACCTCCCGCCCCTCCGCCGTACGCGACGACTGGCTCGCCGCCGACGGCTTCGGCGAGCTCACGCTCTCCGCCATGAGCCGCACCGAGGTCGCCGCCTTCATCGGCCGCTGGCACGCCGCGGCCCGCTGTGACGCCGAGGACCCCGAACGCCTCGACGCCTACGAGCAGTCCCTCCTCGCCGCCGTCCACACCAAACAGGACCTCGCCCGG
Organism: Streptomyces lydicus; assembly: GCF_004125265.1. GTDB lineage: Bacteria > Actinomycetota > Actinomycetes > Streptomycetales > Streptomycetaceae > Streptomyces > Streptomyces lydicus_C. The sequence goes on from NZ_RDTE01000003.1 coordinate 3,897,187, forward strand.
CTCGCCACCAACCCCCTCATGTGCGGCCTGATCTGCGCCCTGCACCGGGACCGCCGCGGCTATCTGCCCACCGGCCGCAAGGAGCTCTACGACGCCGCCCTGGGCATGCTGCTCAGCCGTCGCGACCGGGAGCGCGACATGGCAGCCCCCACGGGCATCGAGCTGAGTGACGAGCCGCAGATCCAGCTCCTCCAGCGGCTCGCCTACTGGCTCATCCGCAACGGCCGCAACGAACTCGACCGCGAACGGGCCGGGCGCATCGTCGGCGAGGCCCTGCCCGCCGTGCCCGCCGCCGCGGAGCAGGGCGGCGCGACGGCCATTTTCCGCCATCTCCTGCTGCGCAGCGGCGTACTCCGCGAACCGGCCCCCGGCTCGGTCGACTTCGTCCACCGGACCTTCCAGGACTACCTCGGCGCCAAGGCCGCCGTGGAGGACGGCGATTTCGGGCTGCTGGTGGCGCAGGCGGAGGACTCCCAGTGGGAGGACGTGATCCGGATGGCGGTGGCCCATGCGCGACCGCGCGAACGGGCCGAGATCCTGCGGGGGTTGCTCGCCCGCGGGGACTGCATCGGGGACGACGCCGCCCGCCTGCGCGTCCATCTCCTCGCCATGGCGTGCCTGGAACACGCCACGGAGCTCGATCCCCGGGTGCGGGCCGAGGTGCACAACCGGGCCGAGGCAATCCTGCCGCCCCGCAATCGCGAGGAGGCCAATCTGCTCGCCCAGGTGGGGCCGCTCGTCCTGGAGCTGCTGCCCGGTCCGGATGACGGCCTGGAGACCGATGAAGCCGCGGAGGTAGTGGCCACCGCCACGCTGCTCGCCTCGGACGCCGGACTGGAGGTCCTTAAACGCTTCCGGCATAGCCCATCACACGAGAACCTACTGGCCATGGCCTGGCCCCTGTTCGACACCGAACGGTACGCGCAGGACGTGATCCGGCACCTCTCGGACGAGGCAATGTTCCCCGTGGGCAGCCCCGAGGACATGCGCACGCTGCGGCGAACCGGCGAGCGGCCCCAGATCAGCGCGACCGGCCGACTCACCGCCGAGGAGTTGCTTGCCGGTCTGGCCATCGAGCGGATCACTCACCTGACACTGACCGACAACGACGAGATCGACAGCCTGGACTTCCTCAGGGAGTTCCCCGCTCTGCGCTCCCTGATGCTGGTGGACTGCCCAGGGGTCGGCAGCCTCGCCCCACTCGCCGGAATGCGGTTGACCGCGCTGTCGGTCACGAAGCGGGACCGCGTCGGGATGCACTGTCCGGACGGACTGCACCTCCTGAAGCACCTACGCCACCTGAGCCTCTTCGTCCCCCTCCCGCCGTCGGGGCTGCGGGCGCTGCCGGCGGATGCCCCGCTGACCTCGCTGATGCTCGGCCACCCGGTCGAGACCGGGTTCTCCGCGCTGCGCCACTGGCAGCAGCTCAGCTCCCTGCAGCTGCGGAGCCTCACCGGAGCCTTCACCGACGACGCCTGGGACACACTGGCGCACCTGCCCGGCCTGGAGGAGTTCTCATTCGGCCTGGCGGCCGGGGAGACCGCCCTGCGGATCCCGGCGGGCCTCCGGCTGCCGCAGGTGACGAAGCTGAGCGTCATCAACGCCGCGCACGGCCCGCTCGCCGACCTGAGCCGTTCCGTACGTGCCGCACTCCCGGCATTCCCCGCCCTCCGCACACTCCAGCTCTACGGCCTCACCGGCGGCACCGTCGCACTGCCGCCGCTGACCGGCCTGCCCGAGCTGCGCGAGGTCTTCCTCTCCTACCTGCGCCCCGAGCCCGCCCCCGAACTCCCGCCGCACATCGAACTCACCCACTTCCCCCGCCCCCGCACATAGACGAGCTCTCCGCCTTTCCGGAACTGGACGCACTGCGCCTCGGCCGTCGTATTCCACCGGTGCGGGGTGTTCCCGCGGGAATACGCATCGTGCAGAGGTGCAGAGGTAAGACGCAGGCACCGGTGACGTTGTCCAGAAACGGCTGAAAATGACCTAGCAATTACGGAGCTGAATTTCTCCGCCACATACGGTGTCGCAAACGGCGCGGCATACCGCACTGCATACGGCGTCACATACGGCACTGCCCCGGAACCGTAAGAAACGATTCCGGGGCAGTGCCGTATGCGGGATATCCGCGGTGCCGGTCAGGCGTCCTTGCTCAGGTTCGGACCCGAACCGCCGGTCGCGGACTCGATCGGCGGGGCGTCGGGCAGGGCCGACTTCTCCTCGCCGCGGAAGGTGAACTTGGCAGCTTCACCCTCGCCCTCGACGTCGACGACCACGATGTGGCCCGGACGCAGCTCGCTGAAGAGGATCTTCTCCGAGAGGGCGTCCTCGATCTCGCGCTGGATCGTGCGGCGCAGCGGACGGGCGCCGAGCACCGGGTCGTACCCGCGCTTGGCCAGCAGCGACTTGGCCTCGCCGCTGAGCTCGATGCCCATGTCGCGGTCCTTGAGCCGCTCGTCCACCTTGGCGATCATGAGGTCGACGATCTGGATGATGTCTTCCTCGGTCAGCTGGTGGAAGACGACCGTGTCGTCCACACGGTTGAGGAACTCGGGGCGGAAGTGCTGCTTGAGCTCTTCGTTGACCTTGTTCTTCATCCGCTCGTAGCTGGACTTGGTGTCGCCCTGGGCCGCGAAGCCGAGGTTGAAGCCCTTGGAGATGTCCCGGGTGCCGAGGTTGGTCGTCATGATGATGACCGTGTTCTTGAAGTCCACGACCCGGCCCTGGGAGTCGGTCAGGCGACCGTCCTCCAGGATCTGCAGCAGCGAGTTGAAGATGTCCGGGTGGGCCTTCTCGACCTCGTCGAAGAGCACCACGGAGAACGGCTTGCGGCGCACCTTCTCGGTGAGCTGACCGCCCTCTTCGTAGCCGACGTAGCCGGGAGGCGAACCGAACAGCCGCGAGACCGTGTGCTTCTCGCTGAACTCCGACATGTCGAGGGAGATCAGCGCGTCCTCGTCGCCGAACAGGAACTCCGCCAGCGTCTTGGACAGCTCCGTCTTACCGACACCGGACGGGCCGGCGAAGATGAACGAGCCACCGGGACGCTTGGGGTCCTTCAGGCCGGCACGGGTACGGCGGATGGCCTGGGAGAGCGCCTTGATGGCGTCCTTCTGGCCGATGACGCGCTTGTGCAGCTCGTCTTCCATCCGCAGCAGCCGGGAGGACTCCTCCTCGGTGAGCTTGAAGACCGGGATGCCGGTGGCCGTCGCCAGGACCTCGGCGATCAGCTCCTCGTCCACCTCGGCGACGACGTCCATGTCGCCGGCCTTCCACTCCTTCTCCCGCTTCGCCTTCGCGGCCAGGAGCTGCTTCTCCTTGTCGCGCAGGCCCGCGGCCATCTCGAAGTCCTGCGAGTCGATCGCGGACTCCTTCTCCCGGCGCACATCGGCGATCTTCTCGTCGAATTCGCGCAGGTCCGGCGGCGCGGTCATCCGGCGGATCCGCATCCGGGAGCCGGCCTCGTCGATCAGGTCGATCGCCTTGTCCGGCAGGAAGCGGTCGGAGATGTAGCGGTCGGCCAGGGTGGCCGCGGCGACCAGCGCGGAGTCCGTGATGGACACGCGGTGGTGCGCTTCGTAGCGGTCCCGCAGACCCTTGAGGATCTCGATGGTGTGCGGCAGCGACGGCTCCGCGACCTGGATCGGCTGGAAGCGGCGCTCCAGGGCCGCGTCCTTCTCCAGGTGCTTGCGGTACTCGTCGAGCGTCGTGGCACCGATGGTCTGCAGCTCGCCTCGCGCCAGCATGGGCTTGAGGATGCTGGCGGCGTCGATCGCGCCCTCGGCGGCGCCCGCACCCACGAGGGTGTGGAGCTCGTCGATGAACAGGATGATGTCGCCGCGGGTGCGGATCTCCTTGAGCACCTTCTTGAGGCGCTCCTCGAAGTCACCGCGGTAGCGGGAGCCGGCGACCAGGGCACCGAGGTCGAGGGTGTAGAGGTGCTTGTCCTTGAGGGTCTCGGGCACCTCGCCCTTGACGATGGCCTGCGCCAGGCCCTCGACGACCGCCGTCTTGCCGACGCCGGGCTCGCCGATGAGGACCGGGTTGTTCTTGGTACGGCGGGACAGGACCTGCATGACCCGCTCGATTTCCTTCTCGCGCCCGATGACCGGGTCGAGCTTGGTCTCGCGAGCGGCCTGCGTCAGGTTGCGGCCGAACTGGTCCAGGACGAGGGAGGTCGAGGGAGTGCCCTCGGCGGGGCCGCCGGCGGTGGCGGCCTCCTTGCCCTGGTAGCCGGACAGCAGCTGGATGACCTGCTGCCGCACGCGGTTGAGATCGGCGCCCAGCTTCACCAGGACCTGGGCGGCGACGCCCTCGCCCTCGCGGATCAGGCCGAGCAGGATGTGCTCCGTACCGATGTAGTTGTGGCCGAGCTGGAGGGCCTCGCGGAGCGAGAGCTCCAGGACCTTCTTGGCACGGGGGGTGAAGGGGATGTGCCCGGACGGGGCCTGCTGGCCCTGCCCGATGATCTCCTCCACCTGCTGGCGGACCGCCTCGAGCGAAATCCCGAGGCTCTCCAGGGCCTTAGCGGCGACACCCTCACCCTCATGGATCAGGCCCAGGAGGATGTGCTCGGTGCCGATGTAGTTGTGGTTGAGCATCCGGGCTTCTTCCTGAGCCAGGACGACAACCCGCCGCGCACGGTCGGTGAACCTCTCGAACATCGTTAATCGCTCCTCAGAGCGGTCAGGCAGTTAGGGGTCGGTCCCCTCCCTGTCCTTCCGCATGCTAGTCCCGCGGGGCGGGACAGCTCATTCCAACTGCCGACACCCGTCCGGATCACCCCCGCTCCGGCGGGGAAATTTACTGCCGAACAGCTGACATCTGCTCCAACTCGATGGTGCGAGACGATGTTCCCGCAGGCCAGGCATATACGCCCTCTGCCACTACGCCCGTGGCGAACGCGCCCTGTACCGACACGCCGTCCGCCGCCGGCCGTCAGCCGGGGAGAAGCGCCTCGGGCGCCGGTCACACCGTCTCTTCCCACTGAGACTGTCTTACCCGCAGGCACGGACACTCCATGCGGCGCGGGGCCCTTCCATCCGCTACGGGCGAACATCCGCACGCCACCGGATACCCCCTCACGCCCCCTCGCCCGGGCACGGTGCGTATCCACATCTCCACCCAGCGTAACTTCCGGGGTCTCCGGGAGTTGCACCGGGCATGGCTCGCGTGCTTCCGCGCCCCCGCACTCCCCTCGCCCCCCGCGCCTCGGTGCGCCGCCGGTACGAGGAGGAGCTGGGCTGGCCGACCACCGGCACGGAGCCGGTGGAGCTGCTGACGGGGCTGCGCTTCGATGTCCTGGAGATGCCGGCCGATGCGGGAGGTGCCGTATTGCAGCGACTACCACGCACCGGCCCGGTGGCGCTCCTCCGAGCCCGATGCGGCGGGAATCAACCGGGTGATCGGCCGAAATTGCTCATGCTCATCGAGGCCGGCGGTGCGGAAGAACTTCCGGGAATCCTGGAATGGCTGGAGTGGGGCACACTCGCAGCGGATCTCACGACCCGGGGCACCGGCGACCGGATGCCCGCACCGGCGTTCTGGGGCGGCACGGCACCGTCATACGGATTTGGCTCTCGGGAGGCCGCGACGTGGGTGCGGCCTCCCCGGCCCGGGTACGAGGCGGAGAATTCCCTGCCCACCACGGGGTCGGGAGCAGGAATCGGGGACGTTGGGGGCGCCCCCGACCTCGTACGGCTCGTGAGCGCGGCAGCGACCGAGTGCCACCGTGCCCGGTTGTGGCGTGCTCGTAATGCCCAATCGGACCGCGAGTACGGCGATCAGCCGTTGGCCTTCTCGAATGCCTCACGAATGTCGGCGGGGACGCGGCCACGGTCATTGACGTTGTAGCCGTTCTCCTTGGCCCAGGCGCGGATCTTCGCGGTGTCCTGGCTGCCACCGGAAGCCGCCGCACGCGACTTGCCACGGCCCGAAGAAGCGCGGCCACCGGTACGGCGACCCGCCTTCACGAAGTCGGCAAGCGAGTCGCGCAGCTTCTGCGCGTTGCCGTCGGAGAGGTCGATCTCGTAGGACTTGCCGTCGAGAGCGAACGTCACCGTCTCGTCCGCCTCGCCACCGTTGAGGTCATCGACAAGAAGAACCTGAACCTTCTGTGCCACCGGTTTCCCTTTCATCGAATGCGGATTACGACGGAAAGCAAACCGCTTTTCCGGGAAAAACACAAACCCTTGGGTACGGTTCACTTGCCCGCAGACCGGGGAACGCATGCTTCCGTAGCCATGAGATAGGGGAGCGATTCGGACATAGAACACCCATCACAGGTGCAGAAGCATCCGACTGTTACCCAGGGTGTTGGGCTTCACTCGTTCGAGACCCAGGAACTCCGCAACGCCCTCGTCATAGGAACGCAGCAGCTCGCTGTAGACATCACCGTCTACCGGAGCTTCGCCGATCTCCACGAAGCCGTGCTTGGTGAAGAAGTCGACTTCGAAGGTGAGACAGAAAATGCGCCGTACTCCGAGCCAGCTCGCAGTGCGCAGCAGCTTGTCGAGCACTTGGTGGCCGACGCCCGATCCCTTCATCCGCGGATCCACCGCCAGGGTGCGGACCTCCGCGAGGTCTTCCCACATGACGTGGAGCGCTCCGCAGCCGACCACCTCGGCGTCTTCGTCGCGCTCCGCCACCCAGAACTCCTGGATGTCCTCGTAAAGCGTGACGGTGGCTTTGTCGAGCAGGATCCCGTCACGTGAGTAGGAGTCGATGAGGCGGCGTACGGCCGGTACATCGGCGGTCCTGGCACGGCGGACGGTGAGCCCTTTTGAATGCGGAGGCATGCCGGGACGCTATCGCCCGTTGCCGGTGGCACTCGCCCCGGGTTCATCCCCTTCGGCCGGTCCGGCTTCACCGGCGCCTTCCGGTGCCGCTTGGGCTCCTTGCGCTCCGGCTTCTTGCGCTCCGGCTTCTTGTGCTCCGGCTTCTCCCGCGGGCGCGGTCTCTTCCGGCTGTGGTGCCTGTTGTTCCGCGTCTTCCGCCGGTGCGTCGACTTGCACCATCCGTACGGCATCCCGCAGGGCATGCCGCTGTTCCGGGGACATCATGCCGAAGAAGGCCACAAGAGCGGCCGCGGGGTTGTCGCTGGCGGACCACGCTTCGTTCATCAGTGCGGCCGCGTAGGCGGCACGAGTGGAGACCGCCTCATATCGATAGGCGCGGCCTTCGGCTTCGCGGCGCACCCAGCCCTTCTGGTGGAGGTTGTCCAATACGGTCATGACCGTGGTGTAGGCGATCGACCGTTCCTTCTGCAGATCTTCCAGGACTTCTCGAACGGTGACCGGGCGGTTCCACTCCCAGACCCGCGTCATGACCGCGTCTTCCAGATCACCCAAGCGTCTCGGCACACAAGAACAATAGTGGGAGATGTCGCGAATGCCCGTTGATCTTGTGGCGTTTGGACCGGAAAAGGGGGCACGGCCCGGGAGAAACCCTCCCGGGCCGTGCGGTGTGTGCGAGCCGCCGAACGGGCGGCGGGCGGCTCAGGCGCCGTGCGCCGTGGGCTCCTGGCCGGCGGACTCGGCGCGGGCCAGCACGGCGTCCGCGGCGGCGTCCTCCTTGGCCTTGTTCGCCCCGCCCTGGCTCTTGACGATCGTCACGATCAGGGCGGTGAAGGCCACGGCCATCACTACGGGCGGGAGCAGCGCTGCGACGTAATCCATGGCGTTCGGCCTCCTTTGGGGCGGGGAGTCCAGAGTACGCAGCCCTCAGGCGGTGCGGCTCTCGGGGGGCCGGGCGGGCCTGCGGCGGGGCGGGAACACCTCGCCCGGTGTGGGGATCGGCCGGTCCCGCCGCGGAGTCTTCGGCCGCGGCGACGGCGCGGGCTCCGGTTTGCGCTCCGGCTCGGGCTCCCGCTCGGGCTCCGGCTCCCGCCCGCCGCGCACTGCCGACCGGCCGCCCGGCAGTGCGCGGAGCCGGGTGCGCACGGACTGTTCGGCCAGCCGCTCGCAGTGCCGCAGGAGGGCGCCGCGGCGTTTGCGCTCGGCCGGGCCGGCGGGCCCTGCCCGCAGCGAGCGCAGGGCGACGAGGTCGTCGGGACCGGGAACATGGCCGGCCGCCAGCGCCTCGGTCAGCTGCGCGAGGTACCCGGCGGCCGAGCCGGGCAGGGCTTCGCGATACCGGGCGAGGTCGGCGAGCAGGAAGGCACGCAGCCGGCCGCCTTCGCGGACCGCCTCGTCGACCGCCTCCGCCAGCCGGAGATATTCCTGGATGTCCTGTGACCACTCGGTGCCGGGGGCGCCGAGCGGAGCGGGGTGGGACGTCGTCTGCAGGGCATGGGCGAGGGCGCGACGGAGCACACGCAACTCATCGGCGCTGAACGCCATGCCGCCGCGGGTTCCGTTTGGCATTGGCATGTGGCGACTTTACGACCGATTTCGACAAAAGCCGCTTAATTCGTGAACGGTGGCGCGGCAGCGAGCCGCACCACCGCGCACCCGGCGCCGGAAAGGCTTCCGCGGGCCGGGCGAGGCGCGTCCACGACCGGGCCGGGCGGGTCCACATCCGGGCCGGGCGCGTTCACTTTCGCGCCCGGTGCGTCCCCGTCCGGGCCGGGCGCGCTACGACCGGGCGATGTTCCGCTCGTAGACCAGCCGCAGGCCGATGAGGGTGAGCCAGGGCTCGTGCGCGTCGATCACCGATGACTCGCCGAGCACCATCGGCGCCAGCCCGCCGGTGGCGATCACGGTCACCTCGTCCGGGTCCTCGGCCAGCTCGCGCGCCATCCGCTGCACCACGCCGTCGACCTGGCCCGTGAAGCCGTAGAGGATGCCGGACTGCATGGCCTCCACGGTGTTCTTGCCGATGACGCTGCGCGGCCGGGCGAGTTCGATCTTGCGGAGCTGGGCGCCCTTGACGCCCAGCGCGTCCACCGAGATCTCGATGCCCGGAGCGATCACGCCGCCGACGTACTCGCCGCGCGCGCTGACCGCGTCGAAGGTGGTGGCCGTGCCGAAGTCGACGACCACCGCCGGGCCGCCGTAGAGCTCGACGGCCGCCAGGGCGTTGATGATCCGGTCGGCGCCGACCTCCTTGGGGTTGTCCATCAGGATCGGTACGCCCGTTTTGACGCCCGGCTCCACCAGGACGGCGGGGACGTCGCCGTAGTAGCGGCGGGTCACCTCGCGCAGCTCGTGCAGCACGGAGGGGACCGTGGAGCAGATGGAGATGCCCTCGATGCCGTCGCCCAGGTCGTCGCCGAGCAGCGGGTGCATGCCCATCAGGCCCTGGAGGAGGACGGCGAGCTCGTCGGCGGTGCGCCGGGCGTCGGTGGAGATCCGCCAGTGCTCGATGATCTCCTCACCGTCGAAGAGGCCGAGCACGGTGTGGGTGTTGCCCACGTCGATGGTCAGGAGCATGCTCCGCACCTCCTCCGGTTCACGTCATGCACGAAGGGCTCGCCCGGGGTGGCGGGTGGGGCGACGGGTGGGCGGGTGTTGCCCACGTCGATGGTCAGGAGCATGGCCGTCAGCTGCCCTCACGCGCGTCGTCGTCCGCGTCGTCGTCCGCGTCCTTCGCGCCCTGCCCGTCGTCCTCGCGCAGGTCGAGGCCGATGTCGAGGATCGGGGAGGAGTGCGTGAGCGCACCCACCGCGAAGTAGTCGACGCCGGTCTCGGCGTAGGCGCGGGCGTTGTCCAGGGTCAGCCGGCCCGACGACTCCAGCATCGCGCGCCCGGCCACCAGCTCCACGGCCTCGCGGGTCTGCTCCGGGGTGAAGTTGTCCAGCAGGATCAGATCGGCGCCCTCGGCGAGGATCGGCGGGATCTGGTCGATCCGGTCGACCTCCACCTCGATCGGCACACCGGGGAACTCGGCCCGTACGGCCGTGAACGCCGCGGCGACGCCGCCCGCCGCGATCACGTGGTTGTCCTTGATCAGCGCCGCGTCCGACAGCGACATCCGGTGGTTGACACCGCCGCCGCAGCGCACCGCGAACTTCTCCAGGGCGCGCAGCCCCGGCGTCGTCTTACGGGTGTCGCGGACCTTGGTCTTCGTCCCGTCGAGCGCGTCGGCCCAGGCCCGGGTGGCGGTCGCGATGCCCGACAGGCGGCACAGGATGTTCAGCGCGCTGCGCTCGGCGGTGAGCAGGTCGCGGGTGCGGGTGGTGACGCTCAGCAGCGGGGTGCCGGCCGCGACCCGATCGCCGTCCTCGACGTGCCGCTCGACCGCGAACTCGTCGGTGCACACGATGGACAGCACCGCCTCGGCGATCCGCAGTCCGGCGACCGTACCGGCCTCACGGGCCGTGAAGTCGCCGGTGGCGACCGCGTCCTCGGGGACGGTGGCCACGGTCGTGACGTCCACGCCCTGGTCGAGGTCCTCCTCGACGGCGAGGTGCGCGATGTCCTCGACCTGTACGGGGTCGAGCCCGGCGGCCACCAGCAGTGCGGCCAGGTCGGGGTCGAGGCCGCAGGTCAGCGGGTCGAGCTCATACCCGCCCTCGTCGCCGCCGCAGCCGCAGGCGTCGCCGCAGCCGCCGGCCGAGGCGCCGCCGGTGGGGGCGCCGATCTGGAGGAGGGGGAGGTCGTCGCGGGTGCTGCTCACGGGCTGGGCTCCGTCTTCGTGGAAAGTCATCGGTGAGTCGGCGGGATCGGTGGATCGGCGGGATCGATGGTTCGGTGGATCGGTGGACCGGTGGACCGGTGGTCAGGAGGCCGTGGTCGGCGGGAAAGCGGCGGTCTCCGTGGTGTGGAGGGTCAGCGCGCGGTCCGCTTCCAGGGTGATGCGGAAGTGTCGGCGCCAGGAGGCATCGTCCCGGTCCGGGTGGTCCTCGCGCCAATGGCAGCCGCGGGTCTCCGTGCGGCGCTGTGCCGCGGCGACCAGCACCCGGGCGACACACAGGAGGTTGGTGGCCTCCCAGGCCTCCACGCCGGGCTCCGGGGACTTGTGGGTGGTGTCGGCGCCGGCCTCCGTCGCCTCGCGGTGGAGGCGGTCCAGTTCGGCGGCGGCGCGGGCGAGGCTCCCGGCGCTGCGCAGCACACCGGCTCCGGCGGTCATGATCCGCTGCACGGCGGTACGGGTCTCGGGGGCAAGGAGGGGGAGGGTGGTGCGCGGCGCGGATGCCGGGGCGGGATCTGCCGCGGGCGCCGGGGTGGGCGCCGGGTCGGAGTGCGTGACGGACGCCGGAGCGGGATCCGTGGTGGACGCCCGGTCGGGCTCCGTAGCGCGCGCCGGGGCGGGGCCTTCGGCGATGTCAGCGGCGATCCGCTCCGCGAAGACCAGGCCCTCCAGGAGGGAGTTGGAGGCGAGCCGGTTGGCGCCGTGGACGCCGGTGCAGGCGACCTCGCCGCAGGCGTAGAGGCCCGGGACCGTGGTGCGCCCGCGCAGGTCGGTGCGTACGCCGCCGGAGGCGTAGTGCGCGGCCGGGGCGACCGGTATCGGCTCGGTGACCGGGTCGATGCCGTGGCTTCGGCAGGCGGCGAGGATGGTGGGGAAACGGGTCTCCCACATCTGCGCGCCGAAGTGCCGGCCGTCCAAATACATGTTCTCGACGCCCTGTTCGTGCGCCCGGCGCATGATCGCCTTGGCGACGATGTCGCGCGGCGCCAGCTCGGCGAGTTCGTGCTGCCCGACCATGAACCGGGTGCCGCCGGCATCGACGAGGTGTGCGCCCTCGCCCCGTACGGCCTCGGAGATCAGCGGCTGCTGGCCTTCCGCGTCCGGGCCCAAATACAGGGGGGTGGGGTGGAATTGGACGAATTCCAGGTCGGAGACCTCCGCGCCGGCGCGCAGCGCCAGCGCCACCCCGTCGCCGGTGGAGACCGCCGGGTTGGTGGTCGCGGAGAAGACCTGTCCCATGCCCCCGGTGGCGAGCACCACCGCCGGGGCGTGGACGGCGCCGACGCCGTCGTGCTGGCCCTCCCCCATGACGTGCAGGGTGACGCCGGACGTGTGGCCGTCGGCGTCCGTGAGCAGGTCGAGGACGAGGGCGTTCTCGATGGTCCGCAGCCCGGCGGCGCGGACCGCCTCGACGAGCGCGCGGGAGATCTCGGCCCCGGTGGCATCACCGCCGGCGTGGGCGATACGACGGCGGTGGTGGCCGCCTTCGCGGGTGAGCGCTATCTCGTCGCTGTCCGGTGCGGTGTCGAAGCGGGCGCCGGTGCGGATCAGCCGGTGGACGGCGTCCGGGCCCTCGGTGACCAGGGTCCGTACGGCCGCCTCGTCGCACAGTCCGGCGCCTGCCACGAGGGTGTCGGCCAGATGCTGTTCCGGGGTGTCGCCGTCGCCCAGAGCCGCCGCGATACCGCCCTGCGCCCAGCGCGTGGAGCCGTCGTCCAGGCGGGCCTTGGTGACGACGACGGTGCGGCGGCCGGCCGCGGCGCAGCGCAGCGCGGCGGTCAGCCCCGCCACTCCCGAGCCCACGACCACGACATCCGCTTCGATGGACCAGCCGGGGGCGGGGGCCTTCAGGCGTATGCCGGTGCCTGATACGGGGCCGGTGCCCGCTCCGCTGTCGGGGCCGGTGCCTGTTCCGGTGGCGGTCATCGGGTCGCTCCGAGGGGGCCTTGAGGGGTGGTGGGGGGTGCGGCGGGTGCGGCGGAAGTGGCTGCGTCCGTAGTGGCGCCGTCGTGCCCGGTGGCGTCACTACGGTGGGCGTTCGTTCCCTGCGGGCGTCCGGCTCCGAAGACGAGACGGATGTTGTCGATGAGCCGCGTGCTGCCGACCTTGGCCGCGACCGCGAGGATGGCTTCGCCCTCGTACGCATCCGGGATCTCGGTGAAATCGGACGGGTCGACCAGGGCCAGGTAGTCCAGCGTGAGCGGCGGGTCGAACCGGGCGGCGTCCTCCAGCACCGCGCGGGCCGCGGCGCGCGCCACGGAGGGGCCGTGCAGGGGGCCGGCGGCGGCGTAGGCGACGGCGTGCGCGTCGGCGGCCGCCCGGTCCTCGCCGAGGGCGGCCAGGGCGGCGGAACGGTGCTGGGCCGCATGGCCCACGGAGGCGGCGCGGGCGCGCAGCGCCTCCTCGGCGGCGAGCCGGTCGCGGGCCGCGAACAGCGCCGCCGACAGCGCGAGCGCGGTGCTCCGCTCCGGGGCCGAGAGGTAACGGTTGCGGCTGGAGAGGGCGAGGCCGTCCTCCTCGCGCACCGTGGGGACGCCGATGATCTCGACGGGAAAGTTGAGGTCGGCGGCCATCCGGGTGATGACCGCGAGCTGCTGGGCGTCCTTCTGGCCGTAGAAGGCGAGGTCCGGCGCGGTCAGGTGAAGCAGCTTGGCGACCACGGTCAGTACGCCGTCGAAGTGGCCGGGGCGGCTGGCGCCCTCCAGGAGGGTGCCCATGGGCCCCGCGGCGATCCGGATCTGCGGCTCTCCGCCGGGGTAGACCTCGTCGGCGGACGGGGCGAAGACCACGTCCGCGCCGGCCGCCGCGGCCAGCTCGACATCCGCGTCGAGGGTGCGCGGATAGCGGTCCAGGTCCTCCCCCGCGCCGAACTGCAGCGGGTTGACGAAGACCGTGACGACGACCTGGCCCCCCGGACCGACCCGGCGACGGGCGGCGCGGATCAAGGTGGCGTGGCCCTCGTGCAGTGCGCCCATGGTCATGACGACGGCGCGCGCGCCGGCGCGGCGGGGCAGGTCGCGCAGGGCGGCGGCGGTGTGGACGAGGTGGACGGGATGGACTGCGTCCAGGGGCGGGGCGGCGTGGCCTGTGTCCATGGCCTGTGCGGGGTGACCGGCGTCGGCGGGCGGGGCGGCGTGGCCGGCGTCGGCGGGGCGGCGGGCCCGGCCCCCGTCCATGGGCTGGTCCGGGTCCGGAGTCCGCGGCGCGGCGGTCATCGGTCGCCTCCCTCGGGGCCGTGGTCGGGGGCGTCGGGGCCTTGGGCGAGCACATCAAGGAGGTCCGCGGCCAGTTCCGGCTTCAGCAGACCGTGGTCCAGGGCCCGGTCCGCGGTCGTACGGGCCATGGCGACGTACCCGGCGACGCTCTGCGGCGCATGCCGGCGCAGCTCCGTGATGTGGGCGGCGACCGTGCCGGCGTCCCCCCTGGCGACCGGGCCGGTCAGCGCCGCGTCACCGGAGCGCAGTGCGTTGTCCAGAGCGGCGCCGAGCAGGGGCCCCAGCATCCGGTCCGGGGCCTGCACACCCGCGTCGTGCAGCAGCTCCATCGACTGGGCCACCAGCGTGACCAGGTGGTTCGCGCCGATGGCGAGCGCCGCGTGGTAGAGCGGACGCGCCGATTCCGTGATCCACTCGGGCTCCCCGCCCATCTCGATGACCAGTGCCTCGGCGGCCATCCGCAGCTCGTCGGGCGAGGTCACCCCGAATGAGCAGCCGGCCAGCCGCTGGACGTCCACGGAGGTGCCGGTGAACGTCATGGCCGGGTGCAGGGCGAGGGGCAGGGCGCCGGCCCGGGTGGCCGGGTCCAGCACCGCGGTGCCGTACCGGCCCGAGGTGTGCACCAGCAGCTGGCCGGGCCTTACGGCGCCGGTCTCGGCGAGGCCGCTCACCAGGTCGGCCAGGGCGTCGTCGGGGACGGTCAGCAGCACGAGGTCGGCGCGGGCCAGCACCTCGGCCGGGGTGACCAGCGGGACATCGGGCAGCAGCTCGGCGGCACGCCGTACGGAGGCGTCGGAGACGCCCGACACGGCAACCGGACGATGCCCTGCGAGCTGCAGCGAAGCGGCGAGGGCGGGCCCGACACGGCCCGCGCCGACGACTCCGACGGTAAGCCGGGCGGGGCGGTCCTGGGCCTCGGTGGGTGGCATTGCATTCACGCGGCGATGGCCTTCCGTTCCAGTCCGCGGGGGGTACCGGACGATTCCTCGCCATGCTACGCGAGTGTTTCCGGCGGCCTTCAGAGCTTTACGGAAGGTGAGACGGGGGTCTCTCATGAAGTTATCCACAGGGGTCGCGGCTTCGCACGGGTCTGAGCGATGCTCGGTGCAGTGCCCGCGCGGAGGAATGGCCACGGCGTGGCAGAGGCATGGCAGCGGCATGGCAGCGGCGCTGCCGCGGGCCGGGAGAGAAGCAGCAGGCAGGGGGGCGTAGAAACACATGAGGCACATGAAGGAAGCGGGCGCGGGCGTCACGGGAGCGGGCGCGAGCGAGGGGGTCACGGGCTCGGACACCACAGGTCCAGACGGCACGAGCCCAGGCACCACAGACCCAGGCGTCACGAGCGGCGCTCCCGGGGAGGGGGAGACCGCAGCGGCCGGGCTCGCGCGGAGGCTGGCCGCCTTCCGTGGCGCGGAGCGGCTGCTGACGGGGAGCGCGTCGCTGGAGACGGTCCGCGAGCGGCTGGACCGCCTGGTGGCCGAAGCTCCGGCCGGCTACGACCTGGACAGCCGGCCCGATTTCTACGGCGACGAGGACAGCATCGTCGGCGAGCTGGAACGCCGGACCGCCGATGCCCTGGGCACCGAGGCCGCCGCCTTCTTCCCGAGCGGCACGATGGCCCAGCAGGTGGCGCTGCGCTGTTGGGCGGGGCGTACGGGCAACGCCACGGTCGCCGGACATCCGCTGTCGCATCTGGAGATGCACGAGCGCGACGCCTATGCCGTGGTCAGCGGGCTGCGCATGGTGCATCCGACGGACGCACCGCGGCTGCCGACCGCCGCGGAGGTGTCCGGCCTGGCGGAGCCTTTCGGGGCCCTCGCGCTCGAACTCCCGCTCCGCGACGCCGGATTCGTCCTGCCGTCGTGGGACGAGCTGACCGCGGTGGTGGCGGCGGCCCGGGAGCGGGATGCGGTGGTGCACTTCGACGGCGCGCGGCTGTGGGAGTGCGGCCCGCACTTCGGCCGTACGCTCCCGGAGATCGCGGCCCTCGCGGACAGCGTGTATGTGTCCTTCTACAAGACGCTGGGCGGCATATCGGGCGCCGCGCTCGCGGGCAGCGAGGACTTCGTCGAGGAGGCGCGGACCTGGCAGCACCGGTACGGCGGCCGGCAGTTCCAGCAGTGGCCGGCCGCGCTGGCCGCCCTGATTGGTCTCGACCGTGAGCTGCCGCGCCTGCCGGAGTATGTGGCCCAGGCCGGGGTCGTGGCCCGCGCGCTGGGCGAGGGCCTGACCGGGGCCGGTGTCCCGTGGTTCAGGGTGCACCCAAAGGTGCCGCACACCCATCAGTTCCAGGTGTGGCTGCCGCACCCGCCCGCGCTGCTCGACGAGGCCGTCGTGCGCCAGGCGGAGGAGACCGGGACGGGGCTGTTCCAGAGGTGGTTCGAGCCCGCCCCGGGCGGTCCGCCCGGGGTGGCGCTGACCGAGGTGACCGTTGCCGCCTCCGCCCTGGAGTGGACGGCGGGCGAGGTGCGGGCGGCCGTCAGGGCGTTCATGGAGTTCGTGGGCCGGGTCGGGGGGTGAGGCGGCGCAGCCAGGCCGTGAGGCCCGGCCGCCCGCCCCGCCGGCCTGGTCCCCGAAGCCGGCTGCCGGGGTCCGTGACGACTGCTTGGAAGCGGCGCCACTGCTGGATCTCGTGCGCGGTGCGGACGGTGTGGGTGCCCGGGGCGGGTGGGGCTGCTTCACCTCGCCGGGCGGCGCGGTAGGTGTCGAGGAGGTGCTGCTGAGCGGCGTTCATGTCCTTCACTGTGGGGCGGTTCGGGGGCCGGTGGCCCGTCGATTGACGGGAGCCGTCAATCGACGTCCGTGCAGGTGGTGGCCTCGCGCATGATGGGCGCATGGCCAACGTCATCGACATCACCGGGCTGCCGCCGGAGCGCGTCGTCTTCTCCCCTTCGCCGCTGGCGGAGCTGGGCGCCGCGCTGCATGCGCTCTCCGAGCCGAGCCACCACCCCGGGCTGCACGGCTGGGTCACCGCCACCAACGCGGCGCTGAAGACCGACCTGGCCGACCGGCTGTGCGAGGCGGACTTCCTGTGGCGGTCCTCCCGTGCCGACATCCTGCTGCCGGCCCGTCCCGGGGCGACGCTGGCCGCGGAGCTGGACGAGCTGGACAGGATCGACGACGAGCGGTTCGTGGCCGCCGCGTTCGAGATCACCTGTTCGCCGAGCTACACCTCCGCCACGCCCTCGCCCCTCGTCGACGCGGGCGAGCGGGCGCGGGTACGGGAGATGGCCGCCGCGCGCGGTCCGCGGCAGGCGGCCTTCACCGACCGGATGCTCACCGACCCCGACGGCCTGCGGGTTTGGCTGCGCCGCCTGTTCGAGGACTGCGAGGAGGCGTTCTTCGGGGACATCTGGCGGCGGGTGGGTATCCAGCTGGCGGCGGATGCCCGGCACAAGACCGAACTGCTGCGTCACAAGGGCCTGGCCGAGACGCTGTCCGCGACGTCGAGGGCGCTGTCCCTGGAGAGTGCGCAGGACGGCAGCGGCGGTACCCGCATCCTGGTCGACAAGCTGGCCCGGGGACGTACGACGGCGTTCTCCAGGCCCGAGGATCCGGGCGTCACCTTCCTGCCGACGTCGTTCGGCTGGCCGCATCTGCTGTTCGGCCACGCCCCGGGCTGGCGCCCCGTGCTCCAGTACCCGGTCGCCGACCGGGAGTTGCCGGCGCCGGCCGGGCTGGAACTCGTCCAGCAGCGGCTGGAGGCGCTGGCCCACCCGATGCGGATGCAGCTGTGCCGGACGCTGTCACGGGGGCCGCATACGACCGGAGAGCTGGCGCACGCGTTCGGGATCACGTCACCGGAGGTCTCACGGCATATCGCCACGCTGAAGAAGGCCGGGCTGATCCAGACGCGGCGTCGCGGGCGCTATGTGCTGCACCAGTTGGACCTCCAGTTGGTGGCCCGGCTGGGCAGCGACTTCCTTGAAGGCGTGCTGCGTTGACGGCGGTCCGGCACCCCCGCCGGCTCCTCCCGGAGGAGGGCAGAGCGCGCTGAGGCGCCTGCCACCCGCCCTCGCCGCGCGCTCCTGCCACGCCCCGTGCCGCGCGCGCTCCCGCTACGCCCCGGCGCCGCGCGCTCCTGCTACGCCCCCGCTCCTCCCGCTCCCCCCGCCCGCACCAGCCCCGTCTCATACGCGAGTACCACCGCCTGGACCCGGTCCCGCAGGCCCAACTTGGCGAGGATGCGGCCCACATGGGTTTTGACGGTGGCCTCCGAGAGCACCAGCCGTGCCGCGATCTCGCCGTTGGACAGGCCCTGGGCGACCAGCAGCAGCACCTCGCGCTCGCGCTCCGTCAGCCGCTCCAGCTCGGGCCGGGCCGGCTCGGCGGAGGTGGCGGGCAGCATGGGGGTGAAGCGGTCGAGGAGCCGGCGGGTGGTGGACGGGGCGACGACCGCGTCGCCGCTCTCCACCGCCCGGATCGCGGCGAGCAGGTCACCGGGCGGGACGTCCTTGAGCATAAAGCCGCTGGCCCCGGCCTTCAGCGCGGAGAAGGCGTATTCGTCGAGGTCGAAGGTGGTCAGGATGAGGACCTTCGGGGCGCCCGCCTTCTGCCCGCCCTGGCAGATCCGGCGGGTGGCCTCCACCCCGTCCAGATGCGGCATCCGGACGTCCATGAGGATCACGTCGACCTGGGTGGCGCGCAGCACCTCCAGGGCTTCCACACCGTTCCCCGCCTCCGCGACGACCTCCATGTCGGGCTGTGCGGCCAGCACCATCCGGAAACCGGTGCGCAGCAGCACCTGGTCGTCGACGAGCATCACACGGATGGTCATGGGCAGGGGGTCCTTTCGTACAGGAATGGAGGCCGAGCGTACGGGGTGAAGAGCGGCGGGCCGGACTCCCGGGTGAGCGTCGCCGGGCCGGCCGGCCGCGGCGACCGGTCCGGTCGTCATCCCGCTCACCGCACCGGTTTGAGCGGCAGGACGGCGCTGACCCGGAAGCCGCCCCCCGGCCGCGGTCCGGCAGCCAGGGTGCCGCCGACCATGCCGACCCGCTCGCGCATCCCGATCAGGCCGTGGCCGAGGCCGTCCGCCCCGCCCTCCTCGTAGAGCTCGCGCTGCGCGCCCCGTCCGTCGTCCTCGATGAGCAGATCTAGATCGTCGTCCCGGTAAGAGAGGCGGACGGTGGCGCCGACGGCGGGGCCGCCGTGTTTGCGGGTGTTGGTGAGGGCTTCCTGGACGATGCGGTAGGCGGTGAGTTCGACGCTGCTGGGCAGCTCCCTCGCCTCGCCCTCGACCTGGAAGTCAACCGGCAGCCCCGCGCCGCGGACCTGCTCCATGAGGTCGCTGAGCTGGTCCACGCCGGGCTGGGGGACGTATTCGCCGCCCTCGGGCTGTTCGCCGGTGCGCAGGACGCCCAGCAACCGGCGCATCTCGGCCAGCGCCTGGCGTCCGGTGCCGGAGATCGTCTCCAGGGCCTGCCGGGTCTGCTCCGGCGCGGCATCGAGGACGTAGGCGGCGCCGTCGGCCTGGACGACCATCACCGAGACGTTGTGGGCGACGACATCGTGGAGTTCCCGGGCGATACGGGCGCGCTCGGCCGCGACCGCGATCCGGGACTGGGCCTCGCGCTCCTTCTCCAGCCGGGCGGCCTTCTCCTCCAGTTGCGCCCAGTAGGCGCGGCGGGTGCGCATGGAGTCGCCGAGCACCCAGGCCAGGACGAAGGGCACGGTGAACAGCGCGGTGCCGAACAGGCTGTGGCCTATCGTCTGCGCGCCGAAGGCGTCATTGAAGCGAATGGTGGAGAGGGCGGGACCGACGAGGGCGCCGACGAGGGCGCAGCGGGAGGCCCAGCGGGGGACGGCGGGTGCCGACGCGACGGTGTAGGCGATCACGAACATCGCGAAGTCGGCGGGAACGATCTGGACACCGGTGATCAGCTGGCCGACGCCGATGGCCGCCGTGAGCAGCAGCATGTGCACCGGGGCCTTGCGGCGCAGCGCGAGGACGAGGCACAGGCCGACCGAGAAGATCACGCCGAAGATCTGGTGGCTGCCCTCCTCGGTCCGTGCCCACAGGCCGCTGAACCCGAGCAGGGGGACGGCCCAGAAGGTGTCCACTCCCGTCGGGTGCCTGCGGAGGAAGTCATAGAGGCGCTGCACGTAACCCAGCGTAGGCACCACGCATACGTGTACGAGTCAACCGGAGGAGCGATCCTGCGCGCCGGGCCTACTCCCCAAGGTGGAGACTCCCTGCGCCGAATGTGTGGGAAGGGGGACGGACCGGGTACCAGCCCGTCCGCGCGGGGCAGCGCCCGCCCGTACCGTGGGGCGGGTGACGAACGAGTGGTGCGGGTGGCGCGAGGCCACGGAACGGGCGCTGTACGGTCCCGGCGACGGCTTCTACACGCGCCCCGGGGGCCCCGGCCCGGCCGGCCACTTCCGTACCTCCGTGCACGCCTCCCCCCTCTACGCCGAAGCCGTCGCCACCCTCCTGTGCCGGGTGGACACCGCGCTGGGCCGTCCGGACGAGCTGGCCCTGGTCGATGTGGGCGCGGGGCGCGGCGAGCTGCTGACCGGTGTGCTGGCCGCGCTGCCCGGCGAGGTGGCCGCGCGGCTGCGCCCGTGCGCGGTCGAACGCGCCGCGCGCCCCCCAGGCCTCGACCCGCGGATCGCCTGGCGCGGCGAGCTGCCCGCCCCCGACTCGGTCACCGGCCTGCTGTTCGCGAACGAATGGCTCGACAATGTGCCGGTGGATGTCGTCGAGACGGACGCGGACGGGGTGCCGTGCCGGGTTCTCGTACGCGCCGACGGCACGGAGCGGCTGGGCGATCCGGTGGACGGCGCGGATGCACAGTGGCTGGGCCGGTGGTGGGCGCCGCCGCCCGCGGGCGGAGCCGTGGACGCCCCGGATGCCGCCTCCCCCGGGCTGCGTGCCGAGATCGGCCGGCCCCGGGACGAGGCCTGGGCGCAGGCCGTCCGCACACTGCGCGCCGGGCTCGCCGTCGCCGTCGACTATGCGCACGAGCGGGGCGGCCGGCCGCCCTTCGGCACACTCACCGGCTTCCGCGACGGCCGCGAGGTGGCGCCCGTACCGGACGGGAGCTGCGACATCACGGCACATGTGGCGCTGGACGCCTGCGCCGGGCCCTCGGCGCAGCGGCTGACCCAGCGCACGGCGCTGCGCGCCCTGGGGGTGGACGGCCGCCGGCCGCCGCTCGCGATGGCCGCCGCCGACCCCGCCGGCTACGTACGGGCCCTGAGCGCGGCCGGGGCGGCGGCGGAACTGACCGATCCGGCGGGCCTCGGCGGCTTCGGCTGGCTCCTGGAGCCGGTGGGCGGAGCGTGCGCGGGCCTGCTCGGGCCGCCGGACGCCGCCTGAGGGCCAGGGCGGCTCCCGCGCCGGCGTGCTGCAAGACTGTTCCCATGACGGAGACGACGGTCGGCATCGGCGGCGCGGCGGAGAGCACCGACATGGTGCTGAACATCGGCCCGCAGCATCCCTCGACGCACGGCGTGCTGCGGCTGCGCCTCGTCCTGGACGGCGAGCGCATCCAGCACGCCGAGCCGGTGATCGGCTATATGCACCGCGGCGCCGAGAAGCTCTTCGAGGCGCGCGACTACCGCCAGATCATCATGCTCGCCAACCGGCACGACTGGCTGTCGGCGTTCTCCAACGAGCTGGGCGTGGTGCTGGCCGTCGAGCGGATGCTCGGTATGGAGGTGCCGGAGCGTGCCGTATGGCTGCGGACGCTGCTCGCCGAGCTGAACCGGGTGCTCAACCATCTGATGTTCCTGGGCTCGTACCCCCTGGAGCTCGGCGGGATCACCCCCGTCTTCCACGCCTTCCGTGAGCGGGAGGAGCTCCAGTCCGTGATGGAGGAGATCTCCGGCGGCCGGATGCACTACATGTTCAACCGCGTCGGCGGCCTCAAGGAGGACCTGCCGGCGGGCTGGCTCGGCCGGGCCCGGCACGCCGTCGCCGAGGTGCGCTCCCGGATGGACGTCTTCGACAACCTGGTCCTGGGCAACGAGATCTTCCGCGGCCGGACCCGCGGCGTCGGGGTGCTCGCGCCGGAGACGGTGCACGGGTACGGCGTCTCCGGGCCGATCGCCCGGGCCTCCGGTGTGGACTTCGACCTGCGGCGCGACGAGCCGTATCTGGCGTACGGGGAGCTGCAGTCCACGCTCAAGGTCGTCACCCGCGAGGAGGGCGACTGCCTGGCCCGCTTCGAATGCCTGCTGGAGCAGAGCCACAACGCGCTCGATCTCGCCGATGCCTGCCTGGACCGGATCGCACAGCTGCCGCCGGGGCCGGTCAATCAGCGGCTGCCGAAGGTGCTGAAGGCCCCCGAGGGCGCGACGTACGCCTGGACCGAGAACCCCCTCGGCATCAACGGCTACTACCTCGTCTCCAAGGGCGACAAGACCCCCTACCGCCTCAAGCTGCGCTCGGCGTCGTTCAACAACATCCAGGCGCTGGTGGAACTGCTGCCGGGCACGCTGGTCGCCGATATGGTCGCCATCCTCGGCTCGTTCTTCTTCGTCGTCGGGGACATCGACAAGTAGCCGGGACGGCCGCCTCTGCGCCCTGCTCGTCAGCTGCGGGCCCGGGCCTGCCGAAAGCCGCCCGGTCCCGGAGCGGGTGAACGCTCCGGGACCGGGCGGCCGTCAGTCCGGGTCAGGAAATGGCGCTGCGCAGGGAGCCGAAGGCGAACTGCTCGGTCTCGTCGTGCGCGGTCAGGTCGATGACCTCGCCGGTGCCCGCGGTCGTGGTGCCGTCGGCCTGCTCGTCCGCGTCCCCGCCGCCCGCCTGCTGCTCGTCTCGGGGCTGCCCGTCACGGGCGTTTGCGTCACGGATGTGCTCGCCATCGGCCGCGGCGCCCTCCCGGGACTGCTGCGGACGCGCGTCCGTACGGGCCGCGCGGGCCGTACGCGCCCGCGCACGGGCCGACTGTTCGGCAAGCGCCTCATCGCCGACGACATCCGCCAGGTCGTCCTCCAGCGGCCTGGCCTGCTCCCGGGAACCGGAAGCGGTCGCATTGCCGAAGAAGTCGAAGCCGCCCTGCGCGCGGGATGCGGCGGGGCGGGACGGGGCGAGGGCGGCGGCGGTGGCCGGGACCGGGCGGAGCGCGGGTCCGGGGGCGGCGGCCGTACGGGCTGGTGCGTCGCCCGTGCGCGGTGCGGCGGCCGCCGGCGGGTTCCCCCGGCCGTTCTCACCGTCCCGGCCCTCCCCGGCCTCGCGTGACCGGGTGGTGGCGGCCCCTTCAAAACCGGCACCGGCGCCGTCCCGCGCCAGGCGTGCGGCCTTCTGCGCGGTGCGCTGCCGGGCGGCGTTGCGGGCCAGCTGACGCAGCGCCCGGTCGGCCTCGGCGAAGGTCGCGGTGGCCCGGACCGGGGATGCCGCCGGGTTCTGGCCGTCGCCGTTCGCGGCGGCCTCGCGCCGGACCGGGAACGAAGCCGTCGAGGTCTCCCCCGTCCGGACGAAGTCGAGCGCGCGGGGCAGAGCGGCGGCGGCCGGCAGCGCCTTGGCGGGGGCGGCGGCCTCGATGGCGAGCAGCCGGCGGCCCTCCAGTGCGCTGGCCCGCTCGGTCTCGGCGGTGGCGTAACGGCGCAGCAGGTCGGCGTGTTCGGTGCGCAGCCGGGCCAATTCGGCGCGCTTCGCACGGAGTTTGGCGTCCAGGGCGGCGCGGCGCTCGCGGGATTCCTCCACATCCGTTTCGAGTTCGGCTATCCGCTCCTCGGTGCGCCACTCGTCGCGCACCCGGGCGCGGTCCAGTTCGGCGACCCGTCGGCCGGCCGTACGGTCCCAGGTCCGCAGGAGGACGGCGCCGGTGAGGGCGGCGGCCGCCGCGCCGGCGGCGAGCACCCGTTGCACCAGATCGTCGCCGACACACCACGCGCCCGCGGCGCAGGCTATTGACGCACCGGCGACCGTCGCGGGAGGAAGCAGCCGGTGGAGGGGTGGTGATTGGCGGTGGCGTCCTCGTGGCATGGCCAGAAACTTACCGTGCGTGCGGGATCTATGGGGCCGTGCACACGAATCCGTTTCCCGCTGGTTACTTCTCGACCAGATCTTGGACTCCGCGTCAGCCGGTGCGGCATCCGCGGGCTCGGGTCGTTCGGCATCGGCCTTGCGGTTCAAGGGTGATCAGGTCTTCGGCCGTCAGCGTCCGCGTGGGCTTCCACAGGACCTTCACCGTCTTGCCGGGGGCGCCACCGTCTCGCCCGGACCGGTTCATTCAGCGCGCATGGGCCAGGGGCTGAACCCGCGTGCGGTAACCGGCACCGGCCATGACCCGGGATCAGATCCCGGCGGGCACAGGAGGTGCGGACACACCGATCACACCGATCACACCGACCGCACCGACCGCACCAACCTCAGGCCGCACCGGCCTCAGGCCGCTGCGGCGACCCCGCCGGCCTCACACCGACACATCGGCTCCGCCGTTCCCGTTCCCGTTGCCCTCGTCCTCCGGGAGCTTGCACACCCGCTCCAGGAAGATCGCGGCGGCGACCACCGCCGCCCCGGCGGCCACCGACAGACCGGCGTAGATCGCCTGGTCCCGGCGCGGCACCGCATCGAGGCCGGTGGTCAGCAAAAACACGCCGACGCCGCCGTACAGCCCCGCGACCAGCGAGGCCACCAGCGCGCTCGCCTGGCCGAAGACCACCGCACGGGCGGCCACCAGCGGATCGACGCCCTTG
This sequence comes from Streptomyces lydicus, assembly GCF_004125265.1. Lineage (GTDB taxonomy): Bacteria > Actinomycetota > Actinomycetes > Streptomycetales > Streptomycetaceae > Streptomyces > Streptomyces lydicus_C. The sequence continues at coordinate 3,921,627 of NZ_RDTE01000003.1, forward strand.
GCGCCCGGCCGACGCTCGCGCTGCGCGCGCAGCCGCGCCCGGAGCGCGAACGCGGTGGCGGCGAGCACCGCGGCGATCAGCGCCAGCACGATCGGCGCGGCCACCGGGACACTGGGGAGGGTGCCGAGGGAGTCCCACAGCCGGGCGCCTCCCCATGCCAGCACCCCGGCCGCCAGAAACAGCCCGACCAGCACCTTGATGTGTAGCTGCTTCACCGAGCGATCGCCCCTCGCGCCGTCATGACCATCCCTGCCGAGGCGACCGTTCCTGCCGTGATGGCCGCCTTGTCCGTCCCGTACGCATGCATCCCGCAGGGAACCGACCCGCAACCCTAACGGCTACTCCGGCAGCCGCAGTTCCAGGTCCGCCCGGGGTGCCACCCCGTCACGGCCGACGGCCGACAGCAGCGCGGCCACCGCGCCGTGCCCCGGAACCTCCGCCTCCGGCTCGATGTCGTGCCAGGGCGCCAGCACGAACGCCCGCTCATGGGCGCGCGGGTGCGGCAGCGTCAGCCGCGGGTCGTCGGAGAGCACATCCTGGTACGCCACGATGTCGACATCGATCGTGCGCGGACCCCACTGCTCGTCGCGGACCCGCTCGAAGGCCTCCTCGATGGCGTGCCCGCGCTCCAGGAGGGAGGCCGGCGGCAGCGTCGTCTTGATCAGCACCACGGCGTTGAAGTACGTCGGCTGGGAGCCGGGCTCGACGCCCCACGGCTCGGTCTCGTAGACCGGGGAGACCGCCTTGACCCGCAGACCAGGGGTGTCCTCCAGCGCGTCGACGGCGCCCTGCAGCGTCTCCAGGCGGTTGCCGAGGTTGCTGCCGAGCGAGATCACGGCGCGTTTGGGGTTGGAGAGCGTCACATCCGCGGCGTCCACCTGCTCCACGACGGAGGCGGGCACCGGCTGTACGGTCGGGTCACCGGGCTGGGGGCGCCGCACGGCGGTGCCATCAGTGGTGGTGGTCGGCTGACGGGCGGAATTCATACTCGGCTCCGAGTGATGGTGATGGTCACGTCATCGAAGGGGACGGTGATGGGCGCGTCCGGCTTGTGCACCACCACCTCCACCTCCTGCACGCCCTCGTGCTTGAGGCACTGGCCGGCGATGCGCTCCGCCAGGGTCTCGATGAGGTCGACGGGCTCGCCCTGCACGACGGCCACCACCTCCTCGGCCACGACGCCGTAGTGCACGGTCTTCGCGAGATCGTCGGCGGCCGCTGCCGGGCGGGTGTCCAGGCCGAGCACCAGGTCGACGATGAAGGTCTGCCCTTCCTCGCGCTCCCGGGGAAACACCCCGTGGTGGCCCCGGGCCTTCAGCCCACGCAGCGCGACACGATCCACGCGAATCACTCCCACTGGTCCACGGCACCTCTGGCGCCACTGTTCGTCGGATTCAGGGCAGCCGCCGGAGCGATCCGGCAACACTGCCCCGGCGTCGAATCTACCTTCGAGGAACGACAGTCCTCGCCTACGGGGGCTATGGACAAGACCCCGTCCTGCTGCTAGAAGCCGCCCCTCGGAACAGCATCCGGCAGACCGGGAGATCGTCCGCGCGGCCTCTTACCCCCGTGCACACGCCCCACCCCTACCCGTGCCGCACTTGGCTCGAACGGGTGCGCCCTCGCCCGGATGGCTGACCCCCGCCCCTGACGACGGGGCAGGGCGCCGCCCCGGACGCAAGGGCGGACGGCATGGCAAGGCTCACACCCCGCCCGCCCCCTGATCACGTCCCCGGGCGCACCGCCGCGCCCGGACCGCGCCCCGGGCGCGCCCCGGCGCCGGAGCCCCCGGCAACCAGCTCAGAGGGCGTCCTCGTCGCCGTCGCCGGCTCCCCCGGCCTCGTCGTCCTCGTCCTCCTCGTCGCGGTCCGCCAGCACCGGCGAGCCGTGGTGCGACCACACCCGCCAGCCGTCCTCCGTACGCCGGAAGACATTGGTCGCCACGACCAGCTGGCCGATCAGCGGGCCCACCGAACCGTCGTCCTCCGCGGGCCCGCCGCTGAGGATGTTCTCGGTGCAGGTCACCAGCGCGGTGTCACCGACGACATCGATCTCCACATCGGTGAGGAAGAACTGGATGTACTCGGTGTTCGCCATGATCAGGGCGTACGAGCGCAGCACCTCGCCGCGCCCCCGCAGCACCGGCCACCCGGGGTGGACCACACTCACCTGACCGTCCAGCCACAGCTCGGACAGCGCCTCGTGATCGCCGCGCTCGATGGTCTCGTACAGCGTGGTGTTCGCCTGCTCGACCAGCTCGATGTCCGTCCGTGGGCCCAAGCCGCTCACACCGTTCCCGTCGTGTTCGCCGTCGTGTCGCTCATCTCACCCGTACCGGCCGTACCGGCCGTTCCGCCACGCCGGGCCGCCGCGTCCTCCACGGCACGGGCCACCCGTACCGCGTCCGCGCTCGCCCTGACCTCGTGCACCCGCACCGCCCAGGCCCCCTCTCGCGCCACGATCGCCGACACCGCCGCCGTCGCGGCGTCCCGCTCCCGGGCCGGCGGCGGGGCAGCTCCCTCGCCCCCTGCCAGCACCCTGCCCAGGAACCGTTTCCTCGATGCCGCCACCAGCAACGGACGGCCCAGCGCCCGCAGCCGCGCCAGCCCGGCGACCAGCGCGAGATCGTGCTCCGCGTTCTTGGCGAAGCCCAGGCCGGGGTCGATGACGATCCGGTCCGGGTCGATCCCGCCGGCCACCGCGCGCTCCACGCTGCGGGCGAGTTCGTCGACGACCTCCGCGACCACGTCCCCGTAGACGGCGCGGTTGTTCATGTCGATCGACTGGCCCCGCCAGTGCATCACCACGAACGGGACGTGGTGGGTGGCCACCACGGGCACCATCGCCGGGTCGGCGGCGCCTGCGCTGACGTCGTTGACCAGGCGTGCCCCGGCCTCCACGGCCTGTTCGGCGACCGAGGCGCGCATGGTGTCGACGGAGACCACGACACCGGCGGCGGCGAGCTCCCGGACGACCGGGACGACCCGGCGCAGCTCCTCGGCCTCGTCCACCCGCGCCGCGCCCGGCCGGGTCGACTCACCGCCCACGTCCACCATGTCGGCGCCCTGTGCCACCAGGTCGAGACCGTGCTTGACGGCGAGTTCGGTATCGAACCAGTCACCGCCGTCGGAGAACGAATCGGGCGTCACATTGACGACGCCCATCACCGCGCAGCGTTCCCAGTCCGGCAGTCCGGCCACCCGGCCACGCAAGGTACTCATGACACCAGCCTAGGCCGTGTGCCGACCGGCCGGATTGCTGCCGTCGGCTGCGGGACCGCCCGGACGCCGGCACCCTCCGGGCAACGCGGAACGGACCCCTCCGGCGCCTGGCCCGGCAGCCGGTCAGGCGGTCGGTCAGGCGAGGTCAGGCGGTCGGTCAGGCCGCCCGCTCGACCGCGCCCGCCGCCTTGACCGGCTCCGCCGTGTGCACGCACGGACGCGGCTCGACGGGCTTCCTGCGCCGCAGCACGCGCGGCAGGCTCAGCTCCAGATAGCCCTCGGCCTGCAGCGCCGCCAGGCCGATCCGGGGGATGTCCCGGCTGTTGCGGAAGACCACGAAGCGGGGCTCCCAGCGTGGCCGGAACTTGTCGTTGAACTTGTACAGCGACTCGATCTGGTACCAGCGGGACAGGAAGACCAGCATGCCGCGCCAGACCCGGATGACCGGCCCCGCGCCCAGCTTCTCGCCGCGCTCCAGGGAGGAGCGGAAGACCGCGAAGTTCAGCGACACCTGCTTGATCTTGAGGTCCGGGGCGGCCTGCAGCGCGGCGACGATCAGCAGCTCGTTCATACCGGGGTCGGCGCTGCGGTCGCGACGCATCAGCTCCAGGGAGATGCCGCTGTCGCCCCACGGCACGTAGTGCTGCATCGCCTTCAGGTCCCCGTACGGGCCGGGCTCCTCGCCCTCGCCGGCCGGCAGATGCGCGGTGGCGATCACCGCGTCGCCGTCGGCCACCGCATCGATCCGGCCCAGCGCCATGGAGAAGCCGCGCTCGGTATCGGTGTCCCGCCAGGCGTCCGCGGCCTTCTGGATCTGCGCCAGCTCCGCCGGCTCCAGATCGCGCACCCGGCGCACCCGGGTCTCGTAACCGTTGCGCTCGATGCGCTTGACCATCTGCCGTACGTTGCGCATCGCGCGGCCGCCGAGGGTGAAGTCGGCCACCTCCACGATCGCCTCGTCGCCGAGCTCCAGCGCGTCCATCCCGGTCTCCCGGGTCCACACCTGGCCGCCGGTCTCGCTGCAGCCGGTGACCGCCGGGGTCCAGGAGTGCGCCTTGGCCTCCGCCATGAAGCGCTCGATGGCGCCCGGCCAGGCCTCGACATCACCTATCGGGTCGCCGCTGGCGAGCATCACGCCGGAGATCACCCGGTAGCAGACCGCGGCCTTGCCGGTCGGGGAGAAGACCGCGCCCTTGTCGCGGCGCAGCGCGAAGTATCCGAGCGAGTCACGGGCGCCGTGCCGGGCGAGCAGTTCGCGCAGCTGCTGCTCGTCCTCGTCGGTCAGCCGGGCCGCCGGGTGCTCGGGGCGGAAGGCGAGGTACGCGGTGGTGGCGACCGTCAGCAGGCCGAGCGCACCGAGGGAGTAGCCGACGGTGTAGTCCACGTGCTGGGTGTAGCGGATCGGCCCCTCGAAGCCGAACAGGCCCCACAGGACGTGCTGGACGCGGCCCCAGACGGAGGGCGAGCCGACGATCCGGTCGGGGTGGGAGCTGACGATGATCATGCCGATGCCGAAGGCGGCGCCGCCGAGCACGATGAAGTTGGCCACCGCCTTCCAGCGGCTGCGCGGGTCGGGCAGCGCCGCGAACTCCTTGCGGTGCCACACCAGGAACGCCAGCAGGGCCAGCGAGAGCACCGCGCCGAACACGGAGTGCCGGTAGACCAGCTGGGCGGCGATCCCCACCGGGAGCAGCGCCACGGCGGCTCCCCAGGCCCGCCGCTTACGCCGCTTGAGCCCATGGGCCAAAAGGAGCAACAGGATGCCCACGACGAGGGACGCGGCGGCCGCCAGCGGGCTCACCGCGCCCGGCAGCACCTCCGCGAGGGCGTGCACCCGGCTGTGCCGGAACCGCGGGAACATCCCGGCGGCGAGGTTCAACAGGCCGACGACCACACCGGCCGTACCGACGAACCCCGGCACCGCTTCGGGCCGCGGACCGCGGAGCCAGCGTGGCGGACGCCACGCAACCTCCTCCGACTTTTCGCCATCTAGCCTGTCAGACATCACTTTCCCGTCGCCCCGGTCGAGAGAACGTGCGAGCCTTGTCGCAGCATCTGGACTTTATGCGCCCTGTATGACGGCGTTTCAGGGCTAGGGGTTCCACCAGCGGACGGATGGCCCGGCCGCCCGGAAGAAAGCACCACATGGGTCTCACCAGCAAGAAAGTGCTGCTTCTTGCCGTCCTCGTTGCGGTGGCACTGTTCGTCCTCACCGTTTGGCTCTGGCCCCGCCTGGCCAAGGGGAACTGGCGCGCCGTTCTCGGCCGTGTCGGCCTCCTGCTGGCGACCCAGCTTTCCCTCTTCGCCGTGATCGGCCTGTTCGCCAACGACTCGTTCGGCTTCTACGCGTCCTGGGCCGACCTCTTCGGCCAGGAGCAGGAGCCGGGGGTGGTCACCAATTACCAGACCGGGCCGAACGGCACCAAGCTGCAGATGCTGGGTACCGAGCGGGTCAGCGTCCGGAACGGGGCGCGCCCGGCGGTCGGCGGCCGCATCGACAAGGTGCTGATCCAGGGCGAGCACTCCCGGATCGCCAGCCCCGCCTTCGTCTATCTGCCGCCGCAGTACTTCCAGAAGGCATACGCGCACAAGAAATTCCCGGCGGCCCTGGTGCTCACCGGCTATCCGGGCACCGCCCAGGCGCTCTACAAAAAGCTGCATTTCCCGCAGACCCAGCACGAACTGCTCAAGAAGCACAAGATGCAGCCGACCGTCCTGGTGATGATGCGTCCGACGGTCGCGCCGCCCCGCGACACCGAGTGCATGGACATACCGCGCGGCCCGCAGACCGAGACCTTTTTCACCAAGGACCTGCGTGCGGATATCGCCGGGCACTACCGAATAGGGCGCGAGGCCGAGAGCTGGGGTGTCATCGGTGACTCCACCGGCGGCTACTGCGCGCTGAAGATGACCATGCGCCACCCCGACGCGTACTCCAGCGCCGTCGCCCTCTCCGGCGTCTACAAGGCCCCCCTCGACGCCACCACCGGCGACCTCTTCGGCGGCAACGCGCAGCTGCAGCGCGAGAACAACCTGCTGTGGCGTCAGCAGCACCTGCCGGCCCCCGAGGTGAACCTGCTGGTCACCAGCAGCAAACAGGGAGAGGGCAACTACCACCAGACGCTGCGGTTCATCCAGCAGACGAAGTCACCCAGCCGGGTCTCGTCGATCATCCTCGACAGCGGCGGCCACAACTTCAACACCTGGCGTCGCGAGATCCCGCCCGCCCTGGAGTGGCTGGGCAATCACCTCAAGGCCTGACGGGGCGGTACGCGCCCCGTACGGCCCCGTCCGCGGCCGGGTTCCTCAAGCACCGCCTGAGGGGCCCGGCCGTCGGCGTTATCGGGCACACGCCATGGGGCGCGAGTGCCGGGCACGCGCCTCGGCGGGCGGGTACCGGGCTCCTCGCCTCAGCGGGCGAGTATCAGGCTCATCGCCTCGGCGCGCGTCGCGGCGTCGCGCAGCTGGCCGCGGACGGCCGACGTCGTCGTCTTGGCGCCCGGCTTGCGAACGCCGCGCATGGTCATGCACATGTGCTCGCACTCGATGACGACGATCACGCCGCGCGGCTCCAGGATCTCCATCAGCGAGTCCGCGATCTGCGTGGTCAGACGCTCCTGGACCTGCGGGCGCCGGGCGTAGACATCGACCAGCCGGGCCAGCTTGGACAGGCCGGTGATCTTGCCGTCGGCGGACGGGATGTAGCCGACATGCGCCACACCGACGAACGGCACCAGATGGTGCTCGCAGCTGGATACCAGCTCGATGTCCTTGACCAGCACCATTTCGTCATGGCCGAGGTCGAACGTCGTGGTGAGTACGTCCTCCGGCTTCTGCCACAGCCCGGCGAAGATCTCCTTGTACGCCCGCGCCACCCGCGCCGGCGTCTCCAGCAGGCCCTCCCGGTCCGGATCCTCGCCCACCGCGATGAGCAGCTCGCGGACGGCGTTCTCGGCGCGCTTCTCGTCGAATGTGCCGATCTTGCCGTCGACGCCCAGCGTCACAGGGTCGGTCATGTGGTGCCTCGTTCCTTCTGCGGCCGCTCGTCATCGCGGTGGAATCGCGAAATGCCGCGCCCCCCAGATTAAGCCTGGGGGGCGCGGCATGTATTCCGGGGCCGTGGGCCCGGGAATCAGCTCTCGGGACGCTGGTCCTCGGGGGCCTCCGCCTTCTCCGTGGAGACGGCGGCGGTCGTGGTCACCGAGCCGTTGGCCGGGGCCAGCTCCCGCGGCGAGAGCACCGGCGGGCGGCTGGAGGGCGTACGGCGCGAGGAGCCGGTCCACGCCGGGCGGGCCGGGCGCTTGACCACGTGCTTGAAGAGCTCGGCGATCTCCTCCTTGTTGAGGGTCTCCTTCTCCAGCAGCGTCAGCACCAGGTTGTCCAGCACATCGCGGTTCTCGACCAGGATCTCCCACGCCTCGTTGTGCGCGGTCTCGATGAGCCTCTTGACTTCCTCATCGACCAGCGCGGCGACCTCTTCCGAGTAGTCGCGCTGGTGACCCATCTCACGGCCCAGGAAGGGCTCGGAGCTGTCGGTACCGAACTTGATCGCGCCGAGCCGCTCGGTCATGCCGTACTGCGTGACCATCGCGCGGGCCGTTGCGGTGGCCTTCTCGATGTCGTTGGCGGCACCCGTGGTCGGGTCGTGGAAGACCAGCTCCTCGGCCGCGCGGCCGCCCAGCATGTACGCCAGCTGGTCGAGCATCTCGTTGCGGGTCGTGGAGTACTTGTCCTCGTCGGGCAGGACCATGGTGTAGCCGAGGGCTCGGCCGCGGGACAGGATCGTGACCTTGTGAACCGGGTCGGAGTTCGGGGAGGCCGCCGCGACCAGGGCGTGTCCGCCCTCGTGGTACGCGGTGATCTTCTTCTCCTTCTCGGACATGATCCGGGTCCGCTTCTGCGGGCCGGCCACGACGCGGTCGATCGCCTCGTCCAGGAAGTGGTTGTTGATCAGCTTCTCGTCGCTCCGGGCCGTCAGCAGCGCGGCCTCGTTGAGGACGTTCGACAGATCGGCACCGGTGAAGCCGGGGGTGCGCTTGGCGACGGCCGAGAGGTCGACGTCCGGGGCGACCGGCTTGCCCTTCTGGTGGACCTTGAGGATTTCGAGACGGCCCTGCAGGTCCGGGCGGTCGACGGCGATCTGCCGGTCGAAACGGCCGGGGCGCAGCAGCGCCGGGTCAAGGATGTCCGGACGGTTCGTGGCGGCGATCAGGATCACGCCGCCCTTGACGTCAAAGCCGTCCATCTCGACCAGCAGCTGGTTGAGGGTCTGCTCGCGCTCGTCGTGGCCACCGCCCAGGCCCGCACCGCGGTGCCGGCCGACGGCGTCGATCTCATCGACGAAGACGATCGCCGGGGCGTTCGTCTTGGCCTGCTCGAAGAGGTCACGGACACGGGAGGCACCGACACCGACGAACATCTCGACGAAGTCGGAGCCGGAGATCGAGTAGAACGGGACGCCCGCCTCGCCGGCGACGGCACGCGCCAGCAGCGTCTTGCCCGTTCCGGGCGGGCCGTACAGCAGCACACCCTTGGGGATCTTGGCGCCGACGGCCTGGAACTTCGCCGGCTCCTGCAGGAACTCCTTGATCTCGTGGAGCTCCTCGACCGCCTCGTCCGACCCCGCGACGTCCGAGAACGTCGTCTTGGGGGTGTCCTTGGTGATCAGCTTCGCCTTCGACTTCCCGAAGTTCATCACCCGGGAGCCGCCGCCCTGCATCTGGTTCATCAGGAACAGGAAGACGACCACGATGAGGACGAAGGGGAGCAGCGACAGCAGCACCGAGACGAACGGGTTCTGCTTCGACGGGGAGACGGTGTACCCGTCCTTGATCTCGCCGGTCTGGTACTTGGCCTGCAGGTTCTTGGCCACGTCGACGCCCTGGTCGCCGATGTAGCTCGCCTGGAGCTTGTTGGAGCCGTCGATCTTGTTGGAGCCCGACAGCTCGATCTTGATCTTGTTCTCGTCACCGGTCGTCAGCTCGGCGGATTTCACCTTGTTGTCAGCGATCGCCTTGACGACCTGACCGGTGTCCACCGTCTTGTAGCCGCCGGACGAGCCGACGACCTGCATCAACACGACCACGGCGAGGACGGCCAGCACGATCCACATGACCGGCCCACGGAAGTATCGCTTCACGTCCATCCATACGGAGCCGCTGAGGCCCCGTCCCTCCTGCCACAGTGAGGCACAACGCCCTTGGGAGGGCTGGTCGTGCGTACGGTGTATTACTGGCCCGAAAAAGAACTGCCTTCGGACGGTACCCCAGCATTGTCACCCGGCGCCTGCGCCGAGGGTGAACACGAAGCCGAGGATTCCGTTCTCCCTGCTCCAACGGCGGGCGGCCCCGAAGGGTTCCCGTCGCCCTCGGCAGCCGGTCCGGGCCCCGTCCGGCCACGCCGGCCGGACGGGCACACAAAGCGCCCTCAGCCGCCGTAGACGTGCGGCGCGAGAGTACCGACGAACGGCAGATTGCGGTACTTCTCCGCGAAATCGAGGCCGTACCCCACCACGAACTCGTTGGGGATGTCGAAGCCGATCCACTTCACGTCGATGGCGACCTTGGCCGCGTCCGGCTTGCGCAGCAGCGTGCAGACCTCCAGCGAGGCAGGCTCGCGCGAGCCGAGGTTGGACAGCAGCCACGACAGCGTCAGGCCGGAGTCGATGATGTCCTCGACGATCAGGACGTGCTTGCCCTTGATGTCGGTGTCGAGGTCCTTGAGGATGCGGACCACACCGGAGGACTGGGTGCCCGCGCCGTACGACGACACGGCCATCCAGTCCATCGTGACGGGGGTGGACAGCGCGCGCGCCAGGTCCGCCATGACCATCACGGCGCCCTTGAGGACGCCGACGATGAGCAGGTCCTTGCCCGCGTACTCCGCGTCGATCTTCGCGGCCAGCTCAGCCAGCTTCGCGTCGATCTCTTCCTTGCTGATGAGAACCGACTCAAGGTCGGAGCCCATGTCCTTGTCGTCCACCCGTGCCACTCTCGCTCTGTTCGGTGTTCGCGTCAGTCGTGAGACTTCGGATGCGGGGCAGCGTCTGCGGCTCAGCCCTGCCGGATCACCAGTCTGCCACCCTGCCGTCGCACACCCACTCGCCCGGGGAGGTTGATGGCCCCCTGCCCCCGCCAGGCGGTGATGAGCCGGTCCACCTCTTCGATGTGGCGGGCGAAGAGCGAACCGGCCGGTGCGCCGGCGCCGATGACGGCCCGGCGCAGCACCCGGCGGCGCACCGCGGGGGGCAGGGCGAAGAGAGCGGCGATGTCGAGGGTGCCGGTGTCGTCGAGGACGGTGCCCTCCGCGTCGGCCGCCCAGGCGTCCAGGGCGTCGGCGTCGTCGCGGGAGAGCTGGGCGGTACGGGCCAGCGCCTCGACGACGCCCTTGCCGAGCGCCTTCTCCAGGGCGGGCAGTCCTTCGTGGCGGAGGCGGGAGCGGGTGTAGGCGGGGTCGGTGTTGTGCGGGTCGTCCCAGACGGGCAGCGACTGGATCAGGCAGGCCTTGCGGGCGGTCTGGCGGTCCACGTCGAGGAAGGGCCGACGGTAGCGGCCGTCCCTGCCGCTGGTCGCCGCCATACCGGAGAGCGAGCGGGTCCCGGAGCCGCGGGCCAGGCCGAGCAGCACCGTTTCCGCCTGGTCGTCACGGGTGTGGCCGAGGAGGACCGCGGTGGCGCCGTGGCGCTCGGCGGTGGCGTCCAGGGCGGCGTAACGAGCGTCACGGGCGGCGGCTTCCGGTCCGCCCGCCCCTCGCCCGCCGCCACCCCGGTACGCGGTGCCGTGTGCCACCCGGTTCGGCGCTTCCACATCGACGGCGACGACCTCGACGGGGTCCAGTCGCAGGCCCCGCAGCCGCAGGGCGACCTCGGCGGCGCGGAGGTCCGAGCCCTCCTGGAGGCCGTGGTCGATGGTGACGCCCCCGGCGCGGACGCCGAGCTTGGGGGCCTCGAAGGCGAGAGCGGAGGCGAGCGCCATCGAATCGGCGCCGCCGGAGCAGGCGACGAGCACGAGCGGGGGCTCGGGCCGGTCCTGCGCGCAGTGGTGGGTGAGGACGTCGTGGAGTACGCGGCGGACCGCCAGGCGTATCGCGGCGACCGCTGGATGGGGACCCATGTCCGTTTCCAATCGTTCAGCTGGGAGCCCGCCGGTGAGGGCATCTTCGTCACACAGAGTGCCTAGATGGTGACAGAGGCGAGCGGTTCCCCGAGCATTGCACGCCTATCCATCCGTATCGGTCCCTCAGACGGGTGATTGAAGGGGCGCGCTACTGCCACCCGGCGTGCCCAGCTCACGCCGTTCGATTACGGTGCCCCGTCCGCTTTGCGGTGCACCCGCGCGACCCAGTCCGCCGGTTTGGCGATCTCTTGTTTGGTCGGGAGGGTGTTCGGCGACGTCCAGACGCGGTTGAAGCCGTCCATCCCGACCTCCTCGACGACCGCGCTGACGAACCGCTCGCCGTCGCGGTACTGCCGCAGCTTGGCGTCCAGGCCGAGCAGCTTGCGCAGCGCCTGGTCCAGCCGTCCGGCGCCGCTGGCCCGGCGCTTCTGGAACTTCTCTCGGATCTCGGCGACCGACGGCACGACATCAGGGCCCACGCCGTCCATCACATAGTCGGCGTGGCCCTCCAGCAGGGACATCACCGCCGTCAGCCGGCCCAGGATCTCGCGCTGCGCGGGCGTCTGGACCAGATCGACGAGGGAGCGGCTGCTCTCCTCCTCGCCCTCGGGCTTGGCGCCGGCCAGCGACTGGGCGGCCTCGCGCAGCCGCTCCAGGAGGGTGCCCGGATCGATGTCGGTCTCCCCGAGGAACGCCTGGATCTCGCCCTCGATGTGATCCCGCAGCCAGGGAACGGCGGTGAACTGCGTGCGGTGGGTCTCCTCGTGGAGGCACACCCACAGCCGGAAGTCGTGCGGTTCCACCTCCAGCTCGCGCTCCACGTGCACGATGTTGGGCGCGACGAGCAGCAGCCGTCCGCCCTGTGCGCCCGCCGGCAGGTCCCGGGAGGCCGGGGCGAAGGTCTCGTACTGGCCGAGGACCCGCGAGGCCAGGAACGACAGCAGCATGCCCAGCTCCACGCCGGTGACCTTGCCGCCCACCGCGCCGAGCACCGCGCCGCCGGGTACCGCCGAGCGGCGGTCCTCCATCTTGGCCAGCAGCGGCTTGAGCACGGCCCGGAAACCGGCGACGTTCGCCTTGATCCAGCCGGGCCGGTCCACGACGAGGACCGGCGTGTCATGCGGCGCGTCGCCCGTCGCGTCGGGCTGCGCCATCCGCGTGAAGGCCCGGACGTGCGCCTCGGAGGACTTGGCGTGCTTGCGCAGCTCGGCGACGATCGCGCGCGCCTCGTCCCGGCTCACCTCTGGCCCCGGCCGTACGAACCGGGTCGCGGTCGCGACCGCGAGGTTCCAGTCGACCATCTCGGTCCCACCGATGCTCGTCATGAGTTCACCGTACGTGGGCGCTCCTCCGGGGGGTAGCCGGTTCGCTGCGCTTTGCCTCGGCGGGCGTATTCGGCCGTCCCGCCGTGGGGGCTTCTCGCCGTTGCTCCCCCACTGCCTAAAGGGCGTGGGAGGTACCCCCAGCGGCGGGCCGGGTCCGCTGCGCGGGGCTGTGGGTGCGGTGACGGGGTCTAACGGCAGCCGCAGTTGGCCACCGCCGAGGCGAGTTTGTCGAGGGCCTGCTGGGCCCCCTGGGGGTCGGTGGTGCCGGTGGTCATGAAGGAGAAGACCAGGAGGCGGCCGTCGGCGTCGACGACGGTGCCGGCCAGGGTGTTCACGCCGGTGAGGGTGCCGGTCTTGGCGCGGACGGCGCCGGCGCCGGCGCTCTGGCCCCGGTAGCGGTCGCTGAGGGTGCCGGTGAAGGCGGCCACCGGAAGGCCGGTGAGGACGGGGCGCAGGGCGGGCCGGTCGGGCGACGAGGCCTGCAGCAGGAGGTGGGAGAGGAGGGCGGCGGTGACCCTGTCGTCGCGGTCCAGGCCGCTGCCGTCCTCGAAGACCGCGCCGGACAACGGCAGGTGCTGCCGGGCGAGGGCGGCGCGGACGGCCTTTCCGGCACCGGCGAAGCCGGCCGGCTGGTGTGCGGCGAGGGCGGTCTGGCGGGCCAGGGCCTCGGCGATGTCGTTGTCGCTGTAGGTGAGCATCCGCTCGACGAGTGCGGAGAGCGGCAGCGAGCGGACGGTGGCGATCCGGTCGGGCTTCGCGGGGGCCTTGGCGTCCGATGGGCCGCCGTCGACCGTGATGCCGCGCTCGTGGAGCAGTCCGGCGAAGGTGCGGGCCGCGTCGTGGGCCGGGTCGGTGCTGCGGGGGGCGGTGCCGTGGTCGCTGTCGTCGAGGCGTCCCTCGTCGGCCATCAGGGCGGTGACGGGGGCGATGTTCTCGTTCGGGCCGATGGGGTGCAGGACGGGGCCGGTGTACGCGCGGGTGTCGTAGCCGAGGCCGACCTTGGTGAGGTGGCGCTTCTTGAGGGCGCGGGCGGTGGCGTCGGCGAGGGTGCGCAGATTCGCGGGCTGTTCCTCGGCGCCGTGCCGCGGGGCGCGGGCGGTGAGCGTGGGGTCGCCGCCGCCGACCAGGACGATGCGGTTCTTGCCGCCCATGACGACGGTGGTGTCGATGCGGTGGTCGGGCCCGAGCGCGGAGAGCGCGGCGACGGCGGTGGCGAGCTTGACGGTGGAGGCGGGCGTGGCGGCCTTGCCCTGGCCCTCGCCGAAGACCTCGCGGCCCGCGGCGACGTCGAGAACGGAGGCAGTGCGCAGCGGGCCGAGCGCGGGGTCCTTCAGCAGCGGCGAGAGCGCGTCGGCGAGGCCCGCGTCGGTGGGCACGGGGGCCGCGCCGCGGCCCGCGGAGCCGGGCGCGGTGTCGCCGAGCGCGGGCAGGACGGGCGGGGCGCTGGGTGCCCGCCCGGGGTCGGCGGCGTGATGCTCACCACTGGCACCGTCCATGGAGCCCGCCTGTGCGCGCTCGGCCGTACGCTGACCCGAGTCCCACGGCCCCGCCGCTGCCACCGCGGCGAGCGCGACCGCCAGGCCGGTGGCTGCGGAGACCGCCGTCAGCTGCCAGGTTTGCCGGGTTTGGCGCGGTGTGGCCTCCCAGGCCTGCCGTGCGGCCGCGTCCGTACGGCGCGCGGCGTCGGCCGCGCGCTGCGCCGCACGGACCGCCGCGCGCGGCGCCGCCCGCCCGGACCGCTGCGCCGACTGCCATCTGACCTGCCACTTTCCGGTCTCCGGCACCTCGGACCAGCCCCTTTCGCCACCACACACCTGCGTGGGGGACACTTAATCACCAGACGTATGTGTTGATCATGGAGGAGCCACCCGTGGAGTTCGACGTCACCATCGAGATCCCGAAGGGTTCGCGGAACAAGTACGAGGTGGACCACGAGACCGGTCGGATCCGCCTGGACCGTCGACTCTTCACCTCGACCAGTTACCCGGCCGACTACGGCTTCGTCGAGGACACCCTGGGCGAGGACGGCGACCCGCTGGACGCGCTGGTCATCCTGGACGAGCCGACTTTCCCCGGCTGCCTCATCAAGTGCCGCGCCATCGGCATGTTCCGGATGACGGACGAGGCCGGCGGCGACGACAAGCTGCTGTGCGTGCCGGCGTCCGACCCGCGGGTGGAGCACCTGCGGGACATCCACCACGTGTCGGAGTTCGACCGCCTGGAGATCCAGCACTTCTTCGAGGTCTACAAGGACCTGGAGCCGGGCAAGTCCGTTGAGGGCGCCAACTGGGTCGGCCGCACCGAGGCCGAGGCCGAGATCGAGGCCTCGTACAAGCGCCTTGAGGCGCAGGGCGGCAAGCACTGACACAGCCGTACGGTCCCGGCGCGCGGCGGGGTTTCGCCGACCGCGGCGCGCCGGGGTCCGCGGACTGATTTTCTTACGCGAACGGGCGGCACCCGGTTGGGTTGCCGCCCGTCGTGCGTGTCGCGGGCGGTGTGCCGCCCGCGGGTGCCGCCGGCTAGAAGCCGCGGGTGCGCTTGGCGGCGCGGCGGCCGCCGGCTTCCTGGAGGCCGGGCGCCCGCAGGAACAGCCGGGCGACCTCGGCGCCGAGGTTGACCCCCACCGCGATGGCCAGCGCCAGAGAGGCGGCCTGGACCAGCGACGTCAGGCCCTGTGGCAGATGTCCCTGGGCGAAGTTGAGCAGGCCGAAGTACGTGGCGCTACCGGGCAGCAGCGGGCCGATGGCCGCGGTGACGTACGGCAACGCGGACGCATAGCGGTAGCGGGAGAGCAACTGGCCGAAAAGGCCCACCAGTCCGGCCGCGATCGCGGTGGCGGGCACGGCGTTTATCCTGGCGACGTAGGCGAGCGCGCCGTAGACGGCCCAGGCGACGCCACCGTTCAGGGTCGCAAACGCCACGGTGTTGCGTTCCTGCTGGAGCAGCACGCAGAACGCCAGCGCCAGCAGCATGGCCGCCACGATCTGCACCAACGGCTCGTTGTACACCCCCAGCGACTGCTCGGGGTTGAGCCGCCGCAGGCCGGGATTGAGCTGAAGTCCGATGTAGAGCACGCTGAGCACGCCGACGACGATGCCGACGATGAGGTAGCCGACCTCCAGCAGACGGGCGGCGGCGGTGATGTAGTAGCCGGTCAGCCCGTCGTGGACGCCGGCGACCAGGGCCCGTCCCGGGATCAGCGCGAACAGCCCACCGGTGATCACCGCCGATGCCTGCACATTGGCGTGCGCCAGGCCGAAGGCGACGCCCACCGCGGCGGGCGGCATCGCGGCGACCACGAACTGGTAGAACTCCGGCAGCCCGCGCGCGGACGCCAGCCAGGCCAGCCGGTCGCCGAGCATCGAGCCCACCGCGGCGGCGACGAACACCAGCATCCCGCCGCCGACCAGCATGGAGGCGGCACCGGACAGCAGCCCGGAGGCCACCGTCAGCGCCCAGCTCGGGTAGGGGTGGCGGTTACGGCGGATCTCGGCGAGGCCGCGGTAGGCCTCTTCGAGGGTGATGCCCTCGGACGCGATCTCGTCGACGAGCCGGAAGACCGCGGCCAGCCGGTTGTAGTCGACGCCGCGGCGGCGCACCGTCCGGCTCGCCGTGACCGGGTCGTCGACCAGCGACGGCTGGTAGGAGATCGACAGCAGGGTGAAGGTGACCGTCGGCTCGACGCGCTCCAGCCCGTAGGCGTGCGCCACACCGAACATCGCGGCCTCGACGTCCTCGGCGCCCTCGCCGCCGGCGAGGAGGATCTCCCCGATACGCAGCGTCAGGTCGAGTACGCGGGGGACGGCCGGGCCGCTCTCGTCGTCGGCCCGCTCGACGCGTTCGGGGACCGGCCGCTCCCCCACCGGCATCCGCAGCATCGTGCGCATCCGGTCCTGCCAGGGCGCCTCCTTGGTGAGGCGGACGGCGGGGATGCCGTGCGGCGGGGTGAAGGCGTAGCTCAGGGCGGTCGAGCCGGCGGGCATCGGGGTCTGGCCGGTGGTGCCGCTGGGCGGCGCGAACGCCGAGCCCTCCTGCTCTGCCGGCACCTCGGGGCGCAGGCCGGAGGGCAGCGCGAACTCGGAGGTGGGGTGCTCGTCCTCCGGCAGCGGCGGATACGGCACGCCCAGCGGCGGGGTGAAGGCGCTGTGCACCTCGTCCGGCTGGGGCTTGCGCTCCTCGGAATCTGCCGGGTCCGGGCTGCCGCCGCTCCCGCTGCTGCTGCCACTTCCGCTCGCGCCGCGCTGGCCGCGTTGTGGGTCCGACGCCACGGTTCTTCGCTCTCCTCGTAAGCCTCCTGACGGATACGAAGGACACGATGCCTGATAGGGGTGGACGGCGCGTGCGCGGGGGCGATGTTTCGGCTACCGGTCCGCTGCCGGTCCGCTGCGCTTTGCCGTTCCGCGGAGGGCGATTTCGGCTGTCCCGCCGTGGCGGCTGCGGCGAGCCGGGTCCGCTGCGCGGGGCTGTGGGTGCGGCGACGGGCCGGTGGGGCCTGGGTACCGGACTGCTTCGCTTTACGTCCTGTACCCAGGCCTCACCGGCCCGTCGCCTCCCGTTGTGGGTGGGAACTGAGGTGGTGGGGTGGCTGGTGTCCGGGGGCCAGTGGCTCGTTGCCGTTGTCAGCGCTTGGCGTGGCGGCCGCGGCGGGTGTCGGGGGCGGGGGCGCGGTCCGCCGGGTGGGGCGGGGCGGGCTGCTCGTTCTTGGCCTTGCCGCGGGCGCGGAGGTACTCGATGGCGACCGGTACGACGGAGATCAGCACGATCGCGACCAGGATCAGCTCGATGTGCTGGTGGACGAACGGGATGTTCCCCAGCGAGGCGCCGAGCAGCGTGACACCGGCGCCCCACAGGGCGCCGCCGATCAGGTTGAAGGTGATGAAGGAGCGGTAGTTCATCCGGCTCACACCGGCGATGATCGGCGTGAAGGTCCGCACGATCGGTACGAAGCGCGCCAGGATCAGCGACTTGGGTCCGTGCTTCTCGAAGAACTCGTGCGCCTTCCCGATGTTCTCCTGCTTGAAGAGGCGGGAGTCGGGGCGCTTGAAGAGCGAGGGGCCGACCTTGCGGCCGAAAAGGTAGCCCGCCTGGTCGCCGAGGACGGCGGCCAGCACCACCAGGGAACACACCAGCCACAGCGGCCGGTCCAGCTTGTTCGTCGTCACCAGCAGTCCGGTGGTGAACAGCAGCGAGTCGCCCGGCAGGAAGAAGCCGATCAGCAGGCCGGACTCCGCGAAGACGATGACCAGGACGCCGACCAGGCCGAAGGTCGCGATCAGATAGTCCGGGTCCAGCCACTGCGGGCCGAGCGCGAGAGTATTCACGGGGTGAAGGCTCCTGGGTCGAGGGCGCCGGATCGTGCGGTGCGACGAGCGAAGCGACGAGGGTGCAGGCGCGTGTGCGGCCCAAAACTATCAACGCCACACGGCCCCCCTTGGTTCCAGGCGGGCCCCGGGGGCCCCACCCGAGCGCCCCCGACCGCTGGCCGCGCCCCAGGGACCGGGTGATGCTGGCCGCAAGGAGGTGCGCGCCATGGGCATCGAGGAGTACGGCGGCGGGCAGCATGCGCAGTCCGATGTGCTGGTGGTCACGACCAACGACGTCCCGGGGTTTCACGTGGAACGTGTCATCGGCGAGGTCTTCGGCCTGGCCGTGCTTCCCCAAGCTCTCGACTGCGCTTGAGCAGGGGAGACCCCAATCGCCACCTCGGCAGCCAGATCGGCGCGGGCCTGAAGTCGATGATCGGCGGCGAACCGCGGGGCCTGACCAAGACCCTGGTCGAGACCCGTAACCAGCGATGGAACGGCTGGTGGAACAGGCCCGCTCGCGGGGTGCGAATGCGGTGCTGATGTTCCGCTTCGATGTCACGGAGGCCGCGGACGTGGGCACCGAGGTGTGCGCCTACGGGACGGCTGTGGTGCTCTCCCCGCAGGGCTGAGCGCCGGGCCGGGGCGGGCGGAGGGTGGCGCACCGGCTCACTTCCGCTCCCTTCCCGGTACGCACTCCACGTCCCGGTACGCGCTCCACGTCCCGGTACGCGCTCCACGTCCCGGTACGCGCTCCACCAGGTGTCCTCACCTCGTGTGAGGCGCACGTCCGCATCATGAAAAGCCGGTGAGGCGGCGATCGGGGGGATGAGATCCTGCCGCACATGCTGGGGATAACGGATCTGTCCACGTATCTGGTGGGGCTCGCACTGATCATTCTGCTGCCGGGGCCGAATTCGCTGTACGTCGTCTCGGTGGCGGCCCGGCGCGGCCCGCGGGTGGCCTACCGGGCGGCGGCCGGTGTGCTGTGCGGTGACACGGTGCTGATGACGCTGTCGGCCGGCGGTGTGGCCTCGCTGCTGCAGACCAGCCCGGTGCTGTTCACCGTCGTGAAGTTCGCCGGCGCGGGCTATCTGACGTGGCTGGCCGTCGGGATGCTGCGCGGCGCCCTGGCGCTGTGGCACGGCCGGGAGGCGCGCCGGGCCGAGCGGCGGAGCGGGGAACCCGAGGCGCCGAAGGAGACCGTGGAGCGGCCGTACCGCAGGGCGCTGGTGGTCAGCCTGCTCAACCCGAAGGCGATCCTGTTCTTCATCTCCTTCTTCGTGCAGTTCGTCGACCCGGCCTACGCCCATCCGGTGCTGTCGTTCCTGACGCTGGGCGCCTGGGCGCAGCTGTTCAGCTTCACGTACCTGTCGGTCCTGATCTTCAGCGGGACGTTTCTGGCGGCGACCTTCCGCCGCCGCAAGCGGCTGACGGCCGGGCTGTCCGCGGGTGCGGGTGCGGCGTTCCTCGGCTTCGCCGCGAAGCTGTCGCTGGCGAGCGCGAGCTGAGCCGGCGCCGGGCGGGCCCGGCGGCGTCCCGCAGAGACGGATACGGGCGGGTGGCGGTCCCTCGGGACGGCCACCCGCCCGTTGCGCTTCCCGTTGCGCTTCCACTGGGTGAACCCTGGAGGCCACTTACCCCCTATGCCCCTATTGTCGGGTTCCAGGAGGTGCGCCGATGCCCGTGCACGATGTGAAGGTCGCCGTCATCTACTACTCGTCGACCGGCACCATCGCCGAGCTCGCCCGGCGGATCGCGGACGCCGCCGAGCACGCGGGGGCCGACGTACGCCTGCGCCGGGCCGCGGAACTCGCACCGCAGACCGCGATCGACGCCAACCCGGCATGGGCGGCGAACGCCGCGGCCACCGCCGACATCATGGAGGCCACGCACGAGGACATGCTCTGGGCGGACGCGGTGATCTTCGGGACCCCCACCCGCTTCGGGAACGTCTCCTCGCAGCTCAAGCAGTACATCGACACCCTGGGCGGCCTCTGGCAGCAGGGCAGGCTGGCGGACAAGATCTACAGCGGCTTCACCGCGAGCGCCACCCGGCACGGCGGCCAGGAGTCCACCCTGCTCGCGCTCTACCAGACCGTCCACCATTTCGGCGGCATCCTCGTGACGCCGGGCTACACCGACCCGGCGAAGTTCACCGACGGCAATCCCTACGGCACCTCTCACGTCGGCGGCCCGGACACCCCGCCCGACGACGACGCGCGCACCGCCGCCCGCATCCAGGCGGAGCGCGTGGTGAAGTTCACCAAGGCCGTCAAACACGGCCTTTCCTTGGCCAGTTGACGGGTAGGGGCGAAAGATGACTCTGCACAAAGGCGCATCGGCATCCGACCGCAAGCACATCGGACATCCGGTCAACCCCTTCTACGGGGAGGCCGACCCGGTCGCCGGCATGGAGTCCGCCCCACCGCGGCACACCCTGCCGGACGGCCCGGTCTCCCCGCGTACCGCCTACCAGTTCGTGCACGACGAGCTGATGCTGGACGGCAACTCCCGGCTGAACCTGGCGACCTTCGTCACCACCTGGATGGAGCCGCAGGCCGGGGTGCTGATGGCGGAGTGCCGGGACAAGAACATGATCGACAAGGACGAGTACCCGCGCACCGCCGAACTGGAGAAGCGGTGCGTGGCGATGCTCGCCGACCTGTGGCACGCCCCCGTCCCGTCCGAGGCCGTCGGCTGCTCCACCACCGGGTCGAGCGAGGCCTGCATGCTGGCCGGCATGGCCCTCAAGCGGCGCTGGATGCAGCGGAACAAGGACCGGTATCCGGGCCAGGCACGGCCCAACCTCGTCATGGGCGCCAACGTCCAGGTCTGCTGGGAGAAGTTCTGCAACTTCTGGGAGGTCGAGGCGCGCACGGTCCCCATGGAGGGCGACCGCTTCCACCTGGACGCGGAGTCCGCCGCCGGGCTGTGCGACGAGAACACCATCGGCGTGGTGGCGATCCTCGGCTCGACCTTCGACGGGTCGTACGAACCGGTGGCCGAGATCTGCGCGGCGCTCGACGAGGTCCAGAAGCAGAAGGGCTGGGACATCCCGGTTCATGTGGACGGCGCGTCCGGCGCCATGATCGCGCCGTTCCTCGACCCTGACGTGGTCTGGGACTTCCGGTTGCCGCGGGTCGCCTCCATCAACACCTCGGGGCACAAGTACGGCCTGGTCTACCCGGGCGTCGGCTGGGCGCTGTGGCGCAATACGGAGGCGCTGCCCGAGGAGCTGGTCTTCCGCGTCAACTACCTGGGCGGCGATATGCCGACCTTCGCGCTCAACTTCTCCCGTCCCGGCGCCCAGGTGGCCGCGCAGTACTACACCTTCCTCCGGCTCGGCCGGGACGGCTTCCGCGCCGTGCAGCAGGCGACCCGCGACGTGGCCCGGTCGATGGCCGAACGGATCGGCACCCTGGGCGACTTCAGACTGCTCACCCAGGGCGACCAGCTGCCGGTCTTCGCCTTCACCACCGCGGACCACGTCACCGCCTTCGATGTCTTCGACGTCTCCCGGCGGATGAAGGAACGCGGCTGGCTGCTCCCCGCCTACACCTTCCCCCCGAAGCGCGAGGACCTGTCCGTCCTGCGGGTGGTCTGCCGCAACGGCTTCTCCCTGGACCTCGCCGACCTGTTCATCGCAGATCTGGAAGAGCTGCTGACCGAACTCCGGCAGCAACCCGGGCCCATGCAGCGCCCGGAGAACGTGGCGACGGCGTTCCACCACTAGGGACTGACGCCAGGCCCTGGTGTGCCGCCGGGCCGTCCGGCTGCTGCCGGACGGCCCGGCAATCGCGTCCCGCCTGCCCTAACGCCCCAGCCCCCGGTACCTCCGCACCGCCGCCGGGAAGAACACCGCGAGCAGCACCAGGGGCCACACCACGGCCAGCAGTCCGGCGTGGCCCGCCGCCCAGCTGTCCCCGGACCACCGGGGGTTGGCGAACAGCTCACGCACCGCGCTCGCCGTCGCCGACATCGGATTCCACTCGGCGATCGCGCCCAGCCAGCCGGGCATCGACGCGGCGGAGACAAAGGCGTTGGAGAAGAAGCCCACCGGCCAGACCAGGATCTGTACCGCCTGCACCAGCTCCGGTCTGCCCGCGAGCAGGCCGAGATGGATACCGATCCACAGCATCGCGAACCGCAGCAGAAGCAGCAGCCCCACCGCGGCCAACGCGTCGGCCGCGGTGCCGTGCCAGCGCCAGCCCATCGCCAGCCCGACGCCGATCATCACCAGCAGACTCAGCGCCGACTGCAGCATGTCCAGGACGCTGCGTCCGACCAGCACCGCGGACGGCGCCATCGGCATCGACCGGAAGCGGTCGAGCACCCCCTTGCCGAGGTCCTGGGTCACCGCGATCATCGTCGATTCGAGCCCGAACGCCATGGTGAGCGCGAACATCCCCGGGACCAGGTACTCCTTGTAGTCGCCGCCGCCCGGCACGGCCATCCCGCCGCCCAGGAAGTACCCGAACATCAGCAATAGCAGTACCGGAAAGACCAGTTGCACGACGATCTGCACCGGCCGTCGCGCCCAGTGCGTGAGACCGCGCCGGGTCATCGTCCAGGAATCGGTGACCGCCCACGCCATACCGCTCATACCGCCGTGCCCTCCCTGTCCGCCGTGCCTGTCTTGGCCGCGCCGTCCCCCGTCAGATGCAGAAACACCTCGTCCAGCGTCGGCCGCCGCACCGCGAGGTCCGCCGCCTCGATCCCCGCCGCGGCCAGCACCCGTACCGCCTGGGCCAGCCCCGCCATCCGGTCGGCGACGGGCACGCTCAGCCGCCGGGCCTCGGCGTCCGCGGCGACCGCGCCACCGCCCGCCGTGCTCCCCAGCGCCTCCTCCAGCAGACCGGCCGCCCAGCCCAGTTGCCCGGCGTCGTGCAGGACGACATCGATCCGGTCGCCTCCGGTCGCGGACTTCAGCCCGTCGGGAGTGCCGTCCGCGACCACCCGGCCGCCGTCCACCACCGAGATCCGGTCCGCGAGCTGGTCGGCCTCCTCCAGATACTGCGTGGTCAGCAGCACCGTCGTACCGTCACCCACCAGCGAGCGCACCGCCTGCCACACCTCGGTACGGCCCCGCGGATCGAGCCCCGTCGTCGGCTCGTCCAGGAACAGGATCCGCGGCGCCCGCACCAGACTCGCCGCCAGATCGAGCCGGCGCCGCATCCCGCCGCTGTAGTGGCGTACCGCCTTACGGCCGGCACCGGCGAGCCCGAACCGCTCCAGCAGCTCGTCCGCGCGCTCCCCCGCCCTGCGTGCCCCGAGGTGGCAGAGCCGCCCGAACATCTCCAGGTTCTGCCGCCCGCCGAGCTCTTCGTCGACCGTCGCGTGCTGGCCGAGCAGCCCGATCCGCAGCCGCACCTCGTCCGGCTGCCGCAGCACATCGAAGCCGGCGACCTCGGCCCGCCCGCCGTCGTGCCGCAGCAGCGTGGACAGGATCCGTACGAGGGTGGTCTTGCCTGCGCCGTTGGGTCCCAGGACACCGTGCACCACTCCGTGCGCAACGGTGAGGTCCAGCCCGTCCAGGGCCGCTTTGTTGCCGTAGTGCTTGTGCAGTGCTTCGACGACGATCGCCTGATCGCGGTCCGTCACGACATCCCCTCCCCGCTGTAGTCAAGTTTGACTACGTATCGCGGTAAGGTAATCCCCGTTCCGCGGTTAGTCAAACTTGATTAATCAGCTTCCTTGGCGAGGCCACCGCCGCCACCGCCGCCGCCCTCGTGCCCGCCGGTCCCGCCGCCCTCGGCCTCCCCGGAGTGCGCGTCCTTCACGGCGTACGGGTTCTCCTGCCCGTCGGCGAGCACGCCGACGAACGGTTCCCCCTCGCCGGCGAAGACATACGCCCCGCCCTCGATCCGCTCGATCAGCCCGCGCGTCCACACCGCGCCGCTGTCCGCGGAGTGCACCCACATATTCATGAGCTCGCCGATATGGCCGAGCTGTTCGGGCCCGTCCTCGGGCGTGTAGTGGCCGGTGACCGTGCCACGCCACTCCTCCAGCGCCCGCACCCGCTCCTTGAGCAGCGCCACCGCCTCGGCCCGCGGAAGGTCGACGACGAAGCCGATGCCCGCGCTGAGCACGTCGGCCTTCTGGTCGTGCTGGGCGAGCGCCGCGCGCAGCAGCGCGAAGTACTCCGTCTCGCCCGCCGCGGTGAGCTCGTACTCGGTACGCGGCGGGCCGCCGACGGTGCTGGGCGCGATGTCATGGGCGAGCAGCAGCCCCTGCCTGGCCATCTGCTTGAGCGCGTGGTAGATCGAGCCGGGCTTGGCGTTGGACCACTCATGGGCGCCCCAGTACTCCAGGTCGTTGCGCACCTGGTAGCCGTGCGCCCGGCCGTGCTGCCGCACGGCGCCCAATACCAACAGCCGGATCGCCGACATCGTCTCCTCTATCCCTACACGTGCCCTGCCGTCAGCCTAGAACGCCCCGGCAGGGCGCGCGGCAGACCCCCGCGCTCACCCCTGCCGGGCCGCGCGCTCCTCGTCCACCAGCGCAAAGGCCGTCTTGCCGTCCAGGGATTCGCGGAGGATGTCGGCGTGACCGGCGTGCCGGGCCGTCTCCTCGATCAGGTGCAGCATCAGCCAGCGCATCGACTGCCGGGCCTGTGGCGGGAACCACGGCGCCTCGGGCAGCGGGAAGGTGTCGTTCAGGCTCGGCAGCGAGCGGATGAACTCCTCCGTACGCCGGGCGACCTTCTCCCAGAACGCCAGCATCCCCGCCAGGCTCTCGTCCTCCACGAGCTGGAAGCTCAGGTGCCAGGTCTCGGGGGTCCGCTCGATGGAATGCGGCCGTTCCTGGGCGGTCTCGATCCAGCCCTGCTCGGTCTGTGCGACATGCTTGACCAGGCCGGCCAGCGACAGCTCACCGGCGCTCGGCCGCCGGGACGCCTCGGCGTCGGTCAGCCCCAGGACCGCCCGCCGCAGCCCGCCGCGCTGGGCCTCCAGGAAGGCCAGCAGCGCGCCGGCCTCGTCGCCGTGGGCCTCGGCAAGAACGTGAGTGGGCATGAGATCCGCCTTTCCTGACGCCTTGTGACGTCTCGTGACATCCCCCGGCGGCCGGCTCCTCGCCGTCCGCCTTCGACATCACTCAAGGTAGGAACCCATGCGGTCAGCTTCTGTCCGCAACGCGTGGCGGATGGCCGCGGATCACCCCGCCGGGATCGCCCCGCCGCTCAGAACGGGAACTGCGACCGCCCGTGCTGGATGGAGATCCACTTGGTGGTGGTGAAGGCCTCCACCATCGCATCGCCGTTCAGCCGCCCCACGCCCGAGCTCTTCGCGCCGCCGAACGGCACGATCGGCTCGTCGTGCACCGTGGCGTCGTTGACGTGGAACATCCCGGTCTCGATCCGCTTGGCGAACCGCACCCCGCGCTCGATGTCGGCGGTGTGCACGGCGCCGCTGAGCCCGTACGGCGTGGTGTTGGTGAGCCGCACCGCCTCGTCGTCACCGTCGAACGGCACCAGCACCACCACGGGCCCGAAGATCTCCTGCTGCAGCAGCGGGGAGTCCTCCGGCAGCCCGCTCAGCACGCTGGGTGCCACCAGCGTGCCCCGGGTCTCACCGTGCAGCAGCGCCGAGGCGCCGTCGGCGACCGCGCGGTCCACCAGCGAGGTGATCGCCTCGGCCTGCCCCTCGTTGATCAGCGGACCGATATGGGTCTGCGGGTCGGTGGGGTCGCCCACCTTCAGGGCCGCGACCCTGGCCACGAACTTCTCGGTGAACTCCTGCTCCACGGCGCGGTCCACGAGCACCCGGTTGGCGGCCATACAGACCTGGCCCTGGTGCACGAAGCGGCTGAAGACGGCCGCGTCCACCGCGTAGTCGACATCGGCGTCGTCCAGCACGACCAGCGCGCTGTTGCCGCCCAGTTCCAGCACCGAGTGCTTGAAGTGCGACGCGGCGACCGTGGCGACATGCCGGCCGACCTTCTCGGAGCCGGTGAAGGAGATGGTCTTGGGCACCGGGTGCTCGATGAGCGCATCGCCGATCTCGGCGATATCGGTGACCACGACGTTGAGCACCCCCGCCGGCAGCCCCGCCTCCTCGAAGATCTTGGCGACCAGACCGCCGCCGCACACCGGGGTGTTCTGGTGCGGCTTGAGGACGACCGCGTTGCCGAGCGCGATGGCCGGCGCGACGGACTTGAGGGAGAGCAGGAAGGGGAAGTTGAAGGGGCTGATGACGCCGACGACACCGACCGGCAGCCGGTAAAGACGGTTCTCCTTGCCGTCGATGGGCGAGGCCAGAATGCGGCCCTCGGCACGCAGCGCCAGCTGGATCGCCTCGCGCAGGAACTCCCTGGCCAGATGCAGCTCGAAGCCCACCTTGACGAGCGTGCCGCCGACCTCGGCGGCGATCGTCTCGGCCAGCTCCGCCTCACGGTCGTCGATGATCCGCAGCACCCGCTCGAAGACGGTCCGCCGGCTGTACGGATTGGTGGCGCCCCACTCCCGCTGCGCGCGCTCGGCGGCGCGGTAGGCCTGGTCGATCTCCTCGACGGTGGCGACGGGTATGGAGGTCAGCTTCTCCCCGTTATAGGGATTGAAGTCGACGATGTCCCACGAACCACTGCCGGCCCGCCATTCGCCGTCGATGAACTGATACGCCAACTCGTCGAAGTAGGACATGCCATCCCGATCTGGAGAACAGGGCGCTCAGGGCGCCGCATTGGGGGGTGCTGACTCCTGATGGTGCGCCATCCTACCGACGCGTCACATCAGTTGGAGCAGTCCGCGCAGCAGGTCCCTGGTCTCGGCCGGATTCGGCCCCTCCTCCTGGAGGCGGTCCATCACCCGGGCGTATTGCGCGACCTCTTCGGGCTTGTCCACATAGAGCGCACTCGTCAGCTGCTCCAGGTAGACGACGTCCGGCAGACCGGACTCCTGGAAGCCGAGCATCGTGAAGGCTCCGCTCTCGCCCGCATGCCCTCCCAGACTGAAGGGCATCACCTGAAGCCGCACGTTCGGTCTCTCGGACACCTCGATCAGATGCTTCAGCTGCTCGCGCATCACGGACCGTTCGCCGTAGGGGCGGCGCAGCGCGGCCTCGTCCAGGACACAGTGGAACTGCGCCGACCGCTCGGTCACCAGCAGCTTCTGGCGCTCCATGCGCAGCGCGACGCGGCGCTCGATCTCGGCGGGCCCGGCATCCGGCATGCCCCGTCTGACGACGGCCTGCGCATAGCTCTCCGTCTGCAACAGCCCATGAACGAACTGGACTTCGTAGACTCTGAGGAGCGAAGTGGCGCCTTCCAGACCCACATACGTCTGGAACCAGCCGGGCAGCACATCGGTGTAGCTGTGCCACCAGCCGGCCACATTCGCCTCGCGCGCCAGGGACAGCAGCGCCTCGCGCTCCTGGGCGTCACCGACCCCGTACAGCGTGAGCAGGTCCTCCACATCACGTGCCTTGAAGCTCACGCGGCCCAACTCCATGCGGCTGATCTTCGATTCGGACGCACGGATCGAGTAGCCGGCCGCCTCGCGGGTTATCCCGCGCGATTCACGCAGCCGACGGAGCTGCGACCCGAGCAGGATCCGCCGCACCACCGACCCGCTCGACTCACTTGCGGACACCTCTCAGACCCTCCTGTGACCCCACCCCGTCCAACAGTGGGCCGCAGTCTGCCACGTTCGGGCTCCGTTGCGTGCTCATCCGGTTACTGATGTGTGAGGCCCCCGCAACCCCTCCACACGAACTGACGGGAAGAATCCGGAGGAAAACCGTCCGGGATGACGCAATCACGGCACGTGCACGTGCATCTGCCCTTGCATCTGTCCCGCGCATTGGGAACCATAGGCGTCGCACGCATGCACGCTCGTGAAAGATCCGCCAGATCCGGCTGACCGGCCAGGGTCATGACGTCCGCGAACGCCAGGAGTGCCTCGCATGGGGACCAAGGTTTTGACCATGCTCGAGCCGTTATGGCAGGGCTTTCCTCCCGTCGACCCCTTGGCTGTCTCCGGATCGGCGTCCCGCACACTCCCGCCGCGCTATGAATCGGTGCGCAGTGCACGTGCGTTCACTCGCGAGACCCTGCAGGGCTGGGATCTGGACGATCTCTTCGACTCGGTCGCCCTCGTGGTCTCCGAACTCGTCACCAATGCCCTGCGGCACGCGATCCTGGCCGCTCCGGAGCACCACGACGCCACCCCGCCCGCCCGGCTGCACCTGATGCGCTGGTCCTCCCGGCTGATCTGTGCCGTACGGGACCCGAGCGATGACTCACCGGTCGCCGGGGAGGCGGATTCCGCCGCGGAGTCGGGTCGTGGGCTGTACCTCGTGGACTCCTTCAGCGACAGCTGGGGCTGGCATCCGCTGGCCGGTGCCGCACACGGCAAGATCGTGTGGGCCCTCTTCCGGCTGCCGTAGCCGCTTCCCGCACACCGGGCGCACCGTCACGTACGGGCGCCCGGTTGCCGTGTGGGGAGACACCCCTATGGCCGCCGGGCCTCCGGGCCCCCGGGCGCTCAGTCCCGTACGAGGTGGTCGAACTCCCCGTCCTTGATGCCGAGCAGCATCGCCCGGACCTCGGCCGGCGTGTAGACGAGCGCGGGGCCTTCCGGGAAGCGGGAATTGCGTACGGCGATGTCACCCCCGGGCAGCTTGGCGAACTCCACGCAGGAACCCTGGGAGTTGCTGTGCCTGCTCTTCTGCCATGCCACATCACGGAGATCTGTGGCGGCCATGCCGTTGTATGCGTGGAGCACAGGGGTCTCCCGGTGATAAATGGTGTCAACTGCCCGGGAGCATAGCCGCGTTCTCATGCGGATGCATGCGCAGATGCACGTGCACGACAGCCGGTGCAGAGGCGGTCACAGCTCGTCGAGCACCCGGGCCGGCCGCTCCCCCGCGGCCGGCTTCCGCTCGTCGCCCCTGCTCAGGTGCGCCCTGTACCTGGTACGGACCGCGGACCCGAAGCCCTCACGGCCGTGGAAGAGACGTGCGCCACGCCCTGTGGGTTCCGGGGGGGGGAGACGCCCGGCAGATGCGCGGGCGCCGGGGCCGCCCCGCCCCGCCCCGTACACGCCAGGAGGTCCCCTGCGCGTCATCCGCAGGGGACCTCCCGCCCGTCACCGGACGGCGCCCGTCACCAGGAGACGGCCGTCACCGTGACGCGTACGGGAGCAGGGCCATCTCCCGTGCGTTCTTGATCGCCCGGGAGAGCTGCCGCTGTTGCTGCGCGCTGACCCGGGTGACCCGGCGGCTGCGCACCTTGCCGCGGTCCGAGAGGAACTTCCGCAGCAGATCGGTGTCCTTGTAGTCGATGTAGGTAATGCCTGCCGCGTCCAGCGGGTTGGGGCGGGGCGTGGATGTCCGGCGCGGGTCGTGCCTACGGGGCATGGGGGCTTCCTTGTACGGGGGCGGGGGTGCGGGGGGCGCACGGGGCGCAGGGGGGCGCGTACGGGGCGCAGGGGGGGCGAGGGCGTGTACGGGGTGCGGGGATGTGCTGACGGAGACGAGCCGGGCGGAACCGGCTCCGCACGAGCGGGCGGGCTGACGGGCGGACTGGCTGACTGCCGCGGCCGTCAGCTCACGAAACGGGGTCGAGGAGGGCGTCGAAGGCGGACGGCAGGCTCTTCCAGGCCGCGCGGCCGCCCGCGTACTCGGCGTCGGTGAGCAGGCAGGACTCCAGGAGGGACGCAAGGCCCTCGCGGTCGAGGTCCGGCGAGGTGAAGACCAGATGCTGGACGCGGTCACCGTGCTCGGGGTGCCAGTCCAGCGCGGCGGCGGCCCGGCGCATCGGCGGCACCATCTCCCAGGCGGCGTCCGGCAGTGCGGCCAGCCAGGGGCCGGCGTTCTCCACACACAGCGCCCCGCCGGCCGCGTCCCACGACAGCAGGGTGTCGGGGCGGTCGGCCAGCCAGAACCGGCCCCGGCTGCGCGCGGCCGCGCAGGTCAGATCCTCCAGCGCGCCGTAGAGCCGCTCGGGGTGGAAGGGCCGGGTGTGCTGCCACACGAGGGTGCCGACACCCTCCGCATCGGCCTCCTGCGGCAGCAGCGCACAGGCCGGGTGCTGGCGCGCCGCGGCCGCCGCCACATCGAAGCCGGCCCTCGCTGCGGCCGCCAACTCCCCTGATTCGACGGGGACCTGGTGCGCCATCGGATGCAGCTGGGCGAGCAGCGCGAGGTCGGCCGGGTCCGCCGCCTCCTCCCCCGTGGCGATCGCCAGCACCGGCGCGTACTCCAGCTGCCGCGCCCAGGTGTCGGCGACCGTGCGCCGGTCGGAGGCCGCGGCGGCGAGCCCGGCCTCCGCAAGGTCGTCGCCGCAGCCGAGGTAAGGCAGCAGCAGCGCCGGGTCGACGGCGGTGATCACCCCCGTCAGTGCGAAGTTCTCGCTCCCGCACGCGGTGACCGCCTCGGCCATCGCCTTGGGCTCGACCGAGTCCCACAGCTCGACGACAGCCAGCCGGCAGGTGCGCCCGGCGGCCAGCCGCTCCAGCTCGGGCACCAGGTCCTCGCGCAGCGCACAGCAGGCGCAGTCGTTGACCAGCGGTGCGTCACCGGTGTCGAGCGTGCCGCCCGCGTCACGGACGGTGCGCCGCACGGTGCCTTCGGCGGCCGAGGCGAGGTCGTGATGGAGGGCGACGCTGCCGGGGACGGAGCGCAGCAGCCGGTCGACGGCGGCCTGCCGCGCCTCCGCGTGCAGGCCGCCCACCAGCACGACGTTGAGCGGTTCCATCAGCGGGCCCCGCGGGTGCCGTAGCGGCGCTCGAACCGCTCGACGCGGCCCGCGGTGTCCATCACCCGGGACGTGCCCGTGTAGAAGGGGTGGCTCGCCGAGGAGATCTCGACGTCGATGACGGGATAGGTGCGGCCGTCCTCCCACTCGATCGTCTTGTCGCTGGTGGCGGTCGAACGGGTCAGAAAGGCGACGTCGGCGGCCCGGTCGCGGAAGACGACCGGCCCGTAGGCGGGGTGGATTCCAGGCTTCACGGTGCTCAGCGCTCCTCTCGGAAGGTCACGTGACGGCCGGCCACCGGGTCGTACTTGCGCAGTTCCAGGCGGTCGGGGTCGTTACGGCGGTTCTTGCGGGTCACGTAGGTGTAGCCGGTGCCGGCGGTGGACCGGAGCTTGACGACCGGGCGTAGTTCGTTGCGGGCCATGGGGTTAGTATACGGAAATGGTTTCCATTTTCAATAGGCTCTCAGCAGGGGCCCCGACCGGAGGGACCGCACCATGTCCGCCCACTGCCAGCTGACCGGCCGCGCGCCGGGCTTCGGCAACTCCGTCTCCCATTCGCACCGGCGCACCCCGCGCCGCTTCGACCCCAACATCCAGCGCAAGCGCTACTGGCTGCAGAGCGAGGGCCGGCACATCCGGCTCACGCTGAGCACCAGGGGCATCAAGACCGTGGACACGATCGGGATCGAGGCGGCCGTCGCCCGGATCCGCGCACGAGGGGAGAAGGTCTGATGGCCAAGCAGAGCAAGATCGCCAAGAACGAGAAGCGCCGGATGACCGTCGCCCGCTACGCGGCCCGGCGCGCGGTCCTCAAGGCCGTCATCCGCAGCCCGCACACCCCCGAGGAGGAGCGCACCGCCGCCCGGCGCGAGCTCTCCCGCCAGCCGCGGGACGCCAGCGCCACCCGGGTGCGCAACCGCGACAGCGTCGACGGGCGCCCTCGCGGCCACTTCCGCGCCTTCGGCCTGTCCCGCGTACGACTGCGCGAGCAGGCGCACGCGGGCTACCTGCCGGGGGTCCGCAAGTCGAGCTGGTAGCCGTGCCGCCGGCCGTCCGGCCCCGGGGGGCGCCCCCTGGACCGGACGGCCGGACCGTTGGGGTGATACTGGACAGAACGTCCGCCGCCCCTCCCGAGAAAGCGAGCGCGCGCATGCTCCGCAACGCCTTCGAACCCTGGCACCTGATCCTGATCATCGCGGTACTCGTGCTGCTCTTCGGCTCGAAGAAGCTGCCCGACATGGCGCGCGGACTGGGCCGCTCGATGCGCATCCTCAAGGCCGAGGTCAAGACGCTCAAGGCCGACGAGCCGGACGTGACACCCCGCCCTGACGCGACGCCCCGTACGGACGCAGCGCCCCGCCCGGAGGCCGCCGCCCGGCACTGAGGCCGGGCCCCACCACTGAGGCCGGGCCGCCGGCCGCTCCATCCCCTCCGGCCGCTCAGTGATCGCCGCCCTCGTCGATCAGCCGCCGCACCTCGCGGTCGATCAGCCCCAACCGGGCCTCGGCGACCAGCGGCACCGCCCGGCGCTGCCGCCGCGCCTCGGCGAGGTCGATCTCGACGGTGACCAGCGAGGGCTCCCACTTGGGCGCCTGCGCCACCACCGCGCCCCGTGGGTCCACCACCCGCGAGCCGCCCCAGAACGCCGCACCGTGCTCATTGCCCACCCGGTTCACGAAGACCACCCAGCACT
This sequence comes from Streptomyces lydicus, assembly GCF_004125265.1. Taxonomy (GTDB): domain Bacteria; phylum Actinomycetota; class Actinomycetes; order Streptomycetales; family Streptomycetaceae; genus Streptomyces; species Streptomyces lydicus_C. The sequence goes on from NZ_RDTE01000003.1 coordinate 3,953,981, forward strand.
GCAGCATCTTCGCCGTATAGGACAGCAGGGTGTCCCAGTAGAGCCCGGTGTCCATCGCCTCCGGATCCAGGCTCGCCGCACTGTTCGTCGGGACGAACAGCACCTCGGCACCGTCCTGCACCGCCAGCCACGGCAGGGCCGGCTGCCAGGCGTCATTGCACACCAGCGTCGCGCCCCGGCCCCCGCTCCGGTCCCGCTTCAGCTCGTACGCGCGCAGTGACTGCCCAGGGCTGACGTGCTTGCGCTCCTCCCAGGCCAGGTAGTTGGGGAGGTACAGCTTGCGGTGGGCGTGCACCAGTTCACCGGCCGCGTAGTGGGCCGCGGTGTTGTAGGCCCGCAGACTGGTGTGCTCGTGGAAGCCGACCAGCACATCGGGGCCGAGGGTGCTCAGCTCCAGCAGCCTCGGATCGTTCGCCGCGAGCGACGCGTCACGCTCCAGCGCCCCCAAGTGATAGCCGTGCAGGCTCAGTTCGGGAAAGACGACAAGATCCGCACCCTGCGCCGCCGCCTGCTGGATCTGCTCACGGGCGACATCGAGGTTCTCCGCCACCCCGCCCAGCACACAGTCCGTCTGCGCCAGCGCAACGAGCATGGCCCCACCTCATCGACCCATCGCTTTTGCGGCTTTCACCCCAATTTTGCCAGAGGGCGCGGCATGCGGCACGGCCCGCGGCGCTTCCGGTTCCGCCCTGCTTCACCCACCCGGAAGAGCGCTGCTTCACCCACCCGCAAGACGGGTCCCCACCAATGAGCGAAAAAACGATCCTCCCCGTGCCGGAAACGGCCTTCCCGCGTTGATCCGCACGATCCGTCGTACGCCCGCAGGGCCGCTTCCAGCCGCAGCGCCGCCCTGGGCAACGGGGCACGACGGCCCGCGGTCGAGTCGTCCGGCGATGCCGACGGACGACTCGACCGGGCGGACCGCCGGACCCGCTCGGCCGGCCATCGAACCCCCGGATTCCCGGGGCCCTCGCCCCGCGCCTACGGCCCTCGCGCTCATCTGGAACGCGTACGGGACCGGCGCAGCAGCAGCGCCCCTCCCACCAGCAGCCCGCCGCCCGCACCCGCGACCACACCCAGCTCGCCGGGCCCGGTGGACGCCAGCAGCCCGGAGCCCGCCGAGGCCCCGGCCCGCGTCTGTGCCCCTGCCCGCGCGTCCCGTGCGGACGACCGCGGCGCAGGCACCGCCCCCGGGCCCTCCGCGGACTTCCGGGCGTGCTGCGGCGCCGCCTTCGCCGGTTGCGCCTTCGGCGGCCGTTCCCGGTGGGGCGTCCCGTCCGGGGCCGTGTGCCGCCGGACCCGCTCAGCGGCGGGCCGCTGCGCCACCGGGGGCGGCGGGGCGGCGTTCAGGGGCCGGCGGGCCGCCGCTCCGGGTACCGCACCGTTCCCGCACGAGGCACCCGTCGCCGGGTTGAGCGCCGCGCCACCGTCCACCGAGTTGCCGCACGCATTGACCGGGGTGTCCACGGTCACCTGGATGCTGTTCCCGGACAGCACACCCGGCGAGTTCTTCGCGCCGCCCCCGGCGCCGGCGTCCGCATACGCCACACCGCCACCCGCGCCGAGCACGCCCGACGCCGCCGTCACCACGAACACACACGTCTTCAGGCTCTGTCGCATCTCTCGTCCCTCCTCTGCAGTCATTGCCCACGGACCGCCGCCCGCACCGCGCGTTCCGCTCGCACGACCGGGCGGCCGGCAGCCCATACGCGGCGCCGGCCGCCCGGTGACACACGCGGGGGAACGGCCGAGGCCGCCTGCGCTCAGCCGTTGCCGACGCCGTTCCCGGAGAGGACCGGAATGCCGTCGATCATGTGCGACAGCGGCTCGTCGCCCTTGGCCTGCGTCGAGTTGTGGGCGCACTGCTGGTTCTGCGGCGACGACAGGATGTTGAGGTCCTGCAGCGCGAAGCCGTGCACACCCTGGAGGTTCGCCTTGCCCAGACCGAGGCACACGTCGTTCAGCGACCCCTGGACGAGCCCGAGCTGGGTGCTCAGGTGGCCGCGCGTGGTGGAGTTGCCGTAGACCGACGTCGCCCCGTTTCCGTTGACCGTGCTGGTGCCCCTCTGGTCACCGATCGCCATGGCGTCGGGAGCGGCCGCAGCGGAGATACCGATCAGCGACGCCGCCACAGCCGCGCCCGCCATCATCTTCTTCATCACGCAAACCCTTCAGGAGAAGAAACTCCCGACACGGGAGCCCTGTTTGAACAACCCGCCATACGGGCTTGAGTTCTGCACCGTCACCCGAATAGCAGGCACCAGGCCTTCCGCATGGGAATCAGCTTCCGCTGCCGCCGGTGTCCCGCCCCAATTCGCATACCGACAATGCGACTTGTCGCTCTCGGGGCAGCCCGGAACGCCCGATCTCCATGGCACTTCGCCACCACACGACGCAGGGCCCGCGAAACCACTGAACGGATTCGCAGGCCCTGCCCTCGCTTCGGACGGCATGCCAATACCCTCGCAGCCCCATCAATCTCGCAAGGGCATTGGCACGCTTCCCTCCACACATCATTCCTAACGATCCGGCACGGCGGAGTTCCGTCACGAGCGAATAACATTTCCGCTCCAGTGCCGGACAGCAGAAACCCGGGCCGCCCGGAAGAAGGAGGACCGGGCGGCCCGGGTGATCATCAGCCGGTCAGCGGTTGCCGGCGCCGTTGCCGGAAAGGACCGGGATGTTGTCCAGGATGTGCGACAGCGGCTCGTCGCCCTTGGCCTGGGTGGAATTCTCGGTGCACTGCTGGTTCTGCGGCGACGACAGGATGTTGAGGTCCTGCAGCGCGAAGCCGTGCACGCCCTGGAGGTTCAGCTTGCCCATGGCCAGGCAGGGCTTGTTGAACGAGCCCTGGATCAGACCGATCTGCGGGCTCATGTAGCCGTAGGTGGTGGAGTTTCCGAAATACTGCTGCGCGCCGTTGCCGTTGACGGAAGACGTTCCGTGCTGGTTGCCGATCGCCATCGCCTGGGGGGCGGCAGCGGCGGCCACGCCGACGATGGACGCAGCCGCGGCTGCGGTGGCCAAAGCCTTCTTGATCATTTTGATCCTTCGTGTTTCGGGATGCCCTTGGGCCGGGCAAACTGCCCAACTCACAGGGATGTTTTTGGTTGTTCTCATTCACTCAAATGAGCTGGCCACCGGAGCCACATTCCCGTGCAGCTTTCCCGGGCAGCTTTCCCGGGCCGCTTTCCGGGGTCACTTCTACGGACCGGCATCGTGGCCGGTACTCCCGTTCCGGACCAGGGCCGGGAGCCTGGGCGAGAAAGCGCGGGGGTGCGGTGGAGCTTCGGGCGCCGCATGCCGGTAGTCGGGTCACACAAAATTCCGCTACCGCGTCGCACTCGCCGGGCGCAGCCGAAGGACAGTGAAATCCGCGGAATTACTTGAGCGGCAGGCCGCCGAGCAGCGGAGTCTTCTTGGTCGGCCCGGTGACACCACGGAGCAGCTTCTTCGCGTTGGCCGACTTGACCTTGCCCCCCGCGGTCTTGACCGTGTTGACCAGCGGCTTGAGCTGGTGGCCGTCCAGCTGCTTGCTGCTCAGCGCGTCGGTCAGCCCGCCGTTGAGGCTCATGGTCGGGGCTCCGGGCTGGGCGGCGAATGCAGGTGTGGCGATCCCCAGCGCCATGACGGAACCGGCAACAACCGCGGCAGACTTTGCGTACTTCACTTCAACTGTCCCTTCTCGGGCGGTGCTTGACGGTCCGGCGGCAGCAACGCCACATGTGGCAATCACTTCGCTGCTCGGATGACCGATTTCAGCGTGACTAACGAGTTCCTACGTCCCGAGAAACCCTGAAATTGCACTCTTTCTCGGATGAGCCGCCCGAAAATTGCAGACGCTGTACGTCCACCCGCACCATGCGAATGGCGACCGGCCCCGGTGCGCAGGTGACCGCGCACCGGGGCCAGGTCACATCGACTTGGCTCGAATTCCTTCGAGTCAGGCGTTCACGCAGGTGTTGCCGAACGCCGGGTTCAGCAGCGCAACGATGTTGACGGTGTTGCCGCAGAGGTTGACCGGGATGTGCACCGGGACCTGGACGGCGTTACCGGAGAGCACACCGGGCGAGTTCTTGGCGCCACCGGCGACCCCTGCGTCGGCGAAGGCCGGCGACGCCGCCCCCACCGCCATGATCGTACCGGCAGTGATCGCTGCGACCTTTGCGTACTTCACTTTCAGCCCTTCCTTGCAACGGGTCCGTGGCGAACACGACCGTCGTGTCGCACGGGCGGTTTTCTGCTCGCCCGTAACACCGCTGCGATATTGGTAACGATTTCCCCTCGGGCACGAAACTCTTGCCGGGAGGTTTTCGGAGGAATCGCCCGAACGATGCAGCACCGCTTCAGGAGATTGTCGCCGCGCATACGACGCGGAAAAAACACCGGAGTTCGAACAGGCGAGGTACCCGCCGAATACGAATTCCTACCGAAAGGGGGATCGAGGAATTCCGTCCCTACGGTTCCCAACGGGGTTCCCCAGGTCCCGGACCGCTCTGGAAACGAGAGCCGGCGGTCCGGGCCTGCGGCCGATGGCCGGCTCAGTGGTTGCCGACGCCGTTCCCGGACAGGATCGGAATGTCGTCGATGATGTGCGACAGCGGCTCGTCACCCTTGGCCTGGGTGGAGTTCTCGGCGCACTGCTGGTTCTGCGGCGACGACAGAACGTTGATGTCCTGCATCGCGGCCGGCCACCAGCCTCCCACGAGCTGGCTGTTCACCTTGCCCAGGGCGATGCACGGCTTGTTGAACGAGCCCTGGACGAGCTCCAGCTGCGGGCTCATCTTGCCCACGGTGGTGGAGTTGCCGAACGCGCTCTTGGCACCGTTGCCGTTCACCGTCGACGTGCCGTTGTGGTTGCCGATCGCCATCGCCTGGGGGGCGGCCGTTGCCGAGATGCCGACGACGGACGCGGCTACAGCCGTCGTGGCCAGGACCTTCTTGATCACGATTTACCCTTCTCGAAGCGGAGTGCCCGTTTCCGGAGCGCACTGGTCAACTCGCTTCTGGGGGTGCGGTTTCGCCGTTTCACCCAAATGCCACGAAACCATAGATACATATCACCACCCCGGGCCGAGTTCGCCTTCCGGATGCCGTTTTGGCATTTCAGAATCCGGTACGAAGAATTCTTACCGGCATTTCCCGGCGGGCTGCCGACCCGCTGGACGGTGATTTCAAGTGCCATGAGGGCAAGGCGAGTTGCGGAGCAAGCGCTGCCGATCACCGGATTCGGCGGGCGGCGGCGTTGAGGGTGTCGGGCACACCGCAGGTGCGCCAAAGGTCAACCCGGTGGTGATCAGTTCCGGTTGAAGGTGGCTCCGCGGGAAATGGCGCCTTGGTTGCGGCGTTTCGGCCGAGGGAGTGGCGACAGCCTGCCTCGGCCCGGGGGCGCAGAGGGGTGTGCCGGGGGGGGGGACGGGCTGCGGAGGGGCGGGCTGCGGGGAGGGACGGGCCGCGGGGGTCTCGCCGGCATGAGGGCTGCCGGGGTCGTGTCGTCTGCGCTGGTCAGGGCGAATGTCAGACCCTGGTGGAAGACTCGGAGGCATGAGATGGGCGGTGGTGGAGACGGGCGACGGGGGTGCTCGTCTCTGCCCGCTCGACCGGGAGGGGCGGCCCGCCGGGCCGGTGGTGCGGGAGTCCTCGCTCGCCGAGGCCGTGCGTACCCGGCCCGAGGTCGAGCGGTGGGTGTGGCGGTCCACCGCGGAGACCTACCGGCGGCTGCTGACGGCGGGGGTGCGGGTCGAGCGGTGCTATGACGTGGAGGCCGCCGAGGCGCTGCTGATCGGCCATGAGGAGGGTCAGTCGGGCCAGCCGCATTCGCTGGCCGCCGCCTGGGCGCGGCTCCACGACCGGCCCGTCCCGCAGGACGCGCCGGTCCGTACGGCTCAGGCCCAGCCGTCCCTGTTCGAGCCGGGCCCGGTGCCGCTGCCTCCTGGCACGGACGAGCTCACGGCGCTGCTGGAGGTCTATGCCGGCCATATGGCGCGTACGGAGAGGGCGGAACACCCGGACCGGATGCGGCTCCTGCTCGCCGCCGAATCCGCGGGCATGCTGGTCGCCACGGAAATGGGGCGGGCCGGGGTGCCGTGGCGCGCCGATGTGCACCGCAAGCTGCTCGACGAGCTGCTGGGAGAGCGCTATCCGGGCGGAGGGGAGCCGCGCCGGATGGCGGCACTGGCCGACGAGGTGTCCCGGGCCTTCGGGACGGGCCGGCGGGTGCGCCCGGATCTGCCGCAGGACATCGTCAAGGCCTTTGCCCGCGCCGGGATTTCCCTCACCTCGACCCGCAAATGGGAGCTGCAACAGATCGATCACCCCGCGGTGGCGCCGCTGCTGGAGTACAAGACGCTCTATCGCCTCTACACCGCCCATGGGTGGGCATGGCTCCAGCAGTGGGTGCACGACGGCCGTTTCCACCCCGAGTATCTGCCCGGTGGCACGGTCTCCGGCCGCTGGACCACCAACGGCGGTGGTGCGCTGCAGATCCCCAAGGTGATCCGGCAGGCCGTACGCGCCGACCCGGGGTGGCGCCTGGTGGTCGCCGACGCCGCCCAGATGGAACCCCGGGTACTGGCGGCCGTCTCCCGCGACCGGGGCCTGATGGAGCTGGCCGGCAGCGGCGAGGATCTGTACGCCGACCTGGCCGCCCGTGCGTTCGGGGGTGACCGCGACCGGGCCAAGCTCGGTCTGCTGGGCGCCATTTACGGCCAGACGTCCGGTGACGCCCTCAAGCACATGGCCGATCTGCGCCGCCGCTATCCGGCCGCGGTGGCGTATGTGGACGAGGCGGCGCGCGCGGGCGAGGAAGGACGGCTGGTGCGCACCTGGATGGGCCGCACCAGCCCGCCCGCTTCCGTCGCGCCTCCCGATGAGGCGGGCCTGCCCCAGGAAGAGGAAGCGTCCCCGGCCTACGGCACCGGCTCGGCTGCCGCCCGGGCGCGCGGCCGGTTCACCCGCAATTTCGTCGTCCAGGGCAGCGCTGCCGACTGGGCCCTGTTGCTACTGGCCGCGCTGCGCCACTCGTTGTCGGAGGGCGGGCTCCGCGCCGAACTGGTCTTCTTCCAGCATGACGAGGTGATCGTGCACTGCCCCGCGCAGGAGGCGGCGACGGTCGCCGAGGCGATCACGGCGGCCGCCGCGACGGCCGGGCGGATCGCGTTCGGGGAGACTCCGGTCCGCTTTCCGTTCACCACGGCGGTGGTGGAGTGTTATGCGGAGGCGAAGTGAGCGGGTGCGGCGGGGCGGCGGGGACGGTGGGGCGGCAGGCACGGCGGGGCGGTGCAGCGGGGCCGCCGGCAGCGGGCCGGTGCAGGCCGCGGGGGCGCGTACCACTTGCCGGCGGGCGCGGGCGGGCGCGTGCGGGCGGAGATCGTGAGCAGAAGCTGTGGCATGTCCCTTCCGAACGAGGAGCACTCCGTATGAGCGTCCAGCCCGAGAAGACTGACCGGACCGCGATGCGGGTGCACCCCGAACTCGTTGCGGCCTTTGAGGCGTTGCCGCGGAACTCCGATCCGTATGAGGACATCGAGGCCTCGCGCGCCGGATTCCACGAGATGCTGGCCGCCTTCCCGGCGGACCGTACGGGCGTGTGCAGCGAGCGGTTCGACATCCCGCGAACGGGCGGCGGCGCAGCTACGGACGGCGGCAGGCTGACGGAAGGCGGCACGCTGACGGTCGAGGTCTACCGTCCGGAGGGGGTGGTGGGTACCGCCGCCGAAGACACCGGGAACACCAGTAGCGCCGGGAACGTGCTGCCCGCCGTACTGCATTTCCACGGGGGCGGGTTCGCCCTCGGCCGGGCGCTGCCGGGGCAGGACCGGGTGGCCATCGAGCTCTGCCGCGAACTGCCCGCCGTGATCATCACCGTCGAATACCGCCTCGCCCCTGAGCACCGCTATCCGGCCGCGGTGGAGGACTGCTACCTCGCGCTGGAATGGGTGGCCGGGCGGGCCGGCGAGCTGGGCATCGATCCCGCGCGGATCGCGGTGGCCGGCAAGTCGGCGGGCGGTGGACTCAGCGCCGCGGTCGCCCTGATGGCCCGCGACCGCGGCGGGCCGGAGCTCGCCTATCAGTCGCTGTGCGTCCCCGATCTGGATGACCGGGTCGGGGCGGACACGGCGGCCGACGCAGCAACCGACGCGACAGCGGACACAGCAGCGGACACGGAGCGAGCCCTGGACGCACGGGTGCTCACCGGGCGCGGTGTCCAGTCGTCGTGGCAGCACTACCTTCCGGAGGGGACGACACAGGCGGAGGCGTATGCCGCGCCCGCTCGCGCCACCGAGCTGTCGGGGCTGCCACCGGCCCATGTCCTGGTCTGCGATCTCGATCCGATGCGCGAGGCGGGGCTGGCCTACGCCCGGCGCCTGATGGACGCGGGCGTGCCGGTCACGGTCCGCAATGTGCCCGGTGCCTGGCACGGCTTCGAGCTGTACGCGCCGGACACCCGGGTGGCGAAGGAGATGACGGCCCACTGGACGGGGCAGTTGCGGGCGGCGCTCCATCCGGAGTCCCCGGCGGTGGTGTGAGGCCGCTCAGGCCGACCCTCCCGGCGGGCCGGGAGGGTCCTCCCCCGCCGGGGCCCCGGCGGCTTCAACGCCCTGCCCGTTGCCCCCCGTGCCCGCCGCTCGGGGCCTTGACGGTGGAGATCAGGCCACGGGTGATCCGCACCATCGACGCGACCAGCAGCTCGCGCGGGCGGTCGGGCCGCTCCAGCCACCACAACGCGAGCCCGTAGAGCGCACTGCGGATCGCTTCGCCGAGGGGTTCCAGCTCGGCCTCGGGGATGCCGGGCACGAACTCGCGCAGCAGCGCCATGTCCGTCTCCCGCTGTCTGCGCTGCAGTTCACGGTGGAAGGCAGCGACCTGCGCGTCGCCCGTGGTGTCCCGGAACATCATGCGCCAGGTGTACGGATGGCTCTGCACATAGCCGAACCAGGCGTCATACATCGCCGTCATCCTCGCGGCCAGATCGCCCTCACCGTGCAGGAGTTCGCGGATCGGGGCGGCCGCCAGCTCGTCGCGGTGCCGCTCCAGCAGGGCGAGGTGCAGCTCCTGCTTGGAGTCGAAGTGCCGGTAGAGCATCGGCTTGCTCAGGCCCGCTTCAGCGGCGATCTCTCCGATGGTGGTGCCCGCGAAGCCGCGCTCCGCGAACAGCCGGGCCGCCGCGTCCTCGATACGCGTCCTGGCCTCGGCCCGCGCGGCGCGGCTGCGGTCGATCCCGCCCATGCGCTCCCCCTCTGCGAACTGGCTTGTTCCGCTGGTGATTTCGGCTCGCCATGGCCGCTGTGATGAAGGATACTGGATCGTGTACCGCTTGGTATACGCATCAGTAGCTTAGCCGGGATCAGCGGAATCAGCAGGACCCGGTGGAGCTGCCGTGGCAGGCAGGACTGTCCCAACAGGACCAGATACGGGGGCTCGTCGTGATCGTTTCCCTTCACTTCGCCGACATCGGTGTCCGCAACGTCCGCGCCGTCCTCCGCGAGCGTCCACGGCCGGACTCCACCCCCGGTCTCCGGTACGCCCAGACGACGCTCACCGGCGCCATCGCCTCGGGTCCGCCCGTGCCGCGCCCCGGCCGGGCCGCGCTGCTCGCCGCGTGGGAGGACGATGCCGCGCTCGACCGTTTCCTCGCCGAGGACCCGCTGCCGCGACGGCTGGCCGGAGGCTGGCAGGTGCGGCTGCAGCCGCTGCGGATATCCGGTTCCTGGCCCGCGATGCCGGTCGAAACCGACCCCGGCGCCGCGCGGGACGCGGAGGACGGACCGGTGGCCGTCCTCACCCTCGGGCAGCTGCGGCTGCGTCGCGCACTACCGTTCCTGCGGGCCAATTCCCGGGCTGCAGGACGGGCCGCGGCCGATCCATCGCTGATCGCTTCGGTCGCCCTGGCCAGACCGCCCCGCTTCGTCGGCACGTTCTCCCTCTGGCAGAGCGTGTCGGCGATGCGCCACTACGCCTACGGCACCGACCGTCCCGCGCACCAGGAAGCGGTCAGGGAGCACGCGGCGAGACCCTTCCACCACGAAGCGGCGTTTCTGCGCTGCCGTCCCTACGGCGCCCAGGGCACACTGGACGGGCATGAGCCGATGGCAGTGGCCGCCGCGCGGGCGGCGCGGAACCCTTGAGTCAAGGTGGCCCCGGCCGAGGCCAGGTGAACGGCGTGGGCTGGATGAGCGGTGAAGGGCTACCCGGGCGGAACGGAACCCGCTTCAATTCCCGGGTGGGCGACGCACGTTGACGGCGGAGGGGATTCGATGAGGATGAGTGGAGAGAGCGGGACGGACGCGGGGGTGGGGATGAGTGCCGGGAACGGTGACAACGGTGCCGGTGCGGGCGCGGGCGGTGGCGGGCCGGAGCGGATCAACCCGCCGCATCTCGCGCCGGCGACCGGATTCAGCCATGCCGTGCGCGCCGCCCCGGGAACCATGGTCTTCCTCGCCGGACAGACCGCTCTCGACGGTTCGGGCCGGATCGTGGGGGACGGCATCGTCGAGCAGTTCGAGCGGGCGCTGACGAACCTCCTGGACGTCGCGGCGGCCTCCGGCGCCCGCCCGTCCGACCTCGCCAAGCTCACCGTCTTCGCCGTCGACGTCGCCGACTACCGACGCCATGCCCGTGATCTCGGCGCGGTGTGGAAACGCCTGGTCGGCAGCGACTACCCGGCGATGGCCGTGATCGGCGCCACCCGTCTGTGGGACGAGGAGGCCCTGGTCGAGATCGAGGGCATCGCCGTCGTCAGCTGACGGCATGGCATGGCATGACGCCGGCGACCGGCCACTGCGCCTCCGTTGTACACCCGAGGGTGCCTGCGCACCCCAGTACGCCTGCGCGCCAGGGGTCACCCTGCTGCTGTGGCTCTCTTACGCGTGAGGGGCGCCCGCCCCGCCGGTCTTCCGGCGGAACGAGCGCCCCTCGCGCTGTTCACGGACGTACGCTTCCGTCGCCCGCTCGCTGACGCGTCACCGCGCACAGCGCCCGACCGCTCAGTTCCGGCCGCGGGCCATCCCCACCGGGTCCTTCTTGAAGGCCCAGGTCATCTTGGGCTCCATGGCGAAGCGGAAGATCCGCTGCACCGGTGGTGTGCACAGCAGCGTGATGACGGTGCCCGCGATGAGCGTCAGCAGTACCGCGCCCCACGGGGTCTGCATCCAGTCCGCGTCGTACCAGTTCCAAAAGCGCGACCCCTTGGCGAGGAAGCCGTGCAGCAGGTAGCCGTAGAGCGTGCCGGCGCCCAGCGCCGTGCACCACATCGTGCGTCCCGGAATCCAGGCGAAGAAGCAGGCCACCAGAACGAGTGAGCAGCCGAACATCGCCAGCGTCATCACCGCACCGCTCCACCACGGGGCGGCCAGTTCCTGCGCGGCGTCGCGGTGGTAGAACCACGCGGCGTTCATCCGGGGCGCCGCCCAGTACGCGAAGACCAGCGCGGCCGCGAAGACCGGTACGGCCAGGATCCGCGCCTTCCTGCGGCGTACGAGCTTGAAGTGCTCCGGCCGCAGCGACAGCCCGATCACGAAGAACGGCAGGAACTGCAGCACCCGCTGAAGGTCCAGGTCGTCGCCGATGTCCGGGGAGACGGACGCGAGCACGGCGATGGCCAGGGCCAGCGGAACCGGCCAGCGCACGATCTTCCACAGCGGAGTGGTCAGCCGCCAGATGAACAGGGCGGCCAGGAACCACGTCAGATACCAGGGATCCAACAGGCTGATGGGATATCCCGGATCGTCGTCCGCCCACCTCTTGAAGAGCGTGTAGGCGACTTCGAAGAGAATGTAGGGAACCGCGACACCGGTAATCAGCCGCTGCAGCCGGTCCTTGCGCATATCGAAACTGCGCGAGAAATAGCCGGAGATGATGATGAACGCCGGCATGTGGAAGGCGTAGACGGTGATGTAGAGCGCGGCCGCCGTCCGGCTGCCGTCGCGCAGCGGTTCCCAGGAGTGGCCCATCGCCACGAGCACGATGGCCAGGTACTTGGCATTGTCGAAGAACGCGTCGCGCGGCTTCGCCTTGGCGTCGGCCGCCTCGGCCTTCCCGTCGCGGCCCGTGCCCCGGCGCTTGGCATGACCGCGGGGTCCGGCCTGTGAAGTACCGGCGGTGGATGCGGGCTGACGATCCGTCGCCGGGGCGGGGACGGTCGCCGTCGCCGACCCGGATGCGGACGCCCTCGCGGTCGCCGTCGCCGGTGCCATCGTTGCCGTCGCACCGGCGGGCACGGCCGCGCCCGCCGGGCTCAGCTCGTCATGCGGCGTCTGCCGAGGCGGGGGAAGCGGCACCCGCCGTTCGCCGTACGCCGGAAAATTGTCTTTCAAGGAGCCTCCCGGAAGGATCCCAGAGGAGGAGCTGGACGCTGGCCCGCACCGGGCCGCAAATCGGAACCCAAAAGCCAAATCCTGCGTCTTAGTTCTTTTACGGGGAGTGTGGCGGCGTCGAACATCTCAGGCACCTTAGCCTCGCGGCGGGAATCACGTAAATCCCCGTCTGCAGCAGCCACACGCGCCGCATCCGCCCTCCACAGGTCCTTCACGCACCACGGGCGGCGGCGCGGCCCGGACCATCATCCGGCGCACCACGGGACCGGGGCCGAGATCCGGACAATGTCGCGCCAACCCCCGCCCCTTGCCCGCTATTCAATAACACCTTCGACCCCTCGGGCTCTCACCGACCGCGCGCTGGTGTTCTTCGCCACGTCCCACACATAGACCTGCAGCCGTCGGCCGTGCGGGCCGCGCAGCCGGTGCACGGCCGCCAGCCACTGTGAACTGAGCGCGGACGCACGGGGGTTGATCTGATCGGCGAACCGCGCATAGCGCGCCAGTTTGTCCACCGCGGGCGCCCCGAGAATCCCCGTACGGATCTCGGGCGCCGCCTCGTGCACGGCCTTGACGCACGATACGGAGAAGCTCTGGACGACCAGCCGGCTCCGGACATGGGCCCGATCCAGCCACCCCCGTGCCCGCAGTTCGCGGATGACCTGTGCCTCGACTCCCGGATACTTCTCCGGGGCCTTGATCTCCAGCAAAAGGCGCTGCCCGTTGTGGTCCAGGCGGCGCAGATAGCCGGCGAGCGTCGGCACCCGCTCCCCGGTGAACCGCCTGCCGAACCAGCTGCCGGCGTCCAGCCGCGCGAGCTCGGCGGCCCTGAAGTCCCCCACCCGCCACGGCGCCCGTCCGGGAAACACCTTCGCGGCGTCGGTCGTCCGCCGCAGGGTGGCGTCGTGCATCACCACCAGGCGGCCGTCCTTGGTGCGCTGCACATCGTTCTCGACCCATATGAGCCCGCGGCGGTGCGCGGCGTCGACGGCGGCGAGGGTGTTCTCGGGGGCGTAGCGGGAAGCGCCGCGGTGGGCGATCAGCAGGGTTGCCGCGGTGCCGGGGCCGGCCCGGGTCCCGCTGCTCACGGCGACATCGGCGTACTCCTGCGGACCGGAGGCCATCGCGGACGACGACACCGCGGCCGCCACCAGGTAGGCGACCCCGGCGGCGGGTATCCGCAGCGATCTTCGCAGCATGCGGGAGCCTCCTGGTCCGTTCCCCGCGGACGGCCGCGTCCGCGTCAGGCGTGCCCCCTGAGGCCCTTCCTTCCGTGCCCTTCCGTCCAGCGATGCGGCTGTCGTCTCAACATGCCCGCATCCCCCGTCAGCCGCCACGCGAGCAGCCCTGCGACGGCGGTGCACCACCCGCCCCGCTGGGCGCCTTTTCCCAGGCCAGCAGGGTCGGACGGGGTGGTGGAGCAGGTGAGCCGCGGCTTGTGGACCGCCCGCCATCCGTGCGTACGCCGTCGCCGAAGCGCCGTGGGTGCGCCGTCGTCGAAGCGCGGTGGGCGCCGTGGGCGCCGTGGGTGCCGTGGGTGCCGTGGGTGCCGTGGGTGCCGTGGGTGCCGTGGGTGCCGTGGGTGCGGTGAGCGGTGTTCCCGCACCGGGCGGCTTCCGGGGCGGTGGCCGGACGCATGACGAGGCCCCCGCGGACGTGTGGTAGTCCACGGGGGTCGGGTCGGGCGGTCAGCCCGGTCAGACGGAGCTGGTCAGGGCCGGGGGATCACGGGGTGGTCCCCCGGCGGGGGATCAGCTGAGCCGCCACTCGTGGTCGTCGGCCGGGTAGCAGTTCGCGACGCCGAGCCGGGCGGCGCGGCCACCGGTGCCGAACTCCTTGCCCCAGACGTCCAGGCACATGTTGTCGCTGGTGTAGTTGCGCAGCCAGAACTTCCCGTTGCCCCGGTCGTCTTTCCACCAGAGCTGGTTGTCCCCCAGGGTGCCGTCGCAGGTGTACTCGGAGACCGCCGTCGCCCCGGGCACGGCGCCCTTACCGGGCAGGTCCATGCACAGCCCGTCCGTGCTGTTGCGGACCACGAACAGGTCACCGCCGCCGGGGGCCTTGCCCTTGAGCTTCACATCGATGTCCCACATCTCGTTGTCCGAGGTCCTGGGCTCGATGCAGGTGAACTGGGCCACCTCCCCGTTGATTTTGCCCTTTCCTCCGTAGCCCGGAATGTCGGCGCACATTCCGGTCATGACGTTCCGCAGCTGCAGCTGCTTCGTGCCGAGGAGAGCGGGGCCGGGCCCCCCGAACAGCCCGATCCTGCCCGCCGGCGAGGCGGGCTTCCCCTTCTCCCCGCCCTTCTTGCCCTTTCCGGGGGCAGGCGCCCCGGACTGGCCGTTGCCGTCCGGACCGGACGTGGAGCCCTCCGCCTTCTCCCCGCCCTTCGCATCCTTACTGCCCTTATCGGCCTTCGGCGGGACCGAGGGCGACTTGCCCGTGTACGAGCCGGGCGCCCGCAGATCGTCGCCCTTCGGAACGGTGACCTCCGCGGCAGCCTCGGCTGTCTTGTCCTTTTTGTCGTCACCGCCCATCGTGAGGGCCAGCAGCGGCACAGCGATCAAGAGCGCACCCGCGATGGCCGCGGCGGCGCGCAGCGCCTTGGTGGGCCGGCCCGAGGGGGGTTCCTCGCCCCCGCCCGTCCCGGTGGACGCCTCCGGCGGCTTACCGCCGGCCGCGGCCGCCCTGCCACCGGCGGCACCCGCGCCGCGCCCTCCGCCGGGCTCCGACGAGGAGGCCACCGTGGCGGCCGTCGGTCCAGTGGCCGTCGATCCAGTGGCCGTCGGTCCGGTGGCCGACGCGGACGAGCCCGCCAGTGCCTTGGCTGCGGCGGGCGTCGTCGGAGCCTTCGCTTCGGACGTGCTCTCCTCGCCGCCCGACGCCGCTTCGGATCCCGCTGCCGGGGCCGGGGCTGAGCCCGGCTCGGACGAGGCGGCGGACTCGGACTCGGCGGGCTCGGACGACGCGGACTCGGACGCCACGGACTCGGGCGCCGCAAACTCGGACGCCTCGGAGGCGGCGGACGCGGTGGGCCCGGACGCCGCAGTTCCGAACGACTTGGGCGGCTTCGGCGCCGTGAACCCGAACGACGCGGTCGGACCGGACGCCGCGGACCCGGCCGGGCGCTTCACACGGGCCGACGAGGCCGGTTCGAAGGAGGCCGGCGGAGCGGGCGGCGCGGACGGTCCGCCCGGCGCCGGCGTGCTCGACGGGCCGCTCGCGTCACCGCTCTTGTCCGGCGGCGCGTCCGGCTCTGGTTGGCCTGCGGACCCGGGCAGGGGCACGGCACGGCGCACCGCTGGTCCCCTCAGGCCCGTTGGTTCCTTGTTGGGCATCGTGACTCCGTTTCGGTTCGCGGTCGGTCAGCGGGCGGCGCCGGACGCGGTACCGACCGCGTCCCCGCGCCGCCCCAATGGCCCCTCGCACAACTCCGGCCAGCGAAACTGCCCCGGTGCGAGAGGGTGACGGCGCAGGGCTTGGTCCAGCCGGTCCAGCGCCGCACGGTCGTGGTCGTCGAGTTCCGTGCGCTGCGGCACCGCTGAGGTGGTCGCGGTGGCGGGGGTGGCGGGCACCTCGCGCAGCAGCACCAGCGGGGCGCCGTCGCTCTCGCGTACGTCGAGCACCCGCAGCAGCGAGCCCGGCGCGAAGACCACCTCGTCGCGGCCGGCGGCGCCCGGCCCGCCCGCCAGCTCCCGTACCCGGCGGCCGGTCGCCGACCAGATCGCGTACTGCGGACCGCCCGGCCGCGGCGCGCCCACCCCGACCGGCAGCGCGCTCACCGGGGCCGCCTCGCGCAGCAGGTTCCCCGGCGCGAGGGCGGCGTCCGCCGCGTCGGTGCCCCGGAAGGCGAGCCCGCGGTACGAGGGGAGCCGTCGCAGGGCGGAGGCCACGCACGCGCCGTAGGGCAGCAGCCGCGCCTCGCCCGCCCGCAGGCTTTGGGCCAACTCGCGGTAACTCAGCGGGCCTTCGGTGTCATGCAGGTACATGTGCAGTGCGATCAGGTCGTCGCGGGCGTCCTCCTGCTCCGACCCGCGCAGCGCGGGCATCCTGGTGAGCGCCCGCATGACGGCGGAACTGTGCCGCTCCCACCTGTCCTCCGCCAGCCCGCGGAACGAGGTGCGCTCCGCCGGGCTGCTGACGTACCCCGGCAGAAACGGGACCGGCGGCAGCGGGTCGGCAACCACGGCGGCGGGCGGCCGCCGCGCTCCGGACGGGGCGACCGCGCGCGGTGCCGAGGGTGGCGTAGGTGGCGTAGGTGGCGCAGGTGGTGTAGGTGGCGCCGGCGTCTCGGGTGCCGCCGTAGGTGCCTCGGGCTTTGTGGGGGGCGTGGGTGGGGTGGGTGGTGTGGGTGGGGTGGGTGGGGTGGGTGCCCCGGACATGGTGGGCGCCGTCGATGCCGTGGGCGCCATAGGCCGCGTGGGTGCCGTGGGCGGCGTGGGCGCCTCGGGCAACGGGGGAACCTCGGGTGGCCCCGGCGCCGTGGGGGGCTCGGGGCGGGACGGCCGGGTGGGCGGGGCGGGGGCCTCCGATGGCCGGCCGGAGCCGGGCGCCTCCCGGGCAGGCGGCTCGCCCGACCGTTCACCGGGCAACGGCGTGATCGGGTCCGGCAGGGCCCCGCGCTCCGGCGACGAGGTGCGGTCCGGAGCGGCCCCGGTGGATCCCGGGCCTCCGGGACCGGGACCGGGACCGGGAACGCTCCGCGAAGGCGGCTGGGCACGGGACCGGTTCGACGGTCCGGCGCCGAGCGCTCGCGCGGAGGGCTCCGGTGCGCGCTCGGGCTCCGGTGCGCGCTCAGGCTCCGGCGAAGGGCCGGAAGCCGCCGCGGGCCCGGAGGGATCAGTGCTCCGGGGGGCGGGGGACTCCGGGTGCGGGGCGGGACCATCCGGGCGGGGGCCGGCGCGTCGCGGCTCGGGGGCCGGGTCCGGGGCTCCCGTCAAGGCCCGGGAGATCGAGGCGGGTTCGGGTACCGGAGGCTCGGTGTCCGCCGGGGGCCGGGGGCGGCTCGGAGCGGAAGGGCGTCCGGAGCGCTCGGCCGAGCCGGCGGCAGCCGCCTCCGGAGCGGGAGCACCGGCGGGTGCCGGGGCGGCGGGGCGGGCGGTCGAGGCCGATGTCGTCGGCAGCGTGGGCGGGGGACCCGGCAGGGCAGGCGCCTCCGGCTTCCCGGCCTGGTTCGCCGGGCCAGCCGCGTTCGCCGGGCCAGCCGGGTTCGCCGGGAGCGCGGGCGGGGCGGGCAGGACAGCCGAGCCGGACGGGGCGGGCAAGGCAGCCGGGGCGGCCTGCGCGTGAGGGGAGGCTGCCTGCGGCGGGGCGAGGGCGCTGCCGAAGCGGATGGCGCGCAGGCCGTGTTCGGCGGCGATACGGCGCAGTTCGCGTCCGCCGTCCACGCTCGTACCGTGCACGAACAGCCGTGCCCTGCTGCGGACGTCGACGCCGAGGCTGCCCAAGAGCGTGCCGAGCGCGGGGAACAGCGACGCCTCAAGGGACTGGCCGGGCCGGCCCACCTCGATGGCCGGGCCCTCCGCGTCCGCCGGCCGGGCCGCCACCGGGGGACGCCCCTCCGCGGCATCGGTGATCCACAGGCCCGCCCGGGTCACGGCGGCCTGCCACCCTTCGGAGAGGGAGACGACGCCGTGTTCGGACAGCTCCCGGCCCGCGGAGCCGTGGATCGCGGGGAGCCGGCCCCAGCGCAGCAGCCGGGGGGCCTGTGCCGGTGCGTTCTCCCCGGCCGGCAGGCACATCACCGCGTCCACGAACGCCTGCCAGCGGGGCGCGCCGTCGGCGGCGACGAGTACCGAGCGGACCGTCCCGGGGTGGGTGGGCGTGCCGTGGGACAGCAGCGGCATACCGGTGTACACCACGACCTGGGTCCCCAACGCGTCGGAAACCCATTGGCCGGTACGCAAGATGTCACGGGGGCTGCCCGGGGCGAGCCGGACCTGCTTCCGCACGGCCTCCGGCAGGGCGCTGAGCACCTCCACGAGGTCGCCCGCCGAGACGTCCTCGCCCTCCGGGACGCCCACCAGCACGGTGGGCCCCCCGGGGTCGGCGGGTACGGAGTAGCACAGATCGTCGAGGCGGGGCGGGGCGGCGTCCCGGGAACGGGTCAGCACTCCGGCGGGGATCTGCTCGATCACACAGCCGCCCGCGACCTGGTCGGGCAGCTGGTCGACGGCCGGCTGCCAGCCGGGGGCAGGCTGCCGGGGGCCGATCCGCTGCGGCTCCGCACCCGGCCGGAACCGCCACCAGCTGCCGCGTTCCGGCACACCCACGACGGCCGTGGCACCGGGCTCGGCCTGCCGTACCGGCACGAACAGCCCGCCGCCGGGCACCACGAGGGCGAGCCCGTCGGGGGCGATGACCTCCAACTCCCAGGCGTCGGCGATCCGGCGGGCCAGCGCGGGCGCGCCGGGCCGGTCGTCCCCGGCGGCGGTCATGACGAGCCGGACCGTGCGGATGCCGTCTTCCCGCAGCTCGTCGAGCAGGCCGCCGAGACGGGGCCACAGGTCGGCGGACTGCGGCGCGTCGACCCCGGCCACCACCGTGACGGTGTGCGCGTCGGCGGCGAGGGCACGGGCCAGATCGAGGACATCGGAGTTGCCGAGCGTGTCGTCGGAGGGCGTGCGCAACAGCCTGATGCCGTCGTACTCCTCGATGAGCAACCGCTGCGGACGCCCCTCGTCAGCGCCCTCACCCCCGGGACGGTGCCCGCCTGCCGCCGCCGGCGCGGCCGGGGCGGGCCGGCCTCCCCTTTTGCCGAACCACCTCGCCCGGCCGCTGTCGGAACGGCTCACGCCTCTGCTCCTCGGTCGGGAGCCGCCCCGGACGGGCCGGCCGGGGTCGCACGGCAACTCGGGGTCTGGCACATACCGTTGTCACCTGGTGGAGTCGACATGTCCTGATTCCGTGGTTCTGGCGGTGGAGAGCGTCATGGCGCGGCGGTGGAACCGAGGGGCCGGTGCGGTTCCCTGACGTTTCCGGTGAAGCGGCGGCAACGCAGCCGACGTTCCGGGAGGTTCAGGGAAACTCCGCCCTGGCATGTGGGATGCACTCACGGCCCGAAAAGTTCACTTTCGCACGGAGAATCTCGCACCCCGGGGCCGACGACGTCCCCGCCGCCGTGCCCCGAAGCGGTCTCAACGTCCGCTCTCCGCAGCGGAGTCGGGGGCGGACCCGTCACCCGGCTCCGGGGCGGACGCCTCTTGGCCGGACGCCTCCGACCAAGAGGCGTCCTCGGTGCTCATCGTCGGCGGCCAGACGGACCCGGCGGCGGACCCGGACTGTGCCCCGTCCCCCTCGGGCGCCTCTTCGGCCTCCTTCATGACGTCCGCCAGCCCGTCGGTGGTCAGCACCATGCTGACCGGACCCGAGCTGTTGATGCACAGGCTGTGCCCCTCGGGGATCCGCTCCAGGAACTCCGGCACCCGCGTCGTCTCGAAGGCCAGCCGGCCGGCCAGGTGCAGGTACTTCGGGGAGCTGTAGACCAGGACCACCGGGGTGCTGTCGGGCGCCGCCGCGCGCACCGGGTCGCCGTCCGCCGTCACCAGTACCGCCACTTCGGCCTTGGCCAGGGCCTTGGTGACATCGTCGGCGGGGCCGTAACCGGTGGTGGCGAGCTGGATGGCGGCGTCCACGTCGTCGGCGGGCTCCGGCCAGCCCATCGCCGACGGAGAGGGCCGGTAGTCCTCGTTGTCCTGCCACTCGACGATCTCGCCCTCGGCGTCGGAGCGCCACTGGCCCACCACGGCCCACTCCGGCGGCGGGCCCTCGTCGGACCAGGTCGGGTCGATCAAGTACAGCCAGTGGTCGGGCGCGAGCTTGGCCGCCTCGATGAACTCCTCGGGCGGGGCTGGGTCCACCGTCGTGGTGGCGGTGCCGCCGTCCGGTGCCGCCGCCGCGGGGTCGATGACGGCACGGTCCTCGCCGCTGGTCTCACTCATTGTGTCCTCACTTACTGGTTTTCCCGGTCGTGCTGTTCACATGTCGTCAAGTTCCCGCTGTTTCCGGCATCTCACCGATGGTCATCGGCGCCCTCCCCGAAGTGCGGGTTGGGGAGGTAGTCGCCGACGGGCACCCCGTTCTCCAGCCGTTGCGCGCCCTGGATGAAGCGTCGGTGGACGCCTCCGGGGAACAGCACTTCCCACTGGTCGGGGAAGGGGGAAGCGAGGCCCAGAGTGGCGTTCACATCGATTCCGCCGGGAGCCTCGATACCGAAGCGCCAACCACTGTCCCGGGAGGGGCCGGTGGACAGGTTCGCCGTCGCACTGACCCACGCCGAGGTGGACCGGTCATCGCCGTATACGTGGTCGATCGGGTGGATCCATTCGTCTCCGCCCGGCCGCAGCCCATCCTCGAAGACCCGTCGGGCCGACCAGGAGCTGAAGGCGTACAAGGGACCCGCGTGATCGCGCCACTGGGCGGCGGCAAGCAGGTTGTCCGGCGGGAGCAGGAGAGGCGACACCGCCGCAACGGTGGCCGGGTCGACCGGCGGCATCGCGCTGACGGGACCGGTGGCCGGCCAGGCGGCCGGCACCGGCAGGACACCCGAGTCGTTCGGGTCGCCCTCGGCGTCTTGCGCCAGGAGGATCATCCGCAGCCGGGAGGAGGCGACCAGGCCGCGGCCCGCCAAGTACCAGTCCCAGGCGGGGCCTTCACTGTACAGCCGCCCCTCCGCATCCGTCACCCGGCCGGCGGACGGCCCGGCCGGGTTGTACTCACCGCGCAGCCCGAGCCCGGGCAGCTCGGCCACGAACAGGTGCAGGTCCGGATCGTGGTGTCCCCGGCCCCACACCGTGCTGCGCTCCGTGGAGCTGACGAGCGGGGACGGGAACTGCTCCCGGGTGCCCGCGAAGCTCTCGTCGAACCAGCCGTCGACCGAGTACGGCACGCCCCGCGGGATCAGCGCGGCCCGCGCGGCCGGCCCGGCGGGCCCGGCGGGCCCGGCGGGCCGGGTGCGGTACCAGTTGCCCGCCGACCTGGTTGCCCGGTCCGGGAGGGCGGTGAGCCAACTCGGCTCGGCCGGGTCGCCCTCGGACAGCAGGACCGTGCCGCTGTAGCTGACCGCGGTCCGGTTCTCCCGCTCGGAGTACGCCCGCTGCTCCGCCCGCCGGGACTCTGTGCCCGGGCCGGAGGACAACAGCGCGACCCACCGGTCCGGGTCGGCCCGGCGCAGCGCCGGGTCGGCGGCCAGCAGCGCGAACAGCTCCGCGTCGGAGAGCGACACCGTGCCGCCCGGCAGGCGAAGGACGTTGGCGCCGGTCGCTTCGTCGGCGCCGGTCGCTTCGTCGGCGTCGGTATCGGTATCGGTGTCGGTGTGCACGAAGTACGGCGGCGGTCCGCCGTGTCCGGCCCACGGGGCGAACTCCAGCTCGCTGGTGTTCCCGTGGGGCCCGGGTCGGACCGTGTACATCCGCAGCGGCTCCAGCCCGCCGGGCGTGCGCGTGCTGCCGTAGTTGCGGCCCTGGTGGTTCCCCTCGGAGTCCAGGAGCCGGGTGGCGTCCGAGAACGCGCCGAGCCTGCCCAGGTGCAGGAGCGCCACCACCGCCGGGTCGGCCGGGTCCTGCCCGGTGGCGACGGCCTGTTCCTGGAGTTCCGCCAACTCGGCGTACATCTCCGCGTCCCACACGGTGTCCGGGGCGAGGTGCAGCGCCGCGCGGCCCAGCTCCTCCGCCGCGCGGACGTCCTCCTCCGGCGGCGTCACCACGATCTCCGGTACGGACACGGGTTCCGGCTCGGGCTCCGGCTCGGGCTCCGGCGGCGCGGGCTCGGGCTCCGGTGGCGCGGGCTCGGGCTCCGGTGGCGCGGGCGGTACCGGTGCGTCGTCCGTCCTCCGCTCCGGCGGGGTGAAGGGCAGGTGGACCGGGCCGTCGGGGGTGCGCAGGACCAGGGTGACGGGGCGGTGGGCGAGGCCGGTGGCGTGGGCCGCGGCGCCCATGAGAGCCGAGAGGGCTTCGGGGAGTCCGGTGCCCGCGGCCTCCCGCGCGTCGTCGAGCGTGCCGCCGGCCAGCAGGGCGGTACGCGCGCCGAGCAGCGCCCGCCGGGCCGCCGCCGGGACGTCGCCGGGGTCGAACCAGACCTGCGGGGCGGTGTCCTCGTCGGTGAACGCGGCGGCGAGCTGTTCCCCGAAGGACTCGGGGTCCCGCACCCGGTCGGAGGCCTCGTGCGCGGCGAGGACGGCCGGGGCGTCGTAGACGTTGGGGGACGGCCGGGGCGGCATGGCGGCGAGGCCGAGGCCGAGGGCGTCCTCCAAGGTGGCCCGCGCCACGACGTTGCCGGTCACCCACCGGGTGCCCTCGGGGCCGCTGACCTCCAGGAGCACGTGCGCGGTCACCGTGAATCCGAGCACGCCGCTCTCGTCCTGTTCCTCGTCCGCGTTCTGCGACAGGCCCGTGCCGTACTTGATGATCTCGCGGCGGAAGCTGGTGACGCCGGTGGACTGGCCCGTCGTGATGTTCTCGCCCGCGACCGGGACCGAGCCGCTGAAGGTGTCCGTGTTCTCCGTCGTCAACCCGCCGCTCAGCGGCACGTTCACGCCCGGTGAATACGTCTGGCTGCCGGCGGACGAGGCGCTGCGGATGGTGGTGCGCAGCCCCATCAGGGTGATCGAGCGGCTGGCGGACTCGGTCTGCGGCCGGTAGAGGGTCAGCTGGACCGACGCGGAGCCGCCGGACGGCAGCTTGCCGGTGAAACGGGAAGCCTGCGCCGGGGTCAGCGTGACCTTGCCAGAGCCGACGAGGTTGCCGATGCGGAGCATGGTGGCCTCGTGGGACTCCGAGGAGTCCGGCAGGCCCTCGCCGCGCAGGGCCGGGTCAACGGTGCGCAGCGCGTCGGCGAGTTGGCCCACCGCGTCGAAGTCGCCCACGATCAGCGTCTGTTCGGGCGTCCAGCGGGCGGTGTCCGCCAGCGGATCCGCAGCCGGAGCCGGAGCCGGGACTGGAGCTGGATCCGGAGCTGGAGCTGATGTCGGGTCCGTCGTCGGGTCCGCGGCCGGCTCCGGGCGCGAGGGGGGCCGGATCTCGCGCGGGTCGCTCTCGTGGATCTGCGGGGTCAGCAGCTCGGGCGCGGCGGACCACTCCACGGTGCCGTCCTCGCGCTCGTACGGCGTCTCGCTCGCGGGGAAGCGCAGCTTGACGGTGACGGGCGTGCTGGAGACGGGGGTGCCGGACGGGGGCTCCCAGTCCCGCACGGCGGTCTCGGCGGTCGTGGCCGGCTCGGCGGTCGTGGCCGGCTCGGCGGTCTCGCCCTCCGCGTCGGCGGCGGACTCGCCTTCCGCGGCGACGACCGGCCGCTCGCCTGAGGCGGTCAGCGGGCCGAGGGGAATCCCGTCGCCGGAGGCGGTGGCCGGCATGGGCAGTGTCTCCTCCGCCGCCGGGGTGCCCGACGCCCGGCCCAGGGCCCGTCCCAGCCGGCGCGGCACGCTCGTGATGCCGTCGGCCAGGGCGCTGATCAGCCCCCGCAGCCCGGTGGCCTCACTCGCCGACAGCGCGCCCGCGGCCAGCAGCTCGGTCAACTGCCCCAGCGAGACGACCTGGTTGACCAGGAAGCCCGGCACCGTGTCGGGCAGCCGCTGCGAGGAGGCGGCCACCCGGTACTCGTACTCCACCCCGAACTGCGCCGACGGCGCATAGGTACGCAGCCACTGCTGGCGGTTGCGGGAAAGAGTGAGGGAGGTGGAGCGGGAACTGTTCGAGGAGAAAGACGCCGAGACCCCCGCACTGCCCGTATTGCCCGTCCCCGTCGCAACCGTGTAACCGGCCGACGGACTGAGACCGAGGGTGAAGGTGCCCGACCGCGAGGCCGTACGCGACACCGAGCTCGGCGCCGAGGAGTAGATGACCTCCACACCCGACTTCGGGCGCAGCGCACCGCGCACCTCACCCAGTTCGCGGTGCGGCGCCGGACGGGCGTTGACCGCCAGCGTCACCAGGTACAGGCCTCCCCAGCCCCTGTAAACGAAGGTGATCGGCCGCTGCCACTTCTCGGTACCGGTACCGGCCAGCGCCCGCATGCCGATGACCGAACCGACCTCCGCGATACGGGAGTGAAGGCCGTGAACCTGACTGCCGCTGCCCGGGGTGAGCGAACCGGGGGCCTCCCGCGTCGCCTCGGCACCAAGCGCCTCGACGAACGCGTCCAGCGCACCGGCCGGGACGGCTTCCGGCACGGTGGCGGGGCCCAGGGCCCGCCCCTTCGAACGGACGAAGTACGGCGGCAGGAGCCGGTCCAGCTCCGGCACCGCGTAGGGCAGCCCGGCCAGCGCCGCCAGCCGCGGATCCTCCCGTACGTCGGTCTCGGACACCCAGAAGACCACGCCGCCCGGCACCCGCTCCGCGCTGGCCCGGGCACCGCGCGGACCGAGCCCGACGGCGTTGGCCGGCGCGTTGCGGTAGCCCTGGGCCAGAGTGAAGAGATAGGTGATGTCGGCGCGGAAGGCGTGCAGCGGTTCCCTGGCGTCGGCGTTCATCCGGTCGGTGAACACGCCGTCGGTGTCCGTCTCGCTCCACGACACCGAGAAAGTCTGGCCCCCGCTGCCCGTGACCGTGCCCGAGGCGTCCCCGGCGGTGCGGGTGCCCGAACCGCTGAATCCGAGCTGCACGGTGCGCTTGCCGCTCCTGCCCCGCCAGGCCGAGTCGGCGGCGGTGACGTCGCTCTCCATCCAGTCCAGGTTGCCCCCGAAGTCCTCCCCCGGCGGGAGGCCGGGCCCCTCGTAGACCACGTCGTGCAGGTAGCCGCGCACCTCCCCCTGGGTGTCGGTGCCCAGCAGGGAGCCGGCCGCCCCGGCGTCGAAGGCGTAGACGCCGCGCAGGATCTGGTGGGACCGGGCGAAGATGACGGTGCCGGACAGGGCGGCCCGGCCGGCCTCCTGGGCAGGGCTCTCCGGGTGCGTCAGGGACTCGCCGAGTGTGACGTCCTTCAGCCACTGGGCGGGCCGGGTGACGAACGACGGCAGCATCCGGCCCACCTGACTGCCGTGCTCGGCGGTCCAGTTCACGATCCGGGCCAGCGCCCCGGGTTCGGGGCTGCCCTGGGGGCGGCCGCCCGCCAGGAACCGTTGGAACGCCGTGAACAGCTCGGCGCTGCCGAACGCCACCGTGACGTGCGCGGCGGCCGGGAGCAGCAGGGCCTCCTCGGGCCGGTTGCCCTCCTCGTCCGGTTGCATCCGGGCCAGCCGGTAGTCCTCATCGGTGGCGGGCCGGCTGGTGGGCGCGGGGAGCGGGGCCGGCCGCTCGGCGAGGGTGCGGGCCAGCGGGACGGTCACCGCGAGGTTGCCGCCCCGCGCGGCGGACGTCCACACGGGCTCGGTGCCCCGTCCGAAGTAGAGCTCCGCGGAGTGGGTGACCGGGATGTCGAACTGGGCGAGGCCGGTCTGGGGGTACAAGAGCATGTCCAGGCCGAAGCCGGCGGAGGAGCCGGCCGTGTCCGCGCGCTGCCCGGCGATCGAGGCGCTGGAGGGGATGCCGCCCTTCATCGTCGTGTCGTCGGAGACCGGGCCGTGAGCCTCACCGGAGAAGTCACCGGACAGCGTGTGCGTGGAGGTGACCGACTCGCCGCTCGCCGTCGACATGCCGTTGCCGGTCAGCGAGGACCAGTTCGGGAAGTTCCTGCGGTGGCGGGGGTAGGTGCCCTCCTGCGGCTTGGCCCGCACCACCGCGCAGGCCCGCCAGCTGTCGTACTCGAAGGGCAGGTCGAAGTAGAGCGCGTGACCCGCGCCCACCATGTCCCGCGAGGCGCAGCGCAACCCGACCTGCGAGCGGGCCAGGGACAGCTTGCGCTGGTTGGCCGCCCAGGCCTGGAGGATCTTCTTGCGGCCCGCCTCGTCCATCCAGGACAGCGACCGGCGTTCGGCCGGGGGCAGCAGATGGAAGGTGCGCAGCTGAGTCTCCAGCTCCTCGAACTGCTCGTCGGCACCGGTGATTTCGAGCGGCGTGGCGAACATCCCGAGCGAGCGCAGCTCCAGCGTCTCCGGCGGCAGGTGCCGCTCCTGGCCCGGCAGGACGGGGACGCCGTCGACCTCGGCCCGGCTCGGCACCCGCAGGAGGTGGCTCGCGGGCCGGCTGAAGGTGAAGGGATCGGTGCGGCCGCCCTCGGGGAAGACCAGTACGGCCTCGAACTCGATGTCCGCCTCCACCAGGAGCTGCGGGTTCTCGCTGACGAGACCGAACCAGTCATACGCCGTCCCGCCCGAGTTGAAGGCGTGGTCACGCTGGTACTGGTAGGCGCCGGAGAAGGCCGGGCCACCGCCGACGCCCGAGCCGCCGGGGTCCGCGAAAGCGGGGGCGAGGGAGAAACCCGGCTTCACCGCGTTGGACACCGTGTGGGAGTTCTTGACACCCACCGTGTAGAACACGCTGTTCTCCAGCATCACGTTCTTCGACCTGGCCAGCACCTCGGGGTTCAGCCACGTCAGCCGCGCCCTGACCTCCATGAAGCCCAGCGGGTCTCCGGCGCGGTCCCGCAGCACCGGTGACGGGTAGGCGTTGGCCAGCATCAGCGGCAGCCCGGCACGCTGGTTGTTCTCCGAAAGGAACTCGCCAAGCTCCCGGGCCGACTCCGGCGACAACCGGCGCAGATGGGGGCGCAGTTCATCGGCCGCGACGATCTCGTCGTGCAGCGCGGCCGGGTCGCGCACGGTGTCCACACGCATCGGCAGCACCCCGCCGGCGAGGGTCTGCGGATCGGCCGGCAGCTCCTCCTCCGACGCGAAGAGCGAGCCGAACGGGCGCGGCTCCGGGTCCCGGGTGAGGTAGTCCGGGAACAACACGGTGAGCCGGCCGGGGGCGGGCTCGGGCACGATGTCGCCCCAGCCGTCGTCTTCGGCCGCCTCGTCGGTCACGGGGGCGGGGGCCGGGGCAGGGGCAGTGGCAGTGGCAGTGGCAGTGGCAGTGGCAGTGGCAGTGGCAGGGTGCGCGCCGTCGAGCGGCTCGACCTTGATCTGCGACGCCATGCCGTAGTCGTAGGCGCGCGACGATTCGGCGGCGAAGGCCAGCGCGGACGTCGTCATGTAGTCCCGCACGACCGTCACCGAGGTGGCTTCCTGGTTGTGCGTGAACGTCAGCTTCGGGGTGAAGCCCAGGGACGCCAGTCCGGGGATCCCCGAGGCGTTGAGCGGCCAGGTGTGGCCGTAGGAGAGCGGGATGCTCCGCACCGTCTGCCGTCCGCTGGTGTCGCTGGACGTGACGGTGGTCTTGTTCCGCTCCTCGATCTGGATCCGCTGCCCCTCGGGCACGTCGGGGGCCATCGCCGGTGCGGGCCGGGCATCGTCGAGATCGAGCCGCCAGGCCACCTGGTACCGGCGGCCCCGGTAGGTCACGATCCGGACCATGCCCTTGACGCTCAGCGCATACGGCAGCTCCTCCAGCACCGCGTCCTGGGTGTACTCGGCCGCCACCTCCTTCTCCAGCGCCGCCATGCCGCGCTGATCCTGCGCCTCCAGGTCCCCGGCCGTCGCTCCCTCGACCGCCTGGTGCACGGCGCGGACGGCGGCGCTGATACGGGCGCGCTCCCACTCCAGCGTCTCGTCCGGGAACGGCATGACATGCACCGAGCCCAGGAGCCCGCGATGCCCGCGGCCGAAGTCCGCGACGAGGGCGGAGGGGGCGTCGGCGTCGGACTCAGGGTCGCTGTCCGGGTCGTGGTCCGACTCGCCATCCGGGTCGTCGTCCGGGTCGCTGTCCGGGTCGTCGTCCGAGTCGCCATCCGGGTCATCATCCGGATCGCTGTCCGGATCCGAGTCGGGCGCCGGTTCCGTGTGCTGCTCGGCGGGCGGCGACGTGGGGTCGGGGGCGGGCAGGTCCTCGGGCGCGGATCCGGAAGCGGGCCCGGACTCGGACTCCGGCGCGGACTCCGGCGCGGACTCGTCGCGCGGCCCGTCGCCGTCCTCCACCGTCGCGGGGGCGGCGGACTCGCGTACGGGAGGCGGCACGGACAGGGAGGACACCTCCGGGACCGGGAAGGGCGGTCGGGGACGCGCGGTCTCCCAGCCCTCGTCGGCCGGCGCCGGCGTTCCCGTGCCGTCCGTGCCGTCCGTGCCGGGGCGGAAGGTGAGTACCGGCAACCCGCTGTCGCCCACGCCGGACAGGTCCGTCGGCACCCTCGTGAACAGCACCCTCCGGCCGAGCCTGGCGGCGGCCCGCTGCGCCACCAAAGCGACGAACGGGTTGACCTGCGACAGGCTCAGCACGACGGGAGTGGCCGGCTTCCACAGCAGCAGCTTGCGATCGGCGGCCAGCATCTCCAGCCAGGTGTCCACCGACACCCACTGCTCCACTCCGGCCACCTCGATCCGGACGAGGTCCGGGTCCGTCGGGTGCAGGGCGGCGCCCGCCAGGAAGGGGCACGGTCCGCCCGTCCAGGGCGCGTCCTCCAGCCCGGCGGACGTACGGATCCGGGACAGGTCGACGCGCATGGGTCGCGGGCCCGGCCGGAGGTCCCGCCCGCAGCAGTCGAACCCGCGCCCGCTTTCCGCCACCCGCTCCAAGGTGGCCTGGTCGGAGACGGTCAGTACCAGTGAGTCGCCGTCCTGCGCGCCGAGCCGCTCCAGGCGGTGGGCGGCGACCGCGTCCGGGTTGGACCCGTCCCAGCCGGCCGCGTACGCGTACGTGAAGTCCCTCCGCAGCTCCGCGTGCGGAGCGTCGTCCGGTTCGATGGCCGGGTCAGTGGCGGGGTCAGTGGCCGGGGCGATGCCGAGCACCGTCGGCAGCAGCGCGTCGGCGTCGAGTGCCGCCAGCGTCTCCTCGGCCTTGACCCGGGCCCAGAACATCCGCGAGCGCTCCGCGTCCGTCACGGCGTCCCGGTCCATCCGCAGGGCATCGGCGGCCTCGTCCGCCAGGTCCGCGCCGCTCGTCCAGGCGACCGCCCGGTCCACCGCGTCCGGGAGCCCCGGCACGAAGTCCCGCAGCGACGTGCCCGCCCGCTGCCGCCCGGCCGCCACCAGCACCGCACGGTACGCACCCTGGTCCGGATCCGCACCACCCTCCGGCCGGGCCGCCACCACCCGGTGGAACATGTCCAACGTGAACCGGCCCAGCCCCCTGAACCGGTCGTCGGCCCGCCACATGTCGTCCAGCGCGGCGAAGCCCCTCAACAGCTCCTCGTAGCCGCCGTCCCGCGCCGCCTCGGCCTGCGCCCTGACATTCCAGCCGAACACCAGCCGCAGCGCCCGCACCCCGCGCAACACCCGCAACCGGACCTCCGCCGACGCCTCACCCGCACCGTCATGCCGGCCGACCACCCCGGCCAACCGGTCCAACTCGGCACCCTTGGGCTCCGGCAGGAAGATCAGCCACCGGCCGCGCCGGCCCCAGGGGTCCGTGTGCAGGACGCGGACCCACCTGCCGTCCAGCAGCTGAGCGCCGGTCTGCGGACGGTTGGGGGTGCGCACCGCGCGGTTGTCGTTGTTCGCCCTCCGCTGCCCGACGGGGACGTGCGTGAGCGGATCCGGTACGAACGCCTCCTCGTCGGCCCACAGGTACTTGCGCGGCGGAACCGACCGGTCCTCGTAGGCGCCCGGCCGGCAGCCCGCGATGTCGGTCCAGCCGTCGGGGTTCGCGGTCACGCTCGGCCGCCGGCCCCACCGGCGCAGCTCCTCTGTCCCGGACACCTCCCGCTGGCCCTCCAGCCCGGCGAGGAGCAGGCCGCGCTGGCTGGCGTGCAGGTCCTCGTAGTACGCGTCGCGCTCGTCGCCGGGAGCCGGCAAGGAGAACTCCTCCGAGACATCGTCGGCGTTCAGGTCGAGGTGCACGAACGTCCCGGCCTCGCGCAGGTGGCGGCCCAGCTCCTCGTACCCCTCCTCGACCAGGTCCGCGTCCGTGTGGGAGCCGCGGCCGAACTGCTCGCCGGTCCCGGGGTCGATGAGGGCCCGGGTGAACACGTCGCGGAACTCGGCCATCGGGTCGCCGTTCCGCGGGTCGCGTCCCATACCGGGCGGGTTGGGGATCCAGTCGCCCTGCGGCTTCGACGGCCGGTGCTCGACCTGGACGGTGACCGCCTTGCCGGGCTGCACCCGCAGCGCCACCTCACCACTGTGGGCCAGCACCAGCAGACCGGTCCGGTCCGCGAGCCACCGCGGCCAGTCCAGCAGCCCGTCGCCGGCGAGCGGGATCGCCAGCACGATCCGGGTGCCCGGCGGCAGCTCCAGGCGCCGCACGTCGGCGGTCACCAGCTCGGTGAACTCCTCGTGGTCGACGAGCACTTCCCGCCCGCCGACGCCGCCCAGCCGCACGACGAGCCGACCGGCCCGCACGTCGGCCGCCACGGCGTAGGGGCGCGGCACGGGCTTCGGGTCCGCCTGCTGGCCGGCGGCGCGGTGCTTCCCGGTCACATGGACCGGGATGCCGTCCAGGTCCAGTTCGACGACCTCGGACTCGCTGAAGTTCAGGCCGGGGACGCGGACGCCGCCCATCGTGAAGTACCGGCCGTCGCCCGCCGAGGTGTGCAGTTCGTCCAGGTGGAAGGCGGCCAGCGCGGCCAGGCTCGTCGCCCGCCCCGCCGACCGAGCGCGCTCCACCAGGTCGGACAGCTCGGCACGCTGCGGCGCGTCCACCGGCGTGTCCTCGTCCAGGTGCAGGATCTGCCGCGCCGACGCGTCCAGGTCCAGCGGCTGTCCGTCCAGCCGCCGGTCCTGCCCGTGCAGCATGCCCAGCAGCTCCACGGCCGCCGGGGCGGCGTCCGCCGGAGCGGACGTTTCCGGCTCGGCGTCCGTTTCGAAGACGTCCGCGGCGAAGACGTCCGACGCGGAGACATCGGACCCCAGCGCCGCGCGCACCGCGGCGCGGTCGGCGGAGCGGTCGGCGGAGCGGGACACCGGCGGCGGGACGGAAACGGCGTACGCCGCCGGAGAGTTGTCGCGTCGGGGCTCCGTCCATCCCCAGGCGCCGGCGGTCGGCGCGGGCGTTCCGGGCCGGCCCTGCTTCACTTCGAGCAGCGAGCGTCCGTCCGGTCCCCCCTTGACCAGTTCCACCGGCAGGGTCGTCCACCACACCAACCGGCCCAGGCGGTCGGCCAGCAGCTGCGCGAGTGCGGGAGCGAAGCTGCCCAGCTCCGACACGGCCAGCACGACCTCGACGTTCTTCGGACGGTCCTTCAGGAGGCGGTCGGCGGCCACCAGCTCGACGAACGTGCCGAGCGTGATCCGCCGCTCCCTCCCGCCCACGTGCACCTTGATGCGGTCGGGGTCGTGCGGGTCCGGGGTGGCCACGAGCAGGTGGGGGCACCGCACCGGGACGCTCGGATCTGCGGGCTGCCACACGGCGCGCTCCAGCCCGCCCGGAGTCCGGATCGAGGACAGATCCACGTCCCGGTGCTCATCGGCCGGCCCGAAGTTCCGCCCGTCGCCGGGGGTGGTTCCCAGGACGGTGTCCTGCAGGGTGTCCCGGCTCATCGCGCCGTCGATCTCCAGCTCGTGCGCGGCCACCACGGCGGGGTCGGAGGCATCGCGTCCGGCAGCGTAGGCGCCGGTGAAGGCAAACCACAGCTCTTCGCGCAGGAAGTCGTCGGGTACCACCGGTGAGTCGAGGTGGAGCACGTCAGCGAGCAGAGCGTCCGGGTCCACTCCGGGTGCGCGCAGCGTCTCCTCCGCCTTGACCCGGGCCCAGAACATCCGCGAGCGCTCGGGGGCACCCACCTCGGTCTCGTCCATGGCCAGGGCGCAGGCCGTGTCCTCGTCCAGGTCCCCCCGCGCCCGCCACGCCACGGCAGCGTCCACCGCCGGAAGGGTCACGAAGCCGGCGAGCGTCGTGCCGGGCCCGGCCGCTGCGGCCTGGGCCAGTACCGCACGGTACGCGGCCTGCTTCGCGTCGGGTCCGCCCTCGGGGCGGGCCGTCACCACGCGCCGCAGCAGGTCCATCGTGAACGGGCCCAGGCCGTCGAACCGGTCGTCCGCCCGCCACATGTCGTCCAGCGCCGCGATGCCGCGCAGCAGGCCGAGGTACTCCGCCTCCGTGGACGTCCGCTCGATGTCCCAGCCGAACGTCAGCCGCAGCGCCCGCACCGCGCGCAGGGTCCGCACCCGCGCCTCGGTCCGCGCCTCGTCCGTGTCGGCGAGCCACCCCACCTCGGCGGCCAAGTGGTCCAGCTCGGCGTCCTCTGGCTCCGGCAGGTAGATCATCCACTCTCCGCGCCGCCCCCAGGCATCCGTGTTCACGTACCGGACGTACTTGCCGTTGGCCCTCATCACCCCCTGGGAGCGGTTGGCGGTGCGCACCCCGAGGCGGGTGACGTTCGCGATGCGCTGCCCGTGCGGGACCTCTGCCAGCGGATCCGGGACGAAGGTCCCCTCAACATGGTGGGTGATGTCGTATATCGGCGGCATGGACGAGTCCTGGAAGACACCGGTCGAGCACCCCCCGATCGACATCCAGGTGCCGGAAATGCTCTTGCGCCGGTACCAGGCCCGTAGCAACTGGTCGTCGTTGAGCAGCAGTTCGCCGCCGCCGGTCCGCGGCAGAGCTTGTCCCTGGGGGGAGGCATGGGTGTCCTCGTGGGTGGCGTCACTCTCCTTGCCGGGCGCCGGAAGCGGCAGCTCGGCCGAGAGTTCCCCGGTCACGGGGTTGCGGTGAACGAACGTCGTGATCTGGTCCAGATGACGGCCGTCGTCCTCGAACCCATTGGCCAGGTCCCCGGCGGAGTGCGCGGAGCGGCCGATCTGCAAGCCGGTCCGCTCGCTGATGAGGGGCTGGGTCAGTACGTCGCGGAATGCGGCCAGCGGGTCGCCGTCCCGCGGGTCCCACGCCATACCCGGCCGGCTCGCCGCCCAGTCACCCGTTCGCTTCCTCCACCGGTACACCACGTCCACGGTGCTCGCGGCGCCGGGCCGCACCCGCAGCTCCGCCTCACCGCTGTGCGCCCAGACCGTCCGCCCGGTCCGCTCCGCCAGCAGCCTGGGCAGATCCATCAGCCCGTCAGCGGCCCCGGCGAAGGCGAGCACGATCGGGTTGGCGGCGGGCAGCTCCGCCAGCGCCGGATCGGCCGCCACCAGCTCGGCGAACTCCTCGATGTCCAGCTGAGGCGACGACCCGTCCGGCAGCCGCGCCTGGATCCCGTCGGACGAGCCGGCACCCGTCACCACATAGGGCCGCTGCCCGGAGTCGCTCCCCCACGGAACGGTGCGCCCCGGCAGCTCCTGCCACGAGTCCTTGCCGTCCGCCGACTGCCGGTGGACGAACTGGCGGGTGGTGTCCAGCTCCAGGACCTCGGACGCCGGGGCCCAGTTCAGGCCGGGAACCCGGATCTTGTCCTTGGTGAAGTGCCGGGCCCGGTCGCCCGCCACCGTGCCGCGCTCCACCAGGTCGAAGGCCGCCAGCGCCGCGAAGCCCCGCGTCATGCCCGCCTTCCGGGCCCGGAGGACCAGCGCGAAGAACCTCTCGCGCACTGCCGCGTCCACGACCACGCCCTCGCCCAGGTGCAGCACCCGGCGGGCCAGCGCCGGGATGTCCAGTGGCGCCCCGTCCCACCGCCGGTCCTGCCCGCGCAGCACGTCCAGGAACTCCACCGCCTCCGCGTCCGCCTCCAGCCAGACCTCAAGGCCGGCGTGCCGGTCCTTCGCCGCCCGCAGCTCCGCCCCCTTCGGCGCCGCATCCGCCCAGGTGCGGTCCGGGACACTCGCCTCGCCCAGTGTCCTGACCCTGAAGTGCACGGCCTTCAGCCGGTCCTCGGCCGGCAGGTCCTGCTGGAGATCCCGCAGCTCCAGGACGAGGCGCCGCATGAAGGTCCGGAAGGTCCGCTGGGCACGCTGCTCACCGGACTGCCGGGCGTCCGCCTCCCAGTCCTGGCCCGGACCGCTGCGCACGGTGTCGGCGCCGTAGCCGCTGATATCGATCTCCGGCAGCGACACGCCCAGCCGCCGGTTGCGCAGCCCGGCCCGAGCCACCTGCTCCGCCAACCGCCCCACCGTGTCCTCGTCGCCGTCGGTGAACACCGCGGTGAGGGGAACGAACGGCACCAGCGTCGTGTACGGCAGAGCCGGCAGCGGGGCCTCGACCGGCTCGGCGACCGGCGAGGACGGCACGGGTGCTGCCGCCACCGGCGACAACGCGGGCGAACCGGGCGCTCCCACTCCGGGCATCGGCTGCCCGGCCCCCGAACGCGACAGGGACAAGGCCCGCTGCCGGGCCCTGGAGACGCCGGTCGGCGCGGCATGCGGCTTCTCGTCCGGGAGGAGGGACTGCGCCTTCTCCTTCTCCGGCGCCTCGGATGCGGTGTCGGAGGAGGTGTCGGAGGTGGCGTCGGTCTCCGCGTCGGAGGTGGCGTCGGTCTCCGCGTCGGACGCGACGGAGCGTCCGTCGTCCGCCGTCTCGGCGTCCGTCCCGCCGGCCGAATCGATGTCCGTCCCGCCGGCCGAGTCGATGTCCGTCTCGAAGTCCGGGTCCGCGTCGAAGACGTCCGCCGCGTACGCATCCGCCGCGGACACGCCCCCCAGGGCGGCGCGCACGGCGGCGCACGCCGCGGCGGACGGGTCCGGGTACGGGTCCGGCGCGGGGTCGGGGTCGGCGGCACGGCCGCCGGAGTGCGGCACGGGGGGCGGTACCGCGAGTGAGGGTCCCGTCTGCCCCACGGACCGGGGCAGCCTCCGCCGCCAGCCCCCGTCCGGCGGCACGGTCGAGCCGGGCGGGGCCTGCACGGTGAGCACCGGCAGTCCGCTGTCGCCCTTCTCGGACAGGTCCACCTCGTATTCCGTCCACCACACCGTCCGGGCGAGCCGGTCGGCGAACCGCCGCGCCACCTTCTTGGCGTCCGGCCCCAGCCCGTTCAGGCACAGCACGAGGGGAACCTGCGGCCCCTGCTTCATGAACTCGCGGTCGGCCGCGAGCAGTTCGAGGAAGACGTCGAGCGGTGTGTCGTGGTCCGTCCCGTTCAGCCGTACCCGGACGACGGCCGGATCCCGCGGATCCACGGCCCCCCGCACCAGAAGAGGGCTCGGGGACGATGCCACGTGGTCCTTCGGGCTGGTCCATCTGACCTTGCCGAGCCCCCACGGCGTGTGGACCTGGGACAGGTCGACGCGGTCGGGCTTGGGGCCCGGCCCGAAGTCCCGCCCCGGGCTGTCGTACAGGTCGGTGGAGAGAGCAGCCTCCGACTGTCCCGACTGCTCGTTGTCCTCCCGCTCCTTCTTCAGCGCCGTCAAGGTCTCGTCGGTGTAGGCCGCCCTCAGCAGGGTGTCCTCGCTCTGGGCACCGAGCCGCTCCAGGCGGTGGGCGCCGACCACGTCGGGGTCGGACGCGTCCCAGCCGGCCGCGTACGCGTAGGTGAAGGCCGTCGTCACCTGCGCGCGCAGCGCGTCGTTCGGGTCGACGGCCGGGTCGATGCCGAGCACCATCGGCAGCAGCGCGTCGACGTCGAGCGTCTCCAGCGTCTCCTCGGCCTTGACCCGCGCCCAGAACATCCGCGAGTGGTGGGCAGTGCCCACGCGGTCCGCGCCCGTCCGCAGTGCGGCGGCGGCCTCGTCCGCCAGGTCCGCGCCGCTCGTCCAGGCGACCGCCCGGTCCACCGCGTCCGGGAGCCCCGGCACGAAGTCCCGCAGCGACGTGCCCGGCTGCTGCGTCCCGGCCGCCGCCAGCACCGCACGGTACGCACCCTGGTCCGGATCCGCGCCGCCCTCCGACCGGGCCGCCACCACCCGGTGGAACAGGTCCATCGTGAACCGGCCCAGCCCGGTGAACCGGTCGTCGGCCCGCCACATGTCGTCCAGCGCGGCGAAGCCCCGCAGCAACTCCT
The DNA here is from genome assembly GCF_004125265.1 of Streptomyces lydicus. Taxonomy (GTDB): domain Bacteria; phylum Actinomycetota; class Actinomycetes; order Streptomycetales; family Streptomycetaceae; genus Streptomyces; species Streptomyces lydicus_C. The sequence continues at coordinate 3,990,004 of NZ_RDTE01000003.1, forward strand.
CGTAGCCGCCCTGCCGCGCCGCCTCGGCCTGCGCCTTGACGTTCCAGCCGAACACCAGCCGCAGCGCCCGCACCCCGCGCAACACCCGCAACCGGACCTCCGCCGACGCCTCACCCGAACCGTCATGCCAGCCGACCACCCCGGCCAACCGGTCCAACTCGGCACCCTTGGGCTCCGGCAGGAAGATGACGATCCGGCCCTCCCGGCCCCAGAAGTCGGTGAACAGCACCCGGACGCGGCGGCCGTTCACCGTGTCGAGGGTGTCCATGCAGGTGGTGGCACGTACCGGCTGCTCGATGTCGTTCGCGATGCGCTGCCCGTAGGGGACCTGTGCGAGCGGGTCCGCGGTGAACTTGCCCTCGTTCGTGTGGGAATCGGCCGTGCTCGGCACGGAGACGTCCCGGTAGTCACCCGTCGCGCATCCCTGGATGTCCATCCAGGGACGGGGCCGCTCCAGCACGCTCTTGCGCCGGTGCCACCGCTTCTGGGGCTCGCGCCCGAACAGCGCCCGCGAAGCACCGTTGCGCAGCGCGAGGTGCGGCCCGCGCGGATCGGCGTGGAAGTCCTCGAAGAACGCGTCGCTCAGCGGGCCGGGCGCCGGCATGGTGAACGGTGCCGAGTACGTGTTGGTGACGGGGTTGTAGTGCACTGCCTCCGTGATCGTGTCGAGGTGGCGGCTCGCCTCCTCGAAGCCGTTGTCGACGAGGTCCTTGCGGTGGAAGGAGCGCCGCCCGATCTGCTCGCCCGTCCGGTCGCTGATGATGGCCTGGGTCTGCACGTCCCGGAACTCGGCCATCGGGTCTCCCTGCAGCGGGTCGAGTGCCAGACCTCGCCGGCTGGGGATCCACTCGCCCTTCCGCTCCCCCTTCCGGCGGATGACGAGCACCGTGGACTCCTTGCCGTCCGGCTGGGCCAGCCCCACCTCGGCGCTGTGGGCGAACACCGTCATCCCGGTCCGGTCCGCCAGCAGCCGCGGCCCGTCCAGCAGCCCGTCGCCGGCGAACGGGATCGCCAGCACGACCGGAGTGCCCCGCCGCGGCTTCTGGCGCCTCACATCGAGCGCCACCAGCTCGGCGAACTCCTCGAAGTCGATGAGCACTTCGCGGTCGTCGTCCAGGCGTACCACGTACTTGCCGTCGCGCATGTCGCCCGCCACGACGTAGGCCTGCGGGGTCTTCCGCCACGGGACACCCGACCAGTGCTCCGTGTAGGTGGTGCTGCCGTCCAGGTCGCGCGTCCGCAACCGGGTGGTGTCCAGGCCGGTGACGGGCCTTTCGCTCCAGTTCAGGCCGTGGGTCCTATGCGCGCTCATCCCCTGGGTGAAGTGCCGCTTCCGATCGGGCGCCAGCACCCCCAGCCTCCGCTCCAGGTGGAAGACGGCCAGCGCCGCCCTGCTCGTCGCCCGTCCCTCTTCCCGGGCTTCCCAGCACAGCGCGTACATCTCGGCGCGCTGTTCCGCGCTCACCTCCGCGTCCTCGGGCAGGTGCAGGATCTGCCGGGTCGCCGCGTCCAGGTCCAGCGGCTTGCCATCCAGCCGCCGGTCCTGCCCGCGCAGCTTGTCCAGCGTCTCCACCGCCGCCGTTTCCGGGTCGTACAGGAACTCCAGCGTCGCCTGCCGCTCGATGTCCGCGGCCCCGGCCGTGCCCACCAGCGCGGCGATCACCGGGTCGCCCTCCGGCAGCCGCACCTGGCCGGTGGCGCGCGTCACGAAGTCGGAGGCGTGCAGGCGCAGTTCCGCGGGCACGCCGGACTGCCGGTCCGCCAGCTCGTCGTCGAGCTCATCCAGGAATTCGTCCCGCGCGGCCTCCGCACGCTCGGTGCCGAGCCGCAGCGCGCTCCGCATCCGGTTCCGGTCGCTGTCGCGCGGCGCGTCGGCCCCGTATCCGGTGAAGTCGAGGTCCGGCAGGGGCACTCCCAGCGCGCGGTTGCGCAACCCCGTCTCGGCCACCCGGACGATCAACCGCTGGAGGGCCGGCGAGAGCTCGGGGGTGTTCGACCCCGCGGCGAACGGCACCAGTGTCACCTCCGGCAGCGGCTGCACCGGCTTGGCGGCCACCGGCTCGGTGTGCGGCGCGGAGGCCGGGCGCGCGGCGGTGCCGGTCATCTCCAGGTCCGGCATCGACTGGCCGGTCCCGGACCGGGCCATGGCCCGCTTCCGGGCGGCATCCTTCCGGGCGGCATCCAGAACTCCAGGGTCCGGCCGGGAGGACGCGGTGGACACGGAGGACGCGGAGGACGCGGAGGGTGCGGAGGACGCGGAGGGTGCGGTGTCGGACCAGGCCGATTCCCGGGCCGCCGGGCCTGCCGTCCGGGGCACCGGCCGGGACGCGGAGGATCGCAGCACCCCGCGCGGCCCGGCCTGGGACCCGTTGGCCGGTGCGACGGGCACCGGCCCGGCCGCGGTCGGCACCGTCCGGCGGCCCGTCGCGGTCTGCGGTGCCGAGGCGGCCGGCGCGGCTACCCGAGCGGGGGCCGCCGCTGCGAACGGTGCGGCCGGCCCCTGCCGGGTGACCATCGTGCCCTGGCGGGCGTCGTAGTAGGTCACCACCCCGCCCGGCCCGGGCCGGGCCCCGGCACCGGGCGCACCCGGGCCGGCGGGGCCCGGGAGGGCGGCCTGCCGCGGCGGCGTGTCGTCGGGGCCGGGGGAGACCCACTCCCCGGTCACCCGCCCGAACCGGCTGACCAGCACGGCCCGGCCGGTGTCGTAGGAGAACGTCACCACCCCGGAGTGCCCGAACGCCTTGTGGCCGGTGTACCGCTCCAGCAGCCGCAGCAGCTTGAGGTCGTTCGCGGCCGGGGACGGGACGATCGCCACGATCGGGATGTTCCTGCCCAGGCGCACCCGTGCCACGTCCGCCGCCACCACCACGGCGGCCTCTTCGGCACTCAGCTCCCGGCGCGACCCGTCCGGCGTGCGCCACTCGATCACGCCGCGCTGTCCGTTGGCCACCCAGAAGTAGGCGTCCCGGCCCCGCCACGGGAGTTCCGCGCCTGCCGGGCCGGGCATCTGGACCCCCAGCTGGACGCCGTCCTCGTCCAGCTGCTTGAGCCCGATACGGGTCGCGTCGAGCCGTACCGTCGGCCGGTCGGTCCGCCCCTCCGCCATCGACTCGTCGATGTTCACCGTGGGGCGGCCCCAGTTCAGGCCGGGCATCCGGCGGCCCCGCGCGTCGGTGAAGTAGCGCTCGGGGTCCGGCGCGTTCCAGCCGAGCCGGTCCAGCACGCCCGGCTTGCGCAGGAAGTAGGCGCCCAGCTCGCCCAGGGTCCGGGCCTGTCCGGCCGCCTCCGCCTCCCCGAAGAGGGCCAGCAGCGCCAGCATCAGGTCCTCGTCCATGTCCACGGACTCGTCCAGTTGCAGCACCCGGCGTGCCTTGTCCCGCGGGTTGCCGGTGCGCGGGTCCTGCCTCACCAGCGCCGTCAGCTTCCGCGACGCGACGGTGGGGTGGTCCGTGGTCACCCGGATCAGCGCCACTCGCCGCTGCTCGCGGTCGGCCATGGCCGGCGGTACGGCCACCGGGCGCGAGACGCCGTTGCGTACGGACACGATCTCCCGTGCCCTCCGCTCGATCTGATCGCCCGTCCACCCCGGGTGCCGGACCGCCAGCTCCCGCTTCAGCGCCTCGCCGAAGACGCTGAGCACCCGCCCCGCCCGCTCATGGCCCCGGGTCTCCGCCGACCGGCCCCTCGACCTGCGCGAGCCGTTGCCGTAACCGGTGATGACCACCTTCAGCTGATCGTTCGAGGCGAGCGCCGCCACCTGCCGCGCCAACTCCGCGATCGGCGCCTCCTGCTCCCGCGACAGGGCCGAGGACGCCCGGTCGAACGGCACCAGGGTCAAGGCCGCCGGCCCGTCCTGGCGCCGGTCCGACGGCCCGCCGTTCGCGTCCGGCGCGTCATCGGACTCCGACTCGTCAAAGTCCGACGAGTCGTCCTCTCCCCCGATGAGGGAGTCCACGTCGACGCCCGCCAACGACCTGTCGTCCTCGTCCGGCTCGCTGCCCTCGATGAGGGTCGACGAATCGGAGTCGTAGGCGGTCGACGCCCCGGAGTCGTAGGCCTCCGAGGCCCCGGAGTCGCCGGCGTCCGTCGTCGGGTCCAGCAGCGCGGGCGCCGGACCGGACGGCGTCGGCGACGCTCCGCCGGCCGGCGCGGCAAGTACCTCGCCGGCGGTCGGCGCCACCGGGGCGGCAGCCGGCGTCCGTCCGGCCGCCGTGACGCCGGGCCCGGCGGGGGCCGCCGGAGCCGCGGCCGGCTCGCCCGGCAGCGGCGCCGACTCCGGGACCGGGTCCGGTATCGGGCGCGGGGCCTCCACCGGCCGGTCCGACCAGCGAGGGGTGCTCTCGGACCAGGCCAGGGGCGCGCCCGGGGTGGTGGACGAGGGCAGCAGCTTGAGCACCACGACGCCGTCCTCGCCGGTCGGAGACAGCTCGGTCCGCACGGCCGCCGAGGCCACGTGCCGCCCGAGCCGCTGGGAGGCCGCGTCGGCGAACCCGGGTGCCCGCTCGTCCAGTTCCGGGATGTCCAGCACGACCGCGGTGACCAGGCTCTCGGCCCGCAGGACGGGGTCGGCGGCGAGGAGTTCCAGGAACTCGCCGTGCGTCGTCCGCCGGGTCACGCCCCCGCTGGTGAGGAGGAAGACAGCCGGGTCGGCCGGGTCCAGCCCGGCCCGCACCAGGTAGGGCGCCGGCTTGTCCTTGCCCCAGGGGTCCTTGCCCACCCAGGGAGCGGCCCCCACCCCGAGCTCGCCCTCGATCCGCGACAGGTCCACGGTCGGGCGGTCAGCGGTCGGGCGGTCAGCGGCTCCCGTGAAGTCCCGGCCCTCCCCGGCCGTGTCACCGGTGTACCGGGTGCGCAGCGCGGTGGCCTCGCCCAGCAGCCCGGCGTGCTCCAGGTGGTAGGCGGCGGCCACGTCCGGGTCGGCGGCGTCCCGGCCCTCGGCGAATGCCCGGGTCAGCGTCCGGCGCAGCTGGTCGTGGCGCGCCTCGTCCACGGTCTCTGCCGGGCCCAGGTGCAGCACCTTACGGGTGAGCGCCGTCAGTTCGTCCTCGTCGAGTGCGCGCGTGCTGTCGTACATCGCGACCCGCGCCCAGAACATCCAGGACCGCAGCCGGTCCGGGGCGTCGGACAGCGGGGACGGCGGGGCTCCGGCGGTCAGCTCGTCCGCGCCGGCTGCGTCCAGCCAGTCGAGGGCGTCCGCCACCGCCGGCATCGTCACGAAATCGGTCAGCGCGATGTCGCCCTGCCGCCGGGCGTCGGCCAGCACCGCGCGGTAGCCCACCTGGTCCACGCCCTGCCGGCCGTCCGGGTGCGCGGCGACCGCCCGCCGGAACGCGTCGAGGGTGAAGCCGCCCAGCGTGCCTAGCACCGGGTCCTTGTGCCACATCCGCTCCAGGGCGGCCACGCCGTGCAGCAGGCCCCGGAAGTCCACCGCGTCCGCCACGTCCGCCACTTCCGCCGCGCCCGCCACGTCCACCGCGTCCTCGATGTCCCGGCCGAACGTCAGCTTCAGCGCCCGCAGCAGGACCAGCACCCGCTCCCGCACCTCGGGCGCCGCCTCACCGGTCCCCGCGTGCAGCCCCAGGTCCCTCGCCCACGTGTCCAGCCGATCAGCCGACGGCTCCCGGCGCAGGCTCTGCCAGCGGGTGAGCCGCCCCTGCGCGTCGGTGTACAGGACGTGTACGTACCTGCCGTCCTTCACGATCCCGCCGTTTGCACGGTCGGAGACGTACTTCTCGCTCCGCGTCGCGTTGGCCCATCGCTGCCCCGCGGAGAGGTCCCGCAGCGGGTCGACGACGTACGGCGGCGCGGCGGCCTCCCCCAGGCCGCGGTTGCCTGCCGGTGCGCCGGCGTCGACGGGGGTACCCGCATAGCAGGACACGGGGCGCTTCAAGTTGGGGAGCAGGCGGCCGAGCCAGCCGGCCCAGCGATCCAGTTCCTCCCCGCCGATGGCGCGTTGGCTCCCGTCCCGCATCGCCACGACCACCTGGCCCGGCAGGCCGTGCAGGTACGCGTGGTCCGCTTCGTCTTCCGGACCGGGGCCCGGCAACGGCTGCTCCTCGGACCACTCATTCGTCGCGGGGTTGAAGTGGACGAACGTCCGCACCTGGTCCAGCCGGCGGCTGAAGGGCGTCCGCAGGCCGGCCAGGTCTTCGGGGGTGAAGCTCATGACACCGTTCAGCCGGCCCGTCCGCTCGCTGACGGTCGGCAGGAGGTCCACGTCCGCGTACCAGGCCGGCGCCCCGGGCGGGAACTCCTTCCAGTCGCCCTTCTCCCGCCCGTCCTGCTGGATCAGTTGGAGCACGCCGGAACGGGTGCTCAGGCCCACCTGGGCGGCGTGCATCCACACCCGGTGGCCCGTGCGGTGTTCCAGCAACGCGGCCAGCACCATGATCTGCCCGCCGGGGACGGAGCGGGGCAGCACGATCGGCACGTCCTCGGCCAAGCCCTCCCGTTCCAGGTCCCGGGCCACCACCTCCGCCAGTTCCTCGACGCTCAGCTCCCAGACCGACTCGTCCGGCAGCCGCAGCGTCATCGCGCCGGACCGCTCGCCGGGCAGCACGACGTAGGCGTCCCCCTGCCAGGGGACCTCCTGATGGAGGTCGATGCTCTGCAGCCGGCCATCGGCCGCCAGCCGCAGAATGTCGGCCTGCGAGGTGTCCAGCTCGGCGACCTGCCGTGTCCACCCGTTCAGGCCCGGGATCCGGTTGCCGTCCCGGGTGAAGTGGCGCTCCCGGTCCGCGGCGATCACGCCCAGGCCCTCCAGCACACCCGGCTGCCTCAGATGGAAGGCGGCCAGCTCGCCCATGGTCCGGGCCCGGCCTGCGGCCTCGGCCCGCCCGACCAGGGCGTGGAGCGCGTCGCGGACCGGGCCGTCCACCACCGCGCCCGCCGGCAGGTGCAGGATCCGGCGCGCCTGCTCCTCTCTGCTCGTCCGCGGCCTGTCGAACCGTCGTGCCTCCAGACCGTCCAGCGCCGCCAGCTTCTTCTTCGCACTCTCGGCCAGGGGGTCGGCGGGCGGCGCAACGAGCGTGGCAGCGGCGGTGTCCGGCCCGGCGACGGGCGCCACGAACACCGGCCCGGCGCCCGTGGCCACCGGGGTGGGTGCCGCCGCGTTGGCCACGGGCGGCCCGGCGGAGTGCGGGGGACCGGCGGCGTCGTCGGGCTCCGGGGGGAGCGACTCGGGCGGCTGCCGGCGCTTGCGCAGCCCCAGTTCGTCCTGCCGCAGCGCGTCGGCCAGTTCGGCGGCCGAGGCCACGCCCGCCCGGCCGAAGTCCATCAGGTGCAGCGCGACCTTCCGGACCGCGCTCCGGAAGGGGGGCTCGGCGTAGCGGGAGTCGGCGAGCACGTCGTGCAGCTCCAGCGGCAGCACCAAGGAGACGGCGGCGGCCCAGGCGCGCTCGGCGTCCGTCTCCATGGCACCGTCGGGAGCGGTGCTCGTGAACTGCGCGTCCACGGCGCTCGCGAACTCCTGCTCCGCCTCGCTCCACAGCCGGCGGGCCGTGTCGGCCGCCGCCGTGTGCAGCTCCGGCGTCCAGCCATGGGACAGCAGCGTCCGCAGCTTCGCCTGCGACATCGGCTCCTTGAAGCCGTCCAACGACACCCACTCGCCGCCGTTCAGCACCAGCTCCATCCGCTGGTCGCCGGTCAGCTCAAGGCCCGCGGCCTCGACGTCCGCAGGGCGGACGCGCTCGTTCGGGGCAGCGCCCCGCAGGCCGGCGGGCAGGTCCTCGCCGGTCATCGCGCGGGCCAGCCACCTGCGGTGGTCCGAGTCCCTGGGCACGAGGGGGGCGGGGGGCGGTCCGTCGGCGCCGGTTCCGGCGTCAAAGTCCGCTTCGGAGTCGGCGTCGTCGGAGTCGGCGTCGTCGGCCGGCGCCGTGCGGGCCGCGGTCAGGTCCGGCACCGGGACGCCCAGGCTCCACAGCCGGGACTCGGCGTCCTCCCACTCCGCGCGGGCCTCGGCGACCCGGGTCCAGGGCTCCGCGGCCGGCTCGGCAACGGCGGCGGCACCGGACCGCGCGTCCGCCTCGGCGGCGGCGACCGCCTCCCGCATGTCTGCCAGCGCCCGCGCGTGCGCGCTCCACGCCGAGTCGAGCGGGTCCGGCGCGGGCTCGTCCTCCGGCGCGGGAAGGCCGGCCGGGGGTACGGGCTGCGCCGGAAGGACCTCGGCGGCGGCAGAGGGGGCCTCGTCGCCGTCGAACGCCGGGGCGGGCAGCGTGTGGTGGTCCGGCTCGGTGGTGCTCGGCGCCGCGAAGGTCCCGGTTCCGGCAGCGGATGCCGGGGCGGCGGGTGCCGAAGGTGCCGCGTTCGCCGCCGGCTGCGGCGAAGGGGCCGGCAGCCCCATCGGCTCAAGGTGGGCCGGTCCGTCGCCCAGGTCGGGGTCGGCCTTCCGGATGGAGTTCTCCGGGGCCTCGGTCTGGCCGGGGAGCGGGACCACGGCGAGGGTGAACACCCCGGTGACCGGATCGGGCCAGAGCACCATGCCGTTGGTGGAGGCGTACGTCGTCCGGGCGGTGCTGCCGGCGAACGCTCCCAGCAGTCCGCCGCCCACGGGCCGGGAGCCGGCGGGCATGGGGCCGGCGGGCAGGGTCAGGATCAGCGGGCCACGCCACATGGAAGCCCGCACGCGCGGGTCACGGTAGGCCAGGTCGGCCAGCGCCTCGATCCGGTGCAGCCAGTGGACGGGCACGTCGTACACGAAGGCCGGGCCGGTGTCCCCGGACCACGGAGCCACCTCCCTTCCGCACGCCTCGAACGTGCCGTCGGCGTTCCGTCGCAGCCGGGTGAGCCAATGGGGGTCGAAGGACTGCCCGCGCGGGCGGAGTACGTCGTGGAACTGCCGTCCCCAGGCGGCGTTGGACGTGCCCAGCACACGCGAGCTCGACAGCATGCCCTTCAGCTCCAGCCGGAAGGACGCCAGCTCGGCACGCCGGAGGTGGTTGCGACCGGCGGCGATCGCCTTGAGCACCACCGTCGAAGCCTCCGGGTCGGTGGCCGCCTGCGCCGCGGGCCGGTCCAGGACGAACCCGGCGAGCTCCGCCCATCCCGCCTCGGTGAGCTTCGCTTTGTGCTGCCGGTACTTGATCACGGTCCACACCGCACGGGACCAGTCCGACTCCTCCATTGCCTGCGACGCGGGGTAGCTCAGGATCAACCGGGCTTGGCTGCCGCCTTCCGGAGTGGCCAGGAAGCTCAGCGCGTTGGACAGGAACCGCACGGGCGCGAAGCGGGTCAGCGGAATCTTCGGCTGCGCCTGCCAGGCCCGGTTCACCTCCGAGAGAAAGTCGCGGAGGAAGGCCGGCACATCCGACGGCACCGCTCGCCCTTGTGCCCGCAGCCGGCTGGCGTAGGCGTCCAGCAGAGCCCCGCTCAGCTCGATGGTGAACTCACGACCGCCGGGAAGGTCCAGACTCGTATCGGCCGCCCGCATCCGCTCCAACTGCCCCATGCCGCGCAAGAGCTGCGGGAAGTCGGAGGCCTTCACCACATCGCCGTCCATCCAGTGGACCAGCACGCGTGCCAGGGCCAGGGTCCGCTCCCGGGCCTCGGAGCGCTCCTGCTCCGAGGCCCCGGGGCGCGGAGTGAGACCGGCCGCGCTCACCCACGGGTCGAGCGCGGCGCCCTTCGGTTCGGGATGCTGGACGTACCACTTGAGCGCGCCTTCGCCGCGCTCATCCGTGTACATCATGATCGAATGCCGGTGCGCGGGGGGATTGCTGCCGGGGATCAGCTCGGTACGGCTGCCGAACGTATCGCGGACGGCGAATCCCGACCTTTCCGACCGGTTCGCCACCTCGCGGAGGGTGGAACGGTCGCGGTCGGCGAGGACATTCGACACTCCCATCTGCGCACCGGAAGCGAACCAGGACGGCAACGTCGCGTCCCGCCCACCGGGAGCCGCGCCATAGCAGTTGACCAGCACGAAGCGAACGTCCAGCGGAGCCCCGGTCAGGGCCAGTTGGTGGGCGATACGCCGCCCGCTTTCCCCGACCCGCACCGCCACTTGCCCGCTCGGGGTGTTGAAGGCGCACCGCCCCGGCAGACCATGCAGGTCAACGCTGATGACGGGCCGGCCGCGCCACGGCACCTGGAACGGACCCGCGAGGGGCTTGGACCGACGGGGACGCGTGAAGTAGAAGTCCTCGATCTTGTGGAGGTTGGTGGCCCACAGGGTGACACTCCAGGCGCTCATTGCCTTGGAGAACTCCATCGACACGAAGCCCGTCATGCGGTGCGACCGGCCGCGGTAGTCCCTTCCGCTGATGGGCAGGGCCATGATGTCCCGGTCCCACACGAGGTCCCCGCCCGGGAGGGCGGCCGCCGCGGCCAGGGTCTCCCGGTCCCGCACCAGCCAGCGCGAGCGGGGAGCGACACCCGTGCGGTTGTCGTTGTCGAGTTCGAGCTGGTACCTGAGGTTGTCCTCGCGTCGCCCCCAGCGGGTCGGGCCGGTCGCGGCCCAGGTGTCGTGCCCGTACCGGCGCACGAGCTCGTCCTGGAGGTAGGTGTTCCACAGGTTGATGCCCGGCATCACCAGCAGGAAGGCGTCGTTTGGTCCCATCACGGTGGGCCGCTGCGGATCGAAGTTGACCAGTTCGACGAACACCTCGAAGGGCATCGTCTCCTGGAAGCCCCCGATGCCCCGTACGGTGACGGACTGCTTGTCGGCCGGGGCGCAGTAGAGGTACGGCTGGTAGTCGGCCGACCGTCCTTCGGTCCAGGGGGCGGGCCCCTCCTCGTCGAAGACGTACGCGGTCCCCCTCCTCCCCGTGGTGGTCGACCGGGTCCGGGTCAGGTCGAGCTCGGGCATCAGCAGCGAACCCCAGTTCCAGCCGCGCGGGTTACCGGGGGTCGCGGGGATGCGGTACTTGGGGTGGAACGCCCCCTTGCGCACCATGTGGAAGGCGGACACCGTCTCCAGGCGCGACGCGTCCCGCACCTCGTCGGCCATCGCCGCCTTCATCAGGTCGTGCTCGTCCTCCGGCATCACTACCCGGCCCTGCTCGAACATCAGGACCCGGGGGGCGAGCTCGTCCAGGTCGAGCAGCCCGCCGCTCAGCTCCGGAACCTTCGCCCGCAGCCGGTCCAGCAGGGCCAGCCCGGCCCTCCGCTTGGTCCAGAGGGCGGCACGGGTGGGCTTCCGGCCGTACAGATCCGTGAGGATGTCCTCGTAGTACTGTGCCACCGCCTGCGGTACCGGGACCACGGCCACGGCACCGGGGGCCGCCGTCCCGGCCGAGGGGCCGGACAGCGCGTCCGGCATCTCGGTATCGGAGTCGGGCCGGACCAGGTCCGGCATCTCGGCGTCGGCGTCGGTCCGGACCGCGTCCGCCATCTCGGCGTCGGCGTCGGTCCGGGCCGCGTCCGCCATGGGGGCGCTCACCGGCCGGGCGTACACCGGCAGTGCCGCGGAGACCGGGGCCCGGACGTTGGTTTGCGGCTGGTGCAACCGGGCGGGGGCCGGGCGGGGAGCGGGCGGGGGCCCGGGTACCGGAGACGCCGAGGCCGCAGACGCCGAAGACGCGGGAACCGGGGACCCGGGAGCGGACGGCACCTGTAGCGGGGACCCGGCGGTGGAACTCGACGAGCTGCTGGACGAAGCCGACCCGAGGGGCGAGGAGGCCGGCAGGTCGGCGTCCTCCGGGAGGGCCAGTCGCAAGGCCGTCCGGGCCTGGGGGTCCCCGGGCTCCGGGTACACCGCGACCGTGCAGACTTCGGACTGCGGATCGACGAACAGCTTGCTCGGGACGGTCCAGCCGAACGCCCCCTTGCCGGTGTTGCGCGCCAGGGCACCCGGCCCGTGGAGAACGGGATCCTCACCGGCCGGTACGGCCCGGTCGCTCGTCAGCAGCATCATGCCGTCGTGCGGGGCCTGCCGCACCCAGTGATCGCGGTACGCCAGGTCGCCGATCTCACCGTCCGTGGCATGGTCGCCGGCCACGTCGTAGACGAGCGGAGCCGGTATGCCCCGCAGGGACCAGGGGGACCGGACCTGGCCCATGACCACGTCCGAGCCGTCGGCCGCCTTCCTCAGCAGCGTGATCCGGCCGGGGTCGAAGCTGCGGAAACGACCGAGGCCCCGGCCGAAGGAACGGGCCCACACATCCCGCTGGGAGTCGTACGCCCAGGTGGCAGGGGTGAAGGCACCACCCCGTTCCTTGACGTGGGAGGCCAGCTCGTCGAGGTTCTGACTGTCGCGGCCGTCGGCCACCGCTCTGCGTACCGCTTCCAGTGCCTCCGGCCAGCGCGTCGGGTCGGGGCCGGGCAGGAGCAGCATCCTGCGCGCCAGCTCGCCCTGGTCCTGGCCGCCGCGCGAGAAGCGGGCTGTTTCGACGTCGGCCCACACGGTCCGCGCCCACTGGTGCTCGGCGACCGGCGCGCCGGCGTACATCCCCAGCACGTCCCGGATCACCGGCTCCGGGTCGGCCAGGGACGACAGCCACTGCAGTGCGTCCGTCACGTCCGGCAGGGGCAGCCATCCGGTCAACGGCCCCTGTTCGCCCGCGTGCCACCGCCGTGCCGAATCCGTCAGCAGGCCGGTGTAGTCGTCGACGGTCACGTCCGGCATGTCCTGCCCGCCGCCCGCGTGCTCCCAGGCCAGCGCTTCGAACAGGTCCATGGTGAACTGCTCGCCACCGGGACGGTGCAGGGCCGGGTCGGCTTCCCGGCGCGCCTCCAACGCCCCGATGCCGCCAATCAGTTGCCCGTAGTCAGGCCGGTCGGCCACGTCCGCGCCGAAGACCAGCCGCAGCGCCCGCACCAGCCGCAGCGCCCGGTAGCGGTCCGCCTCCGACGCCGGCCCGCTGTCGTCGTGCAGCTGCGCCAGGCGCGCCACCTCGTCCAGCTGGTGCCCCTTCGGCTCCGGACGGAACTTCTCCCACCCCGCCTCGTCGCCCCGCAGGTCCCCGACGACGATCATCAGGGCCTCGTCGGGAGGGAGTTGCGGGGCGTACTTCACCGCGAATTCGACGGCGTTCGTGAAGTTGGTGGTGAAGACGGTCCGGTCGGACTCGTTCGACGCGTACTGGCAGTCCGGCGGTTCGGTGAGCGGGTCGGCCCCGGCCGGCATCCGCGCACGCGAGGTCGCCGAGCGGCGGCCGTCGGCGACCGGCGGATTCGGTACGTCGCGGAACGTCCCCCCGGGCATGGCGCCGAAGCAGGACAGCACCACGAGGGGGTGGTCGAGCGGCAGACCGGACAGCGCCACCTGGCGCGCGACCCGGCGCCCGGTCTCCGGCCCGGCGGCTCTCTCGTGCCCGTCCTCGGTGAACCACTCGGACCACCCGGCTCCCCCGTGCATGTTCGCGAAGAACGGGGTGGGCCGCTTCTCCTCGACCCACGGCAGGAGACGCGCGGTGCGCAGTTCGGCGCGGCCAGGGCGGAAGAGGACCCACCGGTTGCTCTGGGCAAGCCGGCTGTAGATCCGGCTGCGGTAGTTTCCGCCGTCCGGCTGCTCGCGGAAGTCCATGGAGATGTAGGTGTGGAAGCGGTGGTCCGGGCCCGCGACCGGGATGGCGATCTCGCGCCTGCTCCAGTCGACCGGGCCGCCGTGCGGCAGCTTGGCGGCCGCGGCCACCGTCGCCGGTTCCCGCAGCAGCCACTGCCCGTGGACCCCCGTGCCCTCCTGGACCTGCCGCACGAGCATGGCCGGGGCCGACTTCCCCTGCGGGACCCATCGCAACAGGCCGTTGGAGGCCCACACGTCGTGGCCGTGCTGAGCGACCAGCGCGTCCTGGAGGTTGAGGTTCCAGCCGCTGGCCTCGGACATCGCCAGCAGGATGGGGACGTCCGGGCCCACCTCGGGCCCCGCCGTCTTCGGGTCCGCCGGGTCCGCCGGAGCCAGGTCCTCGTTGAACGCCATCAGCGCGGCGAACACCTCACGGGTCACCACCTGCTGGAAGCCCTCGGCGCCCCGCAGCAGGATCCCCGCCTGGTCGGACTCCGCGGCCAGCAGATACGGGTCGGTGCCCCACGGCGCGGATCCCTCCTCCTGGAAGGAGACTCCGCCCTGCGCGTCGGTCACCTCCAGTGCCGTCCTGCCCAGATCGGCGTTGACCGGCACCCGCGAGCCCTTCGGGCTCCAGTCCCAGCCCCTCGGCTCGCCGTTCTTGTCGTAACGGCGGAACGCGTCATGGAACACGCCCCGGCGCACCAGGTGGACCGCGGTCAGGACCACCAGCTTCGGGGCGTCCTCGGCCCGCGAGTCCATCGCCACGTCCAGCAGCTCGCGGCGCTGCTCCTTCGTCACCGCTGCCGCGGGGTCCAGCAGCAGCACGTGACGGGCCAGCTTGTCCAGGTCGAGCGGGCCGCCTTGGAGAGCCGGCTTCTTCTTCCGCAGCGCGTCCAACCGGGCCAGGGCCACCCGGGCGTCCGTCCGGCCGGCCGGGTCACCGCCCGGCGGACCGTACAGCTCGGTGAGGAGCGTCTCGTAGGGGTCCGCGAGGGGCGACGGCCGCGCGGCAGGGGCCGCCGCGGGCGTGCCGGGCGCGGTGGTGGCGGTGCGGGGCCCGGCCGGGGGCCTGCTGCTGCCGGCCGGGGGCGTGCCGGGCCCGGTCGAGGACTTCGTACGCCCGCCAAAGGACTTGCCGCGCTTGCTCGACGGCGCCGTCCCGGCCCCGGACCGGGGCATGTTCGTGCGCGGCTCCGGGCGGTCCGCGTACGCCGCGATCAGCGGTCCGGCGCTCTCCCAACCGGGGGCGGGCGGACGCAGCGGGGACTCCGGGTCGTCCACCGGCTGGGTGTACACCGGCCGGGGCGCGGCGGGCCGGTTCGCCCGGTCCACCGGTGCGCGGTGGACCGGCGGGGCGGGCAGACGGGTGGGCACCCGGCCCGAAGACTCCTCGGCGGAGGAGGAGACCGCGGGCAGGGGATCGCCGTGGACGGGGTTGGCCCATCGCCATGTGCCCTCCGGGGCCCGCTGCTCCCAGGTCTCCGGGTACACCGCGAGGGTGAGCACCCCGGTCTTCTCATCGCGGTGCAGTCCGGTCGTCCGGGTGGAGGCCCATGCCTGCTTGGCCACGCTGCGGGCGAGTTCGGCCAGCGCGCTGCCGAAGGGGCCACGGCCGGCCCCGGGGGCGCGCACGAGCGTCGTGACCACCGGGATGTCGGTGGGCAGCGCCCGCAGCGCCGGGTCCCGGTAGGCCAGATCGGCGAGCTGTCCGAGCGGCGGAAGCGAACCAAAGCCGGTGTAGACGAAGGGAGGCGACCCGTCCGCCGCCTTCCAGGGCGCTTCCTCGGTGATGCCGCTGGGTACGAGCGAGCCGTCCGGCGCCCGTTCCATCAGCGTGATCTTTGTCGGCTCGAACTTCTCAGGGGCGTAGGACGGCCCGGACTGCTGGGATATCCCCCTGCCCCACGACGAGCCGTCCGGCGCCTTCAGCAGCCGCTCCGGGGACAGCAGGCCGGCCAGCTCCAAGCCGTGCGAGGCCAGTTCGTCCAGGTTCCGGGCGTCCCGGCCGGCCGCCAACGCCCTGCGTACCGCGCCCATCGCCTCCAGGTAGCGGCCGGGATCCGGCGCGTCGAGGCGCAGTATCCGCTGTGCGAACCCGCCCTGGTCGGTGACCCCGGCCGCGAGCTGCTCGGTCCTGACCAGCGCCCACAGGGCACGGGAGTAGTCCGCCTCCCCCAGCGGCGCCTCGGCAGGCAGGCTCAAGATGTCCCTGGCCGCGTTGTCCCGGAACTGCCGTGCCGACATCGCCTCCAGCGCCCGGGTGACCTCCGGCAGCCTCAGCCAACCGGTCAGTGGAGCACCGCGCTCGCCGTCCTCCCACCGATCCGCCGACTCCGTCAGCAACGCCAGGTAGCCGACGGGGGAGACTGCCGGGGCACCCGGCCCGTGCCCCGCGTGTTCCCGGGCCAGCTCCTCGAACAGCTCCATGGTGAACCGCTCACCACCGGGGCGGTGCAGGGCCGGGTCGGCTTCCCGGCGCACCTCCAACGCCCCAATGCCGCTGATCAGTTGCGCGTAGTCAGGCCGGTCGCCCACGTCCGCGCCGAAGACCAGCCGCAGCGCCCGCACCAGCCGCAGCACCCGGTAGCGGTCCGCCTCCGACGCCGGCCCGCTGCCGTCGTGCAGCTGCGCCAGGCGCGCCACCTCGTCCAGCTCCGCGCCCTCCGGCTCGGGCAGGAAGAACACCCAGTCCGCCGGGACGCCCCGCTCGTCCGTGAAGAGGACCCACACCAGCTCGTCGGAGGTGCTGCCCTCCACGACGTCGTGCTCGGGCTCCAGGGAGATCTCGTACGGTGGGGCGTACGCCCCGCGCTTGGACTCGTTCGCCATGTACTGGCCGATGGGCAGGTCCGCCAGCCGGTCGAAGACGACGGGCCTCGGCGTCGCGGCGGAGCAGGAGCCCACCAGGACGGGGGCATCGGGAGCCAGCCCGGCCCGGTCCACCTGGCGGGCCATCCGGCGCGCGGACTCCCGGGCGGGCAGGCGCTGTTCCCCGCGCACCGTCTGCCAGAAGGTGACCGCCGGCCGGCCGTGCGTGGCCGCGTTGAACGGCGATACCTTCCAGCGCACCTCCTTGGGAGGCTCGGCGGACTTACCGCGGCCCTTCCCGAGCACGACATAGCGCCTGACGGCAGCGGCGCGGGCGTAGTTCCTGGTGCGGCTGCGGCCCTTGTCCGGCTCGGCCGCGAAGTCGAACGAGACCGAGCCATGCAAGCGGTGGTCCGGGCCCGGCAAGGACCAGGTGATCTCTTCCTGGTTCCAGTCGACCGCCCCGTCCCGCACCTCGGCCGGGTCCCGCCGCAGCCAGCTCGCCCAGACGCCCTCGGTACCCCGGTTGTCGAGCGCGGGCACGAACCGGGGCTGCGGCCCGGGCAGCGGGGCCCAGACCAGATTGCCGCCGGTGGCGAAGACGGACCGGTTCTGCCGGTGTGCCAGGGCGTCGGGAAGGTTCAAGTTCCGCGCCAGGACGTTCGGCGTCCACAGCAGCAGCGGGACCTCGGCCGGGACCCCGGGCAGCACCGGGTCGAGATCCACCAGCTCGGCGAACACCCGGTGGGGGGCCAGGCGGGAGAAGCCCTGCAACCCGCGCACCCGCACCGAGCGCGCGGTGCTGTTGGCGGCGTAGAGCTGCGCTCTGTCCCCCCACGGGGCGGTGCCGAGGTTCGTGACGGCCGTCGCGCCGCCCTGATCCGTCGTCACCGTTCCCGACGTGCTCAGGTCCGCCTGTGGCGGAACACCGGAGCCCCAGTCCCAGCCCCTCGGGTTCCCCTGGTCGTCGAGAAGGCGGAACCGGGCGTCGAACACGCCCTTGCGCACCAGGTGGACCGCGGACAGCCGGTCCAGGCTGCGCGGCCCCCCGGCGCGCGGGTCCAGCGCCGCCTTCAGCAGGTCGCGCAGGTCCGCCGGCGTCGCGGGCTCGGTCCGCTCCAGCATCAGCACCCGGCGGACCAGCGCCGCCAGATCGAGCGAACCGTCCGGCCGAAGCCGCGGGTCGCCCGCGCTCAGCGCGTCCAGCCGCTCCAGCGCCGCACGTACGCGCGTCCGCTCGTGATCCCTGCCGGCCGACGCCCCGAACAGCTCGTGGAGCACGGCGTCGTAGCCCGGTCCCACCGCCTTCGGGAGTGGCACCGGCACGACCCGGGACGCGGACCGGACGGTGGCCGGCTGTCCGGTGCCCGGCGACGGGGCGTTCGTCGGGTGCGCCCGCAGCCCGGACGCCGCGTTCACCGGCGCCGGCCCCCTCGGAGGCGAGCCCGGACCGGGCTTGGGCGCCGGCCCGGCCTGGGGCCCGGTCCCGGAGCCGCTGTCCGAGTCGGAGTCGGAATCGGAGTCCGAGTGCGAGTCGGAGTCGGAGTCGGAGTCGGAATCGGAGTCCGAGTGCGAGTCGGAGTCGGAGTCGGAGTCCGAGCCGGAGTCCGAGCCGGACACGAAGCCCGAGTCGGCGTCGGAGCTGGAACTCGAACTGGAGCTGGTGACGGTGTCCTCACCGGGGTCCGACCCGTAGTCCACGCTCGACCCGGAACTGGAGCTCGAACTAGAGCTGGAACTGGAACTGGAACTGGAACTGGACTCGGACCCCGACTCGTCACCGGACTCGGAGTCGGAATCGGAATCGGAATCGGACCCTGATGCGGACTCGGACTCGGACGCGGACGCGGACGCGGACGCGGAGTCAGAGCCGGACTCGGACTCCGAACCGGACTCGGAGTCGGGCTCGGACCCCGACTCCCACTCCGCGTCCGCGTCGTCGGCCGGCTCCTCCACCGGCCGGGCGAAGACCCGCCCGGGGGTGCCGGAGGCGTTGGTCGGGATCGACCTCGTCGGGGCCTGCTGCGAGTTCGAGTCGCCGTACCAGGGCGTCGCCAGCGGATCCGGCGCCGGCGCGGGGGCCGCACCGGGGTTCCCCTGGGAGAGCACGTCGGCCTCGTCGGGACCGATCTTGTTCCATGTGCCGGGCGGCGCCTGTGTCATGCCCTCCGGCGGGAACACCGCGACCGTGTAGACCTGCTTCTCCTGGTCGAAGTGCACGCCGACCGAGAGCGTGGAGAAGTGCTGCCCCCTGCCGGTGTTGCGGGCCAGCTCCACCGGCAGGCTGCCCGCCACGGGCGGCCCGGCCGGTCCGGTCCGGCGGATGGCCTGCACCAGGTGGTGCTGCGTGGTCAGCGCGCTCAGGAAGGGGTCGTGGGAGGCCAGGTCACCGAACTGCCCGGCCGGCGCGAAGTCCTCGTCCGCCACGTAGACGATGGGGGCGGCGGCGTCCTTGCCGAACCAGGGGGCAGGTTCGGTGCCGTACGGCTCGAAGGAGCGGCCGTCGGCCGTCCGCTGCATCAGCGTGACCACTCTGAGGTCGACGTTCCGCGGCGGGTACGACTCGCCGTTCAGGATCCTGGCCCACGTACCGCCCTGACGGTTCTTCAGCAGCCGGTCCGCAGACAGCGCACCGTCCCGCTCCAGCCCGTGCGAAGCCAACTCGTCGAGGCTGCCCGGGTCACGGCCGGCCGCGATCGCCCGGGTGGCCGCCATGCGGGCATCCGCGAAATGCGCCGCCGCATCCGCCGCGCCCAGGCGCAGGATCGTCGCCGCGAAGGCACCCCGGTCGGCCGCGCCGGCCATCCCGTCGGTGAGCAGTTGGGCCTTGACCCCCGCCCACAGCGTCCGGGACCACTCCCACTCCTCGACCGGCGCGCGGTCTTCCAGGTCCAGCACGTCCCTGATCACCGGCTCCGGGTCCGGGAGGGAGGCCAACTGCCCGAGGACCTCGATCGCCTTCGGCAGTCCGAGCCAGTCCGTCAGCGCAGGCCGCGCGCGCTCGTTCCACCGGTTCCCGGCGTCCTCCAGCAGTCGGCCGTAGTGCTCCTCGACGAGCGGCGGCACCGCGCCCGCCGCGCTGTCCCGGGCCGCCGGCGCCTGCCCGGACAGCTCGCGGTGCTTGTCGGCCAGCGCCTCGAACAGGTCGACGGTGAACAGCCGGGCGCCCGGCCGCCGCGGGTCGTTGAGTGCGGAATCGGCTGCCCGCATCAGCTCCAGCGCGCCCATGCCCCGCAGCAGAAGCCGGGCCCGGTCGTGCCGCGGGTCCGGTACCAGCCGCGCGTCCGGCAGCGGCAGCGCGTGCTCGTCGACGGCCAGGAACCGCCCGTTCATGTCCTTGAAGGGAGGGGCGATCCGCCGTAGCGCCCGCACCAGCCGCGTCGTCCGCGCCCGCACGTCGTCGGACGCCGGGCCGGTGTCCGGGTGCAGACCGGTGAGGCGCGCGCACTCGTCCAGCGCCTCGTTCTTCGGCAACGGCCGGAGGGCGACGATGCCGGTCTCGACGGTCACCCCCTTGCCCCGGGGGTCCGTGCCCGACCCGAGAACCGGTTGCTGGGGGCGCAGACCCAGCTGCGGGAGCTCCGAGCCGACGCCGAGATAGCCCTCGCCCGGCAGCCCGAACACCGTCTGGCCCCGGCTGTCCGCCAGCAGTTCGAGTTCCGACATGTCCGCGAGCGGATCGGTGCCGCGCGCCTCGCGGCCATAGACCGACCCGCTCGTCCGGGGACGGTGCCGCTCCCGCCCGGACGCCCCGAAGCAGTTCTGCGCCACGATGGGGTGCCGCCGGGAGCGGCCCAGCTGGTCGATCGCCGCGCTCATCCAGGCGACGGACTCCGCCCCGGAGGTGGTCCTCGTCCCGCTGGACGTGGGCAGGATCGTGCCGCCCCGTAGCCCGTGGATGTCGAGGTAGACCGGCGACGGGAGATCGAACTCCACCCACGGCACCTGTCGCAGGTCCGCAGCGCGCACCTTGCGGCCGAAGCGCATCAGGACGGACCACGAGAGCCCCGTCAGCAAGGTGTCCCGGACGCTGCGGCGCCAGCGCTCGGGCCCGGACATGGCGGTGTAGTCCATCGCCGCGATCACGCCGGGACGGCGGTCCGGACCGCCGAACGTCCTGAAGGCCAGCTCCCGGTTCCAGCGGGCCGCGACGCCCGTCCCCGCGGCCACCGCTGCCCGGGCCGTGACCGGATCCACCCGCAGCCAGTTCCCCCACGCGTCCTCGTGCTCCCTGGCGAACAGCGTGAGCATGAACGGATCCGAGGCGCCGCGAGGCTGCACCCACTTCGGGACGGTGTCGGTGCTCCATGTCTCCCGCCCGTACTTGGCCGCCAGCCCGTTCGGCAGCACGAGGCCCCGCTCGCGGACCCGGCCCATCCCCAGCAGGAAGTCGGCATCCGCCGGGACCTGCCCGAGATCCGGGTCGAACGCCGGCAGCTCGACGAAGACCCGGTGCGGTACGCGCCGCCAGAAATCGCCCCGCCCGGCGATCCTGATCTCCGTCGGGCTGCTCGGCGCGGAGTACACGTACGGCTCGGGCTTGCCGTCCCTGAGCCACGCGCTGCGGTCCGCGTTCACGGAGGGCATGCCGTTCCGGCCGACGATGACCGTCGCCGACTGCCCCAGGGTGAAGTCCTCGGGCATCTGCCCGGTCCAGTCCCAGCCCCGGGGCCGGTCGCCGGCGCCGGGCGCGAGGCGGAACTTCTCGTCGAACGCCCCGTTGCGCGCCAGGTAACCGGCGGAGAGCACGGCCAGGCTGTCCACCGTCAGTCCGCGGGCCTCCAGTGTCCCGGCGTTCTGGGCCAGGGCGAGCAGTTCCCTGCGCTGCTCGGGTGTCGGCTCGCCCTGCCCGAGCATCAGCACCTGGCGGGTGAGCGCGGCGATGTCGAGCGGTCCGCCCGCCGGCTCCGGCTCCAGCTGCCGCAACCCGTCCAACCGGGCCAGCGCCGCCCACTCGGCGGAGTTCTGGTCCTTGCCCTGCCCGGCGTAGAGCTCGTCGAGGATCTCCTGGTAGCGCTCCTCGACCGCCTGTGCCTCCTGCGGGCTGTCCAGCTCCATCGGCGAACCGGGGGACGCGGCGCCGGCCGACGGCGCCGGGGCACCGGACCGCGGCGCGTGGGTCACCACCCTCGGCCGGTCGGCCAGGTCGGTGCCCCGCCTTCCGCGTGACGTCCTCCGGTCCTCTCCCCGCCCGCTGTTGCCGTCCCGCATCGTCTCCGACACCGGCAGGATCGGGATGCGCGGCGTCGGCCTGGCGGGCGACTCCGCCACCGCCGCCGCACCGCCGTAGTTCGCCAGTCCGGGGGGCAGGGGGAGCGGCCGGCCGGGCGGCATGGGGGCCGGCAGGCCGGCCAGCGTGCCGGGCAGCGGACCGACCGGCATGCTGGTCGGCGGAGCGACCGGCGCACCCACCGGGAGGGGCATCCGCATGCCCGGCGGTATCGCCCCCGGCAGCAGCACCGGCTGCTGCCCCGGCACCCCCACCGGGGCAGGGCGCGGCAGGCCGATGGCCGCCGGGCCCACGGGCGGTGCCACGACCGGGGGCGTCGGGGCCGGCGGGTCGCCGTGCGCGGGATTGACCGCCCCCCACACGCCATTCAGGCTCGCCGGACTTCCCTGGTCCAGGTACACCGCGATCCGGTAGACCCCGTCGGCCCCACGGCGCAGCTCGACTGCGCTCCAGGGGACGAACACCCTCCTGCCCGTATTGCGTGCGAGTTCACCCGGCAAGCTGCCCCGGAGGAGGCCGGGGGCAGGCGGCAGGGCAGGGTCGTACGGCATGGCACGGGAGATGACGCCGAGCACGGGAATGTCGGAGATCAGCCTCCGCAACGCCGGGTCACGGTAGGCCAGATCACCGAACTGCTCCGGGTGCGCGAAGTCGCTGTCCGCGACATATACGAAGGGTTGCCGGCCCTCGCGCCAGGGAGCGGGTTCCGTGGTTTCGAGGACGGTGCCGTCGGGCTGCTTCCTGAACACCGTGATGTCGGAGGTGTTGATGCTTCCGGCGCTGAGCGGCCGGTGGGTGAAGTTCCTGCCCCATGTCCCCCCGCTGCCGTCCGTCAGCAGCGTGGTCGGTGACAGCGCTCCGGCCCGCTCGAAGCCGTGGGAAGCCAGCTCGTGCGGCCGCCTGATGCTGCGGCCGGCCGCCACCGCCCGGTGGACCGCGGTGACCGCATCGTCGTAACGCGACGGATCCGGGTGGTCCAGGTGCAGCATGGCCTGGGCGAACGCGCCCTCGTCGGTGACCTCGTTGAGGACGAACAAGTTGCCCCTGACCTGCGCCCACAGCGCCTGTGACCACTCCCTCTCCTCGACCGGGTCGTTGGCGTCGAGCCCCAGGAGATCCCTGAGCCAGTTCTCCCGGGACGGCCGGGAGGCCATCTCCGCAAGTGTGTGGATGACGGGCTGCAACGGCAGCCAGTCGACCAGGTAAGTCCCCGGCCGCTGAAGCCACCTGGCCGCCGCTTCCTTCAGCAGCGCGCGGTAGCTCTCGACAGGGACCGGCTGCCCCTTCCGGGCAGGCGGCCCGTGCAGCCGGATGTGGTGGCCCATCGCGAGGAACTCGAACAGATCGAGGGTGAACCGGCGGGCACCGTCGTGGTCCAACGGACGGTTCGACGCGCTGTCGGCCTCCCGCATCCGCTCCAGCGCGCCGATACCGCTCAGCAGCACCGGGAACTCCGGGTCGATCTGCACGGAGCTGCCGAAGATCAGCTTCAGTGCCCGGAGCAGCTCCAACGTCCGCTCCGGGGTCTCCGCCCGGCCGACGGGCAGCTGAGCCTGGCGCCCGTACGCGTCGAGGTCCGTCCCCTCCGGTTCGGGCCAGGACGCGACCCAGCCGGCTCGGCGGTCGCGCTCGTCCGTGTGCATGATGAACACCGTTTCGTCGGAGTTCATCCACGGGAACACCTCCTTCATCCACCCGAGGGAGATCACGTAGTTGGAGGACAGCACCAGCCGCCGTTCCCTCTTCGCCACCCGGTCGGCGACGGACAGATCCCTGATCGGATCGACCCCGGCCGGCCACCCACCGGAAGACGGCACGTTCGCCACCCTGCGATGCCTCGGGCTCTTGGGCATCGCGCCGTAACAGGACACCAGGACGAGGGGGTACTCAGGGGACAGCCCGGTCTGCCGTATCAGGTACGAGATCCTGCGGGCGCTCTCCTCCGGTTCGAAGAATTCGACCCCGTCCGGGGTGGGCCATTCGCCCACCCCGGGGAGGCCGTGCACGCCCACCTTGACCGTGGGCATATCGGCGGGCCAGACCACCTGATACACATCTGCCGGTGAGATCGGCCGCCCTGGTTGAGCGAGGACGTAATACCTGGCCGATGCGATACCCAGGGCCCCGTTGACGCGGGCCCAGCCCTTGTCGTGGTCCCTGTTCAGGTCGGCCGCAAGAAGCATGTTGACGTGGTGGTCCGGGCCGGCGATCGGCCAGGCGATCATCTCCCCGTTCAGGTAGGACAGATCGTCGCGTCCGGGGCCGGGCCCTGCCGCGGCTCGTGCCGTGGCAGGGTCCCGCTCTATCCAGCTCCCCGGGGGCGTCTTCCCCTCCTGGGAAGTCAGCCCGAGCACAGGCGCAGGCCCGTTCTCGTCCTGCATGACCCGCACCGTGGCGCCGGAGACCCAGACGGGCTGCTGGAAACGGAGGGCCAGCCCGTCCGGGAGGAAGAGGTTCCGCTCGGTGACCCCGGACATCGCCAGCAGGAAGCGGGAATTCGCCGAGGGCAGCGGCCGCATCGGGTCGAGCGCCACCAGTTCGACGAACACCTCGAACGTCAAGCGCCGCTCGAAGCGGTTGGGGCCCCGCACGGTGACCGCCACCGGATCACCGTCCGCGGCGTAGAGGTACGGCTTGGGTGACGTGCTCCACGGACTGCGACCGGTCGTTTTGAAGGCCAGGGTGCCGTTCTTGTCGAACAGCGACTCTCCGGTCTTTTCCAGGTTGATGCCGCCCGGCACCTTCTCGGTCCAGTCCCAGCCCAGGTGGTTGCCCGAGGGGTCGGTCAGGCGCCACTTGTCGCCGAACACCCCCCGGCTCTTCACAAAGGCCGCGAACAGCTGCGCCGTGTTCTGCACCCCCGGATGTTCCGACACCACCTTCAGCAAGTCGGCACGCATCTTGGACGTGAACCGCCCACCCGGCTTCATGATCATGTTCCGGGCCAGCTGATCCAGCTGGGTCGGACCGAACGGCCCGCCCGTCGGGCCCGCCTCCTGCAACCACAGCCGGTCCAGCACGACCAGGGCGTCACGCACACCGGGCGGGTAACTCCGACCTGTGGACAGTGGGCCGTACACGTATTCCAGAAGCGCGTCGTGACGCTGTGACACCGCCTGCTGCGCCGAGGGCGCCACCGCGGACGTCCCGCCGGCAGCAGGGGGCGCGGACACCGGACCGGCGGAGCCGGGCGGCGGTCCCCACGTCCGGCCGGCCCCCCACTCGGCAGGCGCCGGATGGAGGACTGCCTTGTCCGACACCTGCGGCACACCGTCCGCCTCCGCCGACGGCGCGGTGAAGCCGGAGCCGAACTCAGCCACCGGGCGCGTGAACACCCGCCGCGACGGCAGGGCGGCGGAGGACCGGCCGGAACGACCGGCATGAGGGGATGCCGAGTCGAGGAGCGCTTCGGCGGAGGTTGCTGCCGTGCCGGAGGCAGCAGCGAGCTCCTCCCGGACACCCTCGTAGGGCACATAGCCCCAGATGTCTTCCGGAACCCGCGCGCTGTGCTCCTCCGGATACACGGCGACGGTGAAGGTGCCGTCCTCGCCCCGGTACAACTGCACCGGGTGCGTGCAGGCGTACCAGTCCTTGGACGTGTGGAGGGCGACCTGCGCCGGAAGACTGTCCACCTCCAGGTCGTCGCCCGGCGGCATGGCCCGGCCGATCACCAGGATGCCCGGGGTTCCCTTGTCCAGCTTCCCCAACACCGGGTCGCGGGAGGTGAGATCGGCGAACGCGCCGGTCGGTGCGTAGCCCTCGTCCGCGGCATACACGAACGGAACCGGGTTGTCCGGGTCGTCCTCGTCGTACCAGGGGGCGGGGACCTGCCGGTCCGGCACGACCGAACCATCGGGCAACCGCTTCATGAGCGTGATGACCGTGTGGTCGAAGTCCCCGTCCTCGAACTCCCCGGTGAAGTCCCTGGCCCACAGGTTGTCGTCGGAGTCGGAGAGCAGCGCGTCCGAGGACAGCACGTCCTCCAGCTCCAGGCCGTGCGAGGCCAACGCGTCGAGGTCGCCCGGATCACGTCCGGCGGCGATCGCCCGGACCGCCGCGAGGTGAGCCTTCGGGAACAGTCCGGAGTCCGGCCGGTCCAGGCGCAGGACCGCCGCCGCGAACTGCCCCTTGGCCGCCGCACCGGCGTCCCAGCCGACGATCCGCGCGGCCTTGACCTCCGCCCACAGCAGACGCGACCACTCCCGCTCCCGCACCGGCGCGTCATCCGCCAGCCCCAACGCCTCCCGCGCCAGAGCCTGCGGGTCGCTCGCACGCCCCACCATCTGCAGCGCCCCGGACACCTCCGGCAACGCGATCCACTCGCTCAGGCCACGTCCCGGCTGCTCGACCCAGGCCCTGACCGCATCCTCCAGCAGACGGACGAAACTCCGCTGCCGGTCCGCCGACGGCAGCGCCGCCGCATCGCCGGGCTGCCCGCTCAAGGCCCGGTGCTTCTCTCCCAGCAGCTCCAGCAGCTCCATGGTGAACAGCGGGGCATTCGGCCGGTTCAGCTGGACGTCCCGCTGCCGCATCAGCTCCAGCGCACCGATGCCCCGCAGCAGCACCCGGCACATCTTCCCCCTCGGGTCGTCGGGGTCCCGCAGCTGCAGCGCATGCTCGTCCACGGAACGGAAGTTGCCGTTCCGGTCCTTGAAAGGCTGGAAGACCCGGCGCAGCGCCATCACCAGAAGCAGGGTCCGCGTCCGGACCTCGTCGGACGCCGGTCCGGAGCCCTGGTGCAGACCCGCGCCGCGCGCGAGCACGTCGAGCCACTCGGCCTTCGGCCTCGGCCGGTCGACGGCCCACGCGTCCTCCGGGGTGATCTCCTTGAACCGCTGGTCGGGGTGCACCTCGAACACGCCCTCGTCCGCGCCGATCCCCGGCATGGACACCCGCGTGACGCCGACGGTGGCGAGGTAGCGGAAGGGGAACACCGTTTTGCCGAGGTCGTCCGCCCGGTACTGGCTCTCCGACGGGTCCGCCAGCGGATCGGCCCCGCGCGGATCGGTGTCGTGGACCGAGCCGCCTTCCTCCCAGGGGCTTCCCCCCTCCCTGGGCGTGGCGCCGTAGCACTGGTCCATCACGAAGGGGTGGTCATCGGACAGCCCGGTCAGCGCCACCAGGGCAGCGGCCCTCCGGGCGCCCTCCCGCCCGGAGGTGGTCTCCGTCCCGTGCGGGGTGTACCAGGCGGTGGCGCCCACTTCACCGTGGTTGACCCCGAAGACGGGAGACGGCAGGTTCTGCGCGACCCACGGCACCGGGCGCGCTGCCAGCCGCTCGGCATCGGGGTAGCGGATGACGTACTTCTCGACCGGGGTACCGGCGGTGAAACGGGCGTAGAACGAGGTGACCTTCCAGCCCCCGTCGCCCTCCTCGGCGAAGTCCATCGAGATGTAGCCGGTGAGGCGGTGGTCGGAGCCGATGACGGGCCAGTACGACAGGCGCCGGCTCCAGTAGGCCGCGTCTCCCA
Organism: Streptomyces lydicus; assembly: GCF_004125265.1. Taxonomy (GTDB): domain Bacteria; phylum Actinomycetota; class Actinomycetes; order Streptomycetales; family Streptomycetaceae; genus Streptomyces; species Streptomyces lydicus_C. Next base: position 4,016,956 of record NZ_RDTE01000003.1, read on the forward strand.
GGCCCCGGGCAGCGGCGGCGCTCACCGTCTGCGGATCGCGCCGCAGCCAGCCGCCCAGGGCGTCTCGCTGCTCTCGCGCGGTGATCGCGAGCACGGAGCGGTCCGGGTCCCCGGCCGGGCGCGTCCACTCCAGCCTGCCGCTGGTGGACAGCACATTCATGCCGTACTTGGCCACGAGCCCGTCGGCGAGATGGATCCCCCGGGAGCTGACCGCGGACATCGCCAGCAGGAGGTCCGTACCCTCCGGGACCCGGGCGGCGTCCGGATCGAACGCCGGCAGCTCGATGAACACCTCGAACGGCACCCGCCGCATCCGCCCGCCGAAGCCCGGCAACGCGACCCAGGACGCCCCGGCGGCCGCCGAGTAGAGATACGCGGGCCCCCACGGAGTGGCGACCAGCTTCTCGTCGCGCGTCCCGTCCTCGCGCTCGATGACCTCCGCGGCGACGCTGAGATCGGCGTCGGCCGGCACCCCCTCCGGGTTCCAGTTCCAGCCTCCAGGACGACCCTGCGCGCCGACCGGAAGACGGTACTTGTCGGCGAACAGCCCCTCCTCGAAAGACGCCAGATGGTAGGCCGACAGCTCCGCGAGGCTCTGCGCCTGCGGACGCCGCACCACCACCCGCAGCAACTCGGAGATCGACTCATTCGACAGCTGCTCCCCCCGATCCAGGTGCAGCACCCCGCGCGTCAGCCTCGCCAGATCGAACCGGCCCCGCGCCAGGTCCGGATGCGCCCTGCGCAACCCGTCCAACCGCTCCAACAGCCCGTCCAACGCCCCGTCCCGAGCCGCCGCGACCGGATCCAACGACACGAACAGCCGCTCCATGGCACGCAGCTGAGGCTCCGGAACGAGCTGCCCCTGCTCATCCTCGGAACTGTCCACGGACATGTCCGAACCACCGGACTCCGACGTGACAGGGGAGGTCGGCACCGGGCCGGGCCGCGACGCGTGGGGCCGCGCGGAGAGGATCATCTCCTCCGGCCGGGCGCCCCGCCGGCCGGGGCCTGCCGGTGCCCCGGAGGCCGCCCCCTGCCGGGAGGCGCCGGGCCGGTCCCCCACCTCCGACACCGGCCGGGTGAACACCGGCCTCGACGGCAGGGCGGCCGGGGCCGACTCGGTTGCCCGGAGCGGAGGGAGGCCGGGGTTCGGGTCGGCGTCGGTCGCGAGCGGTTCGTCCGGCTGTACCGACCCGTCCGGGGCGGTCGACTGCAACGGATGCAGTGCGTCCAGCGCATCGCTGCCCTCGTAGTGCTCCTCCCCGGCCGGAACCCAGCGGGCGGTGCTGACGCCGTTCTCGGTGACCGTCCGCCGCTCATAGGACGTGCTGTGGAACAGCTCGATGGCGCGGGTGGCGTCCGCCGGGCCGACGGGCTGGTGCGTCCGGAAGTCGAGCGGCCCGGCCTCGCCGTACCGGCCGGCCCGGAAGACGTCGACGCGGACGTCGAGGACGTGCGCCAGCAGCGGCAGGAACGCCTCGCCCTCGGCGGAGTTCCAGTGGTCCGCCCAGTCCAGGACCGCTGCGGTGAGGGCGGTCAGCTCCTCGTCGCCGAGCGGCTCGTGCCGGAGCAGCAGGTCGGCCAGTTCGCCGCGCAGCCCCTCGTCGGTCGCGAAGCGGCCCTCCGCCGGCAGCTGGACGTCGAGTTCGGTCAGCCTGGTGACCAGGGCGGGCAGGTCCATCCCGGCGACGCGGGCCGCGAACGAGTCGTCCCCGAGGGCGCTGAGACGGTACTGCCACAGTGCCTCGGTGGCGCCCCGGCCGCGGTGTGCCAGCAGCTCGTCCGCGACCAGCCCGCGGGCGGCGGCGAGCACGGCGGTGTGCGGGGTGTCCGCCAGTGCACCGGCGGGTCCGGCCAGATCGCGCCGGACCCGGGCCGGGTCGGACAGCCACTCGTGGGCGTCCGGGTCACGCTCAGCCAGGCCCGGAAGACGGTCGCGCAGCAGCGTCGGGTCGCTCGCCAGGACGGCGGACAGCAGACCGTTGCCGTCCTGCGGCACCGACTGCCGGGCGCCCCGGGGGCGGGGCGGGAGAGCGCTCGCCTCGCCGGTGGCCTCCTCGTTGACGCTCTCCTCGTTGACGCTCTCCTCGTTGACGCTCTCCTCGTCGTCCTCGCGCCGCCCCGCCGCGGCGGGGGCGGGGAGCGCCGCGGTGGTGACGGCGCGGTCGGGTGCGGCGGGGGCGGCGGCGTCCGCCGGGTCGCTGGACGTGGTGACGGTGACGGTGGCGGTGGCCGTGGCGGTCGGCGGAAGCGGGGTTGCGGGGTCCGGGGAACCGGAGCCGGTGGACGTGGTGGCCACGCGCACGACGGGCGGCAGGCCCAGCTCACCGCGGGCCTCGTCGGCGCGCGCGACGCCGGACTCCGCGTCCGGTCCGTGGGTCAGCAGGTGGCCGGCGACCTTCCGTACCGCGCCGCGGAAGTCGACGCCCGCGAACCGGGAGTCGGCCGGTGCCGGGTGCGGATCGGGCGGCAGCACCAGCGAGAGGGCCGTGTCCCAGGCGCGGGCGACGTCCTGGGGCGCGGTGCTGTCGGGGGCCGTGCCGGCGAAGTCCTGGTACGCCGACTCCCAGATCCGGCGGGACGCCTGGGCCGCGACGGTGTCGAGCCGGTCCGGCCAGGGGCCGGACCGCACCATGAGCAGCCGCACCTGCTCCAGCGGCGTGAGCCCGCTGTCGCGCACGGACAGCTCGCCCTCGTTCAGCTCGGCGGCGGTGCGCTGAACGAGGTCCGGGGTGAAGCCCGCGGCCTCCAGTTCGGCGATGCTCACCCGCTCGTCCGGACCGAGCGGCGAGGGGCCGCCGGCCAGATCGGTGTCCAGCAACTGATCGGCTATCCACTGGCGTTGGGCGTCGCTCCGCTGGACGCGGGGCACCTGGTCGGCGGCGGTCCCCGTGCCGGGTGTGGTGCCGGGTGCGGTGCCGGGTGCGGTGCCGGGTGCGGTGCCTGGCACGGTGCCGGCGCCCGGCGTGCCGGTGGTCTGGGTGGGCAGGGGCGTGGGGGGCATGGGGGGCGTCGGGGGCGTGAGGGCACCCGGTTCGTCGCGCTGCCCGGGGGCGGAGGCCGGGGCGCGATGCGTACCCGCCTCGTGGTCCGGGTCCGCCTGCGGGTCCCCGGCCGTCACCGTGTCCGGGCGGGAGTCGGCGTCGGGGCGGGAGTCGGCGTCCGGCTGCGATGTCTCGGAGCCCGCCGTCCCGGAACCCTCCCGGGCACCGGGGCCACGGGTCCCCTGGCCGCCGGGCTGCCCGCTCCCCTGGTGCTGCCCCGACGGCTGCTGGCCCGACGGCTGCTGGCCACCGGGCGTGCCCGGCGGCTGCGGGGTGGACGCGGCAGGGGGCGGGCCGCTCGTCTCCGGGTGGAGCGCCGGGTCCGGGCCGGAGGTGGTGGGCTGGCCTGCCGGGCCCACGGCGGACCCCGGCAGCCCGCCGCCCGGCAGCGGGTTGCGGGCGCCGCCCGAATCGAGTCCGTCGCCGTGGCCGGGGGTGCCCTCGAACTTGGTGAGGGGCGGGTTGAGGTTCGACCCCTGCGGCACCCCCTGCGGCAGGCTGTTCGCAGGCAGGTCGAGGCCGGTGGTGGTGTTCGTGCCGGGCGGCAACGCCGGCGGGATCTCCGAGGTGGTGGAGCCGACGTCGGAGCCGGTGTCCGACCCGCCGTCGAAGATGCTCTCGTAGTCGGTCGAGTCGGAGTCGTACTCGTACTCGGAGTCGGCGGAGATGCTCGGCGGCGTACGGACCGGCGGGGCGGCGGGCGGTGTTCCCAGCGGGGTGGTGCGCGGAGTGCCGGCAGGGGTGCCCGGCAGGGGGGCGTTACCGGTGGGAGCGGTCTTCGGAGTCGACGACAGCGGCAGCGGGCCGGACGGCGCGGGCAGTGCGGGGGGAGGCGTGACCGGAGGGGTACCAGAACCCGTCAGGGAGTCGGTACCTCCGTTCACGTCTCCTCCGGCACCGCCCGAGTCGTGGGAGTTCGTGCTGTTCGGGGAGAACGTGCGGTTGTAGAAGCCGGTGAAGAGATTCCCGTTCGGGAACACCTTGTTGTGCAACCAGTTGCCGGGGCCGGTGAGCGCGGAGTGCAGGCCGCCATGGATGTTGTCGCTGGCACCGGCGCCCACGAGGGTCGACCAGTTGAACTGCCACTGGCCGTACAGCGCTCCGCTGACGAGGATCTCGGACAGGGTTTCACCGAGCCCGTGGGTCACGAAGGTCTCGGGGACGTGGTAGACGGTGTTCGCGATGGGGTCGCGCTTCTTGAAGTGAGTGACGAGATCCGGGTTGTCGAAGAAGTCCTTCTTGTTGAAAAAGCCCTTGTCGAGACCCGGGAACTTGCTCTTGTCGAACTTGTTGAACAGATCCTTGTCGAAATTCTTCTTGAAGAAGTCCGAGAACTTGTTTTTGAAGAGGCTGCCCAGGGACGAGAAAGCATGAATGAAACCGCCGGCCGCCAGACCGAACAGCCCGCTCTCTCCGACGTTCTTCCAGTCGATCCCGGACGGCCGTTTCTCGGGTGGATTGATCGTCAGCTGGGCCAGGTTGACGGCGAGGGACTGAACCATCTCCTCGAACATCTCGAAGACGCTCGGCCCGAGCGGCAGATAGCTCAGCAGCCGGTGCATCGCCATCAGGATGTTGTACGCCGCCCGCGCCCTGGCCAACGCCGCCTCGCCCATGGAGAGACCGCCGGTGAAGAAGGCCATCGCGGCGTCGATCGCCAACTCGATAAGCATGGTGGCCAGCTCGGCCCAGATCTCCCACTGCGCCGACTGGAGCTTCTGGGAGAGCGTGGCCTGCTGGCCGCTCATCTTCCGCAGCTGGCCCCTGAACTGGTCGAAGACGTTCGGGCCGGCGCCGGCACCGGTCAGCAGCCCCATGGCCTGCTTGAAGGAGTCGGCCACCTCCGACGGGAACGCCTCGGAGGTCAGGCGGACGGTGTCCTGGATCTTCGTCTCGAATTCGGTGACCCGCCCCGAGAGGTCGTCGAACAGAGCTTGGCTGTCGAAGCCGAGATCCGGCACGCCGGTGGGCGGGAACTCACCGGTCAGCGCAAACATCCACCCGCGCTCTTCGTCGGTCCAGATCTGGCCCTGGTACTTCTCCAGCATCTAGTGCTTCCCGCCACCGGTGTGCTCGTCACCGCTGTCGTCACCGCTGTCGTAGCCGCCGTCGGGGTTACCGTGCACCTTCGTCCTGCTCTTCGCGTCGCTGATGAGGTCGTCGGCGAACCCCTTGGTTCCCTGGATGCTGTTGACGGTCTCCAGTACGGCGGCGGCCGCTGCCGGGAAAACCTGTTCGAAAGAGGTCAGGAGTCCGATGGGCTGCTTCTTCGCCTTCTGCCATTCCGGTTGCGTCTGCTCATAGAACTGGTCCGTACCCTCGCTGCCGGGCTGGCCGTTCCACCCGTCGTAGTCCGCGGCGTGCGCCACGAATTCCTCGTGCATTTTCTTCGGAAATTCCCCCAAGTCGTGGAGGGCTTCCGCAGCCTTGCGCATCGCGGGGAGATCGGGGTGGAACGTACCGTCACCGCTCATGCCCGGCCTCCCGGAGCCGCATCCGTGTCGTCCTCGTGGATCTCGTCCCGCAGCCGGTCCCTGGTCCGCCCGCCGCCCGTGCGCCGTCCGCCGGAGAGGGCAGAGCCGAAGATCCGCTCCCAGTCCACGTCGGCACCGCGCCCCTCCGGCACATGCGGGTTGGGCCCGGTCAGCGGCGCGAAGGTCTCCATGACCCGCTCGGCGATCCGCCGCCGGCCCTCGCCGAACGCCTCCATCACCGAGGCCGCCAGCTGCGGACCGGCCATGCCGGCGAACTTGTTGTCGGGGAACGTGAGCCCGGTCAGTTCTCCCTGCGGCCCGACGGTGACCTCCACTGCGCGGTCGCGCGAGCGCACCGTCTCCGAGGTGTTGCGCAGATCCTGCTCGGCGCGGGCGATGGCCGCCCGGGTCTTTTCCAGATGGGCCCGTGCCTGGGCCATCCGCTCCTGCATCGATTCCGTCATCGCGGCCTCCTCGCTTCCTGCCCGTCGCTCATCGCCCGATCACCGCTGGTGCGCCGCCCTCGTCGGAGCCCCAGACGTCCTCGTCCTCCGGCATCCACGCCTCGCGCTCCCGGTCACCGCTCTGTGTCTGCTGCCGGCCCGGACCGCCCTGCCCGCCATTCATCGATGTCGAGAAGGGGCTGCCGCTGCTGGTGTTGACCACCGCTTCGCGATCGTCGTAACGCCCGTTGCCCGCACGGGAGTTCCCAGGTCGGCGACGGTTGCTGACCACGTCGCCGCCGTCGATCACGGTCCGGGTGCGCTCCGAGGGGCCGCCCTCGCCGCCACGGCCGCCACCTCCCATGCCGCCCATACCGCCGCCCATCATTCCCGGGCTCATCGGCATGCCACCGGGGGCACCGCCCGCACCGGAGGAAGGCCCGCCAAGGCCGGCGCCGCTCTGCCCGCCGTGCTGGGGGTCGTACAACTCCTGCTCGTAATCCGCCTGCTGACCGAGGTGCGAGCGCGAGCCGCCAGGACCCGCATGCGGCGTCTCGGGACCTGAACCGCCGTTCAGATAGCCGGAGTTCGTGGTGCCGTCCGGGCTCGTCAGGGAGGTGGCGCCGGTGCGCGGATCCACCGTGCTCCGGCTGCCGTCCGGGTACTCGGTCACCACCTGCCCGTGCGAATCCAGATGGGAGACGCTGCCGTCGGGGTTGGTGAGCACATCACCCGCGTTCAGCGGCCCGGAGTGGACCGAGCCGTCGGGGCCCGTGACGGTCGCAGTCTGTGTCTGCGGGTCGATCCGCGTCTGGCTGTGGTCCGGGTAATCGACGACCACGCGCCCGTGCGAGTCCACATGCGAGTGGCTGCCGCCCGGGTTCGTCAGCGAGTCGTCGCCGTTGACCGGGCCGGTGATGCTGTCCGGCAGATGGCTCTGGTGGTCGCCGTACGAGGAACCGCCGTGCTGGCGGTCCAGGATGTCGCCGGCCTGGTTCCGGTACTGCTCCTGCTTGTGCTGCAGCTCGTCCTGCCGCTGTTGCTGTTGTTTCTGGAGATCGTCCTGCCGCTGCTGCTGCTTGTTCTGCAGGTCCTCCTGCCGCTGCTGCTGCTTGTTCTGCAGCTCCTCCTGCTTCTTCTCCTGCTCCTTGCGCAGCTCCTCCTGCTTGCGCTGCTGCTCGTCCTGCCGCTGCTCCTGGTGGCGCTGCTGCTGCTCCTGCTTGGCCTCCTGCTCCTTCCGCACCTCCTCCTGCTTCTTCTCCTGCTGGGCCTGCTTCTCCTCCTGCTTGTGCTGCTGCTCCTCCTGCTTCTTCTCCTGTTCCTTCTGCAGCTCCTGTTGCTGCTTCTGCTGCTCGGCCTGCTTCTCCTCCTGCTTCTTCTGCTGTTCCTCCTGCTTGGCCTCCTGCTTCTTCTGCAGCTCCTCCTGCTTGTGTTCCTGCTCGGCCTGCTTCTCCTCCTGCTTCTTCTGCTGCTCCTCCTGCTTCCTCTCCTGCTCCTTCTGCAACTCCTCCTGTTTGCGCTGCTGCTCGGCCTGCTTGGCCTCCTGCTCCTTCTCCTTCTTCTCCTGGTCCTTCCTCTGCTGCTCCTGCAGGATCCGCTGCTGGAGCGCCTGCTCGTCCTGCCGCTGCTCCTGGTGGCGCTGCTGTTCCTCCTGCTTGGCCTCCTGCTTCTTCTGCAGCTCCTCCTGCTTCTTCTCCTGCTCGGCCTGCTTCTCCTCCTGCTTGTGCTGCTGCTCCTCCTGCTTGGCCTCCTGCTTCTTCTGCAGCTCCTCCTGCTTCGCCTCCTGCTGGGCCTGCTTCTCCTCCTGCTTCTTCTGCTGCTCCTCCTGCTTCCTCTCCTGCTCCTTCTGCAACTCCTCCTGCTTGTGCTGCTGCTCGTCCTGGCGCCGGCGGTCCTCCTCGCGCTGGCGGTCCGCCTTGTCCTCCTGCTCCTTCTGGTGCTTCTTCTCCTCCTCCCGGATACGGTCGGCTTCCGCCTTGTCCTTCTCCCTCTGCTCTTCCTGCTTCTTGTTCCAGGCATCCATCTTTGCCTGGTTTTCCTTGTTCAGCCTGTTCTGCTCATCTTTATCTTTCTTGGCGTCATTCTTGTCCTTGAATGCCTGGTCCTCCCGGAGGGTGGACTTGAGGTCCTCACCTCGCGGCGGACGAATGTCGCCGATATCAAAGTTATGCGCATTCCATGCATTGGTAACGTTCCGCATCGCGACCTCGGCCGGCTTGCCCAAATACTCACGGACACCGTCCCACCAGCGATTCCGCGCCTCCTCACCAATGGCTTTCCACGTCGCCACACTGTCCAGCGCGCCGTACTGGTGCCCGTACCCGTCCTCGGCCTGGTTCGAGAATCCCGGCATCGTCACGAGGCTCTTGGTGTCCGGCTTGTAGCCGCCACCGATGGAGTTGTAGCCGTTACTGCTGCTACTGCTGTGCTCCTTGAGCATGAAAATGTTTTTGTTCCAGACATTGTCCATGACGTCGGAGAGGATTTCACTGAGCAGGAACAGCGGATTGCTCCTGCGCCCGGTCGACCACAAGTCCCAGGCGTCGTACAGGTTCTGGGCTTCCTTGCGGAGCGCCTCACCCGCAGCGCGGACCGCGGCGCCCTGCCGCGATCCGTGGGACTTGCCGGCGGTGTTCTCCATGTCCTCGACGATGCGCTCGTACCGCCGCGCCAGAAAATGGACCAGATTCCACCAGACTCCGGCAGCCTCGCCCTTCCAGTTGTCGTTCTCGACCGCGCCGAGGATCTTCTCCCAACCGTCGAGCTGCGCCTTCCGTTCGCCGACGAAATTCTGCACGCGGTCGAACGACTTGGCCGTCGCCTCGAAGGAGGACAGGTCAACGTAGTTCGACTCCGGAATGGCCGGGGGCCAATCGAAGTCGCGCGTGCCGCTCTCCTTCTCAAGCAGCCAGTTCAGCGCATGCCCCGCGCCATAGGAGTACCGGTCGAGATCCCGGGTGTCCCAGGTTTTTTTATCGGTGTCATCCTTGCCAGGGAACGACCCGGTGGTCCCCCCGTTGGTTTTGACATCGGGGGTCAGCACCTTGCCTCCGGCATCGTGCGTCCGGTCACCGAGCAGCTGAATCTTGGCCTGGCGCTTCTTGGCCCCGCCGTCATTGATGTAGAACGGCAGGACAAATTCCAGGACCTGGATCTGGTTTCCGAGGTTCTTGAGCGTCCAGTCGGTATCCGCGACGTCGGGGATTTTGCTGTCGTCCGGATCCCCGATCGTGACATGCATCAGGGGAATGCCGTCGCTGCTGGTCAGCGACGAGAAGATCTGTTCTACCGTCGGCGCCTTGTAACCGGTGAAGGTCTCGACGACGTTGTGCCAGTCGTCATTGTCCGGACTCATCGGCACGCGGTCGATTGCCATCACGGGGCTCCAACGGGAAGATTTTCGAACGGGACTCGGGGCGGGATCACACGGCGCGGGTCACCGGTGACAGTTCGGGTGACAGCTCAGGTTAATTTTTGCCACCGCCGTCACCGCCGCCGTTACCGCCGCCGCCCATGGACTCGGAAATGTCGTCCGCCACGTCCTCGAAGACGTTGTAGAACTTCTCGCCGTCGATCTTGTCCAAGCTGTCGCCCTCGGTCTTGAGCAGCGTCTCCATCGCGTCACGCAGGTTGCTCTCGATGTGCTCGAACAGCTTCTTCTGATCCCCGACGAAATCGCCGAGCTTCTTGGCCGAGCCGGCGATGCTTTTGACCATGTCCCCAGCGATGCCGTCCTGGCCCATCTTTCCCAGCGTCAGCGGCCGCTTCTGGGAGTAATGGACGTTCTTCGGAATGTCCATCAGGTTGGTGATGCTCTGCACCATGATGTCGTTCCGACCACCCGCGAACCGATCCGCGGGCGCGTCCACGAGGATCTTCTCGATCGCCCCCCGGAATTCATGGAGGTCCACATCGATGAACTTTTTGATCCACTCTTTGTTGAGGACGAGCGGTCCGCCGCCCTTGTTCTCGTCTGTCATGGTGCCGCTCCTTCTCCGTCCGTAGCCCGCCCTCGGCGCAGCTCTCGCGCGCCCATGAACCAGCACGGGCGGCCATCCACGCTCACCCTCGACGCCGACAGCCGCCCGTTACCGAATCCGCCGCCGGTCAGGCGCCGATCCGCACGCCTTCCCAGCCCTGCGCCGAACGCTTCTGGTTCTGGTCGAAGGCCTGGGAAACGTCGTTCAGCACCCCTGCGTGGCTGGTGAGCAGCTTGCCCATGGCATCGGCTGCGCGGTTCCACGCGTCCTGCTTCTTCTGGTAGACGTCCGCGTCGTCACCGACCCAGCTCGCCTTGAGCGCCTGCAGCTCCTGGTTCAACTGCTGGAGCCAGGCCTGGATCTGATTGGTCTGCACGCGCAGGTCTTCGATCGCGTTGTTGGAGCGATTGAAGTCGACGTAGATATTTCCGTCTGTGAAGTCATTCGCGCCACCGGGCATGGCGAACCTCGTTTCGGTCGGTGTGTACGTTCAGGGAAATGCTGATGCGAGTCGCGGCCTCGACAGGCGAGCCCGCAACCCGGTTCAGCCCGCGAGCGTGTCGAAAACGGCGTCGGCCTTCTGGTACGCCTGATTCACGTCGTCGTTCGCGGAACCCCGGGTCAGACCGCTCTGCTGCAACGTGGTGTTCAGCTCGTTGACCATGTCGTGCAGGTTCTTCTCGATGATCTGGGCCTGCTCATCCCACTTGTCCAGCAGTGAACGGAAGCTACCGCCGACATCGCCGCCGAGACCCACGTTGTTCTTCGTGTTCTCCAGTTCCTGACGGCTGCGCTGCACACCGGTGAACGCCTGCTCCAAGGCGTTGATGCCGTTCCGCGTGGCCTGCTCTTGCTGCTGTGCCAGCTGTCCCATGCGCGTCCCCTTCGGCTGTAATTCGCCGCCAGGCGAGGCGCGCTGGCAGCCGGTGCCCTCAATTGCATTGGGCCGTCCTCCAGTTGGCCCATACAAAGTGATACTAGAAGTCCTTAAACCCCGTTTGCAACACTATCTGCCGAGAATCTGCGCGATGTACCGCATTTTCCGATACGGCCGTGAGCAGATCGCTACGGCGCGAACTCGCGCCGCCCCGACTCCATTCCGCCCCTTGCCGGGGCTATGTCGTCTTCCGCTGGTTCTCGCACTTCGGTGCCGTCGATTTCCCATTCCCGGAACTCGCCGCCTGCGGCGTCAGATCCGGCCCCGTCGGAATCATGGAAAGCAGTGAGGACGGCAGGCCCTGTGCCCGGGCCCCGGTATAGCCGAACGCCTTCAGCGTTTCCTGCGACGGCAGCCGGTACTTCATTCCGGTGTCGGTCACCAGATACAGCGTGCTGCCGACATCGCTGCCGTCGGCGCCGAGCGCGTGCACCAGGGCACCGCGGCCCGGGCGCACGGCGATCCGGTTGACGGTCACACACGCGGGGACCATCCCCTCCGTCGACGCCTGTGCGGTGGGGCCCAGCTCCCGGGGGTCGGCCAGGGTCACGCTCACCCGCGTGCCGTCGCCGGCCGACCGCACGCCCACGCACGGCGTCTGCCCCAGGCCGGGGTCGACCGGCTCCGGCGGCGCCTCGGGCATCCCCGCGGCAGGGTCGGACCGCCCGGAGACCGGTGCCAGATGTCCGTTCAGCGCATCGGTACCCAGGCTCCGGGCGGCGGCCGGACGGCCCGCGTACGTCTTCTGCTTGGTCTCCGGGTCGCCGAGCACCAGCGCCGCGCCGGTGGCGGTGACCGGGGCCAGGCCCTCCTTGCGCAGCTGGTAGTAGCGGGCCCGCGCACCGGAGGCGGCGACCTTGAAGATCTCGCCGACCCGGGTCTCTTGCCCGCCCAGCGCCGGGCCGGCGTCGCCCAGGCCCGGCACCTCGGGCGGGGCCAGATCGGGGCCGGTGGGCAGTGAGTTGAGGAAGGCGGCGGAGACCCGCAGCGGCTTGTCCGCGCCGTAGCCGAGCGCCTCGGAGGCGTGCGCCGCGCCGTCCAGGCGCAGCTTGCGGCCCTGCCACACCAGGTAGTTGCCCTTGTCGGGACCGGTGACCAGCAGTCCCTGCCCCTCCTTGAGGCCCGGCCCGCCGGGCTCGGTGCCCACGGCGACCGTGGTGGCGGTCGAGCCGGTGCCGGATCCCGAACACACCTGCCACGGGCCGCTGTCCAGCTTGCCGGTACCGGGCGGCTCGTCCGGGGCACCCGGTATGCCGACGGGTGCGCCGTGCGGGGTGCCGTCCAGCGACTGGCCGCCGATCGGCATGACCTTCATCTTGTCGCCGACCAGCAGCCGCGCCGAGGTGAAGTTGCGCACCGGCCGCAGCCTGCCGCCGAGGAAGAGGTAGCGGGCGCCGGTGTCCTTGTTGACGACCAGGGTGCCCGGGGCCCGCCAGGACTCCTTGGTACCGGGCTTGAGCAGTCCGAAGACGAAGGCTCCGGCGCACAGCAGTACCGCGATCAGCACGCTGATCGCGATACCGCGGTTGGTGCGGCCCTGCGGGCTCTCCGGGGCGTCGGGGTCGGCGCGCAGCATGCCGGAGGTCAGCCGCCCCATGATGAACAGGTGCGCCTGGACCTGGTCTCTTCTGTCCTGCATCGCTCACACCTCCCGTCTCAGGCCAGCAGCCCGCGCAGGGCGCCGTACACACCGAGCACCCACAGCGCCAGCGGCAGCAGGCTGACCGCGGCCAGGGTGTGCAGGATCTCCGCCGCCCGGCCCCAGTAGGGCACGAGCCTGCGGCCCGGCACCGTCCACGAGGCGATGGCCACGACGGCGGTCAGGGCCAGCAGCGCGACCACCACCAGCGGACGCCGGCCGGGCGCGAAGGAGACGGCGCAGGCGAGGATCAGCAGGAGCGGGCCCACCGCGCCCGGAAGGATCAGCGAGAGCCGCTGCCAGGCGTTGCCCAGGCCGCGGCCGTGCAGCAGCAGGAGCAGCGACAGCGCCACGACCATGACCGAGGCGGCCAGGTCCGCGTACCACGCGAGCACGCCCAGACAGCCGGCGCAGACCGCGCCCACGGCCCCGTACAGCGAACTCATCCAGCCGTCCGCGAGCACCGCGCGAGCGGCGACGCCGCTGGGCGAGTGCGGCTCGATGCCCACTTGCAGCTGCTGGGCGTTGGTGGGCAGGGGCGGCATCCGCAGCCCGGACATCCGGAAGGACAGTGAGGGGACGAACGCGCCGAGGACCACCGCCACCAGGGCGACGACCCCGGCGACCTGGTGCGGTGCCAGGTCCACGGTGAGCATCAGGGCCCCGGCGAGCGCGCCGAATGCCGCGACGACGGCGATACCGAGAAAGAGCGAGGCGAAGGCGGAGACCGCCGCGAGGACGACGATCGCGCCGCCGGCGCCCGCCGCACAGCCGGCCAGCAGCCGGAAGCCCACCATCGTGTGGGCGTCCGGGCCGGTCAGCTCGCCGCCGGGCAGCAGCCAGCCGGCGCACGCGAGGTAGGGCGCGGCCATCGCGCCCAGTGCCGCGCCCGCTCCGGCGTCGCCGACGGCGCGGCTGGCCGAGCCCGCGCCGGCGATCAGCAGCAGACCGGCCACTGCCGCGCACACCGCGCGCAGCCCCACCGATCCGCCGGGCAGCGCGAGGACGACCAGTCCGCCGGCGAGGGCGAGGACCGCGAGGCCGCGCAGCAGCCGGCGGCTGGCCTGCGGGGTCCAGCCGTAGGGGCTCGCGGCCATGGTGGTGGAGATGCCGTCCACCAGGTCGTCCAGGTGGACCTCGGGGAGCGCCTCGGTGCGCGGCCTGAGGTAGAGGGTCTCGCCGTCGCGCAGGTCGTAGGAGTCGAGGGTGCGTTCCTCGTCCATCGGCTCGGCGCCCAGCCGTTGCAGGACCCAGCCGCCGTGGTCGATCCCCGCCTCTTCAAGGTCGTCACCGCCATAGCCGACGACGGCGGGCAGCAGGTCGGCCACGGGCACGTCGGAAGGTACCGCGAGGTCGACGCTCTTGCCGGGCGCGCGGACCGTCAGACGGCACAGCCCGGCCGTCTGGATATCACTCATGGGGCTGGCTCACGCTTCTCCGGACGGATTCGGAAAGTGCTCCGGACCCGTATGAGGGTGGCTGGATCGATCGGTTCTGGTGCGGGCGAAGGTGAACTCCCGCCCACACGTGGTGTTCTCGGGCATTCGCCGTACGGTGCTTTCGACCGTACGGGGGAAAGGAGCGAACCGATAGACCGATTGGGCAGAGTGGGCAGAAGAAAGGGCATGCTGGCCATGCATTGACACAAGAATGAGCACGCCAATTCTGACAACGGCCTTTCCCGCCATCGAAGATGCCCTTGTGCCGCGCAGCATTGCCCGTGAGGAGAGCGTCCGTTGAGTGTGGTTCTGTTCCGCAGGCCGGCCCGCCGCCGCGGCCCGGACATGCCCGAAGGGGAGTTGACCCTCCAGGAGCCGCCGACACTGCCCGAAGTGGTGCCGGACAGCTCCGCCGTGTGGACCTATCTGCCCATGGCGATGATGTCAGTCTCCATGATGCTGATGTTCATGCGGCCGGGCATGAACGGTTCCTCCGGGGGCCACTTCATGTACCTGGCCATCGGCATGATGGTGCTGGCGTCCGGCGCGATGCTGGTCGGCCAGATGATGCGCAAGTCCAGTGAGCGCAAACAGCGGCTCAAGGGCGAGCGCCGGGACTACCTGCGCTACCTCACCCAGACCCGGCGCAAGGTGCGGGCTGCGGTGTCCGACCAGCAGAAGGCACTGGCCTGGCGGCACCCCGAACCGGCCGCGCTGTGGTCGATGGTGGGCACCACCCGGCTGTGGGAACGCCGCCCGCAGGACGAGGACTTCGGCGAGGTCCGGGTGGCCGTGGGCGACCAGCAGCTGGGTCTGCGGCTGACGCCGAACGCCACCACCCCCGTCGAGGACCTGGAGCCGCTGTCCGCGCATGCCCTGCGCAGCTTCATCCGGGCCTACGCCACCGTGCCCGAGCAGCCCATCGCCATCTATCTGCGGGCCTGGGCCCGGGTGCTGCTGCGCGGTGACGAGGAGCGCACGCGCTCCCTGGCCCGCGCCATGATCGCCCAGCTGGCGGCCTTCCACGCGCCGGACGACGTGTGGGTGGCGCTGTGCGTGTCGGATGAGCGGCGTGCCGAGTGGGAGTGGGTCAAGTGGCTCCCGCACAACCTGCACCCGCAGGAGAGCGACGGCGCCGGCCCGGCCCGGATGTTCGTCTCCGCCTTCAACGAGCTGGAGGACCTGCTCGGCGCGGAGTTCCTGGAGCGCCCGCCGTTCGACCCCGACGCGGTCGCCGGGCGCGAGGAGCCCTTCACCGTGATCGTGGTGGACGGCGGGAGCGTCCCCTCCGGACACCGGCTGGACGGCTCCGGCTTCCGCAACACCGTGGTCCTCGACCTGAGCGGGGCGCTGACCTGGCGGCCGGGCCGGGTCACGCTGCGCTTCGACGTGTCCGAGGACGACTTCTCGCTGGTGCGCACCGACCGCGAGCGCAAGGAGCAGACCACCCGGCTCGGCCGTCCCGACCGGTTCGGGCCGACCGGCTCCACCGCACTGGCCAAGCGGATCGCGCCCTACCGGATGGGGGTGGGCGCCGACACCTCCGCACCGCTGTCCACCACCTTGGAGTTGACCACGCTGCTGGGCATCTCCGACCTGTCCCGCCATGAACCGCAGGCCCACTGGCAGCGCAGCACCGGCCCCGCCCGGCTGCGGGTGCCGATCGCGGTGAGCGCCGACGGCGCCCCGGTGGAGCTGGACATCAAGGAGTCGGCGCAGGGCGGCACCGGGCCGCACGGCATGCTCATCGGGGCCACCGGATCCGGCAAGAGCGAGCTGCTGCGCACGCTGGTGCTGGCGCTGGCGCTCAACAACTCCTCCGAGACGCTCAACTTCGTCCTCGTCGACTTCAAGGGCGGCGCCACCTTCCTCGGCCTGGACGAGCTGCCGCACACCTCGGCCGTCATCACCAACCTGGCCGGCGAGGCCGCGCTGGTGGGCCGGATGCAGGACGCGCTGCACGGCGAGCTGATGCGCCGCCAGGAGCTGCTGCGCTCGGCGGGCAACTACACCTCGGCGCTCGACTACGAGAAGGCGCGCGCCTCCGGCGTCCCGCTGGCGCCGCTGCCCAGCCTGTTCGTCGTGGTCGACGAGTTCAGCGAACTGCTGGCCGCGCACCGCGAGTTCATGGAGCTGTTCGTGATGATCGGGCGGCTCGGGCGCAGCCTCGGCGTCCATCTGCTGCTCGCCTCGCAGCGGCTGGACGAGGGCCGGATGCACCAGCTGGAGAGCCATCTGTCCTACCGGATCGGGCTGCGCACCTTCTCCGCCATGGAGAGCCGCGGCGTGCTCGGGGTGCCGGACGCCTACCAGCTGCCGCCGCAGCCGGGCAGCGGCTACCTCAAGTCCGGGGTGGAGGCGCTGACCCGCTTCCGCGCCGCCTATGTCTCCGGCCCGTACCAGGAGCGCCACTCCAGCGCCAACCAGGCCCGGGTGGCCAGCCAGACCGTGCCGTGGACCTCCGGCTACGTGGTGCCGCGCCGGCTGCCCGACCTTCCGGAATCCGAGCCGGAGCCGGACGAGGAGAGCGGTGACACCCTGCTGTCCGTCGCCGTGGACCGGCTGCGGGACGCCGGTCCGCCCGCCCACCAGGTGTGGCTGCCGCCGCTGGACCGGCCCGCCACCCTCGACCAGATCCTGCCGCCGCTCACCCCCGACCCCGAGCTGGGGCTGACGACCGTGGGCTGGCCGGGCCGCGGCCGGCTGACCGTGCCCATCGGCATCGTCGACAAGCCCTTCGAGCAGATGCGCGACCTGCTGACGGTCGACCTGTCCGGGGCCGGCGGCCATGTGGCCATCGCGGGTGGTCCGCAGAGCGGCAAGAGCACCCTGGTGCGCACCATCCTCACCGCACTCGCCGTCACCCACACCCCGCGCGAGGTGCAGTTCTTCTGTCTCGACTTCGGTGGCGGCACGCTGGCCTCGCTGTCCGGACTGCCGCACACGGCCGGCGTCGCGGCGCGGCTGGAGAGCGAGCGGGTGGGCCGTACGATCGCCGAGATCACCTCGCTGCTGAGCGCGCGGGAGCGGTTCTTCCTGGAGCACGGCATCGACTCGATGCCGACCTTCCGCCGGCGCCGGGCCGCCGGGGAGTTCCCCGAGCAGCACTACGGCGATGTGTTCCTGGTCATCGACGGCTGGTCCACGGTGCGGGCGGACTTCGACCGTTACATCCAGACGTTCAACGGGATCGCGGCCCGCGGCCTCAACTACGGCGTGCACCTCATCGTCACCACGGCCCGCTGGGTCGAACTCTCCGCGGGCGTACGCGATCAGGCGGCCACCCACCTGGAGCTGCGGATGGGTGACGCGATGGACTCCGAGATCGACACCCGGCGCGCCTCGACCGTCCCGAGGCTGGCCGGCCGCGGACTGACCCGGGAGGGCAAGCTGCACTACCTGGGCGCGCTGCCCCGCATCGACGGCATGGAGAGCGCCGAGGACCTGGCCGACGGGGTGGCCGGCCTGGTGTCCGCCGTCAAGGAGAGCTGGCCAGGTCAGCAGACCCCGCAGGTGCGGATGCTGCCGACCCGGCTGCCGGCCGGGCAGCTGCCCGCGCCGGAGGGCGACATGCGGATGCCGATCGGCCTGGAGGAGAACGAACTCTCCGTGGTCTGGCACGACTTCGCCGAGAATCCCCACCTGTTCGTGGTGGGCGACACCGAGAGCGGCAAGACGAACATGCTGCGGCTGACCGCCAAGGCCATCATGGACCGCTACACCCCGGCCGAGGCCCGGATCATGGTGGTCGACTACCGCCGCGACCTGGTCGAGGCGATCCCGGACGAGTACCGCCTCGGGCACGCCGTCTCCATCGACGCGCTCAAGGACCTGGTCGACGGCGCCGCCCGCGCGGTCCGCACCCGGCTGCCGGGGGAGGAGATCTCCCCCGCCCGGATGCGGCTGTGCGACTGGTGGACGGGGCCGCGGCTGTTCATCCTCGTCGACGACTACGACATGCTGGGCACCGGCATCGGCAACGCGCCCTTCGACCCGCTGCTCTCGCATCTCGCGCTCGGCTACGAGGTCGGGCTGCACATGGTGGTCGCCCGCTCGGCGGCCGGCGCCAGCCGCGGCCTGACCGAGCATCTGATGCGGCGCCTCCAGGAGGTCAACACCCCGGCCCTGCTGCTGTCCTGCCCGCCGACCGAGGGCTACCTCATCGGCAACATCAAGGGCCGCACCATGGCACCGGGGCGCGCCACCCACGTCGTCCGCCGGAAGGCGACCCAGGTGCAGACGGCGCTCGTGGACGACGGGGAGTGAGTGCCGCGCCCGGCGGGAGGGCCGTCCGCCGGGCCGTCCGCCGGGCCGTCCGCCGGGCCGCCCGCCGGGCAGGCCTCCCGCCGGGCCGCGCGCCACGCGCCACGCGCCACGACGATCCGGTGCGGTTCCCCGTGAACTTTTCCCGCTGTGCGTGCATCTGACTTACCGCAAGAGGTTCAAGCGGCCTCTTGGGATGGGGCAGAGCACGATGAATGAGCAATACGGCAACACCGGCGTCACCCGCACCACCGGACGCAACCGATGAGCAAGCCGCGGTCCGACGGGAAGGCATCGATGTCACCCGCCCCGCCGTCGCAGGGCAACGGGCGTCGGCGTTCGCGGCCGCGTTCCGTGTTGCTGGCGGTGTGCGGTGTCACGCTGGCCGCCGCGGTGGTCCTGGGCGTCGGGTTCGTCTCGGAGCACCGTCCCGGGTGGGCCGGCGGCGGGGCGACCGCGTCGCCGCCGGGTGACTCCGACGCGCGCTACCCGGCGGACGGCCCCGGGGAATTCCGCATGGCGGCCGCCTCAGGACGGCGGATCGGCACCGCGGGCCGGTTCTTCCACTACGAGGTCAAGGTGGAGAACAACCTGGCCCAGACCCCGGAGGCGCTCTCGGACGAGGTGCATCGGATCCTGGCCGATCCCCGCGGCTGGACGGCCGGCGGCGAGGCCTCCTTCCAGCAAGTCACCAGCGGCGCACACGACTTCACCGTGGTCGTCGCCACGCCCGGCACCGTGGACCGCATCTGCGGGCAGGGCGGCCTCGACACCGGGGGCGAGGTCAACTGCCGCGTCGGCAAGAACGTGGTGGTCAACATCAAGCGCTGGCTGCTGGCCAACCCGTACTACCAGCACAGGCTGCCGGACTACCACGCACTGACGATCAACCACGAAGTGGGACACTTCCTCGGGCACGGGCACGCGTCGTGCCCCGCGCCGGGCCGGCCCGCTCCCGTGATGATGCAGCAGATAAAGGGGCTGCACGGCTGCGTGCCGAACCCGTGGCCGTACGACCGCCACGGCACCTATCTCACGGGACCGCCGGTCGCCTGACCGGCGGATGAGGGCGGGAACAAAACTGAAAGACCTCTGCCCCGGCGTGACGCCGGGGCAGAGGGAGACACGGTCTTACCGGTCGTCAGGAAAGGACCTGGTCACCAGGGGTACATGATGACCGCAAAACCGTTGTCGACACAGTCGAACCCCGTCAGCAGACCCTGCTGGGCGGCCTGATTACCGAGCGTCTGGCACTCCAGGAGGGATGCCGTGTAGTGGGGCGCGAGACGGGTCTCGGCGGAGGCCGGACCCGCCATGGCGAGGACCAGGGCTCCCGTGGCGAGGACGCCGAGACCGGCCTTTGCGGCCAGTGCGGTCTTGAACATGACTTCTCTCCCGTTTCGGTCACGACGTAGCGGCCATGACGGGACAAGCACCGCCCGGCCCTACGGAGCATCTGCGCGCAAGCGCGGCATCACTGGCGTGATGGGCGCAATGCTGGAACATCACGATGCTCACCACAAGGTCAGGACATATCCAGCACGAGGTCAGAGCGCACCCACGACGACGGGCCGGGAGCGAAGGGGAACGAGGCGCGAGCACGACAACGGACGGGCGGGCGTGGCCGGTTGCCGCGGGCCGGCCGGGACCCCGGCCGGGACCCCGGCCGGCCACCGCACCGGCCCGCCTGGGCGGCGTACCTACGTGCCCTGGCCGCTTGCGGTGGCCGGTTGCCCGGCCTCGGGCGCCCCGGCCGGCCGCCAGCCCCTGGCCCGGCCCCGAGGGATCACCACGGCGCCGCCGGCCACCAGCAGCACCAGCCCGCCGCACGCTCCGGCGATGAGCAGCGCACGGTTCTGCGGCCCGCTCGGCGCCGCCTCCGGGACGTGCGCCGCGGCCTGCCGGGGTGCGGCGCCCTGCTTGTCGGTGAGCAGCGTCGTGAGTGCCGCGTACGGGTCGAGCCGCGGCGGGTCGTCCGGATAGCCGGCCACCGTGAGCTGACGGGCGACCTCCTGGGCCGTCATCTTCGGGTGCCGGGCGCGGACAAGGGCCGCGGCACCTGCCACATGCGCGGCTGCCAGCGAGGAGCCGGAGCCGAAGTAGTGGCCGTCGCCCTGGGGCCCGACGCTGACCACCGCGTCGCCCGGGGCCGCCAGGTCCGCGTTGAGCGCCCGCGGGGCGTCCTGCGGACGCTGCCCGTCGGGGCCGTAGTCCATGACGGAGAGCACTCCGGGCGCGGACGCGGGCCAGTACCAGGGCGCGGGCTCCGCCGGCTTGCCGGTGTTGCCGTCCTTCGGGAGGTTGTCAGGGACGGCCGGGGCGACGACGAGGGCGCCCCGCTCGGCCGCGTGCGCGACGGCGGCGGTCAGCTCGTCCTTGCCGGTGGCCACCGCCTGCCCGACGTAGATGACACCGGCTCCCCGGTCGGCCGCCGTGCGGATGCCGTCGGCGACCCGGCCGGCCGTCGTCTCGCCCCGGGTGTCCGTGCCGCGCACCGCCAGGATCCGGGCCTGCGGCGCGAGCCCGGCCACCCCCACTCCCGCACCGGGCGCGGCGGCGATCAGGCCCGCCGCGAAGCTGCCGTGGCCCACGCAGTCCTCGCCCGCGTCACCGACCGCCTCGACCCGGCCGGACAGCGCGGGGATGCCGGTCCCGACGCCGGTGTCCACCACCGCGACGGTCACCCCGGCGCCCTCGCTGAGCTTCCAGGCCTGGGACAGCCCGAGCGGCCGGCTGGTCCATGGCTGCTTCTCGGCCTTGTCGGTCGACGCCTTGGCGCACGGCGCGCCGGCGGGCAGTACCGGGGTGACGGTGGGCAGTTGGATGTCGCCGGCGGCGTCCGGTGCAGCTGCGGCGGCCGGCGCCGCTGCGGCGGCCGGCAGGAGCGCGGCCAGCAGTGCGGCGGCCACCGCCCGTGCCACCGGCTGACGGTGAGAGAGTGCGCGTCGCATGCGCGCATGGTACGTGGCGCATAACCGAGTTCGGCAGTGCGGGAGCGCGGCAAGACGCGAACTCCGCGTTCATTCCTGGCTGATGGCGGCCGGGTTCCCGTAGCCTGCTCACGTGCGCGTCCCTCTGACCGCAACCACAGCCCCCACATTCTCGGGTCACCGGGGCCGGCAAGCACCACAACGAGGAGGTCCCAGCGTGTCACGGCAGTTGCTCAGGGTCGACCCGGACGGGACGGACGGTTTCCCGACGATCGGCGAGGCCCTGGCGCAGGCGCGCACCGGAGCCGTCATCCGCGTGAGGCCCGGCCGTTACCGGGAGAACCTCACCGTCAAGACCCGGGTGACCATCGTCGCCGACGGCGAGCGCGGCAGCGTGGAGATCTGCCCGGCGCGCGGCACCGCCGTCGTGCTGGTGGCCGACGCCGTGATGCTCACCGACCTGATGCTGCGCGGCGGCAGCGAGGACCTGCCGGTGGTGGACGCGCCGCGCGGCCAGGTCGCCATGGACGGCTGCACCGTGGTGGGTTCGGGCTGGACCGCGGTCCTGGCCCGGGAAACCGGTTCGCTGGCGATGCGCGACTGCCGGGTCTCCAACCCGGAGGGCGCCGGCGTGGTGGACACCGCGGCCACCGACAGCGTCGTCGCCGACTGCCTGATCGAGCACCTGGGCACCTCTGGTGTCGTCCTCGGCGAACAGGCCCGCACCACGGTGCGCGGCTGCCGGATCCGGGACGCGCAGGGCAACGGCGTGCTGGCCAACGGCGAGGCGCAGGGGCGGGTGGAGAACTGCGACATCTCCGGCACCGAGAAGCCGGCCATCGCCCTGGAGGGCCGGTCCGCCACCCGCGTGGTGCGCACCACCGCGCACGACACCTCGGTGGGCGTCTACGTGACCAGCGGCTCCCGGCCCATCCTGGAAGAGGTCACGGTCACCGACACCAGCGGCCCCGGCATCGTACTGGCCCAGGGCGCCGACCCGGAGCTGCTGCGCTGCGCCACCGCACGGACCAAGGGCAACGGGCTGGCGGTGACGGAGCGCTCCCGGGGCGTCCTGGAAGGCTGCCGGTTCGACACCGCCGCCGTCGTCGCGATCCGGGTGGCCGGGTCCAGCGCCCCGCTGCTCACCGGCACCACCGTGCGCGAGTGCGCCGACAAGACGGCCGCCGTCCTGCTGGCCGAGGACTCCTCGGCGGAGTTCGACCGGCTGGAGGTGCTGGACGCGTCCGGCGTCGGCGTCTCCATCCGCACCGGCGCCAACCCGCTGCTGCGCAAGGCCCGGATCACCGGCGCCGGGGGCCACGGAGTGGAGGTCCTGGAGGACGGCCGCGGCCGGCTGCACGGCTGCACGGTCGAGCGCTCCGAGGGCGCCGGCGTGCACATCGCGGGCGGCGGCGCGCCGGAGCTGGCCGACACCGTGCTGCGCTCCACCGGCCAGGCCGGCGTGCACATCGGATCCGAGGGGCGGGGCACGGTACGCGACTGCGAGATCGACGCCGTCCACGCGGCCGGCCTGCACGTGGACAGCGGCGGCGAGCTGACCGCGAGCCGCACCCATGTGACCGGCTCCGGGGCGCACGGCCTGCTGGTCGCCGACGGCGGCCGGGCGGCGCTCGACGGCTGCCAGCTGAGCGGCAGCACCGGCGACGGCGCCCGGATCGACAGCTCCGAGCAGGTCGCCCTCACCGACTGCGCCGTCCGGGACAACCGCGGCGCCGGGCTCAAGCAGACCCGCGCCACCGAGCGGCTCACCGTCGAGGGGCTCAACAGCAGCGGCAACACCGCCCCGGACTCCTGGGGCGAGAGCGCGGGCGACCTCGCCGCCGAGGGGTCCGGCAGCGGGTCGGGGCAGCAGCGGGCGCAGGGCCCGCTGGCGGAGCTGGAGTCGCTCATCGGGCTGGGCGACGTCAAGCACCAGGTGCGCACCCTGATCAACCTCAACCAGCTCGCGCAGCGCCGTGCCAGCCTCGGCATGCCGGCCCCGCCGATGAGCCGCCACCTGGTCTTCTCCGGCCCGCCCGGCACCGGCAAGACCACCGTGGCCCGGCTCTACGGCGGCATCCTGGCCGAGCTGGGCGTGCTGCCCTCCGGTCATCTGGTGGAGGTCTCCCGGGCCGATCTGGTCGCCCAGGTCATCGGCGGTACGGCCATCAAGACCACCGAGGCGTTCAACGAGGCCATCGGCGGCGTGCTGTTCGTCGACGAGGCGTACACCCTCCTGTCCGACGGCAAGGGCTCCGGTGCCGACTTCGGCCGGGAGGCCATCGACACGCTGCTGAAGCTGATGGAGGACCACCGGGACGACGTGGTGGTCATCGTCGCCGGATACACCGAGGAGATCGCTTCGTTCCTGACCTCCAACCCCGGCCTGGCCTCCCGCTTCACCCGCACCATCGAGTTCGCCAACTACTCCGTCGCCGAGCTGGTGACCATCACCGAGAGCATGTGCGAGGCGCACCGCTACACGCTGGACCCGGGCACCCTGGACGCGCTCGCCCGGCACTACGCGCGGATGCCGCGCGACGCCGGGTTCGGCAACGGCCGTGCCGCACGCCAGGTGTTCGAGGAGATGGTGGACCGGCAGGCGCACCGGCTGGGCTCGCTGGACAACCCGGTCGAGGCCGACCTGTCGCTCCTGCTGCCCGAGGACGTCGCGGACCAGGCGGCGGCCGACCGGGCCGCGGACAGGCGCGGCTCCGCCGAGCTGCTGGCCGAACTCGACGCCATGATCGGCCTGCATGCCGTCAAGCAGGAGGTCACCGACCTGGTCAACCTGCTCTCGGCCACCCGGCAGCGGCAGGCCGTGGGTCTGCCCGTCCCGAAGATCAGCCACCATCTGGTCTTCTCCGGCCCGCCCGGAACCGGCAAGACCACCATCGCCCGGCTCTACGCGGACCTGCTGCACTCCCTCGGGGTGCTGAGCTCCGGCCGGCTCGTGGAGGTGGCCCGCGCCGATCTGGTGGGCCGCTACGTGGGCCACACCGCGCAGCTCACCAAGGAGGCGTTCGACAGCGCCCTGGGCGGCGTGCTGTTCATCGACGAGGCCTACACCCTCACGCCGGAGAACGCCGGCTCCGACTTCGGCCGGGAGGCGGTGGACACGCTGCTGAAGCTGATGGAGGACCACCGCGACGAGATCGTCGTCATCGTCGCCGGATACACCGAGGAGATGCACCGCTTCCTGGCCTCCAACCCGGGCCTGGCCTCCCGCTTCGCGCGCACGGTGGAGTTCGAGAACTACTCCACCGACGAGCTGGTGGAGATCATGAGCCGCTACGCGACGGGCTCCGGCTACGACTGCGCGCCCGAGACCCTTCAGGCGCTGCACGCCTACCTCGACCGGCTGCCGCGCGACCGCTCGTTCGGCAACGCCCGCACCTCCCGGCAGACCCTGGAGGCGATGATGACGCGCCAGGCCCGCCGGATCGGGGCGATCGCCGCACCCAGCCTGGACGACCTGCGGCTGCTGCTGCCCACGGACCTGCCCCAGGAGGCCCGGCTGACGACGGGGTGACCGACGGGCTGACTACCGGCCGGCCCGTGCCGGGCACTCCCGAGGTCAGGAAGCCTGCGCCCGGCCGCGACCAGGTCAGACCACTCAGGCCATTCAGGCCATTCGAACCATGACGAACCTGCTCAGAACCGGTTCAGCCGCTGCTCACCGGTGCGCGCAGCCCCGCCCCGGGCCGGGTGCGGCCTCACCCCGGGCCGGGTGCGGCCTCACCGCGGTACCGACCCGTACAGCTCGCGCTCGCGCAGCAGTTCCGCGGCCCTCGTCAGCGCGGCGGACAGCCGGCGCCGGTAGGTGCTGAAGGACAGTGACGCCCGGCTCGCCGCGGCCTGCTGGCTGCGCGGCCCGTTCAGATAGGTGATCTCCAGAACGTCGCCCAACTGCCGCTGTCCGGGCAGCGCACGCAACTGCGCCACGGTCTCGGTCAGCACCGCGCGCAGCGCCGCCGCGTCCGCGCCGGGCGCCACCAGCCGGGTCCCCAGCAGCGCACTCTCCGCGAGCTGCCGCGGATTCAGCGCGCTGCGGTAGGCGTGCTTGACGGCATCCGCGAACTGCGGCCACGGCATGACGGGAGCCGCCCCGTCGGTGACCGGCGCGGGGATCGCCGAGGGCTCGTCGGCCAGCAGCCGGGTGCGCAGCGCCGCGGCCCAGCGGTCGAAGGGTGCGCTGCGCCAGTCCTGCACGAACGGCGACACCCGCTCGCCATCCGGCCCGTCGACCGGGGCCGTGCGCTGCTGCCCGTACAGCTCCAGCAGCGACGACAGCGCACGCTGGCCTTGCGCCGTGCACGTCCAGCTCATCGCCAGGCCGGGCGTGGTCGCCCACAGTGTGGTCAACGCGCCGCAGGCCACCGCCGCGCCGCCGGTGCTCCAACGCCCCAGCAGCAGCCGCTCACTGCGCCGCAGCGGCGACCGTTCGGCCGCGTGCTCCAGCGCGGCGTGCGCCACCGGATCGTCGGGCAGCCCGGTGGCACCGGCCTCAAGGCAGGGCGCGACGAGCACGCCGGTGATCCGGCGGCGGCCGTCCTCCGCGACGATGAAGGCCGCCGGCTGGTGGTCCCACCACTGGCGGGCCAGGCGGCCTGCCGCCCAGCCGTGCTCCTTCTCGATCGAGGCCAGCACCTCGTCCAGGTCCGCCGGACGGGCGGCCCGCAGCTGCAGACGGTCCGCACCGTGCCAGTCCACCGCCTCCCGCGCGATCCGGTTGGTCCGGCCCAGGTAGGCCAGCCCCGCACCGAAGACCCAGCGGCCGCCTCCGCGCTCCGCCAGCCGCTCGGCCAGGTGCGCATGCAGCCGGCGGAAGAGCCGCTCGTACGTCTCCAGGCCGCGCCAGCGCAGATCGGCCACCAGCGCTTCCCGCACCAGTTCGTGCGGGACCAGGCCGTCAGCGGTGCTGTGCACGAACGACAGTCCGCTCAGCCAGGCGCACAGCGCCCGGGCCTCGGCCACCGGAACTTCCAGCGTGTGCCGCACCAGTTCCTCGGTGGTCACCCGGGCCAGCGCCAGCACGCGGAGCGCGTCGGCCCGGTCCGGCGAGGGGGTCTCCCGCAGCAGCAGTCGCAGTAACTCGCGCACCACGTCGGGGGAATCGCCCAACTCCCAGCCGCGGTACGGCTCCCCGGCCCGCGTGACACGCTCCCGCGCGTCGGCGAAGAGCGCCAGGGCCAACGGCATTCCGTGTGCGGCCCGTACGAGGTCCAAGACGGCCGGCCCGGACACGTCCCGGTGGTGCAGCAGCTGCGCGGCCTCGGTGTCGTCCATGCCGTCCAGCTCCACACTGCGCAGCGCGTGCCACCACTGCGCGTCGGCGCGCCACTCGGCCGACGGGGGCCGCCGGCCTCCGACCGCGACCAGCACATGCGCGGGCATCCGCGGCAGGAATTCATCGCGCAGCCAGTGCTCCAGCCCGCCCAGCGCCTCCGCCGAGTCGACCAGCAGCACCTGCGCCTCCTCCAGCGGGCCCTGCGCCTCCAGCGCGGCCAAGAACGCCTCCGGCGTCGGCTCCGTGCCCCGCATGTCGACCCAGCGGGCGGTCCTGCCGTGCGCCGTCGCCTCGTCCGCGAACCGGCGCAGCAGGGTGCTCTTGCCCATGCCGCCCATGCCGTGCAGCCACACCACGAAGCAGCTCCGGCGGTCGCTGAGCAGCAGCTCCCGCAGCAGCCGCAGTTCGGCGGCTCTGCCGGTGAACACCCTTTTCCGCACGGCCGCCAGCGCGTCCCCGTGCGAGTCGACCGGTAGGGGTGAGGGAGGTGTCCGCATCGTCTACCCGCTGAACCGCTGGTTGCCGCCGGCGTGCACGCCGAGGACGCCGACGATGTCGCAGCCGGCCGCCGCCCCGCGCACCCGCCCACCCCACATCGCCTGATCTCCACACCCCACTCGCGAACCGGGGCCAGTCGGAGTCGCGTTGACGAGCCGGCCGAACACCGCCTCAAGGGCCCCGCGACCCGACAGCGCGCAGGGTACGGCGACGAGCGGCGGGCCAGTGACGCTTGAGCTCATTTCGGGCCCCCGGGGGCAGTTGGGTGTCGCAGTCTCCTCGGTACGTCACCCACCCTGGCCGGAACCGCTATCGCACGGCTGCCGCACTGCTAACGTCCGGTTAACACCGGCGTGAGCAGCACAGACACCAAGGCGAACCCGAAGAACCAGGCGGCGGCCGCCTGGCCGGGAACACGCACCCGCAGGCGAGTATCCGGTGTCGTCCTCTCGGGTTCCCGCCACTCCTGCAGCAGCCCTGCCGGCGATCTGGACCGGGCGACTTTCGGGTGGCCCGCAACCGGCTGGCGACCTCATACTGCGACGGCAGCGTGAGGATGGCCAGCGGCGGCTTCAGCGCATCAACCCGGCGTCCTTGGCGCACAGCGCAGCCTGCACCCGGTTGCCCACCTCAAGGGCGGCCAGAATTCGGCTGACGTGCGCCTTCACCGTGCTCTCCCGCATGCCCAGCCCGGCGGCGATCTCAGCGTTGGACGCGCCGCCGGCCAGGAGCCTGAGCACGTCGGTCTCGCGCGGCGTCAAGCGCTCCATCCGGGCTCGGGCAGCGGCCGAGGCGCCGTGCGCCATGTGGTGATGGTGCGCGATGAGTCGTCGGGCAGCAGAGGGGTGCAGCATCGCTTGCCCGTCGGCGACGACCTCGACGGCCCGGATGATCTCCGCAGGGTCGCTGTCCTTCAGCAGGAAGCCGACCGCGCCGGCGGCCAGCCCGTCGTAGACGTACTGGTCCAGGTCAAACGTCGTGAGCATCACGACCTTGGGCGGCTCAGGCAGCGCGCTCATCCGCCTGGTGGCCTCGATTCCGTCCATGTGGGGCATCCGCACGTCCATCAGCACCACGTCCAGGCGCTGCACGGTGGCCTGTTGGACGGCTTCCCGGCCGTCGGAAACCTGTGCGGCGACGATGATGCCGGGGGCATCCTCCAGGATGTCGGAGAGCGCCAGCCGCACCAGGCCGTCGTCGTCGACGATCATCGTCCGGATCACGCCACTCCCCTGCTGCGCAGGTCGTCGAGCGGGATGGTGGCGGCCACCCGCCAGCCTCCCGATCCCGTAGGACCGTACTCCAGACGGCCGTTGAGCGCGGCGACTCGCTCAGCCAGCCCGACCAGGCCATAGCCGGAGCCCTCGGTCGCGGCCTCGGACGAGACACCGGCCGGGTTTCGGATCACCACGGTGGACTGCGGCGGACCGTAGCGCACCTCAAGGTGTGCGGTCGCTCCGGCGGCATGCTTACGGGCATTGGTCAGGGCCTCTTGCGCAAGTCGGTGAATGGCGAGCCGATGACTGGCCGGGACGGAGTCGGGGCGGCCCTCAACGACCGCTTCGATCTGCTGTCCGGCCGCCCGCGCCTCGTCGATCACCGTCGAAAGTGCCGGCAGACCGGGTGCCCGTGAGGCGGGCCTCTCCCCGGAGTCGTGGCCGTGCAGCACACCCAGCACGTCTCGCAGATCGCCGAGCGCGTCGGTGGACGCGGTGCGCAGCAAACCGATCCGGGTGGCCACCGGCTCGGGAAGGTCGGCGGCCCGCCGCTTGAGAGCACCGGTGTGCAGGGCGATGACCGTGAGCCGGTGGGCGAGCACATCGTGCATCTCGGCAGCGATCCTGGTGCGCTCCTCCAACCTGACCTGCTCGGAGCGGAGTTCGCGCTCCACCTGCAGACGGTTGACCTGTTCGGCAAGCGCGGCGACGTGCCGGCGGCGGTTGCCGGCCCACAGTCCGATGACCACCGCGAGCAGCAGCACTGCCAGCGGCCCGTATTTACGGGTCAGCCACAGGCTGTTCCCCGGATGCGCCAGCGAACTGCCGACCATCGCGGCCACCACGCACAGCCCCTCGAAGACGAACCGGCCCCGGGAAGCGCGATGGAAGACCACGACCAGTAGCGGGAAGAACGATCCCAGTAGCACCGCGCCGACCGTGGTGCTCACTACTGCGAGCACCGGCTTGCGGCGCCGCAGCAGGACCGGGAGAGTCAGCGCCACGGCCAACCCGACGCGGGGGCTGAGCAGCGTGCCCCCCGCACCCACATACGCCTGTTGCACCGCTGCCGCTCCGACGACACAGGTCATCAGCGCCTCGGCCCACCACGGCCAGGCCCGGCCCCTCTCCTTGTTCACCAGACCAGCGTAGGTTCGCAACGCCTGTTCCACCTCGGCTAGTTGGCGGTTGTCATCCCCTACTTTCGTACGGGGTGGCCGCAGCGGAACGGCCGATGGAACAGGTTCGGCCGCTTCCTAGCGTGGTGAGCATGAACCAGACACCGGCTCCTACCGCGACCGCTCCCGCGCTCACCGCCCCGACCGCCCCGACCGGCCCGACCAGCCCTCGGCAGCGCAGTGACGCCTTCGCGTTCTTCCGGGAGGCCGCCCGTTCCAGACACACCACCGGCGCTGTGGCCCCGAGCGGCTCCCCGCTCGCCCGGCGGCTCGCCGCGCCGCTGCCCGCCCCCGGCGGCCGCAGCCCGCTGCGTGTCCTGGAGGTCGGCGCGGGTACCGGTACGGTCACCCGCGCGCTGGCCGAGCGCATCGGGCCGGGCGACCGGCTGGACACAGTTGAGGTCAACCCCCGGTTCGTACGGCTGCTGACCGAGGCACTGCAGACGGACCCGGTGCTGGCCGCCGCGTCCGACCGGATCCGGATCGTCCCGGAGTCGATCTGCCACACACCGCTGCCCGTGCACAGCTACGACGTGATCGTCTCTTGTCTGCCCTTCATGAACTTTTCCCCCGACATGGTGCGTTCCCTCTTGGAGCGGTACATGGCCGCACTGGTCCCCGGCGGGCATCTGACCTACTTCAGCTATCTCGGCACGCTGTCCCTACGGACCCTGTTCGCCCAGCGCACCGAGGCCACCCGGTACCGCGCGGTGGCGGCCGTACTGGCCGACTTCTCCGCCCGCTACGGCGGCGGGGACGGCGGCGGGGACGGCGGCAGCGTCGCCTGGCGCAACCTGCCGCCCGCCCGGGTGACGCACCTGAGGACACCCCAGCCGGGTGCCGACGTAGCGGACCCGGATTCCCTCGTCCGGCGATGACGATGACGCCCGACGACCTGCTGACGGCGGTGCCGCCACATCCGGTAAAAGCAAAAGCCCCAGGTCACGGCGAGTGAGTCCTGGGGCTTCCACGGAGCCGCCTTCGGGATTCGAACCCGAGACCTACGCATTACGAGACCGTGAGCAGTCATGTTGCCTGGTGCTACGTGGTGCCGCCTCGTGACGTTTCCGCTGATCAGAGCAGGTGCACCAGGTTAGGCCGTGCTACCCCGTGCTGCGCTGTCCAAAGGCGTCTGTCCACCGGCTGTCCACCGGCGGACGTCAGTACTCAGCACGTGGCGACCCTCCGCTGACACGCTGGCACCACGGAGTCTCGTTCGGTCACCGTAGCCCACGCGCTTGTCGACATCCAACAGGCGATGGCCTGGCGGCGTGGCCTGGGGCCGAGTGGCCTGCTGAGGTGCCTTCGGCGTCCGGCCTCGGGTCGCCGGTTGTTCAGAGCTGCTGCTGGATCAGGTAGAAGGCGAGGCCGACGAGGCCGGCGCCGGTCGCGTAGGCGGCGCCACGCAGGGCGCTGGAGAGCAGGGCGGTGCAGCGGCGGGCGATCCACTGCAGGGCGCGGCGGATACTGTGCATGGTGGTGCTCCATTCTTCGGGGTGCTGTTGGTCCGGCGGGGGCTGGGCGGCCTAGGAACCTTCGGCCCACGCCGGACCTGCTTGTCTGTTCAGGGGCGGTCGGCAAATTCGTGGATGCGGTCGGCCTGGGGCGTTCGAGCCAGCAGACCAGGCCGTCCGGCGGCGTACTGAGGGGTCAGTCGGCCGAAGTCGCCTTCATGCCCCGGTGGGGACGGTCAGGCTGGTATTACGGCGGGCGGAGTGGCCGGCGAAGTGCGACAGGGTGATCGGAAGTCGGATGGCTACGCTCAACACGACCCTCCCTTCTGCTGATTGAGGGCTTTCAAGGCTGGCGAGCAGCAACTCGCAGTCGGGCCTGGCGGCAGCCACCACCCAGGACCGTAGTGCCGCAGCCCGGGGCGGACAGATCAGGCCGTCGAAATCCGGCGCCGCCATGACGCTCAAGGGGTTAGCGCACGCAGGCTGCGTGGGTACATTAGTGAATACACGCAGGTCAATGACCTGGCGCTCTTCCGGTGCTCCTTCAGCCGAGAGGGGGTTTTGACCGTCTGGGCAGTTGGCCGAAACGCATCGCATGCAGAGGTCTCCCGTCTGGTGAGCCGAAGCAGTCCCTTTGCCGCTTGGTCAATATGCAGCAGCACGGCCCGAGGCGGGCCAGATCCGGACCTCGACCGAGAACGTCTCCACCTGCGGTGATCGCGAAGTTGACCGACTAGGTATGATTTGCCGCGCTCTCCTCCAGCTCGCGCGGGCGACCGTTGGCCAATGGCCAGGCAGGCCGGAAGCCGCCCCTGCGCGTTACCACCTCGGACGAGCATCTGACATCCTCCAGTTCGACCAACACAGGCAGGACGACAACAGCCCGCAGATGCCGGGCTGTTGTGCTCGACCAGCTTTCCCGGGCCGGAAGCAGAAGACCAGGAAGACCCCTTTCCTCTAACAGGAGCCGGGGGTTCCTCTATGCGCTGACCTGCAGTGCATCCGGTGAAGCTCATCGAAACTGGCGTATCTGTCAACAGCGGCCGAACCGGCACCCGCAGATAGACTTCCGCGCCGACACGGCGAACACCAGGACCAGCTTCTTCCGGAAAAGCGGCTTCCGGTATATCCCGCAGGCGCAGAGGGGGCCCTGTCCCGAGCCCTCAGCCACAGCTTGGTCACCGATCCGCAACCGGCCCCCATGGCCGACCTACTGGTGGGGCGGAGGGACACGCACTCAACGCGCGCATGGCGCTGCAGAAGCCGACGCTCCGGCGAAGCGGAATACTCCGGGCTCTCCGTCGATTGGTCTTCTTGCAGAGATCACGGGAAGGGGGCGCTGGCTGGTGGCCGAGCTGATGTTGTTCCGGCGGGACGTGCATGGGCGGGACGTGGAGCTGTCCGGTTCGACGGTGGCGCTGGAGGTGGAGCTGCAGCGGCGGGTTGAGGCCAGCATGGAGCAGATGCTCGGTGTCCGGTTTCTGGCGTCGGAGTACCCGACCGGTCCGTGGCACCGGGGGCGGATCGACACGCTGGGCCTGGACGAGAACGGCAGCCCGGTGGTGATCGAGTTCAAGAAGGGCTCCGACAGCGGGGTGCTGTCGCAGGCCGTCTCTTACCTGTCCTGGCTGGATTCGGCGCACCACGAGTTCGAGGCGCTCGTACGGAAGGTGCTGGGCGCGGAGGCTGCCGAGTCGATCAACTGGCGTCGGCCGCGGATGGTCTGTATCGCGGCCGGCTTCTCCCATCACGACCGCGTGGCGGTGCAGCGGCTGCCCGAGCGGGTCGACCTGGTGCGCTACCGGATCTTCGAGGGCGGCCTGCTGTCCCTGCTGCTCGTCGACTCCTCGCCCGGCTTCCCGAACCCCGCTTCGTCTCGGCGAAGCCGAGAGACGGTGGTCGGCAGCTCGCCAGCGGCACCGGTGGCGCCTCCGCCAGCGGGTGCCGGCCTCGTTCCGGAATGTCTGCGGGACCTGTACGCGGAGCTGGACGACGCTCTGACGGCGTGGGGCGAGGTCGAGGTGGCGCCTCTGCGGCACTACATCGCCTACCGACGACTGGTGAACGTGGCATCGGTGATCTTCCGTCCGAAGCACGAGGCGATCCTGGTCTATCTCAGACTCGACCCGGACACCGTCACGATGGAGGAGGGCTTCACGCGGGACATGCGCGGCATCGGGCACCTCGGGACCGGGGACCTGGAGGTGCGCCTCGTCTCGGCGGCCAGCCTGGAGAAGGCGGCGCCGCTGATCAGGCGGGCGTTCGAGGCGGCCTGACGCAACGAGAAGGGCGGCT
Source organism: Streptomyces lydicus (assembly GCF_004125265.1). GTDB lineage: Bacteria > Actinomycetota > Actinomycetes > Streptomycetales > Streptomycetaceae > Streptomyces > Streptomyces lydicus_C. Next base: position 4,050,037 of record NZ_RDTE01000003.1, read on the forward strand.
GAGGCATCGGTTACTCGATGCTCCAGCCGCCCTTTTGGCGTCTGCGGCCCGCTGGCTCTGGGCTCTCCGCTCTCATGGTCACGCCTCCGGTCCGGCCAGGGTGAAGTCGTCCTTCGTCAGCTCGGCGTGGAGGCGCTGCTCGGCCACGTCGGCGTAGTGCGAGGACAGCTCGACGCCGACGAAGTGCCGGCCTTCGCGCAGGGCGGCGACGCCGGTGGATCCGCTTCCGGAGAAGGGGTCGAGGACGGTGCCGCCTTCGGGGCAGATCTGGACGAGCTGCTGCATGATCTCGACCGGCTTCTGGGTGATGTGCACCCTGCCCTTCCGCGGCTGGGAGGCGATGTAGTGGCCGGGCAGGTAGAGGTCGCGGGTGTTGTCGAGGGATCCCTTGACGCCCCAGATGATGAACTCCGAGTCCTGCTTCGGCCCGCCCTTGCGGGGCCGGCTGGCGGGCTTGATCCACGGGATCGTGCCCGACCAGGTCCACCCCGCCATCTGCAGGGCGTCCGTGGTGGTCGGCTCCTGGCGCCAGTCGGTGAAGACCATGGCCACTGCGTGCTCAGTCGATGCCCGGTACGCCTCCGTCAGCAGGTCGGTCAGCCAGGCTCGGTACGAGCGCTGATCGCGGTTCTCGCCGGGGAAGTTGGCGAGGTCGTGGGACGAGTTGCTGGTGACGTACTTGGCGCGGGCGGTGCGGCCGGTGCGGTCCGAGCTGGTCCGTCCGCCGGAGTTGTACGGCGGGTCGGTGATCACCGCGTTGACGCTCTCGTCCGGGAGGTTCTTGAGCACGGTGAGGGCGTCGCCTCGGTGCAGCGTGTAGCTCATGTGGAGGGCCTCTTTCAGGGCATGGCAGGGCTGGGGGGCGGCTCCGGACGGCGTTCAACGACGCTCGTCGGGGCGGGTGGTGCCGGATGTTAGGCGTGATTTCCGGCCGCACCTAATGAGCTGAGTCGCGCTCCGGGTGGGGCCCGGGGGTCGTTTGGTGCGGCCGGAATCCCGGTCTACTGTCTCGTCCTGTCACCGGGCAGAAGCCTCGCTTCAACCCCGTTGGCCTGTGCTTATCCGTGCCATCTCGTCCAAGCGAGGTGTGCGGGAGGCGCGTTTCCCCTCGTTGCCCATGCCGTCAGGAGAGCCGGTGTACTGCCTGAGATTACGAGCGCGGCTGGCTGCCGCGCGTGACCTGAGACCGGCGTCCGGGAGCTACCAACTCCTTTGACCCGGGCCCGCCCGAGAGGCGGATTCACATCGGCGCGGTGCCGGCGGCTTTGCACGAGAAGTCGGCACCGCGTCTCCTGCGAACACCGAGGAGCCGCTGCGATGCAGCATGCCCTGATACCCCCACGCCCCGACCCGCCACCGGCACCCGGCCACCGCCGCCGCGTTGGTGAACGGCGGCGGCGATGAAGAAGACCACCGGCGCCGTCGTCGGCCTCTGCGCAACCGGTCCGCTGCTGCTGGCCGCTCCCGTCCTCGCCTTCGGCGCCGAGACCGCTTCGGCCTCCTGCTCGACCGACCGTGCACAGCCTGTGGATACCGCGGCCGTCGCCAGCCAGGTGAAGTCCGTCCTGGACGGCGGCGACAAGGGCTCGGTCCACGTGCCTGGGCTGAGCGATCCGGCCGAGCAGGCGCCCAACGCCAAGAAGATCCAGGCCACCGGCGTCGCGATGCACATTCCGGCCCGGGGCCAGGTCGTGGCCCTGGCGACCGCCCTGCAGGAGAGTGGCCTGCGGAACTTGACCTACGGCGACCGTGACTCGCTGGGTCTGTTCCAGCAGCGTCCGTCGCAGGGCTGGGGCACGGCGAACGAGATCCTCGACCCGGTGCACGCCTCGACCAAGTTCTACGAGGGGCTCCAGAAGGTCTCGGGCTGGCAGTCCTTGTCCGTCGCACAGGCTGCTCAGGCGGTGCAGCGGTCGGGCTTCCCGGAGGCGTACGCCAAGTGGGAGCCGCTGGCCACCGCACTGCAGAAGGCCGTCGAACCCGTGCTGTCGAAGGCTGGTGACGCGTCACCGAGCCCTTCTCCGTCCGGCCCGACCGGCACCGGCAGTCCTTCGCCCGGTACCGCGGGCGGCTGTGCGGCCGACGGGGACGGGACCGATTTCGGCACCGTTCCGCCGGGTGCGGTGCCGGTCGGGTACAAGATCCCGGCCGATGCTCCGCCGAAGGTCCGCACCGCGATCCGGTGGGCGCTCGGCCAGCTCGGGACGCCGTATCAGTGGGGCGGGCACTGCACTGCTCCCCACGGCAGGGTGCCGATGGGGCGGTGTGACTGCTCGTCCTTGATGCAGCAGTCGTACAAGGCCGCCGGCGTCGCTCTGTCTCGGACGACGTACACGCAGGTCAAGGACGGCAAGCCGGTCTCGGTCGGCGCGCTGGAGCCGGGCGACCTGGTGTTCACCGAGGGCACCGCGTCCCGTCCGGAGCACGTCGGCATGGCCATCGGCCGCGGTCTGGTCGTCAACGCCCCGCACACCGGCGACGTGGTCCGCATCGCGACCCTCGCGTCCTGGAAGCCGCAGATTCTCGCGGCCCGCCGAGTCATCTGACCGGCGCTTGTAGGTTCTCATCAGAAATGTCGTTGTCTCAGCGTTTTGTCGCTGAGACGCCGCACCCCGAAGACGTCGCAGATCAAGCGTCTCACCAATCTGTCCGGCCCAGCAAGATGCCCGATCTGTCCGAGGAATTCGACAGATCGACGAGACGGAATCGCCGACAAGTCGCTGAGACACAGCGACAAAAGCCCAGGTCGAACGATCCACGGCCGACAGATCAAACGAGAACCTACAGCGCTTCTCCCCTCCCCCTCCCCCTCTCCCTCTTCTCGCACCGCCGCTCCGCCACCGTGGGCTTTGGCGTGCGCTAAATCGCACTGGAGTTCGTAATGTATCTCGCTGACCAGGTCATCCAGCTCGCCTACGACCCGGGCATCAAGCCGAACGAGGGCGGGCTGCCGGGCCTGTCCGTACTCAAGCACGTGATGGGCTCGATCAATCTCTACGGCATCATCGCCGCGGTCGGCTCGCTCGCCGTCAGCGCGGGCGTGTGGGCCTGGGGACACCACTCGGGCGGCCACCAGGCGGAGGCCAATGGCAAGAAGGGCGTGCTGGTGAGCGCCGGCGCGGCGCTGCTGTTGGGTGCCGCGAACGGTGTGGTGGCGTTCTTCAGCGGCCTGGGAACGCAGGTCCACTGATGCCTTCCCGCCCGATGAACCCCGGCGGCGCGTCCCCAGTGCGCCGCCGGGTGCTGCTCGGCACCGCTGTCCTGGTGGTGCTTGTCGCCCTCGCCGGTTTGGCCGCGTACCTCACCCGCGATGGCAGGAGCCCTTCCAAAGCCCCTGCTGTCCAGCCGAGTTCGCCCACGACTCCCTCGACCGCCCCGTCCACACCGCGCACCCAGCCTCGTGCCCTGCCGGTTCCTCCGAAGACCCATGACCCGATCGCGTTCGGGAAGGCCGCTGCGGCGGCGCTGTGGTCCTACGACACCCGCGCGTACTCGCGGACGGAGCTGCGCACCACTCTGCGTGCGTGGCTGACGGCCGAGGACAGGTACGCCGATCCGGCGTCGGTCGACAAGGTCGTTCCCTCTGCCGTGCTGTGGAAGGAGATGGCGGCCAACGGCCAGTTCGCCACCGCCCGAGTGCACGAGGGGCACTTCCCGGACTCCTTCACCCGGGCCCTTCAGTCCGATCCCGGGGCGATCACCCAGGCGTACATCTACGCCGTCACGGTCTCCGGCAAGCAGTCGATCGCCTGGAAGGGCTCGCACGCCGGCGGTGCGGAGAGCCGTACCACCACCCTCGCGGTCCAGTGCCGCCCCCACCGACCCTGCGCCCTGGTCGGTGTCATGCCGTCCGTCGCGCCCTGATCCCCGTTCAAGGAAGGAGGTACCACCATGGCAGTCTGCGACTTGCCGCTGATGGACAAGGTGTGCGGCGCCGTCGACTTCGCCGCCAACCCCGCGGGAGCCGTCACCGACGGCATCGGGGCGTGGATCGCGAAATCGGCAGGTGAACTGGCCGCCAGCGCGGCGGACCTCGCCGCCAAGGCCGTCAACGAGACGACCGCCATCGATCTCAACGCCGGATGGTTCCGGGACAACTATGAACTGCTGTTGCCCATCGGGCTCGCGCTGACCGTCGGCACGTTCTGCCTCCAGCTGCTGTTCGCGGCCTGGCGGCGAGACGAACGTGCCCTGGCTCAGGCCGCGATCGGCACCATGACCGGCGTCCTGTTCAGCTTCTGCGCTACCGCCTTCACCACAGTCGCGATCACCGTGGTCGACGCTTTGTCCAACGGGCTGTTCCAAGCAGCCAACAGCTCGGTCGACGACGCGATCCGCCGCGTGATCAAGGTCAACGAGCTGGGGGCGATGTACGGTCTCGGCTGGGGCGTCCCCTGTCTCGTCGCGCTTGGCTGCGCGATCGGCGCGTTCCTGTACTGGGGCGTGATGGTCGCCCGCAAGGTCGGCGTCCTGGTCCTGGTCGCGCTCGCCGTCTTCGCCGGCGCCGGGGGCGGCTGGGAGGTCGCCAAGCGATGGCGACGTGGCTGGACCGAGGCCACCGCCACCCTGGTCGTCTCCAAACTCCTGATGACCGTGGCCTTCCTCATCGGCGTCTCGGCGATGGGCAAGTCCGATGCTCACGACGGCATGGCCGCGCTGTCCGACGCGCTGGCCGGCATCGTCGTGATGGTCCTGGTGCTGCTCTGCCCGTATGCCACGTACAAGTTCGTGCACTGGGCCAGCGACGGCGGCGGCCACGACGACCTGCACCGCACCGGTGTCGCCGGCATGGCGGTCGCCGCAGGAGCCGCGAAGACCGCGGGCACCCTGGCGATGCAGGCCGGCACCGGGACCCCCGCCCCGCAGGGGCCGAATCAGGTTCCCGGCGCCGGTGCCGATGGCGTCGCCTCCGGCATTAACCCCTCCGGCGGCGCTCTCAGCAAGGAGGGCATCGACGCCGGGCCGCCCCAGCCGCAGACCCGGTTCCGGTACGGCGAGGATCCGAACGCGCCGGGCGACAAGGGCCGGTCCCTGATTCAGCGCCCCGGCATCCCACCGCTCATCACGCGCCCCCACGAGGACGAAGCAGGACCTGCCGGGGCACCCGTTCAGGGCACGGTCAGCGTCGCTGGCGCATCGCCTTCGGGCGCCAGCGTGTCCTACGTGGGCGCCGGCGATCCGGCCGGACCTCCGCCGTCGGGCACCTGACCGATCACATCCGGGGGCGGGCTGCACACCCAGCCCGCCCCCACCCCTCCCGACCGACCGACCGAGCACCAGAGGAGCCTCCCCATGGCCTCCAGAAGAGCGCCGCGCGCCCCTTCCACCGCCCGCTCCCACCGTCTGGAACCCTCATGTCCGGCAAGCACCAGGCCGAAGCCGCCACGGCCACCGTGAAGTTCCCCCACCGCAGCAGGCGCGGCATCCTGCTCGGCCTGACCGCCCCACAGCTGATCGTCGCGAGCCTGACCGGCGTTCTTCTGCTCGCCGTGGTCATCACCCGCGGCGTGGTCGGCGCTCTCGAACTCATCCCCCTGTGGGCCGCCATCGCCCTCCTCGTCTTCGTCCGCCACCGCGGCCGGGCCCTGGCCGACTGGGTTCCGATCGTCACCCGGTACATCCTGCGCCGGATGCGCGGCCAGCTCCTCTGGCTCACCCGACCCTCCCGCCGACCGTCGCGCGAAGGGCTCCTCCACCTGCCCGGCACGGCGGCCAGCCTGCGTGTGGTCACCGCGCCCGACCGTCGATACGGTGCGGTTCACGACCCCCATGCCGGCACTCTGACCGCCGTGGTCAAGGTCTCTTCCCGCGCCTACGCGCTGCTCGACCCGGGCACCCAGAACGCCAACGTGAGCGGCTGGGGACGCGCCCTGGCCGCGCTCGCCCGGACCGGGCAGATCGCCCGCATCCAGGTGATCGAGCGCACCGTCCCGGACTCCGGCGACGCCCTGCGCCGCTACTGGGAAGAGCACGGCCGACCCCACGCCCCCGTGGCAGGCACGATCTACAGCGACCTGGTCCAGAGCGCGGGCCCGGCCGCGGCGCCGCACGAGGCCTACGTGGCGGTGTCGCTCGACATCAAGGCGGCGCGACGGCTGATCAACCAGGCCGGAGGCGGACTGACCGGAGCTTTCAGCGTGCTGGGGCAGCTGACCTCCACCTTCGATCAGGCCGCTCGGACCGCCGGACTCACCCCCACCGGGTGGCTCACCGCCCGCGAGATCGCCGCTGTCGTGCGGACGGCGTATGACCCGAAGTCCCTCGCAGCGCTGGATCGTTGGTCCACCACCGGTCGTCCCGAGGCCGAGCCCGCCGCTGCTGGCCCCGTGGTGGTCGTCGAGAAGTCGGACCACATCACGACCGATACGGCCGTCCACAAGACGTACTGGGTGGAGAACTGGCCCAGGGTCGAGACGTCGGCGGGCTTTCTCCATCAGCTCCTGTTCACCGGCGGGGTCCGGCGCACGCTGTCGCTCTCTTACGAGCCGAAGGGGCTGGACGCCGCGCTGCGTGACGTCCAGCGCAAGAAGGCCAGCGTGATCGCCGATGCCGCTGAGCGGGCTCGGCGCGGGCAGGTCGACTCCGAGGCGGACTCGATCGAGTACCAGGACATCAAGTCCCGTGAGCGGCAGCTCATCGCGGGCCATGCGGATGTCGCCCTGACCGGCCTGCTGACCGTCTCGGCCGACTCCGAGGACGAACTGCGTTCCGCCTGCGCGGTCGTGGAGACCGCCGCGGTCGGCGCCCAGCTCGACCTCCGGCCGCTGACCTGGCAGCAGGCCGAGGCGTTTACCGCCGCCGCCATGCCGCTGGCGCTCGCCGCCTGATCCCGGCCGCCCCTTTCCTCTGAAAGAGCACCCTCATGTCTCGCACCGCCAGCCCGATCGCGGAGGACTTCGTGCCCTTCGCCACCGCCGCGCTCGATTTCCACCGCGCGCTCAATCTCCCGGGCGGTCCTCTCGTCACCACTCGCGCCGAGCTGGACTCGCTGCATTCCCACCTCGTCTCGCTGCACGGGCTGCTCGACGCTCATGCCTGTCGTGTCGGGCAGCTCGTCCCGGCCGAGGGCGACCCGCTCCGCGCCGCCTGCACCCGCGTCTGGCAGGCCGCCGACCACGTCCACGCCGCCTACCACGCGGCACCCCGGCCGGGCTCCGGCGAAGTGCCCGAGCGTGAGGCGTGCAAGGCCGGCCTGCCCGAAGGGGCGCCGGAGCTGACCATCTGCCAGCGCCACCAGCGCACCGCGCACCTGGTGCGCCGCCGCACCACCCCGGCCGACCTGCACGCCCCGTTCACCGGCCTCGTCCGCCGCTGACCGCCTTCCGTTCTGGAGAAACGTTCATGCCCCGCACCCGCGCCAGCGCCTCCCCCCTGTTCGTCCCCCGCAAGGCACCGCGCACCGGACGCAAGGCCGCCCGCGCCGGCTTCGCCGCGGCCCGCCGCCAAGCCCGCATCGCCGGAACCCCGCCCAAGCGCCGTACCGAGGGAGCCTTCGATCCGGAGCTGCGGCCGACCTACCCGCCGTCCGGACGCCCCGGCCCCTCCTCGGCCCGGGGCAGCAAGCTCGGCCTGCCTGCCCACCGGATGACCACCGCCACAGCCTCCGGCGCCTATCCCTTCGTGGCCGAGGGTGGTCTGGGGGCGGACGGGGTCTTCATCGGTCGCGATGTCCACGCGGAGGCCGCGTTCTGCTTCGACCCGTTCTCGCTGTACGGGCGGATCGAGGGCTTCACGAACCCCAACGCGGTCCTCGCCGGGATCATCGGCATGGGGAAGTCGGCATTGGCGAAGTCCATCGCCACCAGGTCGATCGCCCACGGCTACCGGATCTACATCCCTTCCGATCCCAAGGGCGAGTGGACGGCCGTGGCCCAGGCCCTCGGCGGGCACACCATCGCCCTGGGACCGGGGCTGCCGGGCCGGTTGAACCCGCTGGACGCCCCGGCCCGGCCCGCCTCCGTCAGCGAGGACGACTGGGCGACCGAAGTGCGAAAGCGCCGCCTGCTGCTCCTGGCCGGCCTGGCTCGCACCGTGCTCAAGCGTGATCTCCAGCCGATGGAGCACACCGCCCTGGACCTCGCCCTCGACCTGGTCGTCACCGAAGCGGACGCCAGCGGCACGGTGCCGCTGCTCGGCGACATCGCACACGCCCTCGGCTCGCCCGAGCGCCTCGACCGAGCCCTCGGCGACCAGACCGGACACCTGGGGTCCGCCGCTCAGGACCTCGCGCACGCCCTGCGCCGGCTGGTGCACGGCGACTTGAGCGGCATGTTCGACGCCCCGAGCACCGTGGAGTTCGACCCGACCACTCCGATGCTGTCCATCGACCTCTCCCGCCTTGGCGGCGGTGGCGACGACACCGCTCTGGTGCTGGCGATGACCTGCGCGAGTGCGTGGATGGAGTCCGCCCTCGCCGACCCCGACGGCGGCCGACGCTGGGTGATCTACGACGAAGCGTGGCGGCTGATGAGGCACGTTGGCCTCCTGGAGCGGATGCAGAGCCAGTGGAAGCTCTCCCGGGGCCTCGGCATCGCGAACTTGATGATCATCCATCGGCTGTCGGACCTGCTGTCGGCGGGCGATGCCGGCTCGCGCGGCCGGGTACTGGCCGAGGGTCTGCTGGCCGACTGCTCCACCCGCATCATCTACCGCCAGGAGCCCGACCAGCTCACCGCCGCCGCTGCGCTGCTCGGCCTGACCGGCGTCGAAACCCAGGCCGTCTCCGCCCTGACCAAGGGCCGGGGCCTGTGGAAGGTCGCAGGCCGCAGCTTCATCACCCAGCACATCCTGCACCCAGCCGAACGCAAGCTGTTCGACACCGACGCCCGCATGGCCGCCTAACCCAACCAGCTTGTACTGAAGGTGAGTTACCTCATGTCGTCCACCGTAGCGCGGGCAGAACACCGAACGCTCGGAGAAGTCCGCACCTCGACCGGAAGTTCGGACATCGGCGGCCTGTCGGCCTGCTGGAACGACCGTCTTGCCGCCGCCCGGCCCGAGGAGTTCGACGAGTTGTTCTCCACGGTGGTCACGGGGGATTTCGGCACGGTGGCCGGGCTGCACCAGATGCTCGAAACCGCCTCGGAATGGTGCCGCGTTCACGGCGCCCGCGGCAGCGCCGCCGAGCTGGACGTCCTCGCCGGGCGCCTGGCCGACCTCGGCGAGGAGCTGCACCTCGTGAGGGAGGGCATGGCTCACGAGATCCGCCCCGGCTCGCATCGAACGGCAGCGGCAGCGGCAGCGGCAGCCCGTGCCTCCCCGGCCGCCTCAGCACGAGGGGCTTGCCTCGGTCCGACCGAGGCACCTGCTCCCCTGCCGTCGCCCCCCGTCCGTTCGCTGCCGCGTTCGCGGTGACGACCGGCACAGAACAAGGAACGATCATGTCCACTTCTCCCACTTCTCCCGCTGAGGACCGGTCACCGGCGATCACCGATCACCTGGCCTGGCGGCTGCACCTCCCGGCGCTGGCCTCGGCCGCTGCCGGCATCGAGCGGGCGTCCGATCCCTGGAACGCCTTCTCGGCCTCGTTCTGCGACCGCGACGGCTGGCCCATCAATGAGGAGAGCTACCCGGACGACAAGGTGAAACGCGACGCCGAAGCCTGGAAGCACATCGAGGTCTTCCTCGCCCACGGCCCCGAGGTGCTGGCCGGTGTCCGCACCACGGCCAGTGGTGGCGACTACGTCGAGGGGCCGATCAGCGAAGACCTCCGGCGGCTGCGCGGGATCGACACCACGCTGGCGCGAGCAGGCCAGCTCCGGCACGAGTGGGACCAGATCATGGCGCTCATGGATGCCTCTCTTCCGGGCTCGCGGAAGATCTACGAGAGCCGAGCGGAGCGGATCCGGAATGCCGACGGCTGGCGGTACGCGGATGAGCTGTCGTTCCAGGGTCCGGCGCTGGTTCGGGCTGCCGACTACCTGGCGGGCCGGGCGGATTCCGGTCAGCCCTCGCAGACCGACCGTGCGCGGGTAGCCCTGGCTCGATCCGCCGCCGGCAACCACGGGGCACTACCCGCTTCGCCCTCTGCACCCCCGGCGCCGACTCCGACGGCCCCGGGCCGTTCCCGCTGACGCACATATCACCGACTTGCGGCGCGGCCAAACCGGCCGATCCCCGGATCCTCATCTCAACGCGACCGGACAGCTCTCGGCCCCCGTTCCTTCTTCGGAGTACCCATGTCCCGCACCAGCAGAACCGTCCCGGCCCTCGACTGCCCCTCTGTACGAGCCAGCACCGGATGGATCAGCTATGCCCGCCCCCGATCACGATTCGCTTCCCGATGTCGCCTTCGGCCGTCACCCCGACTACGGCATCGTCGCCGCGAACCCGAAGCACCTTGCGGCCAGCGCGTGGATGCTGAAGGGGTTCGACTTCCACCCCGTCCCGGATCACCCGAAGCTCTACGCACTGGCCGATCAACAGCGTGATGGACAGGGCCGCGTCACCCGGGCCGTCGCGATGCTGCGCAAGGCCGGCTACCAGGTCGACGTGGATCTCGCGTTCGCCCCCTCCCTGTCCCCCGAAGCGGCTCCTTCCCGTGACCGCCCCCCGCGCATAGAACCCGACGTCGCGTTCGCCGAGCATCCGCAGCTCGGCATCGTCGCGGCCACCGATGACCGCGCCCGCGCGATCGGCGGTCGGCTCCTGGAAGAGCACGGCTGGCGGCACGATCGGGCCCTGGACATCTACACGCTGCCCGTCACCATCGACCGCAGCGACGCCCTGGAAAAGGTCGCCACGGCCACGGTGTCGATGCACCGGTCCGGTCTCCAGGTCGCGGCTCAGCCCGCCCTCGCTCAGGACGCGGCAACGCGTCGCCGCCCGACGCCCGCAACGGCGGCGAACCACGGGCGCGACCAGGGCTTCACCGCCCGCGCGTCCCCGATCAGCGCCGCCGCGCTCGCCGCCAGCCCAGCCCGTGCCGGCCTCCCTGGCACGGCTCCGGTTGCCTCTCCCGCCACCTCTGCTGCGGCGGCCCGGCCGGTCGACCCGCGCATCGCGTTCTCCCGCACCCGCTGACCCAACTCCCGTAAGGAACAGTTCCCATGGCCGTGAAGACCACCTGGCCGATCGCCCACTCCTGCGGCCACCAGGCCGACCGTGACCTGTCCGACCGGGCGGCCGACCGTCGCGCGGGGTTCGCCGAGTGGCTGGCCAAGCAGGCGTGCACCGACTGCTGGCGGGCCGCCAAGGAGGACGACGAGCAGGACAAGGCCGCCTGGCTGAAGGCCAAGCGGGCCGAGGAGCAGGCCGAATCCGAAGCCTGGTCGCAGCGGTACCGGATGCCGCCTCTGGAGGGGACCGAGCGAGCCGTCGCCTGGGGTGTGCGCTGTCGCCATCAGGTCCTGTCCGCCGCCTACACCACCCTGGTCCTCGAAGGCGAGATCAGTGAGACGGAGTGGGAGGAGATCGAGGAGGCCGCTCGCACCGTCACCCGCTCCGGGTGGTGGATCGACCAGCGCTCCTCCGAGCCCGACGACCTCGCCGAGCTGCTCCAGGCCGCCACCGAGGCCGACCGGCCGACCGAGAACCCCCACTTCTGACCGCCCGGTGTCCCGCTGCGGCGGGACACCGGCTCCCCCCCCCGCCCGAGACCTGGATACCCCATGCCCAAGTACCCCCTGCACTGCGAAGTCCGGCGCACCGAAAGCACCACGGATCTCCTCAGCCGCCTCCACCGGACCGATCCGGGCTTCGCTCCCTACCTGCTCACCGCGTGGTCCCCGGAGCTGACCGCCCAGGAGACCGTCGCCCTTCCTGACCTGGCATCGGATCTCGACGAGCCGATCGCCCTGCGGAAACCGCGGACCGGCCACGCCGCCGCCCGACGCCTGACCTGGCACTGCTCCATCCGCAACAACACCGACGTGGAACTCGACGACGATGACTGGTTCGAGCTGACGCGCGAGGTCCTCGACGCCACGGGCATCGAGCCGGACGCCGACCCGGCGGCCTGCCGGTGGGTGGCCCTGCGCAACCAGGCCGACGGGCTCGACATCGTCGCCACCGTCATACGGCAGGACGGCCGCTGGGCCCGGGTGCACCACGACGCTCACTTCGCCCGCGCCGCCTGCGCGAACTTCACCTACGACCACGGCCTGGACACCCCGGGATGAGTGGCGGCACCTACCAGCGATCTCCGGCCGGGCCAAATCGCGGATTCTGCAGATCCTCTTCCCCACGGCCCGGTTCCCCGGGTTCTGTTCGCCCTCCCTTGTCCTCTCTGGCGAGACGGGCCACCGGCTCACCGGTCCATACCCGAAACTCCACGCCCAGGAGACCAACGTGCCTGTCCCTCCGATCACCATCACCCACGAGTTCAGCGGCAGCGTCGTGGCAAAGGGTGCCAACGACGACCTCTCCGCCAGCCTCCTCAAGCACGCCGGCTTCCAGCAGATCTCGGACTGGCACGGCCGACGCCATCGTCTTCCCACCACCACACCGGACGCCGACAAGGTCGCCATCGCCACCCACGCGGCCGAGATGCTCCGCGCCGCCCGGTACGACGTCGACCTCCCGCCCTCCCTGGACGCGGCACGGATGAGCCCCCCGGTGCCTGCCCTCGGGCCCTACGCCACCGGGGCGGAACTCCTACGGATCACGGACCGGATCAGGGCGGCCGAGAACGGGACCGACCTCCAGCGAGCGGTCGACCATCTTCTTCACCCCGAGCACGGTGCCCTGGAGCGCGTCCGGGAGGCGCTGGAGGTGGCGGGCGAGCAGATCCACGACCTCGACAATGAGGCATACGACCTCGCTTACCGGTTCGACTACGCCTCCGAGTACGTCAGTGGCGCACAATCCGAACTCGTGGGCTCCGAGGCCAAGCTGCGCCGGGTCGGCACCGCGTCCCAGGACCAGACCGAGGCCCGGACGCGGTCCCCGGAGCTGCCCGACCATCAGGGCGCCGCTCTGGCCACGTCGCCCGCAGCGGCCAAGGCCAAGATCTCCTCGATGCCCGGCTCCGAAACAGCGCAGCACAACGCGACCGGACACTCGCCGCGCCTCTCGGGCCCCCGGCGGTGACCCAGGTCATCTTCGTCAACGCCAGCCGTCGGCCTGCCGCGTGGCCGTTCACGTCAATCAACGAGGAGGAAGCGTGCCCGAGTACTACTCCAGCATCGGCGAGGCCGTCGGCTCCGCGATGCAGCACAACATCCGGCTCGCCGACCGCAGCGTGGCACCCAGCTCCGACAAGCCGTTGCAGGTGCGGCACCTGCCCAGTGCGTCCGCCGACCCGTACTCCGTCCGCGGGATGATCGCCCGCCTTACCGAGGACGCCACACCCAACGAAGTTGCCGGGATCATCGAGGAGGTCAACGGCGCGCTGGTCGGGGCTTTGCCTGAGCTGACCGAACTCGTCGCCGCTGCCGCCGACTGGACCCGCGTCCGTCTGACGTTCGACGACCCGCACCACAACCCGGCTTTCGAGACCTGGACCCGGCTGGCCGCCGCCTACGGCATGCTCCGGGACGTTCAGGAGCAGTTGGAGGTCGCGGTGGACGGGGTCGCCGCGTGTCCTGCCGAGCGCACCGACCCCAGGCACCACGAGATGGTCAACGTCCTGCGGACCCGGGAGCTGCTCGACGACGTCCTCGGCGCCGAAGCGATCCCCACACCGTCGTCCGGTCGCAGTCCCGAAGCGGACCGGCAGCGAGCCGCCCGTACGTCCTCACCGCACGCCGGCCCCACGCCGTCGACCGGCAGCTCGCCGGCAGCCGCGCCGCCTCCGCCCGCGTCGCGCCCCGCCGGCCGACCTCGCTAAAACGTTTCCCTTCGAGCCCCAGGAGTAACCCCATGAACTGCACGAGAGCCGAGCGCGCCCCGCCCCCACCGCCCGCTCACTTTCAGGAACCACGCTCATGCCCGCACCGCGTACCAGCGCGCCCTCGACCACCACCGGGTCGGACGCGCTCCTCTACCTCCTGTTCGCCATACTCGGCCTCGCGTTCACCTTCGGTTCGCTGGCCTGGCTGACCGGCAACATCACCAACTTCGTTCTCGGCAGCGGCCCTTGGACCCCGTACGGCGCCACCGAAGCGCTGCTTCGTCCCGAGGCTCTGTGGCCGCACCTGGGCCCGACGGCCCTGCTGGTCGGCGCGCGGATAAGCCCCGGCCTGCTGTCCGTCTGCCTCACTGTCCTCGCCCTGGTGCTGTGGGTGCGGCTGCGTGGCGGCGCGCAGACGGGCCTCGCCGGGAAGGCCGACCTCGCCCCGCTGCTGGACAAGCAGATCACCGCCAAGGCCCGGAGCCTGCGGCCGTCCCTGAGCGGCCGGGAGTGTAAAAGAGGTCGCCCCTGCTGACCGCGGCATCCTGCTCGGCACCCTCTCCCGGGGGCGGGCCAAGGTCCGCGCCTCCTGGGAGGACGTGATCGTCGCGATCATGGCCCCGCGCAGCGGCAAGACCTCCACCCTGGCCATCCCCGCGATCCTCGCGGCGCCCGGCCCGGTCCTGCTCACCAGCAACAAGGCGGCCAACGATGCCTTCACCGCGACGGTGGACGCGCGGGCCGAGGTCGGCACGATCTGGGCCCTCGACCCCCAGCAGATCGCCCATCACCCGCGCGAGATGTGGTGGGACATCCTGGCCGACGCCCGCGACCTGGCCGGGGCAAAGCGTCTGGCCGGACACTTCGCCACCGCGAGCGTGGACGAGTCGAACAGCACCGACTTCTGGTCCACCGCCGCGTCCAACACATTGGGCGCGCTGTTCCTGGCTGCCGCCAGCCACCGGCGGCCGATCACCGACGTCTCGGCCTGGCTCGCCTCACCCGCCGACCGCACCCCGGTCGACCTGCTCACCGAGGCCGGCCACGAAGCAGTCGCCGCCCAGCTCCAAGGGACCGTCTCCGGCGCGACCGAGACCCGCGACGGCATCTACGAGACCGCGCGGCAGTACGCGAGCTGCCTGCTCGACCCGGAGGTCGTTGCCTGGGTCACCCCCAGCCCGGACCTGCCCGAGTTCAAGCCCGCCCTCTTCGCCACCTCCCGCGACACCCTGTACCTGCTCAGCAAGGACGGCGGCGGCAGCGCGAGCGCGATCATCGCCGCTGCGGCCGACGCCGTGATGCGTGCCGCGGTGATCGTCGCCGAGCGCTCCGGCGGACGGCTCGACCCGCCCGCCCTGTGCGTGCTCGACGAGGCCGCCAACGTCTGCCGGATCTCCGACCTCCCCGACCTCTACAGCCACTTGGGCTCCCGGGGCGTGATCCCGATGACGATCCTGCAGTCCTACCGTCAGGGACAGCGGTGCTGGGGCGATGCCGGGATGGACGCACTCTGGTCCGCCGCCACCATCAAGATCGTCGGATCCGGTGTCGATGATGCCGACTTCGCCGATCGCATCAGCAGGCAGGGCGGTGATCACGAGGTCCAGACCACGTCGGTGTCGATGAGCGAGGGCGGCAAGTCCACGACGGTGAGCATGCGTACCGAGCGGATTCTGCCGCCCGATGTGATCCGTGCCCTCCCCAAGGGCAAGGCGCTGCTCCTGGCCACCGGCATCCGGGTTGCCATGCTCGACCTGAAGCCCTGGTACAAGGAGCGGTCCGCCAAGGTGATCGGTCCGGCCTCGGTCCGCGCGACGAAGGCCATCACCGAGCGGGCCCAGGCCAAGACGCGTGACGACTTCGGGCAGGCGGCATGAGTGCCCTCGCGTCCTCGCCCGGTCCGCTCCCGTCCTCGGTGCGCTCCGGACCTCTCGGGCAGTCGCCGGCCGTCCGGCGCGATGGCCGGTGGTGGCTGGTCGCGATGTCCGGCTCCGTCGCCGTCACGGATCCGGTGTTCACGGGCCAGCTGAACCGCTTCGCCACCGCGATGGCGGCGGCCGACCAGGCCGTCGCCGGTCCCCGCATCCAGCAGGACCAGCCTCGGGTCCGTCCTGGCGGGAGGCGGCGATGAACCCGCTGCTGGAAGCCGAGCAGGCGGTACTCGGCGCGGTACTGCTCGACCCCGGCCAGCTTCGACAGCTCGGCTGGCTCACCCCGGAGCACTTCCACCGCCCCGTCCACCAGGCCCTGTTCGCCGCGATGCACAAGCTCCACGCTGACCGCCACCCAGCATCGACGGCCGAGGACTCCGTGCCGCTGTCGTGGGTGACCGACACGGTGGCGGAGGCGGGACAACACGTCCGAGGGTTGACCGCGTCGCACGCTCACACCCTGATCTCCGCGTGTCCGCGCCCCGGGCATGCTCCCGTGTACGGGCGGATGGTGCTGGAGGGTGCGATCCATCGCAGCGTCACCGCGCACGCGATCCGCCTGCACCAGGCTGCCCGCGCGGACGCGCTGCAAGGAGAGGTCGAGGGAGCGGTGCGCTGCGCGGACGTGCTACGCGACGTGCTCAGCGATCTCGCACGACGGTGGGGAACCGAACCACGCCCGGTAGACCCTGGCACCTCGCCGGCCCCCAGTCCGGCCGCAGCTCCGCCGCCTGGTTGGGCAAAGGGCGCCGAGGAGGAGCAGGTCCTTCTCGGCGTCCTGGCCGAGCGGCCGAGGAGCATGGACGAGGTGGTGGGCTGGCTGCGGCCGGCCGACTTCGCCGACCCCGCCCGCGGGGAGGTCTACCGGTGTCTCGGCGCACTGCACCACCGGGGCGAGCCCATCGACCGGATCACCCTGCTCTGGGAGGCCCAGCGACGCGGCCTGCTGGCCGACGGCACGCTGTCCAGCGACCAGCTCGCCGCCATCTGCGACGGCGTGGGTCCTGGAAGCGCCGAATGGCTCGGCGAGCAGGTGATGCGCTCCTCCGTCACCCGCACCGCCGCCGCCTCCGCCCGTTCCATCCGAGCGCTGGCGGAGGACGAGGCCCTGGCCCCCGGGCGGCTCATCAACCACGCCCTGCACGCGCTCGGTCCCCTCGACGAAGTGCGCACCCGCTGGCAGGCCGCAAACGGACACCCCGCTCCGACACCCCCAGCCCCTTTGCCGAACGGGCCTCCCTCTGCGCAGGTGCACGCCGCCCTCGCCCGCAGCGCACCGCGCCCGGTCGCGCCATCCACGGCCCCGCCCCGCTCTGCCCCCAGCCCGGCCGCCGTGCGACCGCCCTCTCGCGGACACGGCTGAAACCCCCTTCCCCCGCCCGTCGCTCGTCCTCCTCCTTGGGATTCACCGTGAACAACACACCTGTGGCCGATGCCCGCGCCCTGCGCGCCACGGCATCCGCCTTCGACGCCCAGCGCAACAAACTGCCCGCCCCCGGCGACCGCTCGTCCGACACCGTGGCCGTCGCACGGCAGATCTCCCAGCTCGGAGCTTTGATCACTACCCTGGGCGACCAGGTTCTCTTCCGCGCCAACTCCGAGAACAAGGCACCCCACAGCGCGAGTGTGATCACCAGCTTCGCCGCCGCTGTGGCGCCCGCCGGCGAGGCGGCATCCGCTCTGGGCGCGGCGGTCCATCTGCGCTCGTTCCTGGACCAGACCGAGCACCTCCGTGACCAGCCTGATGCCCGGGATGCTCGGGAGGGTGCGACGCGGGTGGCGGAAGGTGCCCTCCGCAAGGCGCATACAGCCCTCCGCGAAGTCGCCGACTCCCTTCACGCCGCTTCGGCGACGGTCTCGCCCCCGTCCGCGCGGCTTCAGGCCGCCCGCAGCCGGTCCACGACCGCGGCTCCCGCTCTCACTGCGCCTCCCGCTACCACCCCGGCATCAGCAGCTCCTGCCGACCGGGTCACTCGGGGCCGGTGACATGGAGACCACCATCGCGCACTCTCCGCTGATCGGTTCGCTCTGCTCGGGGTACGGGGGACTGGACCTCGGAGTGCAGTCCGCCGTCGGCGGCACGCTGGCCTGGCACGCCGACGTCAATCCGGACGCCTCGCGGATCCTGGCCCGGCACTGGCCCCAGGTGCCCAACCTGGGCGACATCACGGCCGTCGACTGGTCCGCCGTCCCCCGGGTGTGCGTCCTGACGGCGGGCTTCCCCTGTCAAAGACGTCTCGGTCGCCGGCCGACGGGCCGGACTCACCCCCCACACCCGTTCAGGGCTGTGGCTGCACGTCGCCCGTGCGGTCGAAGCCCTCCGCCCCTGCCTGGTTGTGATCGAGAATGTGCGCGGCCTCCTCACCTCCCCCGCCGGTTCCCCTGGCGACGTGGAACCCTGCCCGTGGTGTCTGGGAGACACCCCAGGTCAGCCTCCTCTGCGGGCACTCGGTGCCGTACTCGGCTCCCTGGCCGACCTCCGGTACGACGCGAAGTGGCTCGTGCTTCGGGCCTCCGACGTCGGGGCCCCGCACCGTCGCGAGCGGACCTTCCTCGCCGCCTGGCCCGCCGAACACCCTGCTCAAGACGCCGACCAGCAACCTCGCGAAGAACGGCGGCTCACAGCACCCCGACAAGAGGAAGAGCGGGGGCCACGGGCCGAACCTGGCCGACGAGATCGAGTGGCTCCTGCCGACGCCGAAAGCGTCGGACGGGATCAAAGGGTCGCCCCGCCAGCGGCACGGCAACGGGGACTTGACCCTGCCGAGCGCGGCGGCAGCACTGCGGGCCAGCAACACGGGCACACCGGGCCGCCGCCCCGGCAAGGGATGCCCTCCCTTGCCGACGGTGGTCCTGCCGCTCTGGACGGAATCGGCTCCCGGAGCCGAGCAGACCGATGGGGCGCATACGCAGCCGCCATCACCCGATGGGAGAAGCTCACCCGTCCCGCGCCCGAGCCCACCGAGGCGGGCGGCCGGCTCCGTGCCGACTTCGTCGAGTGGATGCAGGGCCTCGATGACGGCTGGGTCACCGCCACCCCCGGGCTCGGACGACCGGCTCAGCTCACCGCACTCGGCAACGGAGTCGTCCCCCAACAGGCAGCACGCGCCGTGCAGTTGCTGGCACCGCCCTTCCCGCGGTGCCCGCGCTGCACGGCCGTGTAGCGCCCCACTACCGGACTTTTCCGGCCGGGCCAAACCACGAATTCTCCGCATCCTCTGGGGCATGTCGCCGTCTCACAGATGGAGCAAGCCCCGATGTCCGACACCAGCCCGACCACCCCCGAACCCGAACCGTTCCGCGTCCACGACGAGGACCTCGACGACCTCGCCAGCACCCTCGCCAAGACCATGGCCGAGGTCAGGCAGCACGGTGTCATCCTCGACCGCCTCGGCTCCGAGCCCGAATCCGCGGCCAGCCCGCCCACGGACAGCGCTCCGGCAGCCGAGGCGGCGGACGACGAGCAGGCAGACGGCCCTACCTCGGTGTTCATCATCGCCTTGGGCGGCAAGGCATACGCTGCCGAACTCGTTGCACTCAGCGATTGGGTGAACCACCTCTTCCTCCCGGTGTACGGCCGGGAGATCAGCACGAATCGTCCGTGGTGCGCGCAGTGGCACGAGCACCCCGAGGCCGTCGCCCGGCTCCACGCCCTCTGGCTCGCCTGGCAGCAGTTCACCGATGCGGAGGCCGGCCTGTCCGGCCCGTCGACCTGGCACCGCGACCACCTGGACCAGACGCTGGCGCACCTGCGTGCGCCTGACGGGCCCTTCGCAGCCTGTACGACGAGCGCGAGCCGCCCCAACCATCGTGTGCTGGCCACTCCGGCGCCCGAGCAGAGGGTGGTGGCGGCGTGAGCGACGTCTTCGACTTCGGCCTCGACGATCTCATTCCGGCCGACGACGCCTCCGAGGACACGATGGAGGCTTTCCGGGCCGGCGACCTGACGGTGCTGTCCCAGCATCACACCTCGCCCAACGGCTCCCACACCTTCGTCCTCGCCCACGACGGGTCGGTCACGTGGGGGGTCCCCGGCGAGCCGCAGCTCGTGGCGATCGCGGTCGCACGCGATCTTCGACAGTCCACGTTCACGTTCGAGACAAGCCACCACGCCACGGCGTCCTTCGCGCAGAACTGGCTGGCAGAACGCGGCTGCCCGCTCGATCGGATCGCTCTGCGAGGTGGCGACTACATCGAGCCCGCCGACGACCTCACGGTCCAGGTGGAACAGCAGATCCAGCAGTCGGGTACGCGCTACGAGGTCATAGACACCTACACCTCCGACTACGACCCCAGCGAGGCGTGGACGCTTGTCCGCGACTCCCTCGCTACCCATGCGCCGGTTCGTCTCTTCTACGAGGAGTGGGACCACGGCGCCGGTACGTACACGATGCGCGAGGGGGCCTTCGCCGACGTCGGTGTCGCCCAGACCTGGCTGGATGGGGGCAGCGGGCCGCTGCCCGAGCCACCGAAGTACAGCGATCACAACGCTGCTGTCGTCCGGGCCCGCGTCGCTCTCGCCCGGTCACCCGGTGCCTCCGCGACGCCGCAGACCGGCCTCGACGTGCCCCGCACGATCACGGCGGGGCCCATCCAGCGTCCGGTACAGGGGATGCTGCTGTGAGCCGCGCCCGCTTCGCCTTTGCCGCGCACCCCGACGCCATCGCCGACCTGCGGGAGCTTCCCGACGAGATACGTGACTTGGCGCTGCTGGAGCTGCAGAACCTGGTCCACGGCAGTGACGACTGTCTGCCGTTGAAGGGCCGTCTCGCCGGCTTCCACAAGGTCTACGTCGACCCCACCGTGTCCTACCGGATGGTCATCCAGTTCCGCACGGCTCCGCCGACCTCGGACCACAAGCGCGAAATCTATCTCGTTGCCGCCGGAAGCCGCCAGGACTACGCCGTCTACCGCTCCGCCCACCTCCGCACCGGACTGCGGCAGGACATCGAAACGATCTCCGCCACCGAGGCTCGGGTGCAGGCCGCCCGCTCCCGCTCGTCCCTCACGGCCGACCGGTCGACGAATACCCCCGCAACTCCTCCAGAAGCAGCCCGGCCCACGGCCGCTGCCCCCCGAAAGGCCGCCCAGCGATGACCGCCGAACGTACCCCTCTGCCCCGTACCGAACTGGCAGACCTTCTCACCGACGCCGCGCAGAGCGTCTCCGCAATCCTCACCACCGAGTACCCGACGGCCGCCAACCGCTCCTACCTGCACCCCGTACTGGGCGCGCTGTCCGCCGGGCCCCGGGTGGTCTGCGAGCTGAACGACCGGCTCGAAGGGTTCGTGGCCGACGAGCCGCGTCCCACCACTCCGGCGGGCCTGTTCACCCTGGCCTCCTACGCCGCCGCGCTGGGATGGCTCACCGAGTCCCTCGCCGAGCTGACCACCTCCGTCGACCAGATCTGCACGCGCGCGGGCATCCCCGCCGAGCCCCGCAACCCGATCGTCGCCACGTCCGGTGGCGCCGAGCGGGGCAATGAGTTCGACTTCGCGTTCAGCGGGCTGGAGTTGGCGGCGATCCGCACAGCCGCCGAGGCTGCCGGCCTCACACCGGGCGACTACGTCGAGGTGCTCTCCGAGTCGCTGCTCGCAGCCTCCCGGATCACCGACGCCTGCATGGAGATCTCCAGCGGCCTCCTCGAAGACGCGGCGTACGTCCTCGATGAGGCAACCGACCACATCCGGCTCGGCGACGGGCCCAACAGCCTGCCCACGCTGGTCCGTTCCCTGCTCGCCCGGATGGAGACGGCAGAGTGAACCCGTACGACGCGAACACGCACCCCGGTACACACCTCGTTGCCGAGACGCTCGGCGTCTCAGAAGTCAGCACGCTCAACATCACGCGCCGCCCCGGCGAACCGCTGTACCAATCCGCGACGCGGGTGATCGGGGCCGCACACGAGTTGGACGAGCAGCACAACCGGGTGACGGACGCGGCCAAGGATGCTCTCCGGCTGCTCGAACCCGTCGGTCGCGGTGAACTCGGCGGTGCACGGGTCTCGTACGCGCTGCTGCGAACTGCCGTCCCGAAGCTCGGGGATCTTCTCACCCAGCAGGATCGGGCGTACGACCAGCTCCTCGGGGCCATCTCCGCATACCAGCGCCATATGCCCGGTGCGGGTGCTGCTGAGCACTCGGAAGCATCCGCCCCTGACAGGCCGGCGCCGACATCGGGCATGCCGAGCACACCTACAGCCGGGCCGACTCCCTCCCCCGAACAGTTGCAGGCTCTCGAAGAGATAAAGCGCAGTCGGGTATGGCTGAAAGAGCGCGTATGGCGCTCCGGCCTCCGTGTCGCCACCGACGCGGGGTCACAGCGCATCGACCCTGCCACGGTACTGACGATGCACGACGCGGGATGGGTCGAGCGCGACACCAGCACCACGCTGCGTTTCGGCCAGCGGCTAGCACTCACGACACTCGGCGAAAGCGTCTTCCGTAGCGGATGCGGCACAGATCCGCGCGTTGCCGCAGCCCTGCGCCGTGGCGCGCGAGACACGGCATCACCGCCTCGGTCGACGAATCCGGCACCCCCGCCGCCCGCGACCAAGCCCGGCCGTTCCCGCTGACCCCTTTCCGACAGGACGCCACCATGCCCACCCCCGCACAGCCCCGCACCTTCTCCATCGCTTCGATCGACGCTCAGCGCGTCGAGGCTGCGCTGGCCCTGATAGCGCCGAAGTGGACCACCTGGACAGCGCAGACCCTGGCTCAGCAGGGCCATCACATGCGTGTGCGCGATGTCGCCGCCGGGCTCCCGTTCATCAGCGAGCAGCTCGTCGGTAAGCGGCTGGCCCAGATGCACGCTGACGGGCTGGTCACCCGTACCGACGGCAGCCACGGGGCTCCGTACCAGCTCAGCGCACTCGGCGAGTCGCTGTCTCGGGTGCACCGCGCTCTGTCGGACTGGTCCCAGGCTCACCTGTCGCTCGGCAAGGTGGCCGGAGCGGAACGGGTCGAGGACGCCGTGCGGCGTCTGCATCTTCGGCATTCGACCGCCGTGGTCCAGCTCCTTGATGAGGGCGGCCCCATGCGGTTTGTCGACATCGCCGAGGAGGCCGGTCTGGACAACGGCTTCACCCGGTATCGGCTCAACCGACTTCAGGCCGACGGTCTGGTCACCCGCACAGGCCCGCGCCACGGCGCCCCCTACGTCCTGACCGATGCCGGGCGTGCGCTGGGCCCCGTCTACTCGGCCGTCGAGCACTGGAGCAACCCCGTCGCCGCACGGAGCAACGCCGCACCTCCGACCCCCGTCAGGGCGGCCACGCGGATGCATACGAGCGTCCCGCCGGGATCGGACAGCATCCGGACCGCAGCGGCCCTACGCCGGAGCACCGCCGCGCCGAGCACCCTCTTCAGCCACGCCCCGCAGCCGCAACCGCGGGTGCCAGCGGCCGTGACCGCCCAGTCAGCCCCGGGTCGGGGTCGGTGACCGTCGTGACGCTGAGAGCCAGCCACGTCTCCCCGTTGCCACAGCGCCCGCGTGCAGTCCAGCAGTTCGTTCCGCTGCGCACGCGGGCGCGCTCCCCTCCCATGCCCCGGAGCTTCGACTATGAGCGCCCGCAATGCCTACGATCCGCACCTCTACGAAGACGTACTGGTCAGCCCCATGTACCTGGCCGGCTCCGACGGGTCCGGCGAAGTCGGCTTCGCGCCCGTTGCCCACTGGCCGCACCATTACCTCGACGAGGGGCCCTGTCAGCTCCTCGTCACCTCGCCCGACCAGCGGATCAGGGTCGGATGGTTCGGCGATGACTTCGAGCTGTGGAGGATCAGCGCGGCCACGGAGGCCGCCTCAGCAACGCGCTGGACGGCCACCTTCAACCACGTCACCCCGGCCGAGATCGTCGCCGGCCTCACCACCGCCCTGGCCCACGACTACGCCGAGGCCGACCCCTACGACAGCAACGGACGCTTCCTGGCGAACCCGTCGATCTACTGGGCAGAAGCCGTCCGACCGCTGACCGACGCCGGCTGGAAGCGCGGCGTCCCCACCACGCCCGGCACGGTCGAGATCGTCGCCCCCGACGGCCAGGCCGGCGCCGTAATCGACAACCGCAGCTACGGCCCGGAGGCCGAGGCCATCACCCTGTGGGCCGGTCCACCGGGCTGGGGCACTCGGGCGGAAGCGGTGTTCACCACCCGCACCCCGTCCCATCTGATCGCCGCGACCGCGGCCGTCATGGCGGATTCGGCCCCGGTGATCCGTGAACGGCGCCAGATCAATCGACGTATGGAGCACCTGGTCACGCTGACCCCGGCCGCCCCGGCCGCGCCGGCCGCCGAGCCCTCGGTCTCCCGCGCTCCGACCCCGCTCGACGTGCGGCGCACCGCTGTCACTCAGGCCGTTCACCGCGCCGCACGCGCCCCGCGGACTGCCGCCGAACTCCGCGTCATGGCCGCCCGCAGTCGCACCGCGACTTCGACACGGACCGAGGCGCCCAGCCCCGTGCCCGCAGCCGTGCCACTGCTCAGCCCGTCGGCTCCGCGCCGCAGCCGCTGACTCCCACCCCGGACCCTCCGGGACCTCGCCCAACCGAACAGCACCTCCGAATAAGGGAGTTCCGCCATGCCCGACGCCACCAAACTCGACCAGGCCACCGCCATGATCGAGAAAGCCTGGGGCCATCCGATCGACGCTCTGGAAGCCCTGGCGGTCCGCAGCCCCTGCGAGGACCCGCTCCTGCGCTCGGCCATGCACACCCGTACGGCCCTGACCGTCACCGACCACGCGGTGTCCGTTCACCAGGACCGTCTGCACGCCCTGACCCGTCCCGGGTACGTACCGGGCTTCTACGAAGAGGACCAGATCACCGGAGCGGCGGTCGACCTTCGCATTGCCCAGACGGAGAGCCGTGCGTATCTGCAGGCGATCAAGCGCGTGGTCGAGGCCCGTGAAGCCGCCGCGACCGCGGACCGGGCCCCGGCAGTCCGGCTGGCCCAGGCCGCTGTTGCCCGCTCCGGGCACTCTCCACGCGCCCTGGGCCAGTTGCCCGAGCAGCCCGCTGTTTCGGCCGCTGTCGGCCCGTCCGGGGCCGGACGGGGGCCGCACCGCTGAGCGGTCCGGTCAGGCGAGGTCCTCGTCGCGGTGGGCGCCCCCTATGCGGGAGTTCACCGCGCGGGCCAGTTCCTCCACCGTCAATTCGACGCGACGCCCATCCGCGACCCGGTCCTCCACCACCGCGTCCTGGTCCCGTCGCCCGTCGGATTGCGTACCGACGGCCCACTGGCCGTCGTCGACCATCGCGATGTCGCCCACCGTCCAAGGCCGCCCGGCCGCACGGATCTTGCGCTCCAGCCCAGCGCCGTCCCAGTGCCCGCTCGGCTCCGCCACTCCTGCTCCCCCTTCGGTTGCGTGCGGCCCGTTGCCGCAACCCGGTTAGGACAACCACGCCCGCCGATCCATTCCCGGGCCACCGGCTTTCTGCTGACGGCCGCCAGTTCGCCCACGGCAGACGCCACTTCCCGGGAACGGACTACGCACTTCGGCACACCGCATGTCAACGTACGGGTGTTGGGAAAAACCGCAGGTCAACGAAGGGACCGTGCAACCGTGAACGCCTCCGCCACCCTCCTTCCCGCCGTCGTCCGCCCCACCGTGGAAGACCGCCACTGGCTCTCCTCCGACCACTGCGCGGACACGGTGCTCGACCTCCTCGGCACCCTCGGCTGGGCACTCGTCGACACCCCGGAGGCCAACGTCCACGCGATGAGCCCGGACGGCCGGGTCTACGTCGGCTGGCTCCCCGAGGACCCCACCGCCTGGAAGCGCAACATCGTCTGGCAGATCCGGGTGCAGCCCACCGACGGCGACCCGTGGGTGCAGGAGTTCGGCCTTCATACCCCCTCCGAAGGCGTCGCCGGATTCATCGCCGCCCTCGTCGCCCACTCCTCCCGCTGAACCACCGGGCGGGCCCGTGGCGGCCCGCCCCGTTCACCGGCACTCGTTCGGACCCCGACCTTGTCGGTCCGGTCCATCTCCCCACTCTTTCCGAAAGGGCACGCACTGCGCATGACCATCTACTCCGACGACCTGGTCCAGATCACGAACTGGATCGGTGGCCTGAGCGCCAGCGCGTTCGGCGCCTATGACGCTGTCACCGGATCCGGCACGGTGTGGCACGGCCTCGTCATGGCCTACTGCGGGGTGGCGTTGGCGTACACCACGGGCAGCTTCCAGGACTACCTGCGTCGCCGCGATACCCGAGTTGTCACCCACCTTGCGGGCAACCCCGGCTCGTCTCTCCCCCAGATCTGCGCCGCTACCGGCCTGCACAAGGACCGGGTCGGCAGCTCGCTTCAACGCCTCATCGCCGATGGCCTGGTGCTCTCGGAGAGCGGTTCCTACCGACTCACCCACTGACTCCGGGAGGCTTCCGACCGTACGCATGCTCCTGGCCACCCGCCCCGGCTACCGCCGCAAGTGCGCCTACGCCCGACGCTGCACCTGCTTCTACCTCCCCGGTCAGTACGGCCGCCGCGCCAAGGCCCTCCGCCGCCGTGCCGCCCGTCATGCCGAACGACGCCAGTGGCAGCGCGACCTCTTGGCCGCGCACACCCGGTAGTCGTCGCCCCGGCCGACCGATCGCCCCACCCCACCCACGAGGAGCTTCACCATGCCCTTCCGCACCCCGCTCACCAACCACCACGCCGACCACAGTCTCTGCCCGGCGCACCACAAGCACACCAGCTCCGGCAAGCCGCTCCACCCCGACTGCCCCGGTCGCGCCTACACCCAGGCCATCTGCTCGTGCGGCAACTGGGAGATGAAGCAATCCAGCAAGGGCTACGTCAACGAGAGCCGCAAGCGGCACCTCGCCACCCACACCGAGGGACCGAAGGCCGTTCGCGACCTGCTGTGCCTCAACGGTTCCTGACATCCCCGGCTCCGCCGTCCCACACCACTCTCGGAGATTCCCATGCCCCTTCACCTGACCGTCGGCCACCTGCTCCGCCAGCTCCAGGACCTTGACCCCAGTCTTCCGATTCGCCTCGCCATCAACCCGGACTTTCCCTTCGCCCACTACGTGGGGACCGAGGTGGTCGTCCGGGACGGCAAGGCGTTCATCGCCGAGAACGGCCAGGAGGACTACCTCCCGACCCCGGTCAGCGACGCCCTCGCCTGGGCCTGACCCACAGCTCCGGAGGCTCCTATCTCCTCTCGATCCCGCCCGTCCCACCCCCTTCCGCTGCACGGCCTCGCCATGCGCCCCATGCCGAACGGGGTACGCGGCGCGCTGGTCCAGCGCGTCTCCGCCCGGCCCGACGGACCGCTCGACGTCACCTGGCTCGCCGCCGAATCCCCGAGAATCGCCCTCGGCCACATCCGCCTGCGCTGGGAGCCCGCCTCCCCCGCCGGGTGGGACGTCACCGCCCACCTGGGGCTGGCCACCGCCGAGGTGCATCTCGCCTCCTGGCCGGCCGCCCCGGACGACTGGCCACGCCTGGTCCGCCCGACCCTCCACGAGGTGCTCGGCCTGAGCGCCGCCCTCGCGGTCGCGACCGCCGCCCTCGACCTCACGAACCGCCTCGCCCAGGTCTGACCGAAACCGCACAAGGCCGCCCCACGCCGATCCGGCAGGGGCGGCCTTGCCGTACGCCCAGCCGCGTTGCGTACGCTCATCCCCGACGAACGAGGAGGACACGATGGCCGACGACCAGCAGCTCTGGGGGTACCCGGAGGTCGCCGCCCACCTGGGCATCAGCGTCAGCGCCGCCCGCAACCGCAAGAGCCGAGGCAGCCTGCCCGCGCCCGACGACACCACCGTCCCGGACCGGCCCCGTTGGAAGCCGGCCACGTTCGAGGGCTGGAAGCCGGTCGGCCGGGGGTTCCGCAGTGACCTGCACGGCGAGTCGGCTCCTCCCGCCTCACCGGTGCCCTCCGGACGTGGAGCGTCATGAACAAGTTCCTCGTCGGTTCCTCTCTGGTCGCCGCCGCTGGAGCGGTCACCGCCATCGCGGCTGCTGTCCAGAACAGTTACGGCACTTGCAGCATCGCCTTGTTCGTCGTCGCAGCCGGTGCCATCGGTGCCTACCGGATCAGCCGGTCCCAGGACGCCGCCAACGACCGCGCCGTCCTCCACCGGCTACGAGAAGCACCCCAGAGGTCTATCGAGGCCCTCTCCAATGAGCTTGGGCTCCGCTCTGTCGCAGTCCGGCTCAGCATCCACCGCTTGACCAGTTCCGGCGAGCTTCCCTCGAACGCCGATTCCACTGAATGACGGCACGTTGCCCCCTAGGCTCAGGGCATGACCGACTCGCCAATGCCGTCCCCGCCGTTTCCCTCACCAGACAACGCCGCGCTCAAGGTAGTCGTCGGCAACGCCATCGCAGCGGTCAATCGCGGCGAAGCCACGGCGGAGGAGGCGATCCTGCACGCGGCCGTCCACGGCTGGTACGAGGGACATATCCAGGGCGAGGACGAATGCCCCGGCTGCGACTTCCGAGGTGGGCTGCCGAAGAACGCCACTCGCGGTTGACCGTCCTGCCGAGGAGCGCCACCGACATGTCGATGGCGCTCCTCGGCGTTTGGTATCTCGCTCGCCTTCTGCCGGTAGGTGCCGGCGATGTCCCCGGCCAGCTCAAGGGACAGCGGGTCGCCTGTTCGGCGAATCCGGTAGTGAGGCCAGCCGGGGCTGCGGCATTGTCGTCTGCGGCACCCCGGTCCGGGGCGCCACAGGCGAAGGTGGCTGGAGGGGCGTCATGGGTGAGCGGGAGACGTGGACGACTGAGGAGTTCGGTTCCTTTCACGCGGGCGCTGTTGGTGTGCTCCTGGCTGACGGCACCGTCCCGGCCCCGGCTTTCTTCGATGCGAACTCTGGTGCGGGCGGGCAGTGTGTGTCGCACTGGAGTGTCTACGACGGCGGCTTCGCGCACGTACCGCGGGCGGCCGCGCTGAGGGCGGTGTGCTCATGCGGCTGGAATGGCCCGGAGCACGAACTCAGCTGGGACGCGATCGGCGACCAGGAGTTGGTCGAGGCGGCCAGCGGCACGGCGGACATGTGCACGCAGGACTGGGACGCACACACCGCCGAGGTGGAACAGTCGGCTATTCCTCTGCCAGAGCCGGTCACCACCCTGCTGACCCAACTGGAGGAGGAGATCGAGAAGCTGGCGAAGACTTCGCCACTGGCGGCCGTTCGCGCAGCCCGCCGGCTGAAGGTATCCGCCGCACAGGTCGGGTACTGGCCGGCCCATGATGCCCGGCGGGACGCGACACCCGAGCAGGCTGCCTCCGCCCTCGGACTGAACGAGGACGCCGCGCGAAAGCTGATGGCCCACTTCGGCCGCTGGAGCCCCTTCCAGTGAGCGCCGCTTAATCGCCGCGACGGACAGGAGGAGGACGCATCGGGGACTGCGCTGCCTCACTCCCCGTCCTGTCGTTGAGGGGGTGTTCACGACCCCACGAACACAGGCGGCCCCGCTCCCCACTCGTCGAATCGGGGCCGAAGACGAAAGCCCACCCCGCCTCGTGCTTGCCCGGGCCGCTGAGTGTCGCGAGAGGGCGTCGGCAGGCGTGTGGCAGCGATCGTCGGCAAGGTGGACTCATGACCGACCTGCCTGGCACCCGGATCGTGGTGCACCCTCCGTCCCCTGATGGTGGCCGGCGCGTCCATGTGGATGCCACACCCGTCGGCGTCGCCTACGGGGTGGTCGACCTGTTGGAATTCTTGCGCCGAGCCGGCATGGACCCCGAAGAAGTGCGGCTGAGCGACCCCATGATCAAGTGGCGCGGCGGGGGTCCCGGTGTCTGGGGTGTCGCGTCCGGCGATGACGTCGGCGCCTGATGGACAGGGTACGTACCTCAGTTTGCACGAGACGGAGGCAGGACTGCGCCGCCCTCCTGGTCGTGGACCACGATGCGAGGTCGCGGCCCAGGAGGTAGAGGTCCGCGGGTGTTGTCCAGGCGCCCGGACACCAGGAGTGAGCCACCTCACGCACATGCATTGTGTGGGTCGGGGTAGGCGACCGCGAGACGTCCACCCCGTTCGGCCGTCTGGGAGGGCACCATGATCACCGCCGTGAACGACACCGCCACCCCCGAACGCACCATCGAGGTGGGCACGGAGCTGCCGGCAGTCGAGTGTCCGAGCGCGGTGGCCCCCCGGGACGCGCGGGAGCTGTCGAAGCGGTTCTTCGACCGTCTCCAGGACCTGGACGAGGGCACGCACGAGTACCAGTACGCGCGCAACACCCTCATCGAGATGAACATGTCGATGGTGCGCTATGTCGCCCGCCGCTACCGCAACCGCGGCGACGACATGGAAGACATCATCCAGGTCGGCACCATCGGCCTGATCAAGGCCATCGACCGCTTCGATCTCACCCGCGAGGTGGAGTTCTCCACCTTCGCCGTCCCCTACATCCTGGGCGAGATAAAGCGGTTCTTCCGCGACACCGGCTGGGCCGTCCACGTCCCCCGCCGCCTCCAGGAGCTGCGCAGCGACTTGGCCAAGGCCAAGGAACAGCTGCATATCGAGCTCGACCGCGACCCCACCGTCCGCGAACTCGCCGCCCACCTCGACCTGTCCGAGGAAGAGGTCATCGAGGGGCTCGTCGCGGCCAACGGCTACAACGCCGGCTCGCTCGACATGCCCACCGACTCCGACTCCTCGGCACAGAGCCGCACGCTTGCCGATGTCATGGGCGAGGACGACCCGGCGATGGAGACCGTCGAGAACCTGAGCACCCTTGCCCCGCTGCTGCACCAGCTCGACGACCGCGAGCGGCAGCTGGTCGAGCTGCGGTTCGGGCAGGAGATGACCCAGTCCCAGATCGGCGCCGAACTGGGCGTCTCCCAGATGCATGTCTCCCGCCTGCTCACCCGCACCCTGGCCAAGCTCCGCAAGGGCATGCTCACCGACCACTGAAAGACCCAGCCCCGGGGCGCTGCAACCAGTGCGGCTGGCCCACGCGAAGTCACGACACGCTCAACCCGCAGGCCAGCGGTCGCCCCCGACAGGGCAATAGTTGACGGATCGCGCTCCAGCAGCAGCGCCGGATGAGCTGTGGCGGTCGAAGTCCGGACAGCTACGCGGCGGACGCCTCGGCCCGCCCGGCCTCGACCTTCGCCCGGCATGAGGTGCACAGGGGATTCTCTGGGGCTCGGCCTGTTGCATGACCACGGGCGCGCGGGGCTGGTGCAGCTCAGCGCAGTGCAAGCCACCATATTGAGTGCAACACGTGTGGCGCCTTCGCTGCATCGACCATGTGCTGGACCGGGACCCGCGTCACGCTTTCCGTAATCGACCTATCGCTTTGCGTAGTAACTTTTGGGAGGATTCGGGTACTGCGGTCGCGCCTCTTGGAGGTCCGGGCCGTGGTTGTCGAGTCTTGGGAGCAGTGCATTGACGACGGCCGAGAGTTTCACGATCTCGCGGACAGAGCGGCTGGAGCGGCTGCGCGGGCAGTTGCAGGGGCGCCCGGCCAAGGGGGCCGAGGGCCGGGTGCAGCCTTCGCGGGGGACGCGTCTGTTGTACGGGGTGATGCTGCACGGCGCCGCCCGGCTTCAGGCGGGTCTGGAGCTGACGGATCTGGAAGCGCGGCTGGTGGAGCCCATGCGCGGGCTGTTCTCGGACGAGGAGGTGTGCGACTTCGGCCGGGTGTACCAGGAAGAGGCCGCCTTGCGCCCGCAGCTGTTTCCGGACAGCCTCGCCAAACGCCCCGTCGAAGAGGGATACGCGAGCGAGGACCTGGCCCGGGATCTGCCGCTGCTGCGTGCGGAGGTGGCGGCCCAGCCGAACGTGAGCGTGGTCGACCTCGATGCTCCGACTGCTGAGGGGCAGGGCGGCACCCTGGACTCGGAGGAGTTCATGGGGGGCGTGGACGCATACGGGCACGGGGCGACGATGGTGACCGCGTCGGGACACCAGGCCACACAGTCGTTGGTGTCGATGCAGGCTGCGCTGAGGCTGCACCGGTTCTACACCACGAGCGAGACGGATGAGTGGAGTGGGTCGGACGAGATCTACTGGGTCACCGCTGCCGGCGCGGACAGCGATGCCATGCCCCAGCGGTATCACTCCCCCACGTTCGGGGACGTCGACAAGGGGGAAACTAAGTATTTCGCCGATGACACCAGGCTGTTCTACGGCTCTGTCAGCAAGGTCGTGGTGTGTCACATCCAGTGCTGGGAAGAGGACCACGGCCCGCCCTCAGAGCTGCAGCGAACGATGGAGAGGATCGCGGAAAAGCTCCACTACGTCGCCGATGAACTGGCGGAGCACGCCGTGGGGACGGAACTGGAAGCGACGGCCAATTTCACGCTGATGCTCGCGGGCATCGCCTACTTCATCGCCCAGATCATGGCGTACATCAAGGACGACCTGGTGGGACAGCGTACGCTCTGCTTCGACCGCCGGGCTCTGGAGGCGATGGCGGCCCAGCCCGGACGCGAGTACGCCTGGGGCTTCAGCACCGGCTCCTACGTGCACGGCTCCCGCACCCTGTACATGAGGGGGACAGCGGTCCCCACCAGCAACAACGTCACCCTCCTCACCTCCACGCCGTCCGGCTGGAGCGCCCCGACGCTGCCGTGGCCCGGGGCCAAGACCCCCGACGCGCCCGCCCTGGCGATGCACGACGGCCGCCTCTACTGCGCGGTCCGCGGCATGGCCGACCAGATCTACATCAGCAAACGCGACGGAGGCACCTGGACCGGGTTCAGCCCCCTCCCCTACTTCCGGACCCGCCACGCCCCTGCGCTCACCTCCTTCAACGGCAGGCTGTACCTCGCCTACACCACGACAAACAGTCAGGCGCGGCTCCTGTCCTGCACCAACGGATCGGACTGGTCCGCTCCGTTGGTGCTCCCCGGTGGGTCCTTCAGCGCTCCTGCCCTTGCAGTGCGCGATGGCTATCTGCACTACTTCCGCAACCTGTTCATGGGCTTGCCGGTCGGCGACTGGTCCTCCAACGGCACCACCTGGACGAACTTCCAGCTGCTGCCCGGGGTACGCAGCTACCATGCGCCGGCCCTGGCCGCCTTCCAGGGAACGCTGCATATCGCCCAACGGGACAGGTCCAACGGCTACGTCGTGATCACGTCCAACCCCCGCAACGGCGGCTGGGGCGCCCCGGTCCGTCTCGCCGGAACCACACCGGACGCCCCCGCCCTGGCGGTACACGGCAACAAGCTCCACTGTGCCGTCCGTGGAGGCGACAACAGGACCTGGCTCAGTGTCCTCAACGGCACGACATGGTCCGCCTTCCAGCGCACCCCTCACGGGACATCGCTCTCCGCTCCCGCGCTCGCCACCGCCAACGCCAACGCCAACGCCAACGAACTCTGCCTCGTCTACCGAGCCATCGAATCCTGACCATCTGCCCCGCCGCCCGACGTCGGCAAACCGCGCCACGGTTGCCGGCGCCGGGCGTCAATCAAGACCGGCAATGTCAGCAAACGACGGCACGGAGCAGCCCTCACCTGGCGGCCTCGACCTCGGCACGGCAGAGGGCGCACAGCGGGTTCTCTGGGGTTCGGACTGTTGCGTGAGCGCGGCCGCTGGAGGTTAGTGCAGCTCAGCTGCGGTGCAGCCCACCGGATCGAGTGCAACAGGTGTGGTGCCATCGCTGGATCGAGGGACCTATGCAGCGCCTCCGGAGGATGTCAGCGAGTGCTGCTGCCCCGTCTGAACGATCTGGTCCACGCCTGCGGCTGTTACCTGCGGCGACCGAATGGGCTGAGATGCTGGACCAGACTATTTCGACGCGTGTCAGCCGGCTTCGGTGCACACAGCGCGCGCCGGCTTGGCCATCAGTGGGCAGGCCATCCGCCGGACGCTGCGAGCTAGAGGTCAGGATCACCGGAGGGACTTGGTGCTGCCTCGCCCAGTGCGGCATGGAGTGTTCCCAGTGCGGCGATCACCGCGTCGACGTCCGCGTCGGGTAGCGCGGGGAGCAACTGTCGGAGGGTCGGTTCGGCGTCCCGGCTCCTGGCTTCCTTGGCCTGCGTGCGGGCGTGTTCGGCGATCTTGGCGACGGTGCGGCGACGGTCGGCCGGGTCGGTACCCAGTTCGGCCAGGCCCCTCTTGTGCAGTGCCGCCACCACCGTGGATACCCGGCTCTGGGCGAAGCCGGTGCGCTGGGCGATGGACCCCACCGGCTGCGGTCCGGTGGTGTAGAGGCACTCCAGGACCAGCAGCTCGGTCGGCCCCAGGTCGGAGGTGTCCTTCATCGCCGAGGTCGCGGCAGCGGTGAGGCGCCTGCCGAGTTGATGCAGGTCAGCGAGGTTCATGGGACTGGTCGGCGGTAGCACGCACACCCTCCTTCGGGAACATCCTGGATGATACATCTACAGTAATACATCTCAAGAGATGTATCGTGGGAGATGTATTTTCCGGGGCGCACACACGACCGCGCCCAAACGCTCCGAGGAGGAGACATGGTCCGGCCGATAGCCCGGGTGCTGCTGTTCCCGTTCGCGATGGCCGTGCTGCTGGTCGGCATCTACACCGCCGCGATGCACGCACCGACCCCGCACCACCTGAAGATCGCGGTCGCCGGACCACCGGCGCAGACCGGGCCGCTGACCGCTTCCCTGCGGAAGGGCCTGGGCGACGCGTACGACGTCAGCACCGTCGCCTCCGCCGAACGGGCCCGGAAGCTGGTGGCACACCGGGCCGTGGCGGCCGCCTACGTCCCCACGCCGGCGCCCGGTGACCGCGCCGCGGGCACGCCCAGCACGACGTTCGCCCAGCCGCCACGCCCGAGCGGCCCGGTGCTCTATACCGCCTCGGCCGCCGGTGCCGCCCAAGTCAACCTGGCTGCCGCGCCGTTCACGAACGCCGCCGTCCAGCAGCACCAGTTCCTCCAGGTCCGCGACCTGGTCCCGCTCAGCACCGACGACACCAGCGACACCAGCACCATGTACGCCGCGATCGGCCTGACCCTGGCGGGATACCTGTCGGCGGTCATGCTCTCCACCGTGTTCGGTACCGGACTCACCCGCCGGCGCACGGTGGCCGCGCTCGCCGCCTTCGGTGCCGCCGCCGCGATCGCCGTCTGGCTCATCACCGGACCGATCCTGGGCGCCGTGCACGGCTTCGCCCCCGCCATCCTCCTCACCGGCTGGCTCACCGTGATGGCCGTCGGCATGGCCACCGTGTTCCTCTCCCGCTTCTGCGGGCGCATGACCCCGCTGCCCGCCGTCGCGATCTTCATGTTCCTGGGCATGCCCGCCTCCGGAGCGGCCCTGCCCATCGCGACCATGCCCGCCCCCATCCGCGCCCTGCACGACCTGCTGCCGATGACCTCAACCTCCGGCAGCCTGCGCCAGATCATGTACTTCGGCAGCGAAGGCATCGGCCGCTACTGGCTCACCCTCGCCCTGTGGGCCCTCGCCGGCCTCCTGCTGACCCTCGCCTACGACACCCTCAAGGCCCGCCGCACCAGCCCCCGCAACGACACGAACGCCCTGCCCCGGCAGACCGCCGACCCCGCCCCCTCCCACTGATCGCGCTCCCGCGCACACCCACCCCGACACCCCAGAGCGAGGCCGCACCCGTGACCGCAGCACCCCCGCCATTCCACCCCCACAGCCACGACCCCGACCCGGCCGGGCAGCAGGGTGACCCACTGACGCTGCTCGCCACCGAAACCGACCTGACCGGACTCGACTTCACCGGCCTGGACCTGCGCCCCGCCCTGCGCCACGATCCCCGCCCCCGGACGTTCACCCGCTGCACCTTCACCGAAGCCAACCTGCGCGGCGCCCACCTCCCCGAAGCCGTCTTCACCGACTGCACCGCCACAGCAGCCGACTTCACCGGCGCCCTGCTCGATCAGGCCCGCTGGCAGGGCGGCAGCGCCGCCGGCGCCAAATTCACCGACGCCGACTGCGGCGACCTCACCTGCGACAGCGCCGACTTGGCCAATACCAAGTGGGGCGGCGCTCTGCTCGCCGACGCTGCCTTCACCGGCTGCCGCATGATCGGGGCCCGCCTCACCGGCCACCGCGGCCTGGGCCTCCAACTCACCCGCTGCAACCTGGCCGTCGCCAATCTCAACGGCCTGAGCCTGCGCGGCGCCCACCTCATCGGCATCCGCTTCACCGAAGCCGACCTCGGCGGAGTCGACTTCCGCGACTGCATCCTCGAAGACTGCCGACTCGCCGAAGCCAACCTACGGGCCGCCGACTTCACCGGCGCAGATCTACGCGGCGCCGACCTCGGCGAACTCACCATCGCCATCGCCGCACAGTTCCGCGGCGCCGTCATCTCCCCGGACCAGGCCGCCCAAATCTGCACCGCCCTCGGCCTGAACGTCATCGACTGATCCGCCACGACCTCCCACGACAACAGATCTACGTGATGCACCGCCGCTAACACCCACAAGCCCACGAGCGCAGCGCCCCCCACACAAGCCCGCGGGGGGGGCGCTCAGGCGTCTGACACCGACTGCTGTTTCCGCCGGACTCTCGTCAGGCACTCGATGCACAGAGGGTTCTCTGGGGCGGCAGGTGTGGCACGAGGCGATTCAAGAAGAACTGTGCAGATCAGCGCCAGGGCTGATGACTTCAGTGAGTGCAACAGGTGGGCGTCCGGGCCCCGCCTTGGGGCGGGCCCGGACTTCGGATGGGTCAGTAGCGGAAGAGCAGGACCGTGCGTCCGTAGGGGGCCGCGGTGTCGCCGGGGATGTTCATGAGGTGGGCCATGGCGGGGCTGTCGGCACTGGAGATGTTGG
Organism: Streptomyces lydicus; assembly: GCF_004125265.1. Taxonomy (GTDB): domain Bacteria; phylum Actinomycetota; class Actinomycetes; order Streptomycetales; family Streptomycetaceae; genus Streptomyces; species Streptomyces lydicus_C. Next base: position 4,086,429 of record NZ_RDTE01000003.1, read on the forward strand.
GGACGGTGGTGAAGGGACTCCAGGTCTTGTCGCCCTTGTCGTCGCGCATGGACCAGTAGAGCTGTTCGTTGGCGCCGGTTGCGCGGACCACGCAGATCGGCCGGCCGTAGTTGTGGCCGAGGGCGGGGCCGGCGGAGGTGGTGCCGGGCAGTAGCACTGGTTCGCCCCAGGAGAATCCTTCGTATTCGGACACCCAGATCTGGTCGCCGGTCCTGCTGCGGTAGGCGCACAGGAAGGTGGAGCCCATCATGTCCATCAGCGCAGGGTCGGGGGCGGCGTTCGGGCCGGGAATGGTGAACGCGGTGCCCCACCTGGTGCCGTCGAACAGCGAGTAGCGCACCTTGTTGGTGATGGTGGTGACGGCGCAGAACAGTTCGGTGTTGCCGCGGGTGGCGAGGGCGGGTGCCCCACGGACGGTTCCGGGGGCCACGCCGCCGAATGTGATGGGTTGGGGAGTGGTCCAGGTCGTGCCCTGGAGCGTGCTCAGGTACAGCGTGTCGTCTTGGTTGAAGGCGCAGTGCAGGACGTTGTTGAACCAGGCCAGGGCGGGACGGTGCCGTGTCCTGCCCGCGGGTCCGCGGGTGAAGGTGCCCCAGGTGAGGCCGGTGGAGGTGGCGTGCCACAACTCGCCCGGGCCGTCGCCGAAGGACTGGACCATGCAGTCCATCCTGGAGGGGTTGGCGACGGCGGTCAGGGCGGGTGCGCGGCTCATCGCACCGTTGGGCAGGAGCGCGGTCGCCGTCCAGGCGGGCCCGCCGGGTTTGCCGGGTGTCCCGCCGAGGCTGGGCAGGGTGATCGTGTGAGGCCGGGTATTGAGGACGGCGGTGCCGCTGGTGACCAGCAGGTAGTGGCCCTCGCCCCGTTTGCCGTTGAAGTCCCAGCTCACGATGGGGGTGGAGGTGCCGGTGGCCCACGCCTTCATGGCGGCGCGGTCGAAGACCAGGGTCCGCTCGGCGACGTAGTCGTCCGGGTTGGAGAAGATCTTGACGAACCCGCCCCAGGCCAGAACGAGCATGTTGGCGATCTCGACGTAGTCGATCAGGTCGTGGTACTGCGGGACAGGGAAGTGCCCGCCGTAGTCCTTGAGTTTCTGGGCCATCAACTGGAGCAGTCCGGAGAGCGTGTCCAGGGTCTTGTACATCTCGTCGAACCATCCGGGCGGGCTCTGGTCCCGCTCCCAACACACGACGGTGGCGGTGACGAACGCGTCGGCGGAGGCGTTGAACAGGTACGTGCCGCCGTCGAGGTGGTGGATCTCGTCCTTGTCGACGTCGCCGTAGGCGCGGGTGACGTTCTCGTGTCGATGCCCGGTGTCGGAGGAGGCGGCGGTGCAGAAGTAGACCTCGTCGCTGCCGCTCCACTCGTCGGACTCGCGGTAGCACTTGAAGTACTTCAACTCCACCAGCACCTTGTCCAGTGCGCCCGCGGTCTCTGGCTCGCCCTCCCCGCCCGCCGGCGCCGGCTCGTCGTCGTGGTGGTCGGAGGCGGTCACCAGGGTGACCCCGTACCCAAAGTCGCCCAGCGCCTCGACGAACCCCGCGTCGTCCGCCGCGGCCTCCTCCAGGCGGTCCAGGTCCACCACGTTCAGGTTCGGCTGGGTCCCGGACTCCGCGCGCAGCGCCGGCACGTCCTTGACCAGGTCGGCGAAGTCGTATCCGTCCTCGATGGCGCGCTCGGTGAGCGTGGCCGGCAACACCGACCCCGTGGCGCGGGCGGAGTGCTCCTGCGCGTAGACACGGCCGAACCCGCGGATCTCCTCCTCGGGGAGCATCACACGCAGGAACTCGAGCATGCCTTGCTCGAGTTCGGTCGGCTCCCGGCCCGCGTCCAGACGGGCCGCGGCGCGCAGCATCACCCCATACAGCAGGTTCGACCCACGCGGCGGCGCGGTGGCGCGGCCCGCCCGGACCGCTAGGCCGCCCCGGAGCTGCGAGCGCAATCGCTCCAGCCGCTCGTTATGGGAAACCTCGACGTGCTCCGTGGACATGGGACCTCCAACGCCGGCCAGGCAACGGACGCGCCCCCGAGGGCGCGTACTCCTCCCACCCGATGAAGACATCGAGCGACCGATCGGACCCAGGTCCGGTTCGGGAGACCGGACGAGATGGGCGAGACGGGGTGTCCCGTCGACGGAAGGAGTAACGACGCGCACGCGACGCACTCCCGATCATCCTGGCGGAATCACTCTTCGAAACAGATCATTTACGGAAAGTTGCCGGGGGTGTGTCCGGCGTCTGCCGCGAGAGGGGGCCCTGTCTCGGTAAGCGTGATGCCACGCGTCGCGAACCACATGCCGCCCGGCACCGATGCCGGGCGGGAATCCAGGTCGTCATCAAGAACCGTCCAGTACCTCTGGCCGACGGCATATCCACGGGCAACGTCCGCATCGGCAACTCCAGCTCCGAGTTGTACAACAACCCGCCGCAGGAGCCCCCCCCCCGAGAACGAGTCCCAGGGCATCAATGAACCCACCTCACACCACGTCACACCACGCCCATCCCACCCCCAGAGAAAGGGGATTTCCGCCGTGCCCGTATCGGTGACAGGGCTGCTGACAGGTCGCGCAGCGCCCGACTTCCTTGGGTGGGCACGACAGCGGCACTGTGGTCGACGCGGGGGTAGGTGTGGTCACGGCAAGACCTTTCTTCTCAGCCACATAATCCACCCGCCACCACTCGCACTCCCGCAGCCACGGCTCAGTCGATTCGCAGTTCGCGGTCCGGGCGGCACAACGCGCATGCCTCCACCCCTGCGGTCAGCGCCTCGATAGCACCGCGTCGGGTGATCGGCCGTACGCGGGGCTGCCCAACGGCGCACTCGCCATGGTGGATGGCCACCGGGTGCGGGTCCGCGCTGACGTTCATCTGCACCGTCCAGGCCGGCGGCGGCACGGCGCGGGCAGTGGCCCGGCGAGCAGCCTCCTGCTCCTGCTGCTCGGCCTCAGCGATGCGGAGCTGGACGCGGTCCAGCTCCAGCCGCAGATACGTCGCGATCACCCTCAGCCGGGACAGGTCGGCGGGAAGGGGAGACGTTTCGCTCACACGTTCGATTCTACGCGCCACCTGGGTTGCGCGACCGGCCGCGCCGGGATGTCCTCCGCCACTTGATCTTGACCGATGATCCTCCAGCATGAAGGGGAGAGGCAGTGGGCCAGATGTCGTTTCGGTCGGACATCCCGTTGGGGCCCTTCCTGGTTTGAGACCATCAGCAGGACCGTGCAACTGAACGCAGGGATGAAGAACATGATCAATCTGGTGCTGCTCGGCATCGTGGTGCTCGCCGTCGGCGGGTGTGCATGTGTGGTGTGGGCGGAGCGCGGCGGGCCCCGCTGGGTCCGCCGCGTGGCGACCGTGACGCTCGCCGTGAGCGAGCTGGTGCATCGCTCCGAGAAGCGCCGGCGCCGGCGCCAGCGCCAGCGCCTGAGCATGACGCCGACCAACAACAGCGGTCGTGACTAGGAACGGTGCGACCGAGGTCCCGCCCGGCAGCCGTTGGCGCACCGGGCGCATGCTGCTCATCGGTGACGCGGCGCAGGCGGCCTCACCAGCCACCGAGCAAGGGGCCTCAATGGCACTGTAGGACGCCGTCGTCCTCGCCAAGTCCCTTCGGGACACAGCCGATCTGGACAGCGTGCTCTCCCTATTCGCAACGAGCCCTAAAGCGTGTTGCAGAAGGCTGTGGGCCGGGCATTTTCTCTGTATGGGTGGGGTGTTGAGGGCTGAGCCGTTGTGGGTGGAGACGTTCACGGGTCTGCGGATGCGGCAGTTCGAGCGGTTGTTGAAGGTGGTGCGGGAGCGGGGAGGGAGCGGGCCCGGTGGCGGCCGGCCGTGGTGCCTGCCGTTGGCCGAGCGGGTGCTGTTGGTGGCCGTGTACTACCGCACGAATCTCACTATGCGGCAGCTCGCTCCACTATTCGGCTGTTCACCGGCAACCGTGTGTCGAGTCATCCAACGGCTGAGCCCTCTCCTCGCCCTTGAGCCGGCAACGCGTCCCGCCGACGCGGCGGAACGGCTGTGGATCGTGGATGGCACGTTGATCCCGGTCCGGGACCGGAGCGTCGGCGCTTCCTCCCGCAACTACCGGTTCTCGGCGAACGTGCAGGTCATCATCGACGCGGACACGAGGCTGGTGATCGCCACCGCCCGGCCCGTTCCGGGCAACAGGGCCGACGCCCGTGTGTGGCGGGAGTCCGGGCTGGCCCAGCATGCCGCGGGCGTGACTGTGCTCGGTGATGGCGCGTACATCAACACCGGCCTCGTCGTCCCGCACCGCAAACGCCCTGGCCGGCCACTGTTACCCGGCGAGGAAGCCGACAATGCCGAGCACCGGCGCGTGAGAGCCCGGGTGGAGCACACGTTCGCCCGCATGAAGCACTACAAGATCCTCCGCGACTGCCGGCAGCACGGGAACGGCCTCCATCACGCGGTCCAGGCCGTCGCTCACATGCACAACCTCGCCCTGACCGCCTGACGAAGACCATCAGAACCCGGCATTGACCTGCCCGAACACAGCCTTCTGCAACACGCTTTAGTCCAGGTAGGTGCCGGTGAAGGCTCCGTCGAAGCCGAGCGCGGCGAGGCCCTGCTCGACGCTGGGGTAGGTCCTCCGGTCCGGGATGGCGATCAGGGCGTCGAAGTCGGCGCGGCTGATCTCGGGTTCGAGCCACTGGTTGCTGCAGCGGCAGACGATCCAGACGTTGCGGCCGTGGTTGATGAGCAGCCAGTCGCGCCGGGCGCGGCAGGCCGAGCACCGTACGGGGATCCCGCGCAGGGCCAGCTCGGCCGGGTGGCTGAGGCAGCGCGTCGCGCCGGGACCGCTGGGCTGTTGCATCTCGTATTCGAGTTGCAACAGGGGGTCGGTGCCGGCCGGGAGGGTGGGCAGCGCAGGCGCCGGCTCTGCGGTGCGGTCGGTGGTTCTGAGCACGAGCGTCATCTACCTTTCGAGTCCTTCTGGTTCATCCGTAACAGCCGGGCAGCCGACTGTCCAGGGGTTTCGTGGTGACCGGTCAGCGGTCAGAGGTCAGCGGCGCGGTGGCCGGGTGCGCGGGTCGGAGCCGGGGCGAGCTGCCGCCGTGGGGGCCGTCCGGTTGCTGGTGCGGTCGTTGGTCGAGGTCTCGGGCTGACGGGCTCCGGCCTGCGGCTGAGGAGTCACTTCTCCCGGGTGTGCGGGGAGCTGGGCGAGGCGGCGCAGGCGCCAGACCAGGACGTCGTTCACGTCCTCGGCGGTCTCAAGTTCGCGCATGTCGATGGCCCGCTGCAGGAGCGCCTCGGGGTCGTGGCCCGCCAGCTCGGCCTGGGCAAGGGTAGCGGCCAGGGCGTCGGTCTTCGTCGTGCCGTCGGCTCGCAGCCCCTGCTGCGGCAGTGCTGCGCGGATGGTGGCCTCGTGGGTTCGGCGTACGGCTTCGGGCAGGGCGCGGCCTTGGTCGTGCAGTGCTCGCATGGGTGTGGCGGCGGCCTGGCGGTAGGCGGTTCGCAGGTGCTCGGCGGTCTGGCGGGCGGCGTGGGCCTGCTGGGCGTGGCCGCGGGCGGAGTGCCAGCGGGCGGCTGCGAGGGTGACCAGGACCAGGGTCGAGACGAGCATGGCGGTGGTGCCGCCGTCTTCGCCCCGGCCGAGTGCGCCACCGGCCTGGATGATGCCCCGGGCCGCGGCGCGGATCGCCCGGGTGTCGGCGCGCTCCGCTCGGACGTGACTGCGGGTGGCCCGCTCGAAGGCTCGGGCTGCGGCAGCCAGCTCGGCGCGGGTGGCGGCCGGGGAGGTCTGGGCGACCGCGTCCAGGAGTTCTCCGACCCCCACGAGGTGAGCTGCGGCGTTGTCGTCGTCGCTGTCGAGCAGGATGGCAGCGTGCTCGGCGATGCCGGTGGCGCTGCGTCGCTCCCGGGCGGGCGGGGACCAATCCGATCGGCCGCTGGTGGCGGCCGACGACGTCATCTGGTCGACCGTGTCGTCGGCGAGGCGGAGGCGGATCTTTGGCAGGGACAGGTCGGGGGCGAGCTTGGAGCCGGGGTACCAAACCGGTTCACCGTTGCGGTTGCGGTCGCCAGGGAGTGCGACGTTGTAGCCGATGGCATCGCCGGACGGGGCGGTCCGTACCTTCACGCGCAGCCCGGCTTCGCGGAGCCGGGTGAAGAACTCCTCTTCGGTGGCTGCTCCGGCGACGGCCTGGCGGACGGCTTCGCGGAGCGTTTCACGCGAGGGCTCGGGGCGGCCGGTGCGCTCGGCCTTGAATCGTTCGGCGCTGGTGGACGCCTGGGCGCCGGTGCCGTCGCCCGGATTGAGGCGGCGCAGTCCCCACTCCTTCTCGATGCGGCGGCATGCGGCCTGGGCCTTCTTGAAGTCGTAGTTCATCCGGGGGCGGCGCAGGTCGCCTCGGACCATGGTGGCCAGGATGTGGATGTGGTCGTCCGCGTGGCGTACCGCGATCCAGCGGCAGCCGTCCGGGTCGCCCTCGGGGGCGATCCCGGTTGCCGCGACCAGGCGTTGGGCGACGGTGTTCCATTCGGCGTCGGTCAGCATGCGGTCGCCGGGGTCGGTGCGGACCGAGCAGTGCCACACGTGCTTGGCGGGTGCGCGGTCACCTGCCTGCTTGACCCTGAGGTCGAGGGCGGCGGTGAGGCGGGTGAGGGTGGCCTTGGGGGCGGGGTCGGGGCTGGTGTCGCGGCCGGGGTCGGGGGCGAAGCCGTCCCAGCTCCCGACGAGGTGAGGATCGATGTGCTCGTCGCGTTTGCCGGGGCCGTAGAGGTAGACGAGCAGGCCGTGGGTGCGTGAGCCTCGGCGGATCTTGGGGACCATTAGAGTCGCTTCTTCACCAGGGTGTCGGCCGTGTCGTCGACGCGGGACAGCAGTCGGATCAAGGTCGCCAGGGCGTGGTCGAGTTCACCGGTGCGCGGGAGGCCGCCGCTGTTGAGGACGTGGGCGATCTGGTTGATGTTGTTGCCGATCCGGGAGAGTGCGGTGCGCAGGGCGGCCAGCTCGTCGATGGCCGTGTCGAGCTGCTCGTTGGTATGGACGGTGGTCGAACCGCGGGCGGCGGCAAGGCCGGCGGCGGAGAGGAAGCGGGCGGCGGTGACCGCGCGCTGTGCGGCAGCGGTGGTGATCTCGGTCTTCTCGGTCTGGGACAGGCGGATGGTCAGCTTGTGGGTGCGCTGGCGGGGATTGCGGGTGCGGCGGCGTGGCGTGCGGTCGGGGAACGCGCTCGGGCTCGGCGGCTCGCTCGCGGTGCGGGGTTGTGCTTCTCCCTCGGTGACCGGCGCCCCCTGGTGCCGGTTGCCCGGTTGGTCCCCGTGCGCCCTCGCTCGGGGACCAACCGGGCTTCCCCCGCCCTCCTGGGCGGGGGCAAGTGCATGCGACGGGCCGTAGGACCGTCGTATGCGACAACTTGCTCCGCCAGGAGCCGTCGTGGGCTCGCGCTGCTGTCCGGCTGGGGTGACCACCGGGTCGTTGGCGGTTGTCACCGGCTCGTCTCCGGGTCCTGCTGCTGGATTTCGCGGACGAGGTCCTCGATCCAGTCCATGGCCAGGACCGGGTGGTGCAGGGTCCAGGGGCGGCTGTGGCGCTCTCGTTGGACGGTCCAGGTGGTGTCGGGGCCGGACTGGGCGCGGTGGAGGTGGCCGCGCTGGTGCAGGACGGTCAGCCAGGAATCGACCTCGGCAGGTGTGGTCGGGCGGGTGCGCATGGGTGGTTCTCCGCTTCGTTTCGCGAGGGCGTGGGGGTGCGTGTCCGGGGCGGGTGACCGGCCGAGGTGCCGGCTCGGTCACCCGCTCCGTGGTGTCCGGTCAGGTCCGGGCGGATGTGACCGGCTGCCCGTGCTGCTCGCGGAGCTGGGCCATCAGGGCGGTCAGGGTGTCGCTGGACAGGGGGATCTGCTGACCGCGGATCGCCTGGGCGACCACCTTGCGGGTCAGCTTGTCCTCGGCCCTGACCGCTGACCGGGCGATCTCCAGCAGCTCCTCGGTGTCCGGGTCAGAGCGCCGGTCACCGGTTGTCCGGGCGTCCCGGTCAGTGACCGGCGGCGGAGTGACCGGCCGTTCGGTGACCGGCGAGGGGCTGTCCTGCTTGCCGGTGACCGGCTCGGTGGTCTCCGGGCGGTCAGTGACCGGCGGCGCGGTGTCCGGCTGTCCGGGCAGGTCAGCAGGATCGTGCGGCTGACCGTGGTGACCGGTGACCGGGTTGCTGCTGTCCGCCGGGGCACTGTCCCCGGTCAGTGACCGAGGGCTGGGGATCTGCTTGTCCAGGGACAGACGCAGCCGATCGGTCAGAGCAGTGACCGGCTGCCCGGCCGTGACCTGACCGGGCTCCGGCTGCTGACCGATCCGGTCGGCCCGGTCGGCCCGGGTGACCGCGATGCCGGCGGGCTTGCCGACCTGACCGAGGTGACCGGCCTGACCGGGGTCTTCGCGGTCACTGTCCTTGACCGGCCCTCGGGCGATGAGGATGTAGAGGTGGACCGCTCCGGCCAGCGCGAGCGGGGCGATCGTGGACAGCACCGCGACCACGGTGTCTCCGAGGCGGAGCCCGGTGTCCGTGACCGATTCCTCGTTGAGCCGCACCGCGTGCAGCGCGTTGGCCCAGATGCTGGCGGCGGTGGCCGTACCGACGAGCATCCAGACGTAGAGCCGGGCACGCAGGGGTGCGTCGCGCAGGACCATGAGGGCCCGGATGCCGTAGGCGATGAACCCGTCGATCACCAGCGGGAACAGGTAGCTGAGGAAGCCTCGGACGTGGATGGCGACAGCCATCTGCTGCAAGGCGTCCCAGCTCAGGGCGCATCCCACGCTGCCCAGGGCCATGACAACCGCGCGGTCCCAGTCGGTGATGTGCGCCGCCTTGGGCGCGCTCGCGGTGCTCACGCCGCCGTCCCGAAGTCATCGCGACCCAGGTCGCCGTTGGCCTTGAGGGACGATGTCTCCGTGTTCTGTTCCAGGCCCCGGTTGCGCTGGGCCCGGCGAAGCTCGCGGTACTTCTTCTGGGCGTGCTCCTCGGTGACCTTCAGCAGCCAGGCCAGGCGCTGCTCGGTCACCCCGTGGCGGAAGGCGGCGTAGATGACCGCGCGGCGTTCGGCTTGGGTGAGGTGGATGTCCCGCCCGGCGATCGTGTCGTTGACGCGGCTGTAGTCGAGCCGGTGGGCGAGCTTCTCGTGCAGCGGCTCACGTTCCTCCTCGGTCATGCCGCCCCGGATGCCGTGGGCGTCACCGCCTTCGAGGGCGGCGTCCAGGCAGGTGCGGCGCACCGGGCACTGGGCGCACAGTGCCTTCGCGGCGACGATCTTGTCGGTCTCGTCGGGCTCCGGGAAGAAGAGGTCGGGGTCCACCGGGTTGTACTCGGTGCTCTGGCAGACGGCGTCGTCCTGCCAGGTCTGGTCGCCGAGCGACCGGTGGCGGGCAGGGGTGATCGTCGTGGTGGTCATGCGGGGTGCTCCGATCGCTCTCCGCGCGCAGGGCGTCGGCGGAGGAGGCGCTGGTTCGTGAGGAGTAGACAGGCGGCGTGCCAAGGGCACGGTCGGCCTGCGGAAGGTCAGGCGGCGGCGCGGAAGCGTCTGCGGTCGACCGGCTCGAACTCGACGCGGGTGGTCATCTGCGCGAGCCTGCTGGCGACGCGGTCACCGAGGTAGGCCCGGAAGTCCCTGATGCTCAGGTTGGTGGTGATCAGCGTCGGGAGCTTGAGGTTGTACCGGCGGTTGATCAGCCGGTAGGTCACTTCCTCGACCCACTCGGAGGACTTGGCCGCGCCGAGGTCGTCGATGATCAGCAGCGGACAGCGGCTGACGGCGGCCAGCACCCGCTCGCTGTCGACCCCGGGCCGGGGGCGCAGGTCGGCGTACAGGTCGGCGGCAGTGGTCGCGCGCCAGCGGACGCCGATGCCTCTCTGGGCCAGCAGCCGGACCGCGCCGTACGCCTGGTGGGTTTTGCCCGCGCCGACGACCCCGGCCATCAGCAGACTGGGCCCGGTGGTGACCTGCCGCCGGGCTCCCCGGCTGGGGGCGACGGCCGCCTCGGTGACCTCACGGGCCCAGGCCAGGACCTGCGGGTGGTCGGCGACGGCGGCCTGGTAGCGCGGGGGCATCCCGGCCGACAGGGCGTCCAGCAGGGAGAACGGTTCGGGCTCGTCGACCACCGCGGCGACGGCGGCCGGGTCGATGTTGCGGGCGGCCAGGATCCGCGCCATGCGGTCCAGGGTGCCCTCGCTGCCGAGGGTCTGCGGTTCGCGGTTACGGGTGCGCATCACAGCTCCTCGGCGTAGGCGGCGGCAGCATCGACCGGGTTGGTCCACGCCTGGTGAGCGGGCACGGTATGCCGGGATCCCGGCCGCGCCAAACCGCCGGAGCGCGGGTTCATGGCGTCGTTGACCAGGCTCGGCAGCCGGGACGGATGCCCTTGGATCTCGGTGAACCGGACCAGTCCGGCCCGCACGTGCTCGGGTGCGATGCCTTCGGCGAGGAGCTTCTTGACGAGGCGTCCGAGGTGCCCGAGCACATCCCCGGGTGGACGCTCGCCGCAGGCGGCGGCGTACTCCCCGACGAGCTGCTGTGCGGAGACGGTGCCCGCGTCGGGCGCTGTGCGCCCCGTAGGGATAGAGGATCCAGGATCCAAGATCCTAGATCCAGGCGCCGAGCCCTCCCCGAGGCTTCGGGGAAGGTTCGGGGAGCCCTCGGCGAGAGCGTCCTGACCTGCGCTTTTCGAGGTTGCGCCGCTAGGGGCGTCGACCGCGCCGTCGAAGGCGTCCTGCTGGGCAGCGGGCGCGTGGTCGGCGTGGCTGCGAGGTGTCGCGGCGGGCTGCGCGGGCAGATCGAGGGTTCGGGGAGCGTTCGGCGAAGCCTCGGCGAGCCCTCGGGGAGGGGTGGGCGACTCCTCGACCCGCTTGGTGCAGGTCCCCTTGCAGGGGCCGCACCGGTCGGCACCGTGGTGCTGCGGGCAGGAGGGCAGGCGGGACTGGCTCGGCTTGTCGATCTTCTGGTGCGCGGACCAGGTCACGATGTGGAGGTAGCGGCGGCCGTCGCAGCCGGTGTACCGGCACAGGAGCCCGGCTGTGGCGAGCTGGTGGAGGTCGTCTTCGACGTGCACCGAGGTGTGCTCGGCGCGCAGCGGCCACAGCAGCCCGGCGATGATCGCGGCGTTGTCACGGTGGCGGCCGTGATCGTCGGCCTGGGTGAGCAGTCCGAAGAAGGTGCGCTCTGCCTCGACGCTCACTTCGGCGAGCGACTCGGAGACGAATGCCTCCGGCTTGATGGTTCGTATCCGCGCCATGTCAGCGGCCCCGACCGGCGGCGATCAGGTCGCTGCGCGTGAGGGTCGCGTCGGCGAGGTCGAAGGTGTGCGGCCGTGTCCAGTCCGCCTCCGGCCAGACCCGCAGGATCCAGCGGGCTGCGACCCTCGCCGTGTTCCGGCCCACCTTCAGCGTCGCCCGGCTCTCGTCCTTGACGATGGCGTGCGGGTGGGGCCACGACTGCTGAGGGTCGTTGAGGCTGACCCGGATGGTGGCCGCGCCCGGGATCATGTCGGCGAGCTGCGCGGCGAGGCGGCGGTGGCGGTCGGTGTCCGGGCAGGCGGGGGTTCCGCTCGGCATGGCGAGCATGCGATACTCCGTGTTTCGTAGGAGTGCGGTGCGGCGGTTTTCGTGCAAGAAGCCCCGCCGCCCGCGTGATGTGATTCGGCGCCCCTCGGGGTGCCGGCCCGGCGCTTGGGAGTTGGTAGCTCCCGGGCGCCGGTTTTCTTTGCTGCGCTACGTCACGGACCGTGCGCTCGCATTCGCACCACCTCCTCCTCGCCTTCCATCTGCTCGTTTCGCCCCTCCCCGGGTCGCTGCCCGGCGGGGGACGACGAACATACGTAGACACCCGCGGACAAGTCCATCCCTGGTCCTGACGCGTCGCACAGGGCTGGCGACGGCCGGTACTTGGGCAGACGTCCCGCGATCGCTCGACAACGGCTGGGTACCGAATGCATAGCGGTTCTCCGGGGCTGGCACACTTGAGGTTCGAGGCCCGATCAACAGGTGCGATACAGGAACGTACGTTAGTTGCGCAGATGTATCAAGTCCGGGGTATCGTTGCCCTAGACACCGCCCCGACGACCAGCCCGACCGCCACGCTGCAGGAGTTCATGTGCCCCCACGTCAGTTCGACGGCAGTCGCGTGCGTGCTGTCCGGCGGGGCAAGGACCTTGGTCAGAGACAGTTGGCCGCCGAGGTAGGTGTCAGCGCCCCCACTGTCGCGCGATGGGAGGGCGGCCAGGATTTCCCCAAGGGCGAGAAGCTGCCTTCGATCGCGGCGGCGCTCGGTCAGCCGCTCGATGCTCTTTTCCCCCACGACGGCCCGCCGGACCTACAGCTCCTGCGGTGCGACGCCGGCCTCAGCGTGGCGCAGGCCGCTGCGATCATCGGCACGAGCCGCGTGCCGGTGAGCAGCGCCGAGTCCGGTCGACGTAGACTCAGCGCTGCCTACGTGCAGCCCCTTGCAGAGGCGTACGGGGTGACCGAGAGCGAATTGCTGTCGGCCCAGGACTGCTCATTTGGACATCGCCACGGGGCCTCGCGTGACGAGCAGGCAACCGCACCCCGCACGGTCGGCGAAAAGATCAACTATCTCCTGGAGCACGGGTACGTGGGCCAGGAGCCGCCCTCTGACACGGAAATCGCGCAGCTCGTCAATGAGCACGCGGGTGAGGCGGCCGTTACAACCGACGACATCGTCGCCCTTCGCGAGGGTGTTGCAACCGAGGCGTCAGACGTGGTGCGTGCTGGCCTGGCTGAGGCACTGCAGGTCGACGCCGCTCTCTTCCAGGACGATGCCGAGGTCAATTCTGCGGCCCGCGAACTCCTGGAGGCGATCCGCTTCCTTGGCTCCATTCACCGAGGACAGATCCTTGGTCTTGCCGCCCGCGGCAACAGCGGGGGGTTGTCCGCTGAGATGATGGCCAACATCAACGAACTCGTCGGAGAGCTGAAGCACAAGCTGCCCGAGGTGCCGGACCCCGGGGTGCAGAACGGGGAGTGACGGCACCCGCGAGCTTGCGCATCCGAGACGTTTCCGCTCTGCCGACTTCGCGGCTGATGCGCGTCCGCGCGTGGAGCGGGTCGGCACAAGCTACGTCACAGCCGGACTGGTGCCGATGCAGCTAAGGGACTACGGCATCGCCCATGATGGGGCGACGCCGTAGTCCCTTAGCCCTTCCTGACCCCCGCGCCCCGATGCAGCAGAAGGACACGCGTTCCCCCTCCGCAACGTGCGGCCACCGCTGCCGCGACTGTCTGCCGAGGCGGGCGAACATCGATCGAGCGGTTGGACCACTGCGCACGGGACGCCGGGCTAAGACGCGGTGAGGTCCACGCCGAGCAGCTCGGAGAGGGTGGTTACCGTCTGCTTGGGGTCCTGGTTGTGCACCCCAGCGAGGCCGAGCTGCTCTGCTGCCTGCACGTACGCTTCGGTGTCGTCGACAAAGATGCACTCCTCTGCCGGCAGGTCCATGAGCTTGAGCGTGATCTCGAAAAGGTTCGGGTCAGGCTTGCGCATGAGGTGCTGCTCGGAGATCACCACGACGTCGTACAGCTTCTCAAGCTCGTACCCCTGGTACAGGTCCCACGGGGCGAGCCCCACGGAGTTTGACAGAATGCCCACCTTGATACCGGCTCGGCGCGCCGCAGCGGCGGCGTCGATCAGCAGCGGCTCAGGACGAAGGTCACCGAAAATGCGGCCCATGAGGTTGTCGGGTGACACGCCCAACATCTTGCCGGCGAACTCGTTCCACTCCGTCTGAGAGACCGCTCCGCGCTCAAGGTCGCTGGTGATCCGGACGCCGGCGTCGTCCTTGTACAGGGCCGTGAGGCAAGCACCCTGCGGAAGTCCCTCGCGCTGCTCGAAGGCGAGCACTGCAGGCAGCAGCGGGGTGGTGAGCACGCCTCCGAAATCGAGGATGAGGCCGGTGCGGCGATTGGACATGCGGGAACTCCATTGCTGAGATTTCGGACGTCCATCCAGACCGGACAGCGTCACGAACCCGGCTGCATACGGCGACGACAAAGCCAGGATCCACTTATCATTTGCGGGGCGGAGCAAAGGCAATACGTCCGCCAGCCCCACGGTACCAGTCCGGTTCGTGCCGCCGATGGTGCCGAATCTCACCCGAAATTCCATCACTCAAGATCAATATTTCGGTTGGTACCGCGCTCCAGGCAAGCGGCTTACTGCAAGCTACTGATCCAATTCAGATTCCACTCGTGCGGAGTGCAGGAGAAGTCCCTTCGCCTGCTCCGCGGTGATGGTCGAGTAAGCCGTGCTGACTCGTGCTAGCCACGCCGCTTCACTGTCGGTGTCAACAAACGGCTTGCCCCTCAGGGGGGCGGCGGCCTGCGGATGGAATGGTGCGGCGTCAGCGGCTTGGAGTGCCGCCTTAATCCAATACGCCTCTGCGGCCGGCTCAGGGTCGGAGTGTGAGGCGGTAGCGTCTTCTGCGGCGAACATCAGGTTTCGTGGAGCGTAATGGCGCAGCTTCTCGCAAGCATCGGCAATATCCTGAGTCCATCGGTCCAGGCGGACGTCGATGGGGACGCGTATGTGCATGAGTTCCGCGATGCGCCGTCCGGCTGGGTACAGGCTCGTCCCGGGAAAAGCCTCCACGAGGTCAAACCAGAGTGGATAAGTCCTGTAGAGAGTTCGCCATGACTTCCACCGAGCCACTGCCGCGCGGGTGGTGGGAATGCTCGCCCCTACGGCAACGAACAGGAAGAGCAGGTCCATCCATATCTGTGTGACATCCACAAGGAACTGAACTGTGGAGAGTCTCAGAGGGAAGGCCACCGCAACCCAGAGGATGGCAATACGGGCCACTGTATGGGCCAGCCCCATCCACATCGAAATCCCCATCAAACCCAGACCGACGCGCATGCTCGTGCTCTCGGCCTGCCGCCCTGCCCTCGTCCACTGGTAGCCGCAAACTGCGGTTGTGACAAGCGGGAAGAAGTAGAAGACGGTCATGTAGACCGCGACTCCCCATTCTCCAGCGTGATCGATGAGAAAATTTTCGCTTGGGGTTCTGCGGTCCACCACGGTGAAGAATAGGACCGTGAGGAGAGTGACGCCTATCGCCCCTGCCTTATACGATGCACGGGCAATCCAGCGGGAGACCGCGACGTGCCGGGGTACGACTACCTCCGTGCTCTTCCCGTAGCTGGTGGCCACGTACGTCAGAGCTGCCATGATCGCTGCGGTACTGGCAAAGTGCCTGAGTAGGGCGCTCAGGTCCACCACGGGAATGCGATCTAGGGCATCCATCGCCGCCGGCGTGTAGAGACACAGGGCTACGGCGAATCCCGCATAGCCGCCCCAGAGCGCCCTACGATGAGAGTCACCGTACCGAACTGCAGGGAATCGCCAGATGGCGATAATGGTCATCACTGCTGCAGTGAGGTATTGAAAGTAATCGAACACGGGAACCAGTGGGTGTCCATTCGGGCTGCACATTTCGCCGAACCGCAAGATCGGTTGAGTGCAGACTTGATTGCCAGTAAGCGGGCCATGCGGCACGACGGAAGCCGAAAGGATGGAAATGTAACCTAGGCGCTCGTCAAGTGCTCGCGGCTAGATCCGACGCCGCGGTGGAGCAACTGGGTGGGCAAGCGAATTCTCCAGGAGGCTCACCATGTCATCTCCTGTGATCGACTGACGGCGCGCCAATCGCTTTATCAGCGAGGCCGAAAGCTCGGCTTGCTTTTCCTCGGGGCTGTCAAAATCGACGCGACCTTGGACCAGAGTCGACGGGAAACGTCGAAGGACTTCCTGGCGAATCCGTTCAGGGACGTACCGCTCGATCTCAGCAGCCGTCAAGGAGGTCCCGTGATCCAGCCATTCGTGCGCAAGCTCATGGAGAATGATGTGCTCGGTTTGATTTCGACTTGAACGGCGCCGATAGAGAATGATCGTGAACTCCGGTGCTTTGACCCGAAGACCGCAAGCAGTGCCCAGCCCTCCGTCGTGGTCATCCAGCGGAACTAGCCGAATCTGGCGCCCCAACACCTCTTCCATATTCCGCACCAGAGCCTCGACGCTAAAAGGGGCGGGGATAGGGAGGCCGACGAGTAGTTTCTCGCATTCCTTCACGAAGGCGCGCCGTGAAGGGTCTCGACGCCAACGCATAGTCGCTCCCTAGAATTTCCACTGAGGTTCGCCGCCAGCTCCGTCCCGATACTCGTACGCGAGGCGCTGGTAGCCAGGAGCTTGCACTAGAGGTACACGGCGGTTAGCCACCCTACAAGGAGGAAATCATGATCCACATGGGAGGGTCATGTAGCGAAGTTCACCCAAGTGTGCTCGACCACAATTGGATGCCAAGATCGAAATTGCGCGACGGACTTAATTGATCTTCGAATGCCCCTGAGGTCGGGGCACCTGTCTTGTCAGGTCCATTTCGGTTGCTGCGGGGCGGGGAGCCTACAGAGGCGCGGAAGGGAGAGGGCCTTAACGGACCCCACCTTCGTTGTTCAGTCCCCGCACCCGAGCGCGCTATCTGTGATCCGGAGCGCTGTCCGAACCCGAACGAACTGGGTTTCGGCCGGAGTCCCACTCGCCGAGGCAGCAGGCACCCCTCACGGCCGGGCGGCGATGATGGCCTCCGTGCGGATCACCTCGTCGAACTGTCCGGACGGGGCGAAGGCGAGCAATGCTGCGCGCAGGTCCTGCTCGAAGGCGTTCTTCTTCCCACCGAGCTGGGCCGGGCTGGAGTAGGAGAGGCTGAAGGTCCAGCCGATGACGTCGTCCACGGTGCGGGTCAAGGTGTGGTCCCAGCGCGCGGTGTCGACCTGGGAGAACGGGGAGCGGGCGAGGACGTCCTGGTGGCGATCCTTGGGGTGGGAATAGGTGCCAGAGCCGGCGCGGCGCTCGGGGCCGAGGTAGCGGGTGCGGACCAGGTCGACGACCTGCCGCCAGGGGGCGGGGTCGAGGTCGCCGGGGGCGCCGCCGGAGGCGAGGACGATTGCTCCGCCCGGCTTGATGAGCTGGTCGAGGTGCTGAGCTACCCGGTCGCGGTCCATCCAGTGGTACGCCGCGCCCATGACGGTGAGCAGCACGGGCCCGACGTCCATGGCTGGGAGGTTGGTGGAGTCGCCCTCGTGCCAGTCGATGTTGGTGATGTTGTGCTCGGCGGCCAGGCGTCGGCCTTCTTCGAGCATGCCCTTCTCGGGGTCGACGGCGATGACCTCGCCGACAAGTGGGGCGAGGTCGAGGGCGATGATGCCGGGGCCGGCGCCGAGGTCGAGGACACGCTGGGTGCCGTCCAGGCTGAAGCGGTCGGCAAGCAGGGTGTAGAACTCCGGCGCGTAACGGGGCCGGAAGCGCGCGTAGTACGGCGCGGTGGACGCGAACAGCTCTTCGGGCGTGTACGAGGGGTTGGAGGAGGTCATCGGACCAGTCTTTCGCGGGGTGTGGTCAGGGGGCAGGTGGTCGGTCAACGAGCGGAGGCGGCATTCAGGTGCTCCCACCAGGCGGTCAGGGGGCGGGCACCAGAGCCTTCGCGGGCGACGGAGCCATCGGGGTGGCGGTCACGGGCGCCGAGGAGCTGCCGTTCAACGTGATCAAGGCCCGGCCTGTCGAGAAGGCCAGGGGCGGGGTCGTCGACCGCGTTGAGCCACCGGAAGCCGTACTGCATCATCACGGCCAGCCGGGTGCGGCCGGAGCGGTTGAGGCCGCCGGCGTGCCAGGTGCGGTTCTCGAAGAGGACCACGTCGTGGGGGCCAATGTCCGGGGTGATCGCGCCGGGCGGGTCGATGTCTCCCTGGGGGACGGTGACGAGGCCGGTGCGAGTGTGGCTGCCGGGCACGAACATGGTGAGCCCGGCGTCCGGGCCCGGGTCGGTGAGGACGTACGCCACCTTGATCGCCAGACGAGGCGTCTGCTCAATGCCGAGGTCGGCCGCAGTGGAGGACATGTCGCGGTGCCAGCCATGCCTGGCCGGGACGCGGATGGTGCGCTCCTCGTCGGGGAGCGACGGCATGGCAATCAGGTTGCTCGACAGCAGGTAGAGGTTGGGGCTGAGCAGGCCGACGAGCGTGGGCAGCACGGCCGGGTTGGCGAGGAGCGGCAGGAAGGCGTCGTCGAGGGCAACGGCGCCACGGAAGCCATCCTTGCCGTCGACCGAGCGGTCCCGGCCCGCGGTCCGGTCGGTGGCCAGGAGCCGTACGGCGGCCTCGGCCGCGCGGTCGCGGACTTCAGGGGCAAGGGCATCGCGCAGGATGAGCAGGCCGTCGCGGTCGAAGGCGGCCAACTGCTCCGGGTCGGGTGCGGACGGGATGGTCATCGCGACTCCTTGAGCATTGACAGCGCCTGGTCTGTCAGCGCGGCGGCGGACATGCCGCAGTGCTCCAGCAGGTCGGCAGACGGCAGCGGGCGCCCGGGATCGCGGTAGCCGACTACGTGGAAGAAGCGGGCAGCTTCGCCCCGGGCTGCGAGCAAGGCCCGTACGGCCGGGGCTTGCGTGACGGTGGCCAGCAGCACGGGAACGCCATTCGGGAACATGCGGTCGAAGGCGCCATCGGGCAGCGCGGCGGGCCAGATACCCGGAGCACCGAGGGCGGTTAGGTCGTTGACGTGCACGTAGCGGATGCGCGCGCCCGGATGGACGTCCGCGAGTTGGCTAGCGGCGGCGGACAGCTCTCGGGCCGCGACGTCCCCGGCAGAGGCGAGGACGATCTCCGGGTTATCGGATCCGGCAGTGCTCAGGTGGGGCCAGATCGCGGCGCCGTTGGTCAGCTCCTCGCGGAGGGTGTCCGGCGGGAACGTGAGCGTGTGGTGCTTGTCGGCGATCAGGAAGTTCGCCTGGCCTCGGCCTGCGAGCATGACCACGAGGACGGTGGCCGCGCGGGTGGCGTCCGCCGGGGTGTAGATATGCACGGTGGGGTTCTGCGTCTCCAGCATCGCGGAGACGAGTCCGGGGTTCTGATGGGTGTAGGTGTTGCGCCATCCCAGCGAGGTGATCAAGTAGTTGATGTTCGGCATCCCGCCGACCCCGGTCGCGGTACGCGCGCTGCGGTGCTTGAGGTGCTGGACGAGCAGGCTGGTGTTGACCGCAGCGAACGCCTCGTAGGTGCAAAGCAGCGCGTCCCGGCCGGTCTCGGTGTAGCCCTGCAGCCAGGCGTGGCAGATCTCTTCGTTGAGGATCTCGCTCGCCCACGGTGGCATCCCGCCGCCTTCGGCCAGGCTTAGCCGGTTGGAGGCGGCCTCGTCCGGGCTGAACAACCTGAAGGCGCCGCCGGCGGCGCGCTCGCGGATCACGGCGCTGACCAGCGGCCACGCCTCGGCTCCCCGAACTGCGAGCGGCGCCACCGGCGGCGCCGGGCTGGGACGGGGTGCCGGGTGCGGTAGAGCCTGCCGCACGAGTTCACAAGGCTGCCCATGCTCGGTGAACAGCTCGACCGGCTCGTACGAGGCCAGCCACGCGACCAGGGCGTCGAACTCCTCCGGAGTGCGGCGCGGGTCGGCCAACGGGGTCTTGTGGACGGCCGGGGTCCCGGCGATCCGGCGGCCGGCGACCTGCTCGGGGCCGGTCGCGCCCTTGGGCATGGTCAGGACGAGTACCGGTTGCGGGCGGAGGTCCCCGAGTGGCCGCAACCGCGCGAATACCTCGCTCAGGACCTGCCGGAAGTCGGCCGCGTCGGAGCCGTCGTGGAGGAACGGCTCGTATCCCAGGCCGGTGAAGTACGCGCGCAGCTCGTCCTCGTCGAGTCCGGCCAGCAGCGAGGGGCCGCCCATCCGCAGGCCGTTGGCCAGCACAACGGGTAGCACCGCGCCGTGCAGTCCGGACCCGAACAGTGCGCGCCGGGCCGTCCACGCGGCCGAGGCGGCGCCGGTTTCCAGCTCCCCGTCGCCGAGCAACGTGACCGCCAAACGGCGCGGGGCGTCCAGGACCATGCCCTGGGCGACGGCGAGCGCCGGCCCGAGCTGGCCGCCGGTGTATCGCACGCCGGGGATGAGCGGCGTGATCTCGCCGCCGTAGGCTCGAGTGTGGGGGAAGCCCGCGGCGAGCGCGTGTATGTCGGCGGCGGACCATCCGGGGCCGTTTCCGGTCAGGGTGAGGTTCTTGGTCAGGTAAGCGTGGGCGAGCGCGGAGGGCCCGGCGTGCCCCGCGCCGTGGACAACCAGGACCTCACTGCCCGGGGGCCGCCACGCGGTAAGCGGCCCGAGGTGCGCGAGCATCCAGTTCACTGGGGGGCAGACCCCCCAGTGGCCGCTCGGCGCCTCCTTCACGTCCTCCGTCCGCAACGGCCGGACGGGCAGCACATTGTCGTTCAGGTACAGCTCCGCTGTACACAGGTAGTTCAAAGCCCGCCACGCGGCCGAGACAGCCGCCTCCGGTACCCGGGCCACGGCATGTTCAAGTGCCTGGCCCCAGTCGGGGAAATCCTCCGTGCCCGTGGCAGCCAGCCCGGGGAGCAGGGCGGTGTCCGTCATCTCGCCGTCCCCTTCTGTGCGGCGACCGCGTCCACGGCGGCGGTGATCCGCCCAGTCCGGATCTCCGGGGTGCCAGCCTCTGTGACCAGGTGGAGGATCTGCGCCTGCTCGTGGGCTGGTAGCGCCGTCCAGTCCAGTCCGGCCCGCTCCAGGGCGGCGGCCAGGTCCTCGGGCACACTGCGAGGGGTTCGATCCCTCACGCCCTGGACAGTCAGCGGCACGCCGGTCACTCCGTCGGCGACCGCCACGTACGGCACCGCGGCCTGACGACGCAGCGCGTAGGCAACGACGGTCTTGGCGCTGCCTGTGGGGAAGCCGATGCGAAGCCGGGTGCCTCGTTGGCCGACCGGTCCGCGGCAGGGCAGCAGCAAGAAGTCCCGGCCGCCGATCCGCTCCGGTCGAGCCACCACGTGCACGATGTCGGAGGCGGTGGGCAGTGGGAGCAGGACAAGCGGTTCCGGCCCCGCCGGGTCGGAGGCGGTTGGCTGGAGGGGTCTGGTAACGGCAATGATGCCGCCCTCGCCGCCGCCGGCGCGCCTCGCTGCCTTGTGCATGAACAGGGCGCGGTCGACGGTCGCAAGCAAGGTATCGGTGAAGGCGTGCCTCCAGCCCCGCTCCCGCTCGGCGGGCAGGTCGTCGGCGGTGACGAACATCAGGGCGAAGGAGACCGTCACTGGCAGGGCGGAGCCGAGCCGGTCACGCAGGCCCCCGAGGGCTCGGTGGAAACGACCAACGTCGTCCACGACTGCAGCGATGATCACCTCGTCGCCACCGAAGGTCGCCGCGCAGCCGGAGTCGAAGGGCTGCTCGCGGAACCACGCGCGGGTCGTGGCCCCCACGGTCGCCATGACCTCGTTGCCCGCCAGGTGCCCGTAGGAGGCCGGGTTGGTGGAGTTCGTCCGCTCCACGTGGTTCTTCAGCCCGTCCACGTCACCAATGGACAGCGCCACCAGCCTCCCCTCGGAAAGCGCGGTGACCAGACAGCGCGGGATGTGGCTGTGGAAGTCGGGGAAGGCCACTAACCCGGTGACCGCGTCCTCGCGGCTGCCCTCACACCAGGTACGCAGCGGCATCTGGCTGGGGTCGAACAGCGGTACCGACGACGTGAGCTGGGCGCGGGCGGGGGATGTTGCCGGGCGAGATGTACGGGACGGCTCCATCAGCCGGCCACCTCCGATGTGATCGTCCTCGCCGCCGCCCGGGTGGGCAGCAGCAGTGGGAAGGTGTTGAGGGAGTGCAAGCGCAGCGTGGTCGTGGCCGCCATCAGCGGCGCTGTCGTGTGGTGCCGGTCCACCCAGGCCGTGTGCCAGCCAGCCGCTGCGGCCCCGCGCACGTCCGCGCCAACCGAGTCGCCGACATGCAGCAGTTCCTCGGGCCGCATCCCGCTGGCCTGCTCGACAGCGGCGAACGCCTCCGGCTCCGGCTTGATCGCTCCGGTGCGGGCCGAGTAGAAGACGCCATCCAGCAGCTCGCGGAAGACGGCGGGTTCCTGATCGGGCACCGAGGAGCCAAGCGCGTTGGTCATGGCGTACAGGGCGAAGCCTCGCACCCGCAGGGTGGCCAGCATGTCTGGCACGTCCGGGTACAACTGCGGGTGCTCGGCCCGTCTCCGAGCCCGCTCCAACACCTCGGTAAGCGGGGCGGCCAGCTCGGGTCGGCTGAAGCTGGCCGCGAGATCGTGAGCCAAGCCCTGAGGGGTGACCAGACATCTCTTGGCGCCCTTGCCCATCAGGGCGCGGGCCTCCTCCAAGGAGATGCCCAGGACCTCGGCGACCTGGCCGGTCGTCGCCACCACTTCCGGGCGCACCAGCGTGCCGCCCATGTCGAAGCAGACCGCCCGCACCCCGGACCACATCGCCCGGCCGCTCACGACCCGATCTCCCACGCCGGGAGCGGCGAGGATGTCACCGGCAGCGGGGCGAGCCCCACCCCGGGGTCGGAAGGCAGCGTCCCCGCCTCGACGATGGCCGGCTCGGTGAACACCTGCTGCCGCAGCGGCTCCAGCGTCAGGTGCCACTCCACCGCCGGAATCTTGTCCCGGCAGCACACCCCGGCCAGCGCGAGCGCGGCCCACAGCCGGTCGCCGTGCGGGAAGGTCGCCATCCCCAGATCGGCGGCGACCTCGGTGAGGTGCAGGGAACGAGCCAGTCCGCCCGACCATCCCGGGTCGGTCTGCCACACGTCCACCGTCCCGCCGGCCAGCAGTCGCATCTGCTCGTGCTCGTCGACCGCGTGCTCACCGGCCGCCATCGGCACCCCGGCACCGGCCGCCCGCACACGGCTCCAGGCGAAGCCGCCCGGCTCCAGCAGCTCCTCGGCAAACGCGACCTGGGCATCGGCCAGTACGGGCAGTAGGGCGAGGGCCTCGTCCAGACGGCATCGGCGCAGACCGTCAATCATGAACGGGCCGTCGCCCGCCGCCGCGCGCAGCGCCCCCAGCACCCGGCCGACGACCCTCGGGCCCTGGCGCAGTAGTTCCTTGGTGAGGGGCCATTTCTGTCCCCAGAATTCCTGCTCGGCGATCCACGCCGCCGCCTTCACCGCCTCCGGGTGAGCCGGGTCCAGGCCGAGCGCGGATGCGTACACCGGCACCCGTGCCCGCACCGTGCCGCCCAACAGCTCAGGCACCGACCGGCCCGAGGCCCGCGACGCCAGATCCCAGCACGCCAGCTCGACCGCCGAGACGGCTTGCCGGGCGTGCGCCCCATGCAGGTGCCGGCCCGCCCGCAGCCGGTAGGCGAGCTTGCGCGGCGCCGCCGCATCGTGCCCGACCAGCCCGTCGGCAAGGGTGTCAACGACGAGCCGCGCCACGCTCTCCCCCACGGGCGCGTGCCAGCCCGCGATCCCGTCGTCGCCTTCCCCGTCGCCGACCACCTGGACCGCGTAACGAGTCCGGTGCTCGGGCCACGAGGGCCCCGCAGGAGCCACCGCCACTGCGGCAACCGCATCCGGTAAGTCCTCCGGCAGACCCGCTGGCTGGCCGGCCACCGGCCATACCCGCACCGCCCGCACCACCGTCACGGCGTCGCTGTCCTGCCCGGCCATCAGATCCGCGCCCCGGTCAACTGCACGCCGGCAAAGGTGTACGCCCATGGCGAGCGGTAGTTCTGCCACCACTGCGGCCGCAGTCCCGTCTCCGCGAACAGCTCTTCGACCGCGCGGCGCATTTCCAGGTTCCACTCGATCGTGTCCGACCCCGGAGTCCGGTAGACGTCCATGTACGGGTTGTGCGCCTGGTAGGTCTGGAACCGTGGGAAAGCGGTAGTCACTGGTACCAGTCGCTTCAGGTTCTCGACCGCATCCTCGATGGGGTCCAGGCCCACGATGTAGGTGAAATCCGTGGTGATGCCCCGCTCCTTTGCTGCCCCGAGCGTGGCAACCATCTGGTCCACCGTCAGCGCGGCCTTGGACTGTTTGAGGATGTCCGCCCGGTTGGTAAAGCACTCCACTGTCAGCGTCAGGTGGAACGGACCGATTTCCGCGGCCCGGTCCAGGCCCTCGGCGCTGGTGAGCACCGACGACAGGAAGTGCAGGGTTCCCTCGCAGCCGGTGCTGCGCATCGCGGCGCGCACGCCCTCCAGGTGCTCCAGGGCCAGGTGCTCGTAGAGGAAGCAGCCGGTGCACACCGTGACGGTCTCCACTGCGGACAGGTCCGCCATGCCGGAGTTCGCCGCGAGGGTGGCAAAGTATCCGGGCAGGTCGAGTTCGCGGATCGCCGGGTCCGAGGCGCCTTCCAGGGTGTTCGGACAGAAAGTGCACCCGACGCACTGGCTTCGCTGATTGGAGTTCAGGGTGAGCATCTTGGTGCCGTTGCGCCAGTAGCCCAGCACGGCGTCGTCGTCCTCGATGCCGGCGACCGTACCGACCCGCTCGCCGTGCAGCCGCAGCTCACGTTCGTCAATCTCGAACGGCGAGTCGACACGCCCCAGCGAGAGGATCAGGTACGACGGATCCGTCGGCCGCGAGTCCAGCTCCAGCTGGAATCGCATTCGTGGCTTGTCCAGTGTCGACCGCGCACCGCAGCTGTTCAGGGCGACCAGCAGTACGTCCTCGGGGTTGATCTTCCATTCGCGTGCCACCACTTCCAGGTGGCTGACGGAATTGAGCATTCGTCTTCCCTCTCACTCGGTTTGCTCTGGGGCTGCCGTCCCGGCAGCGAGATGCCGACGAAGGTCAAGCAGGTCGGTCTCGCCGGAAATGACAAGGTCCGCTTAGAGGCCGTCCTGACCGAGGCGGCGGCCTCGCCTCGGTCAGGACGCCTGGAAGGCAGTGAGATCGCGGCCGCTCTCAGGCGGCGGGCTTTACCTGCGGGTAGGCACGCGCGGCCTGGCGCAGGGCCTCCGTGAACTCCTCGGCACACCCGTCGCCCTCGGCCTCCCGGACTCGGAGGTCTCCGAAATGGGACCAGTACCTCCTGCATACCTCTTTGTTCATGATCTCCGAGGCGTAGAAGGGCATTTGCCCATCGCGGATGAAGCCCAGACGGTCACGCAGGCCGACAATGCAGATGACCTGGTTGGCCTTCATCAGCCGCATGTATTCCCCGACGCTCATGTCGTCGGGCGCCCAGTCCTTCGCGAGGTCGGCATTCGTGGAGATCTGGGTCAGCCAGTCGAGCTGATTCCGTGTAAGGGCGATCTCGTTCCTCTCGACCTGGTGTCGCGCGGCCTGGCGGAGTCGGGAGACCCCGACCGCGGCGGTGGCGAAGGAGACGGCAGCGCCGGCTGTCAGCACGGCGGTGGTGAGCTTCATGGGTCAACGGTCCTTTCGCGGAGTTTGGTCACGAGGTGCATGGGGGTGGGTCGCCGACTCGCCAGGGCGGGCAGGCCCGCGTCTGCAGGGATGCGCCCTGCAGACGCGACTTCCCCTGCACGCCTCGGCGGTCACGAGCGGCGCTTCGTCGTCCGTCATGCGGCCCCCGCGAGCACGACGGTCGGATACATGGAGGCGAATCGGTGGCGTACCTTCTCCAAAGCGACGGCGGCTGGCGGAAGCCCCACGTCAACCCGGCGCTGGTCCAGAGCGGTCGGCGCGCGCACAGGGCACCGGTCAATCCCATTCGCGCCGAGGAGAAACTGGGTACCGAATTCCTGGTCGTGCCCGTGGTTGATCAGGGCGCGGTCGTGAAGATGCGCCCAATGCCGGACAGGTGCGTCGTCGTCTTGGACGGAGCGGCGCAGCAGGATGGCGGCTGCCCGCTGGAAGTCGGGTTCGTCGTTGGAGTGGAGGGCGATACTCCAGGCGGCGCGAGCAGCGTCGGGACCGACGAGGCGGTGGCCGGGCCAGCCGTCGTGGTCGGCCAGGATGCGGCGCAGCAGCTTGGTGCTGGCGTGATCGGCATGTCGGCCCCGTCCGAGCTGGATGGCGTCGAGTTGGTTCCGGAGACGCCGTGCCCGGCGCGCAGCCGACTGCTCCGCCAGTCTGATCAGTTCGCGGGCGAGGTCCGGCCGGAGCGGTTCGGCGGTCGTCACGCGATGCTCCGCTCGTCCGCCGAGGACCGCCGCTCCCGGACAACTCGGCAACCGACGAGTGCGCTCAGACCAGGCCGGTGTTCCGTGGCCAGTTCGAGTCGGGCGGCCCGCTCGCCGGTCTGTCCAGTCCCCGCGCTGCGCAGGTCCCAGCCCATGTCGGTGAGGCGCTTGAGAAACCGGGCGATCGGATCGACGTCGAGAGGACGACGGGCGAGGGCCTCGGCCCGCACCAGCGGCAGGTCGAGCCGGGCGGCGAAATCAGACGCCCAGAGTGTGATGAGCCGGATCGTGTCATCGGAGCGGTCGGGGAGGGTGTGAACGTGGCCAAGGAATAGGGAGGGCCCCGCGCCCCATACAAGGTTGGGCTCACGCTGCAAGATCATGCAGGCGAGCAGGAGGCCGTCCTCGAACAGTCCGGCCAGCTCTGCCTGCGGATTTCGGAAGAGATCCGGGATGTCGGCGCGGGCGGATACGGGCAGGCTGCGGAGGGTGAGCCAGCGCTGCCGGTCCTGGACGAGTGCGACGGCTTCGGCTCGTTCGGCTTCCGTGCGCAGCGAGCGCATCTCGTACGGGGACGCCATCGGCGTCGGCCGCTGCGGCGGGGGTGCCGATGGTGTCTCGGCCGCCGTGGGAGTAGGGGACGTTGTCACGAGTTCGCCCCGCCCTGCGCCCCGCCGGCCTGCTTCGCGGTCAGCAGGTTCCAGGCGTGGGCCCGGGTGACCAGCCTGGTGGTGTCCGGTGCGCCCGTGTCGGCGAGGAGCTTGTCGAGGGTCGCGCGCAGGTCCCCCGGGTCGATGTCGGCAGCGTGTGCGATGTCGAGCAGCCTGCTGTGCTGGGTGACGGCTCTGAGCAGGCTCATCTGCTCGGTGCTCAGGTCGGGCGACGGCGCCTTCGCCGCCGGGACGCTGACCTCTCTGACCCTGAGCAGGCGGTGGGCGACGACCGCGAGGGAGCAACGTTCGGGGCAGTGCAGTTTCCTGCGTACGGTGATCATGTGCGAACGGACCGTGTGGACCGACACCGTCTCGACGTTGGCGATCTGGCGTGTCTGGAGGCCGTTCACCACATGTTGGGCGATGCGTCGTTCGGTCGGAGTGAGCGGCGTGGTCCTGGCGGGCGCGGTCATGGCGTGATTCCTCGTGGGTATCGGTCAGTGGGCCGGCGTCGGGCGCAGGCGTACGGGGAGAGTGGTGTGGCCGTTGCTGATCAGGCTGGGCAGTCGCTTCAGCTCGTGTGGGGCGGCGGCGAGTTGGATGTCGGGGAAGCGTTCGAAGAGCAGTCTGAGGACGGCGGTGACTTCGAGGCGGGCGAGCGGAGCCCCGAGGCAGAAGTGGACGCCGTGGCCGAAGGCGAGGTGCTCTTTGCTGGGGCGGGTGGCGTCGAAGCGATCGGCGTGGCTGTGCCAGCGGGGGTGCCGGTTGGCGGCGGCGTAGGAGGCGAGGATGGCGTCTCCGGCCTGGATGGTCTGCCCGTCGGGGAGCGCGATGCCGGCGCGGGCGTAGCGCAGGGGGAGGTGCTTGATGGCGGGCTGGTGGCGCAGTGTCTCCTCGACGATGTCCTGCCAGGTGCAACGGCCGGAGCGGACGTAAGCCAACTGTTGCGGGTCGGTACACAGGGCGGTGACGGCGGAGTCGATGACGTTGACCGTGGTCTCGTATCCGGCCGCGAGCATCAGTAGGAGTGTGTCCCGCAGTTCGGCGTTGCTGAGGGCCGCGCCGTCGCCCTCCTCGTCGCGGGCGGCGATCAGCGACGAGGTCATGTCCTCACCGGGCTCGGTGCGCTTGATCTCGATCAGAGTGTTCAGCAAGCCGTAGAGGGTGGCGGTGTTGGCGACCTGTTCCTTGACGGTGAGGTGGGTGGCGAACACGTTGTCCACTGCGGTGCGGAACTCGGGCCGCCGGTCGGCAGGTACGCCCATGAGCTGGCCGATGACCGCGATCGGTAGCGGGTAGGCCAGGTGCTCTCGCAGGTCGACGGTCTCGTCGGCCGGAAGGGCATCGAGGTCGTCGAGGATGGCGTTGACGAGGGTCTCGATGTAGGTCTGGAGGGGAGCGGTTCGGCGCGCCGAGAGGGTGGGGGCGACCATGCGGCGCAGGCGGCTGTGATCCTTGCCGTAGGCGGTGAACATGTTGCTGACGGACACCCACAGGGCCAGTGGCCAGGTGGGCACGGTCTCGGCGAAGTCCGGCCAGTGAGCGCGGGCGTCTTTGGAGACGTCCTTGCTGGTCAGGAGCTGCTTGAGGAGGTCCGGGTCGGACACGCTCCAGGCGCGCACGCCGAGGAGGTTTACCAGCGTGGCCGGGCCGCGATCGCGCAGGGCCTGGTGCTCGGCGTCCGGGTCGGCCCCTGTGGGGTCGAGGACGAGGATCTGCTGTGGGGACACATTGCCTCTTTCAGCTCGCGGGGAAGGCGACAGGCAGGGCGGTGAGGGAACGGTGGAAGGGGCCGGGGCGCCAAACGAGGTCGTCGCGGTGGCCGACGAGGTCCATCTCGGGAAGAACATCGAGGATGTGGAGGATGGCGGCCTCGGCGGCGAGATAGGCGTGCGAGCTGGCGGGACAACGGTGCGGGCCGGCACCCCAGGCGAGGTGGGCGCGATTGCCCACTGCCCGGTGGGCTCCCACGGTGGGGTCGTTGTTGCAGGCTGCGTAGCTGATGACTACCGGCTGGTCAGCCGGGAGCAGGTAGCCACCGATGTCGACCGGCCGAGGCGGGTAGGTCATCGCGAAGTTCGCCAGCGGCGGGTCGCGGTAGAGGACCGTGTCGAGCGCCTCGCGGACGGAGGCATCGCCCGCGTGCAGGTCTCCGGAGAACTCGTCATTCGTCAGCATTTCCAGGAGGGTGTTGACGATCAAGTTGGTCAGGGGCTCGATACCGGCCCCGTAGAGGGTGATCAACTGCTGGCCCATCTCGGTGTCATTCAGCCGGGCGAGGTGCACGAGGAGCCTGCTGGTCACGTCGGAGCCGGGACGTCGGCGGCGCAGGGCGACGAGGTCGGCGACAGCCTGGGCGAGGATCCGGTTGCCGGTGGAGGCGTTGACCCCGTCGAAGATCTTCGCCATTCCATCGGCGATCCGGTGGCCGACATCGTCTGGGCAGCCGAGCAGGTAGCTGAGGGTCCGGAAGGCGATGGGCCATGCGTACTGGGAGAGAAGGTCCGCCTTGCCGGCGGCCTTGAAGGTGTTGATGGTCTGCTCGGCGACCCGCTCGACGTGGTCGCGCAGCGCGTGCTGGTCGACAGCTCCGAGAGCGGCGGTGTTCGCGGCCCGGTAGCGCGCATGCTCGGCGCCGGCCGAGCGCAAGGCATTGGGGCGCCACTCCATCATGGGACGGATGGGGCAGGTGTCGGGGACGGACGTCTGCCACCGGCGCGGGTCGGCGGGAAAGCGCTGCGGGTCGCCAAGAATTCGGCGCGCTGCCTCGTAGCCGACGACCAACGTCGCAGGTACGTCAGGGGCCAGGAGGACGGGAACCAGGGAGCCGAACTGCAGCCGCATGCGCTGGTAGGACGTGTGAGGGTCCTGGGCGAAGTCCGGCTCGTACAGGGGGATGCGGTGGTTCGCGGTGCTCACGGTCGGGGCTCCAGACTGTGCGCGAGTCGGACAAGGTATTCGGTGAGCTGGATCAGGGCCTGCATGCAGGACGCTCGCTCGCGGGCGTCGCACACGGTCAGCGGCGTGTGTCCCGCCAGGGCGAGGGCCTCGTGGACCTCGCCCAGCGGGTGGTGGGGCGCGCCGTCGAACTGATTGACCGCGACCGCGTACGGAACGCCGTTCTCTTCGAGGAGGCCGAGGATTTCGTGGGAGGCGTCCAAGTCGCGGGGGTCGACGAGAACCAGGGCTCCGAGGGCGCCGACGATCAGCTCCTCCCACAGGAACCTGAACCGGATCTGGCCCGGAGTGCCGAAGAGGTAGAGCACCAGGTCGTCGCTGAGGTGCGTTCGTCCAAAGTCCACGCCGACGGTGGTGGTGGACTTGGCCGGCGTGCGTGCCAGGTCGTCGACCAGGGCACTCGCCCGGGTGATGGGCTCCTCCATGTGCACGGGAGGGACCTCGGAGACGCTGCTGACGAAGGTCGTCTTGCCCACCCCAAAGGCTCCAGCGACCACGATCTTCGCGGTAGCCGTGACGGTCGGCGCGACAAACCGGTCAGGCGTGAGCGCGGAGGCCATTGAGGACCCTTTCGATGAGTGAGGCCGGGAGGCGGTCGTCGGGTTGGCCCTGGGCGAGGGTCATCAGCCCGTGCTCGATGAGGTCGGCAACGAGAATGCGGGTGGTCGAGGGCGGTAGGGCGAGTGCGGAGGCGATTTCGGCAACGGCCAGTCCTCCGCCTTGCGCGGGTGCGAACAGGGCGAGCAGCCGACGTGCGTCCGGGTTGAGTCCGGGGCGGGTGCCGGTCGCGGCGAAGACCACGCTCTCCAGGCGCACGTCCGTGCTGGGGCGGGTCCGCCCGCCCGTGCGGACGTAGGGCCTGACCAAATCCGGGTCCTGCCGCGGCCTGCTCATGCCGACGGTGCTTCCGCGTCGCCGATGTCGCGCGTCCTGACCCCCAACTGGTCGCCCACGCTCGCGGCCAGGCGCAGTGCGGCCTCGCTGATCACGCCAATATCGGCATGGGGGCTGTCAGTGCGCACGGAGAGCATCGTGTTCTCTCCGGCCGGGATGAGCAGGGAGATGTGGTTGACCGATTCCATGACGAACTGGCGGACGCCCCCACCGGTCGTCTCCCGGTCGTAGGCCCTCGACGCTCCCCACAGCGTGGAGGCAATGGCCGAGATCTTCTCGGCGCGCTCGCGCGGCAGCCGGTCGGTGTGGGCCGGGCTCATGCCGTCCGCGGCGACCAGTACGGCGTACTCCACGCCGGCGGTAGCCTCCAGGCTTTCGAGGAGCCAGCCGATGTTCTTGTCGGTCATGCGTCGTGTCCTTGGTCAGTATCGGCAGTGGGGAAGGTGGCCTTCTGCTCGGAGCGGGCGCGCTGGGTGCCGCGGGACCAGGCGGCGACGACGCTCGCCCGGCCCGGCTCGGCGTTGGCCGGGCGTCGAACGGGAGCGGAAGCAGCGGCCCGGCGGTGGCGCACCGTCAGTCCGCTGGCGGTCGTGCGCACAGTCCGGTCGGGCTCCTCGGCCGCAGCAGGGACAGGAGCCAGTGCGGGTTGCGGGGTCACCGAAACCGGGGCGAGCGAGGGGGGCCGACCGTCCGGGACGGGGGCAAGACCAGCTTGCGGTGCATCTTGCATCGGCTGCGTGTACGTCGGTGACGCCTGCGGCACCGTGGTGAGGAGGTCTTGCGGGAGAGTGAGGAGCGCCCGGGTACCCAGCAGGGAGTTGGGTGCCTGTACATCGACCCGGAATCCGTAGGTGCGCGCGAGGGCGGCGGCGACCCTGAATCCGGTCTGCGGGTGGGCGCCGAGTTGCGTGATGTCGTCGGTGCGGTGTCCGGTGAGGACGTCCCGGGCGCTGTCGAGCTGCTCCGGCGTCATCTGCAAGCCGCTGTCGTCGACGAAGACGGTGACCCCGTGGTGGCCCTGCTCGAAGAACACATGCACCCTGGACTGCGGTGGTGAGAAGCGCAGCGCGTTGTCGAGCAGGAGCGCGAGGGTGTGCACCACTGGCCCGACCACGCGCGTCTTCACCGCGACGGTCAATTCCTGTGGCTGTACGCGCTGGTAGTCCTCGACATACCCCATCGACGCCCGCACCACATCGGTCAGCGTCGTCGTGGGCCAATGCCGGGTCAGCCGGCCGCCGGCCAGGATGGTCCAACCCTGAGCGACCAGCAGCATCTGCTGCACGGTGTGGTCGATACCGGTCAACGTCTCGAACGCAGCGTCGTCCTCGTGCTCACGCACGCCCTCGCTGACCTTGCGGCTGGTCTTGGCGGCCATGCCCACGAGCGCCGAAGACACGCTGCGCACCGCGGCCTCTGTGGAACGCACGGCAGTGGCACGTACACGCGCGATCTACTCCGCGCCGATCGTCTTCGTCTGTTCGATCTCTCGGTGTGCCGCGTGCTGGATATCGCGGACCACCGCCTGGACGACGTCGGCGGCGCATTTGGTCACTGCGGTCAGCTCCTCACCGACCGAGGTTCCGGCCAGCTCCGGTGCAGTTGCTGGCACGGAAATCCGACCGCCCGCCTGGTGGATCTGGGGCAGCGTCTCGTGGACCAGCTTGTGCAGGGCACGTTCGGTCCCCTGTTGTTCGCGAGCCAGGAGGTGCGCCTGTTGCCGCGTCTTCTGCCAGCGACGGTGCGCGGCCCAGGCCGCTGCTACGGCGAGGACGGCGGTAGCGGCGAGCAGGATGATCGTGGTGATGGCAATCGCGTTCATCAGACACCCGCCGCCAAGAGCACGGCGACCTCGGCTGCCGGCTCCCCCGAGTCGAGCAGCGCAGCGAAGTGGGCTGGCAAGTCGAAGCGGGGCAAGCACAGCCAGTCGATCGAGCCGTCGTCGCAGAGGGGGGCACTGGTCTGTATGTCGTCGATCAGGCCGTACTGCTCGATACGCGGAAGGCGCTTCATCGTGTGGGTCTCCGTTAGCCCCGTGGATCCGGGGGTGGCGTCAGGGCCGCCGCAACGGCCGGGAACTGTCGGTGAGGAGAGACTCCGAGGGTCACCGGACCGCAGGAGGCTCGATCCGAGTCGGTGTGGGGTCCGCTTCTGCTGGAGCCTCTGGACCGGTCGCGCGACCGCCGCGAAGAACCAGCCACGTCATGGGGCCGAGAATCAGCGCGATCAAAACGGCCCCGGTGACGGTCACGTCCGGGACACCGAAATGGCCAGAAACCAGGTAGGTGATGACGACTACGAAGACCACTCCGCACAGCCCGTTGATGTGCAGGTTCCGCCAACGCCGTCTCCACGTCGGCAGGGCCGGCCCAACACCGTCGGACTGCACTGTCGCAACAAGTTCCCGGGTCACTTCGGCGAGCCTGACCAGATACACCCTGCTCGGCATGTAGCCCTCGGGGACGCTGGCCGAGGCAAGCTGCTGCGCACGGAGCAAGGTTGGCTCGCTCGGTGCCGCCAGGACTCCGAGCCGATTGACGTGGCCACGCAGACGCCGCGCGAGGTCCTCCACGTCGGCCGCACTCTCCGGCAGCGGCGAGTCCTCGTCCAGCACGAGCGCCACCGTCTCGGCTGCGGCCACCGCCTGATTCCGCCGCACCCTCTGCTCCACGTCGATGTGGTCCCGCCCGTCGCAAGCTTCCCGACGGAGGCCCAGCGAGAGACGCATAACGCAACTCCTTTTCGATTCAAGCCAAGTTGAGTGAAGAGCGCCGTGTAGCGCTGACGGCGGACGTGCAAAGTGAGTCATTCGGCCGCTACGTTGAGCGAACCGTGAATCCCTGCCGAGGGATATGCCTGCGCTGCCACCAAGGCCGTCAAAGGCGTCAAAGATCATCTTGGAACCGAGGGGCAGCCCATGGCCCGTGAGCGAAACGTCGCCCTCGCCGCACTCCTGCACGAAGCAAGCTGGTCCCAGCCCCAAGCTGCCGCCGCTGTCGCCCGCGTTGCCGCCGAGAGCGGTGCGCGCGAGTTGGAGGCCATCTCCCGCTCGCACATCGCCATGTGGGTCCAGGGCACGCGCCCGAGCGGAAGAGCTCCCCATATCCTGCGCGAGACGCTGTCCCGCAGACTGGGCCGCCGCCTCACCCTGGCCGACCTTGGGCTGGAGGGAGAGCCGACAGTCCCGAGCGGCAGCGGTACCGACTGGAGCATCGACCCCCTGACCGTGCTGGCCGAGCTGGGAAGCAACGACCTCGATATGCACCGACGCAAGCTGCTGGCGACCGCCTCGTACTCGGCCGCTGGCCTCGCCTTGCCCACTGCCTCCTGGTGGGCAGCCGCCCCGGCCGCAGCGGCCAAGCGCCCAGCGACCTCCTCCCGACTGGTAGCTCAGGGCGACATCGACGACGTTCGGGGCTTGACGACCTTCTACTCCGCGCGCGACCAGCAGCGTGGCGGAGCCTCTGGGCGCTCGGCCCTGGCCGGCCACCTTCGTGACGAAGCGGTACCCCTGCTCAGCAGCAGGTTTCGTACGGAGCAGCACCGCCGTGACACGTACTCTGCCGTGGCCGAGATGACCTACCTCGCGGGATGGATGGCCTTCGACGCCTCCGAGCACCGCACCGCCCAGCGCTACCTCACTCTTGCCGCCCGCATCGCGGCCGAAGCCGACGACGGACCGCTCAGCGGCCACATCCTGCGCGCCCTCGCACACCAAGCCGTGGACCTCGGGCACCCACGCAGGGCACTCGCGCTGGCCGACGCCTCCATGTCCCGCGACCGCTACGGTCAGGCCAGCGACCGCGAGAAGGCACTGCTGGGGATCGTCCACGCCCGAGCCCTCGCCGCCGACGGAGACCGCGCCGGAACCCTCGCAGCCATTAGCCGCGCAGAGCGCGACCTCTCCCGCGCCGACAACAGTGACGCCCCTGGGCGCGTCGACTTCTTCCAGGAAGCCTCCCTTGCCCATGAGACCGCCTGCGCCCTCCGCGACATGGGGCAGCCCCTCGACGCGGAGATCCACTTTCAGCGCAGCGTCGCCACCCGCCGCCGGCAGCAATACGCCCGCACCCACAGCGTGACCCTTGGCTACCTCGGCGCCGTCCAGGTCCAGCAGGGACGCCTCGCCGAGGCATGCGCTACCTGGAATCGGGCTCTCGACGCCATGACCGGCGTACAGTCCGGCCGTGCCCGCGACGTCATCGTCCGGATGCAAAGCGATCTCTCGCCGGTTCGTCAACGAGGGGGTCGCCACGTCGCTGAGCTGGATTGCCGGGCACGGGACATGTTGCGGGCCATAGGCTGACCGCGAAGCAGTTCCGCGGCACAGTCCGGCTGCCGAACACGCAACTCCGAGGGAGAGGAACGAGCGCCGATGACGACGTACGAGGTCGAATCGATCGCAACGGTCGTCGGGGGCCACACCCGCGTTCTGGACGACTACCAGGGCGGAGTCGAATCGATCATCCGTCTGAACGACGTGTTCCCCCTCGAAACACTCCAGGGAATCGAGGAGTTCTCCCACCTGACGGTGACGTGGCGTTTTCACCTGGCCCGCCCCGAAGACGTCCAGCTTCACGCGCGTAGCCCCCGGGGAAACCCAAAGTGGCCGGTGACCGGTACGTTCGTCCACCGCAACCACCGGAGGCCCAACCAACTGGCAATCAGTTACCCGCGCTTGCTCAGGGTGGAGTGCCGGGACCTCGTGGTCACCGATCTCGACGCTGTAGACGGAACGCCCGTGCTCGACCTCGCACCGTACTTCGAGCAGATGGGACCCCGTGGGGCTGTACGCCAGCCTTCCTGGCCGAGCGAAATGCTCGACCCCTGCTACTGGACGGACGCGGCCGATCGATCCGTGTAAGCGCCAATTTCCACAGCGGGGCACTTCCGACTCAGCCGTTACCGCCGTCCACTCGGAGGGGTGTCCCGAACTGCTGGCCTCGCTCTCGGCACGGCCGTCCGCCTCCGGGCGAACGGGTACCTCCGCCCATACGACTTTCCCAGGCATCCTGTGGGCGGGGTAGCACCCCCATCGCCGGCTCATCGCGGCGACAATGGAGAGTCCTCGTCCGCTGGCGGCTTCGAGGCCGACCTGCTTCACGACGGGCGCAGCGGTGTCCCGGTCCCAGACCGACACCCGGACGACGTCGTTGATGATCTCAAGCGCGATCTCGAAGGTCTGGAGTGTGTCCCGCTGAGCATCAGAGGGCTCCTGCTGGTCCCCCTTCTTGGGATGCCGTACGGCGTTGGTGGTCAGCTCCGACACCAAGAGCCTGATGGTCTCGATGCTGTCCGGGTCCACACCCCAGCGGGAGAGAACGTCGGTGGTGTGAAGCCTGGCCATCCTGACGGCGTTAGGGGTGCCGGCCAGCAGGAGCCTGTCTCGCGGGGGTGGTGCCTGGGACACGGTGTGCCTCCCGAGTGGGGAGAGGAGCGCGGGGTGCGGTCGCTGGCTCTCGCTCGATTCGTGTTGGGCCGCCTGAACCCCGACTCGACGTTCAGGGGGTAGGCAGGTGGAGTGCCGGGGTCGTGCCATACCCGAGCGCGAATTGCGTAGGCCGGCTGTCGTCGGCTGCCCGGTTGTTCCGGGTCGGGCACGACCACAAGAGAACCGCGACAGCGAGGGGATATGAAGGATGCAGTAAGGGTGGCTTCAGACGTGCGAGTTGGCGCAGTTGGCCGGAGGTTGTACGCATGGCAGGCAGTACAAAGCAGGGGAAGCAATCGGTCCTTCGGGCTGGCAGGTTCGCGGGCCGCCGCATCGTGGTGACGGGCGGCTCCAGGGGCCTGGGGGAAGCAGTGGTCCGCCTACTGCTGGCCGAAGGGGCCCGGGTCGCCACCTGCGCACGCACGTCGGAGTCCTTGGACGGGCTACGTCGTTCGCTCGGTGCCGGCGACGAGCTGTTCACCCAGCCGCTGGATGTCGCCGCGCCGGAGCTGCTGGAGCGGTTCGTGGACTCGGCCGCTGCTTCGTTCGGTGGTCTTGATGGCGCGGTGGCCTGCGCGGGAGGTGCACGTGGCCGGGGCATCACCGACGCCACGGCCGAGGACTGGGCGACGACCTGGGCCTTGAATGCCGGCCACTTTGCTCGGCTGACCGCGAGCGCCACCGGTCATCTCCGGGCGTCGGAGGGCGGGTCGATCGTGGTCGTGTCCTCGATCTCCGGCTGGAAGCCCGGTCCGCAGGCGCAGTACGGGGCGAGCAAGGCCGCGCAGCTCCACATGGTGTCCTCGCTGGCACGCGAACTGGGACCGCTTGGGATCCGCGTGAACGCCGTGAGCCCGGGCTCCATGTTGATCCCGGGAAAGCGGTGGGACCGACTGAGGCAGGAGGACCCTGCCGCCTTCCAGCGGTTCGCTGCTGAGTTCCCGGGGCGCGAGCTGGTCCGTCCCGACGAGGTCGCGGACGCGATCGCCTTCTTGCTCTCCGACCAGGCCCGAGGTGTGACCGGGGTCAATCTTCCCGTGGACAGGGGACAAAACGCGCCGACGCCACGGGGCTACTGAGGACCCGCTCAGGCTGCGGATACTCCGAGTATCGGGCGGGCCTTGCGCTCGAAGTCGCGGACGATCGCTTCGTGCCGGCGGAGGGTGAGGCGAGTGCGGAAGTCGCGCAGGGCCTGTACGGAGCGTTCGCTGTGCACTCCGCTGAGCAGGCCCAAGGCGCTGCTGGCCGTGCCGACCGCTTCGTCCAGCCGGTCCTGCTGGAGTAGTGCGGTCGCCAGCACCGAGCTGCTGATCGCTTGCCGACGGCGTCGATCGCTGTTGGCCTCGACCGAGGCCGCCGCGAGGCGCTCGGCTTCGGACGCCTCCCCGAGATCGCGGTGGACGAGGGCGGCCTCAGCGTTCAGATAGTGGTGGTCGAGATAACGGACCCAGAGGGACTCCTCGGCGGGACCGTGGCTGTGCTCCAGGGCAGCACCCGCAGCGACGAGCGAGGCCGTCGCCTGCCGGGAATCATCGAGCATGGCGTATCCGCGGGCAGCCATGGCGTGCAGTCGCATGAGACCGAGAGGACTGCCCGCGGACTTGGCGGTCGCGATGCCCACGCGGGCCAGGGCGACCCCTTCGGCCGGA
Organism: Streptomyces lydicus; assembly: GCF_004125265.1. Taxonomy (GTDB): domain Bacteria; phylum Actinomycetota; class Actinomycetes; order Streptomycetales; family Streptomycetaceae; genus Streptomyces; species Streptomyces lydicus_C. The sequence goes on from NZ_RDTE01000003.1 coordinate 4,123,913, forward strand.
TTGCCGAGGCTGGTCGCGAGATGGGACATTCCGGCGAGAATCTGTCCGCCGAGGACCCGGTCACCGCCCTCGGCACACAGTCGGAGTCCTTGGATCATGTAACGCTCGGCGAGGCCGTATTCGGCGGTGTCGTACGAGCACCAGCCCGCCATGGCGGCCAGTTTCGCGGCGTAGACGTAGAGGCTGCGGCGCTGATGCGCAGGCAGGTTCCACTGCTGGAGCATGGGGGCGAGCTGGGTGCTGAGGTAGCCGACGATGCTCGGGCGGACGTTTCCACCGCCGAAGCGGTTGTCCATCAGGTCGAACATAGCGGTCATCGCTTCGACTTGCTCGACGGGGCCGCCTCCTGCCACAGAGGCAAGGTGTGGCGCCTGCTCGTCCTCAAGGAGCCACAGGAGCCACTGTCGTTGTGGGTCCATGAGAGCGCTCGCGACGAACGGGACAGCCCCGAGCAGGCTGCGTCGCGAGATGTCCGTGGAGCCCAGCTCCGCGAGCGTGTGCAAGCTCTCACCCACGTCTTCACAGTACGTCAGCGCACGGGCAACCACGGGCCGCAGAGCCTGCGGAAATCCGAGGTCGGTGGGCGAGACGGACCGGCCCAAGAAGCCTCCGATGGCCTCGGCGATGAACTGAGGGGACTTGCCCTTGGGAATCATTCCTTGCACCCAGCGTGTGATCGACGCCTTGTCGTAGCGCGTGATCTCGCCCTGCAGGGCGCCCAGTTCATTGACTCGCCGCGCCAGAGCCGCGTTCGAGCATCCCGCTTCCTTGATCAGGGCGGCAAGGGCCGTGTTGCCCCCTCCAGCCCCCGTAGCACCGCCAGCCATGCGTAGATGATGCCCCGCCGATCACCCTGTGTCCCAGTCTTCGGACACTCAGGTATGGAAGAGCAACGCTCGTACAACCGAACAACCCCCTCGCCCCCTCCTCCCGCGTCGCCGGAGCCATGAAACTGGTAGCGCTGCGGGCGCTCGGCCTTCCGGCGCGGACACCGCTGGAGCGCCATCGACGCCCCCGGCTCCGGAGGGAGAAACATGCAGCCTGTAGTCATCCTGGACTGCTTCACCGTCGAGCCCAGTGGCCTCGGCGTGCCGCCTTACTTGTCGACGTACGTGCGCAGCGCTTGGTCCGCGCTACGCCGGGCGCGCCCCGAGGCAGAGGTCCGGTACCTGACCATCGACGACGTCAGGTGGTGCCTGGCCGGAGGCCGGCCTGCCGTCGAGCCGCCCCAGAGCGATCCGCTCACGTACTCGGCAACCGTCAACCGGGGAAACGCCGTCCAGCTTCTGCGGGACGCCGAGATCGTCGTCGTCGTGGCAGGCGACGCCGTCCCGTCGGTCCATCTCCACGCGGTGAACGGGTCGCTGCAGGAGATCGCCCGAGCCCTCGCCTGCGCGCGGGGGCAGCGCTTCCTGCTGGGCCCACTGTCCACGTACGCGGTGGCGGCACCCGCGGAGTACGCGGGGTTGTTCGACGCCGTCCACACCCACACCGTCACGTCCGGCGATCTGCTTCTTGGCAGCCGTCAGCCGGCGGACTACGTGCAGATGCGGCGGGACCGCGACTCATTCACCGGCCTGGTCGAGCAGATGCCCTGGCGGCCAATCGCCGAGCTGGAGCTGTACCGCGGCTGCACGCGCCGGAAGTTCTGCGACTTCTGCAATGAACCGGCCAAGTCGCCGATGGTCGCCTTCCGCGAGGTGGACGACGTCGTCGCCGAGGTGGAACAGCTTTACGCAGCCGGCGTCCGCAACTTCCGCCTCGGGCAGCAGACCTGCTTCTTCTCCTACCGCAACCGCGACGAGGAGGCGATCCGCACCCTGCTGGGCGGCATCCGCCAACGCTGCCCCGACCTGGAAGTCCTGCACATCGACAACGCCGATCCCCTCGCCGTCGCCTCCCCCGTGGGTCGGCGCATCGCCAAGTTGGTCGCGGACTACTGCACCGAGGGCAACTGCGCGCCCATGGGCATCGAGTCCTTCGACCCCGCCGTCATCGAGCGGAACACCCTGACCTGCACGCCCGAGATCCTCATGCGAGCGGTCGAAAACGTCAACGAGGCAGGAGCCGCCCGTGGCCCCGGAGGGCTGCCGATGCTCCTGCCGGGCCTGAACCTGATCTACGGCCTGCCCGGCGAGACCCACCGCACCCACGCGGCCAACCTCCAGGGCCTGGCCGCGATACTCGACGCTGGCCTCCTGTGCCACCGCACCAACCTCCGCCTGGCGCGAGCCTTCCCAGGTACGCCGCTGGCCGCCCGCGGAAAACTGGAGCCGCTGCCGTCCGCCGAGCACTTCGCCACCTGGAAGGCCGATGTCGACCACATCTGGGACCAGCCGATGAAGGAACGGGTGTACCCCACCGGCCTGCGGGTGCCGGGCTTGCACTCCTACTTCATCGGGCAAGGCGGGACCTGGTGGCGACGGCTCGGCTCGTACTCCATCCAAGTCGTCGAGAGCGGGGCGGCCGTGCCGCTCGGGACCACCGCCGACCTCGTGGTCACCGGACACGCTCCACGGATGATCTACGGAGAACGCTGTGCACCCACTGCCTGACGGATCACTCGCGACCCTGGCGGCTCTGGACTCAGCAACCGACCGGACCGTCCGGGCCGGGCTGCTGCTGCCCTGGGCGAACGTGGCGGTCGAGACCGAGCTGCCGCGTCTCGGCCTGCGCAACACGGTCTTCCACCACGCCCGGCTGGTCCCCGCGTCCGGGACGACCGCCATCGACGAGTCCTTCTGGCACGGGCTACGGGCGGCCTCGGCGCAGGCACTGGACTCGCTGTCGCACGTCGAGCTGGACACCCTGCTTCTCGCATGCACATCGGCCGGGTTCACCGGCGGCCCGCCCCTGCCCGCCGGCATCACCACGGCGTTCGACGCGGTACTCGCTGCGTTGGCCACCGCCGATGTGACGCGGGCCGTGCTCGCCACTCCCTACCCCGTCGAAGTCACCAAGGCCGAGACCGTCGCGCTCGCGGAGGCTGGCGTCGATGTCCTGGCGCACGTGAGCCTGGGTCTGGACGACGGGTACCCGCAGGTGACCACCGACAGGGTCCTGGCACTGGTGGACGAACTTCCGCAGCACGCGGTCGACGAGGCGCAGGCTGTGGTGCTGTCCTGCACCGGGTGGCACACCCTCCAGGCGGTGATCGAGCTGGAGCAGCGCCTGCGGATACCCGTCTTCTCCTCCAACCTGGCCATGGCCCTCTTCGCCGCCCGCCTCAGCTCAGGAGTCACGGCATGACCGCTGTCCGCCGCACGACAGTGAAACCACAGGAGATCCAGCGGGTGCACCGGCTCGTCGCCCGTGCCGCTGCCCTGCCGGACGTCCGGGCCGAAGTCGAGGCCAACCACGACAACAACCGGTGGTGGCCCATGACGATCACCGACCCGCGGGTACGGATGCTCGCCGCCGGCTGGTCCACCCGGGTCTCCTACCGCATGATCGGCACCTACGCGGCAGTGATCCGGGCAGCGGACGCCTTGGGCTTCGATGCCCTGGTCGCCTCGACCGAGGGCGAACTCGCCGAGCTGGTGCGCCCCCTGGGCCTGGCGCGGACCAGGACCGACTACCTACGCTCGCTCGCCGATCTGCTGCAGGGCTGGACCAAGGAGGGCGTCGACCCGCTCTCACCCTCGGCCAACGGCGACGAGCTGGTCGACGACTTCGCCCAGCGTGTTCGCGGGGCCTCGTACAAGGTCGCCCAGTGCGCGCTGCTCACCGCTCGCGGGTATCACTGCGGGATCGTCCCCGTGGACTCCGGCATGGTCAGCAAGCTCGCTCCCGCCCTGGGCATCGACCTGCCGTCCGGATCGATGGCTCACGAAAGGATGCGGCATGTCCTGGAGGCCGCCGTCCACGCTCGGGCAGGCGACCTCCGCGCCCTGGCCACCGAACACGGCCACCAGGTCACCATCCCCGAGGACGCAGAGCCGACCTGGTGGGTGCACCTCACCTTGATCTACTTCAAGCGGCTGTACCTCAACGGGCCCTCTCCAGAGCTTTGCCAGCGCAGGCCGCTGTGCGCCAAGGCCGTCGGCTGCGCTCACCGCGACCGAGCCGACGAGCCAGGGGGCAGGGGGTGACGCGCCTCGACGTGATCGGCAACGTGAGCTGGGACGTGACCCAGTACCCGGACCACCGCGGCTGTGCGCGCCTCGGCGGCGCCGCGCTGTTCGTCGCGCTCGCGGCGGCCAGGGCGGGCCGCCCGGCCGCACCGGTCTGCGTCCTCGGCGAGGACTTGGCCCACGTCCCGCAGGCGCCGGGACTCGACGGGCTCGACTGGTCAGCACACGGTGGGGCCGACGGCCCTTCCACCCGCTTCGACCTCCGGTACGACCTGCAAGGCGAACTCCTCGACCTCCGGACCGACTACGGCGTCGCCGAACGGCTCACCAACCACGCGCTCGCCCACGTGGAGCGAAACCCGCGCAGCCAGTACCACGTCTGCTGCCGCCGCCCCCTCGATACGGCCGCCGTCCTTGACCGGCTCGTACACCACGGCGCCACTTTCAGCGTCGACTTCTTCCTGCCGAGCGCGCAGGACATGATCCGGACCACCGCCCCCTGGCTCAACCGGGCAAGCACAGTGTTCGTCAACGCGGCCGAGTACCGCCTCCTCCAAGCCATCACCGATACGACGGACCTGCCGGAGGTCGTGGTGACCGACGGCCCCCGCCCAGCCCGGGTATGGGCCTTCGGTCGGCAGGCCGCCTCGGTGGTGCCTCCCTCCCGGGCGCCATGCGAGGTGTCGGGGGCCGGTGACACCGTGGCCGGCACCTTCCTCGCCCACCGGTCACGGGGCGCAACGCCCGCCCAGTCCCTCGCCGAAGCGGTGGAGGCAGCAGCCCACTTCGTGGCGGCCCCTCCCCTTCCCATCCCGGCACAACGCCGTGCCTGACCACAGATTTGGGGGCTCCTGCTGGTGTCCATCTACATAGCTCACCGGCTCTTCGCCGCTCACGACCGTGCCCTCGCCGCTGCCCTCGCCGAGCGGCTCGCCGCAAAGGTCGGCACCGAACGCGTCTTCCTGCCCTTCTGCGACACCGACGAGGAGGACTTGATCGCCGAGGTCAAGGGCCGCCGTCTGTTCGAGCTGGACCGGGACCGCCTCGGCCGCCTCGACGCGATGGTCGCCCTCCTGCACGGACCGAGCCTCGACGACGGCGTATGCATGGAGATCGGCTACGCCGCCGCCAGCGGCATCCCGGTGCTCCTGCTCACCACCGACTTCCAGACTTACTCCCTCACCGAGGACGGCGCTCACCTCGACTTCCCGGACCCGCTGATCCAGGCGGTGGCCAACCGCGTCATCCGGGTGCCGCGCCTCGGGCCACCGACGTCCTCGCACCAACAGGGTGCGACGCACTACGCCGAGTTCCTTTCCCGGAATCTGGGCCAGGTCGGCGCTGCGCTCGACACGGCGGTCGAGGCTGTGCTGGGACTGCCGACACCCGTTCTGCGACCGACGCCCCCAGGCGAGGACAACCTCGTGTACGTCGAGGGGTCGCCGTACGCGGCATGGGGGCACGACCACCTCACCCGTCCCTGTCTGGACGCCGGCCACAAGGTGGTGCTGCCAGGGCGTTTCACAGCCACCGCCCCGATAACTGGCGCCCTGGACGATCTGACCGCGGCGTGCGGGGCATCGCGGCTCCTGGCGGATGTCTCCGGTCCGGAGACCCCTCCCGGTACTGCTCTCCTGATCGGTGCCGCCCTCGCGTCCGGTGTCCGGATCGCAGCCTTCCACCCGAAGCCGACGTACACCCACGCCTCCGGCCGCGAGCCGAACTGGCGCAACCTCATGATCCAGTACGCCGTCCACGCTCACCTCACGGACAGGGAGACAGTGCAGGCATGGCTGGCGATGTGAACCTCAACGGGATGGCCGCTTACGACACGCTCGTCCTCGAAGGCCCCGACGGAGCGGGCAAGAGCACCCTCGCGCAGCGCCTATCAGCGCAGCACGGCTTCCGGGTGATCCACTCCCCTAAGACGCCTGACCATCTCGACCTGGCCACCCGGTACCGCGAGATCCTCAACGGTACCGGCCTCATCCTCTTCGACCGCTGCTTCGTCAGTGAGCTGGTCTACGGACCCCTGCACCGCGGCAAGTCACGCATCACCTGGAGCGAAGCGCTCGATCTGGCCGAGAGCGTGATGGACCGCATGGGCCTGTTCGTCCACCTGACCGCGCCCCCGCCTGTCATTCGCCGACGGCTCCTCACCCGCGACGGCGAAGCCGCCAGCCTGGAGGAGGTCACCGCACTCGTCACCGGCTACCAGCGGGTCTTCTCCACGCTCGCGGACTACACCAAGGTGCTCACCCTCGACACAACGGTCCTCGAACTCCCGTCAGCCGGGTGAAGGCGATTTGAAGACTGCACGCCGGACCCACGACTCCCGCTAGGCTGCGGCAGCACCCGCTGTACCGCTCCGGAGGAGTCGTGGACATCTCATCCGCCCAGAAGCTCGCCTGGGAGAACAAGCTCGTAAAGGGCTTCAACACCGACAACGTGTCGATGGAGTTCGGTCTCCTCACGGCCGAAGTCGGCGAGGCTTTCACCGCCTGGCGCAAGGGCCTGCCCGACCTGGGAGAAGAGCTGGCCGATGTCTTCCTCTACCTGACCGCAGTGGCGGAGATGAACGGGCTGGACCTCGATTCGGAGGTCGAGCGGAAGATCGAGAAGAACACACGGCGTACGTACGAGCGCAACGAACACGGAGCGCAGATCAGGACGAGCAGCGACTGAACGCTGACCCGCGTCCACCGCGAGGGTTCTCCAGATGAGGGCGGCCCCTGGCTCACGCCAGGGGCCGCCCTCATCTACCTGTGCTCCGCAGCGACCGCCGTCAGGCTGCAAGGGCATGGCTCTCGGCTCTGTCACCCATCACGTCGTCGTCGCCGTCCGCCTGCGGGCTCTCCAAACCGAGCAGCTTCAGAAGCTCGGCCGTCGGGACGCGGTAGGCGTTGCCGAGCCGCAACACCCGGACCGGGTAATCCCCTTGCCTGGCGAGCCCGTAGCCCGTCGAGCGGCCGATCATGAGCGCCTTATTGGCGGTGTCGAGGTCGATCACCGCGGGCAGGGCCAGCAACTCCTCGCCAGTCAGTCCGCGCCTGTCGAAAGAAGGTGCCGCCACGTTGCCCTCCAAAGCATTTAAGGTGTTCCTGCGTCGCCATACGTGTATCACGGAGTTGCGGCAGCACTTTTTAGCGATCTAAAGTGCTGCCATGACACACGATGGATGGGCGGCAGCGTTCACCGCCCGGGTAGCACAGGCGATCAGGGAGGCCCGCAAGGCCGCCGGCCTCACCATGGGTGAGGTGGCCCAGGGCTGCACGGACCGTGGCCTTGAGATCACCGAGCACGCGCTGAAGAACCTGGAGCTGGGGCGGAAGGCGAGCCTCCCCTTGGCCGACTTCGTAGTGCTGGCGGACGTTCTCGACGTCCCGCCGGTCACGCTCCTGTTCCCGCTCGGTACGTCCGCCACGGTGGAGGCCCTGCCGGGGCGGACCACCTCGACGTGGGACGCGCTCGCATGGTTCACCGGGGAGACCCCGCTGGACGAGCCCGCTGCCGAGGGCACCGCCCGGAATGCCCTCGACCAGTTCCGGCATCACGGCGATCTTGTGGCCGCCGCAATGACCTCCTACGCCCTGGCCCGGGAGCGCCGACGGACGGCCAGCACCACGCTCGACCGCGCTCGCAGAGCCACGCTCCTACAACGCGCCGAGGGCTACGAGGAGCACGCGTACGAAGACGCCCAAGAGCTGCGGGCCTACCGGGAGCGGATGCGGCAGCGCGGGCTCACTCCTCCGGCCCTCCCCGACGAACTCCGCTTCGTCGACCAGCCCGACATACCCACCGACGCAGGGGAAATCTAGTGAAGAACGGCACCATAACCCGACGGTGCCGGTGCACTGACCCGGAGACCGGCAAGGCCCTCGGGGCGTCGTGCCCGAAGCTCGAAGGACGGCGGCACGGCACCTTCGGGGTCTTTCAGGAGCTGGATCCCGACCAGGACGGTCGCCGTCGGCGGTTTCGTCGCGGCGGTTTCGAGACCTCCACCAAGGCCAAGGAGGAGTTGGACCGGGTCCGCGCCCTCATGGCCATCCCCGAGGAGGACGACGCCTGGGGCAAGACGCAGATCAGCGATCTGCTGGACAACTGCGTCAAGGAAAAGTCCCCGCTGCCGGACTACGACGAGACCCGCCGCCGGTTCCAGACCGGGCAGGCGCTGAACTCCAAGGTCACCGTCGGCGAGTGGCTGGACACCTGGCTGACCGGACGCAAGCGGCTGCGCAGGGGCGGAGTGGCGCGCTACGAGTGCGATATCCGCATCCATCTCAAACCCCAGCTCGGGCACCTTCGTCTCGACAAGCTCCGGGTCCACCACATCGACACGATGTTCGACGCCATCAACGAGCGGAACATCGAGATCCAGGAGCAGAACACCCAGCGACGGGCAGTCGCCGCCGAGCTGAAAGCGACCCCGAACAAGGGGGCGGAGAACCGAGCGCAACGAAAGTGGTTCCGCGCCCAGCTCGACGCGATGTCGCCGTTCCGCCGGATTACCGGCCTGAACACTCAGCCCCATATCCGTGACACGCTCCGGGCTGCGTTGAACGTCGCTATCGCCCAGCAGGTGATGCCTAGCTTCAACCCGGCCGCCCACGTCGAGCTGCTGCCGGGGACGAAGCCGAAGGCGCTGATCTGGACCGACGAGCGGATCGCTCGCTGGGAGGAGACCGGGGAGAAGCCTTCGCCGGTCATGGTCTGGACTCCAGAACAGGCTGGCGTTTTCCTCGACTTCGTCGCACAGGATCGCCTCTACATGCTCTGGCGCATCATTGCGTTCCGGGGTACGCGACGGGGCGAAGCCTGCGGCCTGCGCTGGGAGGACCACTCCGCGAAGGCGCGTTCGTTGGCCGTGGCCACGCAGCTTGTCCAGGACGGCTGGGAAGTCCACGAGGGTGCACCGAAGACCGACAGCGGCTACCGCCTGATCGCCCTCGACGAGGAGACCAACGACGGCCTTCTCGCCCACAAGGCACGCCAGCAGCGGGAGCGCGAGGCATGGGGCGAGGGCTGGCAGGACACCGGGCGCATCTTCACCCAGGAGGACGGCTCCCTTCTCCACCCCGGCAAGGTCAGCGACCTCTTCGAGCGCCTCACCGTGGCCGCCGGCCTGCCGCCCATCCGCCTCCACGACCTTCGCCACGTCGCCGCGACGCTGATGCTCGCGGCCGGGGTCGACATCAAGGTCGTCTCGGAGACACTCGGGCACTCCGACACCCGGATCACGCGGGACATCTACCAGTCCGTCCTCGACGACCTCGCCCGCGACGCCGCCGAGAAGGTCGTGCAGCTCGTACCGCACGCCCGTAAGCCGCTGGCTGCTGTCCGCGATGACGAGCCAAAGTCGGACACGACTCCTTGGCGGCCCAGGATGGTGCCGCCACGCAAGGACGACGCGACGAAGCAGGAACGTTCCGCCTGACAGCAGGTGAACAGGAGCCCCGGTCAGAGGGAAGCTGACCGGGGCTCCGGCATGTGAGGCCATCATCAGGTGGCCGTGCTGCCAGCCGACCGGAACTACATAACGACGACATCTGAAAGCGCTACGACGCGCGGTCACCCGGTGGAGAAAGCACCTCGCCGAACAGGCGGATGACCACCTCGTCGTCCAGGAGTTCCTTTCACATCTGCCAGACGTGAGCGCCTGAAGACAGCATGTATCTCGACGACGGCTTTCTCACCCTCAAGCGGCACGACCCAAAGCCCAGATGCCGGCCTGACTCTCTACCAAGTCCTCGACGTCTTTCAGGACCTGCCGAAGTGCTGGACCGGCATCTGCACCACCTGCGGCCGCCCCCTCGCCAAGAGCAGACCGCCGAACAGCAACAGTCGTTACCAGACCTTTTGTTCGCGTCGTTTTCGGCCATGGTTGAAGCTTTTCGTGCGGAGCCAGCCTGCGTTTCGGGATCATCAACGCATCGGCGGCGGCGTGCTGTTGCACCATGGCGCACGTCGCCGTGGCTGCGGAGCGGACGGCAGGTGATGTCGGCAGGGAGAGAAGTGGGGGGGGAGTGGGTAGTGAAGGCGCACCTGAACCGAAGGGAATTGCTGCGTGCTGGAGCCGCCGGAGGGCTCGGTGCTGCTCTGGCCGCAGGACTGCCACTGGCCTGGCCGACTCGCGCATCGGCCGAGCAACAGCAGGTTTCCGGGACCGACTTGGGGGGCGTTCGTGCGGCCACGGTCCAGTGGATGAGCCGCGTTCCCGGTGCAACGGACCTGCGCGGCCTGTCGATTCCGGGAACGCATGAGTCGTGTGCCCGCTTCAAGGCGGGCAGTGCGGGTTTCGCTCAATGCCAGAACCAGGATCTGCACTGGCAGCTCCGAGCCGGGGTGCGCTACCTCGACATCCGCTGTCGCGTGTACGGCGACATCTTCACGATCCATCACGGCCCCTACTACCAGGGCATGGTGTTCGGGGAGGTGCTGAAGACCTGCCGTGATTTCCTCGCCGCGTATCCGACGGAAACCATTCTCATGCGGATGCAGCAAGAGTATTCCGACGACACGGCGGCGTACAAAAGGATCTTCGCGGAATACCTCGACGTCAAGGGGTGGCGTTCGCTCTTTCATCTCGACCGCTCCTTCCCCACTCTCGGAGAGGCCCGCGGGAAGATCGTTCTCATGTCCGGGTGGCCCTATCTGGATCAGGGCCTGCGCTTCTCGGACGAGAGCTTGTTCTCAGTCCAGGACGACTACGCGGATCCTCAGCCAGGACGCAAGCAGCGTCTGGTGGACGAGCAACTGCGCGCCTCCTTCTGGAACTTCCACGGCCGGAAGATATATGTCAACCACCTCAGCGCGACCGGCGCCGGCAGCTCAGTGTGGACGCCGTGGAAATACGCCGCGCGGCTCAACCCGTGGACGCGGAAACTGCTGGAAGGCGATTACTTCTACAAGACCCACCGAACTGGCATCGTGGCCATGGACTACGTGGACAGCCCGGACGGCAACTGGAACGCCGGCGACATCGACATGACGGCCTGCGTGATCCGCTTCAATACGTTGACCCGGCCCGTCCTGGCGCCTGGGAAGTCCTATGTCGTCTGGAACCAGGCGACGGGCAAGGCGCTCGACGGCGGTACGGCGCAGACCTCCGTCGTCCAGTGGACCTACACGGGGCTGCCGCAGCAGCGCTGGACTCTGGAGGCCGGCTACGCCCCGGGCATCTACCGGCTGCGCTGCGAACGCAGTGGCAAGTACCTGACCTGCCGGGCCGGCGCTGGAGCCACCCAAGAGAACACGACTCACCACTACTGGCAGATCGCGCCCGCGGGCGACAGCGGGTTCACCCTCCGCCAGGACTATGTCGGCTCCGACCTTCGTATGCAGGACGGCACCAAGGAAAGCGGCAAGCAGCCCACCCTCGGCGGCAGCAGCTCGCACGACGATTCTCACTGGATATTCGACGAGCGTGTCCAGGTCCGGTAGCCGCCACGGTGCGCCCGCCCCGTGGCGGAGGCGCCGCAGTGACGGCGGCTCCGCTGACGGGAGGGGAGCCCGAAGCCCGGCCGTCCCCGTCACATGGGAAGAGGAATGCACATGAGAACATGCAGAATCGTCGCAGTGCTGATGGTCGCGGCGCTGTTCGGTTCCCTGGCGACATCGGCCTCGGCGGGGGAGAATCCCGGTCGAACCGCGGCGACCGGGAGTTCGGGGCGGGGACTGGCGATGCTCCCACGCCCGACCGCACCGGGAGCAGCGAAAAGAGATGCGTCGAAGGCGCCGCGCCCGGTGGTTTTCGTCCACGGTTATCAAGCCGATGCGGGCGTATGGACGAAAATGGTCGACGCCTTCCAAAAGGCCGGATACGCAACCGGCGGCGTCATCAAGGGGTGTACCGCCACCAGAGACTCCGCAAAGCAGACAAACTGCGGTGACATCTTCAGGTACGACTACAACGCCGAGACCCATGACCGCATCTCGAAGATCGGGGCGGGGTTTGCCGCATGGGTGAAGCGGCAATTCGGCAACCAGAAGATTGATATCGTCGCCCATTCGATGGGCAGCCTGGTCACACGTTACGCGATCAAGGGCTACTCCGGATCGGCGAAGTACATGACTCCGCTGACCGAACCACTGGGTGGTCAGGTGGTGCACTGGGTCTCTCTGGCCGGCCCCAACAACGGCCGCCCCAAGTTGTCGGAGTTTTGCGTAGGCGTTGTTCCACCGACCGGACTGTGCACCGAAGCGGTCGCCGACATGGCCTTCGGGCTGTACACCAACTTCCTCGGTATCCTCAACGGCGACGTGCCGACGCCGACGCCAACCATGTATCGCACCTATCGCTCGCCCTGTGACGAGATGGTTCCCGAGGAAAGTGTCCGCCTTGAGGGGGCCAGTAACCGCCAGGTCTCCTGCCCGGACCACGACGGCATGCTCAGTAATGCGGATGCCATCGACGGAACCGTCGCCTTCCTGGATCCGCCTTCTCCCGGGCCCGGTCATGTCTACAACATGGTGAACACCGGCAACGGCTTGGCGCTGGCGGTGGGCGGTTGGCCCAAGCCCGGCGTGAAGGTCGGTCTGGATCGCGTGGGCTATCCGTACACGAAATGGCAGATGGTCAAGTGGGGCAATGGCTCGGTCGGGATGATTCCGGACACCTACCAGACCGCCGCCTACCTCACCGCCAAGAACAATCAGTTGTCTGTCGAAACGGCTGGCAACTCCAACAGCTGGGACCTAGAGCAGGCGCCGGGCGGCGCCTATTACATCGACGACCGGGATGGCCCGAATTCCCTCTGCGTGCTCCCCTGTACCGAACTCGCTCAATTCCAATGGTATTTCAATGAGATGCCGGAGACGTTCCTTTTCCAAGGAGGGGTCGACGCCGATTTTCGGATCCTCCAGCGCCACGAGGGCGGCTACTACCAGGCGCGGTACAGCCTGACCAGCCACTCCGACAAGCCGATCGACAACTGGTCGGTGGACCTGACACTGCCCCACGGCGTAAGCGTCGACACGGTCTGGGGTGCCGCACGCAAGGGCCGGACCCGCACCGACCAGCAGGGCCGGACTGTGGTCACCCTCATCGGGGTCGGTGACCTGGCGCCGGGGCGCCCGGTGCAGGTCGTGTACAGCGGCAACGCGCCGGGGCTCGCCACCGACCCGACCCCGGTCAAGGTCAGCGGCAACGACGCCTGACCGAGGCTCCCCAGACAGGGCAGGGTAGGTCACCGGTGAGGCTCCGCCGACGTCCGACGGCCTCGGCCGGGAGGTGCAAGTGGCTCGGCAGTGGCTGCGGTTCGCCACGGCCAGCTGCCGCACGGCCCGGCCCGGCCCGGCCGGAGCCGGCTCAGTGGTCGCGGCCGGTCCTCACCCGGCGGCTACGTCGACGACGCCGAAGGGCGCCTGGCCGGTAGGCACCCGCCCGTACGGACCTACGGCCACGCCGTCGGCGTCAGCCGCCGACCGCTCCGCGCGCCTCGGCCACCAGCCGCTCGGCCGCGCTCAGGGTGGCGTCCAACTCCGCCGCCAACGCCCCGGTCCCCGCGAGCAGGGCGGTGACGCGGTCGGCGAAGCCGGACGGGGTGCGCGGCAGGGCCGCGACGGCCGCCAGCGCGCCCTTCTCCGCGCTCCTACGCATATAGCCTCCCGGTACCCGCCCGGCCAGCCGCTGCCTCCGGCTTACACGTAGTCATACAGGCTTGTCGATCACTGTCAGCAGCGCAGCAGCAATGCTAACGAGCGCCCTCGCCTCGTCACGGCTGTACTGAAAGGCGGCGGTGACGGCGTCCTTGTGAACCGACGCGCTCGTCTGATCCTCGACCGCGAACCGAATCCAGGCCCATCGCTCATCCTGCGAACGCTGCAGCCTGTCCTTGTTCCCGGGCCACTTCCAGCCACTGTGATCCTTGATCCACTCCAGGGCCCGGCGGGCTTCCAGGATCGCGCCGTCGATGTCGTTGTCCAGAAGCCGACGCTGCGCGGCGCGCAGATGCCGGGCGGGCTCGGCACGGGGGTCGTCCTCCAGCGGGAACGGGACGTGCATCTCGAAGGCGACCGAGGGGCCAAGGGCGTTGATCTGGTCGATCCAGCGGCTCTTGGCGACGCTGAAATGCAGCACCTCCGTTGTGCTCCCGGGGTAGCCGGCGGCCTGGGGAAGTGTGCCGGTGACCTCCAGCTCCATCTGCAGGTCTCCGTCGCGGGCCTCGTTGATTGCGTGGAGCTGGTGCGAGGTGATCAGGAACTTCAGAACCGGGCGCTCGACGCCGGTCTCGGGAGTGAATGGGAGCATCTCCGTTACCCGCCCGACCAGTGTCCGCTCGTACGGGTTCCGGATGCCGTAGAGGTCGGCCTGCAACGCGAGAAACCTGCCGGCCTTCGAGGCCACTGGCGCCTTCACCTCCAGGCCCACCTGGAGGCAGATCGTGCCCATGCCCCTCAGAAGCTGCACGCTCTCCTCGCGGACCCCCAGGACGAACTCCCCAGCCTCCGCGTCGAAGCGCATCACGTTCACGACTGGTTCCTCCGTAGCGACGTCCCGGTCTGCCGATTCTCCATCAGCCGGCGCCGTGGGTCGCCCGGTTTAGTGGGAACCCTCCAAGAGCGCTCTCCAGCCCCGTGCTCTCGCTGAACCTCGGACGCCCCGGCGTATCGGCCGCTCGTCGTCCGACAACAACCACCCGCTTGTCCACCGCGCTGCACGCTCGCCGCACGCTTGTCCACCGGTTGTCCACCGGTGGCGATCATGGCGCCCCGAAACGGGTACCTCATCGCCGCCACCTGCCCCCGGAAAGCACAAAGGCCCAGGTCAGAGGGTGTCTGTCCTGGGCCTTCTCTGAGCCGCCTTCGGGATTCGAACCCGAGACCTACGCATTACGAGTGCGTTGCTCTGGCCAACTGAGCTAAGGCGGCGTGGTGCGCGGCCCAGTCTACACATCGCGGAGGGGTGCTCTGTAACCGGTTTAGGAGCTGGTCAGGAGTGGGTGGGGGGCGGGGCGCGGGAGTGTGAGGTGAGTCACTTGCAGTGCTTGTTCTTCGGGGGGACGGTGCCGTCGAGGAGGTAGGCGTCGATCGTGGAGTCGATGCACTTGCTGCCGCGGCCGTAGGCGGTGTGGCCGTCGCCCTCGTAGGTGAGGAGGGTGGCGCTGGAGAGCTGGGAGGCGAGGGCCTGGGCCCAGCTGTAGGGGGTGGCCGGGTCGCGGGTGGTGCCGACGACGAGGATCGGGGCGGCGCCCTTGGCCTCGATGCGGTGGGCGGTGCC
The DNA here is from genome assembly GCF_004125265.1 of Streptomyces lydicus. GTDB lineage: Bacteria > Actinomycetota > Actinomycetes > Streptomycetales > Streptomycetaceae > Streptomyces > Streptomyces lydicus_C. Next base: position 4,139,204 of record NZ_RDTE01000003.1, read on the forward strand.
GGTGGGCTTGACCGGCCAGTAGGCGCAGTTCAGGGCGGCCCAGTCGAAGGCGTCGCCGAAGACCGGGGAGGCCTTGCGGAAGCTGGGCAGGGCGGCGCGGGCCTGGCCGGGGCCGGTGAAGGCGGGCGGGAGGTCGAGGCAGTTGACGGCGGGGTTGGCGTACATCTGGTTGCTGTAGGAGCCGTTCGGGCTGCGCTCGTAGTAGCTGTCGGAGAAGGCGAGCAGCCCCCGGCCGTTGCCGGCCTTGGCCTGGGCGAGGTATTCGCGCAGGAGGGGCCAGGCGCGCTGGTCGTACATGGCGGCGATGACGCCGGTGGTGGCGAGGGATTCGGTGAGCTTGCGGTCCTCGCCCGTGGCTGCCGGATGGGCGTCCAGCTTTTTGAAGAAGGCGGACATCTGCTGGGCCGCGTCCTCGGTGCTCTTGGTGCCGAGGGGGCAGTTCTTGTGCTTGATGCAGTCCGCGGCGAACGCCGTGAAGGCGGTGTTGAAGCCGGCGGCCTGCTGAATGTTGGTGGCGCGGGCGTCGAGCTCCGGGTTCATCGCGCCGTCGAGGACCATGCGGCCGACGCGGGAGGGGTAGAGGCCGGCGTAGGTCGCGCCGAGGAAGGTGCCGTAGGAAGAACCGACGTAGGTGAGTTTCTTGTCGCCCAGGACAGCGCGCAGCACGTCCATGTCGCGCGCGGCCTCGACGGTGGAGATGTGCGAGAGCAGCTTGCCGGAGCGGGATGCGCAGCCCTTGGCGAAGTCGCGGTAGGCGGTGGCGAGCTTGTTGACCTCGGCGGGTGAGTCCGGGGTCTGGTCGGTCTCGGTGTAGCGGTCCATCTGCTTGTTGGTGAGGCACTCGACCGGCTGGCTGTGGGCCACGCCGCGCGGGTCCATCGCCACCATGTCGTAGCGCGCACGGACCGCGGCGGGCTGTGGCGCGTACCGCTCGAGGTATTCGATCGCCGCGCCGCCGGGGCCGCCCGGATTGACCAAGAGGGAGCCGAGCCGCTGGCCGGCCGCGCCGGTGGCCTTCTTGCGGGCGATCGCGAGCTTGATGTCGCCCCCGCCGGGGTGGGAGTAGTCCAGGGGCGCCTTCATCGTGGCGCATTCGAAACCGCTGCTCGCGCAGGGATGCCAGCTCAGCTTCTGGTCGTAGTACGACCGGAGGCTTGCCGGGGTCGAGGCCGGGAGGGGCGCGAGGGTCGGATCGTCGGCGGGGCGCTGGGCGCCGGCTTCCGTGGTGCGGCCCGGGGACGCCTCGTCGTCGGGGGAAGAACTCCCCGAGGAGCAGCCGGAGATCAGCAGAGCGGTGGCCGCGAGGAGAGCGGCGGAGGTGCGGAGCAGTCGGCTGGTGGCCATGGACGGTCCCTTGGTCTCGGTCCCTGGGATAGGGGTGAGGTGAGTGCGGTGTCGGTCTCTGGAGGTCCCTGGAAGGTGGAGTGCGGGGAAGTACCGGGAGGGGCTAGGAGGTGGTGCCGGGGGTGGTGGCAGTCGTGATGGTGATGGTGATGGTGGTGGTGAGCGCGTGACGGATGTCGAGGGGGGGCGGGAGAGCAGTGGCGCGTTCGGTCAGAGAGCATTCGAAGGGTATTCGGAGAGTATCCGGGTGGGGACGTTGTGTGCGCGTCTCCTTGAAGGGGCGAGCCGGGTGAGCGGCGGGGGCGGATGAGCCGCAGTGGGTGGACTGAGGCAGGTGGACTGAGGCAGGTGGACTGAGGCAGGTGGACTGAGGCAGGTGGGCCGAGGCGGGTGGGCCGAGGCGGGTGGACTGCGGAGGTGGGCTGCAGTGGCGGTGGTCAGCCGGCGCGGAGGGCCGCCGTCATTGCCTCGACCGCGAGGAGGGGGGCCACATTGCGGTCCAGGGCCTCGCGGCAGGCGATCACGGCTTCTATACGGCGGAGGGTTCGTTCGGGGGACGAGGCGGTGGCGATGCGGTGGATGCTGTCGCGCACCTCGTCATTGGCGAGGGGCACCGAGGCACCCATCTGGAGGGCTAGGACATCGCGGTAGAAGCCGGTGAGGTCGACCAGGGCCAGGTCGAGGCTGTCGCGCTGGGTACGGGTCGAGCGGCGCTTCTGCTTGTCCTGGAGCTCCTTCATGGCGCCGGCCGTGCCGCGTGGCAGGCGTCCGCCGGTGCCGGCGGCGGCGCCGAGCGCGGCGCGCAGCTCCTCGGTCTCCTTGGTGTCGACGTCCTCGGCGACCTGCTTGGCGTCCTCCCCCGCGGCGTCGATCAGTTCCTGGGCGGCCTTGAGGCAGCCGCCGATGTCGTCCACGCGGAGCGGGAGTTTGAGTACGGCCGCGCGGCGGGCCCGGGCGCGCTCGTCGGTGGCGAGGCGGCGGGCCCGGCCGATGTGGCCCTGGGTGGCGCGGGCCGCACGGTCGGCGGCCTCCGGCTCGATGCCGTCCCGCCGGACGAGGACGTCGGCGACCGCGCCGATGGGCGGGGTCCGCAGGGAGAGATGGCGGCAGCGCGAACGAATGGTGGGGAGGACGTCCTCCACGGAGGGGGCGCAGAGCAGCCAGACCGTACGGGGCGCGGGCTCCTCGACCGCCTTGAGCAGGACGTTGCCTGCGCCTTCGGTGAGGCGGTCGGCGTCCTCCAGGACGATCACCTGCCAGCGGCCGCCGGCCGGCGAGAGGGAGGACCGGCGGACCAGGTCGCGGGTCTCCTTGACGCCGATGGAGAGCAGGTCCGTACGGACGATCTCGACGTCGGCGTGCGTGCCGACCAGGGACGTATGGCAGCCGTCGCAGAACCCGCAGCCTGGGGCGCCCCCGAGGGCGCGGTCCGGGCTGACGCACTGCAGGGCTGCGGCGAAGGCGCGGGCCGCGGTGGAGCGGCCGGAGCCGGGCGGGCCCGTGAACAGCCAGGCGTGGGTCATCTGGGAGGCGCTGCCGCGGTCGGCGGACGGCCCCGGTCCCGGCTCCGACTCCGACTCCGACTGCGGTCCCGACTGCGCTTCCGGGTCCGGTGCCTGCTGCGGCTGCTCACCGGGCCCGGAGCCCGCCTGGGCTCCCGTCCCCTGACGCTCCGCGGTGACGAAGGCGTCCGCATCGCGCGCGGCCGCGGCCAGCTGCGCCGTCACCCGGTCCTGGCCGACCACGTCGTCCCATACCGCCATCGCTGTCCGCCGTTCCTGTCCGTGCCGTCCTGCTCGTGCCATGCGAGGTGGGTGCCCGGCCGCACACCGCGCATTGCTCCGCACCTGACCCATTGTGGTGCAACCCACTGACAAACGAATCCGGAAGCCGGGGCCGGTCGGCCGAAGGGGGACTGAACGGGGACCGCAGGAGGGCCGGCTGAGGACCGGCTGAGGACCGAAAGGGCCGCCCGGGAACCGGAAACCGGCCGTGGCCGCAGCTGTTGTGCTGCGGCCACGGCCGGTTCGTCCGGGCTTCGGCCCGGCTGAGCGAGGGGGTCAGCCGCGTCGTCCCCGGCCGCCGCGACGGCCGTTGTCGTCCGCGCCCTCGTCCGCCTCGTCGTCGCCACGCGGGCCGAGCAGTTCGTCGGCGAGCGTCGGCAGATCGTCCAGCGGGGTCTCCTCCGCCCATTCGGGGCGGGGGCGGCTGCGTTGCGGGGGCTCCGCGGGGCGGCCGGTCGCCGGGTCGATCTGCGGGAGTTCGCGGGTGCGCTCGACGTGCGACTCGGCGGGGGTGGCGGGGCCTCCCGAGGCCGCACCGCTGCCGCCGTGCCCACCGTGCCCGCCGTTCCCACCCTTCGCGGCCTGGGGCGTCTCCTTGCGGAACATCCACGGCGGGACGCGGTCGGCGGGGGCGTCGCCCCGGCCGTCCTCACCCCGCGCGCCTTCGCCCCGTACGGGCGGCAGCACGGCGGTCTCCTCCACGTCCGAAGCGGCACCACGGCCGCTCCAGGCATCGTGCGTGTCGCGCACCGACGGCAGCACCGCCGTCTCGTCCGCCGCGCCGGCCTGCTGCGTCCCGCCCTGCGGCCTCCCGGGCTGCGGCAGCGACTCCTCGGTCCGCTCACCGTCCGAACCGGAGGCGCCCGATCCGGAACCGGCCGAGCCAGAGCCGGAGGAGCCGGAGGAGCCGGAGGAGCCGGAGGAGCCGGAAGCACCCGATCCGGAACCGGAACCGGACGCACCAGAACCCGACGCCCCCGAGTCATCGGCCGCATCCTGCCCCAGCCGCTTCCGCAGATCCGCGACGTACGTCTCCGCGGTGGGCGCCTCGGCTGCCTCGGCCTCCTCGGCTGCCGCCTTCGCCTCCGCCGCGGCCGCCGCCTCGGCTGCCGCGATCCGGGCCTTTTCGGCACGCAGCAGCGCGTCCTCGGCCTTGCGCTGCTTCTCCAGGCGGCGCTCCTCGGCCTCCCTGCGCAGCCGCGCCTCCTCCTCGTGCTGCTTGCGCAGCCGCTCCTGCTCCGCCTGGCGGGCCCGCTCCTCGGCCTCGCGCCGCTGCCGCTCCGTCTCCGCGGCCTGGCGGGCCTCCTCGGCGCGCTTACGGGCCTCTTCGGCCTGGCGGGCCTCCTCGCGCGCCCTGGCCTCCTCGGCCTCGCGGAGCTTGCGTTCCTCGTCCTCGGCACGCAGCTTGGCGAGCTGCTCCTGGCGCTCGCGCTCCAGGCGCTCCTCCTCCGCCTTGCGCGCGGCCTCCTCCTCGGCCTTGCGGCGGGCCTCTTCCTCGGCCGCCTTACGGGCCTCGACCTGCGCCGTGATCTCGGCCTCGGACAGCGGGAGCACCTGGTCGAGGCGGTGCCGTACGACGGTGGTGACGGCCTCGGGCTCCTGCCCGGCGTCGACGACCAGATAGCGCGCGGGGTCGGCGGCGGCCAGGGTCAGGAAGCCGGCCCGCACCCGCTGGTGGAATTCGGCGGGCTCGGACTCCAGCCGGTCCGGTGCCTCGGTGAAGCGCTCCCGTGCGGTCTCCGGGGAGACGTCGAGCAGCACCGTCAGATGAGGGACCAGGCCGTCGGTGGCCCAGCGCGAGATCCGGGCGATCTCCGTGGGCGCGAGGTTGCGTCCGGCGCCCTGGTAGGCGACCGAGGAGTCGATGTACCGGTCGGTGATGACGATCGCGCCGCGCTCCAGGGCGGGGCGGATGACGCTGTTGACGTGCTCGGCCCGGTCGGCGGCGAACATCAGCGCCTCCGCACGGTCCGAGAGCCCGGAGGTCGAGACGTCGAGGATGATCGAGCGCAGTCGCTTGCCGATGGCGGTGGCGCCCGGCTCACGGGTCACCACGACCTCGTGGCCCTTGTTGCGGATCCACTCCGCAAGCGCCTCGACCTGGGTGGACTTGCCGGCCCCGTCGCCGCCTTCCAGGGCGAGGAAGAAGCCGGTGGGGGCGGGCGCCTGGGCCGGGTCGCCGCCACGCAGCGCCTCGCGCAGATCGCGCCGCAGCGGTACGCCCTGCCGGTCGTCGACCTTGCCGAGCACCAGGGCGGCGACCGGCAGCAGCAGTGCGCCGGCCAGCATCAGGGTGTAGGCGGCGCCGCCGTAGGCGAAGTTGAAGGTGCCGCTGCCGAGGTGGTGCGGGCCGATGATCGCCGCGAGCAGCGGCGCGAGGATGGCGGCCAGCGCGACCGTCAGCCGTACGACGGCGTGCAGATGCTCGGTCGTACGGGCGCCGCGGGATTCCTCGGTCTCCTGCTCCAGCAGCACATGGCCCGTATTGGCGGCGATCCCGGCGCTGACGCCGGACAGCAGCGCGAGCACCAGCACCGTCGTCGGGTCCGGGACCAGCCCCATGGCCAGCAGCCCCAGGCCGGTGGCGGCCACCGCGAGGGCGAGCAGCCGGCGCCGGGAAAGGGCGGGCAGCACCCGGTGGGCGCCACGGATGCCGACGGCCGTACCGCCGGTCAGCGCGAGCACCAGCAGCGCGAAGGTGGCCGGACCGCCGGCCAGGTCGTAGCCGTGCAGGACGGCGAGCGAGACGGCCGCGGCGATCGCCCCGGCCACCGCGGCGCAGGACGCCACCAGCAGCGGGAGCGCGCCCGTACGGCCCTTGTCGGCGCCCGCCCGGGCCGCGCCGTTCTCCGGCGTGTCGCCCGTGCCCGTCGCTCCGGCCTTCGCTCCCGTGGCCTTCGGGCGGCGCAGCCCCTCCAGAGGGGAGCGCGGCCGCGGCGTCGGCACTCCGGGAAGCTCGATGAAGTAGAGGATCGACACGGAGGCGGCGAACAGACCGGCGGCGACATACGAGCCGAGCGCGGCCTGGTGGAGGTGGAACCAGTCGATGCCGGTGCCCAGCAGCTTGCTGACGAGCGTGACGACCACCAGGGCGGCGGCCGCGATCGGCAGCGAGACGAAGCCGGTGCGCAGCGAGAGGCGGCGCAGGGCGTCCATGTTGTCCGGCAGGGGCCGCACGGCGGAGCCCTCGGGGGGCGGTGCGGGCAGCAGCCCGGGTGCGGCGCTCTCGCGCGCGACGGTCCAGAAACGTTCGGCGACACCGCTGACGAAGACCGTGACCAGCAGCCAGGCCAGTGCGTCGCCCGGCGTCCAGTCGATCCAGAGGGGGGCGATGACCAGCAGCGCGAGCCGCAGCACATCCGCACCGATCATGGTCCAGCGCCGGTCCAGCGGCCCGCCGGACGAGCCTGCCCCCGCGCGGGGGGCCGGGGACGTCATCGCCGACAGCGGGCCCAGCAGGACGGCCCCGAAGAGCAGCGTCGCCAGCATCCGGGCCGCGAAGACCACGGTGACCGCAAGGGCTGCTCCCCGATAGCCGCCGCCGAAGACGGGCTCGCCGCCCAACGGGACGTACAACGCCGCCTGCAGGGCGAGGAGTACGAGGACAAGCATGGACAGGGCATCGCCGATGCCCCCGACAAACTGGGCGCTCCACAATCGCTTCAGTGGGGGGAAGCGGAGCAGGGCTCGCACGGCGCGCTCGCGGGAATCCGCCGCTAGGGCGCCTGATGTGGGGGTCACGACCGTTGGCTGCTCGGCACGCGTCATCCCGCCAGCCTAGCGGGACGGGGCACGCCGTCGAGCGCCCACCCGAACAAATGGGCGGGTACAACGGAACACATCCGTTGTACCCGCCCATGTCCTGCGCTTTTATCTGCGCGGCGGTGCCGGAATCGGCGCGGGCCCCGGCCCTCCGCTTTACCGGCGTGGCCGGAACCGGCGCAGGCCTCAGTCCTCCGCCGGAGCCGCCGCCGTCTTCTTCGCCGCCGCCGTCTTGGCGGTGGCCTTCTTGGCGGTCGTCTTCTTCGCCGTGGTGGTCTTCTTCGCGGCGGTCTTCTTGGCGGCCGTCGTCTTCGCTGCCGTCTTCTTCGCGGCCGTCTTCTTGGCCGGCGCCTTCTTGGCCGCCTTCTTCGCGGTCTTCTTCGCCGGCCCCTTGGCGCGCTTCTCCGCCAGCAGCTCGTAGCCCCGCTCGGCGGTGACCGTCTCGACGTCGTCGTCCCGGCGCAGCGTCGCGTTGGTCTCGCCATCGGTGACATACGCACCGAACCGGCCGTCCTTGACCACCACCGGCTTGCCGCTCACCGGGTCCGTGCCCAGCTCCTTGAGCGGCGGCTTGGCGGCGGCCCGCCCGCGCTGCTTGGGCTGTGCGTAGATCGCCAGCGCCTCTTCGGTCGTGATCGTGAAGAGCTGTTCCTCGTTCTCCAGGGAGCGCGAGTCGGTGCCCTTCTTCAGATACGGGCCGTAGCGGCCGTTCTGCGCGGTGATCTCCACGCCCTCGGGGTCCTTGCCGACCACACGCGGCAGCGACATCAGCTTGAGCGCGTCCGCCAGGGTCACGGTGTCCAGGGACATCGACTTGAAGAGCGAGGCGGTGCGCGGCTTGACCGCGTTCTTGCCGGTCTTCGGGGTGCCCTCGGGCAGGATCTCGGTGACGTACGGGCCGTAGCGGCCGTCCTTGGCGACGATCTGGCGGCCGGACTCCGGGTCCATGCCCAGCTCGAAGTCGCCGCTCGGCTTGGCGAGCAGTTCCTCCGCGTACTCCACGGTCAGCTCGTCGGGCGCCAGGTCGTCGGGGACATCGGCGCGCTGATGGCCCTCGGCGTCCTTCTCCCCGCGCTCGACGTACGGGCCGTAGCGGCCGACCCGCAGCTTGATGTCGTCGCTGACGGGGAAGGACGAGATCTCCCGGGCGTCGATGGCGCCCAGGTCCTCGACCAGCTCCTTCAGGCCGCCGAGGTGGTCGCCGTCGCCGTTCCCGGCGTCCGAGGCGGCTCCCGCGGCATCGCCCTCGCCGAAGTAGAAGCGCCGCAGCCACGGCACGGACTGCGCCTCACCACGGGCGATGCGGTCGAGGTCGTCCTCCATCTTGGCGGTGAAGCCGTAGTCGACCAGCCGGCCGAAGTGCTTCTCCAGGAGGTTGACCACCGCGAAGGAGAGGAAGGACGGGACGAGCGCGGTGCCCTTCTTGAAGACATAGCCGCGGTCGAGGATGGTGCCGATGATCGAGGCGTACGTCGACGGGCGGCCGATCTCGCGCTCTTCCAGCTCCTTGACCAGCGTGGCCTCGGTGTAGCGGGCGGGCGGCTTGGTGGCGTGCCCGTCGGCGGTGATCTCCTGCGCGGCCAGCGCGTCGCCTTCGGCGACCTGCGGCAGCCGGCGCTCGCGGTCGTCGAGCTCGGCGTTGGGGTCGTCGGCGCCTTCCACATAGGCCTTGAGGAAGCCGTGGAAGGTGATGGTCTTGCCGGACGCGCTGAACTCGGCGTCCCGGCCGTCGGCGGCCCGGCCACCGATCTTGACGGTGACGGAGTTACCGGTCGCGTCCTTCATCTGGGAGGCGACGGTCCGCTTCCAGATCAGCTCGTAGAGCTTGAACTGGTCGCCGGTCAGACCGGTCTCGGCCGGGGTGCGGAAGCGGTCGCCGGAGGGGCGGATCGCCTCGTGCGCCTCCTGGGCGTTCTTGACCTTGCCGGCGTAGGTGCGCGGCTTGTCCGGCAGGTAGTTCGCGCCGTACAGCTGCGTCACCTGCGCCCGGGCCGCGGCGACCGCGGTGTCCGAGAGCGTGGTGGAGTCCGTACGCATATAGGTGATGAAGCCGTTCTCGTACAGCTTCTGCGCCACCTGCATCGTGGACTTCGCGCCGAAGCCGAGCTTGCGGCTGGCCTCCTGCTGGAGGGTGGTCGTCCGGAACGGGGCGTACGGCGAGCGGCGGTAGGGCTTGGACTCGACCGAGCGGACCGCGAAGTCGGTGTTCTCCAGGGCGGCGGCGAGCGCACGGGCGTTCGCCTCGTCCAGATGGAGGACGTCGTTCTTGAGCTGCCCGTTGGCACCGAAGTCACGGCCCTGGGCGATACGGCGGCCGTCGACGCTGTTCAGGCGGGCGGTCAGCACCGACGGGTCGCTGGCGTCGCCGGCCCGGCCCGTGGCAAAGGTGCCGGTCAGGTCCCAGTACTCGGCGGAGCGGAAGGCGATGCGCTCGCGCTCCCGCTCGACGACGAGACGGGTCGCCACGGACTGCACCCGGCCGGCCGACAGCCGGGGCATGACCTTCTTCCACAGGACCGGCGAGACCTCGTAGCCGTAGAGGCGGTCGAGGATCCGGCGGGTCTCCTGGGCGTCGACCAGCTTCTGGTTCAGGTCGCGCGGATTGGCGACGGCCTCGCGGATCGCGTCCTTGGTGATCTCGTGGAAGACCATCCGGTGGACGGGCACCTTGGGCTTGAGGATCTCCTGGAGGTGCCAGGCGATGGCCTCGCCCTCGCGGTCCTCATCTGTGGCGAGGTAGAGCTCGTCGGACTCGGCCAGCAGCTCCTTGAGCTTCTTGACCTGGTCCTTCTTGTCACTGTTGACGACATAGATCGGCTGGAAGTCGGCGTCGACATTCACGCCGAGGCGGGCCCAGGGCTCGCCCTTGTACTTCGCCGGGACCTCTGCGGCGCCGTTGGGCAGGTCGCGGATGTGTCCGACGCTCGCCTCGACCACGTAGCCAGGGCCGAGGTAGCCCTTGATCGTCTTCGCCTTGGCAGGCGACTCGACGATGACGAGTCGGCGGCCGCCGCCGTCTGTGGTCTCGCTGGTCGGGGACAACTTCGCTCTTCTCTCCGGTCGACGCTGGAAACGCTCCCCGGCCGGACGCCGGAGGGGCAATGCGGTGACGCTTGACGCTGCGGAGTGTGACGGTACCTCCCGGCCCTGTGTCAAACGGAAAAACCCCGCAACGCCACTCGAACGGTAACCCGACTACATGCCTTCATGCCGCCCGGACCGCATCGGGCGCTCACCAAGGGCCCGGGGCGCGCCTTGTGGATCACGGTGGCGCCGTACGGCTCCCCGGCGCCCACCTCGGACGTTCCCCGCGCGGCGCACCTTCGGGCACCCTCGGTGATGTCACACAGTGACGGATCCCGGCCGTCCGCCGCCTGCCCGCAGTCGCACGCCGCACCGTCCGCGGAACGGCGACCGTCACAGGGCGGCGCCGGTTGCCGTCATTGCCTTGATACAGCACGTGAGCGGGCTGGCAGGATGGAAACGGCACGGCTCGCCGTTCGAGTCGAGTACTGCCGTCATCACACACCCTCGGGGGACCTCACCCATGGCGAACCAGTACCCCGGACCGCTGCCGGACCAGCCGCCCGGTCAGTCCGGTCAGTCCGGTCAGTCCGGTCAGTCCGGTCAGTCCGGCCAGAACCCTTACGCCAAGCCGGACGGCGCTCAGCCCGCCGGCGCCGGTTACGGCAACCCGCAGGGCGGCCGCCCCGGGGAGCCCGGATACGGCTATCCGCAGGCCGGCTCGCAGCCGCCGCAGCCCCAGCCCGGATACGGCTACCCGGGCGACGTCCCGGCGCCGGCCGCGCCCGGATTTCCGCCGGGCGCTCCGCCGCAGCCGGCGCCCGGCGGGTACCAGGCCGGCCCAGGAGGATTCCAGGCCGGCCCCGGAGGGTTCCAGGCCGGGGCCCAGCCCGGAGGGATGGTGCTGTCGCTCGGGGATATAGCGGTGACCGGCGACACGATCATGACGCCGGCCGGGCCGATGCCGCTCAGGGGCGCGGTGTGGACGGCGACCGATATGTCGCGCACGGAGGAGAAGATGCCAACGCACGCCGTCGTGCTCGCCGTCGTTTTCTTCTTCTTCTGCCTGCTCGGCCTGCTCTTCCTGCTGATGAAGGAGCGGGTGACCACCGGATTCGTGCAGGTCACGGTGAACAGCGGAGGCCGGCACCACACCACGATGATCCCGGTTCAGTCCCGTGAGCAGGTGATGTTCGTCCTCAACCAGGTCAACTACGCCAGGTCACTGAGCGTGTGAGCACCGGCACATCGCAGAGCCCTGCCGAGCCCGCGGGCCCCGGCCCGGCATCGGTCCGGGCGCGTACCGTCCGCCAGGCGTCGATCGCCCTCGGTGCCGGAGCGGCGGCCGCCGTCTATCTCTGGCACACCGATCCGCACCAACCGGGGCAACTGCTGATCCCCTGTCCGTTCAAATGGGCCACCGGGCTGCTGTGCCCGGCGTGCGGCGGGACACGGATGGCGTACGACCTGATGCACGGCGATGTCGTGCGGGCCTTCCATGACAACGCCGTGCTGCTCACCCTGGCCGGCCCGGCCGTGGCGTACGCCGTCGGGCGCTGGCTGGTGGCCGGGATCGGCGGGCGGGTCTACCGGCCACGCCTCCGGGCCCGCGGCAACGCCGTGGTGCTCGGCATTGCCGCGGTCTGGATGGTCGCCCGCAACCTTGTCGGTTAGCGATTTCGTCCAGTTGGATCACGAATGGTCCGGAATCATGGCCGGACCATCCGGTGTCAGCGGACGGTGACCTTGACCACCGGGGAGACGGTGCTGCCGGCTCCCATACGGAGCTGGTTGACGCCCTTGATGCCGAGCTTGACCCGTACCGAGTACGTGCCACTGGCGTTCACCGGCGTCTGCGCGGGCAGCGAGACCCACTTGGCGCCCTGCTTCTGCTGGACGGTGACCTTGGTGCCGGCCTTGATGCCCGTGGCGGTGCCGGAGATCCGGAACTCCTGCCAGGCGTTGACGCTGGACGCGCTGGCCTTGGCCGTCAGCCCCGCGGCGGCCGGGGCGCCGGCCACGACCGGCTTGGGCGAGTGGAGGTCCTGCGGCGCGGCGAAGGCCGCGGCCGAGCCGCCGGCGAGCAGGGAGACGGCGATCGTGCCGACGGCGACGTAGCGGAATGCACGGTTCATTTGGATTCCTCACTGAAGGGTCGTGAGCCTGCCGGTCGTTGCCGACCTTCACTGAGGAACATGGCGAGCGGCCCGGAAAAGTTCCCGTGTACCACCACACATCGGCCATCTGTCGCAGAACTGGCGTGAAGTGAACGTAGCCCCACGCAACGGAAGTTGGAGCGGAGTCACAGCTCACCGCTCACGCCACACAGCAGGCGTCTCGCCACTCGCCACTCGCCGCTCCCGGCTACAACGCCGCCAGCAGCCAGCAGCCCGTGGCCAGGAACACCACCCCGGCCAGCAGCGCCGTCACGGCGGCGAACGGCCGGCTGACGCCCTCGGCGACCGGGGCACCGGTCCGTGCGCAGACGCCCGTCCACACCAGCAGTCCGGCGCCGAACAGCGCGAACGCCGCACCGGCGAACAACTCGGGTCCACTCTCCATGCGGGCAGCGTGGCACCCCAGGGCGGCATCCCGGCGAACGCCGGATGAACTACACCCGTTCGCCTCGCGCCTCTCCCGCCCTGCTCCCCCGTATCCCCTACATCTCCCGCATTCCGCTTCCCTCCCCCGTTTCCTCCGTTCCCCCGTCACTCTTCCCTGTCAGCCGCCCGCGGCCACCGGCTCCAGGAACCCCTGCTCGACCAGCGTCCGGATCGAGGCCGGCGTACGGTCCCGCAGCAGAACCGGATCCTCGCCGACGAGTTGGGCGATGGCGTCCAGAATCCGCCCGGCCGGGAGGGAACCGTCACACACCCCGGCGAAGCCCGCGCCGACCGTGTCCACCTTCGTCGCCCGCCGCATACCGCGGTTCTGACGCAGCACCACATGCTCCGGGTCCTCCGCCCCGGGCAGCCCGACCTGCTCCTGCACCACCTCGTCGGCGAGCCGGAAGTGGCCGGCGAGCAGCGCCGCATCGTCCGTGGCCCGCAGATAGTCCTGGCGGTCGAAGTGCCGTACGACCGACTCCCCCAGCGGCTGTTCCACCGGATGCGGCCATTCCTCGACCGTGATGGACGGGGAATCCGACCCGGACTTGCGCAGCGTGATCCAGCCGAAGCCGATGGCCTTGGTCTTGCGTGCCTCGAACTCGTCGAGCCAGGCGTCGTACCGCGCGGCGTACGCCTCGTCCCCGGCGCGGTGGTCGCCCGCGTCACGCAGCCACAGTTCGGCGTACTGGGTGATGTCCTGCACCTCGCGCTGCACGATCCAGGCGTCGCAGCCGGCCGGCACCCAGGAGCGCAGCCGGTCGTGCCACTCCTCGCCCGCCACATGCTGCCAGTTGGCCAGCAGCTGGCAGTACCCGCCGTCGTTGAGATGCGCGGCGGACTGCTGGACGAGCGTCCGGCACAGGTCGTCGCCGCCCATGCCGCCGTCGCGGTAGGTGAGCCGGGCGCCCGGCGAGATCACGAACGGCGGGTTGGACACGATCAGGTCGTACGTCTCGTCGCCCACGGGCTCGAACAGCGAGCCCTCCCGCAGCTCCGCCGGCTCAGCCCCGGAGAGCGCCAGGGTCAGCGCGGCGATCCGCAGCGCCCGGGGGTTGAGGTCGGTGCCCGTGACGCGGGTGGCGTGCTGAGCGGCGTGCAGCGCCTGGATACCGGAGCCCGTGCCGAGATCGAGCGCCTTGGCGACCGGCCTGCGCACCGTGATCCCCGCGAGGGTCGTGGAGGCGCCGCCGACACCAAGCACCAGCTGTGAGCGGTCCGCTTCCCCGGCGCCCCGGATGCCGCCGGCGCCACCGACCGCACAGCCCAGGTCGGAGACGATCCACCAGTCCTGCCCCTCGGGGCCGCCATAGGGGCGCACGTCCACACTGGCGCGCAGCTCGTCGCCGTCCTGCACCAGCCAGCCGTCGGCGAGGCAGTCCGCGACCGGCAGCGCGGCCTGCGCGCGCCGCAGCTCCACCGGGCGCTGCAGCAGGAACAGCCGCACCAGGGTCTCCAACGGGCTGTCGCCGCGCGTCGCCCGCAGGGCGGGGACGGTCTCGCTGCGCGCCAGCGCGGCATAGGCCGGCCCGCCGAGCAGCTCCAGCAGCCCGTCGGCGGTGAAGTCGGAGGCCAGCAACGCCTCGCGCAGCCGGGCGGTGCGGGCGTTGCTCTCGGGGTCCTGGACATCGGCGGTGGGGAGGTGCGTACTCACATCCACCATTGTCGGCCCTGCCACTGACAATCGGCGACGGCCCGGCGCCACACCCTTCTCGGGCGCGTCGCCGGGCCGTACGGAGCCGTGCGGTGGACGTTCGCCGCAGACTCCCCGCCGCTTACGGAACTCCTAGGACTTCTTGGACTGCGTGGGTGCCGGGGAGCCGGACGCGGCCGGGTTCTGGCAGCCCTTCTGGGCGGCCATCGCCGTGCCGACCTCGCCGGACTCCAGGTTCTTGAAGGCCGCCTCGCTCTGCTTGTTCAGCTTGTTGATGCCGCTGGAGAGGTTGCGCAGGCCGTCCGCGAACTTCAGCTTGTCCGAGGTGTCGAGCTTGTTGACCTGCTTCTGGAGGTCCGCATAGCCCTTGGAGAGCGAGTTGAGCTCCTTGACGGCGTTCTGTTGTGCCTGCTTGCCCTGATCGGTGGGCGGCGGCCCGGCCTTCTCCAGAGACGTGGCCAGCGAGGCGTAGGCCTGGGAAATCTTCTGGAAGGCCGCCGAGTCGGTCTGCTGGACCTTCTTGGAGTCGGTGCTGCCGTTGTCGGCCGTCTGCATGGCGCCGTTGGCGTCCTGGATCTTCTTGAACTGAGCCTGCGCAGGGTCGCAGAAACTCTTCGCCCAGTCATTGAGCTTCTTGTTGCTGTCGTCGCTGCAGCCGGTCAGCGCGAGCACCAGTGCCGCACCGCCGGACAGTGCAGCCACAAGCTTCTTGTTCACCGGATTGGTCCCTTCCATGGCTCTCGGCCCCGGAACATACACGTCCAAACGGCCTGGGCCACCGGTCGGGCATCCCGCCCTGCCCTCATTGCAGCCATTTGCACCAAGGACCGCAGGGCCACCCGGGCAAGCGGAAGGCGGGTGGACGGCGTCTGCAAAATACGCCGTCCACCCGCCCAGTTGAGCGGTCCGCGGGCCCTTCCGGAGGTGCTTTCCGGCTAGGACGCCACCGCCGTCTCGGCCGACTTGGCGATGCTTTCCGGGTCTTCGGAGTTGTCTTCGTCACCCACGGCGATTCCGCGCCGCTTGGAGACGTACACCGCACCGACGATCACGGCGAGCGCCAGTACGGAGACCACGATGCGCACGCCCATGCTCTTGTCCTGGCCGTATGAGAACTTCACCACAGCGGGCGCGATCAGCAGCGCCACCAGGTTCATGACCTTCAGCAGCGGGTTGATCGCCGGGCCCGCGGTGTCCTTGAACGGGTCACCCACGGTGTCGCCGATGACCGTCGCGGCATGCGCCTCGCTGCCCTTGCCGCCGTGGTGGCCGTCCTCGACGAGCTTCTTGGCGTTGTCCCACGCGCCACCGGAGTTGGCGAGGAAGACCGCCATCAGCGTGCCGGTGCCGATCGCACCCGCCAGGAACGAGCCGAGCGCGCCGACGCCGAGCGAGAAGCCGACCGCGATCGGGGTGAGCACGGCCAGCAGCCCGGGGGTGGCCAGCTCACGGAGCGCGTCCTTGGTGCAGATGTCGACGACCCGCCCGTACTCGGGCTGCTCGGTGTAGTCCATGATCCCGGGGCGCTCGCGGAACTGCCGCCGCACCTCGAAGACCACCGCTCCCGCCGACCGCGACACCGCGTTGATCGCCAGCCCGGAGAACAGGAAGACGACCGAGGCGCCGAGGATCAGCCCGACCAGGTTGTTGGGCTGCGAGATGTCCAGGCTGAGCCCCATCCCGCTCGCGGCGTTGCCGATGTCGCGTACGGCGGTGGCGATCGCGTCCCGGTACGAGCCGAAGAGCGCGGCAGCGGCCAGTACGGCGGTCGCGATGGCGATGCCCTTGGTGATGGCCTTGGTGGTGTTGCCGACCGCGTCCAGGTCGGTCAGCACCTGCGCGCCGTCACCGGTGACGTCCCCGGACATCTCCGCGATGCCCTGCGCGTTGTCGGAGACCGGTCCGAAGGTGTCCATCGCCACGATCACGCCGACGGTGGTCAGCAGACCGGTGCCGGCCAGCGCCACCGCGAACAGCGCCAGGATGATGGAGGCCCCGCCCAGCAGGTACGCCCCGTAGACGGCCAGGCCGATCAGCACCGCCGAGTAGACCGCCGACTCCAGGCCGATCGAGATACCGGAGAGCACGACCGTGGCCGGACCGGTCAGCGAGGTCTTGCCGATGTCCCGGACGGGCCGCCGGCTGGTCTCGGTGAAGTAGCCGGTCAGCTGCTGGATCAGCCCCGCCAGCACGATGCCGATGGCGACCGCCACCAGCGCCAGCATCCGCGGATCGCCGCTGCGGCCCAGCACCTCGGTGTCGGTGACACCGGTCAGGTCCTGGTAGCGGGACGGCAGGTAGGTGAACACGGCAACGGCCACCAGCACCAGCGAGATGCCCGCGGAGATGAAGAAGCCGCGGTTGATCGCCGTCATGCCACTGCGGTCGCTGCGCCGGGGCGCGACGACGAAGATGCCGATCATCGCGGTGAGCACCCCGATGGCCGGGACCAGCAGCGGGAAGGCCAGCCCGGCGTCACCGAAGGCGGCCATCCCCAGGATCAGGGCGGCGACCAGGGTCACCGCGTACGACTCGAAGAGGTCGGCGGCCATACCTGCGCAGTCGCCGACGTTGTCGCCCACGTTGTCCGCAATGGTCGCGGCGTTGCGCGGGTCGTCCTCGGGGATGCCCTGCTCGACCTTGCCGACGAGGTCGGCGCCGACGTCCGCGGCCTTGGTGAAGATGCCGCCGCCGACCCTCATGAACATCGCGATCAGCGCGGCGCCGAGACCGAAGCCCTCCAGCACCTTGGGCGCGTCGACCGCATACACGAGCACCACGCAGGACGCGCCGAGCAGGCCCAGCCCCACGGTGAACATGCCGACGACGCCACCGGTGCGGAATGCGATCTTCATCGCCTTGTGGGAGACCGCCGTAAGATCCTTTTTCTTGGTGTCGCCCTCGGCCGGAGTGGCTTCCCGCGCGGCCGCGGCGACGCGCACATTGCTGCGCACGGCGAGCCACATCCCGATATAGCCGGTGGCCGCCGAGAATCCCGCGCCGATCAAGAAGAAGGCGCTGCGTCCGGCGCGCTGCGTCCAATTGTCCGCGGGCAGCAGCATGAGCAGGAAGAACACCACGACGGCAAATACGCCGAGAGTCCGCAACTGCCGTGCCAGGTAGGCATTTGCGCCTTCCTGCACGGCCGCCGCGATCTTCTTCATACTGTCGGTTCCCTCACCGGCCGCGAGCACTTGGCGGACCAGCACCGCCGCGACAGCCAGCGCCGCCAGGGCGACCACGGCGATCACCAGCACGATGCCGCGGTTGCCCGCCGTGAGCGAGGGCCCGGCCAGAAAAGTGGGGGTGTCAAGCAACTGAGGGGTGTAAGGCCCCGCCATTCGTCCTCCTTGACGTTTGGCACATGGGCGCGCGGAAGCACGCTCAGGCGTCCTGAGCAAGATGTGGACGGATTGTAGGGAGCCGCGGTTGATCAAAACAGTGCGCGTCAAAGGGAATTCGCCGATAGCAGCGAAGATCAAAAGGCCGACGCCACACAGAATTCGCCCGGACGAAGGAAAGTCGCAAATTCACTGACCGCCGCCCGATGATCTCTCTGTCGTATTGATCGTCCATGGGCGGCAAACTGATCGCCGCTGCTCACGGACGCCGCCCCGGAACCCGGGACGGCCAAGACCCGTGTGACCCCGGTGAGAATTGATCCGCCCGGCTGCGGCCGAACGGGTGACCCGCGGCGCGCTGGACGCTTCCCGGCGTCCGGTGAGGCTGTGTCAGATCGAGTCCGGATCGCAACGCATGGGGCCTGATCGAGGGGTCGCGGTGAGGGGCCAGGGCGGGCTGCGGCCGCGGGTCACCCCGTCGGGCCCCCTCGGGGAGGCCGACGAACAAGATCAAGAAATGCGGCGGGCCGGACGGCGCACGGCGGACACGGAGCCTGCTCAGGAACGCCTGGTCAGCGCACGACCGGCCACAGAGGGCAGGCAGAAAGGCGCAGGCGGGGCAGGGGCGCGCGGGCAGCAGGGGGCGCGCACGGGGCGACAGGCGAGCGCAGGCAGCAGGCAGCAGGCAGCAGGCAGCAGGCAGCAGGCAGCAGGCAGCAGGCAGCAGGCAGCAGGCAGCAGGCAGCAGGCAGCAGGCAGCAGGCAGCAGGCAGCAACGATGGGCGCCCTCACCGGCTACGGGCGGAGTCCGGCGTCAGGGGTCAGGGGTCAGGGCATTCGCCAGGCTCTGGGCCCGGGCGCTACGGCACCACCACGGCCGTCGTGGTGGGCCAGGTCATCCGGATCAGCCCGCCGTCCTTGCCGGCGGTCACCTCGACATCGTCGACGAGCCCGCTGATCACCGCGAGGCCCATTTCGTCCTCGCCCTCGGCGTCGCTCTCCGCGGCGCCCCCGGTCTCGCCGCCGCGCGCCCCGGCCGTACCGGAGTCGCCGGAGACGCCGTCGCCGACCTCGATCGAGAACTTCTTCTCGTCCTCGATCAGCAGGACGCGGACGGGCTCCGCGATGTCATGGCTCTCGTGCAGCCCCACGGCCCGGCTGCAGGCCTCACCGACGGCGAGCCGCACCTCGTCCAGCACGGCCTCGTCCACCCCGGCGCGCCGTGCCACGGCAGCCGCGACCAGACGCGCGGTGCGGACATGCTCGGGAAGGGCGCTGAAGCGAAGTTCGACGGTGGCCATGCCATCCCCCTCGTTTTGCGGGCGTGCGACGCAGGGGGCCGGACACCGTGTCCGGAACCCCCCACTGCTTCCTCCCCCCGCGCCTGACGGCGCGGGGGACCGGCAAAACCGTCAGTCAGTGGCTGCGACGGCTTCGTCGACCGAGGTGTGAATGGGAAACACCTTGGTCAGTCCGGTGATTCGGAAGATCTTGAGAATGCGCTCCTGGTTGCAGACCAGGCGCAGCGAGCCCTCATGGGCACGCACCCGCTTGAGTCCGCCGACCAGCACGCCGAGCCCAGTGGAGTCGAGGAAGTCGACACGTTCCATGTCCACCACGAGGTGGTAGCTTCCGTCGTTCACAAGCTCGACCAGCTGCTCCCGCAGCTTGGGCGCGGTGTATACATCAATCTCGCCACCGACCTCGACGACCGTACGGTCGCCAACGGTCCGGGTCGACAGGGACAGGTCCACGGATCCTCCAGCACCTTGCTATCGAGCGGTCGCCCCCCTGGGGCCTCCCCACCGAAGGTAGGGGCGGATCTGGCAGCCGCGATGGCATTCAATCACTTACCGGCAGGCGTGCACGACGCCCTTTAGACATTGTCCGTCACTCCGGTGACACACTCGGTGCCGATGGCCTCCAATCCCGTCCCGCCGGATGCGGGCGCACGCCCTTCCCCAGGCATGATTCTCGAACGTCTCGCCCGGGGCGCGACCCGCGCTGCGCGCATCACTCATACGGAGCACTTGCCCCCGCGCATCGGCAGCCATGCCGACTGGCCACAACAGATCCGGCCGGAAGTGATCGACGCCATCCGTTCGGCCGGAATCGATCGTCCCTGGGCCCACCAGGCACGGACATCCGAACACGCACTGCGCGGCGAGTCGGTCGTCGTCGCCACCGGCACCGCCTCGGGGAAGTCCCTGGCGTATCTCGCGCCGGTCCTCTCCACGCTCCTGGACGGCTCCGAGGCACCGAACGGAAGGGGCGCCACGGCCCTGTATCTGGCCCCCACGAAGGCGCTGGCGGCCGATCAGCGGCGTGCCGTACGCGAGCTGGCCGCCCCCCTGGGCACGGCCGTGCGACCCGCGGTCTACGACGGCGACACCCCCGTCGAGGAGCGCGAATGGGTCCGCCAGTACGGCAACTACGTCCTGACCAACCCCGACATGCTGCACCGCGGCATCCTGCCGGCCCACCCCCGCTGGTCCTCCTTCCTGCGCGCGCTGCGCTATGTCGTCATCGATGAATGCCACAGCTACCGCGGTGTCTTCGGCTCGCATGTCGCGCAGGTCATCCGCCGGCTGCGCCGCGTCTGTGCCCGGTACGGCTCCGAGCCGGTCTTTCTGCTCGCCTCCGCCACGGCCGCGAAGCCGGCCGAGGCCGCGACCCGGCTCACCGGCCTCCCCGTGGTGGAAATCACCGAGGACACCTCGCCGCGCGGCGAGTTGGTCTTCGCGCTGTGGGAGCCGCCGCTCACCGAACTCCATGGCGAGCAGGGCGCCCCGGTCCGCCGGACCGCCACCGCCGAGACCGCCGACCTGCTCACCGACCTCGCCGTCCAGGGCGTACGCACCGTCGCCTTCGTCCGCTCCCGGCGCGGCGCCGAGCTGATCGCGCTGATCGCCCAGGAACGGCTCGCGGAGGTGGACCGCTCGCTGCCCGGGCGGG
Source organism: Streptomyces lydicus (assembly GCF_004125265.1). Taxonomy (GTDB): domain Bacteria; phylum Actinomycetota; class Actinomycetes; order Streptomycetales; family Streptomycetaceae; genus Streptomyces; species Streptomyces lydicus_C. Next base: position 4,159,674 of record NZ_RDTE01000003.1, read on the forward strand.
TCGCCGCGTACCGGGGCGGATATCTGCCCGAGGAGCGCCGTGCCCTGGAACGCGCGCTGCACAGCGGTGACCTCCTCGGTCTGGCCGCCACCACCGCGCTCGAACTGGGCGTGGACGTCTCCGGGCTGGATGCCGTGGTCATCGCCGGCTATCCGGGCACCCGGGCGTCGCTGTGGCAGCAGGCGGGCCGGGCGGGCCGCTCCGGGCAGGGCGCCCTCGCCGTGCTCGTGGCCCGCGACGACCCGCTGGACACCTACCTCGTGCACCACCCCGAGGCGCTCTTCGACCAGCCCGTCGAGTCCACCGTCCTCGACCCCGACAACCCGTACGTGCTCGCCCCTCATCTGTGCGCGGCCGCCTCCGAACTCCCGCTCACCGAAGCCGACTTCGCGCTCTTCGGGCCCGCGGCCGCCGGACTGATGCCGCAGCTGGAGGCCGCGAACCTGCTGCGCCGGCGTGCCAGGGCCTGGCACTGGACGCGCCGCGAGCGGGCCGCCGACCTCACCGACATCCGCGGCCAGGGCGGCTCGCCGGTGCAGGTAGTGGAGGAGGGAACCGGGCGGCTGCTGGGCACCGTGGACGCCGCCGCCGCGCACACCGCCGTCCACGACGGCGCGGTCCACCTTCACCAGGGCCGTACCTATCTCGTCCGGCACCTCGACCTGGCCGACAGCGTGGCGCTCGTCGAAGAGGCCCACCCGCCCTATTCCACGACCGCCCGCGACACCACCGCCATCGCCGTCCTCGAGACCGACACCGAGATCCCGTGGGGGGACGGCCGGCTGTGCTTCGGATCCGTGGAGGTCACCCATCAGGTCGTCTCCTTCCTGCGCCGCAAACTGATCACCGGCGAGGTCCTGGGCGAGACCAAGCTCGATCTGCCGCCCCGTACGCTGCGCACCCGTGCGGTGTGGTGGACGGTCACCGAGGACCAGCTCGACGCCGCCCGCGTCAATCCCGAGCAGCTGGGCGGCGCGCTGCACGCCGCGGAACACGCCTCCATCGGCATGCTGCCGCTCTTCGCCACCTGTGACCGCTGGGACATCGGCGGCGTCTCGGTGCCGCTTCACCCGGACACCCTGCTGCCGACCGTTTTCGTCTACGACGGCCATCCCGGCGGCGCCGGATTCGCCGAGCGCGCCTTCCACACGGCCGCCGACTGGCTCACCGCCACCCGCGACGCCATCGCCTCCTGCGAATGCGAGGCCGGCTGCCCTTCCTGCATCCAGTCCCCCAAGTGCGGCAACGGCAACGACCCGCTCCACAAACGGGGAGCCATCCGGTTGCTGGGGGAACTGTTGCGGGGTGTGCCGGAGCAGGCCTAGCGGGCGGGCGCGGGCAGCGGCCCCGGCTCGGTCCCGCGCCGGGTCGCTGTGCCCAGGCGGACCGGCTCGGGCCCGTACCCGGGAGGTGAACGGGCTGCGCCCCGCCTCGGCAAGGACATCGGCGACCGGTCCGGCCAGCACACAGCGCACCAGGCGGGTGTGCTGTGCGGCAGCCACCCGGTGAGCCGCAGCGCAGGCCTCGCCGGGCCCCAGCAGTGCGTGATCCGCGGCGGCCAGCGCCGCCAGGTCCGCGGCGCCGCCCGCTCGGTGCCGCGCCGTGACCGCCTGCCCCACTCCGATCAGGGCCACGAAGACCGCACACAGCGCCGCCACCGCGAACACCGTCCAGACCGTCGCCGAGCCCTCATCGCCGCACCGTCTCCTCCGCAAGAGCCACCGCCTCCCCTCCGACCTGCACGGTCAGCTGCCCCACACCGGGCAGGTCCGCCTCGACCCGTACGCGCACCAGGTCGCCCTCCCGCGCCAGTTCGACCCGCGCGCCCCTCGGAGCCGCGCCCCGAGCCGCCGAGAGGACCGCCGCCCGCGGTTCCGACCGCGCGGCGGCCCGCGCCCCGGCCCGCGCGGCATCCACGCACTCGATACGGGCGCAGACCGCCATCAGCCCCCAGATGAGCGCGGCCACCACCGCCACCAGCACGGGCAGGACCACAGCGGTCTCCGCCGTCACGAATCCGGCGTCACGAGCGCCGCGCGGGACGCCCCCGGCCGTGGAACCCAGGCCTCGGAGACACGGGGTCTTGAGGCACGAGGCCCTGGGGCACGGAGCCCGGAGGCACGGATACCGGCTGTCAGAACTGGACATTGATCGCTCGCTCCAGCACCGACTGGAGCAGCGCCTTCATCGGCCCGCTCGTCACCACCTTGTAGAGCACCGCCGCCAAGGCGCATGCCGCAAGCGTTCCCACGGCGTACTCCGCCGTGGTCATCCCCCGGTCGTCGGCCCCGAGCGCACGCAGCTCCGCCCACCACCGTCGAAAACTTCCACCTCGAAACATCCCATCCCCCTTTGCACGGCCTCTGCATGAACGGCCTTTGATGCGTGGCTTGTGGTGTGCGACCCCGGATGTGTCGCTTCTGATCTGTGGCCTCTGATGTGCCGCTTCTGACGTGCCGCTTCTGACGTGCGGCTTCTGACATCGCCGGTGAGACGGTCCCGGCCACCGTTGATCCGGCCTCGGCTGCCCTCCGGCCGCCGCCTGCGTCCCGCTCACCCCTCTCTTCCCGCTCCCCCCGTCGGGGATCGAACTCGCTTCTCCTGCGGCTCAGTTACGCCCCAGGAGGCCGCCGGCCAGCCCGATCAGCACCGGCGCGACTCCGAGTGCCAAAAACGCGGGCAGAAAGCACGCCGACAGCGGCAGAGTGACCAGCACCCCGGCCCGCCGGGCCCGTGCGGTCGCCGCTCGCGCCTGCTCCGCACGGAGTTCGGCGGCGACCCGGGTTGCCGACTCGACGGCGGGCACCCCGGATATCCCGGCGCGCTCCATACAGCGCGCCAGCCCTTCGGCGCCGGGAAGAGCGGCCAGCCGAGGCCATACGACCGCGGGTTCACCGCCCAGGCGCAGTTCTGCCGCCACCTGGCGCAGCCGCTCGGCAACCGGCCCGTCGAGCGACCGGCCCACCGCCTCGGCCGACTCCCGCGGCCCGGCCCCCGCCGCGAGGCAGGCCGCCAGCAGGTCGCCCGCCGGTGCCAGCGCCGCTCGCACCTCCGCGTCCGCCGACCGGGCCGCCTCCGCGTCCCGTTGCCGCGCCAGCCTGCGATGTGCCCCGTATCCCACGGCGAATCCCGCCAGGACGCCCGTGACGCCACCGATGAGGATGACCATGAATGCGGCCGCTCCGAGAGGCCCGGCCCACTCCTTCAACAGGCCGTTCCGTGGGGTGCCGTCCTCCGTGCTCGACGTTCGACCGCGGCGCCGGAGCCGGAGCCGGGCGAACTGCTTGTGCGGGGCGCCGGGCCCGCCGCATCGGCCCGGGCCGGCGGCCCACATCACCGACACCCGCCTCCGCACGGCACGCCCACGGCGCACCTCCCGCACCAGGGTCACGGCGCACAGCACCGCCGCCATGGCGGCAACCGCCATCCCCACCCTGTGGACAACTTCCTGGCTCACTCCGATCCCCTCCCTATGCGTCTTCCGCGGCAGCGACGATCCGGGCCGTCCAGGCCACTCCGCACCACTCCAGAAGCCCGCCGACCGCCAGGCAGCCCCACCCGGCCGGGGTGTGCAGCAGCACCCGCAGCGGATCGGCGCCGAGCGCGCTGCCCATCAGAAGTCCGCCCGCCGGCAGCAGCGCGAGCATCAGCGCGGTGGCCCGCGGGCCCGCCAACTGCGTCCGCAGTTCGTCGCGTTGATCCCGCTGAGCTCTGAGTCTTGCCGCGATCCGCTCCAGGCCCGAGGCCAGTCCTGCGCCGCCCTCCACCGCCACCTGCCAGCACGCGGCCATCCCGGTCAGGCCCCCGGCCCCCGGCAGCCGGGCCGCCGCCCGCAGCTCCCGGGGCACGTCCCCGCCGTATCGCGCGGCCGCCAGCACCGCCGATCCGGCCGCGCCGAGTCCCGGGGCCCCCGCGGCGAGCAGGGCCTGGGCGGGCTGGCGTCCGGCTCTCAGCTCGCCCGCCACCGCAGCGCACAGCCCGATCACCGCGGCGGAGCGCCCCTCCCGTGCCTGCGCCGCTCCGCGGGCGGCCAGCCACCGGCGGACAAGGAAGAAGGCAACCACGGAAGCGAATACCGGGAGCACGGATCTGCCCATCACCGCCGGCACCAGCCCCACCGGCAGGCACCAGATCTCCCGCCCGCAGTCCCCCCAGCGGCCGAGGCTCCAGCGCCGCCCCGCTTCCCCCTCGGCCATCCGCCCCACGCACCACTTCCGCACCCCCTCACTCCGCAACCACGCCCGCCACCCCACTCCCGGGACTGCCTCTCCGGCGCCCCCGAACAGCGCCCGGGCCCGCTGCCGTACGTCGTCCCGACGGCCGCCGTCCAGCCGACCCGCGACCAGCGCGCAGAGCACCGCGGCCCCCAGCGCCATACCGGCCGCGCTCATCGGGCTCCGCCCTCGCTCCGCTCGCACAGCCGCAGCAACCGCCCCCAGCCCCGCGCCTCCTGGAAGCCCTCCGGTCCCCAGACGGCAGCCGGCACGGTCACCACGAATCCGTCGCGGTCCCGCTCCAGGACATGGAGTTCGGCGATCCGGCGGCGGCCGGTCCGGTCGCGCACCAGGTGCAGGACGACCGAGAGCGCGGCCGCCAGTTGGCTGTGCAGCGCGGCGCGATCCAGGCCCGCCGTCGAACCAAGGGCCTCCAGGCGCGCGGGGACGTCGCATGCCGCATTGGCATGGACCGTGCCGCAGCCGCCCTCGTGGCCCGTATTGAGCGCCGCCAGCAGGTCCGTGACCTCGGCGCCGCGCACCTCCCCGACCACCAGCCGGTCCGGACGCATCCGCAGCGCCTGCCGTACGAGGTCGCGCAGCGTCACCCGCCCGACGCCCTCCTGGTTGGCCGGACGGGTCTCCAGCCGCACCACATGGGGGTGGTCCGGCCGCAGCTCCGCCGAGTCCTCGGCCAGGACGATCCGCTCGGCCGGGCCGACCAGCCCGAGCAGCGTGCTGAGCAATGTGGTCTTCCCCGATCCCGTGCCGCCGCTGATGAGAAATGACAGCCGGGCCGCCAGCACCGCCGCGAGCAGCCGGTCGCCGCCCGGCGGAACCGTGCCTGCCGCCACCAGTTCCGCCAGGGAGAAGGCCCGCGGCCGCAGCACCCGTAACGACAGGCAGGTCCCGGCGACCGCCACCGGGGGCAGCACCGCATGCAGCCGGGTGCCGTCCGGCAGCCGGGCGTCCACCCATGGCCGGGCATCGTCCAGCCGCCGCCCGGCCACCGCCGCCAGCCGCTGGGCGAGCCTGCGCACCTCTGCCGCGTCCCGGAAGCGCACGCCGGTACGCTCCAGCCCGCTGCCGCGGTCCACCCATACCTCGTCCGGCGCGGTGACCAGGACGTCCGTGACTTCGGGAGCGGCCAGCAACGGCTCCAGCGGCCCGCTGCCCACCATTTCGGACCGCAACGCGGCCACCACGCCCAGCACTTCGGCATCCCCCAGGAGCCGCCCCTGCTCGCGCAGTGCCACCGCCACCCGGGCGGGCGTGGGCTCCGCCCCTGCCTCGGCGAGCCGTCTGCGCACCACCTCCAGCAAGTCCTGGCTCATGCCTCTCCCCCGTCCCGGCCGGCCGCACGGTGCCCCATGGGATCGGTCACCGGCCACGACACCGCGCCGGTTCTCGATCCCGCCCTGAGCCCCTGGCCACCACCCGGCTCCAGCTCCGGCCCCGGACCGCTGCCGGGCCGGACGCCCGGTGGCTCGGCGCCTCCCGTCCCGCCTCCTTCGCTGCCGCTCTCCGCCACGCGTCCCCAGAACCCCGTGCAGAATCGCGCCAGCGGTCCGCGCATCTGCGCCCCCGGTGGCACGCCACGCGCCAACTCCGCCGGCAGACTTGCCTCCCAGGGCACTTCACCGGCGAGTGGCAGCTCCATGAGGCGGGCGATCTCGTCCGGCGGCAGTCCGTGCCCATGGCGTCCGGGAGTCCCGCGCGCCACCACCCGCAGATCGCCGAGGACCTTCTGCACCCCCGACACCACCCGTTGGGCCGCCGCCACCGCGCGCAGTTCCGCAGGGATGAGCAGCAGGCCCATGTCCACCTGCCCGAGGGCTTCCGCGGCCGCCTCGTCGAGCCTGCGCGGCAGGTCCACCACCACGACGCCGCCACGCCGCCGGGCCGCCGCCATGACCGCGCGCATGGCCGCGGGCGGGATGGTGACATCGGCTCCCCGGTCCCAGCTGAGGACCCGCAAGGCATGCAGCCGCGGCAGCGACTCCGCCAGCGCGCCGCAGGCCACCCGGCCGCGCGATTCGGCGAAGGCGGGCCAGCGCAGGCCCCTTTCCTTCTCCCCGCCCAGCAGAACGTCCAGCCCGCCGCCCAGGGGATCCCCGTCGACGAGCAGGGTCCGCCGCCCCGTCCGGGCCGCGGTGACGGCCAGCGCGCCGGCCAGGGTGCTGGCTCCGGCGCCCCCGCAGCCGCCGATGACTCCGACCGTCAGGGCCGGGGGCCCGACCCCTTCGACCGCGTCGGCGATCCGGTCGGCCAGCCAGCGCTCACCGTCGGGGAGAGCGAGGACGCGCTCGGCCCCGAGGGCGACGGCTTGGCGCAACAGATCCGGGTCGTCCGCGTCCCCGCCCGTGAGGATGACCCCGGCGCGCCGGGCGCAGCCGAGCAACCGGGGCGCGCAGTCACCGCCGACGATCACCAGGGGCGGCGCTTCCCAGTCCGCTCTGCGGGCCGGGAGGCCATGTGCCACTTCGGGCAGCGCACCGGCCGCGGCACACAGCCGCAGAAGATCGTCGAGGAGTCTTTCGTCCTCGGTGATGATCAACGGTCCGCCCCGCTCTTCGCCGGTCCGGACCGATCCTTTCGATGGCGTGGTTTCGGCCACGTTCCGTCCCCCTGTCGCTACGCAACTCGCACATCCGCGAACTCGCGACTTTTACGATGCAGCGATCGGGAAAATCTTGTGGATCTTGAGCCGAAATTGTGGACAACTCCAGGGCTGTGAATAACCCCGTCACCTATTCCAGCGACGAACGTCTACTTCTGGGGCTCACGGGACTCTCCTCGGAGCAGCGCGCCGACTACGGTGTGTATTGGAGTGCTTGCGTCCGAGGCGCCCATGGCCCGCAGGCAAGAGCTGGAGCGGATCGGCGTCCGGCCCCGGAAAATGCGTCCGGACATGCGACGACCCCCGCCGGGGGGGAGAGCGGGGGTCGTCCCCACGGCCGACTCGGGGGGGGAGGAGCCGGACCGGGTTAGCACGGTCGCGAACGATCCGTGACTTCCATGGTGTACCCGAGAGCCTTCTCAGGCAAACCCACACGCCACACCTTACGCCGAATGGTGGGCGCCTATGCTCGCCCCGTGGAAAACCACTCCGTGCCTCACTCGACTCCCCGTACTGCCGCGTTCTTCGACTTGGACAAGACCGTCATTGCAAAGTCGAGCACGCTGACCTTCAGCAAGTCCTTCTACCAAGGCGGCCTGATCAATCGGCGGGCCGTACTGCGCACTGCGTACGCCCAGTTCGTGTTCCTGGCGGGCGGCGCCGACCACGATCAGATGGAACGTATGCGGGAATACCTCTCCTCACTGTGCCGCGGCTGGGACGTCGCGCAGGTGCGGGAGATCGTCGCCGAGACGCTGCACGATCTGATCGACCCCATCATTTACGACGAGGCGGCCTCGCTCATCGAGGAACATCACGCCGCCGGACGGGATGTCGTGATCGTCTCCACTTCCGGCGCCGAAGTCGTCGAACCGATCGGTGAACTCCTGGGCGCGGACCGGGTGGTGGCCACCCGAATGGTCGTGGGCGAGGACGGCCGCTTCACCGGCGAGGTGGAGTATTACGCCTACGGCCCGACCAAGGAGGAGGCCGTCAGGGAACTCGCCGCATCCGAGGGCTACGACCTTGAACGCTGCTATGCGTACAGCGATTCGGCGACCGATGTGCCGATGCTCTCGGCGGTCGGTCATCCGTACGCGGTCAATCCGGACCGGGCACTGCGCCGTGAGGCGATCGCGCGCGGCTGGCCGGTTCTCTCCTTCCATCGCCCGGTCCCGCTCAAGCAGCGGCTCCCGGCGCTGACGATGCCCTCCCGGCCGGCGCTCGCCGTGATGGCGGCGGTGGGCGCGGCCATGGCCACCGCGACGCTGGTCTGGTACACGAGCCGGCGGAAATCCACAAAGCCACGGATCGGCCTTATCGGCCGGACCAGCCGTACCGCCCGCAATGCCCGCGTTTGAAGCCAAACGTAAAGATCTGCAGGTGGGGGTTCCGCTTGTCCGGCCCGAGTAGTACAAAGGACTTAACGGCCCGCGAGACCAAGGACATCCGAGAGGAACACCTTTAACGCAGGAAGTGGCCCACGGACCGATGCATGAATGCCAAGCACCCACGCGACGCCGACCCGTCGATTACGGGCCAGCCGCACCAGGTAACCGGACGAAGATTCCGACCTGATGGGCATATATGTGAGCACGCATGGTAACTAGGCGGACATGCCAGCGGCGGTACCACCCATTGGTACCGCCGCAACCCTGTTCAGGGGCGAATGAAGCAACGCTTCCGGAATTGTTGAATTCCACACGAAACTCTCGCCCCGGATCCCCTTATGCCGCGCCGCGCTGCAGCGCCTCACAGACCGCGGTGCTCTCCCGTACGCCCAGTTCCACCGCGCGTCCGCAGTGCGCGATCCATGCCGCGACGCCCTCCGGGGTGCCGGACACATAGCCGTCCAGGGCCGCTACATAGGCCGCGCGCCCCAGTTCGGCGTGCCCGACCTCGGCGGGGCAGATCGACTTCGGGTCCAGCCCGCTGCCGATCAGCACGATCCGCTCCGCGGCCCGCGCGACCAGCCCGTTGCAGGTGGCGAACGGCCGCAGGGCGAGCAGCTCGCCGTGCACCACCGCCGCGGTCACCAGGGCCGGGGCCTCGGTGCCGGTGAGCAGCAGCCGCGACAACCCGTCCAGCCGCCCGGCGACCTCGTCGGCGTCCGGCAGCGGCAGCTCGATGAGCGGTTCGTCCACCGGCTCGGCGGCAAGCCGGGGCCGCCCCACCGTCTCGTCCGCCGTCCCTCCCGGCTCTCGCGCCCCGTCGGCGCCGCCGGAGATCCGCCCGCCTCCGGACGCCGCCACCAGATGGAGCCGCGCCAGCACCCGCAGCGGCGACTGCCGCCACACGCTGAGCAGCTGTCCGGCCTCGGCCGTCAGCCGCAGGGCCGCACCGACCGTCCGCGGTTCGCCCTCGACCCCGAAGTCGGTGCGGCGCCGTACCTCTTCGAGCGCCCAGTCGGCCCCCGAAAGGGCCGCGGAACCGCGCGCTCCGCGCAGCGCCGCCTCGGATGTCACCTCATTGCTGCGGCGTCGCATGATCCGGTGCCCGTATACCCGGTCGACGCCTTTGCGCACGGAGTCCACGGAGTCGGCGACCCCCGGGAGCGAGGCCAGGGTCGCGAGCGGGTCGTCGCTCGCTTTCGGGGGTGCGGGGGACGTCCCCCGGGTGTTTCCAGCCATGGGTATGACCCTACGCACCACGGGGCCCGACCCCTCGAAGGAGTGGTCTTCCTCACGCAGATCTCTCACCCAGAGCGATATCGCACTTACCCTTGGTGAACATGAAGATCGCTTTCGTAGGCAAGGGCGGCAGCGGCAAGACCACCCTGTCCTCCCTGTTCATCCGGCATCTCGCCGCGGCCCGGCTCCCCGTGATCGCCGTGGACGCGGACATCAACCAGCACCTGGGCGCCGCCCTGGGCCTCGACGAGACGGAGGGTGCGGCGCTTCCCGCGATGGGCGCCCATCTCCCGCTGATCAAGGACTACTTGCGCGGCAGCAACCCGCGGATCCCGTCCGCCGAATCAATGATCAAGACCACCCCGCCCGGCGAGGGGTCACGGCTCCTGCGGGTCGGCGAGGACAACCCCGTGTACCAGGCCTGCGCCAGGCTGGTGAAGCTCGACGACGCCGCCGTACGGCTGATGGCGACGGGCCCGTTCACCGAGTCCGACCTGGGCGTGGCCTGCTACCACTCCAAGGTCGGCGCGGTGGAGCTGTGCCTGAACCACCTCGTGGACGGCCGCGAGGAGTATGTGGTCGTCGATATGACGGCCGGCTCCGACTCCTTCGCGTCCGGGATGTTCACCCGCTTCGACATGACCTTCCTGGTCGCCGAGCCGACCCGTAAGGGCATCGCCGTCTACCGCCAGTACAAGGAGTACGCACGGGACTTTGGCGTCCCCCTGAAGGTGGTGGGCAACAAGGTGCAGGGCCCGGAGGACCTGGCGTTCCTGCGCGACGAGGTGGGTGACGACCTGCTGGTGACCGTCGGCCACTCCGACTGGGTGCGCGCCATGGAGAAGGGCCGACCGGCCCCCTTCGGCCGCCTGGAGGAGGGCAACCGCCACGCCCTGCAGACCCTGCACCGAACGGCCGACGCCGCTTACGGACACCGTGACTGGGAGCGCTACACACGCCAGATGGTGCACTTCCACCTGAAGAACGCGGAGAGCTGGGGCAATGCGAAGACCGGCGTCGACCTCGCGGCCCAGGTCGACCCGTCCTTCGTGCTCTTCGAGGGAACGGCTGCCCCACAGCCCGCCTGACCTGCAGACGGGGGCCGGCGGGCGCATCCGGCCCGGCCGGTTGCCCGTCGGCAGGAAGGAAGCTGGAACGGAGGATTCCGGGATGGCCGGGACGGGAGGGCGCCGGTTCGGGCGACTCTTTTCCCGTTCCCGGTTTCCTGCCCCCGGCGCCGGGGCGCACCTTCCGGGTGATTCACCAAAACAGCCCGCGCATCCGCCCCATGCGCGAAGAGGAAGGCCGGGAAAGGGCACGCCAAAAACCATCGAATTCACCCTATAGAGGTGAGATTGACGGCAAATGGCGGTAAAAGCCTCTCCTTACCTTTACCTGTCATTACGGTTCATTTACCGATGCTTGAGAGTCGCCGGACCGTCGCCCCACAGCGATGACCGCCGGTCGGCTCACGTCCCGCCGCAGTACACCGCCGCCCACGATCGCGCCCCGCGCGCGACCGCGTCGCCCCGGAGGAGACGGGAATGCCGCAGATCGAGAAGTCACCGCCGCAGCCGCCGCGCACCTCGCACCCCACCGAAATCCCCACCGAGCTCCCTCCCGAGCTCCCTACGGCCCCCGGGTCCGGCCCTCGGACCAAGGAGGACCGCCGGGCCGCTTTCCGAGGGGACCTCTCCGCCTCGGCCGTCGTCTTCCTGCTCGCCGTCCCGCTGTCGCTGGGCATCGCCCTGGCCACCGGCGCCCCGCTCCAGGCCGGACTGGTCGCCGCGGTCGTCGGCGGCATCGTCGCCGGCCTGCTGGGCGGCGCCCCGCTCCAGGTGAGCGGCGCGGCAACCGGCCTCCTGGTGGTCACCGCCGACCTGGTCCAGCGCTACGGCTGGCGCGCCACCTGCGCCATCACGGTGCTGGCCGGCCTCACCCAACTCGCCCTGGGCGCACTGCGCGTGGCACGGGCGACACTGGCCGTCAGTCCCGCGATCGTGCACGGCATGCTGGCCGGCATCGGGGTCACCATCGCCCTCGGGCAGCTCCATGTGGTGCTCGGCGGCAGCCCCGACGGCTCGGCGCTCGACAACGCCACCGCGCTGCCCGGCCAGTTGGCGCATCCGCACGCCACCGCGCTGCTGATCGGCGCCGTCACCGTCGCCGTCCTCATCGGCTGGGGGCGGCTGCCGGGCCGCGCCGGTCGGTGGGCGCGCATGCTCCCCGCCCCCTTGGCCGCCGTGCTCGCCGCGACGGCCGTCAGCGCGGGGGCGGCGGTCTCGCGCGTGGAACTGCCGTCCTGGCGGCTGCCCGAGCAGCCCGCGCTACCGGACGCGTCCCTTCCGGCTCTCGCGGCCGCGGTGCTGACCGTCACCCTCGTCGCCAGTATGGAGTCGCTGCTGTCGGCGGTGGCCGTGGACCGGCTCGCGGCCGAACGGCCGGGCGCTCCCACGGGGCGGACGCGGCTCAACCGCGAGCTGGCCGGCCAGGGCGTGGCCAATACCCTTTCCGGGCTGCTGGGCGGGCTGCCCGTCTCCGGAGGCGCGATGCGCGGCTCGGCCAATGTGCGGGCCGGTGCGGCCACCCGTCGCGCCACCGTGCTGCACGGCGTCTGGGTGCTGGTGTGCGCGGGCCTGCTGGCCGGGGCACTGGAGATGATCCCGTTGGCCGCGCTCGCCGCGCTGGTGATGGTCGTCGGCGTGCGGATGGTGAGCTTCGCGCACATCCGGCACGTCCAGCGGCACCGCGAATTCCCGGTGTACGCCGCCACGCTGGGCGGCGTCGTGCTCCTCGGCGTGCTCCAGGGCGTGGCGACGGGCATCGCGGTCGCGCTCTTCCTGGCACTGCGCCGGCTGACGCATACCCGCATCACCGTGACGGAGGAGGCCGACGGCTACCGGGTACGCGTCAGCGGGCAGTTGACGTTTCTGGCGGTGCCACGGCTGACCCGGGCGCTGGGGCAGGTGCCCGCGCACACCGATGTCGTCGTAGAGCTGGGCGGCTCGTTCATGGACCATGCCGCCTACGAGGCGCTGCAGTCCTGGTCCGGCGCCCATCGGGCGCACGGCGGCTGGGTGACCCTCGGCGGCCGCTCGGGCCGGCCGATCGCGGAGCCGGCCAGTGCGCACTCCTGCCGTCCGTGGACACCGTGGCGCAACCATCACTGCACCCGGCCCGCCGCGGACCCGGCGGCGGCCCCGGAGAGCAGCGGCAGCCAACTGCTGGGCGGGGTCAGCGCGTTCCAGCGCCATACGGCTCCGCTCGTGCGCGAGGAGCTGGCCCGGCTGGCGCGCGAGGGCCAGCGGCCCCGTCAGCTGTTTCTGACCTGTGCGGACTCCCGGCTGGTCACGAGCATGATCACATCGAGCGGGCCGGGCGATCTGTTCACCGTGCGCAACGTGGGCAACCTGATGCCGCCGCCCGGCTCGGACGCGTCCTGCGACTCCGTGGGAGCGGCGATCGAGTACGCCGTCGAGGTGCTGCGGGTCGGCTCGATCACGGTGTGCGGCCATTCGGGGTGCGGCGCCATGGGCGCGCTGCTGGGCGCCGCCGCACCAGAAGAGGCCGAGCCGACCTCGCTCACCCGCTGGCTGCGGCACGGCCGGCCGAGCCTGGCCCGTATGGAGCGCATCGGACGGCTGGGGCGGGGCGAAGTCTCGCTGAGCGGAAGGCCGGTGAACGACGACCACGAGCGACTGGCGCTCGTCAACGTCATGCAGCAGCTCGACCACCTCAGGGAGCACGCCTGTGTGGCCCGCCGGGTGGCCGAGGGCACGCTCACGCTGCACGGCATGTACTTCCATGTCGGCGAGGCCCAGACCTACGTGCTCGACGAGGCGACCGGGCGGTTCTGCCCGGTCCGCGGCGAACCGGCACCGGTAACGCTCTGACCTGCGCGGCTGCCTCACAACACCGTTGGCGCAGCGCCGAACCAAAAGGTCTACACCAACTTTTATCCACAGACCTTGTCAGGGCCAGGCGCGGGCTGATGAGCTATGACCTGGGGACACATCGGATGCCCTGGGAATGGGAGAAGTTGTGAGCAACGAAAGCCTGGCCAACCTGCTCAAGGAGGAGCGGCGGTTCGCGCCGCCCGCCGATCTGGCCGCGAACGCCAACGTCACGGCCGCCGCGTACGAACAGGCCGCGGCGGACCGGCTGGGCTTCTGGGCCGAGCAGGCCGGACGTCTGTCCTGGGAGACCGCTCCCACCCAGACCCTCGACTGGTCCAACGCGCCCTTCGCGAAGTGGTTCGCCGACGGCAAGCTCAATGTCGCGTACAACTGCGTGGACCGCCATGTGGAGAACGGCCTGGGCGACCGGGTCGCCATCCACTTCGAGGGCGAGCCGGGTGACACCCGCGCGATCACCTACGCCGAGCTGCAGCGCGAGGTCTCCAAGACCGCCAACGCACTGACCGAGCTGGGCGTGCGCAGCGGCGACCGGGTCGCCGTCTACATGCCGATGATCCCGGAAGCGGTCATCGCCATGCTGGCCTGCGCGCGCCTGGGCGCCCCGCACTCCGTCGTCTTCGGCGGCTTCTCCGCGGACGCGCTGGCCACCCGTATCAACGATGCGGACGCCCGGGTGGTGATCACCGCCGACGGCGGCTACCGCCGCGGCAAGCCGTCCGCCCTCAAGCCGGCCGTCGACGAGGCGCTGACCAGGCCCGGCACGGAGAACGTCCGCAGCGTCCTGGTCGTCCGCCGCACCGGCCAGGAGGACGTCGCCTGGCACGAGGGCCGGGACGTGTGGTGGCACGAGATCGTCGAGCGGCAGAGCCCCCGGCACACGCCCGAGGCCTTCGAGGCCGAGCACCCGCTGTTCATCCTCTACACCTCCGGCACGACGGGTAAGCCCAAGGGCATCCTGCACACCACCGGCGGCTACCTCACCCAGGTCTCGTACACCCACCACGCGGTCTTCGACCTCAAGCCGGAGACCGACGTCTTCTGGTGCACCGCCGACGTCGGCTGGGTGACCGGCCACTCGTACATCACCTACGGCCCGCTCTCCAACGGCGCGACCCAGGTGCTCTACGAAGGCACGCCGGACACCCCGCACCAGGGCCGCTGGTGGGAGATCGTGCAGAAGTACGGCGTGACGATCCTCTACACCGCGCCGACCGCGATCCGCGCCTGCATGAAGTGGGGCGACGACATCCCGGCGAAGTTCGATCTGTCGTCGCTGCGCGTCCTCGGATCGGTGGGCGAACCGATCAACCCCGAGGCCTGGATGTGGTACCGCAAGCACATCGGGGCCGATGCGACGCCGATCGTCGACACCTGGTGGCAGACCGAGACCGGCGCGATGATGCTCAGCCCGCTGCCGGGCGTCACGGCCACCAAGCCCGGCTCGGCCCAGGTGGCGCTGCCCGGTATCGCCGCGACCGTCGTGGACGACGAGGCCCGCGAGGTCCCCGACGGCGCGGGCGGCTACCTGGTGCTGACCGAGCCCTGGCCGTCCATGCTCCGCACGATCTGGGGCGACGACCAGCGCTATCTCGACACGTACTGGTCGCGCTTCGAGGGCAAGTACTTCGCCGGCGACGGCGCCAAGAAGGACGACGACGGCGACATCTGGCTGCTCGGCCGGGTGGACGACGTGATGCTGGTGTCCGGCCACAACATCTCCACCACCGAGGTCGAGTCGGCGCTGGTCTCGCACCCGAAGGTGGCCGAGGCCGCGGTCGTCGGCGCCGCCGACCCGCAGACCACCCAGGCCATCTGCGCCTTCGTCATCCTGCGCGGCGGTGCCACCGCCGAGGACGAGGGCCTGGTCGAGGAGCTGCGTGCCCATGTCGCCCAGCAGCTCGGCCCGATCGCCAAGCCCAAGCGGATCCTGCCGGTCGCGGAGCTGCCCAAGACCCGCTCCGGCAAGATCATGCGGAGGCTGCTGCGCGATGTGGCCGAGAACCGTGACCTCGGCGATGTCACGACCCTCACCGACTCCTCGGTCATGGACCTGATCCAGGCGAAGCTGCCGAGCGCGGCCTCCGAGGACTGAGCGGGACGGATGTGACAGGAGGGGCACCCGGCCGACGCGGTCGGGTGCCCCTCCGTCGTCTCCGGCGGTCAGCCCGGCTCCCCGGCGCGGTGTTCCCATCGCTTCCGGCGGCCCGGCCTCACCGGTCCGCCCGGCCCGTCATCCCGCCCCGCTCCAGCGGCCCGAGGCCCGAATTGCCCGTAAAGTGAGGCCACCGGATAGCCGCTTGCCCCTCCCCGGTACAGTGGGAACCGCGTCAATGACGCGTCAAGAATCTCAGGGTGCGCCGGGAAGTCTGGTCGGCAACTGCAACAGCCGTACGCAGCTACCGAGAGGCCCGGAGGTCACCGCGTGAGCACCCCCACCCACCGCCGCTCCCCCTTCCTGGGGCGGATGCCACTGCCCGAGCGGAACTTCGTCGCGGACGCGCTGCGTGCCGAAACCGTCGGCGGCATCCTTCTGCTCGCCGCCGCCGTAGCGGCCCTGATCTGGGCAAACACCCTTGGCGGGAGCTATGAAGCGGTCCGCGGCTTCCACCTGGGACCGGCCGCGCTGGGCCTGGACCTGTCCGTGCAGCACTGGGCCGCCAACGGGCTGCTCGCGGTCTTCTTCTTCGTCGCCGGCATCGAGCTCAAGCGTGAACTGGTGGCCGGCGAACTGCGCGACCCGAAGGCCGCCGCTCTGCCCGTGATCGCCGCGCTCTGCGGCATGGCGGTGCCGGCGGTGGTCTACTTCGCCGTCAACAGCGTCGGCGGCGGCTCGCTGCACGGCTGGGCGGTCCCCACCGCCACCGATATCGCCTTCGCGCTCGCCGTACTCGCCGTCATCGGCACGTCCCTGCCCGCCGCGCTGCGCGCCTTCCTGCTCACCCTCGCCGTCGTCGACGACCTCTTCGCGATCCTGATCATCGCGGTCTTCTTCACCTCGAAGATCGATTTCCTGGCGCTCGGCCTGGCCGTCGCCGGTCTGGTGCTCTTCTACGTGCTGCTGCGCAAGGGTGTCCGGGGCTGGTACGTCTACGTCCCGCTCGCCCTGGTCATCTGGGGCCTGATGGAGAACAGCGGAGTGCACGCCACCATCGCCGGCGTCGCCATGGGCCTGATGCTGCGCTGCACCCGGCGCGACGGCGAGACACAGTCCCCGGGCGAGCACATCGAGCATCTGGTCCGTCCGCTCTCGGCCGGCCTCGCCGTGCCGCTGTTCGCCCTCTTCTCCGCGGGCGTCTCCCTCTCCGGCGGCGCGGTCCACGACGTCTTCACCCGGCCGGAGACGCTGGGCGTCGTGCTCGGCCTGGTGGTGGGCAAGACGCTCGGCATATTCGGCGGCACCTGGCTCACCGCCCGCTTCACCAAGGCCACACTCAACCCCGACCTCAAGTGGCCTGATGTCTTCGCCCTCGCCTCCCTGGCCGGCATCGGCTTCACCGTCTCGCTGCTCATCGGCGAACTCGCCTTCGCCCGGAACCCGGTACTGACCGACGAGATCAAGGCATCGGTGCTGATCGGCTCGCTGCTGGCGGCCCTCTTCGCCGGCATCCTCCTCAAGCTCCGTAACACCAAGTACAAGAAACTGTGCGAGGAAGAGGAGCGGGACGAGGACCAGGACGGCATCCCCGACATCTACGAACGCGACAACCCGGAGTACCACCTGCGGATGGCCGCAATCCACGAAGCCAAGGCCGCGGAACACCGGCGGCTTGCCGAAGTGGCCTCCGGCAGGCATGCCGGAGACGATGGTCCGGCATGATCTGAGAGGCTTTGCATCCGGGTGAAGAAAAGAGGGAGACGGCGATGAGCGCAGCCGACGACGGCACGGACCGCAGCCTCGGACAGCTGGTGGCCACGGCCACGGCCGAAATGTCCGCGCTGGTGCACGACGAGATCGCGCTGGCCAAGGCGGAGTTCCGCCAGGACGCCAAGCGGGCGGGCATCGGCAGTGCCGCGTTCATGGTCGCGGGCGCGCTGGCACTGTTCGCGCTGCCGGTGCTGAGCTTCGCCGCGGCCTACGGCATCCACAACCTCGGACTCGGGCTCGCCTGGTCCTTCCTGATCGTCGGCGGCGCCTTCCTGATCCTCGCCGGCCTGCTGGCCCTCATCGCGATGGCCAAGATGAAGAAGATCAAGAAGCCGGAGAAGTCCATCAACTCGGCCAAGGAGACCGCGGCCGTGCTCCAGAAGGCCAAGCCGCACCCGCGCCTGGCCCCGGTGGAACACCCGGCGCTGGAGTCTGTGACACGCTCATCGGTATGACAGCCCCTGACAGCACCGCCTCGGTCGTACGACTCGGCATCCCCGGCGGGAAAGAGGTGTCGCACCGCGACGTCGCGGCCAACGGCGCCCGCTTCCACATCGCGGAGCTGGGCGAAGGCCCGCTGGTGCTGCTGCTGCACGGCTTTCCGCAGTTCTGGTGGACCTGGCGGCACCAGCTCACCGCCCTGGCCGAGGCGGGCTTCCGCGCGGTGGCGATGGACCTGCGGGGCGTCGGCGGCAGCGACCGCACGCCCCGCGGCTACGACCCGGCGAATCTCGCACTGGACGTCACGGGCGTCATCAGGTCCCTGGGCGAGCCGGACGCCGCGCTCGTCGGGCACGACCTGGGCGGCTACCTGGCCTGGACGGCGGCGGTGATGCGGCCCAAGCTGGTGCGCCGGCTGGTCGTGTCCTCGATGCCGCACCCGCGGCGCTGGCGCTCGGCGATGCTCGCCGACGTCCGGCAGAGCGCCCGGAGTTCGCACATCTGGAACTTCCAGCGGCCCTGGCTGCCCGAACGCGCGCTGACGGCGGACGGTGCGGCGCTGGTGGGCCGGATGATCCGCGACTGGTCCGGGCCCCGGCAGCCGGAGGACGAGGCGATCGCGGTCTACCAGCGGGCGATGAGCATCCCGTCGACCGCGCACTGCTCGATCGAGCCGTACCGCTGGATGGTGCGGTCGATGGCGCGCCCCGACGGACTCCAGTTCAACCGCCGGATGAAGATGCCCGTACGGGTCCCCACGCTGCATCTGCACGGCTCGCTCGACCCCGTGATGCGCACCCGCAGCGCGGCCGGCTCCGGCCAGTACGTCGAGGCGCCGTACCGCTGGCGGCTGTTCGACGGCCTGGGCCACTTCCCGCACGAGGAGGACCCGGTGGCGTTCTCCACGGAGCTGATCAACTGGCTCAAGGACCCGGAACCGGATCGCTGAGCGGCCGCGCGCGGGAGCGCACCGGCGGCAACAGGGGTTTCGGGCCCGACCGTTGAGGGCCGTCCGTGGGCACCTGTTGTGCATACCGGCCGTGGACGCCTCCGTGCGCCCGGTTCCGTCATGCCTCCGTACCCCGCTGACCGGGCGGCGCGAACCGCTCGGCGGGGCTCATCCGCCCGAAGCTCGAACGCGCGTATGACGAACAGCCACTTGCCTGGCGCATAGGCCAATTGGCGGCCCCCGAGGCGGTTACGGACCTTGGGCCACGGGCAGAGTCGAGGGTATGGGCTGGACGCACGACTACCGTGACGTGGCACGCAACCGCCGCAGCAGTGCCGCTGTAGTGGGTACTCAGGACAGGGGAACCCCGGACCTCGGGTCCGGCCAATCCCCCGACCCGGCGCACCCCATGGGCATCCCGCGCATCCTGCGCCGCAGAGCGCGCTGGATGAGCGCGCGGCTACGCCATCCCCGTACCTGAACCACGGCGCGCCTGAATTCACGCTGCACCTGAATTCACGGCGTGCCCGAATCCACGGCGTAGCTCCATCGGCCGCGCCGCCGGCAGGGCGCGGGAAGCACCTCTCCCCGCCCCTGAAGCGCCCCAAGGCGCGTGTCCGGCGCCGCGACCGGCCGCCGCCCCGGCTGTCCGCTAGATGGCGCAGCCCTGGCTGTCGACCTGCTGCCGGGCCGTACGTCCCTTGAGGACGTCCTGGCGGACCTCGTCGGCGGTCAGTGCATAGCCGGTGTGCGAGTCGTCCAGCGACTTCGCGAAGACGACGCCGTAGACCTTGCCCTGCGGGGTGAGCAACGGGCCGCCGGAGTTGCCCTGCCGGACCGTGGCGAAGAGGGAGTAGACGTCGCGGCCGACCGTGCCGCGGTGGTAGATGTCCGGGCCGTTGGCCCGGATGCGGCCGCGGATACGGGCGGAGCGGACGTCATAGCCGCCGTTCTCCGGGAAGCCGGCGACGATGGCGCTGTTGCCGCTGTTCGCGTCCCCGCCCGCGAACTGCAGCGCCGGCGCCTCCAGGGAGGGCACTTCCAGGACCGCGATATCGCGCCGCCAGTCGTAGATCACGACCTTGGCGTCGTACGTACGGCCCTCGCCGCCCACCTGGACGGTCGGCTCGCGCACACCGCCCACCACATGGGCGTTGGTCATCACGCGGTGCCGGCCGAAGACGAAGCCGCTGCCTTCGAGGACCTTGCCGCAGCCGGGGGCCGTGCCGACGACCTTGACGATGCTGCGCCTGGCCTGCGCCGCCACCGGGCTGGAGGCCAGCCGGGGGTCGGGCGCCGGCACGTCGTGGATCGGCTCGTTGGAGAACGGTGTGAAGACCTGCGGGAAGCCGTTCTGCGCGAGGACCGAGGAGAAGTCCGCGAACCAGGTGCTGGCCTGCTGGGGCATCACCCGGGACACACCGAGCAGCACCTTGGAATTGCGGACCTCCTTGCCGAGCGTCGGCAGGGAGGTACCGGCCAGCGCCGAGCCGATCAGCCAGGCGACCAGCAGCATCGCCAGGACGTTGACCAGCGCGCCGCCGGTCGCGTCCAGGGCTCTCGCCGGTGACCAGGTGATGTGGCGGCGCAGTTTGTTGCCCCAATGGGTGGTGAGCGCCTGGCCCACGGATGCGCACACGATCACGATGGCAACCGCCGCGATGGCCGCGAAGCTGCCGGGTGTCGCATCTCCGGTGATCTCGTTCCAGATCACGGGCAGCAGATAGACCGCGATCAGACCGCCTCCGAGGAAGCCGATCACGGACAGGATGCCGACGACAAAGCCTTGCCGATAGCCGATGATCGCGAACCACACGGCCGCGACCAGTAGCAAGATGTCCAGGACGTTCACGCCGGACACCGTCTCACGAGCGCCAGTCCAGTGGGACCGCCTTGTCACGGTCCCACGGAATCTCCCAGCCTGCGTAGTGCAGCATCCGGTCGATCACTCCGGCCGTAAAACCCCAGACCAGGGCATTCTCGACAAGGAACGCAGGTCCGGTGTGGCCACTGGGATGGCGGGTCGTCACCCGATGGGCCGGATCCGTGAGATCTGCCACGGGAACCGTGAAGACCCGGGCGGTCTCCGCCTGGTCGACCGCGCCGACCGGGCTCGGCCGGCGCCACCACCCCAGGACCGGCGTCACCACGAAGCCGCTGACGGGGATGTAGAGCCGCGGCAGTACTCCGAAGACCTGGACGCCGGACGGATCGAGGCCGGTCTCCTCCTGGGCCTCGCGCAGCGCCGCCCGCACGGGGCCGGGGCCGTCGGGGTCGCCGTCCTCCGGGTCGAGGGCGCCACCGGGGAAGGAAGGCTGGCCGGCATGCGAGCGCAGGGTCCCGGCGCGCTCCATCAGAAGCAGCTCGGGGCCGCGGGCGCCGTGGCCGAAGAGGATGAGCACGGCGGACTGCCGGCCTCCGCTCTTGGGCGGCAGGAAGCGGCTGAGCTGGCGTGGCTCGATCGTGGCGGCCGCGCGGGCCACCGGGGCCAGCCACTCGGGCAGGCCGTCGGCGGTGACCGTGGCGTCCAGGCCGGACGCCACGCCGGACGCCTCGCCGGTCGCCGCCTCGGACGCCGCGCCTGCCGCCGCGTGGACGTCGGCCTCCTCGCCGTACCGCTGCTCCCGTGCACTCCTCATACGCGCCCCCTCAGGCCTGGCGTCGATCGTCGGTCACCTCTGGCGGCCGCCTCATGAGGCGGCCACAGGGGGCGCCATCGGGGGCGCAGGCTTCCCCGGGTACCCGGCCGGCGGCTTCAGCCGCTGCCCCGGCTGGCCGCCGAGCTCGTACTTCAGCAGCTTCTTCGCCTTCTCCGGGTCCGTCTCGCCCTCGCCGTACGCGGGGCACAGGGGGGCGATGGGGCAGGCGCCGCAGGCGGGCTTGCGGGAGTGGCAGACGCGGCGGCCGTGGAAGACCACCCGGTGCGAGAGCATCGTCCACTCGCTCTTGGGGAAGATCTCGGCGACATCCGCCTCGACCTTCTCGGCGTCCTCCGCGGTGGTCCAGCCGAAGCGGCGGGCCAGGCGGCCGAAGTGGGTGTCGACGGTGATGCCCGGGACGCCGAAGGCGTTGCCCAGCACCACATTGGCGGTCTTGCGGCCGACCCCGGGGAGGGTGACCAGGTCCTCCAGACGGCCCGGCACCTCACCGCCGAAGCGGTCGCGCAGCGCGGCCGACAGACCGATCAGCGACTTCGTCTTGGCCCGGAAGAAGCCGGTCGGCCTGATCAGTTCCTCCAGCCGCTCCGGGTCCATCGCGGCCATGTCCTCGGGCGTCGGGCAGACCGCGAAGAGGCGCGGGGTGGTCTGGTTGACCCTCAGGTCGGTGGTCTGCGCGGACAGGACCGTGGCGACCAGCAGCTCGAAGGGGTTGGTGAAATCCAGCTCGGGGTGGGCGTACGGATACAGCTCGGCCAGCTCCCGGTTGATCCGGCGGGCCCGCCGGACCATGGCGACACGCGACTCGGGCTTGCGCGCGGGGGTCTTCTTGGCGGTGGCCTTCGGGGCGGCCTTCCCGGCCGCCGCCTTCTTTGCCGCGGCCGTCTTCGTGGCGGCGGTCTTCTTCGCGGCGGCCTTCGTGGCCGTCGCCGTCTTCTTTGCCGCCGCCGTCCGCTTTGCGGGGGCCGTCTCCTTGGCCGCCGCCTTCTTCGTGGCGGCCTTCGTGGCGGTGGCCTTCTGCGCGGCGGTCTTCTTCGTGACGGCCTTCTTCGCCGCGGCCTTCGTGGCCGCCGCCGGCTGCTCTGGGGGTTCGTTCACGGCGGCCTTCTTCCCTGCCGAGGTCCTGCCTACCGGGGTCTTCTTCGCGGAGGTCCGCGAGGTGGTGTCCTGCGCCGCCGGTCGCGACGCGCCAGGCTCGTGAGTACCCGGCGCCCTGCCGGACGTCACACCGGAGGGCGATTTGTTACTTTTATCGGAATTCGATGTGCGGCCGGACGGCTGTTCGCCCACAGCGGAATCACGCCCTGCGCTCACTCTTCCGGCCCCCACTCCTCTGCTCTCACCGGCGTATTGGACACTCGGCCAGACTAAGGCCAGCCACTGACATCCGGCTTGATCGCTGTGATTCCTGACCCCAATCGGCCCCCTGCCTTATGGCTCGGAGCACCGGTCCGGCAAACTTGTGATTGATCGCACTGTTTTGCATTCCGGCATGATGGGGACCACAGTCCCCCGGAGCATGTCGACAAGGAGAGATCTCGTGGACGACGTTCTGCGGCGCGCACCGCTCTTCGCGGCGCTCGATGACGAGCAGGCGGCCGAGCTGCGCGCCTCAATGGGAGAGGTCACGCTCGCCCGCGGCGACGCCCTGTTCCACGAAGGGGACCCCGGCGACCGCCTGTACGTGGTCACCGAGGGCAAGGTGAAGCTGCACCGCACTTCCCCGGACGGCCGGGAGAACATGCTCGCCGTTCTCGGCCCCGGAGAGCTGATCGGGGAGCTTTCGCTCTTCGACCCTGGCCCACGTACGGCCACGGCCTCCGCCCTCACCGAGGTCAAGCTCCTCGGCCTGGGCCACGGCGACCTTCAGCCCTGGCTGAACGCCCGCCCCGAGGTGGCCACGGCCCTGCTGCGTGCGGTCGCCCGCCGACTGCGCAAGACCAACGACCAGATGTCCGATCTGGTCTTCTCGGACGTGCCGGGCCGGGTGGCCCGCGCCCTGCTCGACCTGTCGCGCCGCTTCGGCGTGCAGTCCGAGGAAGGCATCCACGTCGTCCACGACCTCACGCAGGAGGAGCTGGCCCAGCTGGTCGGCGCCTCCCGCGAGACGGTCAACAAGGCCCTCGCGGACTTCGCGGGCCGCGGCTGGCTGCGTCTGGAGGCGCGCGCCGTGATCCTGCTGGACGTCGAGCGGCTGGCCAAGCGCTCGCGCTGATCTTCCGCAGACATCCTGGAAGGGCCCCGCCCCGGCGGGGCCCTTCGTCGTGGGGCCACGGGGCCGCCGCTTCCTCCCTGAGGGCCCGCCGCTTCCTTCGTGAGGCGCCCGCCGCTTCCTTCGTCAGGGGACCGCGGAATCACCGGCTCCGCCCGCAACGCAGTCGCGGGCCCCGTAAACCGGTCGCCGCACACCGCCCTCCTGGCCATAGTGGCGCCATGACCAAGCACGGCGCGGGGCTGGACCGGGACGGCTACTTCCTGCGGGAAGGCTCCCTGGACCGCGTCTCCGCGCCGTTCGCGCCCGTCGTGGCGGAGCTCGGCGCCCGGACCGGCGCGCACTTCGGCCCCGGCCGCCTGCACAGCAGCTATCTCTTCGGCAGCGTCCCGCGCGGCACCGCCGTCCCCGGGGTCTCCGACCTCGACGCGCTGATCGCCCTGCGGGACGAGCCCACTGATGCCGATCACGCTGCCGTCCGCGCCGTCGAGCATGCGCTGGATGCCGCGTTTCCGCAGATCAACGGCGTAGGGATCTTGCTGTTCGGCGTGCACCGGCTGCGCAGCGAGCGGGAGCGGTACGACCTCGGATGGTTCGTGGCCTGTCTGTGCACCCCGGTCAGCGGTCCGGATCTCGCCGCCGAGCTGCCCCGCTACCGTCCCACCTCGCTCCTCGCCCGGGAGACCAACGGCGACCTCTTCCGCAGCCTGCCCGGTCTGCGCGAGAAAGCAGCGGCGGCCACTACGGAAGCCGAGCGCACCCGGCTGACCCGGGGTGTGGCGCGCCGGCTGGTGCGCACCGGATTCACCCTGGTCATGCCGCGCTGGGGCGGCTGGACGAGCGATCTCACCGAGCCCGCCGAGGTGTTCGGCCACTACTACCCGGCGCACGCCGGGCAGATGCACGCCGCGGCACGCGCCGCCGGGCGCCCGCCGCGTACCCGGAGCTGCTGGACCAGCTGCTCACCGGCCTCGCCCCCTGGCTGGCCGCGGAATATCTGGCCGTCCACGGGGCGAAGGCACCCCCGCCCCGGGCCGGCTGACGGCGCCTCTCAGCCGGGCCCGGGGCCGGTCCTCGCTCTCGGCCCCGCCCCGGCCTACACCCCCGGACCGGCCAACGGCCCGCCCCGGCGTTCCCCGGCCGCCGGCCCTCGTCCCGCCGTCAGCCGTCGGCCGTCCGCCGTCAGCTCTCGATCAGCCCGTGTTCGCCCAGGTAGTCCAGCTGTGCCCGTACGGACAGCTCGGCGGCCGGCCACAGCGAGCGGTCGACATCGGCATAGACGTTCGCGACGACCTCGGCGGGTGAGCGGTGGCCGGCCTCGACCGCGGTCTCCACCTGGGCGAGCCGGTGCGCGCGGTGCGCCAGATAGAACTCCACCGCCCCCTGGGCGTCGTTCAGCACCGGCCCGTGGCCCGGGAGGACCGTCGCCACCCCGTCGTCGACCGTTAGGGAGCGCAGCCGGCGCAGCGAGTCCAGGTAGTCGCCCAGCCGCCCGTCGGGGTGTGCGACCACGGTGGTGCCACGCCCCAGGATCGTGTCGCCGGTGAGTACCGCGCGGTCGGCCGGGAGGTGGAAGGAGAGCGAGTCCGCGGTGTGGCCCGGGGTGGGCACCACGCGCAGTTCCAATCCACCGGTGGTGATGACATCGCCCGCGTCAAGGCCCTCGTCGCCCAGGCGCAGCGCCGGGTCCAGCGCCCGTACGGCCGAACGGGTCAGTTCGGCGAAGCGGGCGGCGCCATCGGAGTGGTCGGGGTGACCGTGGGTCAGCAGGGTCAGCGCGATGCGCTTGCCGGCCCGCTCGGCGGTGTCGATGACGGCCCGCAGATGGCCCTCGTCGAGCGGCCCGGGGTCGATGACCACGGCGAGATCGGAGTCCGGCTCGGCGACGATCCAGGTGTTGGTGCCGTCCAGCGTCATCGGCGACGGGTTCGGGGCCAGTACGCACCGGGCCCGCGCGGTCGCCGGACCGGCGATCACTCCGCCACGGGGCTGACCGGGGAGGGCGGATGCTTCGGTCATGCGGGGGTCCCTCCCGAGGGGCTGGGGCTGTCCGAGGGGCCGGGGCCGTCCGTTCCGGGGCCGTCCGTGCCGGGGCCGTCCGACAGGCCGTCGTC
The DNA here is from genome assembly GCF_004125265.1 of Streptomyces lydicus. Taxonomy (GTDB): domain Bacteria; phylum Actinomycetota; class Actinomycetes; order Streptomycetales; family Streptomycetaceae; genus Streptomyces; species Streptomyces lydicus_C. Next base: position 4,185,293 of record NZ_RDTE01000003.1, read on the forward strand.
CTCCCCGGGCGCACGGCTGTCGGCAGGGGAAACGGAATCCGTGCCGGCATCGGCACGGGCACCGGCATCGGCACCGGTCCGGGCGATGTGCTTGGTGAACTCGTCGTGCCCCGGCCAGCTCAACTCGATCTCACCGCCCACGAGGCGGGCCCGCGCCAGCACCGGCGTCAGGTTCTGAGCCTCCGCCCCGGCCAGCACCTCCGCGGAGGTGGCGTACGGCTGGAGCGAGCGCAGGGTCGCGATGGTCGGCGGCATCATCAGCAGCTCACCGCGGTCGTAGCCGGCCGCCGCCTCCTGCGGCCGGATCCACACCGTACGGTCCGCCTCCGTGGAGGCGTTCCAGGTGCGCTGGCCCTCGGGGAGCGCCGCGACGAAGAACCAGGTGTCGTAGCGCCGCGGCTCGAACTCGGGGGTGATCCAGCGGGCCCAGGCACCGAGCAGATCGGAGCGCAGGACCAGGCCGCGGCGGCCCAGGAAGTCGGCGAAGGACAGCTCGTGGGCGACGAGGGCGGCACGGTCGGCCTCCCAGTCCTCGCCGGTGGTGTCCGCGACGACCGTGTCGGCCGAGGCGCCCGCCAGCAGCACGCCCGCCTCCTCGAACGTCTCGCGGACCGCCGCACAGACGATGGCCTGCGCGGTCGCCGGGTCGACGCCCATACGGACCGCCCACTGGGCGCGCGACGGTCCTGCCCAGGCCACCGGGCGCTCATCGCGCGGATCGACGGAGCCGCCCGGATAGGCGTACGCACCTCCGGCGAAGGCCATGGAGGTGCGTCTGCGCAGCATGTGGACGGTGGGCCCGCCGGAGGCGGCGTCCCGCAGCAGCAGGACGGTGGCGGCCCGCCGGGGTTCGGCAGGGGTCAGTTCGCCGTTCGCGAGTGCCCGGATGCGGTCCGGCCACTCCGGTGGGTACCACTGGCCGTTGGTCGTGGACGACATGGCCGGATGCTATGCGCTCGCGCGCGGATGTTCGAGGGCGTCTTCCGCGCCGGAGGGCCCCTGCTGACGAGGGGCCCTCCGGCACACGGCGCACAATGTGGACGCAGAGCCCGTACGGGACTCTGCCCGGCGGCAGCACCTACGGGGGTGTCTTCCGGCGCCTTTACAGGGTGTCTACTCGGCGATCTCGACCTGGATCTCGACCTCGACGGGGGCGTCCAGCGGCAGCACCGCCACACCCACCGCGGACCGGGCGTGCACGCCCTTGTCGCCGAGAATCTCGCCCAGCAGCTCGCTGGCGCCGTTGAGGACGCCCGGCTGGCCGGTGAAGTCCGGTGCGGAGGCCACAAAACCGACGACCTTCACGACCCGCTGGATCTTCTCGAGGTCGCCGACGACGGACTTCACGGCGGCCAGCGCGTTGAGTGCGCAGGTCGCGGCGAGTTCCTTGGCCTGCTCGGCGCTGACCTCGGCACCGACCTTGCCGGTGAGCGGCAGCGCGCCGTCCACCATCGGCAGCTGGCCGGAGGTGTACACATAGGCGCCGGAGCGTACGGCGGGCTGGTAGGTGGCCAGCGGCGGCACGACCTGCGGCAGCTTCAGCCCGAGCGCCGCGATCTTGTCCTCGGCCGCGCTCACGCCTTCTCCCGCTTCAGGTAGGCCACCAGCTGCTCGGGGTTGTTCGGGCCGGGCACGACCTGGACGAGCTCCCAGCCGTCCTCGCCCCAGGTGTCCAGAATCTGCTTCGTCGCGTGCACCAGCAGCGGCACGGTCGCGTATTCCCACTTGGTCATGGACCGAGCGTAATGCCTGTCCACGAGCGCGGTGGACGCCGTCCGCCGCGGGCCGCCCGTACCCCTTCCGTACGGCGTCCGGTGGCGCGGCCGCCCGCCCCCTACGGAGCATCCCGGACCCTTCCCGGAGAAGCCGCGGCAAGATTCTCCGGGGCTTCCCAGGTGTATCCCGTGCGTAGCCGGGACGCGGACTGGTTAGGCTCCTTTGCGTGAGCAGGCTCCATGTCGTCAGCGGCAAGGGCGGTACCGGCAAGACCACGGTCGCCGCTGCCCTCGCCCTCGCCCTGGCCACCGAGGGACGGCGAACCCTCCTGGTCGAGGTCGAGGGCCGGCAGGGCATTGCCCAGTTGTTCGAAACGGAAGCGCTTCCTTACGAGGAACGCAAGATCGCGGTGGGCCCCGGATCGGACGGTGCGTCGCCGTGGGGCTCCCCCCGGACGGAGTCCGCGGGAGAGTCCTCCCGGGGTGGCGGAAGAAGGTCGGGCGGGGAGGTCCACGCCCTGGCCATCGACGCCGAACGCGCCCTTCTGGACTACCTCCAGATGTTCTACAAGCTCGGCAGCGCGGGCCGGGCGCTGAAGAAGCTCGGCGCGATCGACTTCGCCACGACCATCGCGCCGGGCCTGCGGGACGTCCTGCTGACCGGCAAGGCGTGCGAAGCGGTGCGCCGCAAGGACAAGAGCGGCAAGTTCGTCTACGACGCGGTCGTGATGGACGCCCCGCCGACCGGCCGGATCACCCGCTTTCTGAACGTCAACGACGAGGTCGCCGGCCTCGCGAAGATCGGCCCGATCCACAATCAGGCACAGGCCGTGATGCGGGTCCTCAAATCGCCCGAGACCGCGGTGCACCTGGTGACGCTCCTGGAGGAGATGCCGGTCCAGGAGACCGCGGACGGCGTCGCCGAGCTGCGCGCCGCCGGCATCCCCGTGGGCGGCGTCGTCATCAACATGACCCGCCCGGCGCTGCTGGACAACGGCGCCCTCGACAGCGCCGCCCGCGGGGCCCGTACGGGCGTCGCCAAGGCGCTCTCCGAGGCCGGTCTGGGCGGCGCCCGCCGCGGCGGCCTGGCGGACCGTCTGATCGACCCCCTGCTGGAGCAGGCGCGCGAACACGCCGAGCGGGTCGAGCTGGAGCGCGCCGAACACGCCGAACTGACCGCAATCGGCCTGCCCACCTACGAGTTGGAGCTGCTCCCCGAGGGAGTGGACCTCGCCGGGCTCTACCGTCTGGCGAGAGACCTGCGGAAACAGGGGCCCATATGACCTCGGACACCACGACGCTGGACGCCTCGGCCCCGCGGCTCGAGGTCGATACGCTGATCGACGACCCGCACACCCGCATCGTGGTGTGCTGCGGCTCGGGCGGCGTCGGCAAGACCACGACCGCCGCGGCGCTGGGCGTACGCGCCGCCGAGCGCGGCCGCCGGGTCGTCGTGCTGACCATCGACCCGGCCAGACGGCTCGCCCAGTCCATGGGCATCTCCGAGCTCGACAACGTCCCGCGCCAGGTCAAGGACGTCGACGAGAGCGCGGGCGGCGAACTGCACGCGATGATGCTGGACATGAAGCGCACCTTCGACGAGATCGTCGAGGGCCATGCGGATGCCGACCGGGCCCGCGCCATCCTGGAGAACCCCTTCTACCAGTCCCTGTCGGCCGGCTTCGCGGGCACACAGGAGTACATGGCCATGGAGAAGCTCGGCCAGCTCCGCGCGAACGACGAGTGGGACCTGATCATCGTCGACACCCCGCCGAGCCGTTCCGCACTGGACTTCCTGGACGCGCCCAAGCGCCTCGGCTCCTTTCTGGACGGCAAGTTCATCCGGGTGCTGATGGCGCCGGCGAAGGTCGGCGGCCGGGCCGGCATGAAGTTCCTCAACGTCGGCATGTCGATGATGACCGGCACCCTCAGCAAGCTCATGGGCGGTCAACTGCTGCGCGATGTACAGACCTTCGTGGCGGCGATGGACACCATGTTCGGCGGCTTCCGCACCCGAGCGGACGCCACCTACCGCCTGCTGCAGGCGCCGGGCACGGCGTTCCTCGTGGTGGCCGCGCCGGAGCGGGACGCGCTGCGCGAGGCGGCGTACTTCGTCGAGCGGCTGGCCGCCGAGCAGATGCCGCTGGCCGGCCTCGTACTGAACCGGGTGCACGGCAGCGGCGCCGCCCAACTGAGCGCGGAGCGCGCCCTGGCCGCCGCGGAGACCCTGACCGACGGCATGGCGGAGGACAGCCCTGCGGACACGGCCTCGGAGACGACGTCGGAAGCGGCCTCGGACGCGGCCGCGGAAACGGCTTCGGAGACCGTCACGGACGCCGGGGCAGCCCCGGCGTCAGCGGCCGGCCCCGACCACGGCTCCGCCATGGCTGCCGGCCCGGCTCCCGGCCACACAGTAAATAATCTTGAAACCACCGGCATTGTGGATCTCGACGGCGGGAAGGCTGGATCACGTACCGCCGGCGGCCTCTCCCCCGCTGCCGCGGCGGATCATGTGGCACCCACGTCGGTCTCGGCAGCCCAACTGGCCGCCGGGCTGCTACGGCTGCACGCGGAACGTATGCAGGTCCTCGCACGCGAACGTCGCACACGAGACCGCTTCACCGCGCTGCATCCCGAGGTTCCGGTGACCGAGGTCGCCGCGCTGCCCGGCGATGTCCATGACCTCGCAGGGCTGCGCGCCATCGGCGACCGCCTGGCGCTGAACCCCACGGACACCGACGACTGAGCCGTACGCACGGCCGACTCGGCAACCCGCCCCGCGGCCTCAGCCACCCACCTCACAGCGCCCGTCACCACTCACGCAGTGCCGCTCACGAAGCGCCGCTCACCTCACGCAACGGCTCTCACCAGCGCGTACAGCAGGTAGGCAACACACGCACCGGCACGTCCGCACGTCGGCGCATGTCACACACAGCCAAGTGTCACACCGCACCACCCGCGCACGCCCCGGGCACCGCACACCTGGCAGCTCCACTACCGGACCCACCAACTCCCGAGCACGCAGCGCCCGGAGCACTCAACTCCCGGACGCCGTAACAACACTGATGGCACGTCTTCACACGTCACTCAGAACGCGCCACCAGCCGGAACTTCTCGGCCACATCTCCCGGCCGCAGTCCGCGGGCTACGGGCCACGGCCCGCAGGTGCCCGCCTACCCGACCGCGGCGAACTCGTCGAAGATCTCTTCCTCGCAGTCCAACGGCAGGATGCCCGTGCTGCGCTCGTACTCCGTGCGCGCCGTCTCCAACAGCCGGCGCCATGACGTCACGGTCGGGCGGCGACGCAGCAGCGCCCTCCGCTCGCGCTCGGTCATCCCACCCCACACGCCGAACTCCACCCGGTTGTCCAGGGCATCGGCCAGACATTCCGTGCGTACCGGACACCCGGTGCACACTGCCTTGGCGCGGTTCTGCGCCGCCCCTTGTACGAACAGTTCATCCGGATCGGTAGTGCGGCAGGCTGCCTGTGCACTCCAGTCGGTTACCCAGCTCATGCTGGCGCCGTCCTCTCCCGAAATCGAGGCTCCCCCACGGCGGCAATCGGCATATTCACCGTTGCCAGTTGAGGACGTTACGGAAGGCAGGCAGGGCGCAACACCCCCTTCGGGCCCAATCTTGAATGGCCCGAACGGACTATGCGTACGCGGCAGATCACCCAACGGAGTGACCGAACGGCATACGTCACGTTGCGCACAAGACGGGACAGTTCACCGTCCTGACGCGGGGTTTCTCTCGACATGCACGAGCACGTGGGGGCGCGGCCCGCGGGAGGAGGGGGTTGACGAACCGATGCGTAACCGTTCAGCTGTGGTAGCTGAGAACAGGCTAAACGAACAGGTGCGCCCCTGTCCGGCGATTGAGAACGTAGGGTGCCCTCATGCCTAAGAAGCGCGATGGCGGGGGTCTGCCCAAGACTCAGCAGGCCGCCAAGTTCCTCGGTGTCAGCGTCCTGGCCGGAGCGGTACTCGCCGGCCTTGCGCTCCCGGCGGCCGGGGCGCTGGGCCTGACCGCCAAGGGTTCGGTCGAGGGCTTCGACGACATCCCGGCCAACCTCAAGACGCCGCCGCTCAGCCAGCGGACCCGGATTCTGGACGCCAAGGGCGGCGAGATCGCCAAGGTCTACTCCCGTGACCGTACGGTCGTCGGCCTCAAGGACATGTCGCCGTACATCCAGAAGGCGATAGTCGCGATCGAGGACGCGCGCTTCTACCAGCACGGTGCCGTCGATGTGAAGGGCATCCTGCGGGCGCTCAACAAGAACGCCCAGTCCGGTGCCGTCTCCCAGGGCGCCTCGACGCTGACCCAGCAGTATGTGAAGAACGTCTTCATCGAGGAAGCGGGCGACGACCCGGACAAGGTCGCGCAGGCCACCCAGCAGACCCTCGGCCGCAAGGTCAAGGAGCTCAAGTACGCGATCCAGGTCGAGAAAGAGCTGGGCAAGCGCAAGATCCTGCAGAACTACCTCAACATCACGTTCTTCGGGCAGCAGGCCTACGGCATCGAGGCGGCCGCCCAGCGCTACTTCAGCAAGCACGCCAAGGACCTGAACCTCGGGGAGTCGGCGCTGCTGGCGGGCATCGTCCAGTCGCCCAGCCGCTATGACCCGGTCAATGACCCGCAGGAGGCCACCCGGCGGCGCAACACCGTGCTGCAGCGGATGGCCGATATGAAGGACGTCACGCAGGCGGAGGCCGACGCGGCCGCCAAGAAGCCGATCAAGCTGGCGGTCAGCCGCCCCAAGAACGGCTGCATCACCGCCACCCACGGCGCCGGCTTCTTCTGCGACTACATCCGCACGGTCTTCCTCCGCGACAAGTCGTTCGGCAAGAGCCGGAAGGTCCGTCTGCAGCGCTGGAACGAGGGCGGCATGACCATCCGCACCACCCTCGACCCGCAGACCCAGAAGTCGGTGCAGGCGTCGCTCAAGGACCACGTCTACGAGGACGACCCGGTCGCCTCGGCCGCCACCATCGTCGAGCCGGGCACCGGCAAGATCCTCGGCATGGGCCAGTCGCGCCCGTACGGATTCGGTGAGAACCAGACCGTGATCAACCTCTCGGTCGACCACGACATGGGCGGCGGCGCCGGTTACCTGCCCGGGTCGACCTTCAAGCCGGTGGTCGCGGCCGCCGCGCTGGAGCAGGGGACGGATCCGGAGCAGGAGTACCCGTCGCCGTACCGGATGCCTTACCCCAGCCCGGTGCAGACCTGCGACGGCGAATGGCGGGGCAGCGGCTCCGAGAACGTCGAGAACGAGAACAAGGACGAGGTCGGCCCGTACGCCATGAAGGAGGCGACCGCGAAGTCGGTCAACACCTACTTCGTGCAGCTGATCAGCGACATCGGCGTGTGCCCCGTGGTCAACATGGCGCAGAAGATGGGCATCGAGCGGGCGGACGGCAAGGCACTGCAGCAGGTCCCGTCGATGACGCTCGGCACCCAGGAGATGTCGCCGCTCACGATGGCGGCCGGATACGCCGCCTTCGCCGGCGGCGGCCGGTACTGCTCGCCGGTGGCCATCGAGTCGATCACCGACGCGCGCGGCCGGGCGCTGAAGGTCCCGCAGACCAGCTGCCGCACCGCCATGTCCAAGAAGACCGCGGACACGATCAACACGCTGCTCAAGGGCGTGGTCGAGGACGGCACCGGCAAGGAGGCCGGACTCAAGGGCCGCGACAGCGCCGGCAAGACCGGCACCACCGACAGCCGGTACGCCGCCTGGTTCGTCGGCTACACCCCCAACGCGGCCGGCGCGGTCTGGGTCGGCGACCCGCAGCACAAGCGCAAGATGTACGACATCACCATCGGCGGCGTGCCCCACGACAAGGTCTACGGCGCCGACACCCCCGGCCCCATCTGGCGCGATGCCATGTCCGGCGCGCTGGCCGACCGGCCCGCGCCCACCCTGCCCACCGTCGCGATCGACGACCCCGCGAAGAGCAAGGTCCAGGGCGACGAGGGCGACAAGGGCCGCGGCAAGCACAAGCCCGGCCGGGGCGGCCACGGCGGCAACAAACCGGGCGGCGGTTGGCACATTCCCGGCTTCCCCGACATCCTGGGCGGCGGCAACGGCGGCTGGTGAGCGGCTGATTGGCGCGAACGGCCGAGAAGGACGCCGGCGGGACGCCAAGAAGGACGCCGGCAGGACGATACGGCGGTGACGGATGCCGGCCCGGCCCGTACGGCGAAGGACACCCCGCCCGTACAACGAAAGATGAGGGGCGCCCCACACCATGGGGCGCCCCTCATCTTTCCCTGAAAAGCTCCGTCCGGCCGCTCAGCCGGCGAGCAGCTTCTTCACCACCGCGGCCACCCGGCCGCCCTCGGCGCGGCCCGCCACCTGCGGGTTGACGATCTTCATCACCGCACCCATCGCCCGCGGCCCCTCGGCACCGGCACCCTTGGCCTCGGCCACGGCCGCCGCGACCAGCTGCTCCAGCTCGTCGTCGGTCAGCTGCTTGGGCAGGTAGTCGGCGAGCACCTCGCCCTCGGCACGCTCCCGCTCGGCCGAATCGCCCCGGCCGCCCTTCTCGAAGGCGTCCGCGGCCTCCCGGCGCTTCTTCGCCTCCCGCGCGATGATCTTCTCGACCTCGCCGTCGGACAGCTCGCGCGCCTCGGTGCCCGCGACCTCCTCCTTCTGGATCGCGGTCAGCGTGAGGCGGAGGGTGGAGGAACGCAGTTCGTCGCGCGCCTTGATCGCGATGGTGAGGTCGTCCTGCAGCTTGGACTTGAGCGTGGTCATGCCGTTGAGTATGCCCTCCCCCGCCGACAACCACCGCGCCTTTTCCCCCCGGCACCGCCGTGCCGCCGCCCCGCCGGGCGGCTCCCACCCGCTGCGTCCACCCGCCGCACTCTGCGACGATGGGTGCATGCGCGCGCGATACGGAGTACCCCTGACCCTGACCGCAGTCGGCGCGGCCGGCCTGGCCTACGCCGCCGGCTTCGAAGTCCGCTCCTTCCGCCTCCGGCGCGTCACCGTGCCCGTACTGCCCCGCGGCATGCGGCCGTTGCGCGTCCTGCAGGTCTCCGACATCCACATGGTCAGCGGACAGCGCAAGAAGCAGCGCTGGCTGCAGTCGCTCGCCGGACTGCGCCCCGACTTCGTCATCAACACCGGCGACAACCTCTCCGACACCGAGGGCGTCCCCGAGGCGCTGGACGCGCTCGGCCCGCTGATGGAATTCCCCGGCGCCTACGTCTTCGGTTCCAACGACTACTACGGACCCAAGCTGCGCAACCCCGCCCGCTACCTCATCGAGCGGGTCCAGGGCCGTCACGGCCTCAACGGCAACGCACCCGCCGTGGGCGTCGTCCACAACCCGTGGGAAGAGCTGCGCGACGCCTTCGACGCGGCCGGCTGGGTCGGCCTGTCCAACTCCCGCGGCCGCCTCAAGCTGGAGGGCATCGAGATCGCCCTGACCGGCCTGGACGACCCGCACATCAAGCGTGACCGCTACGCCGAGGTCGCCGGCGGCCCGGAATCCGGTGCGGATCTCTCGCTGGCCGTCGTCCACGCCCCCTACCTGCGCTCCCTGGACGCCTTCACCGCCGACGGCTACCCGCTGATCCTGGCGGGCCACACCCACGGCGGCCAGCTCTGCATCCCCTTCTACGGTGCCCTGGTCACCAACTGCGACATCGACACCGATCGCGTGAAGGGCCTGTCCACCCACACCGCCGGCGGCCACACCTCCTACCTCCACGTCTCCGCCGGCTGCGGCACCAACCGCTACACCCCGGTCCGCTTCGCCTGCCCGCCGGAGGCGACGCTGCTGACGCTCACGGCGCGGGACTGAGTCTTGGGGGCGGTCGGCTTTGAGGGCCGGGGCTGCCCCTGACGGCGGGGCTGCCCCTGACGGCGGGATCGGCCCTGACGGCGCGGGACTGAGGCGGGTCCGGGGCCGAGGCGGCGCGGGGCCGAGGCGGGTCCGGGGCCGAGGCGGGTCCGGGGCCGAGGCAGTGCGGGGCGCCCTGGAGCGGGGGCCTGCCGGGCGGACGTGCGCGCCTCCTACGGAGCGGCCGACTTACCGGACGGGCGTTTTGCCCGACGAGGTCTCCCCCACCCGTTGATCACCCCTTTACCGTGGAGGGATGTCCGACCCCACCCGGACCTCGCAGTCCACGCGCCATGCCACCGGCCCGGCCGGCGCCGCCGCCCGCACCCCGGCAGCAGCCGTCGCCCCCACCAGCCGCCACCCCCTGGCCGCCGCCTTCCGCCTCCTCATCACCGCGGCCGCCCTGACGGGAATCGTCCTGGCGGCCCTCGGCACCGCGGCCCCGGCCCAGCTCCTCACCCGCTTCACGGTGCAGGCCAACCTCGCCGCAGCACTGGTCTCCGCCTGCTCCGCGCACCGCGCCTGGACCGGCCGCCACCCCGTGAGCCCCCGCATCGCCGGCGCGCTCGTCCCCTTCCTCGCCCTCCCCGCCCTCCTCCACTACGTCCTCCCGGCCGGCGACACCACCGCCTTCACCCTGCCGGTCACCACCGGCCCCGGCGTCGACCGAGCCCTCTCCCCTCTGCTCCTCTACGCCTTCACCCCGCTCGCCACCCTCGCCGACTGGCTCCTGCTCACCACCCCCCGCGGCTTCCGCCCCTCCTACGCCTGGCAGTGGCCGGCCTACCCCCTGCTCTTCCTCGCCCTCACCCTCGCCCTCCCCGCCGCCACCGGCGCCCCCTCCCCCACCGTCGCCTCTGCCCTCACCCTCGCCCTGGCCATCTGCGCCCTCCCTTTGATCACCATCGGGATCGACCAGGTCAGGCCCGCTCGCCGGCTCCACAACAACCGGATTTCACCTACGGGGATCAGTCCGCTAAAGTAGAGCTCGTTGCTTCGGGGTGTAGCGCAGCTTGGCAGCGCGCTTCGTTCGGGACGAAGAGGTCGTGGGTTCAAATCCCGCCACCCCGACTGAAGAAACAACATCGGGCCCGGTGCTGAGAGATCAGCACCGGGCCCGATGTGTTGTACGGGCCGTTCGGGGAGCAGTACGGGGGCCGACTTGAATCCGGACCCCCTGTGACCTCGGGCACACTCCACTGTTTTCGCCGAGGCCGGCCGGCATCCCGGCCACAGGTCCGGCAGGTGCTCCGGATCCCGGGTGAAGACTGCCTGCCGGACCTGTGGCCGGCGGGAGACGCGGCGCAGCTCGTGCAGACCACGGTGCGGGTCGTGCCGGTGGTGCGCCGTCAGGACGGTGAGGGCCGCCATGGCCGCGTCGAAGGCCCCGTCCGGAAGCGGCAGTTGCCGGGCCCCGGCGTGGACCTTCTTCGGGTCCGGATACCGGCCGGGCATGGCCTGGGACGGATGGGGACGGATTCACGGCAGTGACCTCCGCGGCCGGCGGCTCGTAGGAACCCGCCCCCGCACCGACGTTGACCACCGTGTGCGCCCCGCCCAGGGGGCCGTGGGGGGCGCGCGTCACGGCCGTGGGGGGCGCGCGTCACGGCCGTGCCGCGCAGGGCCGCGCCGCAGAACAGCGCCGCGCCATTCGTCACCGGTCCCTCCCCTCGTGGGGACCGGTGCCGAATGGCGCAGGCGGGACGGTCCGCGTTGGGGCGCGGAGCGTGGACGCCGCCGGGTTCCGGGGGCACCGTGCGAGCGGTCCGGAGGGACCGGCTCCACGGGTTCCCCGGGCTCATGAGCCGAGACCTTCACCTGGCTCGTGAGTCCGGCAGCAGGTGGCCGGGACAGGCATCAAGAAGTGCTTCTCCTGGGGCTGAGCCGGTGGCTTGCCGGGGTAGGGCACCTCTTGATGCGCCGTTGGAAGTGATCCTGCCAGGTGAGGTTCGCCCTGAGGAGGTTCCGGTATCGGGCCGCAGGCTTCGCCGCAGGTCAGGCCGCTAAGGTGAGTTTTCCGGTCCGGATGTCCAGAGGCGGGGGAAGGAAGGGGGGAGGCCGTGAGCTCCGACGCAGGGGCACGCACAGCCTTCGCGGAACGTCTCGCGCTGCTGTACAAGGAGGCCGGCAACCCTCCGCTCAAGAAGGTGGCCGAGGCGGTCGTCCGGCTCCAGCGGGTCGATGAACGAGGGCGGCCCGTGCGGGTGTCCGTGCAGCGGATCAGCGACTGGCGGCGGGCCAAGAACGTACCCGCTCAGTTCCCCGCGCTCGCCGCGGTGCTCCACATCCTGATACCCCAGGCACGGTTCCAGCGGCCCACGCCGGTGTCCGCGGGCCTGTACGACCCGGCCGAGTGGCAGCGCCTGTGGGAGCGCGCGGTCGGCAACCGCGCCCCGTCGGCCGAGGAAGAGGAGGGGCGCCCCGCGGCCGGGGCCCCGGCCGTCCCCGGCGTGTGCCCGTACCGGGGCCTGGCTTCGTACCGCCAGCAGGACGCCCGGTGGTTCTTCGGGCGGGAGCGGTGCACGGATGCCCTCGTCGCCCAGCTCCGCGCAGCGGAGAAGACCGGTGGGCTGGTCATGCTCGTGGGTGCCTCGGGGGCCGGGAAGTCCTCCCTGCTGAACGCCGGTCTGGTGCCCGCACTGCGCAACGGCGCGCTGGGCGACGGGAAAAGCCAGCAGGGGGACGCCCGGGAAGGGAAGGCGCAGGAGGGGAAGGTCCAGGAGGAGAAGGCCCGGGAAGGGAAGGTCCTGCAGCTGGTGCCGGGAGGCGATCCGCTCGGGGAGCTGACCTCCCTGATCCCGGAGCTGGCACCCGTGCTGGCCGCCGCGGGGGAATCGGCGGCGCGAGAGCCCGGCACGGCGCACTTCGCGTGTGCGGTGCGGGAGGCCGTCGGGACCTGGGCGGGGCGCGAGGCGTCCGCCACCGCGCGTCCGGTCGTCATCGTGGACCAGTTCGAGGAGGCGTTCACCCTCTGCTCCGACGAGGCGGAGCGGCGCGCCTTCCTCCAGCTCCTCCACGCCGCCTGCACCCACGGCGATCCGGACGCCCCGGCCCCCGTGCGCGTCATCCTCGGCATACGCGCCGACTTCTACGACCGGTGCCTCGGGTATCCCGAACTGGCCGATGCACTGCAGCACCGGCACATGGTGCTCGGCCCGCTGACCACCGCGGAGCTGCGCGAAGCGGTGACCGGCCCGGCCAAGGCCGTGGGCCTGGAACTCGAACCGGGGCTGGCGGAGCTGGTCGTCCGGGAGGTGAGCGCCGACGGTCCCGGCACGACGCATGACGCGGGGGTGCTGCCCCTCCTCTCCCACGCCCTGCTCGCCACCTGGCAGCGGCGGAAGGCGGGCAAGCTGACGCTGGCCGGCTACCGCGCAGCGGGCGGCATCCAGGGAGCGGTGGCGGCGACCGCCGAGCGGGCCTGGTCCGGTCTCGACCCGACGGCACGGACGGCCGCGCGGCTGCTCCTGCTCAGGCTGGTCCGGCTGGGCGAGGACACCCAGGCCACCCGTCGGCGGGGGACCCGGCGCCAGCTGGCGGACGAGTCCGCCGACCCCCGCAAGACCGAGGAATCGCTGGAAGCGCTGGTGCACGCCCGGCTGGTGACACTCGACGCGGAGGCCGTGGAGATCACCCATGAAGCGCTGCTGCACGCCTGGCCACGTCTGCGCGACTGGATCGACGAGGACCGGGCCGGCAACCTGCTGCGCCAGCGGCTGGAGGAGGACGGCAGAGCCTGGGAGGAGGCTCACCGTGACACCTCGCTGCTCTACCGGGGTTCGCGGCTGGAACAGGCCCGTACCTGGGCGCAGTCCGCCGGTGACACCTTTCTGACCCGGAGCGCGGTGGAATTCCTGGCCGCTTCGGTGAAGCTGCGCAAGCGCACGGCCCGGATCAGCCGTGGTGCGGTGTCGGCTCTGGCCGTCCTGGCGGTCATGGCCGTCGGTTCGGCGCTGGTCGCCTGGCAGCAGCGGGACGACGCCGTGTTCGCGCAGGTGCTCGCCGAAGCCGACCGCGTCCAGTTGACGGATCCGTCGCTGTCCGCGCAGCTCGACCTGGTGGCGCACCGCCTGCGGCCGGACGACGACGGCACGGACAACCGGCTGCTCTCGACGGTGAACGCGCCACTGGCCACGCCGCTCCTCGGCCACACCGGCGCCGTCTACCTCACCACGTTCAGCCCGAACGGACGGGTCCTGGCCACCGCGAGCTACGACCGCACCGTCCGGCTGTGGGACGTGGCGGACCCGACGCACCCCAGGCCCCTGGGCAAGCCCCTCACCGGACACACGAGCTGGGTGAGCACCGCCGTCTTCAGCCCGGACGGACACACCCTGGCCAGCGCTTCGGACGACGGCACGGTCCGGCTCTGGGATGTGCGCGACCCCCGTCACCCGCGCCCGATCGGTGCGCCCTTGACCGGCCACGACGGCACGATCTTCCTGCTCGCCTTCAGCCCGGACGGACGCACGCTGGCGGCCGCCGACGAGGAACACACCGTCCGCCTGTGGGACGTGGGCAACGTGCGCCGGCCGAGACGGCTCGGTGTGCTGACCGGCCACACCGCCGCCGTGCGCTCGGTGGCGTTCAGCCCCGACGGGCGGACGCTGGCGGCCGGTGGCGACGACGACACGATCAGGCTGTGGGACATGGCCGACCGGCGTCGTCCGAGGCCGGTCGGCAGGCCGCTGACCGGCCACAAGGGCACGGTGCACTCCCTGGCCTTCAGTCCGGACGGCCGCACTCTCGCCAGCGGCAGCGACGACGACACCATCCGGCTCTGGAACGCGGCCGCTCCACGTCACGTCACCCCGCTCGGCTCGCCGCTCACCGGCCACACCGGCCCCGTGTGGTCCGTGGCTTTCAGCCCCGACGGGACCATGCTCGTCGCCGGCAGCGCGGACAGAACGGCGAGCCTGTGGAACGTCAGCAATCCGGCCTACCCCTCGCAGATCGGCCAGCCCCTCGCCGGCAGCAGTGACGAGATGTACGCCGTGGGCTTCAGCCCGGACGGGCGAAGCCTCGCCACCGGGAGCGGCGACAACACGGTCCGCCTGTGGTCGATGCCGCCGACGGACATGATCGGCCGCACGGGAGCGTTCCGCCCGGACGGGCAGGTGCTGGCAACGGCCGCGGACGACGAACGGGTCCGGCTGTGGAACGTGCGGACTCCGCACCGGACCACCTTGCTGGGCACACCGTTCAAGCCCGGGGAGGGGGAGACGCGGTCGATGGCGTTCTCCCCCGACGGCCGCCTGCTCGCGGTGCGGACCGGACGCCGCGAGCTGCGTCTGTGGAACGTGACCGACCCGAAGCGGCCCGTCCCCTACGGGCCGCCCGTCACCCTGCGGACCCGGTACGTGGACTCGCTGGCCTTCAGCCCGGACGGGCACACACTGGCAACTGCCTACGACGACCGCACCATTCAGCTGTGGAACGTCGGCGACCCGTCCCGCCCGCGTCCACTCGGCCGCGTGCTCTCGGGCCACACGGGCTACGTCAACTCCCTGGTCGTCAGCCCGGACGGCCGTACGCTCGCCAGCGGCAGCGCCGACGGCACCATCCGGCTCTGGAACATGACCGACCCTCGCCATGCCACCCCGCTCGGCACACCCCTCAGGGGACACCTGGGACCCGTCAACAGACTCGCCTACAGCCCGGACGGCCATACCCTGGCCAGCGGCAGCGACGACAATACGGTCCGGCTCTGGAACGTCACCGACCCCCGTAAAGCCACCCGGCTCGCCACCCTCACGGGCCACACCGAAGCGATCACGTCGGTGACCTTCAGCCAGGACGGCCGCACCCTGGCGAGCGGCGGCGACGACGACATGATCCGGCTCTGGAACGTCGCCCATCCTTCCAGGGCCACTCCCATCGGGGAGTCGGTCAGCCCCCACGCCAAGACGGGCAACTTCCTGGCCTTCCGCCCCAAGAGCCACATGCTCGGAGTGTCGAGCGGCGCCGATACGGTCCGGCTGTGGGATCTGGACACCCATGCGGCCATGCGCCGCATCTGCTCGACCACCCGGGGCGTGCTGACCCCGGAGAGGTGGCAGGAGTATCTGCCCCGCCTCTCCTACGAGCCTCCGTGCGACGAGTGACCGGGCCGCACGGCCGGCAGCCCGCGCCCGCGGCTTCCCGTCCGGGCACCGGGCGGGAAGCCCCCGGACCGCCCTGGGCTCCCCTTGGCGTTCCGCCCCCGCGACGGACCGGGGAACGTGATCCCGATCACAACCCCGCATTGTGTCAGGGTAGTTTGCTCCACCACGCAATCAACCTTGTTAACCTTGGCTACAGTCCGACCGCTGGTGCATCCCCCGTCGCCAGCGGTCGGGCATTTCCATGTCCGGTGCGAAACGCGGACCGTCGCTCCCTCCTTCTTCGCACCTCCCCGCCGCCCCTGAGCCGGGTTCGCCGTGGTGGCCGCGCCGCCCCCGGAAAGAGTCGCCGGCCGCGCGCGGGCTTCGGCCATCTGGACGCTTCTGCCACGTCAACGGCTCGTGACGAGCCATAAAGTGGCGCCGTCGGGACGTCCGGCCCGGCCGGGCGCCGAGCGACGGAACGGTGAGCAGGCATGGCAGTGACGTACGAGCGGATCGCGGGCCGGCTCCGGCAGGCCGTCCGGGCGGGCCGGTGGAAGCCCGGCGACCGGCTGCCCCCGGAGGCGGAGCTCGCCGAGGAGTTCGGGCGGAGCGTGCCGGCCGTCCGGGGCGCTCTGCGGTTCCTGTGCGAGGAAGGCCTCATCGAGAAGCAGTACGGGCGCGGGATGGTCGTCCGGCGCGCGCGCACCGTTGCCGCGCGCACGAACCTCGGCCACCAGTGGGAGAAGAGCCGGGCGCGTGAGCCGCTGGAGGAGCGGGCCCGGACCGGCGGCACCGAGCGGGACACCGGTCTGCGCTCCGACGCCCTGGTGTTCCACGCGTCGTACCGCGAGACCGAGGCGGACGAGGACCTGGCGCGGGCCTTCGCCCTGCCGGAGGGCACTGCGCTTCTCGAACGCCGCTACAGAACGCGGCAGGCGGCCGAGAGCGCGCCCTTCAGCCTGATGACCTCCTACCTCGTCCGCGACATGATCGCTGAGAACCCCGACCTGCTGGACGAGACCAAGGAGCCCTGGCCGGGCGGGTCGCAGGCCCAGCTCTACACCCTCGGCATCGAGCTGGGCCGCATCGAGGAGCGCGTCACCGCCCGCCCGCCGGCCCCCGAAGAGGCGGCGGAGCTGGAACTGCCGCCCGGGACGTCGGTGCTCGTCCTCCGGAAGACCTCGATCGACGTCAACGACCGGATCGTGGGCGTCTCCGATGTCGTCCTGCCCGGTGACCGCACGGAAATGCTGTTCGTCACGCCCCTGGAACGGTGGTGAGTGACGGCCGGCCTTCCCTGCGGCACGAGACCGGCCCCGAGCCGGGCCCGGCCGGACGCGAGGCCTGGTCAGTCCCGGTCGAACGCGAGGTCCAGCATCCGGATGGCGTTCCCCCTGAGGATCTTGTACGTCACCTCCGCCGGCAGCCCCGCCACGTGCTCGGCGGCCACCTCCTTCGTGTGCGGCCAGGTCGAGTCGACGTGCGGGTAGTCGGTCTCGAAGGTCGCGTTGTCGACCCCCACCGTCTCGATCGCCTCGATGCCGTGCCGGTCGCGGAAGAAGCAGCAGAAAACCTGCCGGTAGTAGTACGACGACGGCGGCTCGGGGATCAGGTCCTTGACCCCGCCCCACGCCCGGTGCTCCTCCCAGACGTCATCGGCGCGCTCCAGGGCGTAGGGGATCCACCCCATCTGGCCCTCGCTGTACGCCAGCTTCAGCCGGGGGAACTTCACCAGGACGCCGCTGAACAGGAAGTCCATCATCGAGGCCATCGCGTTGTTGAAGCTCAGGGAGGCCTGCACGGCGGGCGGCGCGTCCGGTGAGGCGGCCGGCATCTGCGACGACGAGCCGATGTGCATGTTCACGACGGTCCCGGTCTCCTCGCACGCGGCGAAGAACGGGTCCCAGTACCCGGAGTGGATGGACGGCAGCCCCAGGTAGGTGGGGATCTCGCTGAAGGTCACCGCCCGCACCCCGCGGGCGGCGTTGCGCCGGATCTCGGCGACGGCCAGCTCGATGTCCCACAGCGGGATCAGGCACAGCGGGATCAGCCGCCCGCCGCTGTCCCCGCACCACTCCTCCACCATCCAGTCGTTGTACGCCCGGACGCACGCGAGCCCGACCTCCTTGTCCCCGGCCTCGGCGAAGGTCTGCCCGCAAAAGCGCGGGAACGTCGGGAAGCAGAGCGACGCCTCGACGTGGTTGACGTCCATGTCCGCCAGCCGTGCCTTCGGGTCCCAGCACCCGCGCCGCATCTGCTCCCGGGTGATCCCGTCCAGCGTCATCTCGTCGCGGGAGAATCCCACGGCGGCGATGATGCGTTTGTACGGGAAGATCAGGCCCTCGTACTCCCACCAGTCGGTGAGCTGGCCCTCCGGGTCCGTGGTGAACCGGTACTTCCCGCCGACGTACTCCAGCTCGCCGATCCCTGCGGTGAAGGGTTTGGGCCCCCTGTCCCGGTATTTCTTCGGAAGCCAGGTGTCGAAGAGGTGCGCGGGCTCGATCACGTGATCGTCCACGCTGATGATCCTGGGAAGCTCCGCCGTGCCGCTCTCGTTGCTGCTCACGCTGTACCCCCAACTGCCCGCCGGTGAGGCGCCCACCGGAACCCGGATTCTGACGGTCCATCAGTTTCGAGGTTATGGGCTCGCCCCGGCAACGACAAGGCGAGCTGGGGGAACTGCGCCCCTTGCGGGATGGCGCGGCATCCGCTGAACTGACGCATCGTCACATTGGATGGACGAATCGAGGGGCAGCATGCAGACGGTCTGGCTCAGCGGCGCCGAGTGGCTCGCCGTCCTCCGTATCGGCCTGGGGCTGTGGTGGCTGGAGAGCTGGCGCCACAAGGACAAGAAGACCTGGTTCGCGGGCGGCGGCATCACCTGGGCGGCCGGCATCGCGGCAGATCACCGGTGGCCCGTGGTCCGCAGGGGCTTCGACCGCTTCGTGAAGCCCCGCCCCCGTCCGATGGCGTACCTGGTCGCCTACGCCGAACTCGCTCTCGGCCTCGGGCTGATCGCGGGATTCCTGACGCCGATAGCCCTGGTCGCCGGGCTGGTGCTCAACCTGGTCTACCTCGTGCTGATGATCCACGACTGGGCGGAGCAGGGGCAGAACCTGATGATGGCCCTGATCTCCCTGACGGGGCTGCTCGCCATGAGCTGGCAGAGCTGGTCGCTCGACAGCGCGCTGGGCCTGTTCCGCTGGTAGGGCTTTGCGGCGTGACGGCCCGCGGCGGGAGCGGCGGTTCGCGGGGCGGTGCCCGGAGCGCACGGGCCCCCGGTCGTTCAGCTCCCCGGGCGTGGGGTGGCCCGGGAGGCTGATCGGCCGTAGGCCCGTGCGCGGCGGGTCAGCCCTTCTCCCCGACCGTCACCGGCCGGTCGTCGTTCAGCTCGTTGAAGAGTTCCTTCGCCTTCGCCTCGTTCCACTGCACGGCGCTGCCCTTGGGGGTGCGGAGGTTGAGGTTCGACACGGGGACGTTGAGCCGCTTGCCGTCGCCCGCCGTGACCCCCTTCATCGCCTTGAACAGCGAGGTGAGGTTGGTCAGGCCGGTGTCCTTGTCGACGATGAGCGTGCCGAGGCCCGCGCTCATGGTCGGGTAGACCTTGGCCGGGTCGAGCAGGATGTCGGGCGTGGCGGCCTTGCGGGCGAGGGCGGCCAGGAACTTCTGCTGGTTCTGGCTCCGGCCGAGGTCGCCCTGGGCCTCCTGGTGGCGCTGGCGGACGAAGGCCAGTGCCGTACGGCCGTCGAGGGTCTGGCAGCCCTTCTTGAGGTTCGCGCCCGACTTCTTGTCCTTGACGCCGTGGTCCAGGCAGATCGGGACGCCGCCGATGGCGTCGACGATGCCCACGAAACCGGCGAACCCGATCTCCGTGTAGTGGTCGACGTGCACGCCCGTGTTGCGCTCGATGGTCCGGACGAGCAGATCGGGGCCGCCGAACGAGAATGCCGCATTGAGCTTGTTCTTCGCCGCGGCGTAGTGCTTGCCGGTGTCGGGGCGGATGTACGGCGGGATGGTCACCCAGGAGTCGCGCGGCAGGCTCACCATCGTCGTGCCGTTGGCGCCGGTGTGCAGCAGGATCATCGAGTCGGTGCGGCGGCCCGCGTCGGCCGAACCACCGGTGTGCAGGTCCTTCTTGGCCCGGTCGGAGAGGCCCACCCGGCTGTCGGAGCCCACGATCAGGTAGTTGGTCCCGCGGCCCGGCGGCATCCGGTCCGCGATCTTGTCCAGGTCGACCTCGCGGTTGAGCTGGGTGTCGGCCCAGACGTAGCTGCCGAGGGAGCCGCTGAGCAGGACGGTCACCAAGAGGATCGCCGTCCGCCGGATCCGGCGGCGGCGCGGGGAGGAGCGGGCGGCGCGCCGGCTGCGGCCCGCGCGCCCGGGTTCGGGGCCCACGCGGCCGGGTTCGGGGCCCACGCGGCCGGGCCGGCCCGCGCGCCCGTCGTTCCCGCCGGGTGCCTCGAACCGGACCGGAGGCGCCGGCGCCGGTGCGGGCGCCCGGACGCCGGGCAGCGAGCTGTCGAGGGGCCCTCCCGGGTCCATCCGGGGCCAGTGCATCTGAGGCGGAGGCTCCTGAGACGGAGACTCCTGAGACGGGTGCGGCCAGTACGGAAGCTCCTGGGTCGAGTACACCTCCTGGGGCGGATACGCCTGGGGCGGGTACACCTCCTGGGGCGGATACGCCTGGGGCGCAGGCCCCTGGGGCGGATACGTCTGGGGCGGGTGCTCCTCCGGGGGCCACACCTGCCCGGGGCCGGGGTATGCCGCCTCGGTTTGGCCGCCCCGCCAGGTATCGGGCGACCCGTCCAGCCAATCGGTCATGCGCGGAAGCCTCCAATGTCATGTTCTCTTCACCTAAGGGTGCCCAGATCCGCACAAGTGAACGGGCGGGTGCGAGAGCGGATCGGGCCAACCGCCGGTGCCCCGGGGTGTCCGCACGGCGCATGGCCGTACGGACGCCCCCAGGGCCCGTTACGGGGTCATCTCGACGTCAGGCCCTCGTACGCGACCGACTGGCCGATCTGCTGGGCCGCGGTGCCGGAGCGGTGCATGCGCTGCCACTTCAGGCGGGTGCCGAGCAGGAAGGCCACCACGGACTGGATGACCACCAGATACATCAGCTGCCGGTAGACGAAGAGCTGGAGCGGCATCGCCCACAGCGACTTCACCGGCTCCCGGTCGAGCTTCAACGCATAGGCACAACAGGCCAGTTGGAGCCCGAGGAAGCCGAACCACACGGTGGCCGCGAGCACCGGGCCGCGGAACAGCGCCGCGTACAGCGCGAAGACGTCGACGACCGGCGCGAGCAGCGGCAGGGCGACCTGGAAGAGCGCGAGGTAGCTCAGCCCTCGCCGTCCGAACCGCCCCGAAGGACCCACTTCGATGACGGCCCGGCGGTGCTTCCACATCGCCTGGATCGTGCCGTAGCACCAGCGGTAGCGCTGCCGCCACAGCTGCCGCAGCGAGGTGGGCACCTCGGTCCAGGCGATCGCGGACTCCTCGTAGACCACCCGCCAGCCCGCCTGCCACAGGGCCATGGTGAGGTCGGTGTCCTCGGCAAGAGTGTCCTCGCTGACGCCGCCGACGCCCATCAGCGCATCCCGGCGGAAGGCCCCGATGGCGCCGGGGACCGTCGGCATGCACTCCAGCACCTCGAACATCCGCCGGTCGAGGTTGAACCCGAAGACGTACTCCAGGTGCTGCCACTGACCCAGCAGCCGGCTGCGGTTGCCGACCTTGGTGTTGCCGCTGACCGCACCCACCGCCGGGTGGGCGAGCGGCTGGATCAGCCGGTAGACGGCATCCGGTTCGAAGACCGTGTCGGCGTCGACCATGACCACGATCTCGTACCGGGCGTGCGCCAGGCCGGTGTTGAGGGCGGCCGCCTTGCCCGAGTTGTACTGGCGGATCACCTCCACGCGGGGATCGCCGATCCGGACGGCGATGTCCGCCGTGTCGTCCGTCGACCCGTCGTCGATCACGATGATCTGCAGCTGCACGTAGGCGGAGGCGAGCAGCGAACGGACGGTGGACTCGATACCGGCCTCTTCGTTGTAGGCGGGCACGAGCACCGTCACCGGATCGGCGATCTCCCGTAGCCAGGGGGAGCCGGGACGGAAGCGGGTCAGCCGCCGGACGTGCGTCCGGGCGAAGACGACGAGGGACGCCAGCCGCAGCACGCCCAGGGTGCCGGCGATGCCCAGCACCCAGGTCATGCCGTGCACGAAGGTGTAGCCGGCGACCTTGGCCCAGACCAGGGCCGTGCCCAGCGCCTGTTCGGTGCCGGAGACCGTCTTCTCGGCCGGGGCCAGCTTGGCCCCTGCCGTCACGGTGGTGAACTTGTCGACGTTCCGGTCGGCGAGCAGCCGCTCGGTGTCCTTGTAGGCGGTGTCGTTCTGGCCGAACTGCCGGATGAGGCCCTGCGCCGGCTTGCGGTACCACCGGTCGGCGGCGACCAGTGTGTAGCCCTCCGCGCCGGCCTTCTTGGCGGCCTTCCACTCCGCGCCGCACATGGTGTCCGACGAGGTGGTCTGCGGCAGCCGCAGCAGCCTGGTGTGGATGCCCGCCGTGCCGGCCAGCGCCTTCTGCGTCAGCGAGAGCTCCAGCCCGGCACGCAGGGGCGAGGCCTCGCCCATGACCGCGCCGGTGTAGGTGTTCGAGCCGATCTCATGGCCCTCGTCCCTGATCCTCCGTACCAGGTCCGGGTGTTGGGCGGCTTGGGCGCCGTACAGGAAGAAGGTGGCGTGGACGTGGTGCTTGCGCAGCAGGTCGAGCAGCCGCGGCGTCCACACCGGGTCGGGTCCGCCGTCGTAGGTGAGCGCCACCGTACGGGCCGGCATCGCGGCGGTCTTCACGGCGCCGCCGCGAAGATCCACCACCGGGCCGCCCTTCTCCACCGCGGGCGGCACGGGCTGGGTGCAGTCGCTGCGGACCTTGGCGGCATCCACCTCATGGGTGGTCCAGCCCTCGAAGAACAGGGCACCGAACACCAGGGGCAGCACAAGACTCAGCAGCAGCCAATGGCCGCGCGGGTCACGGGACTGGGCATGCCTGCCCCGGTTGTTCCGGGCCCTCACGTCGCACCCGGATCGATATCGGGCGCGGCCGGAACGGTCTCGGACGCGGCCGGGGCGGGGTGTCTCGGGAGAGAGGCGGTGGTGGGGGTGTGGAGGAGTGTGGGGGACTGGGGATGTGGGGGAATGTGGGGGGTGATGCGAAATGTGGGGGTCATGGGGGGTGTGGGGGTGGGGGATGTGGGGGTAGTGCAGGCGCTGCGGGTGCCGGCGGTGACCGTCGGGGCGGCCGCCGTGACGGAGCGGGGAAACGGCACAATGTCCTCGGAGGCCGAGGACTTGGCCGCTCTGCCCGTCACGGCCACTCGCCCGGTCGGAACCCACCCGTCGCCATCGGCGAACGCCCACCGGGGAGCGCATCCGACAGCGGCGGCCGGGTTCCGCACAGCCTTTCCCTGCCTGACCGAAGCGTCGGCACATGGCTGAGAAACGGGTATATTTTGCCGTTTTGTGTTCCGGCTGGCCTCACACATGGTCGGCGAGTGTACTCACCAGTCACCCTCGGCAGTGGAGAACTTCGAACATCTCTCGTCACCTTGACAGCGCTGCGCCGCACCGCCCACACTCCCGCACCCCGCGCACATATGACCAGGTCACAGCCGGTCTCGGGCACGTCGCGCGCGGCCTGGCGCACTTCACTCCACAGCGTCGGGCCACCCCGTTTTGAGAGTGTTCTAACACCTGACGCCGACTCACCCCGGCACGCTCGCGAAGACCCGTCCGGCCAACTCCTGGCCGGAATAGCCCTTATCCCACCGTTCCGACGGATCTAGCGTTGACTCCGTGACCAGATATGAAACCTGGTCACGAAGTCAGAGGGGGGCTGACCGTGGACCGGGTGGAGCGTCGTGGACGCATCCTCGACGTGGCCGGGGACCTGCTCCTCGCCTGGGGCTACGACCGGGTGACGATCGACGAGATCGCCCGGCGCGCCAAGGTCGGCAAGGGCACGGTCTACCTCCACTGGAAGACCAAGGACGCGCTGTTCCTGGCGGTCGTCCTGCGGAGCCAGTTCCGCAACCATCACCTCCAGTTGGAGCGCATGCGCGCCGAGCCGCTGGAGATCCTGCCGAGCCGGATGCTGCGCGGGCTCTTCTGCGACTTCCTGAACGATCCGGTGCTGCGGGCCGTATACACCGGCGATGCCGATGTCCTCGGCCGGCTCAACGACACCGCCAAGAAGGAACTCACCGAGCTGATAGCCGAAGGCGACCGGATGCTGTGCCGCCATCTCGAAGTGCTGCGTGCGCACGGCCTGGTGCACGACGACCTCGAGGTGCACCACCAGCAGTACGCCCTGATGGCCATGGCCACCGGCTTCTTCACGGGCGAGGCCCTGCTCGCCGGCCGGGCCCCGGTCGCCGGGGAGGTACGCGCCGACATACTCGCCCGGACGGTCCGCGGCGCACTGGAGACCCCCGGCGGACAGAAGGCCGCGGCCGCGGCCGCACCGGAAATCATCGCGCTCTACGAACAGTTCGGGGAACTCACGCTGCGCGAGATCCGCCGGCAGGTACGCGACTGATCCGGCTGGTCCGCTTGGTCCGCCCGGTCCGTCCGGTCCTGCCCGGTCCGCCTGCCACGGCGGCGCGACCGGTACCGGGACCGACTCCCAGACCCACCTGTCACACCGGCCTCCCAGACCCACCTCCCACACCGACTTCCCACACCGACTCCCAGACCGACTCCCGACCCGGAGGAGAACGAAAGATGTCGGCATTACCCACCTCACCGTTCGCTGCACACGTCGGGAAACACCCGGGCGAGCCGAATGTGATGGACCCGGCGCTGATCACCGACCCGTTCGCCGGCTACGGCGCGCTGCGCGAGCAGGGCCCGGTCGTCCGCGGCCGCTTCATGGACGACACACCCGTCTGGCTGGTGACGCGGTTCGAGGAGGTCCGCCAAGTCCTCCGCGACCAGCGGTTCGTGAACAACCCGGCGGCGCCGTCCCTGGGCCACGCGGCCGAGGGCAACCCGCTCACCAGGCTGATGGACATGCTGGGCCTCCCCGAGCACCTCCGCCCCTACCTGCTCGGATCGATTCTCAATTACGACGCCCCCGACCACACCCGGCTGCGCCGCCTGGTGTCGCGGGCCTTCACCGCCCGCAAGATCACCGACCTGCGGCCGCGGGTCGAGCAGATCGCCGACGCCCTGCTGGCCCGGCTGCCCGAGCACGCCGAGGACGGCGTCGTCGATCTCATCCGGCACTTCGCCTACCCGCTGCCGATCACCGTCATCTGCGAACTGGTCGGCATACCCGAAGCGGACCGCCCGCAGTGGCGGAAATGGGGCGCCGACCTCGTCTCGATGGAGCCGGACCGGCTCACCGCCTCGTTCCCGCCGATGATCGAGCACATCCACCGGATGGTCCGGGAGCGGCGCGGCGCGCTCACCGACGATCTGCTCAGCGAGCTGATCCGCACCCATGACGACGACGGCGGCCGGCTCAGCGACGTCGAGATGGTCACCCTGATCCTCACGCTCGTCCTCGCCGGTCACGAGACCACCGCTCACCTCATCAGCAACGGCACGGCGGCGCTGCTCACCCACCCCGACCAGCTGCGCCTGCTCCAGGACGACCCGGCCCTGCTCCCCCGTGCCGTCCACGAGCTGATGCGCTGGTGCGGGCCGGTGCAGATGACCCAGCTGCGTTACGCCGCCACCGACGTCGACCTGGCCGGCACCACGATCCACCGTGGCGACGCCGTCCAACTCATCCTGGTGTCGGCGAACTTCGACCCCCGCCACTACACCGACCCCGATCGCCTCGATCTGACCCGCCACCCCGCGGGACATGCGGAGAACCATGTGGGTTTCGGCCATGGGGCGCACTACTGCCTGGGCGCCACACTCGCCAAGCAGGAGGGCGAAGTCGCCTTCGGCAAACTGCTCGCGCACTACCCGAAGATGACGCTGGGCATCGCTCCGGAGCGCCTGGAGCGGACGCCCCTGCCGGGCAACTGGCGGCTGAACGCGCTGCCGGTGCGGTTGGGGTGAGCGCAGCCCCCCCGGCAGGCCGCTCGGGCGGCCTGCCGGGGGGGGGCCGGGGTTCGGCGGATACGGCTCGCCTTCAGCGAGTACGACTCGCCTTCAGTGAATACATGAGGGGGACGCGAGGCCGGTCGCCGGGGAACCGGTGATAGCCGTCGTCGTCACGTCGCAGGGCGGCGAAGCGCTGGAACATCGTCATGTCGTGTTCGTGCAGGAAGTCGATGCGCAGGCCGGCGCCGGCCAGGGCCGAGACGACATCGCCGAGCGGGTGCTGCCATTCGACGCTGCGGTTGTTGACCGTCGGTGCGGCGAAATCCGTGTACGTACCGGGGACCTCCTCCACCCATGCATCGCGGCTGAAGTAGTCGTGGACGAGGCGCGATCCGGTCTCGTCGTCCAGGGCGTCGCACAGCGGGTGGAATTCGGCGAGGTAGAGGAAGCCGCCGGGAGCGACGAGACAGGCGGCGGTGTCGGCCCAGCGCTGCAGGTCCGGGAGCCAGTTCAGGGCGCCGATGCCGGTGTAGACGATGTCGTACGCGGTGTCGGGGACGGCTTCGGCGGCGTCGTAGACGTCGGCGACGACGAACGCGGCGCGGTCCGGGCCGTAGCCGAACTCGGCGGCCAGCTCACGGGCGGTGTCGATCGCGGGTTCGGAGAAGTCCAGGCCGACGACCCGGTCCGCACCGCGATGGGCCCAGGAGAGGGTGTCCTGGCCGAAATGGCACTGGAGGTGGAGGAGGGACCGCCCGGTGACGTCCCCGACCTCCGCAACCTCGAAATCGCGGAGTACGTCGCGCGCCCTGCGGAATCCTTCCTGATCGTAGAAATCGCTCACGGTGTGGATGGCCACGCGCTCGTCCCACAGCGCGCGATTGGCCTCCCACCAGTCATCGGGACCGGTGTGTCTTCGCATTCGGCGAAGTTATCCACAGCCTTGTGGCCCTCGCCAACGGATTTCCGGCGCCGGGCGCAGAATGGGCCCATGACTGACGAGACGACCGCAGACCCAGGCCCCGCCACCGCTCCGAACCCTTCGCACTCTTCACACGCGTCAACGGCCAATTCCCACCACACCGCCGTCGCGGGGACGGCCCCGGCCGACCCGGCAGCGGTGACGGGCGGTGCGGCCGGGGACTCGGGCGGCCCGGCGGATACCCGCGGCGCGGATGCCGCGATGCCGGACTGGGAGAAGCGCTTCCGTGCGCCGCGGATCGGGCTGCCGGACTGGGCCGAGGACGCCCCGGACCGCTCCCTGTTCGTCTCGAACGCCACCGGCACCTTCGAGCTGTACGCCTGGGACCGGGCGACCGGCAGCCGGCGGCGGGCCACGGACCGGCCGAACGGCACGACGGACGGGACGCTGTCGCCGGACGGCGAGTGGATCTGGTGGTTCTCGGACACCGACGGGGACGAGTTCGGCGTCTGGATGCGGCAGCCGTTCGCCGGCGGCCCGGACGAGCCGGCCACCCCGGGGCTCGCCGCCTCGTATCCGGGAGGGCTGGCGATCAGCCGGGACGGCACGGCGGTCATCGGGTGCTCCACGGACGAGGAGGGCTCGACGGTCCACGTCGTACGGCCGGGTGAGGCGCCGGCGGAGATCTACCGGCACCGCGAGTCGGCGGGCGTCGGCGATCTCTCGCACGACGGCTCGCTGATCGCCCTTGAGCACACCGAACACGGCGATGCGATGCACTCCGCGATCCGCGTCGTACGGCCCGACGGGTCCACGGTCGCGGAGCTGGACGACACCAAGGGCGGGACCGAGGAGCTGGGCCTGTCGGTGATGGGGTTCGCACCGGTGGACGGGGATGCCCGGCTGCTGGTGGGGCACCAGCGGCGGGGCCGCTGGGAGCCGATGATCTGGGATCCGCTGACGGGGACGGAGACGGCCCTGGAGATAGACCTGCCCGGAGACGTGGGTGCCGACTGGTATCCCGACGGGTCGGCACTGCTGGTGGAGCACGAGTACCAGGCACGGAGCGAGCTGTGGCGCTACGAGCTGGGCCGGCCGGGCGGCAGCGGTGCTCCGGCCGGCGCCACGGACGCGGCTGCCGCGCCCGGCGGTCCCCGGCTGACGCGGGTCGAGACCCCAACCGGCTCGGTCTCGGGTGCGACGGCACGGCCGGACGGAACGGTGGAGTTCCTGTGGTCGTCGGCGGCACAGCCCCCGGAGGTGCGGTCGACGAGCGGCAAGGTCGTGCTGGACCCGCCCGGTGGAAAGGCGCCCGGTTCGGTGCCCGTACGGGACGTGTGGGTGGAGGGCCCGGGCGGCCGGATCCATGCGCTGGTGCAGCAGCCGGCCGGTGAGGGCCCCTTCCCGACGGTCTTCGACATTCACGGCGGCCCGACCTGGCACGACAGCGACGCCTTCGCCTCGTCCCCCGCGGCCTGGGTGGACCACGGCTTCGCGGTCGTGCGCGTCAATTACCGCGGCTCGACCGGCTACGGCCGCGCCTGGACCGATGCGCTCAAGCATCGTGTCGGGCTGATCGAGCTGGAGGACATCGACGCGGTCCGCGAATGGGCGGTCTCGTCCGGACTGGCGGATCCGGAGCGGCTGGTGCTGTCGGGCGGCTCATGGGGTGGCTATCTGACCCTGCTGGGGCTCGGCACCCAGCCGGATGCCTGGGCGGTGGGCCTGGCGGCGGTCCCGGTCGCGGACTACGTCACGGCGTACAACGACGAGATGGAAGCCCTCAAGGCGATGGACCGGACCCTGCTGGGCGGCACCCCCGAGGAGGTCCCGGAACGCTTCGAGGCGTCGTCGCCACTGACTTATGTGGACGCGGTGCGGGCACCGGTCTACATCTCCGCGGGCGTCAACGACCCGCGCTGCCCGATCCAGCAGGTGGAGAACTACGTCCAGCGGCTGGAGGACCGCGGCCATCCGCACGAGGTCTACCGCTACGACGCCGGCCACGGCTCCCTGGTCGTGGAGGAGCGCATCAAGCAGGTCCGCCTGGAGCTCGACTTCGCCCAGCGGTATGTGATCGAGAAGAGCTAGGCACGGGAGGGACGGGGGAGAGACGGGGGAGGAGGGGGAGAGGAGCCGAGAGGAGGCGGAGAGGGGCGGACAGCCCCGGGGGCGCCCCACGGGGGGGCTGCCGGGCTCCAGGGAGGGCGCGCTCACGGAGCCCGGGCGGGGCGGGTGGCACCAGGGCAGAGCCGGCTGAGTGTCCCGGGTCTCGGGCGGTCGGCCGCGGGGGCACTGCCCATGGGTGGCACCAACCATGGGGGAGATGCCCTGTGGCTCGGGAGCGCGCGTCCGGGGCGCCTCTGCCTCCCGCGCGAAGCGCCCCCGGTGGCCCCCTGCCGCGCGAAGCGCCCCCGGTGGCCCCCTGCCGCGCGAAGTGCCCTCGGTGGCCATAGCCGCCGCCGAGGGCCGGAGGTCGGTGAGGGGTGATCGGTGGTGGGGTGGGTCGGGAGGGGTGGGGAGGGGCGGGGGCGGGGGCCCCGGGGAGAGCAGGGCCGAGCGGAGCAGGGCCCCGTCAAGCAGTGCCGTGATGCGCCAGCGCCGCATGGGGATCGGTGCCCTCGCTGGTGTGGTCGGTGTGCACGGTCGCGGCGGTGAGCCGGGGGACGGCGTGGATCAGGGCGTGTTCCGCGGCGACGGCGAGGGCATGGGCCTGCACCACGGTGAGACGGGAGTCCACGACGATGTCGGCCTCGGCCCGCAGGGTATGGCCGATCCAGCGCATACGGACCTGGCCGATGCCACGGACGCCGTCCACGGTGCGCAGAGCCTTCTCGGCGGCGTCGATGAGTCCGGGGTCGACGCAGTCCATCAGCCGCCGGTAGACCTCCTTGGCGGCGTCGCGCAGCACCATGAGGATGGCGGCGGTGATCAGCAGGCCGATGAGCGGGTCGGCCACCCGCCAGCCGAGGGCCGCGCCGCCCGCGCTGAAGAGGACGGCGAGGGAGGTGAAACCGTCGGTACGGGCGTGCAGGCCGTCGGCCACCAGCGCGGCCGACCCGATCCTGCGCCCGGTGCGGATGCGGTAGCGGGCCACCCATTCGTTGCCGATGAACCCGGCTACGGCGGCCGCTGCCACCGCCCACAGGTGGGTGATGTCGCGGGGGTTCAGCAGCCGGTCCACGGCCTCGTAGGCGGCCAGCGCCGAGGAGACGGCGATCGTCAGCACGATCGCGATACCCGCAAGGTCCTCGGCCCGGCCGTAGCCATAGGTGTAGCGGCGGTTCGCGGCCCGGCGCCCGAGGACGAAGGCGATGCCCAGCGGAACGGCGGTCAGGGCGTCGGCAGCGTTGTGGATGGTGTCGCCGAGCAGCGCCACCGACCCCGACAACACCACGACCACCAGCTGGATCGCGCTGGTCAGGCCCAGGATGCCGAGCGAGAGCCACAGAGTGCGCAGGCCCTCGCGGGAGGTCTCCATCGCGGTATCGATCTTGTCCATGGCGTCATGGCTGTGCGGGGTGACGAGGTGAACGATCCGATGCCGGATCCGTGACCAACGACCGGAACCGTGGTGGCCATGATGCCCCTGGCGGTCATGGGGGCCCTGACGGTCATGGGGGCCTTGGCAGTCATGGGGGCCTTGGCAGTCATGGGGGTCGGGTTGGCCATGACCGGCGAGAGGCGGGTGGTGTGCCTGGGCATGGCGGTCGTGCTGAGGGCGCTGGGGGTGACGGGCGTGATCATGACCATGCGGGTGGGTGCTCTTGCCTGCCATATGGCCTACCGTGGCACGCCGATCCGATTGCGGCTACTGCCGTGATACCGCCTCTGACCAGGTGCAACTTGCTCGCAGTAGCGAGGCCCCGGCGGCTGTTTTCAGGCCCGCTGAGCCGGGGCCGCCTCACCCTGACCGGCGCCCCGCTCCTCGCCCTGAGCCGCGCCCCGCTCCGGCACCGGCTCTTCCTCCGCCACGATCCCCAGCGCCGCGTCCTTGGCGGCTTCGGCATCACGACGGAAGAGCCGGAACCACATGAAGACGACAAAGCCGGCGAAGACGAACCACTCGCCGGTGTAACCGAGGTTCTGGAAGGCCTTGAGGTCCAGGCCGCTGCCCTCGGCGGCGGCCGGGGGCACGGCGCGCAGCGGCGCCTGGGTGTCGGTGAGGGTGATCCAGGCGTCGTAGACCTCGTACGGCACGATGTTGACCAGCGATGCCGCGCTGATCATGCCGAGCTGTCCCTGCGGCAGCCCGCCGCCGGCCTGTACACCGTCGGTGCCCTGGTTCTCGGAAGCCTGCAGCGCGCCGGTGACCGTCACCTCGCCCTTGGGCGGCGCCGGCACCTTGGCCGTGTCGGCCTTCGAACCGGCGTCGCCGGGCAGCCAGCCCCGTACGACCGGCAGCGCCTTGCCGCCGTCCGTGCGCAGCAGATCGAGGACGTAGAAGCCCTGCTGCCGGCCGTGCTTGTCCTTCAAGGTGCGGTCCGGTACGAGCAGTTGGTGCCCGGTGTCGTAGTGCCCGCGGGCGCTGGCCTGGCGCCCGGAGGTGACCGTGTCGACGGGCAGCAGACCGGACAGCGGACGGGCCGCCTCGGTCTTGGCCCGGGCGGAGCGGTCCTCCTGCTGCTGATGGGTGTTGACGCGGTCCTCGAAGCGGCTCAGCTGCCAGCTGCCCATGAAAAGGCACAGCGGAATCGCCAGTAGGGCGAACACATTGATTCCCCACCACCGCGGGGTCAGCAGGAACCGGTACACACCACCACGGTACGGGGCGCGTGCGGCGGGGCCGCACCGCCCCCTCCGGCCTCCTCCGCCCATGCCCCTGCCGTCGCCCCCTTACGGGGCGGCCAGCGGCGCGGTGCGGTACACCGTTCCCGCGCAGGCGTCCGTGACCTTGGCGTCGGCCGCGGAGGGTTCGCCGGCCTCCGGCGTATGGGTGAGAACGATTCCACCGGACGCGCTGCCGCCCCCGGATCCCTCGTCGCCGCCCGCCTGGCCGCCACCATGGCCACCACCGCCACCGCTGCCACCACCGCCGTCGCCCGTAGCCGGGGTCCCGGCGTCCGGGGACTGCCCCGGGTCCTTTGAGGGTGCGGGGGTGGGCGAGGGACCGGGATTGGCGCATCCGGTGGTGCCGCCGCCGGACTGCGGGATCCAGGCGAACTTGACCTCGTACGCCTCCCCCGGCTTGAGAACCAGCTGGTCAGGAGTGGTGGCCGGGTCGGGAAGCCCGGTGGCCTCATCACCCGAGGTGTGGTCGACGACATGGATGCGGTCGGGGTTCGTGGAGCCGTGTGCGACCAGTCCGACGGTGCCGCCGCCCTCCACGGAGCATGCGGCGCCGGAGGTGTTGACCACCCGGAACGTGCCGTAGATGCGGCCCGTGGAGTCCGCGGGAGCGACCGTGCTGCTGCCGTCGCCGAGCTGGTCGCGCCCGCAGACCGGCGAGGTGACGTCCATGGTCTCGTCCGGGCCGGGGGTGGCGGCGCC
This sequence comes from Streptomyces lydicus, assembly GCF_004125265.1. Lineage (GTDB taxonomy): Bacteria > Actinomycetota > Actinomycetes > Streptomycetales > Streptomycetaceae > Streptomyces > Streptomyces lydicus_C. The sequence goes on from NZ_RDTE01000003.1 coordinate 4,217,423, forward strand.
CGCGCCGGGGCCCGCGCCGTTCCTCCCCTTGGCCTGGCCATTGCCCTGCGGCTCGCCGCCGCCCGGCGTCTCGCCGCCCTGCCGGGTCGGCCGCGGGCCGGCCTGCTCGGTGCCTTCGCCGTGTGTGCCGCCGGTAGAGCCCTGGGCGTGCTGGTTGCTCGCCGCGTTGGCGGCCCGTTCCTCGGAGCCGTCGGCGAGGTTCACCGCGTGGACCATGGCGGGAATGGACGTACCGCCGAGGAGCAGCGCGGCGGCCGCGCCCAGGACGACATGCCGACGACGCTGACGGCGGGCGGGCACCGCGCGGCGCAGCTGTTCCAGCGCGTCCGGCGCGGGTTCCAGGCCGCTCACGCGGGACTGCAGCAGCCGCCTCAGGTCGTCCTCGCCGCCGAAGCCGCCGAAGCCGCCGGTGGGGTGGCTGCGGCCGTGGCCGTCGCCCGCGCCGCCGCCGAAAGCGCTGCCGGTGTGCTCCTCGCTGTCGCTGCCGTACGCGTGGCTCCCGGGCCCCTTACCGGCATCCGCTCCGACCAGGGCGCCGAGCGGGCCGGCCGCCATGCCCGTGGGTGCTCCCCCGGTGCGGGCCGCTGCGTCGCCCGTACCGGCGTGGGCCTGCTCGGCGTGGCCCGCCGGGCCGTCCGTACCGGCAGGTGCCTGGTCCATGCCGGCATGTGCCTGATCCGCAGCGGCAGGTGCCTGCCCCGTTCGGACAGAGGTCTGCTCGATACCGGCGGCGGCCTGCTCCGCGACACCGATGTCATCGCCGCCGCCGGAATTTTGGCCGGATTTCGCGCCCCGCCGGACCGTGTCGTCCTGCCGGACCGTGTCGTCCTGCCGGACCGTGTCGCCCCGCCGGAGGCCCGCACTCAGCGCGTCCCCGGGGAGGCCAGCACCCGGCTCGTCGCCGGGGTGACCGGCACCCCGTTCGCCCCGTTCGCCTCCGGGATGCCCCTGCACCTCGCGCGCCGCGTACGGCTCACGCACCGGGTCGAGCGGCCGGCCCGACGCAACCGGGTCGAGCGGCCGGCCCGACGTCGCCGGGCGCCCCGGGCGGGTCACGCCGGACGGACCACACGAGTCGAACGGGTCACACGAGTCGAACGGGTCGTACCGGCCACGCGTCGTGCCACTCATGCGGGAGCCTCCATCGCGACGCGGAGCGCCGCGATGCCCCGCGACCCGTAGGCCTTGACGGAACCCAGCGATATGCCCAGCGTCTGGGCCACCTGCGCCTCGGTCATATCGGCGAAGTAGCGCAGCACCAGCACCTCGCGCTGCCGGCGCTGCAGACCGCGCATCGCCTGGATCAGCTGGTCCCGCTCCAGCAGGTCGTAGGCGCCCTCCTCGGCGCTCGCCATGTCGGGCATCGGCTTGGAGAGCAGCTTGAGACCGAGGATGCGGCGGCGCAGCGCGGAGCGCGAGAGATTGACGACCGTCTGCCGGAGATAGGCGAGGGTCTTCTCGGGTTCGCGCACGCGTCCACGCGCGGAGTGCACGCGGATGAAGGCTTCCTGGACGACGTCCTCGCAGGAGGCGGTGTCGTCGAGGAGCAGCGCGGCGAGACCGAGCAGGGAGCGGTAGTGCGCGCGGTAGGTCTCGGTGAGGTGGTCGACTGTGGTGCCCGCTGCCATCGCGTCGTCAGTGTCCCCACGCTGCGGGGGAATCTGCGCGGGACGCGTCGTGGTGGGCCAGGGAGCGATCACTGGCATGCTCCCGGACGCAAGGGGCCGCGGCGGGCGCATCGTTGCGCCCGCTGCCCCCGCCGGGGCGATGGTGAATCCGAGTACCTCTGCCACGCTTGTTGGACACGCTTCCCCCTATAAGGGTTGTACGCGCAAGGCACCGCTTTTGACGATGCATCAAATGCCCTCATGCGCACCAGCTCTTCCTGAATGCCCTAATTGCCCGACGCGAATTCCCGATACCGGGGCCTCACTCTGCGACCCGCGGGCATCCCGGGCCACCCCTGCGGGCGGCCACAAAGACGCTCCCCGCCCAACTGCCGGTTGCAGTCTGACGGGGAGCGAATGACCGAACAGGTCGTCAGCCCAGATCAAGAGGTTCGGACCAGTAATCCGCTCACAAAATCTTCACACGCTCCGCAAAGTATCCCCCAGGCGGTGGGCGCACGGCGCCCGATCCCGCCAACTCGGCTCCACACCACGGCCGGAGCCCGCACCGGCATCCCGCCGGAACCTTGAGGGACCGGAACCCGTAGGGGACCGAAACCCGTAAGGGAAGGACCCCCGTAGGGGAAGGGCCCCCGCAGGGGAAGGGCCCCCGTAAGGGAAGGGACCTACAGCCGCAGCCCCGGAAGCATCCGCCCCTGCCCTCCCCCAAGGGCATCCGCCCCTACCCCCGAAGCTCCCCCGCCACCAGTTCCCCCACCTGCGCCGTGTTCAGGGCAGCCCCCTTGCGCAGGTTGTCCCCGCACACGAACAGCTCCAGCGCCCGCGGATCATCCATGGAGCGCCGCACCCGTCCGACCCAGGTCGGATCCGTACCGACGACATCGGCAGGGGTCGGGTACTCGTCCTCGGCCGGGTCGTCACTGAGGACGACCCCGGGGGCGGCGGCCAGGATCTCGTGCGCACCGCCGACCGAGACCTCGTTCTCGAACCGGGCGTGCACGGTCAGGGAGTGGGTGGTGATCACCGGCACCCGTACGCAGGTGGCGGTGACCGGCAGATCCGGCAGCCCCAGGATCTTGCGGGACTCGTTACGGATCTTGAGTTCTTCGGAGGACCAGCCGTCCTCCTGGAGCGTGCCGGCCCAGGGCACGACGTTGAGGGCGATCGGCGCCGGGAACGGCCCCAGCGTGTCCCCGACGGCCCGGCGCACATCGCCGGGCGTGGTGCCCAGCTCCGTACCGGACACCGCGGACAGCTGAGCGCGCAAGGTGTCGACGCCGGCCTTGCCCGTCCCGGAAACGGCTTGGTACGAGGAGACGATCAGCTCGCTCAACCCGTACTCGGCGTGCAGCGCCCCCAGCGCGACGATCATCGAGAGCGTCGTACAGTTCGGGTTGGCGATGATGCCGCGCGGGCGCACCCGCGCCGTGTGCGCATTGACCTCGGGCACGACCAGCGGCACGTCCGGGTCCATCCGGAACGCGCCGGAGTTGTCCACGACCACCGCGCCCTTGGACACGGCGACCGGTGCCCACTGCGCGGAGACCTCGTCGGGGACGTCGAACATCGCGACATCGATGCCGTCGAAGGCCTCCTCGCTCAGCGCGACGACCTCGACCTGCTCGCCCCGCACGGTCAGCTTGCAGCCGGCCGAACGATGGGGGTCCCCCCTGCTCGAACGCAGCTGAGAGCTTGGGGGAGAGGCGATCAGCCGGATCTCGCCCCAGATGTCGGCCCGCTCGGACAGGATGCCGAGCAGGACCGAGCCGACGGCGCCGGTGGCGCCGACGACGGCGAGATGCGGCTTGGCGGCCTTACGGGCGTCCGCCCACGCCGTATCGGCGAGGGACGGACGGCCCGCCTCGGCCGGAATCATCGGCCGGTGCCTCCATAGACCACGGCCTCGTCACTGTCGGTGTCGAGACCGAAGGCGGTGTGCACGGCCCGTACGGCCTCGTTGACGTCATCGGCACGGGTGACAACCGAGATGCGGATCTCGGAGGTCGAGATGAGCTCGATGTTCACGCCCGCGTTCGACAGCGCCTCGAAGAACGTCGCCGTGACGCCGGGGTTGGTCTTCATCCCCGCGCCGACCAGCGAGATCTTCGCGATCTGGTCGTCGTAACGCAGCGAGTCGAAGCCCACCGCCGCACGGGTCCGCTCCAGGGCCGCGACGGCCTTGCGGCCCTCGGCCTTGGGCAGCGTGAAGGAGATGTCGGTCAGACCGGTCGACGCGGCGGAGACGTTCTGCACCACCATGTCGATGTTGACCTCGGAGTCCGCGATCGCACGGAAGATGCGCGCGGCCTCGCCCGGCTTGTCCGGGACTCCGACGACCGTGACCTTCGCCTCGGAGGTGTCATGTGCGACGCCCGAGATGATTGCCTGCTCCATCGGCTGGTCCCCTTGCGGTTCGTTGCTGACCCACGTGCCCTTGAGCCCCGAGAACGAGGAGCGGACGTGGATCGGGATGTTGTAACGGCGTGCGTACTCGACGCAGCGGTGCAGCAGCACCTTGGATCCGGAGCTGGCCAGCTCCAGCATGTCCTCGAAGGAGATCCAGTCGATCTTCCGGGCCTTCTTCACGACCCGGGGGTCGGCGGTGAAGACACCGTCCACATCGGTGTAGATCTCACAGACATCGGCGTTCAGGGCGGCCGCCAGCGCCACGGCGGTCGTGTCCGACCCACCGCGCCCCAGCGTCGTGATGTCCTTCTTGTCCTGGGACACGCCCTGGAATCCGGCGACGATGGCGATGTTGCCCTCGTCGACGGAGGTCTTGATGCGGCCCGGCGTGACGTCGATGATCCGTGCCTTGTTGTGCACGGAATCGGTGATGACGCCTGCCTGGCTACCGGTGAAGGACTGCGCCTCGTGACCGAGGTTTTTGATCGCCATCGCCAGCAGGGCCATGGAGATCCGCTCTCCGGCGGTCAGCAGCATGTCGAACTCGCGCCCCGACGGGATCGGGGACACTTCCTGCGCGAGATCGATCAGCTCGTCCGTCGTGTCGCCCATCGCCGAAACCACCACGACAACCTGGTTGCCGTTCTTCTTGGCTTCGACGACTCGCTTGGCAACGCGCTTGATGCCCTCGGCATCCGCAACGGATGAGCCGCCGTACTTCTGCACGACAAGGCCCACGTGCGCTCCTCGCAACTGTCTCATCGGGAGTTTCCTCCCGGACCCCCGGAAATGGGGGTACTGCGGTCGGCTCAGTCTAACGAGCAAGCGGAATCCGCCCTGCTGATACCACATCGTGAGACATGCGACTCACTGGTTGATCACGGATTTCCACCGTGATCACCTGTCCCGTGAGTTCCACGTCCCGAGGCAGCTCCACAAGGCGCACCGTCGCGCCTGCTCGGCGAGCACATGCCCGCTTCTGGGCAGTACACACGAAAACGTAACCCAGGTCACAGGGTCCGGCCACGGCGAAGCGGCACACGGGGCGGACGCCCCGGGCTCACATCCCCCGCAGCCCCAGTGGCCCCGCGATCTCCGCCACCATGACCTTTCCGGCCTCCTCGGCGAGCCGCTCCTCGTCGCCGGTGATGCTGCTGTCGGTGTCCAGGCCGTCCAGCTCGACCAGCGGCTGGTCGAGGCGTACGTGGGCGACCAGCGACTGCAGCGCGCGCAGGGCAGCCGAGGCGGTCGGGCCCCAGTTGGACAGGTAGGAGAACTGCCACCACCACAGGGCCTCACTGACCCGGCCCGCCCGGTAGTGCGCCAGGCCGTGGCGCAGGTCGGTGATGATGTCGGCCAGGTCGTCGGAGATCCGGCTGGCGACCGGCTCGCTACGCGGCACATACGGGTCGAAGACCTCGGAGTAGACGTCCACCGGGTCGAGCAGGGCGGCGAAGCGCTCACGCAGCTCGTCGACGTCCGGCTCCGGTCCGGTGTCCGGCTCGTAGCGTTCGTCGGGAACGAAGTCCTCGTGGGCGCCCAGACGGCCGCCGGTGAGCAGCAGCTGGGAGATCTCCAGCAGCAGGAAGGGCACCGCGCTGTCCGGTTCGTCGCCCTTGGCGACCTCCGTCACCGCGACGATGAAACTCTCGACCGAGTCGGAGATCGATACGGCGAAGTCGTCCGGGTCCTGTGTCGCGTTGTGCAGCGTGGCATCAGACATCGAGAAGTCTCCTCCCTTCGAAGGCCCGCCCCAGCGTGACCTCGTCCGCGTACTCCAGATCGCCACCGACCGGCAGACCGCTCGCCAGCCGCGTCACTCTCAGGCCCATGGGTTTGATCATGCGGGCCAGATACGTGGCCGTGGCCTCGCCCTCGAGATTCGGGTCGGTGGCCAGAATCAGCTCGGTGACGGTGCCGTCCGCGAGCCTGGCCAGCAGTTCCCTGATCCGGAGGTCGTCGGGTCCCACGCCCTCGATCGGGCTGATCGCCCCGCCGAGGACGTGGTAGCGACCGCGGAACTCACGCGTCCGCTCGATCGCCACGACGTCCTTGGGCTCCTCCACGACGCAGATGACCGCCGGATCACGCCTCGGGTCCAGGCAGACCCGGCACTGCTCCTCCTGCGCCACATTGCCGCAGGTGCCGCAGAACCGGACCTTCGCCTTGACCTCCATCAGCGCGTTCGCGAGCCGGCGGACATCGGTGGGCTCGGCCTGAAGAATGTGGAAGGCGATCCGCTGCGCGCTCTTGGGACCGACGCCGGGCAGCCTGCCCAGCTCATCGATCAGGTCCTGGACCACGCCTTCGTACACGGAACGTCTTCTTTCTCTTCTGCCGTGATGCGTACGCTAGTTGGCTACTCCTCAGAAGGGGAGACCCGGGATTCCGCCACCGCCCAGACCCTGGGCGAGCGGACCGAGCTTCTGCTGCTGGAGCTGCTGGGCGCTGGCGTTGGCATCGCGGACCGCCGCCAGCACGAGGTCGGCGATCGTCTCGGCCGTCTCCTCGGCGGAGTCGGTGTCGACCGCCTTGGGGTCGATGACCAGGCCCGTGAGTTCACCGGAGCCGGTCACCGTGGCCTTGACCAGGCCGCCGCCCGCGGAACCCTCGACGGGTGTCTCCGCGAGCTCCTGCTGGGCGGCCGCGAGGTCCTGCTGCATCTTCTGGGCCTGCTGAAGCAGCTGCTGCATATTGGGCTGACCACCGGGGATCACGACGTGACTCCTGCCATACGACAACGTTTGTGCGGTAGCCCGAGCCTACGTGTTTCACGAGCCCCGCGCCCTACGCCGTAGGGAGGAGCACGGGTGTACGCCTGGTGTACGCCCGCTTACCCGTTCTCCGGCCCCGCGCCCCGCACTTGCCCGCGCACCGGCGCACTGCCTACGCGGTGCTGCCGCCCCGGCTACTCACCGTGGAAGCCCTCTCCCCTTTGCTCTCCACTCATCCATTCACTGCTGCTCCACGACCACTCACTGCCGATGCGCACCCACTCGTTGTGGATGCGCACCCACTCGTTGTGGATGCACGCCACTCGTTGTGGATGCACGCCCACTCGTTGGTGAACTCGTCCCCACTCGTTGGTGAACTGGTCCCCTACTCATTGGGGAAGTCGTCCCCTACTCGTTGTTGAACTCTTCCACCACGGTCGCGCCGAGTTCGCGGACGATCAGGTCGTGGCCGCTGAGCGCGGAGTCGACGAGGTCGGGATCGTCCTCGGCCGGCATGTCGTACTCGATCGATGTCGGCGGGGGCTCCGGCGGCGAGTAGGAGGCCTCCGCTCCGGACGCCGGCTGGCCGCCGCCCGCGGACGCCGACGGGGAGACGGCCTCCCGCGCCATCCGCGCGCCCTGGCTGCCGCCAGTGCTGCCGCTGCCACCGCCGGCTGCGCCACCGCCCTGCCCGTACTGGCTCCCGGACGACGAGGACGCCGACGGGCCACCCTGCTGGGACGGGGACTGCTGTCCGCCCTGCTGTGGCGCGGCGGGCGCCCCGCCGCCGAAGCCACCGCCGCCTCCGCCGCCGAAGCCGCCACCGCCGCTACGGGGAGCGCCGCCGGCCGGCGGGTTGGCCCCGCCCGACGGGTCGACGATCGCCTCGACCCGCCACTGCACCTGGAACCGCTCGGCCAGCACGTCCTTGAGGACGTCCTCGCTTCCGCCGTTGGCGAAGCTGTCGCGGGCGCCGGCATTGGGGAAGCCGATCTGGAGCGTCGTGCCATCGAAGCCGGAGACCTGGGCGTTCTGGCTCAGCAGGATCCACGTGAAACGACGGCGGGCCTTCACCGCCTCCAGGATGTCCGGCCACATCTGCCGCACCTGAGCGGCACCCTGCGCCGCCCCCGGAGCCGCCCCGGCCTGCGGCTGCTGGGATACGGGCGGCGCGGGCGGGCCGGCCGCCTGCGCGGGCGAAGGCGCGGACGCGGGCGCCCCGCCCTGTGGCGCCTGGCCCCCCTGCCCCGGCGCCACGGCCGTGGGCCACCCACCGGGCTGCCGCCCGCCGCCGGGACCATTGCCGCCCCCACCGGCCCCGCTGCCCCCATTGGCACCGCCGCCATTGCCCCGGCCCGTGCTCCCGGGCCAGGCTCCGGGGCGCGCGGGCGCGCCGTCACGGCCACCGCCCTGCGCCTCGGCCTGCGGAGCGGACGCCGGGCCGCCCTGCGGCGCCGCCGCGCCACCGCCGTCACCCCACTGCTGCTCTCCGCCGGACGCCGCCGCGCCGGCCGCCGGCGCACCCGGAGCAGGAGCCGCCGGAGCAGGAGCCGCCTGGGCAGCCGGAGCCGACGCGGACGGAGCCTGAGCAGGGGGAGCCCCCGCACCGCCTCCCGCACCGCCGCTTACCGCGCCCCGCACCGCGGCGCGCGCAGCGGCCGGTCCGGACGGCCCGGCCGGCCCGGCCGCCGGCATCGCCGGATGAGCCTCCGCCCCCGGTACATATCCGGCCGCGGGCCCGCCACCGGACGCCACCACGGGCACAGGACCGGCCCCGAGGTCTCCCCCGGCGCCCGCACCGCCGCCCATGCCGCCGGCCCCGCCGCCGCCCAGCAGCGCCGCACCGGCACCACGCTCCAGGCGGTCGAGCCGCGCCTGCACCGACCGCTCGTCGTCATACGCCGCGGGCAGCAGCACCCGCGCACAGATCAGCTCCAGCTGGAGCCGCGGCGAGGTCGCCCCGCGCATCTCCGTCAGGCCCGTATTGACCAGGTCGGCGGCCCGGCTCAGCTCGGCCGCCCCGAAGACGGACGCCTGCGCCGTCATCCGCTCCACCACGTCCGCGGGGGCGTCGATCAGCCCCTTCTCCCCCGCGTCCGGCACCGCCGCCAGGATCACCAGATCCCGCAGCCGCTCCAGCAGGTCCGCAACGAAACGTCGCGGGTCGTTACCGCCCTCGATGACCCGGTCCACCATCTCGAAGGCCGCCGCGCCGTCCCCCGCGGCGAAGGCCTCCACGATCGAATCCAGCAGCGAGCCGTCGGTGTACCCCAGCAATGCCGTCGCCATGGCATACGTCACACCGTCCGCACCGGCGCCGGCGAGCAGCTGGTCCATCACGGACATCGAGTCACGCACCGACCCGGCCCCGGCGCGCACCACCAGCGGCAGCACCCCGTCCTCGACCGGGATGTCCTCCCGCCCGCACACCTCGGCCAGGTACTCCCGCAGGGTCCCCGGCGGCACCAGCCGGAACGGGTAGTGATGCGTACGCGAGCGGATCGTCCCGATGACCTTCTCGGGCTCGGTCGTCGCGAAGATGAACTTCAGATGCTCCGGCGGCTCCTCGACGACCTTCAGCAGGGCGTTGAAGCCCGCCGAGGTCACCATGTGCGCCTCATCGATGATGTAGATCTTGTACCGGCTGCTGGCCGGCCCGAAGAAGGCCTTCTCCCGCAGCTCACGGGCGTCGTCCACGCCACCGTGCGATGCCGCGTCGATCTCGATCACATCGATCGAGCCCCGGCCGTTCCTGGCCAGGTCCAGACAGGACTGGCACTTCCCGCAGGGCGTGGGGGTGGGACCTTCCTCACAGTTGAGGCAGCGCGCCAGGATCCGCGCGCTGGTCGTCTTGCCACAGCCTCGCGGCCCACTGAACAAATAGGCGTGGTTGACCCGGTTGTTCCGCAGTGCCTGCTGCAGCGGATCGGTCACGTGCTCTTGCCCGATGACCTCGGCGAAGGTCTCGGGGCGGTAGCGGCGGTACAGCGCAAGGGACGACACGCATACGACGATATCGGGCCGCACTGACAACCGGCGGGCCCCGTAAACGCAAGCGCCCCCCACGCACCCGCCAGAGCCGACCTACCCTTGCTGCCTTCCGGCCCTGGGGGAGTTCAGTCAGATAGCGCCACGTGAGGGGCTGCGCACCACAGTAGCGGATCCCCCGCCCGGGAAACGACCCGGACCCTCACCCCCGACCCACTTCCCTCCCCTCCGACTCCCTCCCCACGATCATGGTCGCGAGCACTCCCCAACGTCTTGTATTGTTTGCGGCGGAGGATTCGCCTAGTGGCCTAGGGCGCACGCTTGGAAAGCGTGTTGGGGGCAACCCCTCACGAGTTCGAATCTCGTATCCTCCGCCAGTGCTCTCACCGGGCACAACGTTGAAGGGCCCCACCGCTTGCGGTGGGGCCCTTCGCGGTTCCTCAGCTCTCGTTGTCCTGGTTTTTGTCCACAGAGGGCGTTTCCGGAGGACCCCAGATGGCATCGGCGATCTTCCGGGCCACGTCCTTGAGCATGGCGTCCGGCACGTGGAGGTACCGCGCCCGCATGCTTGCGGACGTGCCCGGCTCCCACCCCATGATCTGGTCGATGACGCGATCCGGGACACCGAGCAGCATGAGCACGGTGGCGGCCGTGTGCCGGGCATCGTGCAGCCGACCGTCCCGCACCCCCGCGTCTTGCAGCAGTCGCTTCCAGTCGTGGTAGTCCGTGTTCGGACTCAGCGGGCCACCCAGCGGCTTGGTGAACACGTAGTCCGACTCGATCCACAGGTCGCCGGCCGCCTTTCGCTCGCGCTCTTGCTTCTCGGCATGCGCACGAAACATGGCGACCAGCGGGCCCGGCAAAGGCACGGCGCGTCGGCCCGCCCGAGACTTGGTGTTCTTGGTCTCACGCCGGACCTGCACCCTGTCCGGGCAGTACCCCGCCTTCCGGCCGCACGGTGAGGCTTCCGGGCATCCGTGCTCGTACCGGGGACGCAAACGGTTCCTCCGCAGCTTCAGGTACTCGTTTCCCAGGTCGACGTCAGACCAGCGCAGCCCGAGCGTCTCGCCCTGCCGCAGCCCGAGCGCCAGCGCCAGCATCCAACGAGCCGTATTCCGGCGCTTGTTGGCTTCGAGCAGTAGGCACTGAACCTCTTCCACGGAGTAGGGATCAACCTCTGATTCGTCCTCTTCCATCCGTGGCGGCTTTGCCAGCGCGGCAGCGTTCTTCGCCGCGTAGCCGCGCCGTACCGCCTCCCCCAGAGCAGTCCGGGCGGTGCGGTGAGCCTGGTGAGCCGTACCGGCCTTGCGCTCCCCGTTCGCCTGCATACGGCGGTACAGGCTCTCCAGGTGCTCGGGCTGCAAACGGTCAAGGCGGTGCTTGCCGACACCGGGCACGAGGTGGACGCGAACGGCAACCTCGTAGCCGTCGTACGTGTTCTCACTGACGGTCGGCTTGGCAATGTTCTCCACCCAGTGCAACAGCCACTTCTCAACCGTCCACGGCTTTCCGGGCTGACTCGCTGAACCCGCATCGCGCTGCTTCTCAAGCCTCTTGACCTCTTCAACAAGGTCATCGCGCGTCGGGCGCGTCACGTGTCGGCGGTACGGCTCCCCGTTGTCCTTGTAGCCCATCGGCACACGGGCGTGCCAACGGCCGTCCTTCCCGAAGTAGATCGCGGATTCGCCGTTGGCTCGGCGGGTGCCCTTCTTCTTTTTCTCTGCCACAGGCAGGCTCCTGTTTCTTGGTGTCGGGATAGGGGCCGGGGCGGCGGGCTGTCCTGTCCGGGAGTGCCGCCGCCCCGGGCGTCGTCAAGCGGCGCGTCGGGCGGTGCGAAGACGGGTGACGTAGGCGGCCGGGGCGTCGGCGGGGACGCGGCGGAGACGCCCCACGGGTACGGACTCCAGCTCTCCGGAGCGGATGAGCCCGTAGCACGTGGTCCTGCCGATGCGGAGGCGGCGGGCGGCCTCTTCGACAGTGAGGAGGACGAGGGTGGAATCAACAGTGGCGGTGTCGGCCGTATCCATACAGAGATCCCCTTCGATCAGTGCGGGCTGTCCGAGGTGCGGATTTCCGCGTCACCGCGTCATCTGCGTCATTCGTGTTCCTGACCTGCGGATTAGGGGTGACGCAGCGGGTTTGGGGTGCGTCACCTGGTGACGCGGGCTTTCGTCACCGGTGACGCGGGTGACGCGGGGTGACGCAGCCGTAGCCGTCCTGCGTCACCGCTGTCGCGGCAGGTCAGGGGGCGATTCCGCCCCTGGGGTGACGCGGGTGACGCAGCGTCTCTTCTCTTAGGAAAAAGAGAAGGGTGTGGGTGTCTTTTGTGCTGCGCCTCAAGGCGTGAAGAAGGAGCCGCTTCGCGGCGCGACCATCGGGCGGCGGCGCGGCCGCCGAACAGCAAGAAGAGCACCCCGCGCGCGGTGCGGCCCGGTGCTCTTCTTGCTTGTCCCCGCTGTGGCTGCGCCAGTCAGAGCATCGGCTCCTGCTGGTGTGGCGGCGGGGCCGGGCGTTGGGTCATCTCGATGTACCGGCCCTCTTTGGTGCGGCCCCAGTCGATCAGGACGCCCCGGGCGGCGAGAGTCGGCTGAAGGCGCTTGAGGCGGTCGGAGAGGACCTTGCCCGTGGTGGGCCAGCCCTTGGGCAAGGGGCGGAAGTCGTCCCCGTTGTACAGGCCGGTGAGGCAGTGCAGCCACTCAGAGGACGTCCTCCGCGTCTGATCGCCCGCGGTGAGGCCGGCGGCGTGCTGCAGCACGGTCTGCGCAAGGAGATCGCCTTCGATCACGTCGTCGTTGAGGTCATCCAGGCTGACCCGGTAGGCGTCGAGAGCTCCCAGGCCGGTCGCCGCGTCGAACTGCGCGCACAGGTGCGCGAAGTCGGCCATCCGAAGATCCGTGGGGATGTCGGCCTCAGCCGCACGGACCTTGACGGTGAGGTCGAGGAGAGACCCGAGGATCACAGGCAGCGCCTCTTCGAAGTCGCGCCACAGTTCGGCCTCGGTCCGGCGGACACCGGGCCGCTCCAGGCGGAGCGGGAGGAGCCGTTCAGCGAGGTCGGGCCGGATGACACCCACGTCGATGCCGGTCAGCAGCAGGGGGCGGCGGTAGCGGGCGCGGACCACGTCGCCGTCGGTGTACAGGGCACGCTTGATGGTCTCGGCCCCGGTCACGATGCAGCACATAAGGTCCGACAGGTCCGGCGCCAGGTGGGACAAGTTGTCCAGGGCGGTGACCCAACCGGCCGCCACAGCCGCGATCAGGTTCTCCTCATCCTTCGGAGCGCGCCGCAGATCGCCGCTCATGCCCTCGATGATCCGCACGAGCATCCGCCCGCCGGTGGACTTGCCCGCACCCTGAGGGCCGGTGAGGAAAGGGGCGGGGACGGGCACGGACGGCCCGAGGCAGCCGATCAGCCAGACGATGGCCAGGCATTCAGTCTCGGCGTTGGCGAAGTTGCACAGCCTCAGCAGCAGATCGATGCCCTTGCCATCGGTGTCCTTGGCCGGCAGGGGAAGTTCCCCGGTGAGCTGGGTGCGTCGCCAGCAGACTTCCTGCGGGTCGGGGGTGCGGATGTCCCAGCCGGTGGGGTGGATACGAACGGACTGCCCGTCGCTGCGCCCCAGGTCGAGCCACGTCGCGCCATCGAATCCGGGGGCGACGCGGATGTGGACAGTCTGTACGTCCTGGGTCATCGCAAGTGCTTCGATCAAGTCCAGCGCCTCCTTGAGGGCGGTTCCGTTGAACACGCCGTAGCCGTCGTTGAAGAGGCCGATCATGAGTTCCTGCCGGTGACTGCCGGAGGTGCCCTGAGAGCGGATCGGACGCGCCACGGGGTGGCCGTTCTTCTGGGCGAACACGGTTCCGTCGGCGGTGCGGAAGTACCGGAAGTGCGCTTGCGCGTAGTCGGTGATGACCTCGCGGGCCGGAGTCTTGTCGTCGTCGGACATGGCTACAGCCCCAACCGCGTAAGGGCGTTGGCCCAGGCGTCCGTGCAGTGCCGGGGCGACTCCCCCTTGGCCTGAGCAGCGGTGAACAGCCGCGCGATGTGCGTGTCCGTGAGGCAGCCGCACCGGCCATGGGCGGACAGCACGGCGAGGAACGTCCGGTAGACGGTGGTGTGGACCGCGCTGCGGGCGTCGGTGATGCGCTGCTCGGCCATGGCGACGCCACGGTCCAGGTAGGCGGGCGTGCGATGACGGCACTCCCCGCCCCCGGCGAGCGCGGGCACAGTGGCGACAGGCGGTGCAGGCCGGACCGTGGAGGGCTTCTTCACGGTCAACGCGCGCACGGCGTCGGGCACGGGCGCCGTGGTGCCAGTTCCGGGACCGAGCCACCGGGCGTAGGACATGAGCGACTTGATGTCGACGCCGGACCGCACAGCGTTCGCGGACCGCATCGCACCCCGGTAGATCCAGTGCTCACCCCGCGTCGTCGGTACCGTGCAGGTGGCGGGCAGGGCCTCACGAGCCCATGCGACGGCTGCCGCGTCGTCCAGGTCGACCACCGTCAGTCCCGCCCCACCGGGGTGGTAAGCGACGGCCGCCGCCTCACGCCACGCGGACGCCCATGCCGGCGAGGTGAGGACGCGGGGGTCAGTGGTGGCTGCGGCCCAGGCGTGGCAGACGCTGGCGCACTCGCAGGGACCGGCGTTCTTCATGTTCGGCCGGCCTCCGCACGCGTTCCCCTTGCATGCATGGCAGTTGCCGAACGGGACCTTTCCCGCCCGCAGGGGCAGCGGTGGCACGCCGGCCGCCGCGAGGTCCAGAGCGGTCCGAAGGTGGCTCTCGTCCGGATGATTTCCAGTGCGGCGGCCTCGGGCCTTGCAGTCAGGTGTCATGCTGTAGGTCTCCTGTTCTGCTACGTCGGGATACGGAGACCGAGGGCGGTGGGCTGTCCTTGTCCGGGAGTGCCGCCGCCCTCGGGTGTAGCTAGCTGTTGAAGTGGTTGCGCTTGAAGACGGCCTTGCGGATGTGGAACGTGATCCCGCTCTTGGCGTCGTTGTTCTTGAAGATCTGGACCGCGACGAACCCGCCGAAGCAGATGGCGGCAAGCGTGATGAGCTGAGTGATCAGCGCGGTCAGCGCGGTGATGAACGTGGTCAGCAGGAACAGCCCGCCGCATACCGCGCCGAGCCCGATGCCCCCGAGAGCGATGTTCACCGCCGCGCGGGACACCGGCGGCTTGGCGATGGCCGGTTCGGGCTTGGCAGGTTCGATGGCGTAGCCGGTGACGACGCGGCCGTCGGGCAGGACGATGCTCGCCACCGCCGGAACACTGCCCGGCTGCACCGGGACGGCCAGTGCCGGTGCAGCGACGGCGGGCGGGAGCGGGGTGGGCTGGTGGACCTCCACGGTCCGCTGTACGGACGCGCCGCGGGTGTGGTCGAGGTTCATGCGGAATCCCTTCCGGCACTTGGCCAGGGAGGCAACGGCACCCCCTTCGGGGTGCCGTGCGGAGGGGGGTTTCGGGGTCTGACCTGCGGTCCTCCCTGACTCCCTGAACGATCATTTGCGCAGGTCAGGGCCAGGGAGGTGGGTCAGGGAGGCGTTCAGGGAGTTCTCCCTGCTTCCCTGACCCGTCGGCGGTGCGCTCCCTGTCATCCGTCGGCGGAAGCGGAACCGTCCGTGTCGCGTTTGGCGAGAGCGCGGGCGACGCGGTCGCGGGCGACGACCATCACGCCGTCGGACTTGTACGGCTCCGCGCCGGCGCCGTCCAGGACGGCCTTGAGGTCGATGAACGACCAGCCGCCGTAGGCGTCCACGTTCCGCGTCGCGAGCCGCGCCAGCACGTCCTTGGTCCGCACGCGGGTCGCGTCGCCGACGACGGCGGCGATGTCGGCGAGCGGGTCGTGCTCTTCTTCTCGCTCGATGGCGTGCAGGGTGGTGACGCCGTCGCGCAGGGCCTTGGCCCGGTCGGTGATGGCTTCGGCGGCGGCGGCGTCGATGTAGTGCGTGCGCACCGTGATGGACGACTGTCCGGCCGGGATGGCGATGCCGTCGGAGGCGACGACCAGGGTGCCCCGGTCCAGGCCCGGACGCAGCAGGTTCGGAGCCGCACCGCCGTCAACGGCCTTGTCTCCCAAGGCCATGCGGGCTTGGGACTCGGTGCCCAGGGCGAGGGAGGCGCGTGTGTGGGCGCCTTCGCGGACCAGCTTGGGCAGGTTCTCGTTGGTGGGGTCCTGGGTGCCCTGCCACATCAGGACGTTCACGGCCCGTCCCTGGTTGTGGATCTTGCGGACGGCCATGAAGTACCGGGAGTTGGCCTTGGAGCCGCCGTAGGGGCGCTTGTCGTCGTCCTTGGCCGGGCACATGAACGCCACCTGTGCTTCGTCGACCAGCACGATCAGCGGCGGGAAGGTAGTGCCGGGCGGGGCCTGGATACGGCGGTTCATCTCGCCGACCGCGCCCTCGACCATCTCGGTCACCTGGATCACGTGCTCATCCGTCGGCCCCTGGATCAGGGTCGTGGCGAGACCGTCGAACATGGCCCAGTCGCCGATGCCCTTGAGGTCGCCCATGAGGAACTGCACCGACTTGTCGAGCGCGAGCCACAGGGCCAGGGAGCGCAGGGCGACGGTCTTGCCCTGGTTCGACAGGCCCGTGATGAGCAGGTGGCGCTGATACAGGCTCAGCGCGGCAGCATCTCCGCGCAGGTCCTGACCCCACGGGGCGCGGCCCTTGGCGTAGTCGGCGGTCATCGTGTCGTCGGTAACCAGCGGGGACGGGCCGATCGGCTCATCCAGCGCCCCGGAGTCGGCCACCCACAGCCGGACCGTGCGGGCCGCCTGCGGGATGGTGATGAACACTTCGTGTTCGTGCCGGGTCAGGTTCTCGGCGAGCTTGCGGCGCTTG
Source organism: Streptomyces lydicus (assembly GCF_004125265.1). Lineage (GTDB taxonomy): Bacteria > Actinomycetota > Actinomycetes > Streptomycetales > Streptomycetaceae > Streptomyces > Streptomyces lydicus_C. Next base: position 4,234,009 of record NZ_RDTE01000003.1, read on the forward strand.
CCCTGCACCTCATTGGTCGACACCCCCGAGGGAAGCGTCACGTCGACTTCCACACCGCATCCGGCGATCCGGATCGGACCGAGCATGCTCGCGCCGGCGTCGCCCATTTCCTTGATGGCTCGCGCCAGGGCGGGCACCCCGAGGTCGCGCAGGGCCTTGACCACGATGGACGGGGTGATCGGCTCCCCCTCACCGTTGCGGACGTTGGCGGGCAGTGCCCAGGCGGGGGCGGCGTGCTGCTTGCGACCGACCGACCACAGGGCCAGCAGCGCGAGGAACGGGCCGATCGCCAGCGCCGGGCCCCAGACGACCCGCACGATGCGGATCAGCAGGGCGATGAAGTCGATGGTCGCCGTGAGCGGGGTGATGACGTCGCCGATGTGGCCGGTGTTGAGGGCCATGACGACGCCGAGGCCGACCAGCACGCCGATGCTCATGCCGGCGCCGACGGCCACGCCCTTGGCGGCCTCCACGGGCGAGTGGAGGAGGTCCATGCGGCGGTGGTGGCGGGCGGCGCGAAAGCGCTGCAACCGCTCCTCCCACTCCTCGGCCGCCTCCAGGTTCCCCGCGGCTTCCGCCGCACGAATCATGCGCTCGTACCGGGAACCGGTACGCCCGTCCCACGTGCGGCGGGCCACGATCCGGCCGCCGTTGAGGGTGTAGAGGCTGTGCCGGGCCGCCGCCCGCACCGTGGCCCGGGTCGACTCGTGCGTGGCGGCGGTCTTCACTGCGCGGCCGGAGCGCACCCACAGCGGCACGGGCCGGGCCGGCGGCGCGTCGGGCACGACGGTGAGCACGGTGGGGGCGGTGTCGGGGGTCGGGGGGTCGGTGGGCTTGTGGAGGTGGACGACGTTCTCAGACATGCTGGACGTGCTCCTGACTGCCCCTCTTGGGGCGGGAGTGAGGGAGAGCCGGGGTGGCCGTGTCCGTGGAAAGAGGCGGCCACCCCGGCACCGAAAAGGGGCTGGTCAGAACCAGCCGGATGACTTCTTCTGGGCCTTGGCGCGGGCGGCCTCGGTGATGAGCCGCTGACGCTCGCCGTGCAGCGCGGTCAGCTCCGCGCTCAGCCGCATCTCGGCAGCGCTGCCGAGAGAGTCAATCTGCTCCTCGGCACGACCCGTGCTGCGGCCCCGGGCGGCCCGGTAGGAGCCGCTGGCCAGGACGCGGGCCATAGCCCGGCGCTCACGGCCATTCAGCGGCCACGACTCGCCCCGCCGGACCGCCTCCAGCTTCTTCGTCGTCGCCTGAATCTCGCGGTCCAGACGGCGCAGGTCGGAGTTACCCATGTCAGTGCTCCTCGGGGTGTGATGGGCGAAGGTGCTCGTTCCGTCTCCGCAGCTCAGGCGGCAGCGCGGGCGGGCAGGGTGGGCGCGAGGAAGCGGAGGGCGGCCACGGCCTGGTGGGGGACCACGCCATTGCCCAGCGCCTTGAGCTGTGCGGAGCGGGACAGGCCGGGGACGGCGGTGACGTGCCCGGCGGGCAGGCCCATGAGCCATTCGACGAATACGGGGCTCAGCCGTCCCACAGCGTCAACTGGCCCGGGGGCGGTCCGCTGGAGGACTTTCTCCCAGCGCGCGATCGTGTCGGCGTACTCGCCCCACTCGGCGAGTCCTTCGGGAACGCACTCAGCGCCGCCTCGGGCAGATTCGCCCTGCCCGACTGCACCCGCCGGTCCGTCGCATTCGTGCGCGACACCGCGCCCTTCGTGCCGTCCGTGGCCCGCGGGGTGGGCAGCAGGGAGACGACGTGCCGCAGGTTCATCCCGCCCTGTGCCGCGTGCCCTGCTCCGGTGTTCTCCGAGGTCGACGGGGTCGGCAGGAGCGAGCCGACGACTGTCGGGAGCTGCCCCCGCTGCCCGCCGCCCCGCCAGTCCCTCGCCGCCGGCGTCGGCAGGCCAGGCAACGACGAACAGTCGGTTGCGCTGGTGAGCCGCGCCCACGTCAGATGCGCGAAGAGTGCACCAGCGCGCATCGAACCCGAGGGCGGCAAGGTCAGCGAGGACGGCGTCGAATCCGAGAGAAAGGTGCCCTGCGACGTTTTCAAAGACCGCGTAGCGGGGTCGTAGAACGCCAAGGGCACGGGCGATGTGGGGCCAGATGTGCCGGGCATCGGCAACTCCCTTCCTCTTGCCGGCGGAGCTGAACGGCTGGCACGGATAGCCGCCGCAGACGACATCGACCGCCGCCACGCGCGAGAAGTCGGCGGCGGTGATGTCTCCCAGGTTCGGCACTCCGGGATGGCGGTGGGCCAGGATGCGGCTTGCACCGGGGTCGTTGTCCGCCACCCACGCAAGCTCGCCGCCGAACACTGCTTGGACGGCCATGTCCAGGCCGCCGTAGCCGGTGCACACGGAGCCGATACGCAGCGCCCCCATCACGCGGCCACACGCTTCCACGCGGCCCGCAGACGGACCTCGGAGGCGGAGTGGCCGGCCGTCCGGAACCGGGCGGCCATCTCCCGGTAGGACAAGGGCGGGGTCCGGCTGGTGCGGATCTCGTCCACCACCGCGTCCAGCGCGTCATCGGTGAGGGCGGGTGCCGCCTCCAGGGCGGGAGACCCGACCGGCTCGGACGGACCCCACACGGGCAGGTCCCAGCGGGGTGTGACGCCGGGCGTGACGGGGGTCGTCACGCTGGTCAGCGCCTTGCCGGTCTCCTCGCTCGCCCGCGTCGTCTCCAGCGTCGACCACGCCGCGGAGAGCGTCTTGGCGGTCTCGGCCTGGACGCGTGCGACGCGTGCCCCGGCCCCCGTCACGGCCGTCAGCCGGGTCTCCTCCGTGGCCGCTTCAGCACAGAGCCGGGCGCGCGCCACGGCCGCATCGTCCCGGGCCTCCTGCTGGATACCCCGGATCGACTCCAGTGCCCTCGGGGTGAGTGCCGTGCGCTCCCACAGCCCGTGGACCAGCCAGAGAGCCTTGGCAGCGATCGGCAGCCACGCCACGGCCAGCCACGCGCCGGCGGACTGGTCAGCGGTGACCGCGTGAGCGACCAGGACACCGGTCGCCAGCAGTCCGAAGCACCAGCCCACGGCGGTCACCGCACGGGAGTGGTCGCCCTGCACGGCGAGCCGCCGCTCGTAGGCGAGGGTGGCCAGCCAGCCGCCGTCGATCCCCAGACCGACAACCAGCGCAATCAGCCACGGCACGGCCGTACCCAGCCACATCACGACCACGGCCAGGGTGAGCACCATGGACACCGCCGTCATCGCTACGGCGGGAAGAACGGTCTTAGCCCTCATACCGCACCCCCGTTGTCGGTCCACGGGGTGTAGGTGACGGGCCTGTCTGCCGTCCACCGGCGCAGCGCCCCGGCAGCAAAGATGACGTCGTGGCCCTGCTCCAGGACGCACCCGAGAATGGCCAGCGCGTCATGAGAGCGGCGCTGCAACAGTGCGGCGTACTCGCTTTCGTCCTCGTCGGCCAGCCCCGGCAACGGGACGTCCAGCGCGTCATGAACCGCGCGAAGCAGCGCCACGGCCGCCTCAGGGAGGGAGTCGACACGTACGGTCGTGTCGCTCATGCCGCTGCCCCCGTCCCGGCCCCCTGGCCGCGAGCGGCCCGCATGAACGGCACCGTGCGGGTCAGCGCGTCGGCGTACAGGGCGTCCCAACCGGCGACCTCGTCACCGGCGTCCGCCGACTCCCGCAGGTCCCGCAGGACTTCGCGGGCCACGTCCCGGCGAGCGCGCCGCTCCTCGTCCGTCTCCCGCTTCAGCGGGCCACGGAACAAGTCGATGTCGATGCCGAGGGCCAGCTCCACGAATTCCGTCTCGTCAGTGGCCTCTTGGCCAGCGACGAAAGTGCGCATGCGCATAGTGGATCTCTCCTTGTCAGGTGCGTCGGGATGCGCGGGGCGGTCGGCTGTCCTTGTCCGGGAGTGCGACCGCACCGCGAAGAATCAGGGGTCAGACGGTGACGATGACCAGCGCGGCGATCAGCAGCCACAGGTGGTGGAAGGACTGGTCAAGCGCATACGCACCGGTGCCGATGTGCGGGTTGTCGTCGTGGCCGGCGCGCGGGGCACCGAGCCGGTAGAACTCGCCCTTGCCGGTCACCTTGGCCAGCCACGCGAGCGTGCTGCGGCGGTCGGCCCACCAGTGCGTGACGGCGTCGATGCCAAGCCCGGCGACGGTGCCGAGCACCGACAGATGCAGCCCCAGAAGCGCGGCGGCCGGGATGAGGACGGCGAGCTTGGTGAGCGTCAGGGTGGCGACGTGGCGTGCGTCCGCGAGTCGGCCGACCCAGCCGGGACGGCCCTTGTGCGAGGACTGGTGAGAGCTCTGCACCCAGTGGTCGCCGACGCTGTGGGCGACGTACAGGGCGATGAAGACGGCGGCGAAGGTGGCAGCGTGCACGGTGGTGATCTCCTGACTGCGTCGGGATAGGGAAACCAGCGCGGCGGGCTGTCCTTGTCCGGGGGTGCCGCTGCGCCGGTCATGAAGGCCGGAACCGCAAGAAGCGGCCAGCCAAGCGCCCCGGCAGGGAGTCGAACCCTGCCTACGACCATCGGGGCGGTGATGCGGTGTCTCCTTCGGGAGCGAGCTCCCGTTTCAGGCGTATGGAGAGGTGACCTTGCGGCCTAAGCCCTCCGGTTGACCAGGGATCCGGGCCCCTCGGCCCGCTCTGTCCCGGGCCCCTTGGCCCCGCCGAAGCGGAGCCCATTCCTGTGCAGGTCACGCAGTTGTGCAGGCCAAAGAAGACCCATTCGCTCCATCCAGCCTGACCAACTTGGCTAGCCCGGTGAGCGCAAGAACAACGTAGCCATCCTGGCTAGTCACGTCAATACCTGACTAGCCTGACTGTCCTGATCAAGCAGAAAGGACGTAGCATCGGGGCATGACCTTCACGCCGGAACCCCTGGACCCGGACGACGACCGGCCGCCGTATGAGCAGGTGGCGAGCAGTCTTGGCGCCGCCATTCGGACGAGGAAGCTAAGCCCCGGCGACAAGCTCCCGTCGCACAAAACCCTGACTGAGCTGTACGGGTTCGCCCGCGCCACGATCCAGCGGGCGCTCCGGGACCTGGAAGATGAGGGCCTTGTCGTATCCCGGAAGGGCAGCGGCGTGTACGTCCGCAACCGCACCGAGCGGCCGGCTGGTCTCCGCCCGTACGTGGAGCAGGCATTTGCCAGTACGAACGTCTCGATTGACTTCGCCGGGTTCTCCAGCGAGACCCTGCACAGCGCTCTTCAGGAGCCCATCGACAAGATCCGCGTCGGCCGGCTAACCCCGTCGAGCATCAACATCCGCATCCTGGTGCCGGACATGTCGGTACCCCATGCCGCGCCCGTGCGTCGCGAGGACGGGGCGGACGACCCGCGCCTTCGCCGTCGAATGCACGACATGATGGTCGGCTTCACCCGCAGCATCACCAACTCCATCCACGAACTAAGCGTTCTCGGGCTGGTGGCGGAGACCAACGTGAGCGTGCGGGTCCACAGCGGGACACAGCTCTTCAAGCTGTACGTGATCAACCAGGAAGACGCATTCTTCGGGTACTACCCCATCCGCCCCAACAAGGTGGTCGCAGAGGGGGAGGTCATCGAGATCTACGACCTCGTGGGGGCGGATGCCACGCTGTTCCACTACTCCGTGAACGAAGGCGAGTCGTCGAGCGGGGCTCAGCAGGTCGAGCAGGCCCTCATGTGGTTCGACAGCGTTTGGAACACCATCGGAAGGGATCTCGGCCCTGATGGGAAGTAGCACGCTCGCCGAGATCGCCACAGCCACCAGCGGAGTCCTGTTCGACTTCGACGGGCCGATCTGCGAGGTGTTCGCGGGGCGGCCGGCCGCCGATGTTGCGCGGGAACTCTCGAAAGTCGTGACCCGGCACGACGCGACACTTGGCGGCAAGTCGGGCAGCATCGACGACCCCATGGAGATCCTGCGCCTTGCCACGCAGGGCGGGGAGCCAGTCATCCGGGCAATCGAGGAATCACTGACCAAAGCCGAGGTGTTGGCCGTCAAGGTCGCCGGCCCGCCCGTCCCCGGTGCGGTCGCTGCTCTGGAAGCGGCGCACTCGTCCGGGCGAAAGGTCGCGGTGGTCAGTAACAATTCCACGGACTGCGTACGGGCTTTCCTGATGCTGCACGGCCTGCGTCACCTGGTGCACGAGGTCATTGGACGCGCCGTCTATCGGCCCGACCTGATGAAGCCTGACCCGCATTCGCTGTTGCTCGCCGCCGAACGGCTTCGCGTGCAGCCCCATCACTGCACACTCATCGGGGACTCGGTGACAGACGTCGAAGCTGCTCGCGCTGCTGGAGCGATGTCCGTCGGCTTCGCCAACAAGCCGCACAAGGTCCGTGCCCTGGCTACGGCAGGGGCCGATGCAGTGGTCACCGACATGGCTACGGTGGCCGCAGCTCTGGCGAACTTCGACTAATCCATACGACCCGTCACCCTGATGAGTTGTTCAATCATAAAGCCGATATCCTGCCGAATGTTTCGATAGTCGAATCGAAGGTATTGCAGCCGTGCTACACGGACCAAGGGTTCCGGCAGGCAACTTTCTTCCAGCCGCTTGACGCCAGACAGCAGTACGGGAATCACTCTACGTTCACTCTTGAACGCTTCCCCAATCTCCCGTACTACCCAGTCTTGTCGAAGTGCAGGCTCGCGAGATCCGGAGCTGAATTTCCCCAACCATCCGTCGTCCACAATCACGAGCATTACCCCACAGCCAGCCGCAGCTTCGAGGATGGACTCCGAGTAGTCCGATCCCGGCGCTATGGATCTAGCAGCACGGAAAACTTGACCCTCTCCAAAGTGATTCGATAGCAGCTCATCCAGCAGGGCTGCGGCGTAAGCTCCACCCTCCCTGCGGTAGTTGATGAATATTTGAGACGCTTCATCCTGCATTGGGCTCAAATGCTTCACGTACCCTTCCGTGAAGGTCTCATCTTCCAACCTGCGATGCCCTAGGCTAATCGACCACCGGAAACGGGCAGTTCGCCGGAGAGTCGAACTGCTCCAAGCTGAGCCCGCAGGACAACGGAGGGGGCAACCTGGTGGGTGGGCCATCTCGCGCAAAACGCCAGCAATCGGGAGAAAGCGACCTTAAGCCGCCAATTCCCTCACAGAGCACTGACGACCCAATGTCCAGTTCGGATCTATTGGACCTAACGAAATGGCACATCGATAGGTACGACCGACTACGCTCATCCACATCCGTTAGGGCATCCGTATTACTCAGCGCCAACGCCATTCTGGCGACGGGTTCACTAATCCTCGTGAACTATCATTTGCAGACCACCAAAGCATCTCACATTCTATGGATCGAGTGCTCTTTCGGCGCCCTGACCGTTTTAACACTGTCGCTTATCCTACGCAGCCTCTGGGGCTCGATCAACGCCATCGCGGCGCGCAAGACGACCCGAGCCTTGCATTCAGCCGAGATCCCTTCCAGGTTTCTATTCAACTGGGGAGACACCCTCAGGTCCGTTGATGGCCACAGCGACTTCGCCAGAAAAGTTAGCGGGATCAGCTTAGATTCGATCCTTGGCCACGCGATCGCGGAACTGTGGACAGATATTCTTCAGCACTCGCAGCGGCACCGCCACCTCAGATCGGCGATCAACACTTTTCGGTATTGCGTCATAACTCTGTTGGGCCTAGCTACATTCACGTTCTTAGTGGCAGCACTGAGGTGGTAGCCCGAGGTGTGAACTGTTCGGCTCCGCTCTGACCAGGTGAGACGAGCCGGGACAGCGGCGACAGAAGTTGTCCGGAATATTCGGTTACAGACGACTGCTGCTCGCTGCCCTGGCCTCTGTCCAGTGCACTGACGGACGCTGACGCTCACCGCTGTACGGCCGCCGGCCCGTCTGGCCTGCCTCCCGAACACCCACGAACGCCGCCGTGCGGCCATGCAGGCGGTCGGGAGGAATGCACATTCAGAAAATTGTCTCTTCGGACCCTGTTGCGTCTCCCTGCGCCTGAGGCGGCACTTGGGGACGTTCGTGCGAGGTCACGGCAGCGCTCTCTTCCTCGAACTTGAGTGACCGCTCTGCGGCGTCCAGGAGATCGGCCCAAGTGACAACGTCAATGCGGCTGATCAGGCCATTGTAAGTCCTGATAGCTTGGTCGATCATTTGCCTGTCTACTGGCCCCAACTTCAGTTTCGTGTCGGCTGGAATGCTCACGAAGTCGGGATTACCGATCACCACTGTCGCTCGGGCGCGAGACAGATCATACTCAATCCCGTTGCGCTTGTAGAAAGTTGCCATTGAGGCACCAAGCTCATCTAGGTCGAGCAAATAATTCATGGCCTGCCCCACCGCCTGATGCACTTCTTTCCCCGGAATCAAGTGAGACCGTTGACGTTCCACTAGTTTCGTGATGTACGACCCCTTAAGCTCAACAATATGGATCGATCCGTCCGTACAGAATAGCGGAATGTCGTACTCATCCATGGGAATGAGGGAGTTCCTCTCGGAGACTCCCGTGTACCTGCCGCCAAAAATCCAATAGTGACCCTGGATCTTTTTGTGCAGTTCTCGCTCGGTCGTACTCCGGTCCGCGATCATGGCCTTCAGCTCTGCAATGAGCTTGCGCCTCTGTGTGACAACGGCAGCCTCGGCCGCAGAAAGGCCGACTGGACTTTGGGCGGCGCTAGCGAGCATGTTCGTAAGGTCGTGCCACCCCGAAAGGGCAGATCCCATAACCGACCCCGTAATGCCAAGCCCCTCAAGATACCGAACGGCATTAACGGCTGCGAAATCCTCGCTCATCGGGATCGTCTGGTGAGCAGGAGCGGCGAAGAGCTTTTCGAGCTGGGTCAGCAGTTCCTGCCCGCGAGGATCAATCGACAGAACGTAGCCACCCATCGGGTGCCATTTGGAGCTTTCCTCGGTTTCCCTCTGAAGTAGAAATACCGGCTTGCCAGTCCGCTCCACGAAGCTTCGTGCTGCCCTATGGGTCGCAGCATCCTCGGTGCGCAGTTTGACCAGAGCAATGACAACGTCGGATTTCAGTGCGCCGGTCGACTGCGAGGCGCGGACGCTCAGGTTCCCCGCCTTGCTGATATAGGTGATATAGACCCTAGCTGCGGCTACGTTGACCAAGCCGCCCACGAATTTTCGCGCGCCATCGTATTTATGGGAAGATGGAGCTTCGTGGTTGGTGTCCAGAAGCCGCCAAAGCTCCGCCAGATTCTCCTCAGAAGTCATGCCTGGATCTTAGGCAGTCGAAGGTCTGTGTGGAGCAGGTTTTTACACCTCGGGCGGGGACGGGAGCTCACTCCCCGCCCGGGGTGATCAGCCCTTGCGGTCACGTCAGTGACGCGGACCTTCTGCTCGTCAGGCTCCCCAAGGCGGACGTCTCTACGAGACCGGAACCGGTCCGGCCATCCGATCGGCATGCCGCTTCAGGTCCTCGGAGAATGCTTCCTGGTAGCGCAGCCGGCTCTTGAGAAGTCGTCCATGAAAGCCCGCTGTCGCGCGGAGGCTCAGAGGGGCCGCCTCTCCGACATCGACAATGTCGAGGAGATGCTGGTAACGGCTCCGCTCTGGCCACAAGCTCAAGGGCGCACTCCAACGTTCGTTCGCATCTCCCCAAGCTGCTGTCGGCCAGCGCATGCCTTTGGGAAGGATGATCTGGCCGGTCTCGTCATACTTGCCCGGCTCGAGGAGCCGCCGCCCCAACCAGTCGGATACGCCGACGGTGACGGCGTTGCCCACCAACTTCCACCTGACCCCGGGCTTGGCCTTCTGGAGAGCAGCCTCGGTCCAGCCCCGGGGGAAGCCCTGAAGCGCTTCGGCGTCTTCGATCCGTGGCGTCAAAATGGCTCGTCCAGCCTCGGCTCCTGGGATCCACATGGCTGGGGACGACGGGATTCCCAGCCCGGAGCCGCCCTTAAGAGTGGGTAGGGCGTCCTGTGCCCACCCGAGGCCCGTGTTGCCCTCTGTCCAGTAGAAGCCGAAGGCGTCTTCCCGGTACTCACTCTCGGGGCGTTCCCCGGCATCGTCTGAGAACAGTACGGCGCGGGGGTCTTCGGTGCGCGAGGCGACGAAGATGACTCGGTGGCGGCGCTGGGGCACGCCGGTGAAACGCGAGTCGACTAGCCGGTATGCCCAGGTGTAACCGAGCCGCTCGAACTCGCTGACCAGGTACTCCATGGCAGTACCGCGATCCAATGCCAGCATGTTTCGAACGTTCTCGATGACCACCCACCGCGGGGAAGCGTCATCGAGGAGCTTGATGAGGTGCTTGACCATCCCGGACGCTTCACCATGGATGCCGGCCGTGCGGCCCGCCTGTGACAAATCGGTGCACGGGAAGCCAGCCGTGACCACGTCCACATCCGGCAGGGATGCCAGGGTCTGGATGTCGTCATGAAGTGGAACACCCGGGAAGCGGTGGGCGAGGACTGCCTGCGCAGGCTCCCACCACTCGCAGAGCAGCTTGGTCTGCATACCCGCCGCCTGCAGCCCGAGCTCAACACCGCCGATGCCGGCGAACAGCCCTGCAACAGTCAGCGGTCGAGCGGCAGCGTCGGGATACGGCATGGTGACAATGATCCCACGTCCTTTCTAGCTCAAGACACAGTTTCTCCTGCGCCTGGGTTGAGAGGTGATTTGGGTGCAGAGCCCTGAGTCAGTGACCCAGGGTCACGCAGGATGCGAGCCGGGTGATGGTCGCCAGGAGCGGGGTCCGGACATCAGCCGGTGACACCGACAGCGACGTACTCCGGACTGAGCCGTCACTAGCTGATTGCGCGCGGGTGACGCACCCTCTGCAGGTCAGAGGGCGCTTCCCAGCGATCGGCGCCACGCTGATCGGCTCTGTGTAAGCGTCAATACGTGTCCAGCCGGTCCCGATGTGCTGAGGTCGCCTACAAGACAGCGCACCGAGGTCTCGGCTTGGCCGGCCCACCCGTTGTCCTGATCTTTGCCCAGTGCGCTGACGGACGCCGCCGTTCGCCCCTGTACGGCCGCCTGGTCTGACCTGCCGCGCGAACACCCGCGAACACCCCCGTACGGCCATGCGCACAGTTGGAAAGCGTGTTGGGGGCAACCCCTCACGAGTTCGAATCTCGTATCCTCCGCCAGTGCTCTCACCGGGCACAACGTTGAAGGGCCCCACCGCTTGCGGTGGGGCCCTTCGCGGTTCTCCGGCTCCACCGGCCGTCTCGGTTCTCGTCCCTCGTCCCAGTCGGTCCCGGTCGATCCCGCTCGGCGCCCGGCGCAGCTCTGCGATCTGCTGCGCGATCTTGTGGAGCACCGGCCGCGCTCCCCGCTCTGTCCGTACTCCCGGCCGCCGCGGCATGGAACCAGGGCCTCCGGCATACCCGTGTACAACTCGAAGGGAGCCCTTGAGCGCAGGTTCAGAAACGGGGGAAAGACTGTTGTTGGACGAGATGGTGTTCCGGACCGAGGCTCTGCCTGCGGCGGACCGGTTCGACTACTGGGTCGAGCTGCTGGGCCGCACGCACGCTCCCATGGAGCTGCGCAGCGACCACACCGACGACTTCCGCGCTACCCAACGCGTGCTGGACCTCGGTGAGGTCACCGTGTGGTCCGCCACCTACCAGCCCCTGGTCTTCCGGCGCACACCGAAGTTGATCCGGCAGTCCGACCCGGAGGCCTACCATCTCTCCCTCGTCGTAGAGGGGACCGGGACAGGCGAGTGGAGGCACCGGGAAACCGAGTACAAGCCGCACGACCTGTTCGTCACCTCCACCTCACTGCCGAACGACATCCGCAGCACCACGGGCCCGGTCACGCTCCTCGCGCTGGAGACTCCGAAGGACCTGCTGCCGCTGCCACGCGACATGGCACCACGGATAGTCGGGGCGCCGGTGTCGGCCCGGGACGGTATGGGTGCCCTCCTGGCACGGTTTCTCACCCAGCTGACCGCGGACACGACCGCGTACCAGCCCTCCGACGGCCCCCGGCTGGGCACGGTCCTGAACGATCTGGTCGCCGCGCTCTTCGCCCACCTGCTCGAAGCCGGCGACTGTCTCCCCCCGGAGACCCGCCGACAGGCCCTCACCTTGCGCATCCAGGCGTTCATCCGGGAGCACCTGCACGACCCGCACCTCACTCCGGCCACCATCGCCGCCGCGCACCACATCTCCACCAGCTACCTGCACCGCCTCTTCCGGGACGAAGAAGCCACCGTCGCCGCCTGGATCCGCGGCCTGCGCCTGGAGGCGGCCCGCCGCAACCTCACCGACCCGGCGCTCCACGCCCTCCCCCTCCACGCCATCGCCGCCCGCTGGGGGTTCCCCCGCGCAACCGACTTCAGCCGCGCCTACCGCGCCGCCTACGGCACCACACCCAAGGATCACCGGCATCAGGCCCTCCACGGCCACGAGTGAACTCATTGCCAACACGGTTGTGCACTCTGAGCCAGCGACTCACCGGCCGCGTACCGACATCATGGAGACGCCGGTTCGATCATTGCCTGTGCATGGGCCGGGGGCCTGTCGCGAGGGCGACCTACCCCGAACGACCAACCAGGCAGTGATCCGCAATCGCCTTATCCACAGGGGGATCCATGCGCACTCTCACATCGTCCGGAGCACTCGTGGCCGCCGACGACCTCGCCCTCGGCCTGATGGCCGCACCGGCCGATGTGCGCTTCGCACCGCGGCAATTCGCAATCCGACTTCGAGTTCAGGGATTACCCCGGCGGCGCCAAGGGCTGGACGGCTTGCGGTTTCTCCAGCGAGATGAGGGAAGGCCGGGGAACAACTTCATCGCCATGGCCTGGAAGGGCAACACCCCTGAAGTGCAAGAGCAGCACCGCGGACGCGGAGAACTGAACGACCGAGCGGGCAGTTCCTGTTGGTGACTTGCTTTGTCAGCAAGGAGTCCGTGGAACAGGTCCGGTAGGCGACGGCGTCCGGCTCGGCCGCCTGCCGCGCGTCACTGTCCGGACCAGGTATGCACCCGCCTTGACGGTTCGATCCAAGGCTCCGCTGCGAAGGCCCGGCGGACCGTTTCCTCCGATCAGCGGCGGCAAGTGCCGAAGCAACGATGTGCCGTGCCCCGTGGCAGGCCCAGTGCCATGGCTCTTCGTCAACCGGCACCGTCCACACTCCGCCACCCGGCGCGGACCGCCCCCGCCTGCGCCATTCGGCACCGGTCCCCACGAGGGGAGGGACCGGTGCCGAATGGCGCGGTGCTGTTTCTTCCGAAGTTGCGCGCCTGACAGCAGGTGACGGTCACAGACGACCTCGTCAACGGAAGCCGGGCCGCGCTCGGTACGGCACTGTTCACCGGAGGCAGCGCGACGCTGGCGGAGGCTGCGGGCCCTGCCGGCGCGGCCGGCCGGATACGGAGAGGGGACGGCCTGCTCGGCACCACCGTGAAGGGCGCGGCCGGCAATGTGGCAGGCGGGCTCACGGCTGATGTCTGGGCCGGCAAGGACGGGTCGACCCTTGCCTGGGACGCGGGCACGAACGCCCTCACCGGCGGGCTCGGAAACGCCCAGAACCACGGTGTCCACCACGCTCTGGAACAGCACGGGAGTCTCGGCGGCGAAAACCTCGGCGACCGGGGCAAGCTCGCCGACGGCGCGTTCAGGAACGTCGTGGACACGGGCTTGAACACAGGTGTCTACGGTGCGGGTTCCGGCATCGAGTCGGACGCCCAGAATCTGGTCGAGGACGAGAAGAAGACGGCCAAAGGCGAATGAGAGCGGGCAGTGACGTGGCGCTTGCGGCCGTCTGGCATCCGGATCCGCACCGCCCCGTCACCTGGGCCATGTTTTTCGGTGCGCTCATCGTGGTGGCCGGGAGCGTGACGGTCTTCCTTGGTGTGTTCGCGGCGATCGACACCTGGCGCAAGGCCGGGCGGCCGCGGGGCCGGTCCCTGCGCGGGGTGCTCCTCGGCGGGGGCTGCTGTCTGGTGGTGGGGCTGGTGATCGCCGCCTTCGGTGTCTGGCTGTACTGACCGCCGTCGAGGAGTTGAGGAGACCGGAAGCCCAGGAGGTCAGCTCGATGAGGGGGCGGGTGGTGGTACCGATTCGCCCTCTTCCTCGTGCTGGACGGCGGCGTCCACCGCTTCGGGGGGCATGGCCAGGCGTACGGCGGTGTAGAAGACGGCGAGGCTGAAGACGATCACGATGATCAGGTCCCACCAGGCGGGGAGTGCGCGGGTGCCGCCGTAGCGGCCGAAGCGGCCGATGAGGATCATGCCGCCGAGCCAGGGCCACACCCAGGCGGCCGATTTTGCCCGCAGCCCGCTGCGTTCGGCGGCGGGGATGCCGCGGCGGGTGAGCGCCAGGACGATGAAGCCGAGCAGGGCGGCGACACCGAGCTTCCAGTCCGCCTCGTAGCCGGACCAGTAGAAGATCAGGTTGGCGAAGACGAAGCCGGCGGGGGCCAGTACGGAGCCGACGGGGAGCCGGTAGGGGCGGTTCCGGCCGCCGTCCTGTACGCGGAGGGCGTGCAGCGCCACCGGGGCGAAGGCGTACATGATCGCCGCCGCCGAGGTGACCACGCTCACCAGCGCCTGCCAGCTGGGGAAGGGAAGGAACGCGATCTCGCCGACCACGAAGGCGAGGAGGATCGAGACGACCGGCACCCGGCTGCGGCCGACCTGGGTGAGGGGTTTGGGCAGGACCCGCTCGCGTCCCATGGCGTAGGAGAGACGCGCGGCGCCGGCCATGTAGACCAGGCCGGTGCCCGCCGGGGAGATGACGGCATCGACGTAGAGGATGGTCGCCAGCCAGCCGGCGCCGACGACGGTGGCGAGCGTGGCGTAGGGGCCGAAGTTGCCCTTGCCCACGGGGTTGTCCCAGCTGTGGGTCACGGCGTCGGGGTTCAGGGCGGCGATGAAGGCGATCTGCAGCAGGAGGTAGAGCGCGGTACCGACCGCCATGGCCACGATCACCGCCCGGGAGACATCGCGCTGCGGGTCGCGCGCCTCACCGGCCAGCTGGATGGCCTGTTCGAAGCCCAGCAGCGCGAACACCACACCGGCGGGCAGGGCGGCGAAGACGCCGTGCGCACCGTGCGGTGCGAAGCCGCCGCCCGCGGTGAAGTTCGAGCCGTGGAAGGACAGGGTCATCAAGACCACCACGGTCAGCAGCGGTACGGCCGTCTTCACCACCGCGGTGACCGAGTTGATCCCGGACAGCAGGCGTACGCCGAGGACGTTGATGAGCGTGAAGATCAGCATGAAGACGCTGGCGATCAGCAGGCCGGCCGCGGTGAGGGTGCCGTTGGGGTGCAGGACGTGCACCCGGTCGTGGACCCAGCCGATGCGGTCCATGTACGAGAGCGTGGCCTCGACCTCGATCGGTGAGATCAGGACCGAGCGCAGCCAGGACATCCAGCCCGCGGTGAAGCCGACCAGGGGGCCGAAGGCGAAGAAGGGGAACCGGGCGGTGCCGCCCGCGATCGGGTAGGTGGCGCCCAGTTCCGCGTGGGCCAGCGCGAGCACGGCGAGCATCGTGGACGCGAGGACCCAGGAGATCAGCGATGCCGGTCCGGCGATGACGGCGGTGGTCAGGGCGCCGAGCAGCCAGCCGGAGCCGATGATCGATCCCAGGGAGATGAACATCAGCCCCCAGAACCCGACCGCCCGGTGGAGGTGGCGGGTTCCGGTGGCGCTGTCACTCCCCGCTGTGGATGGGCTGGTCACGCGCGCTCCTGGTTCACGGGACCATCTTGGTCCCGGGAGGCGGACCAGGCGGGTATGCGCCTTGCGTGTCGCTGTGCGTACTGAGAGTGAGCAGGGCCGTACGCCGTACGGCCCTGCTCGTGTCCCGGTTTCGGGGCCGGGGCGGTGGCGGTGGTCGTGTCGACGGCCGTGGCCCCGGCCGTTTCGGTTCCGGCGGTGCCCCGGCGCCGGTTGCCGCCAGGGGCTAGTGGCTAGTGGCCAGCGGCTAGTGGCTGCCCGACGGGCGGGCGACGGGGTGCGGGGAGCCGTTGCGGGGTGGCGGGTGGGCGTGGAAGAGGGTGGCGTACAGGCCTTGGCCGGCGAGGAGCTGGGCGTGCTGCCCCGACTCCACCAGGCGTCCCTCGTCCAGGACCAGGATGCGGTCGGCGTCCGCGGCGAGGTCCAGGTCGTGGGTGATCACGAGGGTGGTGCGGCCTTCGGCGAGGCGCCGCAGCGGGCCGAGGATGCGCTGGGTGGCCAGGGCGTCCAGTCCGGTGGTGGGCTCGTCGAGGATGAGCACGGGGGCGTTGCGCAGCATGGCGCGGGCGATGGCGATGCGCTGCAGTTGGCCGCCGGAGAGCCGGGAGGTACCGGGGGCGATGACCGTGTCGTAGCCGTCGGGGAGGGCGGAGATGAACCCGTCGGCGTCGGCGGCACGGGCGGCGTCGACGACATCGTCGTGTGTCACGTCGTCGCGTCCGCAGGCGATGTTCTCCTCCACCGTGTCGTGCAGGACGAGGGTGTCCTGGGGCAGCAGGGTGATGTTCGAGCGGAGCCGGTCGAGCGGCAGCCGGTTCACGGGGATGCCGTCCAGCCGGACGCTGCCGGTGTCCGGGTCGTAGAACCTCAGCAGCAGGGCGGCCAGGGTCGACTTGCCCGCGCCGCTGGGGCCGGTGATCACCACCAGTTCCCCGGGTACCGCGGTGAAGGAGAAGTCGCGGAGTACGTCTTCCTTGCCGCCGGGGTAGCGGAAGCCGACCCCGCACACCTCCACCGCGCCGACGGCGCGCGCCGGGGCCGGCACGACGACCGCGGGGTCGGGGTCGGTGACGGCGGGCGGGGCGTCAAGGATCTCCAGCAGGCGCTCGGCGCCGGCGGTCGCTTCGGTGACCGTCAGACCGAGCGCGCCGAGGTCGCGGATGGGTGGGTAGAGGTAGCCGACGAATGCGGCGAACGCCAGGAGCTGCCCCAGGGACATCCGTCCCGCGGAGATCTCCCACGCGCCCAGGCCGATGATCGCCAGGACACAGAGCGTTTCCAGGACCTCGACCAGCTGCGCGTACAGCTGGTTGAGGCGGGCGCTGGTCACCGAGGCCCGCAGCCAGCTGCGCGCCTCGCGGCGGAGCCGTTCCTGTTCGTCCCGCTGCCGGTTGTAGGCCTGGGTGAGGACGACGTTGACCAGGCCTTCCTCGACCACCGAGGTGATGGCGCCGTCCGCCGCCCGTTCCCGGCGGGACACCTCCTTGACCCGGCCGGTGAAGCGGGTGGTGGCGAGCCAGAACAGCGGGGCCAGGGCGAAGGTGGCCAGCGCCAGGTCCCAGCGCAGCCAGAGCGCGGCTCCGGCGTAGAAGATGATGCCGAATCCGGCGGTGGCCACCTGGACGAGGCCGGAGACCACGAGTTGTTCGATGGCGTCGACGTCGCCGGTCAGCCGCTCGACCAGGTCACCGCGGCGGTTGCGCTGGAAGAAGTGCGGCGGCAGCGTCTGGAGATGGGCGAAGACGCGGGCGCGTAGGCGCATCACGAAGCGTTCCGCCGTCCAGGCGGCGAGTGAGCCGCCGAGGTATCCGACGATCGCGCCGGCGACGGCGACGCCGAGCCACAGCCCGGCAGGTTGCCAGAAGGCGCTGACCGAGCCCTTCTGCAGGGCATTGTCGGTGAGTTGGGCGAAGAGCAGGATGGCCACGGTCTCCGCGAGCGCGGCGACGATGGCACTCAGGATGACCAGGGCGATCCAGCGCCGGTCGCCCCGGGTCAGCGGCCAGAACCGCCCTACCGCTTCCTTGAAGCCCACCCGTCTGGTGCGGATGGAGGTGTCCGCGACGAGTGCGCGGAACACCCGGTCCATGGCGGGGTCCGGGTCCGGGGCCGGCTGCGACCGGGGACGCGCACCGCTGACGGGTTCGCTGGTGTCGGTGGAGGGGGTGGAGTGAGTGGAGTGAGTGGCGTTTTCGCCGGCATCGTGCGGCAGTGCCGAATTCTCTCCAACGGGCGCTGATTCCGTGCCCCGTTGGGGCGATGCTGCGGGGCGCTCTCCGCGCCGGCGTGAGCTACGCAGGTTCATGATCGCTACGTCATCTCGTCGCTGGTGGGGTGGTTGAGCGGAACCACGAGGCACCGCCCCCTAAAACGACGAGGCAAACTCGCGCCTTACGCGAGCCTGCCTCGAACTCAGAGGTGTGTGTCAGTAGCCGTAGCCGTAGAAACCGCGCCCGCGGCCCCGGCGGAACCGCCTGCGGCGCCTGCGGCGGTCGTGGTCGTTGCCGTACCAGTCGTCATGGTCGCGGCGACGCCTTCTGGGGAAGACCTTGCGGAAGCTCATACTCGCCTCCTCATCGATTTCCTTTGTCGAACCGTTACCGGCTCCGACAACTCCCAAGCTACGACGCCCAACTGTCCCCAACAAGGCGAAATGCGTGAAAATTCAGACAAAAGCCGTTTTTCTCATTAAATGTGACTGAGGGTGGCGAGGGATCGCCCTCCGGATGCCCTGCGCGGGACGGGAAGGAGCGGGACGGGAAGCGGCGGACAGGCGGCGACACCGGCAGGGCAGCGGAGGCAGGGGGCAGGGCGGGCCGCTGCGGCGTAGGGGCAGGGGCGGTCAGAGGCGGTCCGGGGCGACGGGCGAGAGCCGGTAGGCGTCACCCTCGGCGATGACGCGGCCCGCCGTGGGCGGCGGGAAGTGGCTGCCCAGGAGCAGGGTGTCCGTACCGGCGAGCGAGGCGAGGAGGCTGCGGCGGGTCCTGGCGGCCTGTGCGGGGTCGACGTCCGCGCAGCTGCAGATGTCGGGGCGCGGTAGCTGGACCGGGTGGTGGATGCAGTCGCCGGTGATCAGGGCCGCCTGCCCGGCGCTGCGCAGCTCCACGGCGAACTGGCCGGGCGTGTGTCCGGGGGTGGGCAGGAGGCGGACTCCGGGAGCGACCGTGACGCCTTCGCCGGGCACCTCGACCAGGTCGAGCAGTCCGGCGTCACGGACGGGGTGGACGGAGTCCCGGAACATCTGGCGGCGGGCGTCGTCCAGGTCCTGGCCCGACCAGTGGTCCCACTCCGCGCGGGCCGCCAGATAGCGGGCGCGGGGGAAGGTGGGGACCCAATCGCCCTTGTCGGCGCGGGTGTTCCAGCCGACGTGATCGGTGTGCAGATGGGTGAGGAGGACCAGGTCCACCGTGTCCGGGGCGAAGCCGGCCGCCGTCAGACGCGGGAGATAGTCGCTGTCCAGGTGGTCCCAGGCGGGGTTGGTCCGGGGTTTGCCGTTGCCGATTCCGGTGTCGACGAGCAGGCGCAGCCCCTGCACCTCTATCGCGAAACTGTGGGTGGCCAGGCGGAGGGTGCCGTCGTGGTCGGTGAAATCCCGCCGCAGCCATGGCGCTTGGGCCACCACCTCCGGGGTGGCGTCGGGCAGCAGCCAGCGGCCGGTCGGCGCGGGGAGCGCGGTCTCGTCGATACGGCGGACGGTGATCTCGCCCACCGTCCAGGCGGGGACCGCGTCACTGACGACAGACATGAGGTGTCCTCTCCGCGAACCAAAGGCAATTCCTTTGCGTTAACTCACGCTACCGCGCCCCCGACGCTAACGCAAACAGATTGCTTTTATGTGGACCCGCGCGGCTCCGAGCCCTTAAGGTCGAGCCATGAGCCCCAGGCCGATGACCCGCCCCGGGGGACGCAGTGCCCGCGTCCAGGAATCGGTGCACGCAGCCGTGCGCGCCCTCGAAGCCGAAGAGGGCCGTGCGGCGCTGACGGTTCCCCTGGTCGCCGCTCGCGCCGGGGTCACGCCCTCGACGATCTACCGCCGGTGGGGAGACCTCCAGGAGCTGCTGTCCGACGTGGCCGTCGAGCGCCTGCGCCCGGAGGCACCGCCCGCAGATCACGGAGCGCTGCGCACGGACCTGGAGGCATGGGCCGAACAGTTCCTGGAGGAGATGGCCTCACCCCCGGGGCGGGCTTACCTCCGCGACGCGCTCGCCGGCGATCCGGACGGCAGCCATGCGGGCCAGTGCTCGGCCTACGCCGCCGAACAGGTGGACGTCATCCTCGCCCGCGCCGCCGAGCGCGGCGAGCCTGCCCCGGACACCGAGCTCGTGATGGACCACATCGTCGCCCCCATGATGTACCGGCTGGTCTTCCGGCCGGGCCCGACGGACGCGGCATATGCGCGCGGCCTCGTGGAGGCCACCCTCTCCGGGCTGATGCCACGGCACTGACCCCGTTCGCCGTGCCCGCGCGCCGGTAGGGCGCGGGACGCCCGTCGTGGCGCGCCGGAGGGCATGGCCCCTGAGCCCCGGGTGAGGCCTTCGCCCGCATGTCACGCTCCGCTGCGCGGAAGGGATCAACCAGCGCATGGTGCTCGCCGAATCCCTGTCTTTGGCCATGCTGCTGGTGGTGCTGGTGTGTGCCGTGAGCCGGCCGTTCCGGCTGCCCGAGGCGGTCTTCGCGGTGCCGGCCGCCGCCGTGGTGATCGTGGCCGGGGTGATCCCGTTGGACCATGTCCGCGACGAGGCGGAGCGGCTGGGACCGGTGATCGGCTTTCTCGCCGCGGTGCTGATCCTCGCCAGACTCTGCGACGACGAGGGGCTTTTCCACGCCTGTGGCACCTGGATGGCGCGCTGGTCGGCGGGGCGGCCGAGCCGTCTGCTGGGCGCGGTCTTCGCCCTCGCGTCGGCCATCACGGCCGTACTGAGCCTGGACGCCACCGTCGTCCTGCTGACCCCCGTCGTGTTCGCCACCGCCGCGCACATGGGTGCCCGCCCCAAGCCCCACGTATACGCCTGCACCCATCTGTCGAACACCGCGTCGCTGCTGCTGCCCGTCTCCAATCTGACGAACCTGCTGGCCTTCACGGCGAGCGGGCTGAGCTTCACCCGGTTCGGCGCGCTGATGGCGCTGCCGTGGGGGGTCGCGATCGGCGTCGAATACCTGGTCTTCCGCCGCTTCTTCGCCGCCGACCTGCGCGCCCCGGCCCCTGGCCCGGACACCGCCGAGCCTCCCGAGCTGCCGCTGTTCGCCCTGGTGACGGTGGCCGGCACGCTCGCCGGTTTCGCGCTGACCTCCGCGCTGGGCGTCAACCCGGCCTGGGCAGCGGCGGCCGGCGCCCTCGTCATGGCGGTCCGTGCGCTCGCCCGGCGCGACACCACCCCGGCCGCCGTCGTCCGGGCCGCCGGACTGCCGTTCCTCGCGTTCGTGCTGGCCCTGGGCATCGTCGTGCGCGCGGTCGTCGACAACGGGCTCGCCGATGCGCTCGGGCACCTGCTGCCCGACGGCACCTCGCTTCCCGCCCTGCTCGGCATCGCCGCGCTGGCCGCCGCGCTCGCCAACGTGATCAACAACTTGCCCGCGGTGCTGGTCCTGGTGCCGCTGGCCGCGCCGAGCGGCCCGGGCGCCGTCCTCGCGGTGCTCCTCGGCGTGAACATCGGCCCCAACCTCACCTACGCCGGATCGCTGGCCACCCTGCTGTGGCGGCGCATCGTCCACCACCACGAGCACGACGTCGCCCTCAAGGAATTCACCCACCTCGGTCTGCTCACCGTGCCCGCCGCCCTGGGCCTGGCCACGGTGGCGCTGTGGGGCTCCCTCCAGCTCATCGGCGGCTGACCGGGCGGCTGCCCCGGCGGCCGCCCCGGCCCGTCGGGCGTCAGCTCCGCGTGGTGCGCAGGGGATCAGGTCCACGTGGTGTGCACGGGGATCAGGTCCACGTGGTGTGCACGGGGATCAGGTCCGCCTGGTGCGCATCAGGAACAGCCCCACCCCCGACCCGATCGCCACCACGCCCGTGCCGACGCTGATCAGCACCTGCTGCACCCCGTCGAAGGCGAAGCTGGTGGAGACGTTGACGAGGAGGGCGAGGCAGAACACACACCAGAGCAGGGCCTTCATGGGAGTTCCTTCCGCAGGGAGAACAGAGGTGCGCAGAGGTCAATATCCGTGGCACCGACAATGCCGTGGCCGGGCCGCCGGTTCGAGGGGGCGTCCTCCCTAATACGGGGTGGAGTGCGCTACACCCCCGGCCCGGGAGTTCGCTCCCGCGCCGTGTCTGGGCAAGGTCGCCTAGCCTGTGCCCATGGGGGAGACGGTCGGGCGGGCGGGGCGCGCCACGGTTCAGCTGCTGGTGTCGGCCGGGCTGGCCCTGGTGTCGTACCTCTTCCTCGCCCTGCTGCTGTTCACCGCTGTCGTGACGCTCCTCGTGGTCGGTGCGGGGGTGCTGCCCGAGACTGTCCTGCTGCTGCGCCGGATGGCCGGGTACAAGCGGCGGCGGGTGGCGGCCTGGACGGGTGAGGCGGTCCCGGAGGCCTATCTGCCGCTCACCGGGGAGCTGTCCGAGCGGGTGCGTACGGCGACCGCGGACCCGGGCACCTACCGGGATCTGCGCTGGCTCGCCGCCCACTTCGGCTACGGCCTGCTGCTGCCCTACCTGTCGCTGCCGCTCTGGGCCCTCGGCCTCCTCGTCGACGGGGTGTGGTGCGGACTGCTGCGGCGCCCGGCCGTCGTCCTGCCGCTGATCCGGCGCCTCGCCGACCTCGACGCGGCCTGGTCCCGTGCGCTGCTGCTGCCGTCCCCGGACAGCCGGCGCACCGCCCTGCTCGCCGAGCGCGTCGAGGAACTGACCGTCACCCGGGCCGGTGCCGTCGCCGCGCACGGCGCCGAACTGCGGCGTATCGAACGGGATCTGCACGACGGCGCCCAGGCCCGGCTGGTGGCGCTGTCGATGCGGGTGGGGCTGGCCAAGCGGGCCTACGACACCAACCCCGAGCTGGCGCGCAGGCTCCTCGACGACGCCCAGGACCAGGCCGAAGAGGCGCTGACCGAGCTGCGCCATGTCGTACGCGGCATCCATCCGCCGATCCTCACGGACCGGGGTCTGGTGGGGGCGGTGCGGGCGCTGGCGGCGAGCAGCGGGCTCGAGGTGGCGGTGCGCGCGGACTCGGTGGAGGACGGCCCGCGCGCCCCGGCGGCGGTCGAGGCGGCCGCGTACTTCGTCGTCGCCGAGGCGCTGACCAATGCCGCGAAGCACAGCGGGGCGGACCGCGCCGCCGTGGAACTGGCCCGCGGGGACGGCCTGTTGACGGTGTCGGTCCGCGACGAGGGCTGTGGCGGCGCCGGGGCCGGCTCCCCCGGGGGAGGCTTGGGGAGCACCGGCTCCCCCGGGGAAGGCGCCGCCGGAGCGCCGGGAGGCAGCGGGCTGCTCGGCATCCGGCGGCGGGTCGCGGCGCTCGACGGGACCGTGGAAGTGACCAGCCCCGCCGGGGGCCCGACCGTGATCGAAGTGGAGTTGCCGTGCGTGTGGTGATCGGTGAGGACAACGCCCTGCTGAGGGAGGGCCTGGTGCTGCTGCTGACCTCCGCCGGGCACGAGGTGGTGGCGGTCGCGGCCGACGGTCCCGAGGTGCTGCCCGCGCTGCTCGCCCACCGCCCTGATGCCGCGGTGCTGGACGTCCGGATGCCCCCTTCGTTCCGTGACGAGGGGCTGCGCGCGGCACTGGCGGCGCGGCGGGAGATACCCGGTCTGCCGGTGCTGGTGCTGTCGCAGTACGTGGAGGAGACCTACGCCGTGGAGTTGCTGGGCGGTGGCGCCGGCGGGGTCGGCTATCTGCTGAAGGACCGGGTGGGGCGGGTCGACGAGTTCCTGGGCGCGCTGGAACGCGTGGCGGCGGGCGGCACCGCGCTGGACCCCGAGGTGGTCACGGAGCTGCTGACCCGGCGCCGCGACGATCCTCTCGACGCCCTGACGCCGCGCGAACGTGAGGTGCTGCAGCTCATGGCCCAGGGCCGGGACAACGCGACGATCGCGCAGGTGCTGGTGGTGTCGGACCGCGCGGTGAGCAAGCACATCGGAAACATCTTCGCGAAGCTGGGGCTGCCGGCGAGCGACAGCGGGCATCGACGGGTGCTGGCGGTGCTGGCGTACCTGAACGGGCGGTAGGCGCGGGCCACGGCGGCGGGGCGGAGGCCAAGCCCTGAGGCGCGCAGGCCCCGGGCCCCGCACCCCGGGCCCCGCACCCCGGGCCCCGCGCCGCGGCACGAGCAGCGCCTCCCTACCGGCCTTCGCCCGCCCCCTCCGCCCGTCCTCACCACCCCGACGGCCCGGTGCCCGGATACCGCCCCCGCAGCATCACCCGCAACGGCAGCATCGTCCCCGCCCCCGTCACCACCGCCACCACGGCGACGACCAGCACCGCCTGCCCCAGCGGCAGCGACGGCACCGTACCCGCCATCGCCAGGCTGAACGCCAGCAGCGGCACCGAGGCCACCGCGGCCCCCACGACCAGCCCGGTCACGGCCAGCGCCGCCGCCTCCAGCCGCAGCATCCACCGCAGTTGGCGGCGCCCCGCCCCCGCCAGGCGCAGCAGCCGCAGCTCGGGCCGCCGGCCGAGAGCGATCAGCGACAGCGTGCTCAGCAGCGCGATCACGATGAAGCCCCCGATCGCCGACAGCGCCGCCGCCGTCAGCACCTCACCCAGCGCCTGGTCCGGTGCCTCGACCCGTACGGAGGCGGCGGCGCCCCGCTCCACCCGTGCGCCCGACACCGCGGCCGTCAGGGCCCGGGCGACCGCCTCGTGGTCGCCGCCCGGTGCGGCCGTGACCAGCACCTGCCCCGGGCCCGGCAGCGACAGATGGCGCAGCAGCTCGTCCCGGGAGAAGAGGAAGTCCCCCAGGGCCAGCGACCGTTCGTAGATCGCCACGACCCGCAGCCGTGCCTGCGCCCCGTCCCCGAAGCGCAGCGTCACCACGGAGCCGGGCCGGGCGTCGAGCGACCGCGCCCGGTCGGCACCGACCGCGACCGTGCCGGGCCGCAGCTCTTCCACGGTCCCCTCGCGCACCCCGGGATCGAGCGTCCGGGTCAGCCGCTGCGGTGTGACGCCGAGCACCGGCAGCCGGTCCAGCCGGGGTTCGCCGGCCTCCCGCCGCGCCACCACCACGGTGCTGCGCACCACCTCCGTCGCCGCCCGCACCCCCGGCACCGCACGGATCCGCTCGACCGCACCGGCCGGCAGCCCGCCGTCCGCCCGCACCGCAAGGCCGGCCCGCAGCGCCCCGCGGGCCTGGACCGCCCCCTCGCGGGCGAGCGTCGCCCCCGCCGAGAGCTGTACGCAGACGAAGGCGACGACCAGGATGACGATGGTGAGCGCGGCCCCCGAACGGCGTGCCTCCGCCCGGCAGTTGGCGGCGGCGAGATAGCCGCCCGGGCCGCCGAACCGCCGCAGCGGCGCCCCCAGCACCCGCATCGCGCCCTCCGCGATCCACGGGCCGAGCAGCGCACAGGCGCTCACCATCGTCACCGTCGCCGCCCCGGCAGCGGCACCCGCGGCCGCTCCGCGCTGCAGGACCGCCGTCCCCGCCGAGCTGACGCCCACGAACAGCAGCACCAGCCCGGTGACCTTGCGCGCGGTGCCGGGGCGCGCCTCGCGCAGCGCCTCCGCCGGGCGCACCTTCGCGGTCCTGGCGCAGGCGAGTACCGCCGCGATATGGGCCACCGCGACGGTGATCCCGGCGGTGATCAGCGGTGCGGGCCACAGCCAGGGCGGAAGGGGGAGTTCGAGGCCGGGCGGCAGCGCGCCGTGCGCCTCCAGCAGCGCCCGCAGCGCGGCGTACCCGGGGAACGCTCCCACCGCCCCCGCCAGCGCCGCACCGCCCGCGACCCGCCCCACCTCCTTCCCCACCGCACCGCGCAACTGCCGCGGGGTCGCCCCGACGGCACGCAACAGGCCCAGTTCACGGTCGCGTTGCCGCAGCGCCTGCACCACCGTCGACGACACCACGAGCAGCGCGATCAGTACGACGGTGGCGGCCACCGAGCCCAGCAGCTCCAGCAGTCCGGTCCGGGCGGGGCCGGCGTCGAGGAATTCGGCGCCGCCGCGCCCGTTCCCGGTCAGCACCCGCAGCGCGGCCGCGTCACCGTCCGCGCGCCGCCCGATGCTCCTGACACCCGCCGCGTCCAGGGCGCGCCGTACCCGCGCGGCCAGCTCCCCGGTGTCCGCACCGGGCCGGGCGAGCACCTCCAGGGCGTCCATCGCCCCCGGGTGCCCGGACAGCCGACGGGCTTCGCCGGCCGTGAAGTAGACGGCGGCGGACGGCCCGTCGGCGACCCCCACGACGGTGTACGCCGCGTCCCTGCCGCCCACCCGCAGCGCCACACGCGCCCCGAGCCGCGCTCCGGCACCCGCCCCGAGCCGCGCTCCGGCACCCGCCCCTACCCGGCCGCCGCCCCGGGTCCCGTCGCCCACCGCGACCGCACCCACCACGACCTCGCCCGCCCGCCGCGGCGCACGCCCCTGCCGTACGACGCGGGGCGCCGGCCGGGCCGCCTCCCAGGGCCGTCCGAGGGCCGCCCGCCCCGCCATGCCCACCCGGAAGACCTGGTCGGCAACGGCCGCCCGCACCCCGGGCACCTTCCGCACCACGCCGAGGGCCGCCCACGGGACCCGCACCCGCTCGGTGAGCCCGGCCCGGGTAGTCCTGGGTGCGCTGCCCCACGGCTTCGCGGTGAAGCGGGTTTCCTGGTCCCCGGCGACCACGAAAGCGGTCCCCGCATACCGCTCCACCCGCGGATGCCCGGCCCCGGCCGAGGCGAGCATGAGACCGAAGGTGCCGAGAAGCAGCGAGGTGAGGGCGAGGGCGGCGAAGACCGCGGCCCAGGCCTTGCGGTGCGTACGGGCGGCGCGGGAGGCGAGGAGTCCGGTCACCTTCATGCCGCCCGCCCCCCGTCGAGCCCGGCCGCCGTCTCCCGATTGCCGCCCAAGTCCCGCATGATGCGGCCGACTTGGCGGGCATCCGGCCGTTCCAGACGCGAGACGATCCGCCCCCGTACGAGAAAGACGGCCTCATCCGTCCAGGCGGCGGCGACCGGATCGTGCGTCACCATGACGACGGTGTGGCCGTCGCGGTCGACGGCGCCCCGCAGCAGGGCGAGAACGTCGCGAGCGGTGGCCGGGTCGAGCGAGCCCGTGGGCTCATCAGCGAAGACGATGTCCGGCTCGGTGACCAGCGCCCGGGCGACCGCCACGCGCTGACGCTGCCCACCGGACAGCTCCGACGGCGCGGCCTCGCCCCGCTCTCCCAGCCCGACGGCTGCGAGCCCCCGCCGGACCCGTTCCCCCACCGGCACGTCTCCGAGCAGCAACGGCAGGGCGACGTTCTCCGCGACGCTCAACGACGGCACGAGGTTGTGGGCCTGGAACACGAACCCGACCCGCTCCCGCCGCAGCCGGGTCAGGGCCGCCTCCTTGAGCGAGGACAGCTCCGTACCGCCGATACGCACCGCCCCCGCGGTCGGCCGGTCGAGCCCCGCGGCACACTGCAGCAGCGTCGACTTCCCCGACCCGGACGGCCCCATCACCGCGAGGAAACGCCCCCGTGGCACCGCGAGGTCAACGGGGTGCAGGGCCGCCACCCCGCGCCGGTACTCCCGGCCGACCCCCTCCAGCGTGAGCGCGTCGGCCCCCGGGTCCCGCCGCCCCGCGGTGGCTCGCGCCGATTCCCGCCCCGCGGTAGCCGTCGCCGGATCGCGCCGCCGCCCGAACATGCGCACGCCCTCTCAGTGGGTCGGATGGATCACCAGGTCACCGAGAAACGCTAGAAACGAAAAGGGGAGGAGAGGAGAGAGCACGGGCCCGTTTCCGGGGTGTAGCGGGCTCCACTACGGGCGGGGGAGCCCCGGCCGGCGGTCAGGTGCCGGTGGGCGGGGGCGGGGGCGGGGAACCCGGCCCGGTGACCCGTAGCCCTTCGATGAGCAGCCGCAGGCCGAAGGTGAAGTGCGCGGCGAAGTCCGTGCTGGTGAGCACCGGCAGCGCGGGGGCGAGATGGGGGTACTGCGCCGGCGTCACCGCGGCCCGCAGCCGGTCGGGGTCCGCCGGGCCGTCGCCTGCGGCCTGGAGGGCGGCCTGCTCCTCCAGGGTGTGGCCGAGGGTGAAGTGGACGACCGCGAGGGCGGCACGGGCGGCGTCGTCGGGGGCGAAGTCCGCGTCCCGCAGCACACCGATGAGGGTGTCGGCGAAGCCGAGGGTATGGCTGCCGGTGGAGTGCGTACCGGCGTAGACGCGGGCCCCGTCCCGGCGGCCGAGGAGCGCCGCACGCATCCGGTGGGCCAGTTCGGCCAGGCACTCGCTCCAGTCCGCCGACGGGAGCGGCCGTTCGAGGCAGTCGGCGAGCAGCGCTTCGGCCATGGCGGTCAGCAGCTCATGCTTGGTCGCGAAGTAGCGGTACAGCGCACCGGCCCGTACGTCCATGGCCTCGGCCAGCCGCCGCATGGTGAGCGCGTCGAGCCCGGCCTCGTCCAGCAGTGCCAGGGCGGCTTCGACGGTGCGCGCCTGGTCGAGTTTCGGGGGCCGGCCCCGGGTCGTGACAGCAGCACGGGCGGCGGGCGAGCTGGGGGTTGACGCGGCACTCATGGATCTCACTATAGTGAACAACGTTCACGTGAACACCGTTCATTAAATCTGGGCACACCTCGACCGGAGGCCAGTCATGCATGCCGCCAGGGATCTCACCGCCGATACCCACGCCAGCACCAGCACCGACGTCGACACCGGCACCGGCACCGGCACCGGCACCGGCACCGATGTGATCGTGGTGGGCGCGGGGCCGACCGGGCTGCTGCTCGGTGCCGAACTGGCGCTCGCCGGCGTACGGGTGCAGATCCTCGAACGGCGGGCCACGGCACAGCGGGATTCACGGGCGCTGACACTGCATCCGCGCAGTATCGAGCTGATGGACCAACGGGGCCTGGCGGAACGGTTCCTGGCAGCTGGCCGCCGGGTGCCGGGGTGGCACTTCGCGGGGCTGGACACCCGGCTGGACTTCAGCGCGCTGGACACCCGGCACGGCTACACCCTGTTCCTCGCCCAGGCCCGCACCGAACAGCTGCTGGCGGAGCGCGCGAGCGAACTCGCCGTGCCGGTCCGGCGCGGATACGAGGTGGTCGGACTGCGTCGGAGCGGCAAGGGCGGCGACGCGGGCGGCAGAGGGAGCAGAGGCGGCAGGGAATCGGGCGAGACCGGCGTGGAAGTGGACCTCCGCGGCCCCGGCGGCACCCTGGAGACCGTACGGGCGCGGTATGTGGTCGGGTGCGACGGCGGGCGGAGCGTGGTGCGGCGGGCCGCCGGGATCGGCTTTCCCGGCACCGACGAGACGCTGAGCGGAGCGCTGGGGGATTTCGCGACCGTCGACCCGGCAGCCCTCGACCGCGCGCGGGCCCATGGCGTACTGGCCGTACCGCTGGAGCCGGAACCCCCTGCCGGACCCGGGCATGAGGACGAACGGGAGAGCGGCGGCGCCACCCGGATCGTCCTCCTGGACCCACAGCGGATGCGGACACCGTCCGCCGAACCACTGACCCTCGACGAGTTCCGGGCCTCCCTGCGACGGATCTGCGGAACCGACTGCGGGGTGGCACGGCCCCGCTGGCTGTCGCGGTTCGGCAACGCCACCCGTCTCGCGGCCTCTTACCGTGCCGGGCGCGTCCTGCTGGCCGGCGATGCCGCCCATATTCACTTCCCGGCGGCCGGCCAGGGTCTCAACACCGGGCTCCAGGACGCGATGAACCTGGGCTGGAAGCTCGCCGCCGAGATCAACGGCTGGGCCCCGCCCGGCCTGCTCGACAGCTATCACGCCGAGCGGCACCCGGTCGGGCAGGCGGTCACGGAGAACACCGAGGTCCAGACGCTGCTGGCGGAGCTGGCCCTGCTCCCGCCGTACCAGCGGCCGGCCGCCGCACTGCGCGCGCTGCTGACCGAACTCCTGGACATCGAGGAGGTCAACCGACGCCTCGCCGGGCGGATTTCCGCGCTCGACACCGCCTATCTCGCGGCCGGCACGGACGCCGACCTGCTGGTGGGACGGCGGATGCCCGATATCGCGCTGACGGCGACCGGCGCGGAGTCGCTACGCCTCTACGAACTCCTCCCGCACGGCCGGTTCGTCCTGCTCGACCTCGCGGGGGACCAGGAGATACGGCAGTCCGTCGAGGCCAGATGGGGGAAGCGGGTGACCGCACTCAGCGTCACCGAGTGCGAATCCCGCACCGATCTGGACGGGGTGCGCGAGATCCTGGTCCGCCCCGACGGCCATATCGCCTGGGCCACCCGCAGCACGGAGGTGCAGACCCGCCGCACCGAACGCTTCCGCGCACTGACCAGCTGGGCCGGTCGCCCCGCAGGGGACTGAGGGGCGACCGTGCACGTCGTCAGCCGGCGAAGCCCGGGTACATGAGGCCGGGGTGGATGAGCGCGGGATGGATGAGCGCGGGGTAGACCAGACCGGAGTGGACGAGCCCGGGGTACACGGGGCTTCCCGGGGCGAGGGGGCTCCCCTGACTGACCGGGCTCCCCTGGCTGACCGGGCTCCCTTGGTTGGCGGGGATCCCCGGACGCAAGGGGCTTCCCGGATTCCCCGGGCGCGACCGGTGCGCCGTGTTCACCCTGTGCCCGGCGTTCACTCGGTGCCCAGCGCTCACCCTGTGCCCAGCGTTCACCCGATGCTTAGCACTAGCCGGGTGCGTCGTATTCACCCGATGCTTGGCGCTCACCGAGTGCCCGGTGTTCACCCGATGCTTGGCGCTCACCGAGTGCCCGGTGTTCACCCGGTGCTTGGCGCTCACCGGATGCGCGGCATTCACCGGATCCACGGGACGCTCCGTGTCGGCAGACTGATCCCCGCTGTCGGAGTTTCCGGGGCCGTCCGAGTCCCCAGGTCCGTCGGAGTTCCCGGGACCGTCCGAGTCCCTTGAGCCATCCGCGTTCCCGAACCCGTCCGAGTCGCCCGGCCCGTCCGCGTTCCCCGGCCCGTCCGCGTTCCCGGGGCCGTCCGCGTCCTCCGGGCCGCCCGAAGACGCCGGGCCGTCCGCGTCACCCGGGCCATCCGAGCGCCCCACTTCATCCGCACGCCGCGAATCATCCGCACGCCCCGGATCGTCCGAACGCGCCGGGCCGTCCGGGTCGTCCGCACGCGCCGTGGTGTCCCGGTCGTCCGGATCCTGTGGGTACCGCGGGCCGTCCGCGCTCAGCCGCAGGCTCCCGAACCGTGCGTTGACCCAGGATCCGGCGCGCACCCTGGTCACCACGGATCCGGTGCAGTCACGACCGTTGTAGAGGATCAGGTCGGTGGGGGTGTCGTTGTCCACCTCGCCGGCCCCTTCGCCCACTCCGTAGCAGTGGTCGTCGCCGGGGTCCTCGATCCGGTACATCCGGTTGCCCTGCCGGATGTGATACGTGATGACGCCGGAGACGGCCTCGGCGTCGGTGGGGACGAACGCGGCGGACGCCCCCGTGAAGGCCACAGCGCCAAGCAAAGCGATCATGCGTCGCACAGTCGGAACTCCTCGTCAGCCATGGGCAGCGGTCCGGCCCTCGGTCACACCCGTGCGGGATTTCGCCATGTGGGGTTCCCGATGACATATCGGTATATTCACCCCGGACGGGATATTCACCAGCCAGCAGGAGCCCGGGGGAGGCATTGCGGGGCCCCGGGGCCGCTGTTCGAGGGACGGCCGGACCGCCTGGACCTCCAGGACCGGCCCGACCGTCAGACCCCGCAGGACCGGCCCGACCGTCGGAACCGCCCGGCCCCCCTACCCCACCCCCACCCCCGCGACCGTGACCGCGCCCGCGCCCGCGCCCGATGTCCGGAAGAGACGGGCCGCCGACGTCCCCAGCCCGTTCGGCGCGCCCAGCCGCCCCGGCGAACCCACGGGATGACGCAGCTCGGCCTCGGTGTAGCGCAGGCAGCCCCGGTGCCAGGTGAGGATGCCGGCCAGCCAGTTCTCCAGCTCGTGGACGTAGCCGCCGAGGGCCTTGCGGGCCTCGGGCGAGAGGTCGAAGTCATCGCAGACGACCGGGAGTTCATGGGCCGCGACGTGCTGGAACTCGCGCATCCGTGAGGTCATGAGGTCATTGACGATGTTCAGCGCGGTCGGGTAGTCGCAGTCGAAGAAGTTCTGGACGACCAGGATGCCGTTGTGGATCTCGCCCTCGTACTCGATCTCCTTCTGGTAAGAGAAGACATCGTTCAGCAGGCAGGCGTAGTCGGCCGCGGCGTTCTGCAGGGAGCGCAGGGTGCGGGTGCGGTAGATCTCCGGCGGGATCTGGCCGCCGTGGCCGATGCGGCTCAGGCTCATGGTGAGGTCGGCGCCGAAGGTCGCGCGGCGCATCTCGATGTAGTCGACGGGGTCGGGGATGCGGTGGTGGAGCTGGTTGTCGAGCTCCCAGAGCCAGCCGGCCGTCATCGTGTCGACGGCCGTACGGAACGTCCGGCGCGCCTCGGAGGTCATCGGTCCCGCCGTACGTGTCCACAGGTCGGACAGCCCGCGTTCCATCGCGTTGACCGGCTCGGGCACGGCGGCCGACGGGTCGCCCGGGCCGACCGGCATCAAGGCCGACAGCCGCTCGGTGCACACCTTGGCCGCAGCGATATCGCGGGTCCGCCCGAAGACCTGGGGGTAATAGTCGTCGGCGTAGGTGCCCCACGCGAGCCAGGCGGCGTCGAGGTCCAGTTGTTCCGGAGTGGCGTCCGGGTGGAGACCGGCCGCGCACAGCGCCAGGTCGTAGCGGACCATGGCGGGCTCGTCCCAGGTATCGGACAGCGGCACCCCGGGCTGCGGGCCGAAGAACCCCATCCGGTGCGCCCATGCGACGACCCGGCGGCGGGCGCCCTCCAGATGCGGGCTGAGGGTGGTGGTGAACGGCATGAAGAGGTCGGGGATGCGTGAGGGGCCGACCTTCTGGTGCGGGACATGGGTGGAGCTGCGGAGACGGCGCGAGCCGGCCAGGCTCGCCGCCGAGGTGCCGAATCCGACCGGGGAGAAGGGCGACCAGGGCCGCGAGGTGTCGGCTGCGGAGCCGCCGCCGTTCATATAGCGGCTGGAGCGCATATGCCATTCATGGCCGCCCGACTGCCAGTCCTGGAGCCCCTTGGCGTACGCCAGCACATCCGCACAGGACCGGGGGTCCAGCCCCTGTTCGAGGAACAGCGCGGGGAGTTCGGTGACCACGGTGTTCTCGAATTGCTGCAGCCGCGAGGTGATCAGGTCGTTGACGGCGTCCGCGGCCTCCTGGGTGGTGCAGTTCAAGAAGGTCTCCAGCACCAGGACGCCATTGCTCAGCTCGCCCTCCTCCTCCGTCTCCCGCTGGTAGGAGAAGAGGTCGTTGCGCAGATGCACCCCGTCGGAGAAGGCGTCGCGCAGCACCCGCAGCGGACGGGAGCCGGCGACGGCCGCGGGCACCTCGGCGCCGGTCGCGTACTCCACCAGGCCCGCCGACCAGGGCGCGCCACCGACCTTGCGGCGCATCTCGATGTACTCGACGGGGTTGGGCACCCGGTGGATGTCGATGTTGGACAGTTCCCACAGCGACTCGTTGAGCAGATGCTCGGTGCTCTCGGCGAACCGCTTCCGCCACGCCATGGACATGTGCGGCACCGTGCGCGCCCACAGATCGGCGAGCCCCGCCTCGACGGGATTGGCCGGTTCGGGAACGGCCGCGGTCAGCTCCATCGGCATGAAGGCGGGCAGCCGGTCGAGGTACTTCTTGCCGCCCTCCCGGTCCAGCGTCCGCTTGAACGCCTCCAGGAAGTGGTCGTCGAAGAAGAAGACCCAGACATACCAGTCGGTCACCAGCGAGAGCGCGTCTGCGTCGCAGTCCGGATGGGTGTAGGAGCACAGCAGGGCATAGTCGTGGGCGTCGAGATCCTTCTCCTCCCAGATGTCCGAGCCCTCCAGCATCCCCATGTCGCGGGCCCACTTCCTGGAGTGCGTACGCGCCGTCTCCAGATGCGGGTTCAGCCGCGCCGGGTAGGGCGTATAGAAGTCAGGCAGTTCGAATGGCTGTGTCACCGTTGCCGGCCTCTCCCCTTACGTACGGAAGGAGGGCGCGGGCAACCACGCCCTCCGGACGGAGCAGCGCTACCCCAGGGGTCAACGCGTTAGGCCTTACGGAGGAGGAGCTTCCGCCACCGGTTCACTTCGGTTCGGCGCCCTCCGAACGGGGCTACTTCTCGCCGACTTCTGCCACTTTCCTTTCGCCGGAGTGGCTTTCGCTGAAGCGGCTTTCGTCGGAGCCGCTTTCGCCGGAGCCGCTTTCGCCGACGCGTCGCTCACCGCCCCATCGCTCGCCGACGCCTCGCTCGCCGACGTCGAGGCTCCGGCCCCTCGCGGCCGTGCGCAGGGCGAGCTGTGCCAGCGCCTCCGGGGCGCCGGCCTGGCCGCGGATGCCGGGGAAGGCATTGATGTCCACGATGAGGGGCGCACCGCCACCGGCGTCGAGAACGTCCACCCCGTAGACGTCCAGACCGAAGACCTCACCGACCCGGAGCGCGGCACCGGTCCAGCTCTCGGGCAGCTCACCGACCGGCAGTGGCAGCGTCGGCCCGCGGCCGTCCGGGGCAAGCTCCGACCGGCGCAATCCGGCGAAGAGCCGCCCGTCGACCACCCACAGCTTGTGGTCCCAGCCGCTGTTGGCGGTGAACTCCTGTACCACCACCGGCTCATCGGACCAGTCGGCCGCCAGCTCCCGCAGCCGTACGGCGCTGTCGGCGCGCGCCACGAGGTCATGGCGCCGGCTGAACCGGCTCTTGATCACCAGCGGCCCGTCCGGTTCGCCGGCCGCGGCCAGCTCCCCGACCGTGGCCACGGCGGCGGTACCGGCGAACGGCAGCCCGGCCGCGCGGGCCACCGCCGCCATCTCGACCCGGTCCTGGCATCGCGCGGTGGCCGCAGCGGAGTTGAGCACCGGGGCACCGTGCTCCTCCAGGAGGGCGGCAAGCGCCAGCGCCCGGGGCGTACGCGCCTTGAGGAGATAGACATCGGCGAGCGACGAGAGGTCGAGCGGGGCGGAGAGGCCCAGATCCGGGCACTGCCCCTCGCCGCCCGGATCCAGCCATACGACCTGATGCTCCGGGGTCAGCAGCTCGGTGACCGCGGCCAGCAGCGGATGGCCGGGATCCGCGGTGACCAGCCCAATCCTCACCGGCCACCACCGATCGAGGCCGCGGGCCGACTGGGGCGGGGCACGGGCGGCACGGTGAACGGGGGTGTCACGGAGGCCGCAGCGCCCCCCGGCTTCGCAGCGACCCCTGGCCTCGCCGCGTCACCCGCCTTCGCCGCGGCAGGCCCCGCCGTCCCACGACGGGCGAGTTCCAGGATCGCGGCGGACACCCGGGCGACCGCGTCCGGCACCTGACGGAAGCTCGGGAAGTCATTGATGTCCACGACCACCGGGCCGTCCGGTCCGAGCAAGATGTCGACCCCGTACAGATCGAGGCCGAACACCGTGCCGATCTCGGCGGTGATCCGGGCGATGTCGGAGGTCAGCGGAACCTGACGTTCGCGGACGGCGTGCGCGGGATGCAGCGGGGAGCACCGCTCGGTCGCGTACAGCTCGCCGGCGACGCTGTACACCTTCAGATCCGTACCGGAGTTGGGCACATAGGGCTGGGCGATGAGCAGTCCTCCGCCCGGCGCGCCCGGGTCCCCGGCACCGTCGGCCTCCACGGGATCCAGCAGCCGGTCCGGCGTCGCCACCAGCCGCACCGCACGCCCGGAACTGCCGTCAGCGGGCTTCACCACGAGGGGGAACTCCGCCTCGGGGATCTTTGCGAACTCCTCCGGGCGGGCCGCCGCATACGTCGCCGGGACGGGCAGCCCGCTGCGGCGGGCGATCACCGCGGCCAGCGCCTTGTCGCGTACGCCGCGGATCGCCCGGACATCGTTCACCGTCGTCAGCCCGACGGAAGCGGCGGCTTCCAGAAGCGTCAGCCCCGGACCGCCGGACACGGTCTTGAGCACCCAGGCATCATGGCTGCCGGCCGAAATCGCCTCGGATATGGGGATGAGCGAGCGGCCCGGCCACAGCACGTCCACCTGGTGTCCCCAGGAACCGAGTTGGCGGATGACGTCCAACGGCATGCCGTCGTGGCGGTACTGCTCCTCCACCAGGAAGCAGAGTCTCATCGGGGCACCCTCATCATCGCCGCACGTCCGTCCACCGTCCGTCCGGCAGAACCATGACGTACCAGGATCCCATGCGCACTCCGCCGAAGACCGCGGACCTACGCACCCGGCACCGCCCGCCTGTCCGCTCTCCCGCTTCCCCGCGTCCGGCTACCGTGAGGCGACCACGACGGAGAGGGACCGGCACGGACCGGTTCAAGCGGTTCGGACCAGCACGGACCGGCACGGACCAGCGGGATTCGGGAGGCCCAGTGACCAACAAAGCCGCGCCCTTCGACGACCTCGACCGCAAGATTGTTGCGGCGTTGATCGACAACGGCCGGGCGAGCTTTGCGGAGATCGGTGCGGCGATCGGGCTGTCGTCCACCGCGGTGAAGCGGCGGGTGGACCGGATGCGGGAGAACAACGTGATCACGGGGTTCACCGCTACCGTCCGGCCGGCCGCCCTGGGGTGGCTGACCGAGGCGTATGTCGAGGTGTACTGCGACGGCGCGGCGCCGCCCCGGCGGCTCGCGGAGGTGGTGCGCAACCATCCGGAGATCGCCGCGGCGATGACCGTGACCGGTGGCGCCGATGCGCTGCTGCACGTACGGGCCAAGGATGTCGAGCACTTCGAGGGGGTGCTCGAACGGATCAGGGCCGAGCCGTTCATCCGCAAGACGATCAGTTACATGGTGCTGTCCCATCTGCTGCCGGACAGCCCGGAGGCGGGCGCCAGCCAGTCCTCGGGCGGCTCCGCGCCCTGACACGGGGCCGACGCACCACGCGCCGGTGGCGCCCGTCGTCCGCAGCGGGGTATGTGCGCCACAGCGGGGCATGCACGCCACGCGACCGCGCAGCAAACCGGCTCCCACCGGCATGACCACGCAGCATTCCTGCGCTGATGAGCAGCATTTGTTTCTTGTGGCCCGAATCCGTCGCTCCTTACCGTGGAAGGACCGCGGGTGACCCTCAGTGACAACCGGTCGCCCCGCGGTACCCCGCAGTACCCCGCAAGCCCGTAAGGAAGCGAAGGGAACGTCCCGTGCCGAAGAGTCGTGTGTCGCGCCCCCGGCGCTATCTGGTCTGCGAGCCCAGACACTTCGAAGTGCGTTACACGATCAATCCGTGGATGAGTGCGGACATCCCGGTGGACACCGCCCTCGCGGGGCGCCAGTGGGAGGCGCTGATGAGCGCCTACCGCGACCACGGGCACACGGTGGAGACCGTGCCCCCGGTGGCCACGCTGCCCGACATGGTGTTCGCCGCGAATTCCGCGCTCGTCGTGGGCGGCCGGGTCTTCGGCTCGTCCTTCCACGCGCCGCAGCGGCGGCCGGAGTCCGTGGAGTACGAGACCTGGTTCAAGGCGGCCGGGTACGACGTCTACCGGCCCGAGTCGCCGTGCGAGGGCGAGGGCGATCTCATCCCGGCCGGCCGCTACATCCTGGCGGGTACGGGCTTTCGCACCACGCCGGCCGCGCATCGCGAGGTCCAGGAGTTCTTCGGCGTACCGACCATCGGCCTGCAGCTGGTGGACCCGTACTTCTACCACCTGGACACCGCGCTGTTCGTCCTGGAGGAGACGGCGGAGACGGGCGAGGCGAATGTCGCCTACTACCCCGAGGCGTTCTCGACCGGCAGCCGTGAAGTGCTGCGCCGGCTCTTCCCCGAGGCGGTGATCGCCACCCGCGACGACGCCCTGGCCTTCGGCCTCAACTCCGTCTCCGACGGCCGCCATGTCTTCGTCGCCCCGCAGGCGACCGGCCTGATCGACCAGCTCACCGCGCACGGTTATGTCCCCGTCCCCGTCGACCTCTCGGAGTTCCACAAGGCCGGCGGCGGCATCAAGTGCTGCACCCAGGAGATTCGCTGATGACCGCTCCCACCCGTACCGCCCGCGTGCACGCTCCCCGTTCTCCCCGTTCGTCCGCGGAGCTGATCCAGGCCGAGGGCCCGGTCCTGGCGCACAACTACCACCCGCTGCCCGTGGTGGTCGCGCGCGCCGAAGGGGTCTGGGTCGAGGACGTCGAGGGGCGCCGCTACCTCGACATGCTGGCCGGCTACTCGGCGCTCAACTTCGGCCACCGCCACCCGGCCCTGATCGAGGCCGCGCACCGCCAGCTCGACCAACTCACCCTCACCTCCCGCGCGTTCCACAACGACCGGCTCGCCGGCTTCGCCGAAGTCCTCGCCGAGCTGACCGGGCAGGACATGGTCCTGCCGATGAACACCGGCGCCGAGGCGGTGGAGAGCGGCATCAAGGTCGCGCGCAAGTGGGCGTACGACGTCAAGGGCGTCCCGGCGGACCGGGCGACGATCGTGGTGGCCGGCGGCAATTTCCACGGCCGGACGACCACCATCGTCGGCTTCTCCGACGACGACACGGCGCGCGTCGGCTTCGGGCCCTTCGCCCCCGGCTTCCGCACCGTCCCTTACAACGATCTCGCCGCGCTCGAAGCGGCGGTGGACGAGACGACGGCCGCCGTACTGATCGAGCCCATCCAGGGCGAGGCGGGCGTCCTGATCCCCGACGACGGCTATCTCACCGGCGTACGCGAACTGACCCGGCGGGCAGGGTGCCTGTTCATCGCCGACGAGATCCAGTCCGGGCTGGGCCGCACGGGCACCACCCTGGCCGTCGAGCACGAGTCCGTGGTGCCGGATGTGCTGCTGCTCGGCAAGGCGCTCGGTGGCGGCATCGTTCCGGTCTCCGCGGTCGTCGCCCGCCGGGACGTGCTCGGCGTACTGGGCCCCGGCCAGCACGGTTCGACGTTCGGCGGCAATCCCCTGGCGGCGGCGGTCGGTTCGGCCGTCGTCGAGCTGCTGATGACCGGAGAGTTCCAGCGCCGCGCCGCCGAGCTCGGCGAACGGCTGCGCAGCGGTCTGGCCACGCTGACCGGCAAGGGCGTGACCGGCTTCCGCGCCCGCGGCCTGTGGGCCGGCGTCGACATCGACCCCGCGCTCGGCACCGGCCGGGAGATCAGCGAACGCCTGCTCAAGGAAGGCGTCCTGGTCAAGGACACCCACGGCTCGACGATCCGGCTGGCCCCGCCGCTGACCATCACCGGTGAGGAACTGGACGCGGCGCTGGCGAGCCTGGAGCGGGCGCTGGCCTGATCCCCGCCGGAAGGCCGACGCGGCCGCAGCTCGGGTGAGCTGCGGCCGCGTCGTGTCCGCGTGGTGCCTGCGTCGTGTCCGCGTGGTGCCTGCGTGGTGCCCGCGTCGGTCCGCGTGGCGCCCTGGAAGGAGTCGTGCCCTCCAGAGGGAGCCGGCGCGCCCTGGGACCAGAGGAAGCCGGCGCGCCCTGGAACCAGAGGGAGCCGTCGTCCCCTAGAAGGAGCCGTTGCGGTTGATCATTTCGAGGCAGGCCTTGTGCGAGCTGCCCTCGAAACGGACACAGAGCGTGCTGCCGCTCGGCTGCAGCCCCGGGACGGTGTGACCGACGATCTGGCCACCGGACCGCTTCGCCTTGAAGGAGTAGCTCGTGCCCTCCGAGTTGGTGATGTAGACGGTCGCGGAGTTCCGGCTCTTGGGCGGGTTGGTCCAGGAGGCGGTGACAGTGCCGGGGTTGGGCGTCCCGTCATGGCCGTCGGCCTTGATGCAGACCTGCGGGCCCGACCAGTCGTGGGTGCAGGAGGACGCGGCGGCGTGCGCGGCCGGGGTGGTGGCAACGGCGCTCAGCGCGATCGTTCCGGCGACGGTCAGCCCACGGAGCAGCTTCGAACGGGTCATGTGTGGGGGGAATCCTCTCCTCGGTGTACCGGCAGAAGACACAACGGCCCCGCCACGAATGGGGCGTGGCGGGGACCGTGGTCGCTTGGCTGATCTTAATCGGAGCCCCGAACTGACGTGCCACCAGAGGGGAGAAGCTGCTGTTCACCGCGGCCGGTGAGCAGCGGTGACCAGCGGCGAGCAACGGGAGCGGCCCGGGCCGAAGGTCGGTCAGACGGCCCGCGTCCTCGCGTAATGACGGGAAGCCTTCGCGCGGTTTCCGCAGACCGCCATCGAGCACCAGCGGCGGGTGCCGTTCCGCGAGGTGTCGAAGAAGTGCAGGATGCACGCCCCGTGCGCGCAACTGCGGATCCGGTCGGGGGCGGTGCGCAGCAGATCCAGGTAGTCACGGGCCGCGGTCCAGGCCGCACCCCAGGACGGATCCTGGAACTCCGCCACCTCGCCGGGGCCTTCGGGAGTCAGAGTGGCACGGATCCGGCCATGATCGAGTACGGCGTTGACCCCCTCGGCACCGGCCGTGCCGCCGGGGTCGTCGACGGCGACGGCAAGGGCCTCGCGGGCGAGCAGCACATGCTCCAGTGCGGCGGCATCGACGGGAAAGCGGCGGTCGAGACCGTTGCTCACGAGCCAGGTGCGCAGCCCCTCGGGGCCGGTGAGCAGATCCTGGCGTACGCCGTCGGACATCCAGCGGGTGTTCAGCAGATCCAGCGAGACGGGCTCTCCGGTCAGGGGACGGGGGTCGAGTGCGGGCATCATCCCTGCCTCCTCCTTCTGCCGGCGTCTTCCATCGTCCGACTTCCGGCGTCCGACTTCCGGCGTCCGACTTATCGCGCCCTCTTCTCGCGCCCGCCTTCTGAGGTCGGCGCCCCTCGGGCTAACCACTCAAGGGTACGTAAGCGGTTGCCCGCGCACACCACTAACCTCTAACGTTAATTTCACCAGTTAGACCGGCGGCTCGACCCGAGGAGCTGAGGACCGTGGACGATCCGTACCACGAGGGCTCGCGCGCCGTGCAGGACCGGCTCGGCGTACGCGCCGTGGCCGATCGCATCGGCCGCTCCATCGGGCCGGGCCTGCGCGAGGTGACCGCGGCCTTCCTCGGACTGCAGCCGATGCTGGTGATCGGCGCGGCGGACGAGGCCGGCCGGATGTGGAGCTCGCTGCTCACCGGCACCCCCGGATTCGTACGGGCCACCGGCCCCCGCCGGATCGCGGTCACGGGCGGCCCACCGGACGGCGACCCGCTCACCACGGCCCTCGCGACCGAGGGAACCCCTGTCGGCACCCTCGCCCTCGATCCCCGCACCCGGCGCCGTCTGCGTCTCAACGGCGCGGCCGCACCGACGCCCCGCGGATTCGTGGTGGCGACCGAGCAGGTCTTCGCCAACTGCCCGAAGTACCTGCAGCGGCGGACGCTCCGGGCCCCGGTCCCCGCTCCGGCCGGTGCCGCGCGGCGGAGCCGGGAGCTCACCGCCGAGCAGCAGCGGCTCATCCGCGCCGCCGACACCTTCTTCATCGCCACCGCGGCCGCCGACGGCGCCGAGGCCGGCCACCGCGGCGGCTACCCCGGCTTCGTCCGGGTGCTCTCGCCGAACGAGCTCTCCTGGGAGGACTACCCGGGTAACGCGATGTTCCTGACCCTGGGCAATCTCGAAGGCGATCCCCGCGCCGGCCTGCTGTTCGTCGACTGGAGCACCGGCAGCACGCTCCAGCTCACCGGCACCGCGACCACCGTATTCGGCGCGGCCGGCCGCACCCTGCACTTCACGGTGGCCGAAGCCGTGGAGACCCCGCACGCCAGCCCGCTGCGCTGGTCCACACCCGAGTACTCCCCCGCCAACCCACCCGTAGGGGACAGCGCATGAACCTCCGGGTGGCGCCTCCCTACGCCCCGGAGCCACCCCCCGAGCCGCCCCCGGCAAAGAGCCCGTCCGGGTTCTCTCGCCCCCCACAGCCAAGAGAAGGAGCCCCCCATGGCACCACCGCGCCCGCCCTTCCCGCCGTTCGACGAGCCGAGCGCGCTGCGGAAGGTCCAAGCGGCCGAGGACGCCTGGAACACCCGCGACCCGGAGCGCGTCGCCCTCGCCTACACCGAGGACTCGGTCTGGCGGAACCGGGACACCTTCCTCACCGGCCGCGACGAGATCATCGCGTTCCTGCACCGGAAGTGGGCCCGCGAACTGGATTACGCGCTGCGCAAGGAGCTCTGGTCCTACAGCGGCAACCGCATCGCGGTGCGCTTCCAGTACGAGTCCCATGACGCGGCCGGCCAGTGGTGGCGCAGCTACGGCAACGAGCTGTGGGAGTTCGACGGGGAAGGCCTGATGCGCCGCCGGGAGGCCGGTATCCACGATGTCGCGATCACCGGCGACGAACGCCGCATCTTCGGCCCCCGCCCGGAGGAGGAGAAGGGACGGCCCCTTCCCTTCCGCTGAGCAGCAGGAGACGCCCCGGACTCACCCGCCCTTCAACGCCTCCCCCAGGACCGCCACGCCCTCCGTGATCTCGCCCGGCGTGCGGGCGGCATAGCCGAGGACCAGGCCCGGAGCGGCGGGGAGCTGCCGGTGCCAGGACAGCGGCTGGACCTTGACGCCGCGGGCGAGGGCCGCCGCGGCCAGGTCCGTATCGGAGCCGCGGCAGACGTCCGGCGCGAAGGTGATCGTCAGATGCAGGCCGGCCGCCGCACCGTGCACGGTCGCGCCCGGCAGCTGGGCCCGGATCGCCGCGATCATGGCGTCCCGGCGCTGCCGGTGACGCCTGCGCAGCAGTCGCAACCGGCGCTCCAGCTCGCCCGATTCCATCAGCCGGGCCAGCACCAGCTGCGGCAGTGCCGCATTGCCCAGGTCCGCGAACCGCTTGGCGTCGGCCAGCGCGGTGCGGTACCGCGGCGGCGCCAGCACCCAGCCCACCCGCAGGGCGGGCGCGAGCAGCTTGGAGATGCTGCCGGCGTAGCAGACCTGGTCGGCGAGGAGGGAGCGCAGCGCGGGGGCCGGCGCACGGTCGTAGCGGTGCTCGGCGTCGTAGTCGTCCTCGATGATCAGGCCGCCGTCGGCCGCCCAGCGCATCAGCTCGCGGCGCCGGCCGCCGTCGAGCACCACTCCGGTCGGGAACTGGTGCGCCGGGGTGAGCAGTACGGCCCGCGCACCGCTCCCCCGCAGCGCGTCGACCCGTATCCCGTGCTCGTCGACCGGCACCGGCGGCGTCGCCTGCTGCCAGTGGCGCAGGTGCTGTTGCGCTCCGAGGGACCCGGGGTCCTCCACCGCGGTCTCCCGGATCCCGTCACGGTGCAACACCTGGGCGATCAGGCCGAGGGCCTGCGCGGTACCGGAAACGATCAGCACCTCGTCCGGCTCCGCCCTGATCCCGCGGTTACGGGCCAGCCAGTTGGCGACGGCCAGCCGTAGTGCCGGGGTGCCACGGGGGTCCCCGTAGCCGAGCTCGGTGGACGCGAGGCCGGCGAGCACCGCGCGTTCGGCGCGGAGCCAGGCCGCACGGGGGAAGGCGGACAGGTCGGGTAGGCCGGGTGAGAGGTCGATCCGCGCGGGCGCGGTGCGCAGCTCGTCGAAGATCTCCGGGCCGGGGGGAGCGGCGAACGGTGTGGTGGGCCGGTCCCGGTGCACGGCGGGTGCCGCGTCCGTGGCCCTCGCTGTGCCTCGCACCGTGAAGCTCGACGTGGCCCTCGCCG
Organism: Streptomyces lydicus; assembly: GCF_004125265.1. Classification (GTDB taxonomy): domain Bacteria; phylum Actinomycetota; class Actinomycetes; order Streptomycetales; family Streptomycetaceae; genus Streptomyces; species Streptomyces lydicus_C. The sequence goes on from NZ_RDTE01000003.1 coordinate 4,277,167, forward strand.
GGGCCCTCGCCGTGGAAATCTCCGTGGAGCTCGCCGTGGCCCCGGCCGTGGCTGTCACGGGCGCGGCGACGACCACGGTCCCGGCTCTCCTCCGCCCGGCGAGCTGCCCGTCCTCGGTCAGCCGCTGATACGCCTCGGTGATCACACCGCGCGATACCCGCAGCTCAGCGGCGAGCACGCGGGTGGCGGGCAGTCTGCTCCCGACCGGAAGTCGGCCGTCCGCGATCGCGCACCGCAACTCCCGGGCGAGCCAGTCCGACCGGCCGCCCGCGGGTGCTTCCGCGATGTTCAGCTGCAGGAAGTCGGAGGAGCCGGAGGGGTCTGGGGAGCCCGAAGGAGCCGAAGAGATCGGAGGAACCGGAGGAACCGGAGGAGTTATGGACTTGTCCGTGGGCCGTTCTTTGGACCTGTGCACCGGGCCATTGTCCCGGCACGGTGAAGCCATGAACACGAACACCGCGTACGTCCATGGCTACTTGCCCCGCGAAGCCCGGCGTCTCTGCGACCAGGCGGACACCCTGGCCCCCTTGCTGCACGCCGGAACGGCGTACCCCGCCGGCAGCTGGGTCCTGGAAGTCGGCTGCGGGGTGGGTGCGCAGACCGTACATCTGGCCAGGAACAGTCCGAGGGCGCGCATCGTCGCGGTCGACCGTTCCGAGGAGTCGCTGGCCCAGGCCCGCGCCTACATGGCGGAGCAGGAGCCCGGGGCCGACGTGACGTGGCGGGCCGCCGACCTGTTGCATCTCCCCTTCAAAGAAGCCGAGTTCGACCACATCTTCGCGTGTTTCGTGCTGGAGCACCTTGAGGAACCCGACAAGGCGCTGGCCACGCTGCGCCGGCTCCTGCGCCCCGGCGGGACGCTCACCGTGATCGAGGGCGACCACGGCTCGGTGGTCTTCCATCCGGACAGCCTGCACGCCCATGAGGTCATCGGCCATCAGGTGCGCCTGCAGGCCACGGCAGGCGGAAACGCGCTGCTGGGACGGGAGTTACAGCCGCTGCTCCGTGTCGCCGGATTCGAGAAGGTGGCCATCCGTCCGCGTACGGTCTACGCCGACCGGACCCGGCCCGCCCTGGTGGACGGCTTCACCCGGAACACCTTTATCGCCATGATCGAAGCGGTCCGGGACGACGCCCTGGGCGTCGGTCTGACCACCGCCGCCGACTGGGACCGGGGGATCACCGACCTGCGGCGGGCCGCGGAAGACGACGGGACCTTCCACTACACCTTTTTCAAGGCAGTGGCCGTCAATCCGATGCCGTAGAGGGGCGTAGGGCCGATCTCTTCGCGACACGAGCCGAAACGGGTCGCCACCGGCCGCGGCCGACCGAGACGGGCCGGGACCGGCCGAGACGGGTCGCGACGAGAAGCGACGGGACGCAGCCGGACGCGACGAGTCGACACCACGCGGAAGAATCCGTTCCGGAAATCCCCCCACCCCATTCCCCCAACTCCTTGACTGTGAAGTTGACTTGGTGCATCTTGGAATGACCGTTCCGAGATACGGGGCGGGCGGGATGCGACGGGTCAGCCGACCGCCGCGCCGCCCGGCCCGTGCCGCACGCAACAGCGAAACGAGCAGGCCGGCCATGCCCGACATCAAGCACTTCAACCCCGACATCGTGCTCGACGACGCCCTCCAGATCTTCTGGCGGCAGGGCCTGCCCACGACCGGCATCCAGGCGCTGGTGACCGCGACGGGCGTGAGCCGGTCCAGCCTCTATGCGACGTTCGGCAGCAAGGACGGCCTCTACGCCGCGGCGCTGGGCCGCTATATAGCGCAGCACTCGATACCGGCCTTCGCCCACCTGTCGTCGGCCGCCTCGGGGCTGACCGCGATCGAGGAGTTCTTCAGCGGGCTGATCGAGGTGCGCTGCTCCGGCCCGGTCGCCGGCTGGGGCTGCATGGTCACCAATGCCTACGCCGGACCGGAGTGCACCGCCCCCGGTATCCACACCCTGCTCGAGGAGCACCACACCATGCTGGAAGGAGCCATGCGAACGGCCCTGGGTACCGCCGAGGACCTGGGCCAACTCCAGCCTGACAGCGATCTCGACGCGTCGGCCGCGGTACTGGCGACGCTCGCCTACGGCGTCAATCTGCGCTCCCGTGCGGGCGCCGACGCCCAAGCGCTCACCGACACGGTGGCCGCCGCCCTCGCGCCACTGCGCGCCCACCCCTCACCCCCTCAGGAGCACCGACCGCAATGAGCCTCAACGACGAACTCACCGCCTTCTTCCGCGCTCACTACCCCAAGCTCCCGGCCGCTGCCCGTGAGGTGATGGACCGCGCCGGCCGCGACCTCGCCGCCTCGGGCCAGGCCGAACGGGCTCTGCACGCCGGGGACACGGCGCCCGGTTTCCGCCTCCCCACCGCGACCGGCGACACCGTCACCCTGGACGGTCTGCTCTCCACCGGCCCGGTCGTGCTCACCTTCTACCGCGGCGCCTGGTGCCCCTTCTGCAACTTTGCGCTGCACGCCCTGCAGCAGCAGCACGCCGACATCACCGCCCGCGGCGCCCGGCTGGTGGCCATATCGCCGCAGGTCCCCGACGAATCACTCACCCTCACCGAAAAGCACGCGCTCGCCTTCGACGTCCTCAGCGATCTCGGCTCGGACACCGCCAAGCAGTACGGCCTCAGCTTCGACCTGCCCGAGGACCTGGCCGCCGTGTACGACTCCCTGGGCTTCGATCTGCAGCGCGTCAACGGCGGCCATCCGCGCACCCTGCCGCTGCCCGCCACCTACGTCATCGACCGCGACGCCACCATCCGCTGGGCCTTCGTCGACACCGACTACACCCGCCGCGCCGAACCGTCCGACATCCTCGCCGCCCTCGACGCCTTGTCCCCGGCACGCTGAATCCCGCACGGCACCAGTGCACCGGCGCCACCCGCGCAAACACCCACCTGCTCAATCACCCACCCGCTCAATCGCCCGCTCACTCGCTCAGGGAATTCCGCACCTCATTCGCAGATGTCTTAACGGGAAATTGACCGCCATGGCGCATTGCACCAACGCGCCGACAACCCCCCATAGGCCACCGCCTGCCGGAGCGCTATGGTCGGTTTTCCAGGAACGTAACGGGGGAGGGCAGCCGCGGATGGCACAGGACGATGCCGTGATCGGCTGTACGGGAGTGCTGCTGATCGGCACGCGCGGGGCTGCCGGTCCCGGTGAGGTCCTGGTACGGATCAGAGGCGGTAGCGAGGCCTTTCTCGCCTGGTCCGCCGAGCCCCTTCCGGTAGGGGCGACCGTGCTCGTGATCGAGTCGCGTGGCAGTCGTCAGGTCGACGTCATGGAGTGGGCCGATCCGTTGGACGCGTTGTCCGGCAATGCCGGCGACGCCGGTTGAGGAGAATGAGGATGTTCGGTTACCGCGTTCCTGCCCCCGATCAAGCCATGCTGATCTCGGGAGGCAGGCGTGGACAGGGGGGCGCGCCGTTCCGAGTGGTCACCGGACACGGCAAATTCGTGCTGCCGGTCTTCCGCAAGGTCCGCTTTCTGACGCTGGCCATGTGCGAGGCGGAGGTCTCGGAGACCTGTGTGACCCGGCAGGGCATCGCGCTGACGGTGCGTGCCGTGATCGCGTTCAAGGTCGGCAACGACACCGAGAGCGTGGTCAACGCCGGCCAGCGGTTCCTGTCCGACCAGGACCAGATGTCGGTGCTGACCGGCCGGATCTTCGCGGGTCATCTGCGGTCCATCATCGGCTCGATGACGGTCGAGGAGATCGTCACCGAGCGGCAGAAGCTGGCCACCGAGGTCCTGGAGACCTCGAAGACCGAGATGGCGAAGATCGGTCTGATCGTCGACTCGCTGCAGATCCAGTCGATCGACGACGGCGAGACCGGCTATATCGAGGCGATGTCCGCCCCGCACAAGGCGGCCATCCAGCGGCAGGCGCAGATCGCCCAGGCGCAGGCCACCCAGGCCTCGGCCGAGGCGGAGCAGGAGGCCGTCCGCAACCAGGCGGAGTACTCCCGGCAGACCGCGGTGGTCCAGGCCGAGTACGCCGCCGAGGTGGACCGCGCCAAGGCCCGGTCCTCACAGGCCGGTCCGCTGGCGCAGGCCCACGCCCAGCAGGAGGTCCTCGCCGCCCGGACCGAACTGGCCGAGCGCGCGGCCCTGCTGCGTCAGCAGGAGCTGGTGGCCGAGGTCGTCAAGCCCGCAGAGGCGGAGGCCGAGCGCATCCGGCTGCTGGCCCTGGCCGAGGCGGAGCGGATGAAGATCCAGGCCGAGGCCGCCGCGTCGCACGACCGGGTGGCCCTGGACCGGATGCTGATCGACCAGCTCCCGCAGATCGTCAAGGAGGCTTCCGCGGGCCTGGCCAACGCCAATGTCAATGTCCTCAACGGCACCGACGGCCTGGGCGAGATCGCCGCGGGCCTGGTCGGCCAGGGCCTGACCATCCTCGACTCGGTCCGCCGCAACCTCGGCACCCCCGAGGGCCAGGACGGCAAGACCGACAAGAACGGCGGCACCGCCGCACAGCAGGGCCACAGCGGCCGGGTCGAAATCGAGTAGAGCCCGGAGGCAGTGAGCGGGTAGAGCCCGAGGGCAGTGAGCGGGTAGAGCCCGGGGGCAGAGAGCGAACAGGGCCCGAGCAGGGAGCGAGCAACAGCCCCGCACGGGTCGGAACCCGGGGCCCAGGGGGACACCTCTGGGCCTCTGGGCCTCTGGGCCGCTGGGCCGCTGGGCCCCACCCCGCTCATATCCCCCACCCTGCTCACATCCCCGGCCCGTTCACATCCCCGCCCCGCTCACACCCCCGCCCCCGTGGCCGGTCTTCCGCTGTGTGCTTGTGGCGGGCGTGGGCCACCAGGTGGTTGAGCACGGCGACGGTGGTGGCGATATCGGCGTCGTCGAAGCCGGCGAGCGCGTCGTGGAGACCGGCCTGGCTGGTGTGCTGAAGGCGGCCCAGGACGGCCTTGCCGTGGGGCGTGATCGCCACCTGCCGGGCGCGGCGGTCGAGGGAGTCCGGGGTCCGTTCAACCAGGTCCTGGGACTCCAACTGGCTGATCTGGCGGGTGACATGAGGCGGCTCGACCATCAGCAGTGCGGCCAGGTCGCCGACCCGGCTGACCCCGCCGCTGTCCTCCAGGGCCATCAACAGCCAGAGGTCGGAGCGCGCCGCCGTGACTCCCGCCTCGGCCGCCTGGCGTTCGTGGGCCCGGGAACGGGTGAGCAGGTAGGACAGCGTGGCCAGCACTCTTTGCAGTGCGGCGATGGGGTCCTGGTCTCTTCCGGGGTCCGGCATGCAGGCACTTTAGCTGCCCTTGGGGCGCCCGGATCCGCCCTGTGGCAGGTCGCCCGGGGCGCGCGCTTCCGCTCGGATTGAGCCAACCTCGGGGGCGCCTTGATCACCTCTTCCCTCCCCCGTTCGCGGTGAGTTAACGTGTGAACGACTTACTTGCTTAAGTTAGGTAACTAGAGGAGTAACCAGCCCTCGGTGAGCGTGATCCCCGCTGGTCACGGCGGCTGCCGAGGTGGTTACCGAGTTCGCAGAGCCCGTCAAGAGTTCGCAGAGCCCGTCAAGGAAAAGCGCTACCCGCACCGTTCGCCACGGCAGTGCCGTGTCCCGATCGTGGAAGGACCAGCCGCATGACGACTGCAGAACGTACCGAGGCAGAGCACGACACCGGCAGGGGAGCAGGCCTCACCCCCCTCACCCCCCTCACCCCCCTCGCCGTCCCGGCCACGCGGGCCGAAGGCTGCCCCTTCGATCCCGCGCCCGGTGTCGAACGGGCCCGCCGGGAGGAACCGGTCACCCGGGCCACGCTGTGGGACGGCTCCACCTGTTGGCTGGTGACCCGGCATCAGGACGTACGGGAGGTGCTCGGCGACCCGCGGTTCAGCGCCGACGCTACCCGGCCCGGCTTCCCCTTCCTCACCGCGGGCGGCCGGGAACTCGCCACCGTCAAACCGACCTTCATCCGCCAGGACGACCCCGAGCACGCACGGCTGCGCCGGATGCTCACCGCCGAATTCATGGTGAAGAAGGTGGAGGCGATGCGCCCCGAGGTGCAGCGCCTCGCCGACGGTCTTCTCGACCGGATGACCGCGGGACGCGACTCGGCGGATCTGGTGGCCGAATTCGCCCTGCCGCTGCCGTCCCTGGTGATCTGCCTGCTGCTCGGCGTCCCGTATGACGACCACAAGTTCTTCCAGGAACGCAGCGGCCTGCTGCTCAGCCTCCGGTCGACGGCCGAGGAGGTGCGCACCGCGCAGGAGGATCTGCGGCGCTATCTGACCCGGCTCGCCGAGTCCAAGCGACGCGATCCGGACGACGGCATCATCAGCCGGCTGGTCGCCCGCGGCGAGCTCGATGACGAGGAAGTCTCCTCGATGGGGCGGCTGTTGCTGATCGCGGGCCATGAGACCACCGCAAACATGACCGCACTGTCCACCCTCGCCCTGCTGCGCAACCCCGACCAGCTGAAGCGACTGCGCGCGGACCCCTCGCTGGTCAAGGGGGCCGTCGAGGAGCTGCTGCGCTATCTGACCATCATCCACAACGGTCTCCCCCGGGTCGCCACCGAGGACGTCACGATCGGCGGCCGCACCATCCGGGCCGGCGAGGGCGTGCTGTGCACCCTCAACTCCGCCAACCGCGACGACGGCGTCTTCCCCGGGGGCGACGCACTCGATGTCGGACGCGATGCCCGGCGTCATATCGCCTTCGGCTTCGGCGTCCACCAGTGCCTGGGCCAGCCGCTCGCCCGGGTGGAACTGCAGATCGCCGTCGAGACGCTGCTGCGCCGGCTCCCGGGCCTGCGGCTCGCCATCCCCTTCGAGGACGTCCGGTTCCGTCACGACATGGGGATCTACGGGGTCCACGCCCTGCCGGTGGCGTGGTGAGCCTCGGCCCGCCCGCCCCTCCACCTCCTCCAGCTCATCCATCTCGTCCATCCCGTCCAGCCCGTTCGCCCGCGGCCTCAGCAGCCCGGCGGCCCATCGTGGGGAGAACCATGCGCGTACACATCGACCAGGAGAAGTGCTGCGGCGCCGGAAGCTGTGTGCTGTCCGCACCGGAGGTGTTCGACCAGCGCGAGGAGGACGGCATCGTCGTCCTCCTCGATGCCGAACCGCCGGCCGGGCTCCATGACGCCGTCCATGAGGCAGTGGCCATCTGCCCGGCCGCGGCGATCTCGGTCGAGCAGGCGGACCGGGCGGGGCGGGTCTAGACGACAGCCCTGGCCAAGGGGAGCCCCCCAGTGCCGGCCCGGCCCGGCCCGCCCCGGCCCCGGCCGCCGGAGGCCACCCCACGGCTCCCGTTCGGCATGCGACATCGGGATGCGGCATCGGGATGCGGCATCGGCATCAACATCGGCATGCGACAGGGGTGCACACGCGTTTACCCTTGAGGGTGAACGCCCGTGCACCCCTGTCCGCCGTTCCGCCGCGCCCTACGGAGAGCCATGCCCGCAGCGATACCGGAGCCCGTCGAGACCGCCGTACCCGGCGGGGCCGGCCACCCGCGCGCACTCGTCGGCGTCCTCGCCTTCTGCGGTGTCGTCGTGGCCGTCATGCAGACCCTCGTCGTACCGCTGCTGCCGCACATCCCCCAGCTCACCGGCGCCACCCCGGCCGCCGCGAGCTGGCTGGTCACCGTCACCCTGCTGACCGGCGCGATCTGCACCCCCGTCCTCGGCAGGGTCGGCGACATGTACGGCAAACGCCGGGTGCTGCTGGCCTCCCTCGGTGTCCTGGTGCTCGGCTCCGTGCTGTGCGCCGTCAGTTCACAGATCGGGGTGCTCATCGCGGGGCGGGCCCTGCAGGGCGCGGCGCTCGCGGTGGTGCCGCTCGGCATCAGCATCATGCGCGACGAGCTGCCGCCGGCCCGGGTGCTGTCCTCGGTCGCGCTGATGAGTTCCACGCTGGGCATCGGCGCCGCGGTCGGGCTGCCGATCGCCGCGCTGGTCATCGAGCACTCCGACTGGCACACCATGTTCTGGGTGTCGGCGGCGCTCGGGCTGCTGGACGTCGTGCTGGTGCTCGGCTGTGTGCCCGAATCGCCACTGCGCTCGCGCGGCCGCTTCGACGTCCTGGGCACGCTCGGCCTGACCGTGTCACTGAGCTGCCTGCTGCTCGCCGTGACCCAGGGCGCCGGCTGGGGCTGGGCCTCCGCGCGCACCCTCGGGCTGCTCGTCGCGGCGGTGCTGACCGGCCTGGCGTGGGGCGCCTACGAACTGCGCTGCGTGTCGCCGATGGTCGATCTGCGGGTCTCGGCCCGGCCCGCGGTGCTGCTGACGAACCTCGCCGCGCTGCTGATCGGCTTCGCCTTCTACGCCAACTCGCTGGCCACCGCACAGATGGTGCAGGAGCCCCGGAACACCGGATACGGGCTGGGCGCGTCCCTCGTGGTCAGCGGGCTGTGCCTGCTCCCGGGCGGGCTGTCGATGGTGGCGCTGTCGCCGGTGTCCGCGCGGATCTCGGCGAAGCACGGACCGAAGGTCACCCTGGCGCTGGCCGCCGCGCTGATGGCGGTGGGGTATGTGGTGCGGTTCTTCACCAGCCACCAGCTGTGGATGATCATCGCGGGTGCGACGGTCGTGGCCTCGGGCACCGCGATCGGCTACTCCGCGCTGCCCGCGCTCGTGATGCGCGCGGTGCCGGCCGCTGAGACCGGGGCGGCCAACGGCCTGAACACCCTGATGCGTTCGGTGGGGCAGGCATTCTGCAGCGCGGCGGTCGCCGCCGTACTGACCAATGTCACCTTCCAGGCGGGCGGCCGGACCGCCCCGACCCTCCATGCGTACCTGCTGGTCTTCCTCATCGCCGGCGCCGCCGCGCTGCTCGCCCTCGCCGTCACGCTGTGCCTGCCCGGGGGCCGCACACCGCCGCCGGCCGGTACGGTCGGACAGGTCCGGCGACCGGCCCCGCCGGCGCGGACGGCGCTCACCCAGGAGGACGCATGACCGCTCAGGCCGAGGCCGCCGCAGCCGCCCCGGAGGGCACGGGCCGCCCGCGCCCGGCCACCGTCCCGACGCCCGCGACCGCCACCCCCACTCCCGCTCCCGGGACGGGCCCCGCCGCCAACACCGATACGGATCCGAGCCCCGCCACCGACCCCGGCACAGACCCGACCCCCGGCGCCGGTACGGAACCGGGCACCGTCCCCGCCCCCGCCACCGACCCCGGCACCGGCCGCGCTGCCATCCTGCACGCCGCCCGGCGGGCCTTCGCCCTGCGTCCGTACGCCGAGGTCACGCTGCGCGGTATCGCGGCCGACGCGGGAGTGAGCGCCTCATTGATCGTCAAGCGGTTCGGCAGCAAGGAACAGCTCTTCGCCGCCGTGGCCGACTTCGGCCCGGCGGCCGACGCGCTGTTCGGCGCGCCGCTGCCGGAACTCGGCCGGCACCTGGTGCACACCCTCGTCGGCCAACGCCGCGCCCAGCAGGGCGATCCGCTGCTGCGCGTCGTCTTCTCGCTGGGCATCAGCGACGAACGCTCGCTGCTGCGCGACCGGTTCCAGGAGCAGATCACCGACCGGCTCGCCACCCTGCTCACCGGCCCCGACGCCGCTCTCCGGGCCGAACTGATCGCCGCCCAGCTGATCGGCCTGGGCGCCACCCTCAGCATCCACCGCACCGGCGCCGCCTCCCAGGCCCCGCCCGAACGGCTCGCCGACCTCTACGCGCCCGCCCTCCAGCGGCTCATCGACGGCTGACCCGGCCCGGCGCAAGCCGGCCTACGACCGGGGCACCAGCCCGTCCTCGACCAGCCCGGCCAGCACCGCCTCCCCCAGCGCCTGCACCGCGGACTGCGGCCGCACCATCACCGTGAACTCCTTGATCCGGCCCGCCTCGTCGAACTGCAGCAGATCGATGCCGTGGATCTGCTTGCCGTTCACGGTGGCCCGGAAGACCAGGACCGTCGAGTCGGCAGTGCCGCCGTCCGGCCCCGCCGCCGTCTGGGCGCTGCCCTCGAGCTCGCCGACGTAACGGAAGTCCTGGAACGTACGGAGCAGTACCCCGAAGAGCCCGAGCACCATCGGCCGCCCCTCGAAGGGCGTGAACTTCACCGGGCTGTACAGGCGCACGTCCTCGGTGAACAGCTCCTCCACCCCGTCGAGATCCGCTGCCTCCACCGCCGCCTTGAAGCGGTCCGCCGTCGTCCCCATCGCTCGTCCTCCTCACCCCGGCCGGACGCACGATCCGGCCGGCCCTCATGGCTCATAGTCGCGACTATGATTAGTCATATTCTTGAGTATGGGAAGGGCGGTGGCCTGAGGACATGGCCCTCAAGCACGCAGTGCTGGCCGCACTGCTGGACGGCGAGTACAGCGGCTACCAACTGGCCAAGGCCTTCGACGCCGGTGTCGCCAACTTCTGGCACGCGCTGCCGCAGCAGCTCTATACGGAGCTGGCCAAGCTGGAGGCGCAGGGGCTGATCGCCGGCCGCCAGGTGGTCCAGGAGACCCGGCCCAACAAACGGCTGTTCCACGTCACCGACGAGGGCCTGGCCGAACTGGAGCGGTTTGCCACGGCCGCGTCCAAACCGTCGTTCATCCGTGATGATCTGCTGGTCAAAGTGCAGGCCGTGGACCGGATCGACGCCGCGCCGGTGATCGAGCAGCTGACGGAGCGGGCGCGGGTCGCCGCCGCCAAGGCCGAGATCTTCGACCAGTTGCTGACCCGGCTGCGCGGCGGCAGGGACGAGGCGGAATTCCTGGCCGCCGGCGACCGGATCGGCCCGTATCTGACCTGTCTGCGCGGCTTGGGTTTCGAACGGGAGACCCAGGCGTGGTGCGAGCGGATCGCCGGCGTCCTGCGGGAGCGGAGCGAGGCACGCCCGCGCCCCCGGTGAACCGTTCCCCAGAACTCCTTCGTGTGACTCCGGACATCAGCCGACGCGCACCCGGGAAACAGACATTCCACAAGAAAAAGGAATGGAAGGGAATATCCCCATGCGTCTTCGCCACACCGTCACCACCGCCGTCGGCGCCCTCGCGCTCGCCCTGGCCCTGCCCACCGCCTCGGCCGGAGCGGCCACCGGCCCCTTCACCTACGTGTACACCGACTCCACCGGCACCCCGCACGTGGGCCTGCTCGCCGACCCGCCCAGCCGGGCGTGCCTCGCCCTCCCCGAGGTGACCGACCCCACCGTCCAGCCCGCCCACACCCCGAAGAACTACACCTCGTCCGTCGTCACGGTCTTCACGGGCTCCGACTGCACCGGCGACCACTTCAGCCTCCGGCCGAACGGCGGTCACGCCTCGGAGCAGCTGAAGGTCCGTTCGGTGGTCTTCTCCTGATCCGACGCCACCACTTGCTCCGACGCCACCACCTGATCCGGCGTCATCAGCTACTCCGACGTCACCACGTGGCCCGACGTCACCATGTGGCCCGACGTCACCACCTGCTCTGACGTCCCCACCTGCTCTGACGTCCCCACCTGGTCCGAAGCCAGCTTCCGGAGCGCTTCGGCCGACCGCGACCCCGGTTCGGCGTGGTAGGTGATCACCTGCTGGTCGGGGTCCGCGGGCAGGGTCAGGGTCTCGTACGCCAGGGTCAGCCGCCCGGCCCGCGGATGGCGCAGGACCTTGCTGCCGAACCCCTTGTCCTGCACGTCGTGGGCAGCCCACAACTGCCGGAATTCCGCGCTCCCGAGCGAGAGCCTGCCGATCAGCGAGGCCATCTCGGGGTCGTCCGGATAACGGCCCGCATCGCGCCGCAGATAGCCGACCACGGCGGCGGCCTTGGCGTCCCAGTCCTCGTAGAGCTCGCGCGCGGCCGGATCCAGGAACACCTGCCAGGCCAGATTGCGGCGCTCGGGCGGCAGCGCGGCGAAGTCGCCGAGCAGGGCGCAGGCGAGCCGGTTCCAGCCGATGATGTCCAGCCGCCGGCCGAGGACATAGGCCGGGACGCGCTCCATCGTGTCGATCAGCTGCTGCAGCGCGGGGCGCACCCCTTGCGGACGGGCGGCGGGGCGGATGCGGCGGGAGACCGGGCGGGCGAGATGGGTGAGGTGATCGCGCTCGACGGCGGTCAGCCGCAGGGCGGTGGCGATGGCGTCCAGTACGGCGGACGAGACATTGCGGCCGCGGCCCTGTTCGAGGCGGATGTAGTACGCCACACTCACCCCGGCGAGCTGCGCCAGCTCCTCCCGGCGCAGCCCCGGCACCCGGCGCCGCCCGCCGTACTCCGGCAGCCCGACGTCCTGCGGCCGCAGCCGGGCGCGCCGGGAACGCAGGAACTCACTCAACTCCGTTCGCTGATCCATGACCGCAGTCTGCGACCGCGGACCGGGCCGGAGGGGGGTTCCGTCAGTAGTAGGCACGCCATGCATACGTTCAAGAGTGCACTGGTTACGGCCGGCGGGACGCCGCATTCTCGGTGGCATGACCCACACCTCTGCCTTCGCGTACGCCGCACCCGCCCCGAAAGCACCGCTGGAGCGGATCTCGATTCCGCGCCGCGAGCTGGGTGCCCACGACATCCTGATCGACATCAAGTACGCCGGTATCTGCCACTCCGACATCCACACCGCGCGCGCCGAGTGGGGCGACGGCGGGGCCTTCCCGATCGTCCCCGGCCATGAGATCGCCGGTGTGGTCGCCGAGGTCGGCGCCGAGGTCACCCGCTACAAGGCGGGCGACCGGGTCGGCGTCGGCTGCTTCGTCGACTCCTGCCGGGAGTGCGAGAACTGCCGGGCCGGGCTGCAGCAGTACTGCACCGGTGAACTCGGCATGGTCGGTACGTACAACGCCACCGGCCGGGACGGCGAGATCACCCAGGGCGGCTACTCCACCCACCTCGTCGTCGACGAGAACTACGCCCTGAGCATCCCCGAGAGCATCCCGCTGGACGCCGCGGCCCCGCTGCTGTGCGCCGGCATCACCCTCTACTCGCCGCTCGCCCACTGGCAGGCCGGGCCCGGCAAGAAGGTCGCCATCGTCGGCCTGGGCGGCCTCGGCCACATGGGCGTGAAGATCGCGCATGCGATGGGCGCCGAGGTCACCGTGCTGAGCCAGTCGCTGCGCAAGAAGGACGACGGCCTGCGGCTGGGCGCCGACCACTACCACGCGACCTCCGACCCGGCCACGTTCGAGGCGCTGGCGGAAAGCTTCGACCTGATCGTCAACACCGTCTCCGCCAACCTGGACCTCAACGCCTACCTCGGTCTCCTGCGCACCGACGGCACCCTGGTCCAGCTCGGCGCCCCCGAGAGCCCGCTGCCCGTCGCGCCGTTCGCCCTGCTCACGCGGCGCCGCTCGATCGCCGGCTCGCTGATCGGCGGCATCCCGGAGACGCAGGAAATGCTCGACTTCTGCGGTGAGCACGGACTGGCGTCGGACATCGAGGTGATCAGCGCCGACCAGATCAACGAGGCCTACGAGCGCGTCCTGGCGAGCGACGTCCGCTACCGCTTCGTGATAGACGCCTCGACGATCTGAACCATCTGATCCGATTCACCCGTCGGATCCACGAGCACCTTCCGCCCGGTTCCGGGCGGAGGCGCGCACGCCCGGGGCGGTCTGCCGAAGACCGACCCGGGCGCGCGCATGCCATGGCTCCTCAGCGCGGGAACCTCAGCGGGCCCCTTGCGCCCGCCGCATCGTCCGGGACGGCCACCAGGTCACCCGCCCCAGGAGGATCAGTGCCGACGGCAGGATCACGACGCGGATGACGAAGGCGTCCAGCAGGACGGCCACCGCGAGGCTGAAGCCGATCTGCTTCATCTCGGCGAGGTGCAGGAACATATAGCTGGCGAAGACCGTCACCATGACCACGGCCGCACTGGTGACGACCTTGGCGGAGGCACCGACCCCGTGCAGCACCGCCTCCCTGGTGGGCACGCCGCACAGTGCCGCCTCCCGTATGCGGCTGACGACGAAGACCTGGTAGTCCATCGACAGACCGAAGAGGATCACGAACAGGAACAGCGGGACACGGGACCCGATGGCGCTGGTCGCCGTGGCGTCGAAGCCGAACAGGGTGGTGGCCAGGCCGTGCTGGAAGAAGATCACGACCAGGCCGAACGCGGCGGCGGCGGAGAGCAGGTTGAGCGCGACCCCGATCAGGCCGAGCACGACGGAGCGGAAGACCAGGGCCGTCATCAGGAACGTCACGAGCAGCAGCGCCCCGACGACCAGGGGCAGTTTCTCGTTCTGGTGGGCGAGGTAGTCGGTGTCGTGCGCGACGTCCCCGCTGACCGCGAACCGTGCGCCGGGCACCTCGCCCACCGTGGCCGGCAGATAGTCCCTGCGCAGGCGGTCGAGCGAGGCGCGCGCCTGCGGGGAACTGACCTTGTGGGGCGTCGACACGTCCATGGTGGTGGTGCGCCGGTCCCGCGAGGTGCGCAGCGGCGGCGCGGTGTCCTTGGCGTAGAGGGAGTCCCCTCGGGTGCGCGCTCCCAACTCCCGTAGCGCGGAGGCCACTTCGGGTGCCTGCGCGGCGGCGGCACGGACCACGATCTGATGCTGGACCCGCAGGTCGGGGAAGGCCGCGGTCAGCCGGTCATAGGTCTGCAGGGCAGGGATCTCGCGGGAGTGGCTGTCCTTGTTGAGGACGCGCAGTTGCATGCCCACGGCGGGTGCCGCGAGGCCGAGCAGCAGCAGGACGGACAGGCACAGGGCGCGGACCGGGTGGGTGCGCGCCGGGCGCAGCAGGGCGCGCCAGAGGCGGCCGGTGCCGTCCGGCCCCACGCGCGGCGCCGGACGGCGGCCGGTCCGCCGCTCGCGGCGCGCCGCCCGGCGTTCGGCACGCTGGGCGATCTTGACCAGGAGTGCGGGCAGCGCCGTCAGCGAGCTGAGGACCGCGGCCAGTACGACGATGACGGTGCTGGTCGCGAGGGAGGAGAAGACCACGTCGGTGGCCAGGTAGAGGGTGGCCGTGGAGACGACGACCGCGAAGCCGGAGACCACGATCGCCCGGCCGGAGGTCGCGGCGGCCAGTTCCACCAGCGCCTCGGGCCGGAGCCGGCCGCCCGTGCGGGCCCGCTCCTCGCGTTCGCGCTTGAGGAAGAAGAGCGTGTAGTCGACGCCGACCGCCATGCCGATCAGCAGGATGACATTGGTGCCCACCCCGGCGTCCGGCAGGACATGGGAGACCACCATCGACAGGCCCACGGCGGCCGCGATCGAGGTCAGCGCCAGCAGCAGCGGCACCGCCACCATCAGTGCGGACCCGAAGGCGGCCAGCAGGGTCAGCAGGGTGACGGGCAGGGTGATCGCTTCGGCGAGCGCCAGATCCTGGCCGCGCTGGGCGTTGACGCCGACGCTGACCGACGGGCTCCCGGTCTCCGCCACCCGCAGCCCCGGGTGGCTGCGCTGCACCGCCGCGGTCTGCGCGGCGAGCGGAGCGACATGGTCCTTGGCGTCCGCCTCCGCCCCGTTCATGATCACGGCGACCCGTAACGCGCTGCCGTCGGCCGAGCGGACCGGGGGCGCGACCCGTGCCACCTCGGGCAGCTTCCGCATCCGGGCGGTGAGGTCTTGGACGGCCGCACCGGTCGCGGCGTCGTCCAGCGCGCCGGACCGGGCGGTGATGAGCACCTGCTCGACCGGCTCATGCCCCAGATGGGCCTCGGCGGCCAGGGTCTCCGCGCGGCCGGCCTCCCCGACGCGGTAGTCCTCCGCCGTGGCGTTGTGGGTGCCCGCCGAGAGGCCCACCCCCAGGCACAGCACCACGAACGCCAGCCATCCGGCGAGTGCGCGCCACGGGTGCCGCGCGCTCCAGGTCGCACACCGCACCGTGACCGGCGGTCTTTCCTTCGGCCCGTGCTCCGCCGGCCGCGTTCGCAACGCCACGCTCATGTGCCTTGCCCCCCTCGACAACACATCGCACCTTCACTGGTACGCATGTAAGTGAAGAATTACAGGTGTCGAGATAGAGCGTCAACCGTAAGATTGCGGTGAGCCGGAGGGCGCGGAGGCGTGGGACATGTTTGACAGTCCGTCGCGTCATGCGAAAACCTCCGCTGACAGGCGTCCGGAACGGCAAGAAGGTGGGCCATGAACAGCGAGGAGCTGCTGGCCCTGCTGTCCGCCGTGGGCCATGCACAGCGACTGCGGGTGATCGCCGAACTGGCCGGCGGCCGGCTCTACGTCAGCGAACTGGCCCGCCGGCTGGAGATGTCCCGGCCGCTGCTCTACATGCACCTTGACCGCCTGGAGAAGGCCGGTCTGGTGGTGGGCAGGCTGGAGCTGTCCGAGGACGGCAAGGCACTCAAGTACTTCGAACTGACGCCGTTCGAGCTGAAGCTGAACCTGGCCACCGTCCTCGCGGCCCTCCAGGAGGACCGGTCCGGGACGACCGCACCACACGGGACCGGGGACGCGGAAGGCGCGGTGGAGCCGTCCGTCCGCAAAGGGACCGAACGACCCTAGGGGGACCCGCACATGAACAGCAGCACCATCATCCCGATAGCCGTCCTGGTGATCATCTTCGGTGCGGTCACCACGATCGTGGTGTCGTACTTCAAGCTGCAGCGGCATCGCGCGGACGCCGCCGCACTGGCCGAGTACCGCAAGCTCGCGGAGCGATTCTCCGCCCAACAGGAGGCCGTGGGTGCGCAGTTGGCGGAGCTGGGCGACCGGGTCAAGGCCGTGGAGAAGCTGCTGCACAGCGTGGGCTGACGGCTGCTGCCCTGACGGCTGCTGCCCGGCGTGGGGCAAGGGCCGCTGACCGGCGTGGGTCGGGGACGGCTGACCGACACGGCTTGAGGGCTGCTGACCAGCGTGCGCCGAAGGCCTCCGGCGGACGGAAGCGGGCCGGCGAAGATTTTCCGCACCGCCCGGCAACCCCCGCCCCCGCCGCACGTCGTCACGGGTGAGGGCGCCTTCAGGCGCCGTCCCGTCGACGAACGTGGAGCAGCCGACCGTGAAGTCCGTGAAGTTCAGCCGTACCTCCCGCACCTCCCGTACCTCCCGCGCCTCCGCCGGTTTCCGGCCGTACGCCGCCCGTCTTCACCCCCGTCCCCGCCCCCGTCCGCGCGGTGCGGCCGGCGCCGGGCTGGTCGCGGCGCTCGCGCTGGCCGCGCTGTCCGTGGCCGGTACCGCGCAGGCCGACGACCGGGCACCGCAGCCGCGCCCGCACACCGGCTCCGCTGCCCAGGCACCCACCCCGCGACCGGCCGACGGCAGCACCCGGCCCACGCCCCGACCGGCCACCAGCGCCTTCCCCACACCCCCCACCCGGACCGACGCTCCCGGCACGCCCCGCCCCTCCGCCTCACCCAGCCGCCCGGCACCGCGGCCGAGCAGCGCCGAGCCCCGCCCCAGCGCCTCGCCGGCCTCGCCCGGCACCCACGGCGACGGCCCCGGCGCGTCCGCCCGCCCCGCCCCCGCCAAGGGATCCGGGGGCGGGAAGGAACTCGCCCGCACCGGAGCCTCCTCCACGACCACCATGGCGCTCGGCGGCACCGCCGCGGCCCTGATCGCCGTGGGTGGCGGCACCGTCTACGCGGTCCGCCGCCGGCGCGGCTGAGCCACCGCGAAAGGCCCCCCGCCGCACCCCGAGGAATCGATGGAGCACTCCGCCGGCCCGCAGTACGCCCCGGTACGGTTCGCCGTGCCGGGGCCCCGGTCTGCCCTGTGGCGGTGGCTGCTGCGCACCGCCCGCCCGGCGGCCGCCCGCCGCGAAACACCGCACCCCGGCCACCCGGCCCGCCATCCCGCGTACGGCCAACCGGCAGATTTCGAGGCCTGGTTGCCGGACGAGGCCGTCCCCGCGCCACCCGCACCCCCCGAGCCTCGGCCGACGATCAGCGAGCTCTACCACGCCCACCGGCTGACCATGGTCCGGCTGGCCGTCCTGCTCGTCGACGACCGTGCCACCGCCGAGGACGTCGTCCAGGACGCGTTCGCCGCGCTCTACAAGCGGCACGGCGAACAGCTCGGCGAGGTCGACAATGCGCTCGCCTATCTGCGTACCGCGGTCGTCAACGCCGCCCGCTCGGTGCTGCGGCGCCGGCGCACCGCACGCGGCTACACCCCGCCGTACGAAGCGGATGCACCGTCCGCCGAGGAGCGGATCGTGCTGGACGAGGAGCACCGCGAGGTGTTCGCCGCGCTGAGCGGGCTGACCGCCCGCCGCCGGGAGGTGCTGGTCCTGCGCTACTGGGGCGATCTGACAGAGGCACAGATCGCGGCGACGCTGGGCATCAGCCGCGGCGCGGTGAAGTCGATCGCCAGCCGCGCACTGAACTCGCTGGAAAAGATCTTGGAGGAGCGGTCATGAACGGCCCCGGCACACGACCCGGTGGCGCCGGCGGCGGGCCCGGTGATGCCACGGGCGGCAGCGGCGGCCGGGGCGGAGGCGGTACGGGCCCCGGCCCTGGCCCCGACGGCGCCGCGCCCGGGCGTCCCGTGGAAGACCGGCTGCGCGGGGCCTTCGCCGCGCGCGCCGAGAGCATCGCCCTGAGGGACCTGCGGCCGGCCGCGCCCCCGGGCCCGCACACCCGCCGTGGCCGGCTGCCCGGCCCGATGCGGCCGTGGCTGCGCCGTTTCGGACTGCCGCTGGCAGCGGCCGCCGCGACCGCCGCCGTCGTGATCGGCTTTCTGACGGCCGCCCCCGGCGCCCCGGACCGGCCCCTGCCCGCAACCCCGCCGAGCCCGGTCGGCCCGGCACCGTCCCCGTCATCCCGTACGGGACCGTCCCCCGTCCCGTCCCCGAGCCACCCGTCGCGGGTCCCGCCCCGTACGGGCGGCCCCTCCCGCTCGGCCACGCCCAACGGGACACCGGTCCCGCCGCCGCACTCTTCCCCTACGGACACCCCCACCCCCCGGCCGCCGGCGGAGCCGGGCGGCGGCCCCGCGAGGACCACCGCGGCGCCCTCCACGCCCCCGTCGGCCACCCCCACCCCACGGGGCAGCACCCACGTAGCACCCGGCAGAGGCGGCACTTCCTCATCACCGCAGCCCGGTTGAGAACAAGGGGCCTAAACCCACGGCCCCCGTTAGCCGTGCGTTAGCAGATCACCAGCACCCGCGCCGAAGGTCGTGTACACGCCACCGTCCCGGGGGAGCTCCCTATGCCGTCCACCGCCACCACCTGCCGGGCCACCACCCGCCGGGCCGCTGCCGCAGGTCTCCTCGTCGCCGCCGCGCTGACCCTGACCGCCGGCTGCCACGGCGCCCCGGGCAAGGGGGGCGAGGGCTCCGTCACGGCCTTCTCGCCGGCCCCCGCCCCACCCCTCCCGGACGGCGACAGCCCGCCCACGGGCCGGAACGGCCGGGTCGCCTGCACCCCCGAGATGCTCAGATTCCACGCCGGCGCACTGCCGCGACGGGACCGCCGCATGCTGCTGACGGTCACCAACTTCTCCCGCCGGACCTGCGACTTCGCCGCCCAGCGCTATCCGCTGCTGTGGTTCGGCAACGACCGGCGGCCCGCCCTTCCCGCGATCGGGGCGAGCCGGCCGCTCACCACCGTCTCCCTGGCGCCAGACGACACGGCGTACGCCACGATCATCACCTCCGCCGCCGGCGAGCCGGGCGGCACGGGCCACCGCGGCCGGAAAATCTCCCAGTTCGGCGTCGCGCTGGCCGCCCGCGCCACCCCCACCCAGGTCGGCCTGGACGGCCGCACCCCCGTCCATGTCGACCCGCACACCGCCCGGGTCACCTACTGGCAGCCCTGCCTGGAGGCCGCCCGGAAGTGGTGAAGGACCGGTTCCGGACCGCGGCGAACGGGGCGGGCCCCGACCCCCGGGAGACACCCCGGGACACGCCGCGCGGGTAGCCCGTTCGGGTCGCATCCAGCCATATCCACCGGCCCACCCCTCCCCAATGATCCAAATTTGCCGCCAATGATCCTTTTGCGTTGCTGCGGCATGGCTGCGCCCGGTGCCGCTCGCCCGGTAGGCTTTCCGTGTGATCTTCAAGCGCATCGGAAACGGCCGGCCGTACCCGGACCACGGCCGGGAGAGCACCCGCCAGTGGGCGGACGTCGCCCCGCGCCCGGTGCGCCTCGACCAGTTGGTGACGACCAAGCAGCAGCTCGATCTCGAAACGCTGCTCGCCGAGGACTCGACGTTCTACGGCGACCTCTTCGCGCACGTCGTGAAGTGGGAGGGCGACCTCTATCTGGAGGACGGGCTGCACCGCGCGGTCCGCGCGGCGCTCCAGCAGCGCCAGGTGCTGCACGCCCGCGTGCTCGAACTGGGCTGACGCACCACCTCCCCGGCCGACCGGCCAATCGGCCGGAAAACCCCCTTTACCGCTCGGTGCCGCCCAACCCACCCTGCCCGAATTGATCCTTTTGGGTTGGCTCTCGCACGACGCGTTGATCATCTAGTAGGCACGGCGTGCCCACCGCACTACGCTGCGCCCATGAGCATGCTGACGCCCCCAGGGATGGGCGGTAAGAAGTACCGCATCACGGGCGACAGGTATCCGCGGATGCGCCGTCCCCGCCACCGTCGCCGGATCGTCCTCACCGTCGTCGCCACGGCCTGCGCCCTCGGTCTGGCCGGCTGGGGGACCCTGCAGCTCATCGACGTCTTCGGCGGCCGTGGCAACACCGCCCAGGCCTCCCCGGGCACAGCGCACTGCCGCGACCACGGCAAGACGGACACCGCACAGGCCAGGAACGCCGCACGGAAACTGCCCGCGCCCGGCTCGCTGACCGTCAACGTCTTCAACGCCACCCCGCGCTCCGGCCTCGCCAAGCGCACCGCCGACGAGCTCCAGAAGCGCGGCTTCAAAGTCGGCAGGGTGGGCAACGCCCCCGCCGCCTACGACAAGAAGGTCAAGGGCTCCGGGATACTGCTCGGCCCCGAGGATGCCGACGGGCCGCTGAAGGTTCTGGCCACCCAGCTCACCGGCGCTCAGCGCAAGACCGACGGCCGCAAGGGCACCGACCTCGACCTGATCATCGGTGACACCTTCAAGGAACTGACCACCCAGCAGAACGCCGCGAAGTCCCTGGCCCTGCTGAACCGCCCGTCCCCGGCCCCCGCCGCCGACGCCAAGTGCTGACCGCACGCACACGGGCCCCGCACCAACCCGTGGTGCGGGGCCCGGCCGTTGATCAGTCGGGAAAGCGGTAGCTCCGTCAGCCGGCCGTGCCGTACATCCGGTCGCCCGCGTCGCCGAGGCCCGGCACGATGTAGCGGTCCTCGTTCAGCCGCTCGTCGACCGCCGCGGTGACCACCGTCACCGGCGCGCCGGCCAGCTCCTTCTCCATGACCGCGACGCCCTCCGGCGCGGCCAGCAGGCAGATCGCGGTGACATCGTCCGCGCCGCGCTGGATCAGCTCATTGATCGCCGCGACCAGCGTGCCGCCCGTGGCGAGCATCGGGTCGACGATGTACACCTGACGGCCCGAGAGGTCATCGGGCATCCGCGTGGCGTACGTGTGCGCCTCGTAGGTCTCCTCGTTGCGGACCATGCCCATGAAGCCGACCTCGGCGGTGGGCAGCAGCCGCACCATGCCGTCCAGCATGCCCAGACCGGCGCGCAGGATCGGCACGACCAGGGGGCGCGGGTGCGACAGCCGCACACCGGTGGTCGCCGTCACCGGTGTCTCGATGCCGACCTGCTCGGTGCGCACATCACGGGTGGCCTCGTAGGCGAGCAGGGTGACCAGCTCGTCGGCGAGCCGCCGGAAGGTGGGGGAATCGGTGCGCTTGTCGCGCAGCGTGGTGAGTTTGTGCGCCACCAGCGGGTGGTCGACGACGTGGATCCGCATGACATCGACACTAACCGAGCCGGAAGGCCGCGGCGCCCGCCGTGCGGCACCGGCCGCCGCGCACGGCATCGGAGTGTGGTCGGCATCAAACCACCGAAAGGAGGGAAAGTGGGCACGTACGCCCGATCGGCCGTCCTGCCCTCGGGCGAAGTCCTCGCCCGAGGTGGTGTGCGCGTGCCCGACCACAAGCGGACCGATGACCCGGACAACGCTGCCCTCGGCACCGGGGGCGCGGCCCCGGACGCCGGGGCTCAGGCGGCGCGCCGACGGCGCCGCGCACAATTTCTGTGGGAACTGCACGAGGCCAAGGAGCTGCGGAACCGCGTACAGCCGCGCCGCGCACGGGCCGAACGGATGCGCCAGGCCCTGCGGATGCGCACATTCCGCTGGTAGCGGAGGCCATTCCGCCGGTAGCGAACCACCTCCTCGCCCCCGCCCGCACTGCGGCACGTGAGCGACATCTCTCACAACCTCCGCACGACGCAGCGTCGAAGACCCCGCGCGAACGCGTTGTTTCTGCCACGATTCCGAAAGGGGCGGGACCAACGGCGTGCAGCGCCGCCCCGCCCGACCCGGCACGCCTATGACCAGTGGGAGAGTCACGGTGTACTTCGCCGCACTGCTCGCGCGCACCGAAGACGGGTGGGAAGCGAGCGATACGGAGCTCGACGATGTGGAGACGCTGACCGATCTGGCCGATCTGGCCCGAGAGGCGGCGGTCGACGACGACACGGTGGTGGCCTTCATCGAGCAGGAGGACGCCTGGTTCGGCGTCGTCCGGGTGGACGGCGAGGACGACCCGCGGGTCTTCCTCTCCAACGCCGCCGCTGCCGCCAGAAGCTCGTACGGCGCGATGCTGACCGACGAGCTGCTCGGCCGTGAGGAGGACGACGCGGCCGACGACCTCGACAGCCTCGACCTGGACGGCACGGAGGACGGCGAACCCGAATCGCACAACGACGTGGAGGACGACGACCCCCTGGAGGCGGTGAACGACACGGACGGCCCGCCGCACGGCCCGCTCGGCGATGCCGGACTCCTGGCCGACCTGGGCATCGGCGAGAAGGAGCTGCTGGCCCTCGACGGCGACGCGCTGGGCACCATTGCCGACGCCCTGGGCTGCACGGAGGTCCTCGAAGCCGTGCGCTGAGCCGGCCCGGCCGGGCTCCCGTCCCGGGACCCGACGGCCCCGCCCCGGTCACGTCCCCGACACTGGGGACATGACCGTCCCCCCATCCGCCTCTCACGCCTCCCCCGCACCCGACCCGCTGCGCGATCCGTGGATCGCACCGATGCGGCAGGCGCTGGCCGAGGCCGCCCGCGCCCCCGGGACCGGTGACGTCCCGGTGGGCGCCGTCGTGCTGTCCGCGGACGGCACGGTCCTCGGCACCGGCCACAACGAGCGGGAGGCCACCGGCGATCCGACCGCCCACGCCGAGATCCTGGCGCTGCGGGCAGCGGCCCGGACCCTACGGGAGCAGGCATCGCCCCCGGGGGACCTCCGTACGGACCTCGCGCACGATGCCGCCTCGGCGGCCGGCGGGCGACGGACGGGCGAGTGGCGGCTGACGGACTGCACGCTCGTCGTCACCCTGGAACCGTGCACGATGTGCGCCGGGGCGATCGTGCTCTCCCGGGTCGACCGCGTCGTCTACGGCGCCCGCGACGCCAAGGCCGGCGCGGCCGGCTCCCTCTGGGACGTCGTCCGTGACCGGCGTCTCAACCACCGTCCCGAGGTCATCACCGGCGTCCTCGAAGCCGATTGCGCGGCCCTGCTGACCGACTTCTTCCGCGACCGCTGAGCGGTGTCCCGCCCCCGCGCCGGCCCCTCTCCGGAATCCGATTTCGGCGCACGGCCCCCCTTGGGCTAAGCTCTCTCTCGGTAGCGTGTCCGAGCGGCCGAAGGAGCGCGCCTCGAAAGCGCGTGAGGGGGCAACTCCTCCGTGGGTTCAAATCCCACCGCTACCGCTCAGAGGGCGAGGGCCCCGATCCCCAGGGATCGGGGCCCTCGTCATGTTCGGGGTCCGCCCCGCGGCGCGGCCGGTGCGGATGCCGCGGCGGGCGCGGAGCCCCCTCACCACGGTCCGGCCCTCGGCGAGCGGCAGGCGACGCCGGCCGATGCCGGTTACTTCGTCTACTTCTTCACGGCCAGGGCGACGCCCAGCATGCGGGCGAACACCCCGACCATGGTCACGTCGTCCTGGTGCAGATCCCCCGGCCGGAGACCGTCGACGGCCAGAACTCCGAAGGATTCGTCCCCGGCCGTCACGGCACAGGCGATATAGGTCTTGTAGCTGTCGCTGTCGGGCTTTAACGCATCGGGTAAGAGATCCACATTTTCCACGAACGTACTGGTGCCGTCGTCGAGCAGCTTCAGGAGCTCCTTACCGCGGAGGTCCGTCTCCCGGAATGTCGTCACGGGTGCCACATTCCGGCCCGACCAGAGACTGTTACGGCATTTCACCTCGCGCTGCCCGGCCGGAGTACCGGGAACCTGTTCCAGAAAACAGGCCCGTACATCCTGAGGGCCGATCAGTGAAGCGGTGAGCGAGACGATGGCCTGCTTGGTCTGCTGCTGCAGTGCATTTCGTTCGGCTTTTGTCGGACTCGAAACAATCTGACCGAGGTTGGACGCAAGAGGAACGAGCACATCCTCGAAAGCCCGCCGCTGGTTCTTCGTCGCCGCCTTCGCGGCTTCGTTCGCCGTGGTGACCCGACGGCTGGCCAGCCAGACCGTGGCCACCGTGGCCACGCTCCCGACCCCAGTGATCACCCAGAACAGCCAGGTGGCCATGTCCAGCCCGATGACCATCTGAGCCACATACGCCAGAACCGCCAGCGCACCGGCGGAAAACGCACCCCACCCCATATGCAACCCCTCCCCTGTCCCCAACCCCAGGCTGCTTGCGCTGTCACGCACGATACACACAGAGTAGTCTCATCGGGCGAAATTCGTTTATCTCAGGGTTGATTCGGGTACTCCTGAGCTAGTGTGTGATGCCGGATAAAGGCGATGTGCTCGACATACGGTGGGTGCACGTCGGGAGGGGGTCGCTCATGATCGCGAGCGGCCAGTGGTAGCGATCTCGCCGCGAAAAAGATCGGCAGCCCACGGCGGGTGTTCACCTCGGGGGTTAGGGACGGAACTCATGCCCGACCGCCGCGACAAACGCACACGCGATGCAGAATCCTGGGGGGATTCAGTCATGAGTACGACTGCAGGTGTCTGGAACGGCGTGGCCTTAGAAACAGACCCGCGCATCGGGGAGTTTCAAGCAGATCCCGCTGCGTATATGGAGCAGCGTGCCGGCGCATTGCGTTCAGGTGACCTGGCGCAGGAACAGGCCCGCATCCTCAAGCAGAAGAACCAGTCCCTTCGGCTGACGCTGAAGACATTCCTGGGGCTTCTCCGCGGCAAGTGAGGCAGCCAGGACCGTAGTCGGCCGGCGCTGCGGCCGGCCAGGGCTGTGGTCGGATCAGCCTGTAATTGGTCAGCCTGGGGCCGGAGCGGAATCCGGCAGCGCCGGAACACCGGCGGCCCGCGGCACGGCGGACACAGCACAAAGCGGCGCGCCCGTCGAAACGGACGCGCCGCGTGGCCTTGTCGGCCCGTGGGGAATGACTAGTCGTTGCGCCGGTTGCGCGCCGCGCGGCGGAAGAAGCGCACGATCAGCCAGATCACCAGGATCACAACGACGAGGAAGAGAACGAACAGCACGATCAGGAAGATGCCGAGCTTCTTGAAGAAGCCGCCCTTCTTCTTCGCCTTCGACTTCCACTTCGACGTCTTGGACTTCTTGGCCTTGAAGACCGTCTTGAGCGGGGCCGAGTGGTGCGCGCTGTGGTGGCGGTAGACAGCGGACCGTGCGGGCGCGGCAGCGAGCCGGGAGGCATCGGCGCTCCGGTCCGGTGCGCTCGCGGTGGCCGCCGCCCGGGTGCCGTCGACCGCGTCGCGGCCCGCCGCCGTGGCCGGTGCGACGGCCGCGGCCAGCAGGCCGGCCAGCAGCGCCAGCACGACGGCCGGCCGGCGCCGCGCCGGCAGCGACCGGGGAGCCGGCCGGGCTGCCGCGACGGACGAATCGGGCTCACGCGGTACGGAGTTCATGGGCATTCTTCGCTTCCCCCTTGGATCGAGCGTTCAGCCATTATGGGCGGTGACGGACACTCCGGCGGAGGTCTCGACCTCCAGGAGAGAGGCGCTGTGCCGCTCCTCGTCGAAGGCCGCGCGGCCGCCGCGCAGCCCGAAGAGCCGCTTGGTGAGCAGGATGTAGAGCACCGCCAGGATGTTGATCACCAGCGTGGCGATCTTGAGCCAGCTGACCTTCTCGGTCAGCTCGTAGATCTCCAGCGGCAGGAAGGCCGCCGTCGCCACCACCGTCAGGTACTCCGCCCACCGCTTGGCGCGCCAGAGGCCGACGCCCTCGACGATCTCCACCAGGGCGTACGCCAGCAGCAGCCCGGCCACCAGCATCAAGGTGGAGTGGCGGTAGCCGAAGGTCTTCTGGATGGTGCCGACGACCGGCGACTGGTCCAGGTCGTAGTGGAAGTGCCGGGCCACCGGGCGGAGCACGGCGATGTACTCGTCGAAGAACCGGCGGACAGCGTCCTTGCGGTTGCTGAACTGCCATACGCCGACCGCGGCCAGCACGATGAACACGCCGCGCACCGCACGCTCGACGGCCAGGAACCGCAGGATGAACAGGTCGCGCAGGACCTTGCCCCGCGGGACCAGCGGGGCATCGGCGGCCGGGCCGGAGCCGTGCGGGTCGCCGAGGGCGAAGTCGCCGCAGCGCAGACAGCGCCAGGCCTCGCCGAGAGCGGTATCCGCGCGCAGTTTGTCCCGGAGGTGTTCCTCGTGCGGGAGGTAGGTGATGTGCCCGCGGCGCGCGCAGGTACGCCGGTCCCAGTCGATCTTCATCGTTGGAGCCTGTGTTCCTTTCGTCGTCCCGCGCGGCCGCACGCCGCGGCTCGCGGCACGCTGCCGCGCTCCGTTGTGTCGCGTACATGATGCATGCCGTATGCCGCGTGCCGACCAGGCGCTCCGGGCCGTATGAGGTCCCCGGGTTCCGGGTCGTACGAGGTGGGAGACGCGAGGGCCTCGTGCGCGGTTGCAGACGCACGACGGAGCCCCGCCGCCGTGCGTGCCCTGGGACCCCCCGTGGCATCCAGGGACGGCTCGGCGGCGGGGCTCCTGTCCGGGCGGGAACGGTGTAAGGGACAACCGCTCCCCCGGTGCGGACCGGGCCCCGGGCCCGCGCCGCCGTCACGGGGACGGCGAGGGCGCGGGCCCCGCAGCGAGGCCCTGATCCAGGGCCCGTGGATTCCTGCCGGATCCACCGGGCCACCTCACTCATGGTGCCGTGGGGGACCTGTCCCAACAGGCAGGCAAAAGCCCTCCTTTGGTGGGCCTTTGGTCCATAAAGTCCGGATCAGTGCCGCAGTGGGGGAGGTGATCGACAGGCGGATACAGCGGAGCCGTGGGCGCGACTCCCGCGATCGAACACCTGTGGTTACACTCGCCCGACTGCCGGGAAGTGCAGGTACTGCCGTAGGGGACTGCGTAGGGGAGACGGGACTGATGGCGCAGGCGAAGAAGATCGCGTTGTACATGGTCATCGTCTTCGTGCTGTACACGATCATCACCTCCCCTCAGCGGGCCGCCGAAATGGTGCAGATAGGCTTCGAGGGCATCTCGTCCGCCGCCCAGGGCGTCGGCGAGTTCATGACGCAGCTGATCAAATAGGGGCCGCCCGGTCCGGCCGGCGGAACCTGGAGCCGCCCGAGGCGCCGGACCGTCCCCGCGATCGGCCGAGACCCCAGCCCCGGCCGGCCGGCCCACCGGACCTGCCGCGCCCCGCCCGCCGTAACGGAGGCCCCAGTGATCCGCCACCTGGTCCTGTTCAAGCTCAATGAAGGTGTCTCCCGCGACGAGGAGCGGGTGCAGGCCGCCCTCCGCGCCTTCGAGGCACTGGAGGGCCAGATTCCGGAACTCACGTCCTGGGAGTACGGCTGGAACATCACCGACCGCCCGATCGCCTACGACTTCGCGATCAACTCCGCCGTGGCCGACACGGACGCCCTCAAGCGCTATATCGAGCACCCGGCCCACCAGGCGGCCGCCGCGCTGTGGCGCGAATTCGCCACCTGGGTGATCGCCGACTACGAATTCTGAGCCCCGGCACCCCCGCACCTCACCGCACCGAGCCCCCCGCCCCCGCCGGGCGGGGGGCTTCGCCGTACCCCCGGACGCCCACCGCCGCCCACCGGCCTCCCGGCCGCCCCGCACCCACCCCAACTCTTCGCTCAACACGGCATTATGGGGTGCTTGCACACAGTGCACATGTCTTGTGATGCTATGACCGCTTTTGCCGGATACATGCACTGTGAAGGGTGGCGTGACCGTGACGGCCCGTACTGCGCCCAAGGCTCCATCCCGCGAGAGCCGAAGCGCGGACACGCGGGCGCTCACGCAGGTGCTGTTCGCGGAGTTGACGGACCTGGAGCCCGGTACCCCCGAACACACCCGGGTCCGGGCCGCACTGATCGAAGCCAACCTGCCGCTGGTCCGCTATGCCGCGGCCCGTTTCCGTAGCCGTAATGAGCCGATGGAGGACGTCATCCAGGTCGGCACCATCGGCCTGATCAATGCCATCGACCGGTTCGATCCGGACCGGGGCGTCCAGTTCCCCACCTTCGCCATGCCCACCGTTGTCGGCGAGATCAAACGCTACTTTCGAGACAATGTCCGCACGGTCCATGTGCCGCGCCGCCTCCATGAGCTCTGGGTGCAGGTCAACGGCGCGACCGAGGATCTGACGGTGCTGCACGGCCGCTCCCCCACCACCGCCGAGATCGCCGAACGGCTCAAGATCGGCGAGGACGAGGTGCTGGCCTGCCTGGAGGCGGGCCGCTCGTATCACGCCACGTCACTGGAGGCCGCCCAGGAGGGCGACGGCCTGCCCGGCCTGCTGGACCGCCTCGGCTACGAGGACCCGGAGCTGGCCGGCGTCGAGCACCGCGACCTCGTACGGCACCTTCTCGTCCAGCTGCCCGAGCGCGAGCAGCGGATCCTTCTGCTGCGTTACTACAGCAATCTGACGCAGTCACAGATCAGTGCGGAGCTGGGGGTGTCGCAGATGCATGTCTCACGGCTACTGTCGCGGAGCTTCGCCCGACTGCGATCCGCAAACAGGATCGACGCGTAGCCGGGACGAGCGACCCGATCCTGCACAGATATGTCGACAAGGCGCTACAGCGTGTTGCCGACATGTGACATTCTGCAGGAACCGCGTTTGCCGTAGCGCTGCCTCCGGTATTCAGGTGGAGGTATCACTCCTCGGTCCGCCCCGGCCCGAGGACGCCACAGCGACCCGACCGCGACCTCAAGGGGGTGGCATGTCCGTAGAACTGGGCAGCTCGAAGGTGCTTCCCGCGATTCCCGCGCCCGCACCACACGTGCATGACGACGACGCCATCAACACCCGCACGCTCTCCCGCTCCCTGTTCCTGCGGCTGGCCTCGCTCGACAAGGACTGCGCGGAACGCACCTACGTCCGTGACACGCTCATCGAGCTGAACCTCCCGCTTGTCCGGTATGCGGCCGCCCGCTTCCGCAGTCGCAACGAGCCGATGGAGGACATCGTCCAGGTCGGCACCATCGGCCTGATCAAGGCGATCGACCGTTTCGACTGCGAACGCGGCGTGGAATTCCCGACGTTCGCGATGCCGACCGTGGTCGGCGAGATCAAGCGCTTCTTCCGCGACACGTCGTGGTCGGTACGCGTCCCGCGCCGGCTCCAGGAGCTCCGGCTCGCCCTCACCAAGGCCAGCGACGAGCTCTCCCAGAAGCTGGACCGCTCCCCGACGGTCCCCGAACTGGCCCTGTGCCTGGGGGTGTCGGAGGAGGACGTCGTCGACGGCCTGGCCGTCGGCAATGCGTACACCGCCTCCTCGCTCGACTCCCCCTCCCCCGAGGACGACGGCGGCGAGGGCTCCCTCGCGGACCGCCTCGGCTACGAGGACTCCGCCCTGGAAGGCGTGGAGTACCGCGAATCGCTCAAGCCGCTGCTGGCCAAACTCCCGGCCCGCGAGCGCCAGATCATCATGCTGCGCTTCTTCGCCAACATGACGCAGTCCCAGATCGGCGAGGAGGTCGGCATCTCCCAGATGCACGTCTCCCGGCTGCTCACCCGCACCCTGGCGCAGCTGCGCGAGGGCCTGATCTCCGACTGAGGAACGGTCCGCCGAGGGGCCGCACAGCGCTTGGTGCCGCTCGGCGGACAGTTGCAAGGACGCAGGGAGGAAGGGCGGGGGCGTGGCGCGAGGTGCGCCCGCCCGGCCGCGAGAGAGTCAGGTCCGGCCGGACAACGGCCGTGCGACCGGCCTCTGTACACCTGACGCACCGTCAGCAACACTGTGCCGATGCGACGGACGACGACTGTGGCCGCCGCCTCGGCGGCCGTGCTGTGTCTGGGTTCCCTGCTCACCGGCTGCGGAAGCGCGGCCGATCAGGGCTATGCCGCGGTGGGCGCGGCAGGCCCCTCCGATGACCGTGCGCCGAGCCGGGCCGTACCGCCCGAGAGCGGTGTCGAACTGACTCCGCTGGACGGCGACGGAGGCCGCGCGGACGGTGGCGACCGCGGTGGCGGAGACGGCGGCAGCGACGGTGCCGGCGGCAGCGGCAGCGGACGGGCGCGTGCCGGGCGGACCGTGCCGGAGTCCCCCTCCGGAGCAGACAAGGGCGTCGAGGGCGGCAGCAGCGGAGCCCACGGCGGCCCCGGCGCATCCGGCGCCCCTCCTGGCTCCTCCGCATCACCCTCCGGCGCACACGGCAGCCACAGTGGCCACGGCAGCCACGACGACGGCACGACGCCCCCGGCCTCACCGGGCGTGCCCCACTCCCCCAGCCGTCCCGGAGGCACCGCCCCGCCGCACGGCTCCCCGGCCCCCGAGCCCCCTTCCCCCACCATCCCGGCCGGTCCAGGGGCACCCTCCGGCCTCCTGATAGGCAAGCCCGCTCTCGCCGGCACGGACGTCCGCTGGTGCCAGAAGGTCACCGTGGACTTCCTCAACAACGGCGCCCGGCCCGTCACCGCAGGCAGCATCGTCTTCGGCACCCACATCATCGGCGCCCTCGGCGTCGACTGGGCCACCCTCACCTCCACCCATCCCCTTCCGCTGCCGCTCGCCGTGGGCAGGAGGCAGACCGGCACCTGGCGGGTGTGCGTGGACGGCTGGCGGGTGCCGCTGGGGATGCACCTCGACACCAAGGACGTCAGCTTCCGGTGGAAGTGAGGGCCGGCCCGGGGGAAGTGATCGCCGGTTCGGGTGGGGAAGTGAGCGCCGGTTCGGGTGGGGAAGTGAGTACCGGTTCGGGTGGGAGTGAGGGCGGCTCTCGGGGCTGGCCGAAAATCGCCCCTGGCGGGCGACACGAAAGACCTTCCCGACGGGCGATGAGTTCCGTCCGGTGGGACCGTCTGAAGAGGCACAGACGCAGCCATCGGCAGCGACCCGTCCCAGGGAGAAGACCATGCCCCAGATCACCCCCAACCTCTGGTTCGACACCCAGGGCAAGGAAGCCGCGGAGTTCTACTGCTCGGTGTTCCCGAACTCGAAGATCAAGAACGTCACCCATTACAACGAGGCAGGTCCGCGGCCTGCGGGGACCGTACTGACGGTCGAGTTCGAGCTCGACGGCCAGCAGTACACGGCGATCAACGGCGGCCCCGAGTTCACCTTCAGCGAGGCGATCTCCCTGATGGTCCTCTGCGCCGACCAGGACGAGATCGACTACTACTGGGCCAAGCTCTCCGAAGGCGGCGAGGAGGGCCCGTGCGGCTGGCTGAAGGACAAGTACGGCCTGTCCTGGCAGGTCGCGCCCGGCGGTATGGCGGAGCTGCTGAACGACCCGGACCAGGAGCGCGCGACCCGTGCCATGAAGGCCATGCTCGGCATGAAGAAGATTGATGTCGCCGCCCTCCAAGCGGCGGCGGATCAGGCGTAAGCGGCCGGCGCGAGCCCCCGGCCTCGGCCACTCCCCGGGGCCACCCGCGCCTCACGACCGGCTGGGATTGCGCCCCGTCCGCAGCGGGCGCGGTGCGGGGCCGCGGTCCACGCCCATCTCGCGCAGCGCCCGGGCCGCGGCACGCACGGCCGCGGGGGACGCCTCGGCGAAGACCGCCTCATGGGCGTCCGCATGGGCACGGACGGCGCGCTCGGCGGTGCGCACCCCCTCCCGGGTCAGCCGGATCATGGTGCTCCGGCCGTCGTCCGGTGAGGGTTCGCGGCGGACGAGTCCGCGGCCGGCGAGGTGGTTGACGACGTTGCTGATGCCGCCGGAGGACAGCAGCAGGGCGCGGACCAGTTCGTTCGGCCTCATACGGTACGGCTCACCGGACCTGCGCAGGGCCACCAGGATGTCGAACTCGGCGACGGTCAGACCGAGTTCGGGCAGTACACCGCGGGTGGCCGCGTCCAGCGCGCCCGCGAGCCGGGTTATCCGCTTCGACAGCTCCGTCGCCGGTCGCAGCACATCCGGCAGCTCGGTGCGCCAGGCGCTCAGCAGCGCGTCGACGGGGTCGGGGTCCGGTCCGGATGCCGCGTTCACCTCGACAGGATAATTGATCACTGTCGTGATAGCTTTCAATAAAGCTTTCTTCCGAACGTGCAGAGGGAGACGTGCCATGGGAATCGAGCGCCACCACACCCCGCGCCTGCTCCTGCGCGGTGGCCTGGTCATCGACACCGCCCCCCACCCCATCGCCCACCCGCACACCGATGTCCTCGTCGAGGAGGGCCGGATCGCCGCCGTGGGCCCCGACCTGCCCGTCGACGACACCGATACCGGCCTGGAGGTGATCGACGCCCGCACGATGGTGGTGCTGCCCGGCTTCGTCGACACCCACCGGCACCTGTGGCAGGGGGTGCTGCGGTCCGCCGCGGTCGACGAGAGCCTTGACCGCTACCTCCACCGGATTCTCGGTGACCTCGGCGCCCGGTACACGCCCGCCGAGGTGTACACCGGCAACCTCCTCGGCGCACTGGAGTGTCTGGACTCCGGGGTCACCACCGTCCAGGACTTCTCCCACGTCCAGCACACGCCGGAGCACACCGCAGCCGCCGTCGAGGCGCTGACGGAGGCGGGGATCCGTGCCGTCTTCGGCTACGGGTACCCCGTCTTCGACGAGGCCGCCCGGCAGGCCGACTGGGTGCGCAAGGCCCGCACCGACCACTTCCCCTCGCGTGAGGCGCTGGTCACGATGGCCCTGGCCCCGGTCGGCCCCTCCTTCACTCCCCCGGAGGCCGTGCGGGAGGACTGGCTGCTCGCCCGCGAACTGGCGCTTCCCCTCGCCGTCCATGTGCAGGCCGGCCCGGTGGCCCAGCGGCCGATCGCCGCCCTTCAGGAACAGGGCCTGCTCACCGCCGGCACCCTGTACGTGCACGGCAACTCGCTGCCCGACTCCGAGCTGCGGCTGATCGCCGAGTCCGGCGGAGCGGTGGCGATCACGCCGGCGATCGAGGCGTCCATGCGGTTCGGCGCGCCGATGGCGGGGCGGCTCCGCCGGGCGGGCATCACCACGGGGCTGGGTGCCGACGCGGTCACCTCGGCGCCGGGCGATATGTTCTCGCAGATGCGTGCCGCCTTGATGAGCAGTCACTTCGACGGCGACGCGGCTTCCGGAACGTCCACGATCAAGGCGGCCGATGTGCTGCGCATGG
The DNA here is from genome assembly GCF_004125265.1 of Streptomyces lydicus. Classification (GTDB taxonomy): domain Bacteria; phylum Actinomycetota; class Actinomycetes; order Streptomycetales; family Streptomycetaceae; genus Streptomyces; species Streptomyces lydicus_C. The sequence continues at coordinate 4,310,528 of NZ_RDTE01000003.1, forward strand.
CCACCGCGGAAGGAGCCGCGGCCCTCGGCCTGGGCGACGAGGTGGGATCGCTGGAGATCGGCAAGCGCGCCGACCTGATCCTGCTGCGCGCCGATGCGCTCAACCTCGCCCCGGTGACACACGATCCGATCGGCGCGGTGGTGACCGCGGCGCACCCCGGGAACGTCGACACGGTCCTGGTGGACGGGCGCCCGGTCAAGCGCAATGGACGACTGCTGTACGCGGACCTCGGCGGCGTACTGGCCGAGGCGCACCGCGCGGCCGAACGCCTCGGGGCGTCGGGCTCTCGGGCGAGTTCTCAGTCGAGCTCTCAGTCGAGCGCTTGGTCGAGCTCTTAGCGGCTCGCCTCGGCGCCGGTCAGCGCTTGTCAGTCAGCGCCGGCCAGTGCCCGTCAAGCCTGTCAGTGCCGGCAACTACTGTCGCGCGTATGGTCGAACACGATGCCCTCAGCGCCACCCGCGAGGCCTACGACGCCGCTGCCTCCACCTATGCACAGCTGTTCCGTGACACGCTGCGGGACAGCCCCCTGGACCGTGCGATGTTGGGTGCCTTCGTCGAGGCCGTACGGGCGAGTGGGGACGGTCAGGTCGCGGACCTGGGGTGCGGGCCCGGCCATGTCACCGCCTATCTGGACGAGCTGGGGCCGGTGGTGTTCGGTGTGGACACTTCCGCTGCGATGATCGAGCTGGCCCGACAGGCCTATCCGGGCCTGCGGTTCGACGTGGGCTCGATGGCCGCGTTGGACATCGCTGACGGCGCGCTGGGTGGCGTGCTCTCCCGCTGGTCCATCATCCACACCCCGCCGCAAGAACTCCCCGCCGTCCTGGCGGAGTTCCACCGCGTGCTGGCACCTGGCGGCCACCTTCTGCTCGGCTTTTGGGCAAGCGAGGACGCGTCCCACCCGACGCAGGTCTTCGATCACGCGGTCGCGCCGGCCTATCGATGGTCGCCCGATCACCTTGCCTCGATGCTGCGCACGTCCGGGCTGGCCGAGGTGGCACGGATGGTTCGCGAACCTCAGCCCACCGACCGGCGGCAGTTCCAGGAGATTCACCTGCTCGCCCGCAAGGGCTAGGCAGGGCAGGCCGGGGCTGTCCGGCCGTGTGGCGTGTGGCCGTGTGGCGTGTGGCCGTGTGGCGTGTGGCCGTGTGGCGTGTGGGTCACCCGGCCGACGGGCCAGGAGAAGGATCCGCCGACGGGCCGGGCGACCGATCCCAGGACGACGTGCCGTGAACGGTGCCGAAGGACTGTACGGCACACCCCATGCGGTCGATGGCGGCGAGGACTGCGCGGCGGGCCGCTTCGCTGTCGGCGGGCGGGAACGCGACACGGAGTTGATGCCCGTAGGCCGTCTCGTACGTCAGCTGCCAGCCGGTGTCCGTGACGACGAAATGGTCTTGCCGCTTGCCGTTGTTGTACTCGTAGCCGCCCCGGTCGGCGGTGGGGGCGAGCGCGTCGCGCAGAATCCGCAGGCGCTCGGCGTAGGGAAGGCCCCCTTCCCCGTCCGCCACTTCTCCCGCTCCTCCCGGTTCTCCCCCTTCTCCCGGTTCCCCCGGTTCCCCCGGTTCCTCCAGCCGGACGTAGACGTGATCGCGTTCGATCGCCGCATCGAACCAGGGGGCGGTTTCCGTCTCGTGGCGCAGGAGTTCGGAGCTGAGGCGGCCGTTGATCCACCCGTCGAGAAATGCGGCGGCCCCGCAGTCGAATCGTTCGTAGTCGCTGTCCTCTGACCAGATCACCACCGGCCAGGACTCGGGCGGCCCCTCGGTCAGCCAGCACACTTGCGCGGCGTTGCCCGTCATCGCCCAGGTGAGCAGTCCGCCCGGTTCCGGAAAGAAGGGGTAGGGATACTGCTCGGGCCAGCTCTCGCGCAGCGGACCGAAGTCCTCCACCAGGTTTGCTTCGAGCCGGACCGGGTTGTCGTCGCCGAACGGGGTGCACAGACACAGCGCACCCCAGAAGTCGCCACGGCCGTAGGTCTCGACCAGCTTTTTGTAGTCGTCCGGCAGCCGGGTACCCAGGGCCCGCTCCGCATCGGCCCAGTCGCCGCGCCCGTTGACCGCTTCGGCGGGCGGCGGCACCCGCTCGATGATGCGGGCGAGGGGGCTTTGCGCATCGATCATGAACACACCATAGGACCTGCCCCTCCCGGTAAGGAACGGCCCGTTCGCCGCGCTCTCGCCGCTCGCTGCTCACTGCTCACTGCTCACTGCTCACTGCTCACTGCTCACTGCGATCAAATTCGTCCGCCTTGCCGAATCTGCCCGGTTTCCTCCGGAACCGCCTGCCCGGCGTCCCTCCCGCACAGGCCCGTTCGCCATCTCCTACGGTGTGCAGGCAGGCGCACTGGTCATGCACAGCACCAGTGCGGACAACGTGAGAACGGAACGGGGGACCCGTGGGCGACATACGGGTGGACACGGCGAAGGTCCGCGGCACCGGCGACGACATGAAGGCCTTGTCGAGCGACACTCAGCGGCGGCTGTCGCATGTCCTCGACAGCTCTCAGGAGGTCTACTACGACGCCATGTTCTGGAAGTCCGGAAACGCCGTGATGTCGTGCCGCAACGCCTGGCAGGATCACATGGTCGACCTCGCCAAGAGGATGGGCGAACTGGGGCAGCGGTTGCAGGACTCCGCCGACGGCTACGACGCCGCGGACCAGGAAGCGGTCGCACGGCTGCGGGCCGGCATGAAGGACCTGGGGAGGCACTGACCGTGGTCACGTACTCGGAACTCATCAGCGCCCACCCCCGGAAATGGAAAGAGGCCGCGGACGACTGGGCGGCACTGGCGAAATACGCGCTGAACGCCGCGAATGACGTACGCGAGCAGGGCGCAAAGCCGCTCGCCGACAACTGGTCAGACGAGGTCGGCGCGTCGGCAGCCGGCGATTTCGTCAAGCTGGCGAATCAGCTGGAATCGGCGTACGACCTGCTGCTCAGCGTCAAAATGGTCATGGAAGGCATGCACACCAGCCTGGAAACGGCGATGAGCACCGCCTGCCAGATCACCGACCTCTCGCGGGCCCACGACCTGCCCATAGGCGATGACGGAATGCCGCTGGAATGTCCCGCCCCGAACGCGGGCGCGGACAAGCAACAGGCCTACAACGACATCGTCGCCCTGCGCGAACAGGCCCTGCGGCAGGCGACGGAAGCGGACGAGAAGACGTCCGCCGAGCTGTACCGCCTGGCGGGCATGACCGGTATCGGCGACCCGGACAAGGCACTCAAGGAGCAGAACCAAGCCTCGCACGTCGAGATGGACATGCTCGCCGCCGATATCCCGAAGGCGAACACCGACCCGAGTGCGGTACGTGCCTGGTGGAACGGCCTGAGCGAGAAGCAGCAGTACGACATGATGCGAGCCGAGCCGGTGAAACTCGCGCACCTCGACGGCATTCCCGAGAGCGCGAAGCGCGAAATGCGCGGCACGGACGGAAAGTTCGACCGGGTGAAGATGGTGGAGTACGCGCTCGACAACTGGAACAAGGCCGACCCGATCCACTTCGATAACAACTGCACCAACTTCGTCTCCCAGGCTCTCGACCATGCGGGCATGCAGAAAAAGATCGACCCTTGGTCAGGGGCCCGGGGCGACGACACCTGGGGAAATACCGGCGGTATCGGCATCGACGCGATCGACGCGATCCTCTACTACTCCAAGACCTGGGCCGGAGCCGAGAACCAGCAGAATTTCATGCTCAAGCACGGTGGGGAGGAAGTCCCACAGTCCCAGGCCCGGCCCGGCGACATCATCTACTACGAGCAGCAGGGGCCCGACGCCGAAAGCGAGCGGGGCAACACCCACCACGCCGCAGTCGTCACGGCAGTGATGCCGGACGGCGAGGTCAAGTACACCCAGCACCAGGACTCTTACCAGAACGTGAGTCTGGAGGGCCGGCTCCCGGCAACGGAGAAGGCCGAAGGGCAGCAGAGAATCCGCATCGTTCGCCCGCACCCGGATTGGTACTGACAGTGACGACCGAAGCGAGTACACAACCTGCGACGCCGGCACCTCCGCCCCCGGGACGCTGGCAGACGACGATCCTCTCCGTGCCGTTGCTCTCGGTGACGGCAATCGTCTGCTTCTTTGCGTCGGTCTCTCTCTCCAACGGGCACCGCGCATTCCAGTCGAGAGCGTGCCGGTACACGCTGCTGCCGTGGACGAACTTCGCCGTCTCTTACGGCGGCCTGATAGCAGCCGTCCTCGCGGTGACCATCCACCTGTTGATGTTCCGGTCCGCACGACGCGCCGGGCACGACCCCCATCGCGGCTGGCAGAGCATGGTTGCGACGCTCTTCGTCGCCATCGCATGGCTCATGGTCCTGCTGACGGCCGGCATGGTGGTCGTGACCCATATGGACGCCGCCGAGGCAGCCGCGGACATCGGAAAGAGGGCGTGTGAGGGCTGAGGGCCTGACGCGACCCCCACCCGGATTGGCACTGATGTCGGACACCTCGACCAGCAGCGCCCGGCGCTCCCCCCTGCTGGTCCCCCTGTTTGCGCTGCTCGGGCTCGGCGGTCTCACTGTCTACGGCAAGGCTGACGACGCGCATGTCGCCGCGGAGTGGGCGCACTGCGGGGACCTCCCGCTGACGTGGCAGATGTACCTCAGCGCCTACGGTGCGCTGGCCTGCGGGATACTCACGCTCGCACTGTTCTGGTGGCTCGCCAGGCGCGCCCGGCGGCGCGGCACGTGGGTGGGCGACGGCCGGCCGGGCAAGCTCGCACTTGCCGCCGTCGTGGTCGACATCCTGCTGGTGGCACTGCAGCTCTTCGTGGTCTGGTCCCTCTACCAGCCATCGCCCGGTGGGCCCATCAGCTGTGTCTAGCTCAGTCCCTCGGAACGTTGCCCGAGTGCACCTTTTGGCTCGTGGTTGTGGTGGGGACGGACTCCTCCGGCCTGTCGGCCACTGTGGGTACGGGGCGGTACGGGGCCCCTCTTGGCGGACAGTCCATCGAACGGAGAGGACACGCCATCGTGCGCACCGTCAGCGGCCCTTCGCCGGCGACCTGCAGGTGCTTCCGCACGTCCCGGATGATCAGCGCTGACAAGCGGAAAGCCGACACTGAGGCGTGCCCGTACGGCACAGCAAGGACCCCGGCGACCGCTGCAACGGCCCCGGGGCACGGCCAACGCCGTCCAAGGAGCGTCGACATGCAGAACCCTATGCGCAGCCTCCTCGCCCGGTTAAAGAAGCACCGAACCCACCCCTCCCCCACCGTCACCGGGTATGTTTCCCAGCTCGCCGACGAGATGGAAGAGGCTCAACTCCACACCGGCGAGGAGTTGCTGAGACACACAGCCGAGTTGCTGCGCTGGCCGGCGGAGGCGACCGCCGGGGAACTCCGCTTCTGTGTCCACAGGCTGCGTGAAGCGCTGCGTGAAGCGCTGCGGGACGCACTGCGGGTCGCCGAGAGCAGGGGCGGGCACGGGCGCGTGACGTAACCGGCGGAGGAATGATCAAGGGCCCGGCATGGTGATGCCGGGCCCGTGCGCGTAAGGGCGGGCTTACGCGCGACAACAGCCGTACGCGTAAAGGAAGACTGGGTTACGCGACAGCTAGCAGCCGTACGCGTGAGGACAGCTGCGGAGAGACCTGTTACGCCAGTGCCAGCCAGGCGGCGCCCGCGACGACCAGGATCGCGACGATCACGCCGACGATGACGCCCACACGGGGGCCGGCGGACTGCTGCGGGGCGGGGGCGCGGCGGCTGCCGGTCTGCGGGGTGCCGCCCTCGTCCACGAAGGCCCGGAACATCTGCGTGCTGCCGGCCGGGTCGTAGTTGCCGCCGGCCTGGTTCTGCGGGTTGGTCGCCATGGGGAAGGACCCTAGCGAACCGGGGGCCGGGGGGGCACCCCTGGGGCGCGTATGAGGCGTCCGGGAAGGCGCCTACGGAGCGGGGTCGGGTCGGGTACGGGGCGTGGACGGGGGTGCGGGCGGGTCGTCTGGGGGTGTCCCGCTACCGACCGGTATCGGCCGGGGGCCCTCACCCCGCCTCCGAACTGCAGCTTTGCGCGCCACGTCACCCCGATTGACCGATCCCCCACGCAGACTTTCCACTCCCTTTACTTCAATCCTGGACGATTTCGTTTGCCTTCAGCAACCAACTTTGATTATGGTTGCCCCAAGCAACAAAAGATCGTGGATGCATGTGATGTGCGAGGGATGGTGGAGGAGCCCGTGGCCGCCCACAGTCAGTACGAGGAACTGGCCAGGCAACTCAGCGCCATCGGTGCCGTCAAGCGCGAAATGGGGCGGATGCTGCCCCAGGAGTGCCCGCCCGCTTCGGCCGGGGTGCTCACCCTTCTCGACCGGCACGGCGAGATGCGGATGAGCCAGCTGGCCGAGCTGCTGGCCATCGACATGTCGGTGACCAGCCGGCATGTCGCCCATGCCGCCGAGCGCGGCTGGATCGAGCGGAAGCCCGATCCGGCGGACAAGCGGTCGCGGCTGCTGCGCCTGACCCCGAGCGGCACACAGCTCCTGGAGGAGCTCGCCGAGCGCTACACCGCAACCCTCGCCCGGTACCTGGACGACTGGACCGACACCGACGTCGGACACCTCACCGAATTGCTCGCCAGGCTCCGTACGAGCTTCGGCGACTGCCGCCCCCGGGCGCATCACGACTCCACCACCCGTACACCCGCAGGATGAAAAGGAACTACATGGCTACGACCACACCAGCCGGTGTGCGGGGCGGCCACGCCAGACACGGAGGCGGACACCACGCCGCCGACGGGGCCCCTATGACGCACCGTCAGATCATGGAGGCACTGTCCGGGCTGCTGCTCGGCATGTTCGTCGCCATTCTGTCGTCAACGATCGTCTCCAACGCGCTGCCCGAGATCATTCACGACCTCGACGGCGGACAGAGCGCCTACACCTGGGTCGTCACCGCCTCGCTGCTGGCGATGACCGCGACCACCCCGCTGTGGGGCAAGCTCTCCGACCTGTTCAGCAAGAAGCTGCTGGTGCAGTTCGCGCTGGTCATCTACGTCGCGGGCTCGGTCGTCGCGGGTCTGTCGCAGAACACCGGGATGCTGATCGCCTGCCGCGTGGTGCAGGGCATAGGCGTGGGCGGTCTGTCCGCCCTGGCCCAGATCGTGATGGCCGCGATGATCTCGCCGCGCGAGCGCGGCCGGTACAGCGGCTACCTCGGCGCCACCTTCGCCGTCGCCACCGTCGGCGGCCCGCTGCTCGGCGGCGTCATCACCGACACCGACTGGCTCGGCTGGCGCTGGTGCTTCTACGTCGGTGTGCCGTTCGCGGTCATCGCGCTGATCGTGCTGCAGAAGACCCTGAAGCTGCCCGTCGTCAAGCGCGAGGGCGTCAAGGTCGACTGGGCGGGCGCCTTCTTCATCAGCGCGGCGGTCTCGCTGCTGCTGGTGTGGGTGACGCTGGCCGGTGACAAGTACGACTGGATGTCGTGGCAGACCGCCGCGATGGTCGGCGGCGCGGTCGTGCTCGGCGCGATCTTCGTCTTCACCGAGACCAAGGCCACGGAGCCGATCATCCCGTTGCGGCTGTTCCGCAACAAGACGATCACCCTGGCGTCGCTGGCCTCGCTGTTCGTCGGTGTCGCGATGTTCACCGGCACCGTCTTCTTCAGCCAGTACTTCCAGCTGGCACGCGGCAAGTCGCCGACGATGTCCGGCGTCATGACGATCCCGATGATCGGCGGCCTGTTCATCTCGTCGACCGTCTCGGGCCAGATCATCACCAGGACCGGCCGCTGGAAGGCCTGGCTGGTCGCCGGCGGCGCGCTGGTGACCGCGGGGCTCGGGCTGCTGGGCACCATCCGCTACGACACCGAGTACTGGCACATCGCGATCTTCATGGCCCTGATGGGCCTGGGCATCGGCATGATGATGCAGAACCTGGTGCTCGCCACGCAGAACCAGGTGGCCCCCGAAGACCTCGGCTCCGCCTCGTCCGTCGTGACCTTCTTCCGCTCGCTCGGCGGTGCGGTGGGCGTCTCGGCCCTCGGTGCGGTGCTCGCCAACCGCGTCACCCACTACGTCAAGGACGGCCTGGCCGAACTCGGCCCCAAGGCCGCCAAGGCCGCCGCGCACGGCGCCGGCAACAGCGGCGGCGGCATCCCCGACCTGGACTCCCTCCCGGCGCCGCTGCGCACCGTCATGGAGAGCGCCTACGGTCACGGTGTCGGCGATGTGTTCCTCTACGCGGCGCCCTGCGCGCTGCTCGCCTTCCTCTTCACCCTGTTCATCAAGGAGGTCGCATTGAAGACGCGTGGCGGACTGTCCCAGAGCTCGGAGAGCGCCCGGGCCGCGAACACCCCGTCGGCCACTCCGGCGGCCGTCCCGGCGGCGGATGCCGTCGTCCCGGACCTCGCCGTCGCCGCCGCGGCGCCCGGCGAGGAGCGGGAGCCCGCTCTGGTGGGCGCCCCGTCGGTGGCCCCCGACGACGACCTGCACACGCCCTCCTGGGCGCAGCCGGCCGCCGCCACCGCCACCCAGCCGCTGGCGGCGTACGCCTCGGCCGGCGGCGGTGACGCCCTCCCGACCGGTTCCGCGGTCCACGGCTTCGTCCGCAATGCGGAGGGCCACCCCGTACCGCGCTCCGCGGTGACGCTGATCTCGCTCAGCGGGCGTCAGCTGGGCCGCGCGGTCGCCCAGGCCAACGGCTCGTATGCGCTCGACGCCCCCGGCGCCGGCTCGTACGTGCTGATCGCCGCGGCCGACGGCCACCAGCCGCAGGCGTCCACGGTCGTCATCGGCGACCAGCCCTACGGCTACGACATCCTGCTCAGCGGCACCAGCGGCCTCGGCGGCCAGGTGCGCAGCGCGGCCACCGGCCGGCCGGTCGAGGGCGCGATGGTCGTGGTCACCGATGTCCGCGGCGAGGTGCTGGCCACCGGAGCGACCGGCGCCGAGGGCCACTTCGCCTTCGACGAGCTGGCGCCCGGGACCTTCACCGTCGCCGTGAACGCCCCGAACCACCGCCCGGCCGCGCTGCCGGTCGAGATCGGCGGCCAGGGCACGACCCGGATCGAGATCGAGCTGCTGTCCGGCGCGCGGGTGCAGGGCATCGTGCGGGCCGGCGGCCTTGACGGCTCCCGGCCGCTGCCCGACGCACGGGTCACGCTGGTGGACGCGGCGGGCAATGTCGTGGCCACCTCGACGACCGGGGAGGACGGCGCCTACGCCTTCACCGACCTGGACGCCGGCGACTACACGGTCATCGCGAGCGGCTACCCGCCGGTCGCCACCGGCCTTGCGGTCGGTGCCCACGGGGTCGACGGCTACGACGTCGAGCTCGCACACCCCGAGGGCTGACCCCCCGCGGGCCCGGGGCTTTCCCCCGGGAGCAATACTCCGGGCCGGGGCGCGCGTTGAGCGGAGACGCGTCCCGGACCGGACCCCGGGGCTCCGGCGGCGGCGCTGCGCACAGGCAGGGGACGGCCTGCACGCCGCCGTCCGGAGCCCGACCCTCCCCCGCACTCCCGGCGTCGCCGGAGCGGGGGACCCCGACCAGGCAGGAAACAGGAGAGGCAATGACTTCGACGGGCGCGGGAGCTGCGGGACTGAGGGCTCAGATCCGCACACGCGACGGCTGGGCGGTCCAGCACGCCGTACTGACCGTCACCGATATGACGGGCGCGCAGGTGCTGCGCGCGGCGGCGGACGACGAGGGCGTCATCCGCAGCGCGGAGCCGCTGCCCGCCGGCCCGTACACGGTCATCGTGACGGCCGTCGGCTATGCACCGGTCGCCTCCAGCGCGATCGTGACCGCGAGCGGCCGGATGGACGTCGGCAGCGTCGTCCTGGCGCGGCAGGGCGGGGCCGAGCTGCCGCCGCCCGGCGCCTGGACCATCGACCCGATGCACTCGACGGTGGCCGCGGTCGCCCAGCACCTGGGGATCTCCAGCGTGCACGGCCGGTTCACCGAGTTCAGCGGCCGGATCGAGATCGCCGAGGACCTTTCCGCCTCGCGGGTCGAGGCGGCCATCAAGGCCACCTCCATCGACACCGGCAACGGGATGCGCGACGGGCACCTGCGCTCCGAGGACTTCCTGAACGTCGAGGAGTTCCCGGAGATCACCTACCGCAGCTCGGGCCTGGCACCGGCGGGCCCGGACCGCTGGACGGTGAACGGCGAGCTGTCGCTGCACGGTGTCGTACGCCCGGTGGACCTCGACCTGAGCTACCTCGGCACCGGCCCCGACCCCTGGGGCGGGGTGCGCGCGGCCTTCCGCGCCACCGCGGAGCTGCGTCGCGAGGACTTCAAGATGAACTACAACCAGGTCGTCGCGGCGGGCATCGCGGCGATCGGCACCACCCTGAAGGTCGAACTGGACATCCAGGCGGTGCAGGGGGAGAGCCTGCCGATGGGATGAGGCCCCCGTGAAGTCTGCGCCGGCGTGCGGGAGTCCCTTCGGCCGTCGCTGCTTCCGTGACTGAGCGCTCTGCTCGGCGATCCCCGCCGAGCAGAGCGCTCCGTCAGTTCGGGGCTGATTCAGGGCTGACTCGGCTCAACAGCTGACTCGGCTCAACAGGGGCGCAAAGGCGGAACCGGCCTTCCCCCTGCGCTGTCCTGGCAGGCATGGCAAAGCTTCTGTTCCTGATCCTGGCCGTTGCGCCGCTCTGGGCGCCCTGCGTGTTCGTGATCGCCGCCACGGCGCTCGCCTTACGGGTCCGCCGACGACTACCGGGCAGGGGGTGGCACCTGCCGAGTCTCCCGACGTGCGCGCTGGTCGCGGTCATGGCCGGTGCGGCGGCACTCGGCGCCTACGCGTGGGGCGTGATGTCGGGGTTCTACGTCCTTGACCCGGATCAGATGTGTGCGGCGCTGGGAGTACGGGGCGATCGCATCGTGACGCGGGAGACGCTGCCGGTCAGTGCGCAGTGCGTCACGTCCGACGGCGTGGGAACCGAGCTGGTACCGGGCTGGGTGAATCCCGTGATCTTCCTGGGGCTGGCGCTGTTCGTGTTCGGCTTCGTGATGGGAATCCTCGCCGGTGTGCGCCGGCGCCGCGGCCTGCGGTGAAGCAACCCGCAGCGCCCGCAGCGCCCGCCGTACCCGCCGCGCCCGCCGTACCCGCCGTGCCCGCCGCGTCCTCAAGGGACACGGGATCCGCGAGGCACCTCCTTGCGCCGGCACCCCACGCGTCAGGCGAAGGCCCCCTACGGCCGGTCCCGCATCGCCTCGATCCCCGCGATCTGGAGGTCGAGGGCGAAGGCGAAGTCCCGGTTCAGCAAGTCCACGGCGCTGTGGCCCCGGCGGAGGTGGTCGGCCCGGGTGGAGGGTTCCAGCAGCCCGGCGAACTCCGGCCGGTCGGTGAGCGCGGCGACGACCTGTTCGAAGTAGTCGTCGAGGCTCATGCCCACGGCCCGGCAGCGGGCCTCGTGCGTGGCCCGGATCGTCGAGAAGCCGTAGACGAAGTGGAAGAGGGAGGCCAGCGCGCCGGACATGCGGTCCGCGGCCAGGCCGCTGCGGCGCATCGCCCGCTGGGTGGCGTGGGCGAAGGCCGTCGCATGCGGGCCGATGTTGAGGAACTCGCCCAGCAGCCGGGCCGCCCAGGGGTGGCCCAGCAGCATGTCGCGGTAGCCGACGGCGAGCGTGCGCAACTCGTCGCGCCAGTCGGCACCGGAGTCCGACGGGTCGGGCAGGGTCATCTCGCCGACCACCGCATCGAGGGCCAACTCCAGCAGGTCGTCCTTGGTGTCGACGTACCAATAGACGGACATCGCGGTGACGCCGAGCTCGGCGGCGAGCCTGCGCATCGAGAACTTCGACAGGCCCTCGGCGTCCAGCAGCCGGACCGTCGCCCCGACGATCTTGTCGAGGTCGAGTGCGGCCGGCTGCTCCGCCTTCCGTTTGAGCGGGGGCCGTTCGGCCAGCCAGACGCTGTTCGGCCGCTTTCCGGTGCGGTCGTCCGTCGCTGCCATGGCGCCCCTCCCTGTCCCGAGCGTCTTCGACGTCGTGGGTGCCGTCGTCGCGGTCGGCTTCGGTGTCGTCATGCGATGACGCCCTGCGGTGACGTCGTCGGCGTTGTCATCGGTGTCGTGGGTGTTGTTGATGTCGTGGGTGTTGGTGATGTCGTCGGTGGTGGTGATGTCGTCGGTGTCGTCGGCGGTGACGGCACGTATGGAGGCATACGTGCCGCCGGTACGCGCCGTTCACGCGCACTTGCCGAGCCGATGCTATTCCGCCGCGGCGGTGGCCGGTCCCGCACCGGGAAACGTGGCGGCCTGCTCCGCGTCCCCGCCGGCACGCTCCGCCCGGCGCAGCAGGACCGCGGCGAGCAGTCCGCCGAGGAACACCGCGGCCGCGCCGACCAGCTGGCTGGTGCCGATGCCGGCCGCGAAGGCGTCGTGCACGGCGGCCCGTTCGGCACCCGTACGGGTCCGGGCGAGCGCCGCGGTCAGCGATCCGGCGCCCGCCGCGGCCGCCGGAAGCAGCGCCGCGAAACGGGAGTTGAGGACCGCGCCGAGGACGGCGACGCCGAGGCCCTGGCCGAATTCCATCAGGGTGCCGTTGACGCCGGCCCCCACGCCCGCCTTGGCCGGCGGGATCGCGGACATGATGGCGTTGGCCATCGTCGGCATGGCGAACGCGATACCGACCCCCATCACGACCAGGCCGCACAGCATGCCGCCGTAGCCCGCGCCGCCGGACAGCGAGATGGCGGCGAGGCCGGCCGCGAGCAGCGACATCCCCGAAACGATCATTCCGGGGGTGCCGAGCCGGGGCATCAGACGGGCGCTCGGACCGGTGAAGTTGACCAGGATGACGGTGACGGCGAGCGGCGCCATCCGCAGTCCGGCATCCAACGGTCCGTAACTGAGCACCAGTTGGAGATGCTGGGTGAGCAGGAACATCGAGCCGCCCATCCCGAAGGCGACGAGGATGCCGCCCGAGACGGCGCCGATGAACCGGCGGTTGCGGAAGAAGTGCATGTCCAGCATCGGGTGCGGGACGCGCAGCTCCCACAGCGCGAAGACGGCGAGCCCGGCGATCCCGACGGCCGCGGAGAGCAGCACCCGGCCGGACAGCCAGCCGTGGCTCGGTCCGGAGATGATCGCGAAGACCACCCCGACCATGCCGATCATGGACAGCAGGGCACCCGGCAGGTCGAGCGGGGTCCGCCCGGCCGAGGGCGCACCGGCCGCGGAGAGGGTGCCGCCGCGGCTGCTCGATTCGGGGACGAGGACGGCGACGGCCGCCAGCGCGAGCACCGCGACGGGCAGATTGACCAGGAACAGCGAGCCCCACCAGAAGTGGTCGAGCAGTGAACCGCCAATCAGCGGGCCGGCGGCGAAGCCTAGGGAGTTGACCGAGCTCCAGATGCCGATGGCCCGGGGGCGCTCCTCGTCGTCGAAGATCTGCATGACGACGGCGAGGGTGGTGGTCACCAGCAGGGCCCCGCCGATACCCATACCGGCGCGTGCGGCGATGAGTTCGCCGGGTGATGCGGCGAGGGCGGCGCCGAGCGAGGCGGCCCCGAACAGCGCCAGGCCGACGAGGAGCATCTTCTTGCGGCCGTATCGGTCGGCGGAGTTGCCCGCGGTGAGCAGCAGACCGGACTGGACCAGCGAATAAGCGTTGATCATCCACTGGACGTCGGCGGTGGTCGCGCCCAGCTCCTCGGTGAGGGAGGGGATCGCGACGTTCAGGACGGTGTTGTCGAGGACGACCGTCAGCTGGGCGAGGCAGATGACGGCGAGGATCAGCCAGCGGGCGGTGGGACGGCCCGGTGGCTCAAGGGAGGCGGTGGTGGCGTCGGAGGCCACGGAGGACATACGGGCTCCCTGTGCGGCGCGAACGGAGACTTACACCGTACAGGGAGGGTTATACGCCGTACATTTGTTTTCGGCCGCGCGGGGCGGGAGGGGGAGCGGGCCGGGCTCGCGGCTACGCCCCCGCCCCCCGGCCCACGCCCCCGACGCCCTTACGGGTCGCGGGTCACCCTTACGGGGCGCCCCCGAGGGACACCCCTGCGGGTTACGCCTTGCGGGTCAGGTCGTAGAAGGTGGCGCTGCCCACGGTGACCTTCTTGAAGGTCTTCTCCACCCAGGAAGTGATCTTCGACGAGCCACCCCGGCCGCCACCGGGGCCGCCCATGCCGCCGCCGGGGCCACCCTTGCCGCCACCGAAACGGCCCGGACCGCCACCGTGGCCGCCGCGGCCGCCCTCCCCGCCCGCGATGAAGTAGTGGATCTTCCCCGCCGCCACCTCCTTCTTGAACTGGTCGAGAGTGGGCGAAGGGTCGCTCCCGTTGAAGCCGCCGATGGCCATCACCGGCTTCTCGGTGGCGAGTTGATAGCTCGCGGCGTTCTGCGAACCGATCGCCGCGGCGGCCCAGGTGTAGTGGCCGGCGTCCTTCTCCACCAGCGCCTTGGCCTTGGCACTCACCTTGCTGCCGTTGAGCAGACCCCCCATGCCGCCCACACCGCCCATCCGCCCGGCACCCCGCTCACCGAAGCCGCCAGGTCCGCCCGGCCCGCCCTGACCGCCGGGGAAGCCCTGCCGACTGCCCTGCATACGACCACCGGCGCCCTGCCCCGGGAACCCGCCCTGACCGGTGCCCTGATGTTTGCCTCGGGCTCCCCCCGTGCCCGGACCCATGCCCGGACCCATGCCCTGCCCCATGGCCTTGCCCTGGCCACCCGGCATGGCTCCGTTGATGCCACGCCACATACCGCGCCGCCCGCCACCGGGGAATCGGCCGCCGGGGCCGCCCATGCCGCCGCGCACCGCGGGGCCCGCGGTGATGATCGACCCGCCCTTGGGCGTGTTGACCGTCTGGAGCGTGTACGCGACCGGACCGGCCAGCGCCGTCGCCACCCCGAGCCCGCCCGCCAGCACCGCGAGGCGCCGGCCCGTCCGCCGCGGCGCCCGCTCCGGCGCTCCGTGGCTCCCCGGCTCTCCGTCCCGCGACGGCTCGCCGTCCCCCACAGGGGATCCGTCCCCCGCCGGCTCTCCACCCCGCGCCGACGCCCCGGCCCATACCGGCACCAGCAGCCCCAGCACCGACAGCGCCCCAAGGGCCAGCACCGTCCAGCGCAGCCACGGCAGCCAGCCCGGCGAGCGGTCCAGCAGCACATACGACCATCCGGCGGTCACCGCGACCGTCCCGGCCAGTACGAGCGCGGCGCTCCGCCCGCCGCGCCGCCACCACAGTGTCGCCCCCATCCCGACCAGCGCCGCGATGTACGGGGCCAGCGCGATGTTGTAGTACTGATGGAAAATCCCGGACATGAAGCTGAAGATCGCGAAGGTCATCAGCAGCGCGCCGCCCCACACCAGGAACTCCGCCCGCTGACCGGCCTGTTCGGCATCGGTCGCGCGCCGGGCCCGCCACAGCACCCACACGCTCGCCACCAGCAGGATCAGCGCGGCCGGCAGCAGCCACGAGATCTGCCCGCCCATGTCGGACGAGAACAGCCGGGTGATCCCGGTCTGGCCCCAGCCGCCACCGCCGTGACCGCCGCGGCCGCCACCGCCGACGCTGCCGGTCTCATTGCCGCTGATCCGCCCGAAGCCGTTGTAGCCGAAGGTCAGTTCCAGGAAGCTGTTGTGCTGCGAGCCGCCGATGTACGGGCGCGAGGACGCCGGCCACAGCTCGACGATCGCCACCCACCAGCCACCGGACACCACGATCGCCGCCCCGGCGAGCACCAGCTGCCCCAGCCGGCGGCGCAGCGCGACCGGCGCACAGCAGGCGTAGACGACGGCGAGAGCCGGCAGGATCAGCCACGCCTGCAGCGTCTTGGTGAGAAACCCCAGACCGAAGCAGACTCCGGCCAGCACCAGCCACTTCGTACGGCCGTCCTCGAGCGCCCGCAGGACGGCAGCGATCGCACAGACCATCAGCAGGCACAGCAGCGCATCGGGGTTGTTGAACCGGAACATCAGCGCCGCGACCGGCGTCACGGCCAGCGCCCCGCCGGCGAGCAGCCCCGCCCCGGCACCGAACCGGCGCCGTACGGCCGCGTACAGCACCCCGACCGTCGCCACACCCATCAGCGCCTCGGGCACCAGGATCGCCCACGAGCTGAGCCCGAAGAGGCGTACGGACAGCGCCATCGGCCACAGTGCGGCCGGCGGCTTGTCGACGGTGATGGAGTTCGCCGCGTCCGAGGAGCCGAAGAAGAACGCCTTCCAGCTCTCGCTGCCGGCCTGTACGGCGGCCGAGTAGAACTGGTTGGCGTAACCGGAGGCGGACAGGCTCCAGAGGTAGAGCACCGCCGTGACCAGCAACAACGCCAGCAGCGCGGGCCGCGCCCAGCGCGCGGAGGCGGCCGGGTCCGGCGCCGCGGGGGAAGCGGCGGCCGGGCCCGGCGGCCCTCCCTGCGGCATGGACGGGGGCCGGTACGACGGCTGGGCCGGCGTAGCGGGCGGGTGCGGGGTCATCGGGTGCTCCTGGTCAGGTTGTGGTGATCGGGCGAATCGTGCGAAGGGTGCGGCTGCGGTCCGCCGGCGTCATCGCGCCGCTCCCGGTCCGGGAAGACCCAGGCGCGGAAGAGCAGGAACCGCAGGACGGTCGCCGCGAGGTTGGCGGCGACCAGCACCGCGAGTTCGGTGCCGTGCGAGGCGTCGCCGCCGGCGGCGGCGAGGGCGGCCAGGGACCCGCTGGTCAGCGCCAGCCCGATGGCGAAGACCACCAGTCCCTGCGCCTGGTGCCGCACGGCCCGGTCCCGGCCGCGCACCCCGAAGGTCAGCCGCCGGTTGGCGGCCGTATTGGCCAGCGCCGACAGCAACAGCGCCACGGCATTGGCGGCTTGCGGCCCCACCCCGAGCCGGAAGGCCGAGTACAGGCCGAGGTAGAGCAGGGTGCTGAGCCCGCCGACGACACAGAAGCCGACCAGCTGACGGGCCAGGCCGCCGGGCACCCCGGACAGCTCACGGTCCCGCGGATCGTCCCCGAACGGCCGGGCGAGCCGGTCCAGCGGCAGCCCGCCGGTCGCCAGCGCCCGCCCCACCCGCCATACGCCCTTGAGGTCGTCGGCGGCCGTCCGCACCAGCTGCACGGTGCTGTCGGGGTCGTCGACCCAGTCCACCGGCACCTCGTGGATCCGCAGCCCGGCCCGCTCCGCGAGCACCAGCAGCTCGGTGTCGAAGAACCATCCGGTGTCCTCGACCATCGGCAGCAGCCGCGCGGCGACATCGCCGCGGACGGCCTTGAAACCGCACTGCGCGTCGGAGAAGCGGGCGGCGAGCGAACCGCGCAGGATGAGGTTGTACATCCGCGAGATGAACTCCCGCTTCGGGCCGCGCACCACCCGCGCGCTGCGGCTGAGCCGGGAGCCGATCGCCAGATCCGAGTGCCCGGAGATCAGCGGCGCGACCAGTGGCAGCAGCGCGTTGAGGTCCGTGGACAGATCGACGTCCATATAGGCCAGCACCGGCGCCTCGGACAGCGACCACACGGTGCGCAGCGCCCGCCCACGCCCCTTCTGCTCCAGCCGTACCGCCGTGACCTCGTCGATCGCGTCGTCGAGCAGGGCGGCGACCTCCGGCGTACGGTCCGTGCTCGCGTTGTCGGCGATGGTGATGCGGAAGCCGTACGGGAAGGTGCGGGCGAGGTGGTCGTGCAGCCGCCGCACACAGGGCTCCAGATCGCGCTCCTCGTTGTGGACCGGGATCACCACATCGAGGACGGTCGCGATCTGACCGAGCCGCAGATGCTCGCGCGGCGGGAGGGAACCCAGCGGTGTGCGGGGCGGCTGTGTCGTCGTCATGCCTACGACATTCGCCGCCCGCGCTGTCACGGCGGTGTGCTGAGCCTGTGTCCTGGCTGTGAGGCGGACGGTGTTCCCGGGGCAGTCGGTGCCTCCGAGGCAACGGGCGCCTTCGGGACAGCCGCTTTCGGGAGGTGCACTGTCGGGCGAGGCGCTGTCGGGCAAGGCGCCTTGGGGAGAGGCGCCTTGGGGGCAACCGCCGCCGTCGGCAGCGTCACGGTGAAGACCGTCCGGCCCGGCACACTGCTCACCCCGACCGTGCCTCCGTGCGCGGCAACCACCGCCTGCACGATGGCGAGGCCGAGCCCCGTGCTCCCGGCGGCACGCGACCGCGAGGCATCGCCCCGTGCGAACCGCTCGAAGACATGCGGGAGGAGCGCGGCCGGAATACCGGGCCCGTCGTCCTGCACCTCCAGCACGACGACGCGAGCGACGAGTTCACGCCGCGCGGCAGGACCACCGGCGGTGGCGGGGGCGGCCGCCGCGCGACCGGCAGCGAAGGCCCCGGACCTGTCACCGGCAGCAGCGGGGAGAGCGCCCGTACGACCGGCAGCGTGCACCCTGGCCGTCACCGTCGTGCCCTCGGGCGTATGCGTACGGGCATTGGCCAGCAGGTTCACCAAGATCTGGTGCAGCCGCCCGCCATCGCCGTGGACCAGCGCGGGCTCATCGGGCAGCTCCAGCCGCCACCGGTGACCGGGCCCCGCCACCTGCGCATCGCTGACGGCGTCCACCACCAGCGGGGACAGATCCGTGGTCGCGTACGACAGCGGGCGCCCGGAATCGAGCCGGGCGAGCAGCAACAGGTCCTCCACCAGCCCCGTCATCCGCTCCGCCTCCGACTCGATCCGCCCCAGGGCGTGCCGGGTCTCCGGGCCCGGCTGCTCCCTCCCGCGCCGGGTCAGCTCGGCATAGCCGCGGATCGACGCGAGCGGCGTGCGCAGCTCATGGCTGGCGTCGGCGACGAACTGCCGCACCCGCGTCTCGCTCTCCTGGCGGGCCGCGAGCGCCGAGCCGACATGCCCCAGCATCCGGTTGAGCGCCGCACCGACCTGCCCCACTTCCGTCCGGCCGTCCGATTCGGAGGCCGGCACCCGGACGTGCAACGCCACCTCGCCCTGGTGCAGGGGGAGTTCGGACACATGGGTGGCGGTGGCGGCGACCCGGCGCAACGGCCGCAGGGCGATGCCGACCATGGTGGAACCGGCGATACCGGCCGCGATCAGCCCGGCGACCGTCACGCATTCCTCGATGACCATCAGTTGGCTGACCGTGTCCTGCACATTGCCGAGCGGCAGACCGAGCGCCAGCGCGCGCGAGCCGTCCCTGGTGGACACCACCCGGTAGTCCCCGAGCCCGGGCAGCTCGGCGGTGTGCGGCCGGCCGTCCCGCGGCACCACGTTCAGCGCCGCCACCTGCGCGTCCGACAGCGGCGACAGCCGGTCCTCGGGCAGCCGGTTGGTCGCATTGCTCAGAATGGCACCCTCATCGGCCATGCCGTCGGGGCCGAACCGCGCCCCCACCGTCTTCAGCGGCTGACCACCCATCGCCACAAAGTCCAGCCCCGGCATACGCCGTGGGTCATGCGGCCGCGGCTCCTTGGCATGGAGGGCGAAAGCCAGCAGCTGCCGGTCCAATTGCCCTTGCAGATAGTCGTGCAGCGCAATGCTCGTGACCGTGCCGATGACCGCGCCGACGACAGCGATCAGCGCCACCGCCGACACGACGAGACGGGTCCGGAGCGACCAGCGGCGGCGGGGGGTGGGGATGGGGGCCGGGGTGGGCGGTCTTGCGGGGATGGCTGGGGTTGCCAAGGTGGCCGAGGGGGCCGGGGTAGCCGGGGTGGCCGGGCCGGCCGGCGCATCCGGACCGGTCGGGCCCGTGACTGCCGGGTTTGGCGTTCTCGGCACCGGCCTACCCGCCCGGCTTGATGAGGTAGCCCGCGCCGCGCCGGGTGTGGATCATCGGCGTCCGCCCCGCGTCGATCTTCCGCCGCAGGTAGGAGATATACAGCTCCACGACGTTGGCCTGGCCGCCGAAGTCGTAGCTCCAGACCCGGTCGAGGATCTGGGTCTTGCTCAGCACCCGCCGCGGATTGCGCATCAGATAGCGCAGCAACTCGAACTCGGTGGCGGTCAGATGGATCTCCTGCCCGTCCCGCCACACCTCATGACTGTCCTCGTCGAGTACCAGATCGCCCACCGTCAGCCGCGACTCGCTCCGGGCCGCGGCCGCCCCGGCCCGGCGGAGCAGCCCCCGCAGCCTGGCCACCACCTCTTCCAGGCTGAACGGCTTGGTGACATAGTCGTCGCCGCCCGCCGTCAGCCCGGCGATACGGTCCTCGACCGCGTCCTTGGCGGTCAGGAACAGCACCGGCACATCCGGCAGTTCCCGCCGCAACCGCCCCAGCACCGTCAGCCCGTCCATGTCCGGCAGCATCACATCGAGCAGCACCGCGTCCGGCCGCCAACTACGGGCACAGCGCAGCGCGCCCGCCCCGTCCCCTTCCGAGCGGATGTCCCAGCCCTCGTAACGCAGGGCGAGGGACAGCAGATCGGCGAGCGAGGACTCGTCATCCACGACCAGTACCCGCAGCGGACTGCCGTCGGGCCGCAACAACGCCGGCTGGTTCGCGGGCGCGCCCCTGGAGGACGAGGCAGTAGCCGGGATACGAAACGACGCTTGGGACGACGAAGTCACGGTCATGCCCGTGACCCTGATCCGCCCCCGTGAGAGCTCCCTTGCGCCTTTCTGTGAATCTCCTGAGAATTCCCCGCGCTTCGCCCTCCGGGACCTCTTCCCACGGGGCCCCGCCCTTGACCAAGACCGTTGACCAAGCCCCTTGGTCAACGCCCTTGGTCAACGCCCTTGAACGAGGCCGAGCAAGGTCCTTGACCGACCTGGGCCGCCCCCCGCGCGGTCCAGGTCGATCACCACTCCCTCAGCATCGCACCCCCCACTGACAATGGCCCTGACCAGCACGTTCACGGCTCTGCAAAAACCCCTATACCGTCACCCCATGAGACTCCTCGCGCTCTCCGGCAGTCTGCGTGCGCGCTCCTCCAACGGGGCGGTGCTGCGCTCCGCGCTCGCCTTCTGGGACGGCCCGACCGCCACCGCGGACATCGGCGCCCTGCCGCACTTCAACCCCGACCTGGACGGCGAGGACGCCACCCCCACCGCACCCGTCGCCGCCCTGCGTGCCGAGGCCGCGGCAGCCGACGCCCTGCTCGTCGTCAGCCCCGAGTACGCGCACGGCGTCCCCGGTGTCCTCAAGAACGCCCTCGACTGGCTGGTCAGCAGCGGCGAATGCGTCTCGAAGCCGGTCGCGGTGATCACCGCCTCACCGTTCCCCACCGGCGGCGACCACGCCAATGCCCAGCTCCGCGAGATCCTGCGCATGATGACCGGCGAGGTCATCGAGGCTGCCTGCCGCGAAATCCCCGCCATCGGCCCGAAGGTCGACCCCACTACGGAACGCGTGACGGACGAGGCCACCCTCTCCGACCTGCGCGCCGCGCTGTCCCATCTGGCGGCAGCCACGGCCGCAGCCGCAGCCGCCACCCCACTCCCGTCCGAACGGCCCTGATGGTCCTGAACGCGGCGCCGAACGCGTCCCGCACACGGCTCAGAAGGCCGTGAAGGCCGTGAAGCCCGTGAAGGCCGTGAAGGCCGTGAAGGCCGTGAAGGCCGTGAAGGCCGTGAAGGCCGTGAGCACCCCGGGAACAGGCAGCGCCGCCAGGAGGGACCTCACACCCCGAACAACCGGGCCGCATTCCCGTAACAGACGCCCCGCAGCCACTCCTCGCCCAGCTCCAGCCGGTCAAGCGCCTCCAGCGCATGCGCGTAGCCATAAGGGATGTTGGGGAAGTCGCTGCCGAACAGCACCCGGTCGCCGAGGTCGGACAGCCGGCGGTGTTCGGCCCGCGGGAACGGCGCCCTCTGCTCGGAGAAGTCCGTGAAGACCATCGTCGTATCGAGGTGCACGCCCGCATAGCGCTGCGCAAGGTCCAGGAAATCGGCGTACTCCGGCATCCCCATGTGCGCGATGATCAGTCGCAGCCGGGGGTGGCGGGCCAGCAGCCGCCCGATCGGCTCGGGCCCGGTGTGTTTGCGCGGCGCCGGATCCGACCCGCAGTGGATCACCACCGGCACACCGGCCTCCGCGAGGGCACCCCATACGGAGTCGAGCAGTGCGTCGGTGGGGTCGTAACCGCCCACCTGCACATGCGCCTTGAAGACCCGCGCCCCGCCGGCCAGCTCGTCACGCACATACGCCGCGGCGCCGTCCTCCGGAAAGAAGGTCGCGGTCCGCAGACAGTCCGGCGTACGGGAGGCGAAGTCGGCCGCCCAGCTATTCAGCCACTGCGCCATACCCGGCTTGTGCGGATAGACCATCGACGTGAACGCCCGCACCCCGAAGCCGCGCAGCACCGCCAGCCGCTCGTCCTCCTCGAACCGGTACGAGATCGGCCACGCCCGGCCCACCAGCGGTCCGGCCGCGTCGAAGTACGCCCAGACCTTCGCCATCACCCGCTCGGGCATGAAGTGTGTATGGACATCGATCAGCCCCGGCAGCCCCAACTCCCGCCAGAACGCGTCGACCCGCTCATCACCCTCCGCCACGCCGGGCCCCTCCCCATACGGTTTTGACCACTACGGCCTTGGCCACTGCACCCGCAACCAGGACCCCCGCCCCTACCCAACCCGGAACACCCCCCATCATCCGCCTTCCTGCAAGCCCCGCAAGCCCCGCAGGCCCCGGAAGCCCAGCAAGCCCCGGCAAGCCCCGGAAGCCCTTCAGGCCCCGCAAGCCGACGGAACGCGCACTCCCCACCCGCCACCAGGCGTCGGTGGTGTCGGAACCACTCGAAGCGCCAGGCCGTGGGGCGATCACCGTTGAGCCGTGGTGCTCGCCCCATCGAGTGCTTCCCGGATGATGTCCGCGTGTCCGGCATGCTGGGCCGTCTCCCTGATCAGGTGCAGCAGGATCCGGCGTGCAGACCAGTGGACGGTCTCTGGCGGGGACCACGGAGTCCTGGGGAGGGGCACGCTGCAGCCGAGGTCCGGCAGGGCGGCCACTGACTCCTCGGTCCTCTGGGCCGCAGCGGCGTACTGCTCCAGCAGCCCAGCCAGCGTGTCGCCTTCAACCATGCGGTATTGCTCCAAGTCGAGCATTCCCTCCGGAAGTTCTCCGTCCCCCTTGACCATGATCTGCGTCCACACCTGCTCGGCCCGGGTGAGGTGCTTGACGATCCCGCCCAGGGTGAGGTCACTCACGGTCGCACGCTGTGCGGCCTGGGCGTCGGTGAGTTCGCGCGCGGTGATCAGCAGCAACGTCCGCTGCTCCGCGAGTGCGTACAGCAGCTCACCGGGCTCGCCCGGAAGAAACG
This sequence comes from Streptomyces lydicus, assembly GCF_004125265.1. Lineage (GTDB taxonomy): Bacteria > Actinomycetota > Actinomycetes > Streptomycetales > Streptomycetaceae > Streptomyces > Streptomyces lydicus_C. Next base: position 4,333,638 of record NZ_RDTE01000003.1, read on the forward strand.
GGGGCGGGTTCTGCGACGAAGCGGTCATGGAGCGACCGTAGTAGCCATTGAGGTCAGCTGGTGTCCTCATCGCCCATCCGGGAAGGCTCAACAGGAGGTTCAGCCGCCAGCCACCACGCTCACCACGCACGGGCGGCGGCCTCGTCGACGAGGTTCTTGCGCCCTGGCCCCGCGCCGGCCCCCGACACCGGCCCCTCAGAACAACCCCTCCTGGCGCCCCTCCTCCCGTTCCCCCGTCCCGGACACCGCGGCCCGCACCGGCGCCGTCGTCACTCGCCCCTCAGCAGCCCCCAGCACCCACCCCGACAACACCCGCGCATCCAGCACCGCAACCACCCCACCGGCTCTGCCCGTCGCACCGGCCCCATCCCCCACCAGCCGCAGATACACATCGGGCCCCACCCCGGTCAGCACCTCCCCCACAATCTCCTCCCCGGACGCCATCCCGCCCAGCTCCGCCACCTCCCCCGGAATACGGTCGAGCCCGAACAGCTCCGTATGGTCCGCACAGGCGAACTCCACCGGCTGCAACGTCTCCGGCCAGCCCGGCAAACCCCTTGCCGCACCCTGCAGTTGGGCGAGCTCGGCGGCCCGTTCCGGCGCCGGGGGCAGCGCCCCGCGAGCCGCCCGTTTCGCCGCCTTCCCGAACCGGTCGGGCACCCCCAGCGCGCTCCCCAGCAACGCCTCCGCCCGCCGCGCCGCCATCAGGGGCCCGCGCCCCAGCCATGCGTACGCCACCGCCCCCTGCTCCACCAGCCGGGCCGGGCCGCGCTCGACGGCCGTGATCCCCACCTTGAGCAGTCCGGGACCGAAGTACGCGAGGTAGACACCGTAGGGACGCGGATCATCGGCCATGGTGTCCGCGGCCACCGAACGCGACCGGTCCAACTGGGCACACCGGGCGCACTGATCCTTGGCACTCGCACCGTCGAGCACCGCGCCGTACGGACACACGATCCGACGTGCGCCCCGCCGTACACCCAGACAGCGCCGCTCCCCCCGCGCGGCGAACGCCAGCATCTTGCCCGCGGGGAGCATGCTCACCCGCTCTTCGCCCCGCTCGGCGCAGTACCAGCCGAGCCGCTGCCCGAACCGCCCCTCCGGTCCCGGCACCGGCCCGCCACCCGACCAGCGCGGTCCCGTACATCGCCACACACCGCCAGCGTACGACCACCCACTGACAACGCCCCCGCACCCAGTCCCCGGCGGCCTCGGTCCCCACCTCACCGGGCTGGCCCGCACTTCGAGGGCGTGGGTACGCCCGTCGGGCCCTCGGCCCCCACCTCACCGGACTGGCCTCACACGAGCCCCGGCCCCGCACCCCAGCAGGCCTCACGCCACCAGCCCACCCCCGCTTCCCCCTCCGCCTCAGCCTCAGCCTCAGCCCCCGCCTCCGCCTCCGTCCCCGCCCTCATCCGCGTCCCCGCCACCCGGCCCCCGGAACGTCCTCCGATAGGCCCGCGGCGACACCCCCAGCGCCGCCTGCAGATGCATCCGCAGCGAGGCCGCCGTCCCGAAGCCCGCCTCCGCCGCGATCCGGTCCACCGTCAGCTCGGTCTCCTCCAGCAACTGCCGTGCGCGCTCGATCCGTTGCTGCGTCAGCCACTGGAGCGGCGACACCCCGACCTCGTCCCGGAACCGCCGGGTGAAGGTCCGTACGCTCATCGACTCGCGTGCCGCCAGCTCCCGCAGGCTCAGCGGCCGGTCCAGATGTTCCAGCGCCCAGGCCCTCGCCACCCCCGTGGAGGACACCTGAGGCTCCGGCACCGGCCGCCGGATGTACTGCGCCTGCCCGCCCTCCCGGTGCGGCGGCACGACGGTCCGCCGCGCCACATCGTTGGCCACCGCCGCCCCGTGGTCGCACCGGACCATGTGCAGACACAGATCGATCCCGGAGGCGACCCCCGCCGCGGTCAGCACTTCCCCCTCATCCGTGTACAGCACATCCGCATCCAGCTCGACCGCCGGAAACAACTGCCGGAAGTCCTCCACCGACCGCCAGTGCGTGGTCGCCCGCCGCCCGTCCAGCAACCCGGCCGCGGCCAGCACGAACGCCCCCGTACAGATCGACGCGATCCGGGTCCCGGGCCGGATCCGGCCCAGCGCCGCCGCCATCGCCGGATTCAGCCGCCCCGCACTTCCGCCCTCCCCGCACCCGTAGTCCGCCCCGGACCCGTAGTCCGCCCCGGACGCCGGCACGACCACGGTGTCGGCCGCCGCCAGCGCCTCGGGCCCGTGCGCGACATTCACCGTGAAATCCGTGTCCGTACGCACCTCCCCCGGCTCCAAGGCGCAGGTCATCAGCTCGTACAGCCGCTCCCCACCCGCCGACCGGGCCTCCCCGAAGATCCGGTGCACGATCCCCACCTCGATCGGCAGCATCCCGTCCCGCACCAGCACCGCCACCCGGTGCATCCGCCGACCCCCAGGAGCACCCCGCATCTCCCCACCCCCACCACTGCCACGGCCGCCACCTCCACGGCCGCCACCTCTACTCCCACTACCGCTCTCCACCGCGCCACCCATGGCCCGATCCTTGCACACCATGACCATCGGGCCACTCGTATGCCGCCCACCGCTCCCGGGACAGTGGGGGACATGAAGGTCCTCTGGCTGTTCGCCCACCCCGACCAGCGCTCCCTGAGCGGCGCCCTCCTGACCGAGGGGCTGCGCACCCTCGACGCCCACGGCCACCAGTACCGCGTCTGTGACCTCTACGCCATGAAGTGGAACCCGGTGGTCGACGCCGCCGACTACGACCACGACCCGGCCGACCGCCTCCTGATCGGCACGGCCTCGGAACACGCCTACACCAACGGCCACTTGAGCCCCGACATCGAAGCCGAACAGCGGAAACTCACCTGGGCGGACACCCTGATCGTCCAGTTTCCGCTCTGGTGGTACGGCATGCCGGCCATCCTCAAAGGCTGGTTCGACCGCGTCTTCGTCAAGGGCTTCGCCTTCGGCCTCACCGACCCCGCCACCGGCCGCCCCCGGCGCTACGGCGACGGCAGACTCACCGGCAAGCGCGCCATGGTCATCACCACCGCCGGCGCCCGCGCCGCCACCCTCGGGCCGCGCGGCGTCAACGGAGACCTCAACGACCTCCTCTTCCCCCTCCAGCACGGCACCCTCTGGTACACCGGGATCTCCGTCGTCCCGCCCCTCCTGATCCCCGGCGCGGACCGCACCACTCCCACCGCCTACGCGACCGCCGCCACCCGCCTGCGCAAGCGCCTCCACACCCTCCCCACCACCGAGCCGCTGCCCTTCCGCCACCAGAACAACGGCGACTACGACGACGACCTGCTCCTCCACCCCGACCTGGCCCACCCCCACACCGGCCCGGCCGCCCACTACACAGACCCACCCCCACCGGCTCACGACTGAACCGCACCCACCAGACGCCACCCGCCCCCACACGCACAAAAGCCGCAGGCCCAGTGGAAGAAAATTCCACTGGGCCTGCGGCTATCAGTAGCGGGGACAGGATTTGAACCTGCGACCTCTGGGTTATGAGCCCAGCGAGCTACCGAGCTGCTCCACCCCGCGTCGGTGAACTGAACATTACGCCACTCCCCCACCAATGCCTAATCGTTTCCCCCACCACCACCCCGCACCCATGCCGTCCCTCGCTCAACTCACCACTGAGACAACCAACTTGAGGCCCAAAACAGATGCCCTCCCCCTCCCCCTCCCCCATGCCAGGCTGCCGCCATGACGAAGCACCTGATAGCAGTCATCGGCAACAGCCCGGGCGTAGGAAAGTCGACCCTCTGCCAGCACCTGGCCGCCTGGCTGAAGGGCACGGGCGCAACGGTCGACCACTTCCAAGAGGCCGACATCCTCACCCGCCCCGCCTTCCGCCCCGTGGCCGAGGAATTCGCCGACCGCGACCACAGCGTCCGCCCCGAGACCTTGATCGAGTCCACCCGCACCTACCTCGCCGAGTCCCGCACCGCCGGCATCGACGTCCTGGTCACCGACGCCCTGCTCCCCTTCATCCCCTCCCTGGTGGCCTGGGGCCACGACGAGCCCTCCATCACCCAGGTCCTGCACGAGCTGACCAGCGCAGTCGAACCAACCCGGGTGACCGTGGTCTACCTGCACGACGACCCCTCGACCGCCCTCCACCGCGCCCTCACCCGCGAGGGCCCCGACTGGGCCAACTGGTACGTCACCAAACTCGCCGCCTCCCCCGGCACCCGCTCCGTCCACGACCTCACCTCGGCCGCCACCCATCTACGCCACGAAACCACCCTGACCCACCGCCTCCTGGCCACCACCCCCTGGAACGTCCTCACCGTGGACACAGCCCACGTCGACGCCTCCCGGACGGCCACCCACGTCCGCCACCAACTCACCGGCCTCATCGCCCTCCCACCCCACTGAGACGCCAGCTCCCCTCCGCTGTCCAACCGACCCGAGCTGCACATGTGCGGATGTCAGGGCGGGAGGTGATCGTCCCCTCAGAGTTCCGCCGGGCGAACCCATCGATGACCTGCGGTACGCCCCGTTGGGCGCCTTCATCGCCCAGCGCCGCGCCCAGGGCTCGCCGAAGTGTCGCGAACGGCCGGCCGGCATGAGTGGCCTGGCTCCGGCTGAGAACCCGCTCGATCTTCCCCCGATGGACTGCCGGCAACGGGATCGCCTCGTCGTACTCCCCTGGCCCCGTAGCCATGGGGCCAGCCGATCAAGTTCGAACCAACGGCTTCAAGGCCGGCAAGGGACCATCAGCCCGGCCCGGCTCTCCCAATCCCCCGACTCACCCACGCCCTTCGCATCCGCGCAGAACGGAGAGCCATTCGGCTGTTCGCGTGTCGACAACCGGACCACGCGTACGCGATGACCAGCTCGCTGCACTTCACTGCTGTACGGCACGACAAAGCCCCCGTCCGGGTGACCCGGCGGGGGCTTTGATCTGCTGTGCGCTCGGCAGGATTCGAACCTGCAACCTTCTGATCCGTAGTCAGATGCTCTATCCGTTAAGCTACGAGCGCTTGGCTTTCCGGCGGTTTTTCTTGCCGGTCGGCGTTGCGGGAACAACATTACATGACCTGCGCCGTGGGGCGAAATCCATTGCTCGCAGCACCTCTGACCTGCGGAAACGCACCTCTGGGGAGGTTCGGGGGGCTATTCGGGCCAGGGGGAGTCCTCGATGATCCGGACGAAGTTCGGGCGGGTGTAGCCCTCTTCGAAGCGGTCCAGGACGTCGGCCTTCACATTGCCGAAGGTGGTCTGGGGGCGGTGGGCCAGGCCGGCGTGGAAGGCGTGGAGGATGCGGCGCTTGAAGTCGGGGCGCGGGTGGGCGGCGACGACGGCCTCGCGGGTTTCCGGGGGAAGGGTGTCGTAGCCGATGCCGAGGACGTCGAGTTCGACGCCGGCTGTGACGAGCGCCACTTCCGGGGCCATGTGGTGCGGGATTTCCGGGGTGGTGTGCAGGGCGATGCCCTCCCAGACCAGGCGGGCGCGGTCCTCGGGGATACCGCGGGCGGTCAGGAAGGCGCGGGCCTCGTCGGCGCCGTCGAGCTCGAAGCGCTGCTGGGAGGTGCGGAACTTCTCGGTGAGGCCGAGGTCGTGGAAGAGCGCCCCTACGTAGAGCAGCTCCGGATCGAAGGCCAGGCCGTGCCGGCGGCCGTGATGGGCGCCGAAGAGGTAGACGCGGCGGGAGTGGTGGTAGATCAGGTCGTCGGTGACATCGCGGATCAGTTCGGTGGCTTCGCGGGCCAGGCGGCTGTCGGGGAGCGGGATGCCTCCGATGTCGGACCCCATGGCGGCCCCGATGGCGGAGCCGGTGGCCGACGCGGGTGAGCGGTCTTGAGGTGTCATGGGTCCAGGGTTGCGTGGAGGGACGGCCGTCGCCCAGTACGCGGGAGCCGGTTGGCCTGGATGTTGCCCTTGGAGGGTCGGGGGAGGGCAGGTGGCGGGCGGCGACACGTAGCGGCCTCTCCGGCTGGCAGGCGAGCGGACGGGCTGGCAGGCGTGGCGGGGCGTGATTCGCTCCTGGCGGGTGGCCCGGGTGCCGCGTGAAGGAGCTGCGGGGAAGGAAAGATCACTCCGCTGGTGCGGGGAGCGGATTGCCTCTGCGGAGAGAAAGTCGCTTCGCGGGGGGGCTGGAAGAGCGTTGAGGAAGCGCGGAAAAGCGTTCAGGCCCCGGTCGGTGAGGACCGGGGCCTGAACGGAGAAGAGCGGAGGCGGAGGGATTTGAACCCTCGATGGGGGGTAAGCCCCAAACCGCATTAGCAGTGCGGCGCCATAGACCGGACTAGGCGACGCCTCCACACACCCCACGCGTGCAGGCACGCTGTGGTGTGTCCAGATGATGGCACAGCCCCCAGGGCTGTCACCAATCGCCCCCTACGGTACTAGGCGCGCGGGCCCGCGAGCAAAGACGTTCCTGCAGCGCAACGTCGGGGGCGGCAGCGCGTTAGAAGTGTCGGGGCCCGTGGCGGCTCGCGTCGTCGTGCGCCCCCGGCGTGTACGTGCCGCGTACCGCCCCGCACTCGCCTCCTGGAGCCTGTGATGCCGCACCGCCGGACGTCAGCACTCTTCTCCGCGGCCGCCAGCGCCGCCACCACGGCCGTGACCCGCCTGGCCGCCACCACGGCCGCCGTCGGCCGTGTGTCCACCACCGCCGCCGTGTCCGTCGTCTCCGTCAGCGCGGCGCTGGTCCTGGCGGTGCCCGCCGCGTCGGCCGCCCCCATCCCGCTGCGGCACCACTGGTCCGGGTGGTCCGGGGGCGGCATCACGGGCGCGGGGCACCACACGGCCGCCGCTCAGCCCGGCCGCACCGAGCCCGGCCGCACCGAGCACAGCAGACCCGTTGATCACGGCAGACCCGTTGAGGGCGACGCGCCGCTCGATCACCGCACCACCTCTGCCGGTCACGACGCGCCGCTCGGCCACAACGCGCCGCTCGGCCACGACCTGTCCCCCGGCCGCAGCACACCCCCCGGTCACGGCACACCGGCTTCCCGCCGCACCCCCGCCGACCACCTCACCGTCACCGTCCACGACTCCGGTTCGGCGGCCACCAACGGCACCTTCGAGCTGTACTGCCACCCGGGCGGCGGCAACCACCGTCACATCAAGGGCGCCTGCGCCAAGCTGGACGGGATGACGAAGTGGGGCAAAGACCCTTTCGCCCCCGTGCCGCAGGGCATGAACTGCACGATGATGTACGGCGGCCCGGCCACCGCGCATGTCACCGGGACCTGGGCGGGACGGCCCGTCAACGCGGATTTCCGGCGCACCAATGGGTGTGAGATCAACCGCTGGGGCCGGTTCGAACCCCTGCTCCCGTCGACCAGTTCCTGACCCGGTTCGTGCCCCAGTAGCGCGCCAGGTCAGGATGAGGGGCACATGTCGGGCGTGCGGTGAGTCGCACAAGGCCGTGGCATTACCTCCTCGTCATCCGCCTCCGCGCCTGGGGCAAGTGCCCGTAGACTCCATTCCAGCGATCCGCCACGGTGGGTCGGCAAGGTGCGGTAACAGGGAGGAAGCGTCGTCGTGAGCAGCAGGCCATCCCGAGGCGCTGCTCGCCTCGCAGCCATACTCGACGCCCTCCCCGACGCGCTGTTGCTCGTCAACTGCAACGGCACGGTCGTCAATGCCAACTCCATCGCGCTGGAGACCTTCGAGGCGCCGGGCACGGCCCTGGTGGGGCGCGGGCTGCTCGATCTGCTGCCCTCCTTCGACTCCAAGCGCATCCCGGGCTCCATGCGGCGCCGGGACGAGGACTCCGAGGGCGGCCGGACGAAGCCGACCCGCATGGTCGCGCGGCGGACGGACGGGACCGAGCTGCTGGTCGAGGTGACCAGCGCCAACCTGGAGGACGGGCGCACCCCGTACGAGTCCGCCTTCGAGGCCGCGTACGCCGATCACCGCAACGGCTACACGGGCAACGAGCTGCTGATGCTCGTCGTCCGTGACCTGACCGGGACGCTGGACACCGAGACCGAGCTGGCCCGCCAGCAGCGGCAGACCGAGATGATCCTGCGGGCCGCGGCCGAGGGTGTGGTCGGGGTCGATGCCGAGGGCAAGGTCGTGCTCGTCAATCCGTCCGCGGCGCAGATCCTGGGGTTCCGGGCGAGCGAGCTGGGTGGCAAGGAGCTGCACCCGCTGATCCACCACTCGCGGGCGGACGGCTCGGCGCTGCCCTGGGAGGACACCCCGCTGGCCGACACCCTCAAGTCCGGGCGCAAGCACCGGGTGCGCGGGCAGGCGCTGTGGTCGAAGGACGGGCGGGCGGTGCCCGTCGATCTGACGACGGCACCGGTACGGGACGGCGATCAGCTCGTCGGTGCGGTGATGACCTTCACCGACCGCCGGGCGTTCGACTCGCTGGCGGCCCGGCACACCCAGCTGCTGGCGGTGCTCGACCAGGCGCTGCGCGGGCCGCTGGAGGAGCTGAAGGGCGAGCTGGGCACGCTCGCCTCCGACCCGGCCGGCCAGCTCTGGCCCGAGGCGAACCAGATCCTGCACCACCTCGCGGCCGGCCACGCCCGGATGACGACGCTGGTGGACAACGTCCTGAGCTATCAGCGGCTGGACTCCGGCAAGGAGAAGCTCAACCGCACGAAGGTTTCGCTGGACGGGGTCGTCGCGGCGGGGGTCGAGGGCGCGATCGAGCTGATCGGTCCCGGCCGGGCGCAGTTCGCGGTGCATGCGCCGCCGATAGAGGCGACGGTCGACGCGGAGCGGATCGCCCAGGCGCTGTCCCATCTGATCGCGGATGTCGCGGGGGTGGACTCGACGGGCCGGATGCCGGCCGGTGAGGCTGCCGTCGGCGGGCGTTCGGGGCCGATTCCCGGCGATTCGACGATCGTGGTGGCGGCGGCCAAGCGCGGTGATGTCGTACGGATCGAGGTGCGCGGGCCGTTCGACGGCGGTGACCCGGTCCATGAGCCGATCGTCCGCGGGATCGTGCGGAAGCACGGCGGGCTGATGCAGACGCACGAGGTGCCCGGCGGCGGGCCCGGTGCGGGCGGCAGTGCGTATGTGCTGGAGCTGCCGGTGGTGGCGGACGGCACGACGGTGGACGGCGCGACGGGCGGCGCGGAGCGGGCGGACGGGCCGACCGGCAATGAGACGACGGTGATGCCGGTTCCGGCTGCCCATGCGCGGGGCACCCGGGGCAATGCGGCGGACACCGGCGAGGGCGCGGATACCGGCGAAGGCTCGGGCAAGGGCGATCAGGGGCCGGGCGGCGAGGGCCACGAGGGCGGCGACGAGGGTCGCCCGGGTGGGTCTGGCGGGCCTGGCGGTTCCGGTGGTCCTGGCGGGTCCGGTGGGACCGGTGGTGGGTCCGGTGGGCCTCTCGGGGGCAGTGGCGGTGGCGCGGAGCGCGGCGTCGTGGTGCCGGAGCAGGCGCGCGGGGCACAGCCGACCGGCCGTCGCCGTGCGCGGCACCCGGGCGCGGAGCAGGGCACGGAGCACGGCACGCACCCGGGCGGCCCGGCCACGGGCGCGGGTCCGGGGGCCGGTATGGCGCACGGTGCCATGGACGACGGTGGGACGGGGACGGGCGGAACGGGTGCCGGGGCGGCGGAAGGCGGCAGCGGGGCTCATCCGCCGCACGGTGACGGCGCGCCGGGTACGCACGGCGGCCGGCCGGCGGACGGCACGGGGCTGCCGCCGGGCATGACGGGTGCCGAATCCGTACCGCCGACCGGACGGCGCCGGGGACGGCAGGACGCCACGGAGGGCGGCGGGCTGCCCGCGCTCCCCGCCGGAACGGGCCGGACCTCGGGACCGGGGCAGCAGCCGGGACACGGTCCGGTGGCGGGCGCGCAGGGCGGGCCGGCGGCCGGTCCCCAGGGGCCCGCGGCGATGCCGTCGGCCGACGGGCAGGCGTCGGCTCCGGTCCCGGCACAGGGACCGGTTCCCGCGCAGGGGTCGGTCCCCGTTCAGGGGTCGGTCCCCGTTCAGGGGTCGGTCCCCGTTCAAGGGTCGGCTCCGGTTCCTGCCCGGGCGCTTCCTGCCCGTCCGCAGATTCCCGGGCAGGCGTCGGCGTCGGGGCAGACTCCGGCTCCGGCACAGACCCCGGCTCCGGGCGGGCCGCATGTTCCCGGTCAGGCACCGGCTCCGGGCGGGCCGCAGGGCCTCGGTCCCGTAGCGCCGAGCGGGCGGCGGGCGCGCCGGGCGCTGGCCGAGGCGCCCGAGCGGTCCGCGCAGGGTGACCGGGAGCGGGCATCGGCGGCCGCCTCCGGGGCGCAGCAGCAGGCTGGTGCGCGTACCGCCTTCGCGCTGCCGCCCGCCGCGGCGGACCGCACCCCGCAGTCGCTGCCCGCGACCGCCGACCAGGTGCCCGCGCAGGCCGGTCCGCACGAGGCCGCCGCTGGGCAGGAGACCGCCGGTCCCCAGGACGCCACCGGCACGGGACGCCGTCGGGCGCGCCGGCCGGTGGCCAACGGGCCTGAGCAGGCGATGCCCGGCGGACAGCCGGAATACGCGCTGGAAGCGGGCGTCAACTCCGGTGCGGCGCAAGGCGAGTGGGAGGGCGAGCCGACCGGCCGGCGACGGGCCAGACGGGCCGCGGCCGAGGAGCGGGCGGCGGCCGCCATGGCCGATTCCGAGTCGTCCGGCACATTCGTCGCGGGCCCGGAGGGGCTGGTGACGCAGCACAACGAGCCGGCCGAGGCGACGGGCACGGCCACCGGCACGGCGCCCGGGATCGCCCAGGGTCAGGGCCTGGGTCAGACGCCGGCCCAGACGCCGGCCCAGGCCCCGGTCCCGGCTCCGGGCCCGACCGCGAGTGCACCTCAGGCGCCCAGCGCCCCCGCCCCCACCGGCCGTCGGCGCGGTCGCCCCAGCCCCGCCGAGGAAGCCGCGGGGCAGGCGCCCGTACCCCCGCAGGGCGGCCCCGCCGCCGCCCCGCACCGTCAGCCGCTGCCGCCCGCCGCCGAGGACGACGCGCACGCCGCGGGGCACTCCCACGGGCGGGCGTTCAGCGTGCGCACGCTCGGGCAGGGCGTGCCGTTCACCCAGCAGATCGCCGACCAGCAGCGCGCACAGATGCCGCCGGCCAGCACGCCGCCCGGCAGTCCGCCGCCCGGCAGCACCCCGCCCGGCGGTACGTCCGCGGGTTCGGGCCGCCGCCGTAAGCTCGCCGCGCCGCCACAGGAGGGCGCGGCCGCCGGGTCGATGCCGGCCGAGGCGCGTCCGCACCCCGGTGGACCGCAGCCGCAGCCTCAGCAACAGCAGCCCGGACCGCCGGCGCCGCACCAGGCCCCCGCCCAGCCGCAGTCCCCGCCGCAGCCGCAGCCGCATCTGATGGACGCCGGCGAGGGGCGGGCCTTTGCCATCTCCGCGCCCGACGAGGGCAGCGAGGGCCCCGAGCCGCTGGACGGCCCGAACGGCGTCATAGAGGTGATGGACCGTCAGCCCATGCCGATGGACGACGAGTTGCCGCCGGAGCCGCTGGACAATCCGCGCCGGCTGCTGGTCTGGCCGGCGCCGGACGTCGCCACCCAGCAGGCGCTCAGCGACCGCGGCTACCGCCCCGTCATCGTCAACTCCCGCGAAGAGGTGGACGCCCAGATCGCCGCGTACCCTGCGGCGCTCTTCGTCGACCCGCTGACCGGGCCGATCACCCGCACCGCGCTGCAGTCACTGCGCCAGGCGGCGGGGGCGGCCGAGGTCCCGGTGCTGGTGACCGCCGGTCTGGGGCAGGCCACCCGGGAGGCCGCGTACGGCGCCGACCCGGCGGTCCTGCTCAAGGCGCTGGCCCCGCGCGACAGCGATGTCCACCCGGCACGGGTGCTGCTGATCGAGGAGAACGACGCCATCGCGGGCGCTCTCACCACCTCGCTGGAGCGGCGCGGGATGCAGGTCGCACGGGCCGGCGGCGACGCCGACGCGGTCACCCTCGCGACCCAGATGCGGCCGAATCTGGTGGTGATGGACCTGATGCAGGTACGCCGCCGGCGGGCCGGGATCGTCGACTGGCTGCGCGCCAACGGCCTGCTCGACCACACGCCGCTGGTCGTCTACACCTCCGCCGACATGGACCCGGCGCAGCTGCCGCGGCTGGCGGCCGGCGAGACGGTGCTCTTCCTCGCGGAGCGCTCCACGAGCGCCGAGGTGCAGGCCCGGATCGTCGACCTGCTCGCCAAGATCGGCACGAACTGAACTGACCGCGGTGGGCCATGGGCGGCACTGAGCTGAACTGACCGCGGCGGGCGGCGCGGTGGGCGGCGGCCGGATGCCCCTGCCGCCGCCGTCGCCCGGCCGCCTCCGGCTCACGCCAGCAACGTCACGTCCAGCTCCCCCTCCGCGTACAGCCGGCGCAGCACCTTCTTGTCGAACTTCCCCACGCTCGTCTTGGGCACCGCCGGGATCACCGCCCACCGCTCCGGCAGCTGCCAGCGCGCGATGCGCTCGCCGAGGAACGCCTTCAGCTCCTCGTACCCGATGGTCGCGCCCTGCCGGAGCACCACCGTCGCCAGCGGCCGCTCGCCCCACTTGTCGTCCGGTACGGCGACCACCGCGGCCTCCGCGACATGCGGATGGGCCATCAGATGGTTCTCCAGCTCGACCGAGGAGATCCATTCGCCGCCGGACTTGATGACGTCCTTGGCGCGGTCGGTCAGCGTCAGATAGCCGTTCGGGGTGATGGTGCCGACGTCGCCGGTGCGCAGCCAGCCGTCGGGGCTGAACTTGTCCTCGGGGCGGAGCGGGCCGCTCTGTGCGCCGCCGTAGTAGGCGCCGGCGATCCACGGGCCGCGGACCTCCAGCTCGCCCGCGGCCTTGCCGTCGTGGGGGAGCTCTTCGCCGCCAGGACCGATCAGCCGGGCCTCGACGGAGGCGGCGAAGCGGCCCTGGGTGGCGCGGTAGGCCCACTCGTCGTCGCCGCTGACCCCGGCGGGCGGGTGGGAGACGCTGCCCAGCGGGGAGGTCTCGGTCATGCCCCAGGCGTGCACGACGCGGATGCCGTGCCGCTCCTCGAAGCCGCGCATCAGGGCGGGCGGGCAGGCGGAGCCGCCGATGACGACGGTGTGCAGACAGGCGACGTCGTACTGTCCGGCGTCGAGTTCGGCGAGCAGGCCCTGCCAGATGGTCGGGACGGCGGCGCCGATGGTGGGCCGTACCGTCCGGATCATCTCGGCCAGCGGCGCGGGCTGCAGGAAGCGGTCCGGCATCAGCAGCGAGGCACCGGCCATGAAGGCGGCGTGCGGCAGGCCCCAGGCGTTGACGTGGAACATCGGCACGACGGGCAGCGCGATGTCGCGCGGGGAGAGCGCGAACGCCTCGGAGGTGTTGACCTGCATCGAGTGCAGATACAGCGAACGGTGGCTGTAGAGCACGCCCTTGGGGTCGCCGGTGGTTCCGGAGGTGTAACAGAGGACCGCGGCCTCCCGCTCGTCGATCTCCGGCCAGTCGTAGCTCTCCGGCCGCCCGGCGATCAGTTCTTCGTAGTCGTGCACCCGCGCCGGGCCGCCCGCCACGAGGGAGCGGTCGCCGGGACCGACGACGACGATGTGCTCGACGCCCGGCAGCTGCGGCAGCAACGGGGCGAACAGCGGCAGCAGGCTGCCGTTGACGAGCACGACCCGGTCCTCGGCGTGGTTGATGATCCATACCAGCTGTTCGGCGGGCAGCCGCAGATTGAGCGTGTGCAGCACCGCCCCCATGGAGGGGATCGCGAGATAGGCCTCCAGGTGCTCCGCGTTGTTCCACATCAGCGTTCCCACGACACTTCCCTCGGTCACTCCGAGGTCGTCGCGCAGGGCGTGGGCGAGCTGGGCGGCGCGGTTGCCGATCTCGGCGAAGGTGCGGCGGTGGGGCTCGGGCTCGCCGGTCCAGGTCGTCACGGCCGACTGTCCGTGGACTGTCCGGCCGTGCTCCAGAATCCGGCTGATCAGCAGGGGTACGTCTTGCATGGTGCTGTACACAGAACCTCCCGAGGGTGCCGTCGCCGCATCGCGACCGGTGGAGACGATTCTGCGCACATACCAAGCGGTATGTCACTACCCGGCGGTAACGCCGCCGCCGACGGCCGTAGCACAGCCGCGGGACCGGCCTCCGGCCGAAGGCCGCACTTCGGCCGGATTCCGCTTCCGGGTGCCGCGCCCCCCCCCCGGCCCCGCCGGGTCCCGACGCCCTCGCTCCCGGCTTCACGACCACGTCAGAGAGCTCGCGGACCCCTGTGACACCCCTTATGCCGTCGAATCGAACAACGTAGAAGTTTTTCCGAAAATAGGTCGCACCGGTGATCGATCCTTTGTACCGTCAGACACCTACCGAACGGGGGGATCTCCATGATTCGTCGCGCCTCACTGGCCGCCGCCGCGTGTGCGGCCGTCGGCGTCTCGCTTCTCACGGTTCCGGCTCACGCGGCCGGAACCCAGGCGGTGGCGTCGGGGTCGGACCATGTCAAGTGCACCAGCATGAGCAACGGTCAGCTCTGCATCGTCATGAACAGCCGGCCCCAGTCCATCGACATCATCTACACCAAGAAGTCCGGCTCGGACATCAAGGCGCAGCTCGGCTACCGCATGAGCGGTTCCTCGTCGTACGCCGGGCTGGAGACCATCAGCAAGGGCGACCGGGCCACCCAGACCTGGAACATGAGCTGGCCCTGCAAGAGCGCCGTCGGCCTGATCAAGGTCCAGGGGCAGGGGACCTTCGAGACCCCGTCGGCGACGTTCCCGGGCTGCTGACGAGGTAGCACAGGACAGCCACAGGAAGGGGCCCGCCGGAAGCGGGCCCCTTTCGGCTGTCCGCACGCGCCCGCCGGCCGCGTCACGGGCGCCGGTCGGCCGCCGGGGTCACCGCCTGGAGGACCAGCACCGACAGGTCGTCCTCGACGGGCCCGGTGCCGAAGTCGTGGGCGGCGCGGCGTACGTGTTCGGCGAGGGCCTTGGCGCCCAGGCCCATGCCGTCGCGCATCACCTCGATCAGGCCGTCGTTGTCGTCCAACTGCCAGTTGCCGCAGCGGCGTTCGGTGACGCCGTCGGTGACGCACAGCAGCGTCTCGCCGGGGGCGAGGGCGAAGGAGCTGGCGTGGAATTCGGTGCCCTCGTCGATGCCGAGCAGCATCTGGGGGTCGGAGGCCGGCTCCACGGAGCCGTCGACGAACATGTGCAGCGGTGGCGGGTGGCCGGCGCTGGCGACCGTGCAGCGGGCGCCGGGGACGCCCTGATCGACCTCCAGCTCCCCGTACAGCAGGCTCAGGAAGCGGGAGGTGGCCTGCTCGCCGCCCAGTTCCACCGCCTCCGCGCTCTCCTCGGCCATGGCCAGATTGAGCCTGCCGAGCACCGACTCGACGCCATGGCCCTCGCGGGCCAGCAGCCGCACCAGATGGCGGGCCAGTCCGGTGACGGACATCGCCTCGGGGTCCTTGCCCTGGACGTCCCCGAGCAGGAAGCACCAGCGGCGGTCGCCCATCGGGAAGACGTCGTAGAAGTCGCCGCCGACGGTCTGCCCCTCGCCGTGCGGCTCATAGACGATCGCGGTGTCGACGCCGGGGATGCTGGCGAGCGTGGCGGGCAGCTGCCGGCGCTGGAGCGCCAGGCTGATCGTGGTCTGCCGGGTGTACTGGCGGGCGGTGAACACGGCCTGGGCGACCCGGCGTGCCACGTCCTCGACCATCCGCACCACGGTGTCGGTCATCTGGAGGTGCCCCGCCCGGCCGAGCAGCAGCATGCCCTGGTCGGTGTCGCGGGCGACCAGGGGGAAGGCGAGCGCGGAACCGCCCGAGGGGGCCGCACCGGCGCATTCCGGCCAGGGCCAGGGGTTGCCGGCGGTGCGGATGATGTCGGACGGCGGGTCCCGTTCCAGCTCCGCGCGCAGGGGGGTGATCCGCCGCTCGTCGATGTGCCAGACCCGCGACAGCTGCACCCCGCCGCCCTCCGTGGTGAGCCAGATGGCGCACCAGTCGGCGAGCCGGGGCACCAGCAGCTGGGCGGCGAGCGCGGTGACCATGTCCTGGTCGAGCTGCCCGGCCAGCAGTTCGCTGGTCTCGGCGAGGAAGGACGGGCCGCCGCGGTCGGCCCATTCGGCGGCGAACCCGTGCGGGCGGGTGCGCGGGGTCGCGGGGTGGGCGAGGCGTACGGGAGGCTCGGGACCGCGCGACTCGCGGTGCGGCGCGGCGGGCGCGGCGCGGGCGCGCAGCGGCTCGCCCTCGGTGGACTCCAGGCGGAACCAGACGGTCTTCACCGCATGGCGGTAGGTCACGCCCCAGGACTCCGCGAGGGCGCTCACCAGCTGGAGTCCGAATCCCGGCTCTCCGGTGCGGGCGTCGACCCCGCCGCGTACCCCCCGGGCGGGATGGCGGTCGGAGACCTCCACCACGACGCTCACCTTGGCCGGGCGGCGCTCCCCGTCGCTCTCGGCGGCCGCCGGCCCGTCGTGCTCCAGGCGGCAGGTCACGTCGATATCGGTACCGGCGTACATCACGGCGTTGGTGACCAGCTCGCTGGTGAGCAGGACGGCATCGTGGATGAGCTCGGCGCTGATCGCCGCCGCACCGGGCCCTGCCGTGGCGGGCGGGGCCGTCGCCCGCTCGGTGAGCAGCGCGCGCACGAATTTGCGTGCGCCGGCGGCCGCGAGCTGGTTCGCGGGCAGCCCTTTCCGGGACACGGATTCCGTCGTGTACGGGGAGGACAGCGCTACCACTGCGCCCCCTGAATATGCCGGGAAAAACTCATTACAAGCGCTTTATACTATGTCATATCTGCCCAAATGGATCACCCTGCTCGACCGGCTTCTCCGCAACGATCATTGGGGGGATGGTGTGCCATGGCGCTCGACCCGGCCCGGCCCGAGTCTGCTTCCCCGCCCCCGGAGCCTCCCGAGCCTACTGAGCCCCCGCTGCCCCCCGTCCCCCGGCACGACGGGCAGTGGGTACGCACCAGTGAGCTACGGCCGCTCCTCGCGGCGATGATGGCGCTGCGGGACGGGGATTTCACCGCCCGTGCGGATATCCCGCAGGACGGCTCCTCCACGGACGGCGTGGTGGCCGATATGACGGGCGTCCTCAACCAGATCGCCGCCCGCAACGCCCATCTCGCCTCCGAGCTGCAACGCGTCCGCAGCGAGATCATCCGGCAGGGCCGGCTGGACGAGCGGATCTCCGCCAGCCCCGGCCAGGGCACCTGGACGACGAACATCGAGGCGGCCAACACCGTGCTGCAGGCGCTGGTGGTCCCGCTCGCCAAGGCCACCCGGGTACTGGACGCGGTGGCCGACGGCGACCTGACCCAGCGGGTCGATCTGCACGACGGCAACCGCGCCCTCCGCGGCGATCTGCGCCGGCTGGGCAGCGGGGTGAACCGCATGGTCGATCAGCTGTCGCTGTTCACCGGCGAGGTCACCCGGGTGGCCCGCGAGGTCGGCACCGAGGGCCGGCTGGGCGGCCGGGCCAAGGTCCAGGGGCTCTCCGGCGACTGGCTCCATGTGACCGAGGCGGTCAACACCATGGCGTCGCGGCTGACCGCGCAGGTCAGGGACATCGCCGTGGTCACCACCGCGGTGGCCACCGGCGACCTGACCCAGCAGGTGACCGTCGAGGCGACCGGCGAGCTGCTGGAGCTGAAGCTCACCGTCAACAAGATGGTCGACCAGCTGCGGGCCTTCGCCGACGAGGTCACCCGGGTCGCCCGCGAGGTCGGCACCGAGGGCCAGCTCGGCGGCCGGGCCCAGGTCAGGGGCGTCTCCGGGGTCTGGAAGGACCTCACCGACAACGTCAACTTCATGGCGTCCAACCTGACCTGGCAGGTCCGCAACATCGCCCAGGTCACCACCGCCGTCGCCAACGGCGACCTGAGCCAGAAGATCACCGTGGACGCCCGGGGCGAGATCCTGGAGCTGAAGTCGACGATCAACACCATGGTCGACCAGCTCTCCGCCTTCGCCGACGAGGTCACCCGCGTCGCCCGCGAGGTCGGCACCGAAGGGCGGCTGGGCGGCCGGGCGCAGGTCAGGGGCGTCTCCGGGGTCTGGCGGGACCTCACCGAGAGCGTCAACTTCATGGCGGACAACCTGACCTCCCAGGTCCGCAACATCGCCCTGGTCGCCACCGCCGTCGCGGAGGGCGACCTCGGCAGGACGATCACCGTGGAGGCCAAGGGCGAGATCCTGGAGCTCAAGACCACGATCAACACCATGGTCTACCAGCTCTCCGCCTTCGCCGACGAGGTCACCCGCGTCGCCCGCGAGGTCGGCACCGAAGGGAACCTCGGTGGTCAGGCGCAGGTCAGGGACGTCTCCGGGGTCTGGAAGGACCTCACCGACAACGTCAACTTCATGGCGCTCAACCTGACCTCCCAGGTCCGCAACATCGCCCAGGTCACCACGGCCGTCGCCAACGGCGACCTCTCCAAGAAGATCGACGTCGACGCCCGCGGCGAGATCCTGGAGCTGAAGGAGACCGTCAACACGATGGTCCAGCAGCTACGGGCGTTCGCGGACGAGGTCACCCGGGTGGCCCGCGAGGTCGGCACCGAGGGACGGCTCGGCGGCCGCGCGCAGGTCCACGGCGTCTCCGGCGTCTGGAAGAACCTCACCGACAACGTCAACTCCATGGCCGACAACCTGACCTCCCAGGTCCGCAACATCGCCCAGGTCGCCACCGCCGTGGCCAAGGGCGACCTCTCCAAGAAGATCGACGTCGACGCCCGCGGCGAGATCCTGGAGCTGAAGACGACGATCAACACGATGGTCGACACCCTGTCGTCGTTCTCGTCCGAGGTGACCCGGGTGGCCCGCGAGGTCGGCAGCGAGGGCCAGCTCGGCGGCCAGGCCCGGGTCGAGGGCGTCTACGGCACCTGGAAGCGGCTGACCACCAGCGTCAACGAGCTGGCGCTGAACCTGACCACGCAGGTCCGGGCGATCGCCGAGGTGGCCAGCGCGGTCACCCAGGGCGATATGTCCGGCTCGATCACCGTGGACGCCCAGGGCGAGGTCGCGGCCCTGAAGAACAACGTCAACCTGATGGTCGCCAACCTCCGCGAGACCACCCGCGCCAAGGACTGGCTGGAGTCCAACCTGGCCCGTATCGCCAGCCTGATGCAGGGCCACCGCGACCTGGTCGAGGTCGCCGACCTGATCCTGCGCGAGCTGACCCCGCTGGTGAACGCGCAGTTCGGCGCGTTCTTCCTGGCGGAGGCGGGCGCCGAACCGGGCGAGGGCCTGGAGCTGATCGCCGGTTACGGCACCGGCCAGCCCGAGGGCCGCCGCTCGCTGCCGCGGCTGCGGCTGGGCACCCCCGGCTGGGGCCTGATCACCCAGGCCGCCATGGAGAAGAAACGCATCGTCGTCGACGCCGTCCCGCCCGACTACATCACCATCAGCTCCGGGCTCGGCGCCGCGGCCCCGGCCAGCATCGTCATCCTCCCGGTCCTCTTCGAGGACCAGGTGCTCGGCGTGATCGAGCTGGCCTCGTTCAGCCGGTTCAGCGACGTCCACCTCGCCTTCATCGACCAGTTCGTGAACACCATCGGCGTCTCGATCAACACCATCATCGCCAACTCCCGTACGGAGTCGCTGCTGTCGGAGTCCCAGCGGCTGACCGCCGAGCTCCGCCAGCGCTCCGACGAACTCCAGCTGACGAACGCCGAGTTGGAGGAGAAGGCGGCCCTCCTCGCCACCTCCTCCCAGTACAAGTCGGAGTTCCTGGCGAACATGTCGCACGAGCTGCGCACCCCGCTCAACTCCCTGCTGGTGCTCTCCCGGCTCCTCGCCGACAACCCCGACGGCCGGCTCTCCAGCCAGGAGGTGGAGTTCGCCGTCACCATCCACCGTGCGGGCTCCGACCTCCTCCAGCTCATCAACGACATCCTCGACCTGTCGAAGATCGAGGCCGGCCGGATGGACGTCCACCCCAAGACCCTGCCGCTGATCAAACTGCTCGACTACGTCCGCGCCACCTTCCGGCCGCTCACCGTCGACCGCGGCCTCACCTTCGACGTCAAGGTCGGCGAGAGAGTCCCCAAGGAACTCTTCTCCGACGAACAGCGCCTCCAGCAGATCCTGCGCAACCTCCTGTCCAACGCCGTGAAGTTCACCTCCTCGGGCAGCGTGGAACTCATCGTCCAGCGCGTCCCCGGCACGGAATTCGAGGAGGAATCCCTCCGCACCGCCGACGACGTCATCGCCCTCTCCGTCAAGGACACCGGCATCGGCATCTCCCCGGAAAAGCTCGACGGCATCTTTGAGGCCTTCCAGCAGTCCGACGGCACCACCAACCGCAAATACGGCGGCACCGGTCTCGGCCTGTCCATCAGCCGCGATATGGCCGCGCTGCTGGGCGGCCGGATCATCGCCGAGAGCGAGCCGGGCGTCGGCTCGACCTTCACCCTGTATGTGCCCGCGCGCTACACGGGCCCGTTCCCGGCCCCGAGCCCCACCGCCGCCACCCGCCCCGCGGACAGCACCGCACAGGCCGGCCCCGCCCGCCCCGTCCTGGCCGAACAGCTCACGGCCACGCCGCCCGGCCCGCCCGCGATCACCTCACGGACCGGCCCCTCCGGTGACGTCAGTGATGTCTTCCCCACCCAGGGGGAACAGGACCAGGCCCCGCACCCGGACGCTCCCTCCACCGACGGCGGCGATGTCACCTGGCCCGAGACCACCCGCCTCAGGGACTGGCTCAGCGGACGCCCCGGCGAGGTACTGGCCAAGCGCCGCATCCTCATCGTCGACGACGACATCCGCAATGTCTTCGCGCTCACGCACGTACTGGGCCGGGTCGGCATCAGCGTCAAATACGCCGAGAACGGCCGCGAGGGGCTGGAGGTCCTGGACCGGACACCGGACGTCTCGCTGGTGCTGATGGACATCATGATGCCCGAAATGGATGGTTACGAGATGATCAAGGCGATCCGACAAGCGCCTCGATTCGCGGACCTGCCGGTCATCGCGCTCACCGCGAAGGCCATGCCGGGCGACCGCGAAAGGGCGATCGAGAGCGGGGCCAACGACTACATCCCCAAGCCGGTGGATGTGGACCGCCTGCTGTCCGTGATCTGCGGCCTTCTGGACCCGCAGGAGGGCAAGGCGGTGCCGCAGCCGGAGGCCGGGGCGGGGCTGCATTCCGAGGGCGGTGCGGGGCTGCACTCTGAGGCCGCCGGTACGGAGGGCGTCGACCCGGAGGATGCGGAGCAGGACGCTAAGGGCGCAGGGCAGGACACCGACGGCGCGGGCCAGGACGTCGAGGGCGCGGGCCAGGACGTCGAGGGCGCGGGCCAGGACGCAGAAGGCGCGGGCCAGGGCGGACGGGGAACGGCAGCCGGGGAGCAATCATGACAACCGCACCGGACACCTCGTCCAGCATCCTCATCGTCGACGACATGGAGGAAAACCTCGTCGCGCTGGAAGCCGTACTGGGCTCGCTCACCCAGAAGGTGGTCCGCGCGCGATCCGGCGAAGAGGCGCTGAAGGCCATGCTCCGCGAGGAATTCGCGGTCGTCCTCATCGATGTGCTGATGCCGGGCATGAACGGCTTCGAGACCGCCGCCAACATCAAGGGCCTGGACCAGACCAAAGACGTCCCGATCATTCTCCTCACCGGCGCCTCGGTCGACCCGAACTACGCCTACCGCGGCTACACGGTCGGCGCCGCCGACTTCCTCATCAAGCCCTTCGACCCCTGGCTGCTGCGCACCAAGGTGAACGTGTTCCTCGACCTCCACCGCAAGAACCGCCAACTCGCCGCGCAGGCCGACCAGTTGAAGCGTCTGCTGACGTCGGACGATCACCCCGGAGGCGACGGACCGCCGCCCGGCACGAGCACGACGACCACGGCTCCGGCGGCACCGACGGCCACGGCAGCCGGCGCGGCAGCCACCACGGCCCGAGCGGACGCGGCTTCGTCCCCGGACGCGACAGCGCCGCCGCCCGCCCCCTCACCCTCACCCACGGGGGCGGGGTCGGGAATGGCCGGGCATCCTCCCATCCCCCCGGAAGGCCCCGGCGCCCCGGCGCCTTCAAAGCCGCCCCCGCAGCCCGCGGCACCCGCCGCCGGCGACGCATCCCGCCTCGCGGAAATCGCCGGCCAGCTCGCCGAGGTGGAACTCCTCCTGCGTGACGCGAAAGGCGCCGACAAGAAGCGTCTTGCCGACCGCATCACCGAACTGGAGGAAGCAGTCGGCAGGTTGATGGTCAGCCGGGGGACGTGAAACCTACACTCTTGAGCTTTCCCGGCTGCTCTTTCCGCGAGGGCCCGGAACCTTGTCGACGGCGAAGGCGTAAATTCCACCCATCGCGAATATCGCCACATACTGAGCCCAGATGGCGTGCTCCAGCACCCTGTTCACCGCGATGAGCACACCGGCCCAGAGAACAGTAAAGACAAACTTGCCCATCAGGTTTTCCTAAGCCTTTAGGCGAGAGCCGAGAGGCAGGCAGCGGCGCCGCCCGCAACGGTCTTCTTCGCGAGATCCGAGGCGATGTCCGAGGCGCTGTCCGAGGCGACGCCCTTGCTGACGTCCCTGCTGACACCCTTGCTGACGCACCGACCGACGGCCGGCGCCCCGTCCCCGCCCGCCACCGCACCCGAGGCAAGGCTCTTCATTGAATTTCCCCATTCAACTTTTCACGCAGGGCGGTATGGGTCAGATACCGCGCCCGTTGGTCATCCATAAACGTACTAGCCGACACCTGCATTCGGAACCCGGCGAGCGGATCTTGAACTTGGCGATTCTGTGAAACTCTTGCGCGGTCGCGAATCATGCTGTTTCGGCCGACTGATAACTCAATGTCCGGCTATTCACAGACGCGAGCGCGTCACGAAGCACGCGCGGAGCGCAAGCCCCGCCCCCTCAACTCCCTTGAGGCCACAGGAAGTTCATATGCATACGTCAAGAGCACGGCCCACCGGGGCATTTTCCCTCGGCCGAGACGTTGACCCAAGCCACACACAGGAGTGACCGGGAGGGGTGCTCGAAGCTCCCGGAGCTATACGTAACGCGGGAGGTCCTGCGTCGTGATGGTCCACTCACCGATGGTGACGTCCTCGCCGTAGACGAATTCCTTACGGGTCGCATAGCGGGGGCCACTCGGGGTCGGATGGATATCGGAGAGCACCGCGCCCGATCCCGTACGCGGGTCGAAGATCGCGTACACAGGAATACCGAGGAGGGGATAGTCGCGCACTTTGCTCACCCAGTCGTTGTCCGGGTTGGAACGGGAAACGACTTCGATGGCGGCAAGGAGCGTGCGGGGATCGAAGGCCCCCTCGACCTCCATGTCTGCCTCGGCGATCACCATGACATCAGGGTGACGCATGATGCCCTCGGCCCGGCTCTCCACGTCGGGGGTCCCCGTATGGGCCACCAGTACTTCCGGCATCACCTTTTCAAGGCGTTTACGGACACGTAGCGTGGTCAACTCCTGTGGCCCGACAGGCGTCATCATGTCGTGAACAATCCCTTCCTTCGTGATCTCGAACTTGCCTGGAAGGGTGTCGTCCATGGACTGAACGAACTCCCGCATGGTCTGGTACAGAAGGGCGTCCCGCTGCGCGTCATCGGGGGCCATCGTCATGGCGCTCGCTCCTCATCTCTGTCGGCATCTCTGTCGGCATCTCTGCCGGCGTGCCCACCGGAGTCCTCAGCTTCATGCTAGGCGGCTCCTTGCTCTGAGGCTCCGAGTGGCGGCAGTTACGGCAGAGGCCCGGGGCAGGAGCGCGGAAGGCCCGCTCGCAGCCGTCGCAGGTCTGGAACGGTGGTGGGGCCGGGGGTGGGGCGGCGCAGGGCGGTGTGGGTGCCGCCGGGAGGGGTGGGGGCAGGAGCTCCGTGAGCCGGTGGGCGAGCAGGGCCGCCGGGTGGCGGAGTGTGGGTGGGAGGCCCGCGGTCAGGGCGCTGCGTACGGCCTCCGGGGAGGCGCCGCGTTCCAGCCAGGCGGCGACGGGCGGGGTGAGGCGGTGGATGTCCCGTACGGAGAGCAGGAGGCGGGGGTCGTCGCGGCGGAGGTTCGCCAGGAGGGCGGCGGCGGGGGTGTGGTGTTCGTCGGTCGCGGGCTCCGGTGGCTGCGGGGCGGGGGACGGCGTTGGCGCGGAGGAAGGCTTGGGCGTGGGGGCAGGCTTGGGCGTTGAGTCCGGCTGCGGGGATTGCCTTACGGGTACCGGGTCCGGCGCGGGAGGGGGCGGTTCGACGGCGGCGTGGCGCTTGGCCTGCTCGGCGGCGTCGCGGGCGCGGCGGGCGCGGGTGGCCTCCGGGTTGTTGTACGAGATCGTGACCGTGACCACCCGCCCGTCATCGGTGCGCCGCCGGACCCGTTCGAGGTAGCCGTACGCCTCCAACTCCCGTAACGCGGCGGCGATCCGGACCCGCCCCTCAGGGAACCGCCTGGCCAGCGTACGGATGTCGACCGGCGCGCCCTCGGGCAGCGACTGGATGTGGGCGGCGAGCCCGATCGCGAGGCCGGACAGGGAACGGTGCTGGGTGAGGTGATTGCCGACGATGGTGTAGCCGGGGTCCTGGTACTCGGTGACCTTGCGGACGCCGGCCGGGGATCGGCGAATCTCGTACTGGGCGCGCGCAGGCGCATTAAGCTTTTGCTCAGCCATCAGGAAGCGTTCTCTTCCTCGTTGGTCAGGCCCTCGATCGGGATGCCAGTCCCGGCCGGGGGCCGTCGCATGTGTGCGGGTTTTTGGGGTTGTTGCTGCCGAGAGTGCATGGACGAGGGCTGCGGAAGCGAGCCTTCCGGTCATGGATCACCCAAGCGAGTGACGGCGGGGCGCACCGGGGTGGGTTGGGCTGGGTCGGGCTGGGTTGGAGAGGTTTCTCTACCTGGGGTTATGGGTCTTTTACGGACCGAACCCCTGGCGCGCGGCGCATCGACGCCCGGCTCACCGGCCTCCGGTTTCCCGGCCTCCGGTTGACGGGCCGGGACCGCCAGTCTTCTCCCCTCCCGCCCTCCCCTCCCCGGTCTCACCGACCCCACATCGGCAGATCGAATTCCGCCCAGACCGTCTTGCACGGGAACGGTCCCCGACAGGTACCCCAGCGGTCGGCGAGCGCTTCGACCAGGACCAGTCCGTGACCCGACTCCCGTAGCCCTGCCGCCTTCGGGGCCGGGAGCTCGTCACCGCGCGCGTCCGTCACCTCGATACGGAGCGTGTCCGCGTCAGAGAGGACGGCAAGGCGGAAATCTCGGCCCGGTACGCACCCGTGCGTGGCGGCGTTCGCCGCCAGCTCGGCGATGACGTGAGCCGGAGACTCGAACGCCAGGCCCCAGGAGCGGAGTTGTTCGGTGGCGAGGAGCCGTGCGAGGCGTGCGCCCCGTCGGGTAGCGGAGAGCTGGACCTTGAACTGGAGCTTGTACTCGGCGATTTCCTGATTCATGTCACTCAGCGTGGTCGAGCGTGCTTACGCTGAATAGTGATGACGCCAGTACGCATGGTGATGTCCAGGATTTGTCCAGGGGCGTCCCCGCTGTCCAGGAGGTGGAAGCGGATGAATGTTGACGGTGCGGAAGACGGGGGCTGGGAACTCGACCCGGAAGACGATGCCCAGGCTGCCGTGGAGACGGTCGGGCGCCAGCTCAAGCTGTGGCGCGAGGCAGCAGGTCTGCGCCCAGCGGAGTTCGGGGCAGCCATCGGCTACGGGGAGAACCTGATCTACAAGATCGAGCGCGGCACCCGCATCCCGCGCCCGGAGTTCCTGGACAAGGCCGATGAGGTCTTGGGCGCTGGCGGCAAGGTCGCCGCGATGAAGAAGGACGTGGAGCTGGCCCGGTATCCGAAGAGGATTCGTGACCTGACGAGGTGGGAAGCCGAGGTCGTCGAACTGGGCGCGTATGGCAATCACAACCTGCATGGACTGTTGCAGACGAAGGAGTACGCGCACGCATTGTTCGAGATGCGACGCCCTGCCTACTCGCCGGACAAAGTGGAACGCGAGGTGGCCGCTCGCATGGCTCGACAGTCGATCTTCGCCCGGACTCCCGCACCGGCCCTGATGTTCGTCCAGGAAGAAGTGACACTGCGCCGCCCCATCGGAGGCACAATGGTCCTGCGCCACCAACTCGAACACCTGTTGGAGGTAGGTCGGTTGCGAAACGTCGAGATCCAGGTGATGCCGACGAACCTTGACGACCACGCGGGTATGGGCGGTGAGATCGAGATTCTGAAATTCGGGGACGGTTCAGTGGTGGGACGCCCCGATGACCAGTTCGGCAGCCGCCTGATCTCCGGCCCGAAAGAGACCCGGATCCTCGAACTGCGGTATGGCATCATCCGGGCCCAGGCTCTCACGCCCCGGGAGTCGCTGGCCTTCATCGAGAAAGTGCTGGGAGAGACATGACCCTCAAGCCCTCTGCCGGAAACCTTGCCGAGCTGGAGTGGATCAAGAGCAGCTACAGCGGCCAGGGCAACGGCAACGAGTGCGTCGAAGTCGCCTGGCAGAAGAGCAGCTACAGCGACAGCAGCAACGGCCACGACTGCGTCGAAGTCGCCACCACCCCCGGCACCATCCACATCCGCGACTCCAAGAACCCCCACGGCCCACAGCTCCGCCTCCGGCCGACCGCATGGGCCGACTTCGTCGCGTTTGCCGTCGAAGGGAGTTGAGCGCACGGCTACTGCCGGGGTGGGATGGAGCAGGCGGTTATCGAATCCGTCAGGTACTTCGCTGAGTGCCAGGACTGCGGTGCGGAACTGGAGTGCTGGGGAGCCCAGGCCCTGCTGGACAGCCGGTTCCGATGGGACGTCGAGTCAGCCTGTGCCGCCTGTGGATTTGCGGTAGCCGCGTGCGGTGGCGACGTGCCGCCCGCACGGCGGGATCAGATGCTCTCCGAGCACGGACCCGCTCGCGGGTTGCCGCCTGAGCCTGTCTCGTGGGCGGTGTCCTCGTAACGGCTGCTGCTTGGGGGCGGTTCCTCAGCAGTGCTGTTTGTGATCTTTCACGACTGCCCTTCAGGATCTGCACCCCGGCAAAACAGATGCCGCGGACTGCACCGCGGCGTAACGTGTGATCCCGGCTGCTGCCTATTACCTGGCCGTTGATGCGGCCACAGCTTCGGGAGGGCTTGATGGTTGCGGACATAGTCATGACCTGGGTGGCGGGCTGGGCCGTGTCCCGGCGGACGCCTCCGCCTGTCAAGAAGCCCTGGGGGTTCTATATCGAGGTGGCCGGCAACCCCGACGAAGTGGGACGCCATGTCCTGCCCGAGGCCGAGGAGACGTTGGCCCGCAGTGCTGCGGCCTCGGTGTCAGTACCGCGGACTTGGATGAAGATGCCCGCGGAGCCGGAGGAGATCGAGCCCTGGCTGCCTCAGGGGTGGGTGATGGAGGAGGCCGGCCATCTCATGGCCGTTGACCTGATGGCCACGGACCCCGTCACGCCTGCGGGGTACACCGTGAACGTGGAGACCATTGGGGCCGTCACCTACGCTCGGGTGCTGGATGCGGCGGGCGAGCAGGCGTCTCAAGGGCAGATGGCATCCCTCGGGGAAGCCGTGGTCGTGGACCGGATGGTGACCGAGGTGGCCCATCAGCGGCGCGGGCTGGGCAACTTCGTGATGCGTACGCTTGCCGACCGCGCCCTGGAGAAGGGCGCGGTCCTGGGTGTTCTGGGCGCGACCGACGCCGGGCGCGCGCTGTACGAGACGCTGGGCTGGAAAAAGCACGCGACGCTGGCGGAGTGCAGCTACCGGGCCTGAAGCAGGAGCTTGGCCGTACGCGGGGGTGGCCGAATCCACAGACGCCAACAGCCCCCGGACAGTCGCCGCTCTGGCCTTCACCCCACTGCGGTCAGATCGTCGTCAATGGCTCCTCCCGCCGCGGGAAGAAGGCCGCGGCGGGGCGCTGACGCGTCAAAGGGCCTCGGGGGCTTTGCTCCTGGGCCCGCCCGCGTCACCCGTGTTGAGCGTTCCGGCCGGTTCGAGGAGGAGGATGGCGGTCTCTTCCTCCGCCACCGGGCAGTGTTCGACGCCCCGGGGAACCACGAACAGCTCGCCGGGGCCGAGCACCACATCGCCGTCCCTGAGCTGGAGGGTGAGCCGGCCGCTGAGGACCAGGAACAGTTCGTCGGTGTCCTCGTGGGTGTGCCAGACGAACTCCCCCTTCAGCTTGGCGAGTTTGACCTCGTAGTCGTTGATGTCAGCGATCTTCTTCTGCGACCAGAGGTCGCTGAACTGCGAGAGCTTGCCGGCGAGATGGACGGGAGCGGGAGAGTTGGTCATGCCTTGAGACTGCCGTGCCCGTGCTCCGGCGGTCTTGTACGTTCCTGGCATGACGGATGGTCCGCCCCGTACGACGATCAGCGCCTGGCGGCCGCCCGTCCCCGGCATCGCCGAGGTCTTCCACGCGCACTTCACCGAGCACGCGTATCCGTCCCACACCCATGACACCTGGGCCCTGATGATCCTCAATGACGGGGCGGTCGACTTCGCCTGTGACCGCCACCGTCATGGCGTGACCGGGACCGGGACGGTCGTCCTGCTGCCTCCCGGGGTCGCCCATGACGGCAGGACGGTCACCGCGGCGGGCTTCCGCAAGCGCGTGCTCTACCTCGATACGACCGTGCTCCCCGAGGGCCTGACCGGCCGCGCGGTGGACGGCCCGGTCTTCGGCGATGCGCTGCTGCGCCATCGCATCCACCAGCTGCATACGTCCCTGGGCCACGCGGACCACGTGCATCCGGGCGACGTGCACGCGGACGCCCTGCACGCGGACGACCTGCACGCGGGCGACACGTTCGAAGCCGAATCCCGGCTGGCCTTCATCCGGGAGCGGCTGCACTTCCACCTGGACGCGCTCCAGCCGCCGCGTACGCCCGGCCGCGAGGCGAACCGCCTGGCTGCCGCCCTGCGGGAGCTGCTGGATGCCCGTCTGCCGACCGGCCTGTCCCTGCGGGAGGCCGCCGCCGTCCTGCACGCGCACCCCACCCATTTGATCCGCTGCTTCAAGCAGACCTACGGGCTGCCACCGCACACCTACCTGACCGGCAAGCGCATCGAGCGGGCCCGCGGGCTGCTGCTCGACGGCAGGCGTCCGGCGGAGGTCGCGACCGCCCTGGGATTCCACGACCAATCCCATCTGAACCGGCACTTCACCCGCCATGTGGGCACGACACCGGCGCGCTACGCGGGCACCACACCGACCCGCTAATACGGCCGTGCGCGGCGCAGCCTTCGGTCTGACGGCCGTCAGACCGGACTCATCTCAAGGCGGGTCCTCCGGCCGTCAGGACAGATGCGCAGCCGGTGCCGTGCGATTCCGGGCCGGCCGGCGGACACGTACTCCTCATACGACCGGGCGACTTCGTCCCACAGCCGCCTCGGGCCGTACTGCGCCACCGCGAATGTCGACGTCTGCCGTCCGTCGTAATCCACGCCGGCCCAGCTCGTCGCCTGGTCGTCGGCCAGCCACAGCCGGGTGTGCCCTTCGCGTACGCCGCTGTCCCACGCGTGCCACACTCCCGGCACATGGAGGCCGATGTGCATCTGGGCATCGAGGTCGTTCCCGGCGACGGACCAAGGGGACAGTTCCGTCACGGACCGGTCGGGGTTCTGGTCGTCCCGCAGGATGTCGCGGTGCAGTTCGACATCGACCTGCTGGGCCCGCATGAGCATGAACGAGCCGTACGGAACGAGCGAACCCTCGGCCGTGCCGTCTGCTTGCCGGGTCGCGATGAGCGTTCCGAAGTTGCACCACGCGGTGTCCCACGGTGTCACGATGCGACCGCCGGGTGAGATCTGCTCCAGCCAGGCGAGCGGCACGGTCCTCACGGAGCAGGTGGAGATGATCCGGTCGTAGGGCGCGTTCGGCCGCCAGCCGGCCGCGCCGTCCGCACAGACCACCTCCGGCTGCTGTCCGCTCGCCTTCAGTGCTCGCCGAGCCCGGCAGATCAGGTCGGGGTCAATATCGAGTGATGTCACGTTCCCGGCGCCGAGGAGGAACGCGAGCAGGGCAGCGTGGAATCCGGTTCCGGTGCCGATCTCCAGCACGCGGTGGCCCGGTTGCACATCGAGGTCCCTCAGCATCCGGACAACCATGCTGGGCATCGAGGCGGAGGAGGACGGCACCGTGTCACCGTCGGAAAGCTCGGTGAACTGGGTGACCAGCGGGGCGTCGCGGTAAGCCGCACTCCACCAACGATCGGGGTCCTGATCCCGGTCGTACCGCTCGTAACTGCCCTTCCCGTCGCGCACCCACACCGTGGGCGGCAGAAAGAGATGGCGGGGCACGGCCTGCAGAGCCGCGCGCAGAGGGGCGGAAACGGGGAAACCGAGCACTTCGGCGATCTGCTCCAGCAGATCGCCGATGGCTTCCTCGGGCATCGGCTGAGAGGTCAACGAGCCTGCTTCGGCTGCGGTGGTGGGGTCGGCTCCGGTGGAATCGGGCGGCCCGGCTGCTGTCCGTCGTCTCCGATCGGGCTGCGATGCTTACCCACTCCCGCCTCCTTCATCAGGCAACAAAGTTACGAGGAGCGTAGAGACAGTCACAGGTGTGCGGGAGGGCGCATAAGTGGATGCGCTCCCCCGAGGCGAAGCTTCAGGCCGAGATCATCGCCAGATCCGGGTCTTCCCGGAGTTTGGCCAGGGCGCGGGAGACGGCGCTCTTGACCGTGCCGACCGAGACCTCCATGACCTCGGCGGTCTGGGCCTCGCTCAGGTCCTCGTAGTACCTGAGGACGACCATGGCCCGCTGGCGGGCGGGCAGTCGCATCACCGCGCGCCACATCGCGTCGCGCAGGCCCTGGAGCTCGGCCGGGTCGGGGGCGGGCAGCGGGTCCGGCTCCGGCATCTCGTCGACGGCGAATTCCTCGACCTTGCGCTTTCGCCACTGGGAGGTGCGGGTGTTGATCAGCGCGCGGCGGACGTAGCCGTCCAGGGCGCGGTGGTCCTCTATCCGGTCCCAGGCCACGAAGGTCTTGGTCAGGGCGGTCTGGAGGAGGTCTTCGGCGTCGTTCGGGTTGGTGGACAGCGACCGCGCGGTGCGCAGCAGGACCGGCCCCCGGGCCCGTACATAGGACGAGAACGTCGGGAACACAGCGGCGGTCGAAGCGCTGGTGCACACTGGCGTGGTCATGTGCACCACGCTAGAAGCGAGGGCGCTCGGGCGGATCGCCCCAAGGTGCCGAAGCGGCATCCCTCTCAAGTTGTAGGGGTGGGGCTGGCTCTACCTACTCTGGGGGGACGGGGGCCGGCGGTCCCCTAGGGTCCGGGGTCGTGGCGCGCGCCGGTCCCGGAGGATTCGGTGAGCGGGCCCGCTCCGGGCAGGGCCCTGTTGGGGGCGCACCACGGCCCCACCGGTGACGGCTCTCCACCCCTGACACGGCCCTACGGGAGCGGCCCTCCGACCCTGACACGTCCCCACCAGGGACGCACCTCCGGCCCTGGCACCGCCCTACGGGGGGCGGCCCTCCGCCCCTGACACGTCCCCACCGGGAACGGCCCTCCGACCCTGACACCACCCCACCGCCGAGGGGCCGTTCAGCCGTCCGCGCCCAGGATCAGCCCCGAGGTCGGGACCCCGGTTCCGGCCGTGACCAGGACATGGGCGGGGCTGCCGGCCTGGTTGACGGAGGTGCCGCGGAGCTGGCGGACAGCCTCGGCGATGCCGTTCATACCGTGCAGATAGGCCTCGCCGAGCTGGCCGCCGTGGGTGTTCAGGGGGAGGGTGTCCGCGGCGACGAAGTCCGGGGCCTCGCCCGGCGCGCAGAAGCCGAACTCCTCCAGCTGCATCAGCACGAAGGGGGTGAAGTGGTCGTAGAGGATCGCGACGTCGATGTCCGCGGGGGTCAGGGCGGCGGTGCGCCAGAGCTGGCGGGCGACCACGTTCATCTCGGGGAGGCCGGTCAGGTCGTCGCGGTAGAAGCTGGTCATCTGCTCCTGGGCGCGGCCCGCGCCCTGTGCCGCGGCCGTGATCAGCGCCGGCGGGTGGGGCAGCGCGCGGGCCCGCTCGGGCGAGGTCACCACGATCGCCTGGGCACCGTCCGTCTCCTGGCAGCAGTCCAGCAGCCGCAGCGGCTCCACGATCCAGCGGGAGGCGGCGTGGTCGGCGAGGGTGATGGGCTTGCGGTAGAAGTACGCGGCCGGGTTGCGGGCGGCGTGGCGGCGGTCGGTGACCGCGACCGGGCCGAAGGCGTCCGGGGTCAGCCCGTAGGTGTGGAGGTAGCGCTGGGCGGCCATGGCGACCCAGGAGGCGGGGGTGAGCAGGCCGAAGGGGAGGTTCCAGCCGAGCGCCGCGCCCTCCGCGGTGGGCTCGCGCTGCTGTACGCCGGAGCCGAAGCGGCGGCCCGAGCGCTCGTTGAACGCGCGGTAGCAGACGACGACTCCGGCGAGCCCGGTGGCGACTGCCAGGGCCGCCTGCTGGACGGTGGCGCAGGCCGCGCCGCCCCCGTAGTGGACCCGGGAGAAGAAGGACAGCTCACCGATGCCGGCCGCCTGCGCGACGGTGATCTCGGGGTTGGTGTCCATGGTGAAGGTGACCAGGCCGTCGACGTCCGCGGGGGTCAGCCCGGCGTCGTCGAGGGCCGCGCGTACGGCTTCGACGGCGAGCTTCAGTTCGCTGCGGCCGGAGTCCTTGGAGAACTCGGTCGCGCCGATTCCGGCGATGGCGGCCCGGCCGCCGAGGGAGTCGGGGCGGTGGACGCTCATGCCGTGCCCTCCGGGAGGCTGACGGTCACCGTGCCGGTGACGTGGTGGCCGATGCCGTTCGCGCCGACGACCCGCACCACCGCCGTACCGTCCGTCACCTCGGTGACGGTGCCGCTCAACACCATGGTGTCTCCGGGGTAGTTGGGGGCTCCGAGGCGGATGGCGACCTTGCGCAGGGTGCAGCGCGGCCCGAAGTGGTCGGTGATGTAGCGGCCGACGAGTCCGTTGGTGGTCAGGATGTTCATGAAGATCTCCGGGGAGCCCTTCGCCCGGGCCGCCTCGGGGTCGTGATGCACGTCCTGGTAGTCGCGGGAGGCGATCGCCCCGGCGACGATCAGGGTGCGGGTGAGGGGGATGGTGAGCTTCGGCAGTTCGTCACCGGGCTTCATCGGGTCTCCTTCCGGGGTCCTTCGCCCCTTCCGGGGTCCTTCGCCTTCGCCTTCTCCTTCGCCTTCTTCTCCTTTGGGTCTTCGTCGCCCCTGGGTGATGACGTCAGCGACTCCCCCAATTCGTCCAGGATTTCTGCCCCGGCTCCCAGATAACCGGCCAGCTGTCTGCCCCACAGGAAGTGCCGGTGGACGGGGTGGTCGACGGCGGCGCCGATGCCGCCGTGCAGATGCTGGCCGGTGTGCACCACGCGGGTGCCCGCCTCGGATGCCCACCAGGCGGCGGTCAGCGCATGCGTCCCGGTGTCCAGGCCCGCGTCCCGGCGCCAGGCCGCCTCGTAGGCAGTGACGCGGATGGCCTCGGTGTCCATGCAGGCGTCGGCGGCGCGGAGCTGCACCCCCTGGTTCGTGGCGAGCGGACGGCCGAACTGCTCGCGGGTGGTGGTGTGGGCCACCGCCCGGGCCAGGGAGCCGGCGCAGACCCCGGCCTGGAGGCCGGCGAAGGCGGTGCGGGCCAGGGCGAGGACGTCGGCGTAGGGGGTGGGGTGGGGGTGGTCGGCGTAAGGGTCGGCATCGGGGGCGGCGGGGGTGTCGGCGTGCGTGGCCTCCGGCAGGTGACAGGCGGCTCGCCGTTGGGAGATGGCTCGCCCGTTCAGGCTTTCGGCGGGTGCGTCGTCCAGGGTGAGCCGGCCCGCCGACCACGGGGCGGTGGTGTCGACCGGGTCCCGCCGCACCCCGGCGGCGTCGGTGCGTACGAGCCACAGCGTGCGCGCCGTCCCGTCCGGCACCAGCACATGGGTGGCCTCGCGCAGCCACGGCACCACGGGGACCGTGCCGGTCAGCCGCCCCGTCTGCCCCGTACCGTCCGCCGTGCGCTGCTCGGCCCGTACACCGCCGCGCCGCGCCGGAAACGCCCCGGTGGCTATCGCGTCGCCGTCCCGCAGCGCAGGCAGCAGCCGTGCCCGCTGTTCCGGGCCGCCGTGCGCACCGATCGCCAGCAGTCCGTACACACAGGTCGCCGCGAACGGCACCTGCGCCGTCGTACGCCCCTGCTCCTCCAGCATCAGCACGAGCCCGAGCAGGCCGGTCTCCTCCACCGCGCCCGGCAGACCGGCCGCGCACAGGGCCTTCCACAGCGCGGCGTCCGTGCCACCGCCGCAGACGGCAAGGCGCTCGGGCGTGGACAGGTCGCCGAATATCCGCGCCGCCAGCTCGCGGGCCGCCGCCTGCTCCGGCGTGGGAGTGAAGTCCATGTCACCCCTCACCGCCCTCTTCCGCTCGGAAGACCGGAAGCTCCAACTCCTCGTCGACGCGCAGGAATGCCAGCCGTACCGGCATCCCGATCCGCACCTTGTCGGCGGGGACGCCCACCACATTGCTGACGATCCGCACCCCCTCCGCGAGCTCGATCAGCCCGACGGCGTAGGGGGCGGGCTCGTCCGTCCGGGGGCCGTCGGGGGCATCCATCCGGCGGCCGGGCGCCTCCCCTCCGTGCTCCGGCGCCGCAAAGGCCGGGAAAGACGGGTGGTGCATCACGACGTAGGAGAAGACCATCCCTCCGCCACTCGCCGCGACGGTGTCCCACTCCGCCGACCCGCAGCCATTGCACCCCGGCAACCAGGGGAAACGCAGCGTCCGGCACTCCGTGCAGCGCTGGATCAGCAGCCGGTGCCCGGCGACGCCTTCCCAGAAGCCGGCGTTGTCACGGTTGACGACGGGGCGGGGCCGCCGGGCCCGGGGCTGCTGGGATACCTGCGGCTTCCGGCCGGCACCCTCCGACTGCTGAGGTTCCTGTGTCGGTGTCTGTGCCGGTGCCGGTGCGGGTGCCTGCGTCTGTACCGGTACCGGCGTCTGTACTGGTACCGGTATCTGTGCCGGTGCCTGTGCCTGCCTCCCCTCGGCCGTCTTGGGGGCCCGCACCGCCGGGGCGTACTTGAGGACCCGGAAGCGATGGGTGCCGGCCGGCTCGTCGTTCGCGCGGATGTCCATCCGCGTGGTGATGAAGTGCCCGGTCCCCAGCTTCGTGGTCTTGCGCTCCGACACCGACTCGATCACCGCGTCGAAGGTGATCCGGTCACCGGGGCGCAGCGGCCGCAGATACTCCTGCTCGCAGTCGGTGGCAACGATGGAGGTGTACCCGGCGCCGTCCAGCAGCGCGGACAGTTCGCCGTACGCCCCCGAGCGGTCGGTGTGGCCGGAGAGGCCGCCCATCGTCCAGGCCTGCAGCATGGCCGGCGGAGCGATGGCGTCCGGCCCCCGGTAGTCGGGGTTGGCGTCGCCCACGGCCTCGCACCAGTGCCGGATCATCGGCTCGTTGACCAGGTCCTTTCCCACGCCGGCGGTCCCGGTCGGCCGGCCCTCGTAGGCCCTGAGCTCCTCGTGGGTGAGCTGCACCTGACTCATCGCCGCCCCCTCCGCTTCCCCAGCCGCATCCCCAGCCGCATCGACGCAACGATCTCCCGCTGGACTTCGCTCACTCCGCCCCCGAAGGTGTTGATCTGCGCCGCGCGGTTCATCCGCTCCAGCTCGCCGTCCCCGAAGGCGCCCGGCGAACCGGCCCGCACCAGGGCGGCATCGCCCACCACCTCCTGGCACATCCGGTAGACCTCGACGGCACTCTCCGTCCCGGCGAACTTTACGCCGGCAGCGTCGCCGGGCCCGAGTGTCCCGGCGCCCACGTCACCGACCAACCGCCAGTTCAGCAGCCGGGTGGCGGCCAGCCGGGCGTGCGCCTCGGCGAGCCGCGACCGCACCCATGGACGGTCGGCGGGCCGCTCACCGGTCACCGCATCCGGCGTACGGGCATGGGCCAGCGCCGCCTCGAAGGCATCCTCGGCCTGCATACCGATCGCCGCCAACGCCACGCGCTCATGGTTGAGTTGGTGCGTGATCAGCTGCCAGCCGGCGTTCTCCTCCCCTACGAGGTTCCCTGCCGGGACGCGGATGTCGTCGTAGTAGGTGGCGGTGGTCGTCAGCCCGCCGACCGTCTCGATCGGCGTCCAGGAGAAACCGGGGGCGTCGGTGGGCACGAGGATGATCGAGATGCCCTGGTGCCGGGGGGCGTCGGGATCGGTGCGGCAGGCGAGCCAGATCCAGTCGGCGCGGTGGGCGTTGCTGGTGAAGCTCTTGGCACCGTTGATCAGCCAGTGGTCGCCATCGCCCGTCCCGCTCGCCGTGCCTCTGGTCGCGCGGGTGCGGAGCGCGGCGAGGTCGGTGCCGGCCTCGGGTTCCGTATAGCCGATCGCGAAGACGAGCTCACCACTGAGGATCCGCGGCAGGAAGTAGTCCTTCTGGCGCCGGGTGCCGTATTTCATCAGGGTCGGGCCGACGGTGTTGAGAGTGACCATCGAGACGGGGGCGCCCGCGCGGTACGCCTCGTCGAAGAAGACGAACTGTTCGTCGGCGCCGCGCCCCTGCCCTCCGTACTCGGTCGGCCACCCCAGCCCCAGCATGCCGTCGGCGCCGATCCGGCGGAGCACCGCCCGCTGCTGGACCGGATCCTCGACCGGTCCGTCCGGCAGCACCTCGCGGAAGTACGAACGGAGTTCGGTGCGCAGCTGCTCCTGGCGCGCGGTGGGGGCGAGGTGCACGTCGGCGGCTCCCCTTCTGGTGGCCGTACGTCCGGTGCACAGGGACCCGGCGGACGAACGCGGAGTCCCGGCACACGAACGAGCGAGCGGGTTTCTGACTGTCCGTCAGAAACCCGCTCGCTGTCAAGGTCGGCGCAGTGAACCCCGGAGAAGCCCCATTCTCTCCGTGCCGCCCCTGACGTATCACCCCTCGGTCAGCCGCCGCCTCCCCCTTGCGGCGGGCCGGATCACCAGAGGTTGGTGAAGTTGACGGTGGCGTTGGTCTGGTCGATACGCGTGGGGCCGGAGCCGTTCACGCTCGCGGTGTTGTTCTGATTGGAGGCGCCGGCACCATTGGCGACCTGCTGACCGGTGGTGGAGTTGCCGAAGTTGCTGCCTCCGACACCGGTTCCCGTCTGACTCGTCGCCGCCGAGCTCGACCCGCCCGTCGCGAAGCCGCCGTTGTCGGCCTGCGCCACGCCCGTGAAGAGTGCGGCCGCGAAAGGCAGTGCGGCAGCAACGGCGATGACGCGGGCGGTACGGGTACTTGCCATGTCTCTTCCTCCTACGGAACACGACTACTGGATCGCTCGGGCCACCGGGATCGCTGGGATCGGTCGGGTTTCCTGGATCGTTCGGACCACTCGGATCGCTTGAGTCGCTTGGATCGTTTGGGCTGCTTGGATCGCTTGGGCTGCTCGGCCTGCTTGATTCGATATTCGATATTCAGTGTTCGGTGGAACTCCGTTTGTTCACCGGGCAGTTGGCCGACCGCCACGATGCTTGCTTCGACGTCGCGCACTCAGGCTTGCCCAGCAATACCCGGCGGACCCGCCACGAAGAGCCGATTCCCCCGCAAGCATGAGGAACCCCGGGTAAACCCCGGCCGACGCACGACCTCCCCACCGGCAGCCCCTCGCCGGCACAGCACCCCGCCACGCCCGCCCGCCACACGTCCGTGCGCCCCACACGCCTGGCCGCCACAACCGGCGCACGGGCCGGTTCGCACACGCCCCCCTTCCCTTTCTCGAACATTCGTACGAAAATAGATCCATGGCTTTGCACCGCCGCCATGGACGCCCCACCGAAACACCGCCCGGAACGCCAACCAGCAGACCGACCGCCCCGCCGGCCACCGGAACACCGGCCTGCACACCGAATACCGGCAGACCGGCCGCCCTGCCGAACGCCGACGCACCGGCCCGCACACCGAACACCGACAGCCCCAGACCCGTCGGCCCACCGGACACCGCGACGCCGGCCGACCCACCGACGGAGGTCCGATCCGCGCCGCCGAACGAGGACCGGCCCGAGGCACCACCGGAGGAATGGCCTGAAGCGCCACCGCCCGAGGCAACGCCCGAGGACCGACCCAAGGCACCGCCCCTCGCCCTCCGCCCCACTGGTGCCACCGAGCCCACCCATCCCACCGAGCCCACCGATACGCACGCCACCGATACGCACGCCACAGATGCGCATGCCACTGATGCACACGCCACGGCCCTCGCCCACGCCCTCCTTGCCGCCGAGCGCGGCTACCCCGTCTTCCCGCTGACCCGCAACAAGCTTCCGGCCCTCCGGTCCCCGCACCGCGGGCATCCCAAGGTCCCGCCCTGCCGCGGCGAGTGCGGCCGGCTCGGGCACGGCGTACACGACGCGAGTACGGACCCGCTCACCGTCCGCCGTATGTTCGCCGCCGCCCCTTGGGCCACCGGTTACGGCCTCGCCTGCGGACGGCCCCCGCATCACCTCATCGGCATCGACCTCGACACCAAACACGGCGCCGACGGCCTGACCGCCCTCCGCTTCCTCGCCGAACAGCACGGCTTCCCGATCCCGCCCACGATCACGGTCCGCACCCCCAGCGGCGGCCGCCACCTCTGGCTCACCGGCCCGCCGTCCCCCGTCATTGCGAATTCGGCCGGCCGGCTCGCACCCGGCATCGATATCCGCGGCGCGGGCGGCTACCTCGTGGGCCCCGGCTCGCTCACCGTCCACGGGCACTACGCCCTGGCACCGGACGCGCCGCAGCGTCCCGCCCCCGTACCGGACGCCCTGCTCACGCTCCTCACGGCCCCGCCCCCGTCCGCCCGCCGCGAGCGCCCGCCCGGCATCCCGCCCCAGCCGGCCGCGGCGCTCGTACGCTTCGTCCGCGCCTCCCCGGCCGGCCAGCGCAACGCCCGCCTCTTCTGGGCCGCCTGCCGCGCCGACGAGTCCGGCCTCGGCCAGGAACTCGCCGCCCGCCTGACAGAGGCCGCCCGCCACACCGGCCTCTCAGCACAGGAAGCGCGCGCCACAATCGCCTCGGCAGCCCGCCACCGGCAGGAGCAGGGGGGCGGCGGGCACAGAAGCCCGTAGGGGAAAGCGGTGGAGGGACGATAGAGACAGAGGGAGGACGGAGGAGGGAAGAGGGAGGATGACACAGAAGCTCAGCTCTGACGCGCCTCCATCAAAAACCGGGTCGTATGCGCCACAAACACCCCCTCCGTACGGATCAACTCGTCCAACTCCCGCAAACGCTGCCGGAATTGCGCCACCGTGAACCCGGGAACCATCCACACCACCTTGCGCAAGAAGTAGATGACCGCCCCGATGTCGAAGAACTCGGTCCGCAGCGACTCCGCACGCAGATCGACCACCTCCAGGCCGGCTGCCTCCGCCGCCCGGCGCGCGTCCTCGGGGTGACGGGCCCGCCGGACGTGCTCCGGCTGCGGCCCCAGAAAGTACTCGACCAGCTCGAACACGCTCGCCGGTCCGACCTGCTGGGAGAAGTACGTACCCCCGGGCCGCAGCACCCGGGCGATCTCCTCCCACCACACGGTCACCGGATGACGACTCGTCACCAGGTCGAACGCCGCATCACCGAACGGCAGCGGCGGCTCATCCTCGTCGGCCACCACGACCGCGCCGAGTGGATGCAACAGCTCGGTGGCCTTGGCGACATTGGGCGGCCAGGACTCTGTCGCCACCATCACCGGCGGTAGCTTCGCCGCCCCGGCGAGCACTTCACCGCCACCCGTCTGGATGTCCAGCGCCGCCGACGCCCGCGCCAACCGCTCACTCATCGCCCGCTGATAGCCCCACGAGGGCCGCTCTTCCGTGGCCCGCCCCGCCAGCCACGAGAAGTCCCACCCCTCGACCGACACGGCATCGGCTTCGGCCACCAGCTCCTCAAAGGATCGCGTCATCCCCCCACACTCACCGCCGCGAACCCACCTGGCCACCGATTTATCCCCGGCCGCGCCCCGATGCGCGCCCCGACTTCCCCCCACCCTCCGCCACCCTCCCCCTTCCTCTAATCAACCACCACAAATTCGAGCTCCGGACGGTCCCACCTCACTGCCGGCGGATCCGCAGGCACCGTTCCGACCAACCTGGCGCCCACACTGCGGTAAAAGCCCTCGGCAGGCGGATGCGAAACCACCCGCACCTTGTCGATCCCGGCGCTCCGCGCCTCCCCCAGCATGTGCTCCACCAGTCGGCGCCCGATGCCGTACCCCTGCGCCTGGTCCGACACAAACATCAAGTCCAGCTCGGCCGGCTCCACCATCAGCGAATAGAACCCCACCACCCGCTCGCCGCCGCCCTCCTCCTCGCCGGACAGGTCCTCCACGGCGACAAAGACCCGGTGCGCCACGATGTAATCCGGCCCCACCCGATACCCCTCGACCATCGAGGAGTAACGCCCCTCATAAGCCCGAGATCTCCGCACCAGCCGGGTGAGCCGCCCCGCATCCCGCTCCTCGGCCCGCCGGATCACCACATTCCCCCGCCGCGCCCCACGCACCATCCCGGCCCTACGCGCACCCACGGCAACCTCTCCCCTTTCCCCACACCCCGACGGCAATTCAATTCAAATAAGTCACATTCCCCATCACCACTCTACCGCACAAGAAAAACCCCATCACCAAACTCGCCACAATCCCCTCCCTCCTGACGGACGAGAAACGCCCCCTTCCCCCAGAACGAGCGATAATCAGCGCGCCAAAAATGCATCAGGAATGAGATTGAAGAGCAGCCCTGACCTTCTCCCTGATCCCTTTCTCCCCCACGACAACGGAAACAGAACGCTCCGCACTCGTCGGCTTGATCACGTCAAGCGAACCCCGATGCTTCAACTCCTTGGACACATTCGGAGACCGGAACTTCACCACCATCGCATCCTTCCCACAGGAAAGAGATGCCCAGGTGCCACCCGACCCGTTAGCCGAAGTATCCGAGTAGGGCCCATAGGGAAGGTCGGCAGCACCTTGAGTGCCATCTTTCGGCCAAGTGTCGAGCACGTGAATGGAAAGGTTCTTCTGGTCGCCCTCACGAGTCGTCGCCAGACCGCATCTCCGCCCCGCGACGTAAACAACGATCCGGTCGGCCCCATTGCGGACTTCCCCGATCACCTTCCGCTCCTCCGGTCCGCTCAAACTGTCCTGCTCGGACAGCAGATCGTCCTGCAGGTCGACCTTCGGAAGCTGATGCAGCCGCGAAGGCCCCGCGGAATCCGACGCGGGGAGGGCGGAACGCTTACCTTCACCCTCCCCTGATGTACATGCCACGCACGCCAGCAACACAGCAGACCCGACAACCGCATATTGATATTGAGCCAGACGTCTCACCGGCGAACCCCCATAACACTGAACATCAGATCAGCCCGCCCACCGCATGAAGCGCATTCCGAAACACTCCACACAAATCCACCTGTACCCCTTACCCATCCCAGCAAATATCGCAATGGGAATAGCTCCTGCCCAGGAGATCCCTGGTCAGCGGCCGTTCCTCATATCCGTCAGAAGTTCCCCGTAGCAGCCCACTTGAATGACCGCGCCGGGCACTCCCCCGCCCAGGGCACCGCCCGGCGACCTGCGAGTACCGGCCCGTTGACCGCACCCGTGACGAGCTCCACCCGGTTCTTCAGCCCCGCGGTCCGCGCCGCTGCAAGTAGAACTGGGCAGTTCCCTCCACCCCCATGTACGGGAGGTGCATGATCCTCCCGTCCTCCTTGCCGATGACAGCGCATCCCACCGCGGGCGGCGGCTGCGAGGGCGAGGCGGCAGGCGGGAACTGGTCCGGCAGGATGACGTACCCGTGGCTGAATTCCCGAGCGATCAGCCCCCCGGCACTGCCGTCGGGCCGACGCCAGCCGTAGTGGGGACGAGCCATCTCCACGGCCTCCTCCGGAGTCCTGGGGCCCACGGGTGAGGGGGTGTTCATATTGCTCATCGAAACTCCTTCATGCAGAAGATGCGCCTCCTCCCGCCGCCGGCCGCGCGGAGTCGCACGCAAACGATCTTCACCGTACGGCGATCCGCCGGGCAACCCGAGTGCCGGACCGGGGCCTGATCCATCGCCCACGCCCCCAACGGCGCCCACCTGACAACCCACCCAGGCCGAGTGAGCCCCAACTGGTGCGATGCGCACCACATAAGAAGTTCGAACATCCGGGCCCTACTGCATACGAGGGCGCAGGACAAGAGGGCCCGGCGGGCTGCGGAGGACCGTGAACGTACGCTGCCGCTGATGTCAGCTCTAGATGCCAGGCCAGGTGCAGATATCCGGTGTGATGTCAGGCAAGCCGAGGCACGATGGCCAGCGCGCGGTAGTCGTACCCATCCTGCTTGAAGCCGGGGGCTTCCCAAGTGAGGTCGACTTGTTGTCCGGGCGACAGCGAGCGGAAGCCGGCCATCTGAACGTCGGAGAAGTGCGCAAAGCAGCCGCCGGGTGTCTCAGGGGAGTCGAGCACGCCCCAGCCTTCCTCGTCACGCCACTCACGGACCGTCGCAGTAACCATGGGCGAACGCTACGCGGGATCTATCGGCG
Organism: Streptomyces lydicus; assembly: GCF_004125265.1. Classification (GTDB taxonomy): domain Bacteria; phylum Actinomycetota; class Actinomycetes; order Streptomycetales; family Streptomycetaceae; genus Streptomyces; species Streptomyces lydicus_C. The sequence continues at coordinate 4,375,954 of NZ_RDTE01000003.1, forward strand.
CCGATGCATACTCCGCACACGGCCATCGTCCGCCCCCTCCCCGCGATTTCTCGGTAGTTCGGGCACGACAGAACTCGGTGGCCGGTAAAACCCTTCGATCAATCTCCAGCGCTGGCAGAAATCTGGTAATCAAGGCCTGGATCAGGCGGGCCGCATTGCAGGATCTCTTCCACTGCGGTCCAGACGTCAAGAGGTACGTCATAGCAGTAGATCATCCAGGGATCGTCGGCATCCGGGGCGATCACCTCACGAATCTTGATGATCTCCTCCCGGCCGATGGCACGCTGCGTACGCAAGAACTCGTCCTGCTTGCTGTAACCGTCCAACGACCACGCGACGTGCGGCTCTTCCCCCACCATGATCTCAGCGTAAGGGGATGCCACATAAGTTCGCTTCTCGATTCCCGGGCATTGGCTGGCCAGGCTCCCTGCCTGGGTTGGGCCGCGAGACCGGCGCTCCGGCCAGGCAGGCCGGCATGGGCGGGCCGCCGTATCGCCACCGTCACGAATACGGGCGCGTAAGCGGACCGGCCCCTGATCCGTGGCTCAGGGGGAGGTATCTGCTGCCGCGATGTGGCCGAGCCCGTCATGGGCGCTCCGCTCAGTTCCCCACCGGCGTGGCATAGATGCTCGTGCCCCATGTGTGCCCGATCTGACGGGAAACCACGGGGAACACAGGGCATCGTCGGGCCGTACGCAGGGAACCGGCCCCCGACCAATGTCGCTGGTCAAGAGCCGGTTCCGTTACCTCATCTGCGGAGGCTGTGGGATTTGAACCCACGGTGACGTTGCCGCCACGACAGTTTTCAAGAGCGTTCCGGCTCCGGCGGCCATCAGTGTTCTGACCTGCGACTATCCCGTTAAGGAGATCCAACCTGCCGCCGGTGGCCCGCACATGGCCCACAGGTCTGCCGTCAGACACTCACGGAGCCCAGCAACGAGGACTCTGGCGTCGGCCGGTCTGTACCGGCGAACGAAGGCAACCCGTGAGCGTGATCCAGCACCGATTGTCGTAGGTATTAGGTAGCTTCCAGTTAGTCGGGGACCTGGGGAGGGGCAGTGGCAGAGCAGCCGGTGCAAGCGGAGACGAGCGGGCCTCAGCGGCCTCGCACCTATGAAGAGATCATCAACGACGCGTGGACGACTGAGGATGAGCAGAAGCGCGCCAAGGCGGACTCCTTGCTGGGGCACATGGCGGCTCTCCTGCTCCAACGGGAAGACACGGAGCACGTTAATTTGCTCCTGATTGTCCGAGATGCCGTCATCGAGCATGACGGTGAATCGCGCTCAGACGATCTGTGGCTGGAGATTGATCCCGGCAACTATGCGGCTTTCACTAGCGAAGTACAGGCGCATCTGGCTTCGGTGTTCCAGCAGGTCAGCGGTCGTCTTGGCTACGGCGTTGATTGGCTTGGCTTTCGTGAGACTCTGCCTCAGATTGGGCCTGACTGGCGCGAACGGCTGCAAGAGATGATGAACGCCGATCGGCCCACAAACCAGGCGCGGCGGACCATGCCTGAGAAGCCTCAGTGGATGCTCGACGGGCTAGCCTTCACGAACTTTGGTGAGCGGCGGGTCTACCAAGCGTTGAAGCACCTGCAGGAGAAGGGACTTCCGCCCGAGGAGACAATCTCAATCTTCCCTCTGCCAAACGGGAGGATCCTCGGTCACACCTGGGAGCCTGACCTGGTTGTGACTTACCGAGGGCGAGCTGGTGTCCTTGAGATCGACGGGCCTGACCACCGCGCGCGGCGGGCGATGGACACCTCACGGGATCACTTGCTTCGGGATGCTGGCATCGCGTACGTGGACCGGATCCCCGTGGAAGTCATAGACAACCCACAGGAGCTGTTGACCTCGCTTAAGAGGTTCCTCCGACGCTTGCGGGAGTGTCCCTGATCTCAATGCGTCCACGGGGCTTTGTCCACCGCATGCCCGTCAGCCATCACCGCGGCTGGCTTCGTAGCCATGTTCCAGATAGGCCACCCGCCCATCGGCCCGTGCCATTACTGCTGCCTCGATCCGGCGGGCGAGCCGCGGGATCGTGATGGCAGCGACGGCGTCAAGCGGGTGGAAGTCGTAAGACCCGATCTCCGCGGCTTGCAGCTGAATCTGCTCCCGGAGTCGTGCTGGCAGGACCCCACCGTCGAAGAGGTAAAGCACCTTGTCCCCTTCCGAGGGGCTGGGTGCCCAGTCCACGGCGAGCAGTCGGCCGATCTCCGGCGAGATCCCCAGTTCCTCGCGTACCTCGCGCACGCAGGCCTGAAGCGGAGACTCTCCAGTCTCGACGTAGCCCCCCGGGATCTCCCGGTAGTCCTTGTACGTCGGCTCCAGCATCATGACCCGACCCTGCTCGTCAAAGAACAGCGCGCCCGAGGCCATCCTCGGGCGCGCCATCTTCGCCTCGTGCTCGTTGTCGCTCATGCGAACGAGCCTAAGCAGCTCACACCACTCGTAGCCGCTCCGCCAGGTCGGCGATCGGCCGGCTCGGGCGACCACGGGTTCCACGGACCCAGCCGAGGACGAGGTCTCGGCTCATGTAGTGGTGCCTGACCTGCTCGGGGGCAAGTTGCTCGGCTTCCAGGACGGCGGCGAGCGCGTCGTCGGTGCGGTTCCAGGCGCTCAGTGCCCGAGCGACCTCCGGGCCGTGCCAGACCCGCCGCTCCATCGGGAGACCGCTGGTGTCCACCTGCGGGCCGAGGTCCAACGCGACCTGGACGTCGCCCAGCTCGCCGGCAGCGGCTACGCGGTGGATCGCCACGTTCGTCGGGCCGAAGGCCGTCCACATGTGGTTGGCGTCGGTGCCAAGCCGGGAAGCAGCAGTCTCCGCCTCCTCAAGGAACTCCTGAGCTGTCGCTCGGTCTTCCGCTCGGGCCGCGGCCATGGACCCGGTGAGGAACAGCGTCCCGTAGATGGACAAGTACGCCGATGTCGGTTCGCCGAGGCCCGGCTCCAGGTAGCCAGCTGCATCCTTCACAAGCTGTGCGGCCGTCTCGAAGCGTCCCGCGGAAAGCAGGCAGTGGGTCACGGATCGGAACAGCGACCCAATGATCACCTTGTTCCCGCTCGGCTGCGCCGCGGCGAGTCCTCGGTCCGCGGCGATCCAGGCCAGCTCGATCTCGCCCAGCTGCCGAGCACCAGAGCGGCACCCTGGGGTAGGTCATGGCGAGCAGGCCCGCCATGGACGAAGCAGCAGCGACGGAACGCTTCGCAGAAGCGGCCAAGGACGAGCGGCAGGCGAGCTGTTCAAAGTTTCTTTACTGGATCAAGGCGGCCCGCTACGCGGGCCGCGCGCGCTGGCGGCCGAAGGCCGCCGACGCTCCTGTCTACCGCCCCGCTCTCGGCAGCCCCCGGCAGCTCAGCGCGCAAGGACAACAAGCGTTCCGACAGAGCCCAGGAAGCAACCCGACCAGCCCGAAGCAGCACCACCGGGCCGACACCACGGCAGCGCCCCACACAGCCACCGCGACCAGGCGCACGCGACCAGCAGCCAGGCCACGCCGAATTCGCGGTGACACCTCGCAGTTCGCGGGCCAATCCAAACAGGGCAGCGTGGCCCAGGCCGGAGGGGGCGCGGGTGACACACGTGACAGGTGCTCCCCACAGCGCGGGAGCGTCGTAGCTGACTTTCTGTGGCTGAGGCCCAGGACCGCACCCGCTCCTACCTCTGACTTCTGCCGCCCGGTCAGGAGCCAGGCATGAGAAAGCCCCGCTCGTTTGCTGCGAGACAGCAGACGGGCGGGGCGAACTGACAGGCGCAAGTCAACAGCGGCGCCAAGCCACGGCTACGCAGCCAGAGCGGCGATTCGCTCCGAGACCTCCCGGACCTTCGGCTCATTCTTGACGGGCCGAAAGGCACGACGGACATCTTGCAGGCGTTCCACGCCACGCCGCGAGTGGATGCCGTCTTCGATGAGATCGGCGGCCTTGTACGTGGCGTCGAGCGCACCGTCCAGGTCACCGGTCTTCTGATAGGCCAGAGCCAAAGTGCCGTAACGCACCGCCTTGTCGCGCGGTGCAGCCTCGGTGACCGAGCGTTCCAGCGCCTCCGTGGCCCTTTCTGCCTGCCCCGTGGTGAGGAGGAAGCGCCCCTCCGTGGACCGGAGCTGCGCCTCACCGAACCAGGCCAGGTAGGAAGGAGCGTCCGAGGCATCGACTCGACCTAGGGCATCGAACGCGCGGTTGAGCGCCGCTGCCGCCTTCCGCTTGTCGCCGGCCTTGTTGTAGACGGTGGTCTGGTGGGCGGCGAGCGAGGCCCGCATGATGGCCGGCACCCGGCCCCGGATGGCTTCTGCGGTATCCATCAACCCGACAGCAGCGAGCTGTTCTTGGTGATTGGCCGCCTGGGTGGCCATGAAGCACAGAGTGTGCGCCCCGAGCGTGTCGTCACCCGCAGTCTTGGCTGAACGGAGAGCCACGGCGTAGTGCTGCTGGGCGGCACTGTGGAGGCTGGCGTCGTAGCTCATCCAGCCCAGGAGGCAACACACTTCGGCGGCTAGCACGTAGAGCTGTTTCGCCGTCTCTTCCGTGTACCGGCCGTTCTCCAGCATGCGCATGATCAGCCGGAGATCTGTCCGGGCGGACTCCAGGAATTCACCGCCGCCCGTCACCTGCTCCATGCTGCGCAGAGATTCCACCCTGCCGCGCATGTGATCCACGGTGGCAGAGGTGACCCTGTCACCGGACGCAGCTGCGGCGATGGCTGGGTCGGCCGTCGCCCACTGGGCACCGATGCCCACGAGTGCCATGCCACCGATTCCGAGAAAAGCCCTCCGGTCCATAGGTCCACTCCCAGCAAGTGAGGTCAGGGACTTCAGCGTAGCCTCCTGCGTCCAAGGCGCAGCAAGGTCGAAGGTGTTGTCCCCCGCAAGCAACCAGCGCGGCCATGGCTCCGACAAGCGCACGGCGTCGGAGATTCGAAGCACCCGCCCGATAACCATCTGGGTGATGTCGTCAGGCGCATGATCGCCGCGTTCCCACTTGAAGACCGTCGAACGGGTGGTCCCCAGGTTGTACCCCAGGCCCCGCCCCTCAAGGCGGATCAACTGGGCGAACTTGGTCTTGCCCAGGCCGGCCTCGACCCGCGCGTAGGACAGGGGGTGGTGTAACAAATCCGCCGGATACCCGGTCATCAGGTCCTCCCATCGGCCCGCATGCACACTCAACATAGCGCTGCCGACGCTTCCTGGGTCCAGGTGCGGAGCACCCTGAAACCCCCTGAAACCTTATGAGTTGAGGGGCCGCGGGTGGATGTTCTTGTACTGCCCGGAGTTCCCGGGCACCGATGGACAAGGCATGCGGAGGTGTGATCCACCATGCCCGCACGACTCTCCTCAGCGCCCTCATACGGATTCCGCGTGACGCCTGCCAACAGGTCAGTTGGCGACGCCCGGCGGCGGATCGCAGAACGTGTCCGCCGCTGGCGCACGGGAATCACCGCTGTCCAGGTCGACGACCTCTTGCTGTTGAGCAGTGAGGTGATCACCAACGCCGTAACCCATACGGGCGTGGCCTGTGTGGTGTGCGTGCGGTGGACCGGCGCGGAAGTGAGGGTCGAAGTGACCGACCGCGACCCGCAGCCCCCGCATGTCGTCAGCACCGTACCGGCATCGGAGAGCGGCAGAGGCTTGTGGCTCGTCTCCGCCTTGGCAACTGCTTGGGGAACGAAGCAGGGCCCGGCGGGAAAAGTGGTCTGGTTCGAGATCGCGGTCGGCGGTTCGCCGACCGAGGCGAGACCTGTGGCCACCGTCGCGGATACAGACGGGCCATGCGCTCAGGCCACTCGACCTCGATGAGCCGACGCGCGCAAACGAATGTGCTGCACGCCCGACGGCGGAATGCCTTGAAGCCCCTCTTAGCCATGCACGAGAAGGAAGGATCAGATGTGAAAGTACTGTCATCCGCCGGGAGGCACCCCGGCGCGCGAGCCACATCCCGTCGCGGCGATGTGGTCACCCGGTGTCTGGAATGGACGTGGGCACTGGGAACGGTCGCCGCGATGATTTTGCTCCTCCAGCTCGTCCACAACGACCTCGGCAGCCATCCAGGGGCGTGGGCCTCGGCGGCTCGAACCTTGCCGGACGAAGCCGCCTTCCAGAGCTGACTTCGCTCACGTCGCCTGAACGAGCTTTGCCCAGAAGGCTCCCCCGCCGCGCGCAGGGACTGCGTCACAACTCCCAGGGCCTGCCGTCACTCAAGCTCGCAGCGGCAGGACACCGAATCCCTTCACTCTCGCCCTCCAACGACGAAGGAGCAGAGATAAGTGATCGATCACCCCGCTTTAAGGAACATCAGCCATGCCGTGCCTGTCCGGGTCACGGTGGACCGGACCCTCCGCGTCAAGGTCATCGACGCCTGTGGCATGACCTGCACCTTCTGCCACAACGAAGGAACGCCGGTTAGCGCGGACAACCACGAGGACCACGCGGGAGAATTCGGAGCAGCAGGCCGCTCCGGCCGGGTCTCGATCTACCTCGCCACCAACGGTGCTCGCTTCATCACCGCACCCATATTCCCCGATGACACGTTTCACGCGGCGCTGACACAGCTCCGCGACGTGCTGGACTTCAACGAGGTCCACCTGACCGGCGGAGAACCGACGCTCCACCCCCGCCTACCTCAGATCGTCGACGTGTCCCGATCGGCCGGCTACAAGGTCAGCGTCACATCGAACGGGGAGAACGGCGGGCGCGTCCTCCCTGGCTGTGCCACGGCCGGCCTGGACCACGTGAACTTCTCCATCTTCGGAACCACTGCCGAAGAACTGGCCCAGGTACAGAACACCCGCTACCGCTCGCATTCCCTGGCAGGACGCAAGATCGATGCGCTGGAGAAGTCAATCAGCCTGTCGCTCGACCTGGGACTTGGCGCTCGGGCCAACGTCGTCATTCCGAACCGACGCCACGTCCGGCGCGTGCACCGGCTCCTGGAGAAGTACTCACCCCAGCTCTCGGTCCGCGTCCTTTCCTCCCTCGCCGACGGGGAGGAGTCGCTGCAAGCCATCGATCTCCTCCTGGAGGAACTGCAAGCTCGACCGACCGAGGTGACGCTGATCGCAGGCACGTCGGGCTTCAGGATCGGCTACCAACTCCCAGACGGGCGCGTGCTTTTCGTGAAGCACATACGATCGCTGCGGCTGCCAGAGACCTGCGTCGGCTGCCGGTTCAACAACAGCACTGACTGCCACGAGGGCTACTACGGCGTTCGGCTCTACCGTGACCCGCGCGGAACGTTCCACGTTGGCGTATGTATCCAGCGCATGGACCTGTGCCTGCCGCTCGAAGAGTTCGTCACCAGCACCGTGTGCAGCGAGATCAGGAAGCTGCGCGAGCAGGACTATCACGACCTCACTGCGTAGCCCCGCGACCAGAGGAGAGAGATGGCACAGCACGAGTACGAGGCCAAGTTCCTGGAGATCGACGTGGATGCCCTGCGCGATCATCTGAAGGCCGCCGGCGCAGAGCAGGTCTTCCCCAAGACCCTGTTCACCCGCCTGATCTTCGAGAACGACACCGTTCAAGGCGAGCAGTGGCTACGGCTGCGCGATGAGGGAGGCAAGACCACCCTGACGTTGAAGCAGGTCACCGACGCCAGCCACATCAACGGCACCACGGAAATCGAGGTCGAGGTCAGCGACCTGGAGAAGACCGCAGAACTCCTTAAGGCCCTCGGGCTGCGCCAGGTGCGCTACCAGCAGAACTACCGGGAAGAGTGGCAGCTCGACGGCGTCACCTACGACCTCGACACGTGGCCCGGCCTGCCGACCTTCCTGGAAATCGAGGGTTCCTCGGAGCAGGCGGTGCGCGCAGCGGCGGCTGAACTTGGCTTCGATTACGGCGAAGCCCGCTTCGGCAGCATCGACCTGATCTACAAGAGCGAACTGAACAGGGACATCCTCGCCGAGGACACCCTCCTGTTCGTGTGAGTTTCCCGCCCATCTGCGCCCCCAACGGTTTAACCGCTGGGGGCGTTCGCGCGCCCAACGCAAAACCAGCCGCTGTGCGTGCCAGATCCGTGCCAGATGGGGCGGTAAAACGTGGTCAACGTCGGTCAGCCACGGACACCCATCGGTCGGGCACGGAAACGGCCCCCGACCGGGAAATCCCAGGTCAGGGGCCGTCCGCCTGCGGAGGCTGTGGGATTTGAACCCACGGTGACGTTGCCGCCACGACAGTTTTCAAGACTGTTCCCTTAGGCCGCTCGGGCAAGCCTCCCCGCGGCACCGCGGCGCGCGGGGCGCTCGGGTGTCGCGGGATCAGACTAGCGCGTCACTTGTCGCCCGTGCGCTGGCCCAGGGTGACCTGGGTGGTGTGCTCCTTGCCGCCGCGCTTGTAGGTCAGGGTGACCTGGTCGCCGGGCTTGTGCTGCCAGATCTCGCTGATGAGGGTGGGGCCGCTGTCGACGACCGTGTCGTCGAGCTTGGTGATGGTGTCGCCGGGCTTGAGGCCCGCCTTGTCGGCCGGGCCGTTCGGGGTGACGGAATCGGAGCCGTTGTTGCCGGTGCGGGCGATGGTCGCGCCGTTGCCGGTGTCCCGCATGCCGACCTGGACGCCGATCTGGGGGTAGACCGGCTTGCCGGTCTTGATCAGGTCCTGGGCCACCCGCCGCGCCTGGTCGATGGGGATGGCGAAGCCCAGGCCGATGCTCCCGGACTGCTGGGACTCGCCGCCCAGACCGCCGCCGTTGCCGGCCGACTGGATGGCGGAGTTGATGCCGATGACATTGCCGGCGGCGTCCATCAGGGGACCGCCGGAGTTACCGGGGTTTATCGAGGCGTCGGTCTGCAGGGCGCTCATGTACGAGGCGCTGGTGCCGCCGCCGTCGCTGGAGGCCACCGGGCGGTCCTTGGCGCTGATGATGCCGGTGGTGACCGTGCCGGACAGGCCGAAGGGCGCGCCGATGGCGATCGTGGCGTCGCCGACCTGGACGTTGGAGGACTTGCCGAGCGGGAGCGGGTTGAGCGGGGCGCCGGAGGCGTTCTTCAGCTTGACCACGGCGACGTCGTAGCCCTGGGCACGGCCGACGACCTCGGCGTCGTACTTCTTGCCGTTGGAGAACGTCGCGGTGAGCTTGCCGCCGTCGGCCGCGCTGGCGACGACGTGGTTGTTGGTGAGGATGTGGCCCTGTTTGTCGTAGATGAAGCCGGTGCCCGTGCCGCCGTCGCCGCCGGCCCCCTGCGCCTCGATCGTCACGACGCTGGGCAGCGCCTTCTGCGCTATCCCGGAGACGGAGGTGGGCTTGCGGTTCAGTGCCCCGGGGTCGCCGGAAGCGGAGACCGTCGTCGAGTCGCTGTCGCTCTGGCCCGCGGCCCAGAAGCCGATGCCGCCGCCGATGCCGCCGGCGACCAGCGCGGCCACCAGGACGGCCGCGATCAGGCCGCCGTTGCGCCGTTTGGGGGCGGGGCTGCCGGTCGTGCCCCAGGGGTCGCCGCCGCCACCGTAGGGCGGCTGCTGGCCCCAGCCGCCGGCACCGGCTCCGGGGCCGGCCGCCGAGTAGGTGGGGAACTGGCTGGTGCGGTCGTCCGCCGGGGCGTCGCCGGGGTGGCCGTAGCCGGGCTGCGGGAGGCGGCCGTCGCTGTAGGGCGGCATCCGGCCCGGTTCGTCGAAGCCGGAGCCGGAGGCCGAGGTGACGGTCGGTGCGAACTCCGGCGGCGGAGGCGCCGCGGGCGGGGCGCCGGGAGTCCGGGCGCCGGAGGCGGAGGCGCTGTCCGGCTGCGGCCCGGTCGGCGGCCTGGCCTCCGACGGGACGGCGGCTCCCTCGTTCTCGGTGCTCACAGGTCTCTCCTCAGCTTCACGACTGTCGGCGCCCACGGCCTGGCGGGAGGGTTTCCCCTCCGCCCTGCGCCCCAGCCGACTCTGCGGGTCCGGGGCGGGCCGTTTCTTCCGGGGCTTGCGGTTCGGCCGGACCCTGGGGGTGCGTCCGGGTGGTGCGGTACGGCGGGCCGTGCGGTCCGCCGGGTGATGCGGTTGGTGCGGTTGATGCAAGTCGGTGCGGTGGGAGGCCCGCGGGCCTCCCGGGTGTCTGTTCCGGTCCGGAGGGGCCGGCCGGCCCTCCGGTTGTACAGTTCCCCCTTGCCGGACGGGGGACCCGGTACTCCAGCATCAAGGATCCGGGCGGTACGGGCGAGTCCCGTCCACGGACCGGAGTCCGCGGATCGGGGTCCGCGGGCCATGGCTGCAGGCCCGGTCCGCACCTCCCGGCTGTCGCGAGACCCGGTCCGCGGGTCCGGTCGGCGCTACGGGCCGGACGGTACGGGCGAGTCTCCCTTCACAGCCTTTCCCACCGCGCGTCAGAGCGCCGTAAGCCAAGGCTGTGACTGTCACCTCATCCTTTATGCCGGACAAAACCGGCGCATCCCCGGTTCCGCACCCCGGGGTACGCGCCCGGCGGCCCGGCGACGGTGGATGGCACGATAACGCGGTGACCTATGCACGCCCCGCCCAGGACGGCCGTCCGGGCCGTCCCGCCATTTCCGTCGTCGCCCACCGCGGTGCCTCCGAGGACGCCCCGGAGCACACCCTCGCCGCCTACCGCAGAGCGATCGAGGACGGCGCGGACGCCCTGGAGTGCGATGTCCGGCTCACCGCGGACGGCCACCTGGTGTGCGTCCACGACCGGCGGGTGAACCGCACCTCCAACGGGCGCGGCTCGGTCTCCGCCCTCGAGCTCGCCGACCTGGCCACGCTCGACTTCGGCTCCTGGAAGGACGACGGGTCCGCGAACGAGGCACCGGACCGGCAGCACGAGGACCCCGAGCGGACCTCCGTGCTGACGCTGGAGCGGCTGCTGGAGCTGGTCGCCGACGCCGACCGCCGGGTCGAGCTGGCCATCGAGACCAAACACCCCACCCGCTGGGCCGGGCAGGTGGAGGAGCGGCTGGTCGAACTGCTCGCCCGGTTCGGGCACACCGGACCGGCCACCCGTACCGACCGGGCCTCCCAGGTCCGCGTCATGAGCTTCTCGGCGCGCTCGCTGCACCGCGTACGGGCCGCCGCGCCCGGCATCCCCGGCGTCTACCTGATGCAGTTCCTCACCCCGCGGCACCGCGACGGCCGGCTCCCGCCCGGCGTCGGCATCGCGGGCCCCGGGATGCGGATCCTCCGCGCGCACCCCGAGTACGTCGCCAAGGCCCACCGGGCCGGCCACCGGGTGCACGTGTGGACCGTCAACGACGCCGAAGATGTCGAGCTGTGCCGGGAATTGGGCGTCGATGCGGTCATCACGAACCGCCCCAAACAGGTACGTACGCAACTCGGCCTTGGCTAAAGCTCCTCACAGGGAGTGCACCGGCGCATTCGGGCCGTATGCGGTTATGTCCCGTGCGTCACCGTGTGCCGCTTGGCCGGTTTCCGGTCCAGTCCATTGGGGCATTCATCCCGTGGCGTGGGGCAAAGGAGGTCTCGGGGGTGGCGTTGGTGGTGGCACACGAGGTGCCGACGTCGTCGATCATGGCCGTACCCCATGGTCCAGTGGGTGTGGGCATGGCCAGACGACGCATGCGTGAAGAGCTGTTGGCAAGCGGAGTTCAGGACAGTGTCGTCGATGACGCGGTGCTCGTCCTGTCGGAGCTGTTGAGCAATTCGTGTCGCCATGCGCGTCCGATATACGAACACGGATCACCGGGTTCCGTAACTCCCGGCACATCCGTCACACCCGGCGCGAAGGACGCCCCCGCGGCATCCGTGCGGGCCTCCTGGCGCATCGACGCCCAGGGCCGGCTGACCGTCTCGGTCACGGACGGCGGCGGTCCGACCCGACCCCTTCCGTCCACTCCGTCGGTCACGGCACGCGGCGGCCGCGGACTGGCGATCATCCGGTCGCTCGCCAAGGACTGGGGCGTGCGCGACACGGTCACCGGCGAAGTCACGGTCTGGGCGGTCCTCTCCCTGCAAGGCGCGTTCGCTACGCGCGTGGACCTGGTGCCCGATCTGCCGCCCTCGCTCACCACGGGCGCCGGCGTGCGCAACGGGCTGCCGTTGGGGCCGGCCTTCCCGGGGTTCGACGATCTGACGTAGCGGCAGGCGTCGGCACGCCGAGGCCCGGCGGCGACGGGGCGGCGTCCGGGCCGGGACACGCCGGCGTCCGGGCGGCAGGCATGACACGGCCCGGTACGCAACCGGGCGCCGGCGCGTGGGTGATCCTCTAGGCTCGCGCAGATACGCGTCCGTACGTCCAGGATCGACCAGGAGACCCCGTCGCCATGGCCAAGAAGCGCCGTCCCCAGCCCCAGGCCGCAGCACCGCAGATCAAGGACGGCGAGGTGCCGGTCGTCGGCGCTCGTGAGCCCTGCCCGTGCGGCTCCGGCCGCCGGTACAAGGCCTGTCACGGGCGAGTGGCGGCGCATGCCGCCACCGAGCTCGTACAGCGCCCGTTCGAGGGCCTGCCCGGTGAGTGCGACTGGGTGGCTCTGCGCGAGCTGGTGCCCGCCGCCACCGCCGAGTTGACGCTGAAGGGCGGGCTGCCCGAGGGCGTCCCGTCCGTGACGCTGGCGACCGTCCTGCCGATGGCGTGGCCCGCACTGCGCCGCGACAACGGCGCGGTGCTGCTCGGCCTGCAGAACGACACCGCCTCCGGCGACCTCAGCCGCGACCTCGCGGACACCCTGCAGCGCGCGCTGGCCACCGAGCCCGGCAACCCGGTCCCCGCCGAGCGGCACTCCGCCGACGGTCCGCGGCTGCAGGACCTGCTCGACCCGGACGCCGCTTTTGAGCCGACTGTCCACACCGGTTTCGAGTTCTGGGTGGAGAACGCCGAGAACGCCACCGGCGAGGTCGCCGCCTCTCTGGAGCGGGCCAACGCGGCGGCCGTCCCGACCGCCCGGATCCCCGGCCTGGAGGGCGCGTACTGGTGCGAGGCCCCGGAGAAGAACCACCTGCGCTGGGTCACCGCGCACCCCGAGGAGCAGCTGCTGGACGCGCTCGCCCGGCTGCACGCGGCGGGCGCCGCCTCGCTCGGCGAAGGCACCCGTCTGGTGGGCTCGTTCCGCGCCCATGGCCTGGTCGTCCCGGTCTGGGACCTGCCGTCCGAGATGGGCGCCGACGAGGTCGCCAAGCCGGCCGCGGCGTTCGCCGAGCGACTGGCCGAGGCCCTGGCGACGGACACCCCGCTGACCCCCGAGGAGCGCCGGGCGCGCGGCGGGCTCACCAACCGTCAGGTCACCCTGAGCTGATCGTCCCGTCCTCGGCCGTGGTCCGGACGCCCTCGGGGACCCCAGGCGTGACGCCGGTCACAACTCCCCGTACCTGCCGGTAAAGAGGCGTCCGGAATTCCACGATCGAATTTGCGAACCGCCGATCTCTTGTTACGGTTCTAGAAGCCCGGTCGCTGGTGCATCCCCCGTCGCCAGCGACCGGGCGCTTCCATGTCCGGAACCAGGCATTCCGCTTGGCTCGTCCGGGGGCTTGCCGGCCCGCGGCCTCGATGCCCCGGCTCCCCGGCAGCCCGCCGCCTCAGCGCTCCGAACCGCCGTCCGTCGCGGACGAGTTGCTGCCGGACCGCAGCAGCAGCCGCTCCCCCGCCGCATCGGCGATCTCCGTCACGGCCGCGTACGGTGGCCGGCTCCGGTGGACGGTCGGGGTGGCCGGCGTCTCGCACACGCCCGGCGCACCACCCGCTGCCACCTCACAGTTCACCTGGACGGCCCTGCCGTCGGGCCGCAGCAGCGTCAGTACGGCGCGGAGCCGGCCGCCGGTGCGGTTGCGGTAGTACGTACGCCCCCAGGTGGCACCGTCCTCGGCGAGCACGCAGGTCTGGGCGGCGATCCCCTGGGGAGCGGTGAGTTCGGGGCCGCAGCGGGAGGTGCGGCCGGAGAAGTGCGGCAGACCGGGGCGGCCGGAGGAACCGACCGGCCTCCCGGAGCCGGCGGCGGCAGCGCGGGTGCTCTTGCCCGGCTTGCTGCCGTTGTTTCCCCTGCTTCCCTTTTCCTCCGAGGGGCTATTTTCGGCCTTGACCGCCTCGCCGGATCCCGTTCCCGGGGACGAGGTGCCGGCCGGGCCGGCCATCGCGGCGCCCAGCGGCACGGCGAGGGCGAGCAGCGCCGTGCCGGCGAGCCCGATCATGCGGATCTTCTGCGCACGCTGCATGGCCCCCACCTGCACTCGATATGCCGCTGACCACGGCTTGACGGTGGGCCGAACCTATCGGCCGGCGGGGGTGCGCCCGGGCACACGGGCGCCGGTTTCCCCGAGAGATCGGGGCAGGTCGCACCCGTACGGGTGATCCGCCGCGGGGCGTTCCTCGCGTCCGCCCCTCGGCCGTCGGCGCGGCGCCGGATCCGCCCGCCCCTTTGTCACTCATCCGTCCGCGCGTCCGTCCGCCTGCGCCCGTCCGCCCCTCATCCGTCCGCGGCAGGTGCCCGCACAGCACGAGGGCGCCCGAGTACGTATCGGGCGCCCGGAGCATCCGCGAGAGTCAGTACGCGAGCCGGCTGCCGCCGTCGGGGGAGCCGGTGCTCGCCGTGACCAGCGCGTCCACGATCGTGGCCACCTTCGGCAGCCAGGGCGCGGCCGGGGTGACAGCAGGCGGCCGCTCCCAGCGGACCTGGCCGGCGCCGATCTGGGAGGGCGGGAGCACCACATAGCCGCCCTCGCCGTGGAACCGCAGCGAGCTGGGCACCCAGTCCTGGGAGTGCAGCAGCTCGCCCAACTCCGGCAGGCCGTACGGCGAGACGAGCAGCGACCAGCGGGTGGGCGTGGCCAGCACGGGGCCCAGGCGCACACCGAAGTGGTCCAGCGCCGCCAGGGCGCGGGCCCCGGCGACCGCGGGCAGGCTCACCGCGCAGGGCGCGCGGCCGCCGGTGGCCAGCACGACCGGGGCATCGGGGCGGTTCGTCCACCACCAACGCACCATCCGCGCATCGGTGGTGGCCGCGAGCAGACCGGGGTCGAAGGGGTGCGCGCCGGGCACCACACAGTCGGGGTCCGGGCAGCTGCAGCGGCGCGTGATCCGCTCGCCGAGGCCGAGCCGGGCGCCGGCCGGCTGCCGGCCGCCGGACCTGAGTCCCACACCGGGAAGTACGGGCCACTGCCACTCGGTGGCGTAGTGGAGCGCCGCACCGAGCTGCGCCGGCTTTCCGCCGCGCCGGAACAGGAGCTTGCGTCGCCTTCCGAGGATCTCGCGCATGAGCGCTCGTTCCTTTCCGTTAACGCCGAGGGCTTTGTCCATCGCACTGCATGGCACTACATGCCGGGTTCACCATCGTTTCGCGCCGGGCCGCTGCATGCCGTTGTGGGGCGTGCCCTGCGGCCCGGCCGGGGAGCCCGGGGTCGATCGGCATCGATCACGCCACGTGGTCACTGGTCACCGCGTGTGCAAAGCAGCGCATCACGCCGTACGCCGGGCGTGAAGTGTGGCGGGGGGTGGCGTGCGTTGGCGCTTGCACTTCCGTGGTGCAGTCCCCGCCTCTTGGGAGTGCGTCGCGGTCGTCGGGTTGTTAGACGCCGGTGCCCGCCGGAGAGTTCCGGTACGGCGCCAACTGACTCCGCACCTTTCCGAGTACGTACCCGCCACTGTGGTGATGACGCGCTGCTGATCGCCGTCAGTCGACCGCAAATTGACGTTCGGGGGGCTTTTTTCAGGCCAATCTACAGACCTCGCTGACACCACAAACCCCATGGGGACAATGCTGGACATCGCATCGCTGCTCCGTGTACATCTGGAGGCATTAATAGCGGAGCAGCATGACATGGGGGTTTGCGATGCTATTGAGGAAATTGAGCGGCCGGCCTTACCGCGCAACATCACTCAACAAAATGCCGCACTCCCTACCAAAAAGCTTCCTGACCTGGGGTAATGCCAGGCTTAACGAAAGCCGTCGGCCATGACCACCCCTCACGTGCCGAAAGTGGCTGGAATCGAACCAGTCCTTCCCGCCCCCGCGCACACTGTCGACCCGCACGGGCCGAAAGCGCCCCCCGGAGGCGCTGCCGGCGCCCCCTCCGACGCCTCGTCAGACGGCTCGCCTGACGGCTTGTCCGGCACCTCCGCGGACGGCTCCCCGGGTGCGGCACCCGGCTCCGCGCCCGGCACCGTCCCCGACATCTCCGTGGTCGACCAACTCGCCGCGGTCCAGGACCGGCTGTCCGGCTGGATCTCCGACCTCAGCACCCTGCACGATCTGACCGAACGGCTCGCGCGCACCCGAACGCTGGAGGACGCCCTCCACGAGCTGCTGCGCGCCGGCGCCTCCCTGGTCGGCGCGCGCCGCGGCCTGGTCGTCCTCGCACCGTCCGACGGGCTCGGCCCGGAGACCACCGTCGGCCTCGGCCTCGGACACGCCGAGATCGGGCACATCGAGACCGTCCCGCGCCGCGCCCTGTCGTACGCGCGGATACTGGACGGCCTCCCTGAGCGGGCCACCGGCGACGACACCCGGTCCGGCCCGCTCGACGACGCCCGCCATCCGACGCGCGACGGGGGCCGTGCCGCCGGCCCCCGCGACGACGGTCCGGCGGGCCCCTGCACCGAGATCGCCGAACCCGACATCCCCGGTGAGAAGGACCTCGACCCCCGCCTGCGCGAGGTCGCCGCCCGCCTCGGGTACGCCGCGAGCTATGCGGTCCCGCTCTGCGCCGAGCCCTTCGGCAGGACCGGCGCCGCGGTCTGGCTCTACGACGAACCGGCCGAGCCCACCGCACGGCAGCGCCATCTCGTCGGCCTCTACCGCACGCACGCCGCCGAACACCTCGCCCGCCTCCTCGAACTCCACCGCAGCCGCCGGGCCGCCGAAACCCTCCGCGAGGAGCTGTTGCCCCACCGGCTGCCACGGATCCCCGGCGTACGCCTCGCGGTGCGGCACAGCACCGGGCCGCGCGGCGGCGGCGACTGGTACGACGCACTGCCGCTGCCCGACGGCGCGCTGGGCCTGGCCATCGGTTCGGTGACCGGCTCCGGGCCGAGCGCGGTGGCGGCCATGGGGCGGCTGCGGGCTTCCCTGCGCGCCTACGCCGTCATGGAGGGCGAGGATCCGGTCGCGGTCCTCTCGGACCTCGAACTGCTGCTGCGGCTGACCGAGCCGGCCCGCAGCGCCACCGCGCTGTTCGCCTACACCGAGCCGCCGCCCGGCGCTCCGGGCGGGCCGCCGGTGCTGCCCGGCGGCATCGCCGACCCGTTCGCCCGCAAGCTGCTGCTGGCCGGGGCCGGCCACTGCCCGCCGCTGATCCTCGGCGATCTGCGGACCGAGTTCGTGGAGACCTCACTGTCCGCACCGCTGGGCATGCTGGCCTGCTGGGAAGCGCCGAGCGTGGAGATCGAACCGGCCGGCGGCGAGACCCTGCTGCTCTACAGCGACGGGCTGCTGCACCGCACCGGCGAGCCCATGGACCGCGCCTTCACCCGGCTGCACGCGGCCGCCGCCGGCGTTCCCAGGGCGAGCCGCCATGATCCGGAGGCGGTCGTCGATCACATCGTGCGCACGATGCTGCCGCAGGGTCTGGACGATCCGTCGTCGGAGGAGGACGTGGTGCTGCTCGCGGCGTACTTCGAGGAGTAGCGGCGTGCGTCGGGAAGCAGGGGAGGCCCGGGGCCGCAGGCCGGGCCGGACCGGGCACGGAGCCGCGCGCCGGGGCGTACGCCGGATGCAGGGGAAGCACCGGATATCGGAGACCCGGCACCGGAAAGCGGAGTCGTACACCACCCGTCCGCCCCTGGGAACGCCCCGCGTCCGGCAGCCATCCTCCCGGCCAGGTCACGCCTTCGTGCGGGAAGGTCACGCCTTTCTGCCTCTGGACCGCTTTCGATCCGCACATACGATGGAAGGCGGTTCAGTCTTAAAAGGAGGCATTGTGACCGACGAGCTCACGCCGGAGACCCCGGACGAGGACGAGCAGCCGATCAAGCAGCGCAAGAACGGCCTTTACCCGGGCGTCTCGGATGAGCTCGCGGAGAACATGAAGAGCGGCTGGGCCGACACCGAGCTGCACGATCTGCAGCCGGTCGAGCAGGCCCCGAACGCCGCCCGCCGCCGCGCCGCGCTGTCCGCGCGCTTCCCCGGTGAGCGCCTGGTGATCCCGGCGGGCAACCTGAAGACCCGCTCCAACGACACCGAGTACGCCTTCCGCGCCTCGACGGAGTACGTCTACCTCACCGGCGACCAGACCGACGACAGCGTCCTGGTCCTGGAGCCCACCAAGGACGGCCACGAGGCGACGATCCACCGGCTGCCCCGCTCCAACCGCGAGAACGGCGAGTTCTGGCTCGACGGCATGGGCGAGCTCTGGGTCGGCCGGCGCCACAGCCTCGGCGAGGCCGAGGCGCTGCTCGGCGTCCCGTGCAAGGACGTCCGCGAGCTGGCCGGTGCGCTCAAGGAGGCCACCGGGCCGGTCCGGGTGGTGCGCGGCCACGACGCCGGCATCGAGGCCGCGCTGACCGACAAGGTCACCGCCGAGCGCGACGAAGAGCTGCGCGTCTTCCTCTCCGAGGCCCGGGCGGTCAAGGACGACTTCGAGATCGGTGAGCTGCAGAAGGCCGTCGACTCGACGGTGCGCGGCTTCGAGGACGTCGTCAAGGTCCTGGACAAGGCCGAGGCGACCAGCGAGCGCTACATCGAGGGCACGTTCTTCCTGCGCGCCCGCGTCGAGGGCAATGACGTCGGCTACGGCTCGATCTGCGCCGCGGGGCCGCACGCCACCACCCTGCACTGGGTCCGCAACAACGGCGAGGTGCGCTCCGGCGACCTGCTCCTGCTGGACGCCGGTGTGGAGACCCACACCCTCTACACCGCGGACGTCACCCGCACCCTGCCGGTCAACGGCCGGTACACCGACCTCCAGCGCGCGGTCTACGACGCGGTGTACGAGGCGCAGGAGGCGGGCATCGCGGCGGTCAAGCCGGGCGCGGCCTACCGCGACTTCCATGACGCGGCGCAGCGGGTGCTCACCGAGAAGCTGGTCGAGTGGGGCCTGGTCGAGGGCCCGGTCGAGCGGGTGCTGGAGCTGGGGCTGCAGCGCCGCTGGACCCTGCACGGCACCGGCCACATGCTCGGCCTGGACGTCCACGACTGCGCCGCGGCCCGTACCGAGCACTACGTCAACGGGACGCTGGAGCCGGGCATGGTGCTGACCGTGGAGCCCGGTCTGTACTTCCAGGCGGACGATCTGACGGTGCCCGAGGAGTACCGCGGGATCGGCGTCCGGATCGAGGACGACATCCTCGTGACCGACGACGGCAACCGGAACCTGTCGGCCGCGCTGCCGCGGCGGTCGGACGAGGTCGAGGCCTGGATGGCGGGGCTGCTCGGCAAGTAGCCGCGTCGTAGGGGGCGGGGCCGTCCCCGCGCCCTGCCGGCGTCCGTTGCGCCGTTCGTTCCGCGTCTCCCGGTGGCCTCAGCCGCCGGGAGACGCGTCGTGTGCGGGGTCGTCGTCCTGGCGCCCGTACGCACCGGCCCGGGCCGCCGCCCAGACCGCGGTGGCGGCGGATGCGGCGAGATCCTGGTCGACGGGGCGACGGGCGATCAGAATCCGGTAGTAGAAGGGGGCGCCGAGCGCCGACATCACCTTCTCCGGATCGGTGTCCGCGGGCAGTTCGCCGCGCTCGACGGCCCGCTCCACCATCCGGCCGGCCAGCACCAGCCGTTCGCCGAAGAAGGTCCGCAGCACCGCCGCCGCCTCGGGGTCGCGCGCCGCGGCGGAGACCACCGCCTCGATCAGCCGGCGCATCCGCGCCTCCCCGTAGAAGGCGGCTATCGAACCGGCCAGCGCCTGCAGGTCCCCGGGCAGGGTGCCGGAGTCCGGCAGCGGCACATCCGAACTCAGATCGGTCAGCAGGTCGCACACCAGACCCTCGGTGGAGCGCCAGCGACGGTAGAGCGTCGCCACATGAATTCCGGACCGCTGCGCGACCCTCTCCATGGTCAGCGCGGCGAAGCCGCCGTCGCCCAACTCCTGGAACACGGCGGTCAATACGGCTTGGCGGGTGCGGGCGGTACGACCACCGGGCCTGGTCTCGCCCGGGGCATGGTGCGCTGTCGTCACGACGGCTCCGTATTGCAGTGCGGGTTCACGCCAAGTATTGTCCGGGAAAGGTTAACGCGAGCAACTTCGCGTTAACTATGGTGCGCGCTGGTCTCGCAGGGACAGGGGACGCCGCGGGGGAGGTTCTCTCACCGCGAGACCGCGCTGCCGACTCCCTGCAAAGGGCTATTTCCAGCCAGTTTTCCGACTGCTGATGTTAGCCCGGTTTGACACCTCATACGCGGACATCCCGCGTGCTGCTGCCGCCCTGAGCCCCCCCCCGGAGGCACCGAGCCCGAGGTACCGCCGGGCCCGAGCCCTCCGGCGCACTTCCCCGCCGAGCGGCCCTCCGCCCCCCGGATGCCCTACGAGGTCATCAGCAGCGCCGCGCCCTCGCGCCATGTGAGGATCGAATGGCGGGCAGTGGGGGCTGACCTGTGACTTTGCCGCAAAGCCCCGCGGACCAGGGAAAACTACGTTCGGTAGTTCTCATTGGTCCGCAGGGTTTTCCGATGTGTTGTGCCCTGGGGTTGCCCGCTGAGGGGACAGGACACGCAGGCCCAACCGCAGGCGCACAGCGTGAGCAACAGCCAGTCGCAGAACACCAGGCGCTGCTTGAGCCCGGCACCGGGTGCCCGCCTCCGACACAGGCGTGGGGTAGTCGACATCCAAGGGCCGCAGTTACCGGGAACGCACCGACCACCGCGACGACTGTCCAGGAAATTCCCCACTCAGAGTCAAGCACTCCTATCGCCCCCAAGTCGTAGGGACTTGCGGCAACCCCATTACCGCGTCCGCTTGAGAACGGGCCTACTGACTAGTCCATCCCATGAGGTGATCTATGGGGCGTTCGGATTCCACCAAGAGCCCGTGAAATCTATGACTAATGAAGCAAACGTGCGGTTTCCCTATGGCTACGCTCCTTGGGCAGGCTGATCACACATGGCTTCACCCAGGGGGACTGCGATGACACACGCGCATTTTTCGATACACCCCGAGCCGGTTACAGCGCTGGCCAAGGACTTCACGTCCTCCTCCGCCCATCTGGACGGTCGCATCAGCGCTTTCGCCTCGCGGGCAGAGAACGTGGACGACTCCTTCGGTGCGATGTCCGAGTCGACCGAGGTCCTCTCCCAGTACGTGGAGATGACCCGTCACACGGTTACTTCCCTGCGGCAGCTGAGCGCCGGACTGAAGAACTACGCTGCCGGCCTGCACCACACGGTTGCCTCCTACCACGAATCCGACTCCGCACAGGCACAGCGGTTCGGGAGGAAGTGACGTGACCGACCAGCACCAGGAGCATCAGCCGAAGATCGAGAAAAGCTTCAACCTCTTCAACCCCGGCGGAGACCCGTCCGTCCTGCGAGCCTGCGCCGAGGCGTGGCGACACATGGCCCACGACCTCAAGATCACGATCGAGACGCAGGACCACGAGGTCGCCCGACTCGGCGACAACTGGACAGGCGCCGCCGCCGACGCATTCCACGCCCACTGGAAGCACACCAAGGGCCAGGTGGAGAAAGCGTTGCCACAGTTCGAAACCGTGGCCCATCAGCTGGACACCACCGCCGATGCTATCCAGAAGGTCAACGAAGAGGTCCACCATGTGGTCGAGGAGGTCCTCGCGACAGTGGCGATCGGCATCGGCTTGTCGGTGTTGACCGCGGGGTTCTCCGACGCCATCGCGGCGGGAGCGGCAGAGGCGGAGATCACCGAGGCGGCGGGCGAGGTCACCCGGCTCGGACAGCTTCTGATCAAGGTCGCGAAGGTGCTGGAGACGGTCAAGACGGCGATGGAGGACAGCAAGCTGGTCAAGTTCTCCGTCGAGTTCGGCAAGAACCTGGATGCCAACTTCATTGGCAATGCGGGCGGACAGATGCTCACCGGGCAGAAGGTCACGTGGGGACAGGACTTCCAGGACGCAGCCGTCGCCGCAGTAGCAGGAACGGGCATCACTGAGGCCGGGGACAGGGCCGGGGAGAAGATCGGCAGCTGGGCGATGAGCACTGGGGAACACGCTGCTGGAAAAGCGTGGGCACCGGGAAAGACCATCGCCGCAGCACTCAACCAGCAAAACCTGGCCGGCAGGATCGCCATGGGTGGGCTGGGCAGTGCGGGCGGGCAGGAAGCAGCCGACGGAGTGAATATTGCCGAACACAACGGCACCAAGCATGCCTCGGACCTCTTGCCCGACTTGGGGACCAGTCTGCTGACCGGGGGTGCCGCAGGCGGTGCCAACCACGTCGGAGAGAGCATTTACGAGCCCGGCAATGGCAAGCATCGTGCTGATGGCCCGGACCCCATGTTCCACCCGGGACAGCAGATCGGCATCGACGGCATCATCTACGGCGCGGGCAACGCCATCGAGACCGACCTGGAGAACTGACCGGCAGTGTTCGAGGTTCGTAGGAGCATCAGGCGCTACAGGGACGACCCGGCCTGGACGTACCGGAAGAAAGCCCGAGACTATCTCGCCACATTCGATCGCGGCGGTTACCCCTTCAGCTTGGGCCCCCAAGGCAACGGTGTCCGCGACCTGCTTCAGGGCAACCTTCGCGGCCAAGAGGTGTGCCTGTTCCACCTCAATGCCTGGAGGCGCACCGGCGGCAGCAACCGGGCAACTGTCGCGCACAAGTTCTCCGTGGCCGTACTTCCTCTGCCCCGCGTGCTGCCGGCGACCGCTTTCACCAGTCGTCGACTGTCATGGTGTGCACAGGAATGGAATCTTCCCGCACTTCCTCGCAATGCAGGCCGATCCACCGACCTGCCGAACCTCGGCTCCCATCTGGTCGACTGCTGCTCGGTCGACCCCGCCTTCGCGGCCCTCATCAGCACGCACGCCATGGAACGGCTCATGCACAAAGCCTGCATGGGATGGCGCATAGAGGAAAACCGCATGATCGCGTGGACACAGGGCCGCAAGACCTACGAAAAACTCCTCTCCCTCGCCGAGACCTTGGCGACCATCATCGGTGACTTCCCCGAACAGGCATGGCACTGGCCAGAGACGAGAGGCACTCACTGATCACTTCAGAATGAGTTCGGTGTGGGGCTGGGAGTTGGAGCGGGTCCGGGGCGGGGCCTGTCGCATGGTTGACGATCTTTTTTCTGAGGACCTGCAAGCGCGGCGTGCCCTCGGTGGCGGTTGTGGGTGTGTAGCCACTGTGTGAACGTCGCATCATTCCTGCTCCGCTCGCGCGCTGTGGCTGCCGCGAGGGTCAGAGGCCGTCGCATTCCCAGGCCCGGCCGGTCTGTCGATAGTCCTCCACCGGGATCGGATCGACTCCTGGCCGCGTGCGGTCGGTTTGAGGAGGACGATGGCGGGAGTTCGTCCTCCTCGACGCTGGCGAAAGCATCAAGGCGCTGTCCGAATACCTCGGCCACTCGGACGCCGGCTTCACGCTGCGCACGTACACGCACCTGATGCCGAGCAGCGAGTCCCGTACGCGACGGGCGATGGATGCGGCGTTCGTCCAAGCGCGTACGGGCGACACCTACGCAGCGACCGCGCACACCGAGGGCACACCGGTCAGGGCGGAATCCTCCGCCATGTGCCCTGCCTGTGCCCTGGTCGCCTTACATCCAGCAGGTGAAGGGCGACTCAAACCGCCGCACACCAACCCAGCCACAGCGGGTTTCAGCAGGTCAGAGGACGATTCCCAGGCCCGAACGGCTACGACGCCATCGGCAGCGCCGCGCCCTCGCGCCATTTGAGGATCTTGTCGAAGCTGACGACCGCGCCGGGGCGGCCCGTGCGGTTGCGGTAGCGGACGTGGTCGGTGAGGGCCTCGATCAGAAAGAGCCCCCGGCCGTCCTCGGCAAAGGCGGGAGCCTGTGCGGGGGTGGGCACGGGGGCCGGCGTCGGGGCTCGGTCCGCGGCGGTATGGGGTGGGGCGGGGGGTGCGGGGCAGTGGCGGAACCCGGGGCCCGAGTCGGTCACTTCGATGCGGCAGGTGTCGCCGTCGATGAAGGCCGTGACGCGGTAGTCCTCGGTGGCGGCGTCACCGCCGTGCTCGACGGCGTTCGCGCAGGCCTCGGAGAGGGCCACCGCAAGGTCGTAACAGATGTCCGGGTCGACGCCCGCCGTCTCCATCGTGCCCAGCAGCAGACGACGGGCCAGCGGCACGCTCGCAGCCTCACGCCGCAAATGGAGTGACCACCAGATGCTCATCGCTCCAGCCTCCTGGCCGCGGCTCGACATATCGATACCTATTGCCGCGCCGCATGGTCCGTAAGCATGTCCGGGGCGTGATACCGCTCATTCGGCGGATGCGAAGAGCGAGCGCATCGGTGTAGGCACAGCGCCTGCTATGCGCTGCCGCGCGCCCCGCCGGGCTCCCTGGACACCGGGCCGGGCGCCTCCTCGGCGCGCCCTGCCGTAGGCGACAGGTCGGACCAATGGGATGATGGCGCGGCCATGACTCCACCGCCCGCCTCCACAGCGCGCGCAGCCGCCGATCTTCGGCTGTTGAGGGCCGCGGTCTTCACCGCGGTCTGCGTCGTGTTGTCCGCGGGCGGGCACATCGCCGCCTCGTGCGCCACCGTCCCGTGGTGGACGCTGGGTGTGGCGGCGGCCGTGGTGTTCGCGATCGCGGCACCCCTGGCCGGGCGGGAGCGCTCGCTGCCGGGGATCGCCGCCGGTCTTGCCGTGGGGCAGCTCGCCTTGCATGCGCTGTTCGCCTGGGGCCAGCGTCCGATGCCCGCCATGGCGCGGGGCGGAGCAGGCGGCTCCGGTGACGGCGGGCTGTCCGACCGGGCGGCCGAGGCCCTGGCCCGGCATGTGACCTGCGGGCTCGGCAGCGGCCGGGTGGACGGCGCGCAGGCGCGCCGGATTCTCGGTTCGGGTGGCTTCGACACCGCCTCCGCCGCCGGGATGACGCCTCCGGCAGGCGCCGGCCCTGTGGGTGGCACGGGCGGGGGCGCGACCGCCGCCGACCCCGCGCTCACGCATGGTCTGCTGCCGTCGCTGCCCATGCTGCTGGGGCACCTGCTGGCCGCGCTCGCGGTCGGCTGGCTGCTGCGGCGGGGCGAGGCGGCCCTGTGGCGGCTGGTCCGGCTGTCGGCTCCGGCAGCGTACGAGATCACGGTTCAGGCACTCGTCGGTGTGGTGCGCGGGGCACTCGCCCTTGCTCGCGCCCTGCTCACGGGCCTGGAAGCGGCGCACGCCGAAGCGCTGCGCGCCCCCGTTTCGTACGGGGATGACAAACCCGGCCCGAAGAACGTCGCACTCCACCACAGTGTCATCAGGCGAGGGCCCCCCGCCCCGGCTCCCCTCGCCCTCGCGGCCTGACGACGCGAAGCACGCCCCCACGTGGGAGCCCCACCCATGCCCTTGAGGCATGGGGGAGGGTACGGGCTTGTGCGCCGTTGTCCGCGCGCACCACCTGCACCGTCACCCGTACCTCTCCTTCCTGTGGAGCGTTTTCCGATGTCGAAGAACTCGAAGATGGCGAAGATGTCGCAGCAGCAGCCGGACGCGTCGTCCGCGCGCCGGCTCGCACGCCGGCTGCCGCTGGTGGGCGCCGCCGCGGCCGGCAGCGTGCTGCTCCTCGCCGGTCCGGCCTTTGCGCACGTCAGCGTGCAGCCGTCGGGCCCGGCCCCCAAGGGCGGCTATGCGACCGTCAACTTCAAGGTGCCCAATGAGAAGGACGACGCCTCGACGGTGAAGCTCGAGGTGACGCTGCCCACCGACCACCCGCTGGCGTCCGTGATGCCGCAGCCGGTGCCCGGCTGGAAGATCTCCGTCACCAAGGCCAAGCTCCCCAAGCCGATCGAGATGGAGGGCGAGAAGATCACCGAAGCGCCCTCGAAGATCACCTGGACCGCCGACGGCAAGGGCGTGGAGCCCGGTCAGTTCCAGCAGTTCCCGCTCTCCGTCGGCCAGCTGCCCAAGGACACCGACCAGGTCGTCTTCAAGGCGCTCCAGACGTACGACAACAAGGAGGTCGTGCGCTGGATCGAGCCGACGAAGGAGGGCGCCCCGGAGCCGGAGAACCCGGCGCCGGTCCTCAAGCTCGGCGCGCCCGAGGAGGACGGCCACGGCGCCGCCGGCGCGGACGACAAGAGCGGTACCACCACCGGCATGAAGGCCACGGCCGCCGCCTCGGACGCGTCCGGCAGTGACACCACGGCCCGCGTCCTGGGCGCCATCGGCATCGTCGTCGGCGTCATCGGAGTCGGCTTCGGGGTGTTCGCCGGCCGGCGCCGCAGCGCCTGACCACCGGCGGGGGCCGGCGCCGGACCGCGCCGGCCCGCCAACCATTCCCGGACAAACGGGATTTCCAGATACAGGATTTATCTGCAATGCACAGAAGGACCCTGCTCGCGTCCGCCCTGGCGGCGGCCGCGGCTTTCAGCCTGACCGCCTGCAACGGCGACGACAACAAGCCCGCCGCCGAGGTCTCCGGGGGCACCGCGGCCAAGCCGATCGTCACGCTCGACAGCCCCCTGGCGAAGCCGGACCTCGTCCTGACCGACACCAGCGGCAAGAAGTACGACCTGGTGGAGAAGACCAAGGGCCACCCGACGCTGATCTACTTCGGTTACACCAACTGCCCGGACGTCTGTCCGCTGACGATGGCCAACATCGCGGTCGCGGTGAAGCAGCTGCCGGCGGCCGAACGGAAGGATCTGCGGGTCGTCTTCATCACCTCCGACCCGGAGCGTGACACCCCGGCCGCGCTCAAGAAGTGGCTCGGCGGTATCGACAAGGACTTCACCGGTCTGACCGGCAGCTTCGCCACCATCCAGGGGGGTGCGCGCGACGTCAACATCGGGATCGAGAAGCCGGTCAAGAAGAAGAACGGCGATGTGGTGTCCACCCATGGTGCGCAGGTGCTGCTGACCTCCCCCAAGGACGACAAGATCCACTGGATGGGCATGCAGGAGGCGACCTCCGACAACTACACCAAGGCACTTCCGAAGATCGTCAAGGGGCAGAACCCGTGAACCGCCGCAGCACCCTCGCCGCCGCCCTCACCGTCACCACCGCTCTCGTCCTGGCGGGCTGCGGCGGCGCGGACGGCGCACCGCAGCTCAAGGTCGACGGCCCGTACATGCCCCAGCCGGTCGACCAGAACATGGCCGGCGCGTACTTCACGGTCAAGAACAGCGGTGACACCGCGGACAAGCTCACCTCGGTCACCAGCGACCTGTCCAAGGACATCACGCTCCACAAGACGGCCGGCACCAAGATGGAGCAGGTCAACTCGCTGGCGATACCGGCGGGCGGCGAGCTGCGGCTCAGCCGCGGCGGCAACCACCTGATGTTCATGGGGCTGAAGAAGAAGCCGGCCGAGGGCGACAAGGTGGCCATCGAGCTGCACTTCGCCACCGCCGGTCCGATCAAGGTGACGGTCCCGGTCAAGGCCCTCACCTACGCACCGAAGAAGTAGCCGGGGACGGAAGCGGCAAACAGGGACCAGGGACCAGAGACCGAAGAACCGCACAGGCCGTACGGACCAGCGACGGATCACCGCACGGGCCGTACAGAAAAAACGGGAGTAAGGGGAGCGATCACTATGGTCACCACCGGGCTCGGGCCGCGACGGTCGGCCGTGCTGCGCCTGCTGGTCGTCGCGGTGGCACTGGCCGGCGCGCTGATCGGCGGGTTCGGCGGCGCCGCCCCGGCCTCGGCGCATGCCGCGCTGACCGGGAGCACCCCCGTCCAGGGTTCGGTGGTGGACCACGCCCCCGAGCAGGTGACGCTCACCTTCTCCGAAGGTGTCGCGATGGGCGACAGCTCGATCCGGGTGCTGGATCCGCGGGGCAAACGGGTGGACCGCGGCAAGCTGCTCAACCTGAGCAGCGGCAACGTCGTCAAATACGGTGCGGGGCTGCCGCCGGGGCTCGGCAACGGCACCTACACCGTCACCTGGCAGGCGGTCTCCGCCGACAGCCATCCCGTCTCCGGCGCCTTCACCTTCTCGGTGGGCGCGCCCTCCAAGGCTTCGGCCCCGGTGCCGCAGCAGAAAGCCGGCGGCGGGCTTGTCGGCGCGCTCTACGGCGTCGCCCGTTACCTCGCCTACGCCGGGTTCATCCTGCTCATCGGCGGCGCGGCCTTCGTGGTGGCCTGCCGGCCGGCCGCCGCCCTCGTACGGTCCGTGCAGCGGCTGGTCGTCCAGGGGTGGGCGCTGCTGGCCGGCACCACCGTGGTGATGCTGCTGCTGCGCACCCCGTACACCGGGTCCGGCGACCTCGCCGATGTCTTCGACCTCGCCGGCCTCCAGCAGGTCCTGGTCACCAAGCCGGGCGCGGCGCTGGTGTCCCGGCTGCTGCTGCTCGCCGCCGCGGCGCTGTTCGTGGCGGTGCTCTTCGGGACGTTCGCGCGGCTGCACGAGCCGGTGTCGGACGAGGCGCCGGCTCCGGGGCCGACTCCGGGAGAGGGGTCGGCAGCGGGCGGGGAGCCGGTACGGGGAGAGGCGCCGGCTGCCGGGCCATCGGCGGAGGGGAGTGCGCCGGACGGGGCGGACGAGGCTGACGGCGCGGACTCCGGGGAGCAGGGCACCGACGCCGCCGGGCAGCCGGCCGTGGAGGCTGCCGAGCAGCCGGCCTTGGACGCCGCCGACCTCGCCAGGCAGCGCCGGGACCTCACCTTCGGGCTCGCCTTCGGCGGGGTGATCGTCGCCGCGGGGCTCGCCGCTACCTGGGCGCTGGCCGAACATGCCTCGACGGGTCTGCAGACCGCCGTCGCGATGCCGGTCGATGTGCTGCATCTGCTGGCGGTCGCCACCTGGCTGGGCGGGCTGGCGGCGCTGGTGGTGTCGCTGTACTGGGGGCCGCCCGTCGAGCGGAGGGCCGTACGCCGCTTCTCGCGGATCGCGTTCGGCTCCGTGCTGGTGCTGGTGGCCACCGGTGTGTATCAGTCCTGGCGGCAGGTCGGCAGCTGGCGGGCGCTGACCGACACCACCTACGGGTGGCTGCTGCTGCTCAAGGTGGGCCTGGTCGTGGTGCTCGTCGGGATCGCCGGGGTGTCGCGGCGGTGGACGGGGCGGCTGGCCGAGGTCCAGGTGGCTGAGAAGGACAAGGAGACGGAGGAGGACCGGGAGACGGAGGAGGACCGCGAGGCGGAGAAAGACCGGGAAGCGGAGAAAGACCGGGAAGCGGAGAAGGCGGCCGTCGGCGCCTTGGCCGCCACCGACGCCGCCACCTCATCGGCGAACACCCCCGACCCCGCCCGCGCCGCCCAACTCGCCCGGCAGCAGGCCGCGTTGCGTACCGCCCGTACCAAGCGGCAGCGCGACGCCGATCCGGAGCGGCTGGCGCTGCGCCGGTCGGTGCTGGCCGAGGCGTCCGTCGCCGTCGTCCTGCTGGTGGTGACCACGGTGCTGACGGCCACCGAACCGGCCCGCACCGAGGAGGCGGTCAAGGCCCGCTCGGGCGGGCAGACCACCGCGAGCAGCGGGCCCCAGGTGCTGAAGATCCCGTTCGACACCGGCGGCCCGGGCGGCAAGGGCACCGCCCGCCTCGACCTCGATCCGGGGCGCAGCGGCAGCGCCAACGCCCTGCGGCTGCGGATCTCGGACCCGTCGGGCAAGGCGGTCGACGTCCCCGAGGTGAAGGTCTCCTTCACCCAGAAGGCCAAGAAGATCGGGCCGCTGCCGATCGTCCCGAAGCACCTCGGCAAGGGCCGGTGGCGCGCGGACGGGGTCCAGCTGCCGGTCCCGGGGCAGTGGCAGCTCTCGCTGCTCGTACGGACCTCCGACATCGACCAGGTGACCGAGATCAAGAACGTGAAGATCGGCTGATGAGCAAGCAGACGTCCGGCAAGAAGGCGCCCGGCAAGGTGGCGCCCGGGAAGACGGCATCCGGGAAGAAGACCCCGGGCGCCCGGTCCGCGGGTGCGCCGTCCGCCGGGGCGGACGGCGCAGCGGGCGTGCCCGCACCGGCCGCCGCCCCGGCGCCCGAAACCCGCAGCTCCCCCTCGCCCGCCCCCTCCCCCTCGCCGGAGCTCTCCCGCCGCCGGCTGCTCGGCACCGTCGGCGCGGCGGGCGCGGCCGGGCTGGTCGTCGGCGGGGCCGGCGGCGCCCTCGGGGTCGCCGCCACGCAGTCCGGCCCGCAGGACGGCGCCGCCAAGGCCGTGACCAGCATCGGATCGACCGAGGTGCCGTTCCGGACGGCGCGCGCCGGGCACCAGTCGGGGATCACCACCCCGCTGCAGGCCACCGGGCATCTGATCGCCTTCGACCTGGCACCGGACGCGGACCGCAAGGCCGCCGCCGCACTGCTGCGCCGCTGGTCGCGGACGGCCGAGGAGCTGATGGCCGGGCGGACCCCGGATGCCGACACGGGGGTCGCGCTCGACGCGGGCCCGTCGTCGCTGACCGTCACCTTCGGCTTCGGCCACAGCTTCTTCGGCCGTACCGGCCTGACGAAGCGGCGGCCCGTACAGCTCGATCCGCTGCCCGACTTCTCGGCCGATGCGCTGGACACCGGGCGCAGCAACGGAGACCTGTGGATACAGATCGGCGCCGATGACGCGCTGGTCGCCTTCCACGCGCTGCGCGCACTGCAGAAGGACGCGGCCGGAGCTGCGCGGCTGCGCTGGCAGATGAACGGCTTCAACCGCACCCCGGGCGCCACCGCGCGCCCGATGACCGCACGCAATCTGATGGGCCAGATCGACGGCACCAACAACCCCAAACCGTCGGACAAGGACTTCGACGAGCGGATCTTCGTGGGGCGGGACGCCGACCAGGACTGGATGCACGGCGGTTCGTACGCCGTCGTCCGCCGGATCCGGATGCTGCTGGACGACTGGGAGAAGCGCTCCCGGCACGAGCAGGAGCGGGTCATCGGGCGCCGCAAGGACAACGGCGCGCCGCTGACCGGCGGCTCGGAGACCACCCCGATGCGGCTGGACGCGAACGGCCCGGACGGTCAGCCCGTCATCCCGGCGAACGCGCACGCCCGGATCGCGGCGCCGGAGTCCAACCAGGGCGCGGCGATGCTGCGCCGCCCGTTCTCCTTCCACGACGGGTTCCGGGAGGACGGCGCCCCGGACGCCGGGCTGCTCTTCGTCTGCTGGCAGGCCGACCCGCTGCGCGCCTTCACCCAGGTCCAGCGGAAGCTGGACCGCGGGGACGCGCTGTCGCGGTTCCTGCGGCACGAGGCGAGCGGGCTGTACGCGGTGCCCCCGGCGGCCGCACCGGGCGACTACGTGGGCCGGCCGCTGCTGGAGGGCTGAGGAAGCCGGCCCGGAAGGCCGAGGAGGCCCGCCCCTACCGGAGGACCGGGGAAACCGGCCGCCCTGGAGGACCGGGGAAGTCGTCCCCTCCTGGAGGACCGGGCAGGCCGGCCGCTGCCGGGAGGGCCGGGGAACGGCCCCGGCGGGCAGCCCCGCGGAACCCGTCCCTCCACAGAAGTCCCGCCCGGTTCCGCGGGGCTGGGTATCGTGGCAGGACAGGGAGTAGATCGGCGGGGTGCCCCCGCAGTCACGCGAGGGAGTCCTTATCCATGTCGGCCAGCCGCTATACCTACCTCGGCCCCGAGGGCACGTTCACGGAGGCCGCGCTGCGCACGCTTCCCGAGGCGGCGACCCGCGAGCTGGTGCCGATGGTGTCGGTGCCGGCCGCCCTGGACGCGGTGCGCGACGGTGAGGCCGCCGCGGCGCTGGTGCCGATCGAGAACTCCGTCGAGGGCGGGGTGACCACCACGCTCGACGAACTGGCCGCAGGCCGGCCGCTGATGATCTACCGCGAGGTGCTGCTGCCGATCGCCTTCGCGCTGCTCGTCCGCCCCGGTACTGCGCTCACCGATGTGAAGACGGTGACCGGGCACCCGGTCGCCCAGCCGCAGGTGCGCAAGTGGCTGGCGGCCCAACTCCCGGAGGCCGTATGGGAGTCGGCGGCCTCGAATGCCGACGGTGCACGGCTGGTGCAGGAGGGCCGCTACGACGGTGCCTTCGCGGGCGAGTTCGCCGCGGCGACCTACGGCCTGGAGCCGCTGGTCACCGACATCCATGACGCACAGAACGCGGCCACCCGCTTCGTGCTGGTGGGCCGCCCGGCCCGGCCCGCGGCGCCCACCGGCAGCGACAAGACCTCGGTCGTGCTGTGGCTGGCCGAGGACCACCCCGGTGCGCTGCTCGAACTGCTGCAGGAATACGCCGTGCGCGGGGTGAGCATGATGCGGATCGAGTCCCGGCCGACCGGGGAGGGCATCGGCCGCTACTGCTTCTCCGTGGACTGCGAGGGGCACCTCACCGACCGCCGGGTCAGCGAGGTGCTGATGGGCCTCAAGCGGGTCTGCCGCGAGGTGCGGTTCCTCGGCTCCTATCCGCGGGCGGACGAGGCGCCGCCGAGCGTGCGGCGGCAGATGACGGACGCGGCCTTCACCGAGGCATCGGACTGGCTGACGCGCTGCATGGACGGGCGGGGCTGAGCCGGTGACGGGTGCTCCGCGGCCCGGCCTGCGGGTCCTGCGGAGCAGCACGACCTGCAGCTTTGGAGGGGCTGTGGGTTATCCACAAAGTTATCCACAGGCCCGGTTCTCGACCTGTGGGTAAGTCGACATGAGAATCGGGCAGAGTCGACATATCGCCCTACTGACCACACACCACTCCACAGCACCGCACGTCGGGCGCCGTCAGCACAATTCGCGTGATCAATCCTTTAGGGCGAGGTAATCCCACACGAAAGAGTGCGTGAACGGGGTTTGGACAGGGAATCCAGAGCCGAGCATTTCGGGGGCGGAATGACCCGCTCCGACTTCCACAGATCTCACACACAGCCTGTGGATAACGATCCCGAAACCGTTGCCCCCTGTGGACAACCGAGGGATTTCAGGGGATAACCGGGGGAGGAATCCGGGGGCGCGACCCGCTCCGGCGCCCCGCCAACTCCCGTTGTCCACACTATGGATCACCCGGCGCCCGGATCACGAAAGCCCCATCGCGGACAGCGCGCAGCTCTCGCGACGGACGCCGCGAAGGCCTCCGACGGCCACACAAAGACTCCCGCCGACCGCGCCGGAGGAGCCCCTTCC
The DNA here is from genome assembly GCF_004125265.1 of Streptomyces lydicus. Classification (GTDB taxonomy): domain Bacteria; phylum Actinomycetota; class Actinomycetes; order Streptomycetales; family Streptomycetaceae; genus Streptomyces; species Streptomyces lydicus_C. The sequence goes on from NZ_RDTE01000003.1 coordinate 4,408,886, forward strand.
CGGTCATCCGCGGCACGGAATGCGCGCGCATTTCCCACCCGCTTCCCACCCGCTTCCCACCCGTTTTCCGCCCCTCGACCCGGGGGGAATAAATTGCCCAAAACGGGCAAAATGACATGCCGGTGAATATCGCGTCGAGGGGCGGAGCGCGGCCCGGTAGCCTGGTGGGGTGATTGACCTTCGCCTGCTCCGTGAGGACCCCGACCGTGTGCGCGCGTCCCAGCGCGCCCGTGGAGAGGACGTCGCACTCGTCGACGCGCTTCTCTCCGCCGACGAGCGGCGCAGGTCGTCCAGCGTCCGCTTCGATGAGCTGCGTGCCGAGCAGAAGGCGCTCGGCAAGCTCATCCCCAAGGCCTCCGGCGACGAGAAGGCCGTGCTGCTGAAGAAGGCCGGTGAGCTGTCCGCCGCCGTCAAGGCCGCCGACGCCGCACAGGACGAGGCCAAGGAGGAGACGCAGGCGCTGCTGCAGAAGCTCGGCAACCTCGTCCACCCCGATGTGCCCGTGGGCGGCGAGGAGGACTTCACCGTCCTGGAGACGCACGGCACGATCCGTGACTTCGCGGCGGAGGGCTTCGAGCCCAAGGACCACCTGGAGATCGGCGAACTGCTCGGCGCGATCGACGTCGAGCGCGGCGCCAAGGTGTCCGGCTCCCGCTTCTACTACCTCACGGGCGTCGGCGCGCTGCTGGAACTCGCGCTGGTCAACGCCGCCATCGCGCAGGCCACCGCGGCCGGATTCACGCCGATGCTGACCCCCGCCCTGGTGCGCCCGCGCGCCATGGAGGGCACCGGCTTCCTCGGCCAGGCCGCGGAGAACGTCTACCACCTGGAGAAGGACGACTACTACCTGGTCGGCACCTCCGAGGTCCCGCTCGCCGCGTACCACATGGACGAGATCGTCGACGCGGCCAAGCTGCCGCTGCGCTACGCCGGTTTCTCGCCGTGCTTCCGCCGCGAGGCCGGCACCTACGGCAAGGACACCCGCGGCATCTTCCGGGTCCACCAGTTCGACAAGGTGGAGATGTTCTCCTACGTCGCGCCGGACGACGCCCAGGCCGAGCACCAGCGACTGCTGGACTGGGAGAAGCAGTGGCTGACCGGTCTGGAGCTGCCGTTCCAGGTCATCGACGTCGCCACCGGTGACCTCGGCGCCTCGGCCTCCCGCAAGTTCGACTGCGAGGCGTGGATCCCCACCCAGGGCAAGTACCGCGAGCTGACCTCGGCGTCGAACTGCGACGAGTTCCAGGCGCGGCGGCTCTCGGTCCGGATGCGCGAGACCGTCGACGGCAAGCAGAAGGTCTCTCCGCTGGCGACCCTCAACGGCACGCTCTGCGCCGTACCGCGCACCATCGTGGCGATCTTCGAGAACCACCAGCAGGCGGACGGCTCCGTGCGCGTCCCCGAGGTGCTCCGCCCCTACCTGGGCGGCCGGGAGATCCTGGAGCCCGTCGCCAAGTGAGCCCGTCCGCCCCGCTGCCGTACAAACTCATCGCGACGGATCTCGACGGGACGCTGCTGCGTCACGACGAGACCGTCTCCGAGCGCACCCGCCAGGTGCTCGCCGCGGCCACCGCGGCGGGCGCGGCGCATATCGTCGTCACCGGCCGTGCCGTGCCCTGGACCCGGCACATCCTCGACGCCCTGGACTACAAGGGCCTCGCGGTGTGCGGACAGGGCGGGCAGGTCTACCACGCCGGTGAGCACCGCCTGCTGACCTCGGTGACGCTGGACCGCCAGCTGGCCGGTCTCGCGCTGGCCAAGATCGAGGCGGAGGTCGGCCCGCTGTACCTGGCGGCGAGCCGGGACGGTCTGGAGGGCGAGGTGCTGGTCGGCCCCGGCTACCGCGTCCACGAGGGCCCGCTGCCGCACGTCATGCTGAACGACCCCGGCGAGCTGTGGGTGGCACCGCTCAACAAGGTCTACATCCAGCATCCCGACCTGGACGACGATGCGCTGGCGCTGGCCGCACGGCAGGTCGCCGGGGATCTGGTGGGCGTGACGGTGGCCGGCGAGGGCATAGTCGAACTGCTGCCGCTGGGCCTGACGAAGGCCACCGGACTGTCGCTGGCCGCCCGCCGGCTGGGCGTCACCGCCAAGGAGACCGTGGCCTTCGGCGACATGCCCAACGACATACCGATGTTCGCCTGGTCCGCACACGGGGTGGCCATGGCCAACGCCCATGACGAGCTGAAGGCCGTCGCGCACGAACTCACCGTCTCCAACGAGGAGGACGGGGTCGCGGTGGTGCTGGAGCGGCTTTACCTCTCCTGACGGTCCTCCGGGTCGGAGCCCTCCGGGTCGGGGTGCTCCGGCCGCGTCCCGGCTGCCGACGGGGTCAGTGGCCAGGCCGCAAAGCCCATGGTCAGCGCGATGGCATGGCCGAAGTCGGTGAAGGAGGCCCCGGTCGTCAGCGGGATGCCGAAGAAGACCAGCACCGCGACGAGATAGCCGTAGCGCCAGGGCGGCAGCAGCCGGTAGGTCAGCACACCGGCGGCCGCGGCCAGCCCGTACGAGACCCCGATGTCCACGACATGGGTCATCGAACGCGGCAGCCGGTGGCCCTCGATGGCCAGCAGGACGAGTTCCTGGCTGGCGAGGGTGGCCGCGATATGCGCACCGCCGACGGTCAGCAGCCAGCGCATGCTGCCCAGCCAGCGCTCCACGTTGGCGTGCAGCAGCTCGAACATCACCACGTAGAGCAGGAAGGACGACGGGCGTTCGATCCAGAAGCCGCTGATGAGCAGCGACGGCAGCGGATGCTCGTTCAGCTCGTGGATGTTGCTGCTGGTGCGGTGGATGAGGAACTGTCCCAGCCCCTCGGACGCGGAGGCGATGACCAGGCTGGTGATGCCGATGACCAGCAGCCAGATATGGGTGCCGGGGCTGCTGCGCACCCAGTCCCGCACCCAGGTCAGGGGATTGCCGGGCCACGGCCGGCGGCCGCCGCGCGGCGGCTCCATCAACCCTCTCACCGTCGGCGTCCGGCGGCGGGAGAGGTGGTGAACAGCGGCCCCGGCCCCTTGATGTGCCGGATGCGGGGCGCGCTCTCCATGGCCCGTACGCCGGGCAGCGCCGCGACCCGGGTCGTCAGATAGGTGTAGAGCGCTTCGGTGCCCTGGCACAGCACGGACGCGAAGAGGTTGTTCGGCCCGGTGGTGGCGCAGGCGAAGGCGACTTCCGGGTGTGCCGCCAACGCCTCGCCGGCGGCGGCGAGTTCGGCAGGTGCCACGGACAGCCAGAGGGCGACCATCACGCCGTACCCGAACTGCCGCAGGTCGTAGTCGACGTCGTAGTACAGGACACCGTCCGCCCGCAGCTCCGCCAGCCGGCGGCGGACGGTGCTGGGCGACCAGCCGGTGACGGTGGCGAGCTCGCCGAGCGGCGACCGGCCGTCGCGGGCGAGCGCGTCGAAGAGCCGGCGGTCGGCGTCGGTGAGGGTCACCGGGGCGGCGGCGGGCGGGATCGCTGGATTCGGTGGGTCGGGCGGGTTCAGTGAGTTCAGTGGGCTGGGTGGATTCGGTGGGCTGGCTGGGTTCAGTGAGTTCGGTGGGCTGGGGATCAGCTCGGCGATCTGTGCGTCGGTGAGCGCCCCGGACTTGCTGATCAGGCCCTGCGGACCGCCGAAGAACTCATGGAGCTGGCAGTGCGCGGTGACGCCGACGACGCTCGGGGTGCGCGGCAGCTTCTGCAGCAGCAGCGCATCACTGTGGTCGCTGCTCGGGGCACGGCAGACGGCCGCTATCTCGGTGCCGCCGGACATCAGACTCACCCAGGACGTGTCCGTACGGCGGGCCAGCGCCTCGGCCACGGAAACGGCGGCGTCCGGCGCGCACTGGACCCGCACCATCCAGGTGATGTCGCCCAGCGCCTGCGCATCGGCGAGCCCCAGCACCTTGAGCGCGCCGCTGGTGCGGTGCCGGGTGTAGCGGCGGGCGACGGTCTGGTCGGAGACGCCGAGCACCGCCGCGATCCGGCTGAACGGCGCCCGGCCGTCCAGTTGCAGCGCGTGCACGAGTTGGAGGTCGAGGGCGTCGAAGCCGCCGGACTTCCCGTCGGTTTTCACCATCCGAGGCTAGCGCGTGTCGGATTGCGCCGCCGGGAGCGCGGTGGCTGGGAGAACGGGTGGCGCGGACCGCACGGTGGCGTCGGCAATACAGGGCGGCACAGGCCGCAAGAGACAGCAAGACAGCAGCACACAGCAACACGAGTGGAGGAAAGCAGGACATGGGGAACGCACCCGAGAGGGGGACCACGGCCCCCGGACGCGCGGCGGGCGCGGGCGGGGAGCCGGGCAGGAGACCGGCGGAAGGCGCGGCGGGGAGACGGGCAGGGAAGTGGTGGCCGCTGGTCGCCATCACCCTCGGCAACTTCCTGCTGCTGGTCGATGTGACGATCGTGAACACCGCACTGCCCCGGATAGCCGACGGCCTGGGCGCCTCCTTCACCTCGCTCCAGTGGGTGCTGGACATCTACGCGCTGGCGCTGGCCGCGCTGCTGATGGTGGCGGGCTCCGCCGCTGACCTCTTCGGACGGCGGCGGCTGTACCTGGCCGGGCTGGCCTTGTTCGCGCTCGCCTCGCTGGCCTGCGGCCTGGCCCCGGACGCGGGCGTCCTGGTCGCGGCCCGCGCCGTCCAGGGCGTGGGCGCGGCGGCGATGTTCGCCACCAACACCCCGCTGCTGATGGCCGCCTATCAGGGCCGGGACCGTGGTGTGGCGTTCGGCGTCTGGGGCGGCACCAGCGGCGCCGCGGCCGCGATCGGCCCCGTACTGGGCGGGCTGCTCACCCAGTACGTGGACTGGCGGGCGATCTTCCTGGTCAATCTGCCGCTGGTCGCCGTCGCGGTGTGGATCACCCTGTGCCGGGTCGGGGAGTCGTACGGCGAGCTCCCCCGGCCCCGGACGAACGGGGCCCCGGGGAGCCCCCTCGCCCGTATCGACTGGCCGGGTGCCGCGTCCTTCACGGGGTGCGCGGGCGCGCTGACGTACGGGCTGATCCGCGGCGGCGAGGAGGGCTGGACGGAGGTCGGGACACTCGCCTCGTTCGGCGGGGCGGTGCTCGCGCTGCTGGTGTTCCTCGTCGTCGAGCGGCGGGTACGCCGGCCGCTGCTCGACCTGCGGCTGCTGCGCCGGCCGTCGTTCGCCGCGCTGATGGCGGCGGCGTTGCTGCTGCAGGCCGCGGCGTTCCCGTACCTGTCGTTCGTGGGGCTGTGGGTGCAGAACATCGTGGGCCTGAGCCCCGTGCAGGCGGGTCTCTCGGTGACGCCGATGGCGCTGATGTCCCTGCTGGTCGGCTCGCTGGGCGGCCGGCGGCTGCAGCAGATGGCGCCCCAACTCCCGGTCGGAATCGGCATGTTGCTCGTGGGAGCCGGGGCACTGGCGTCCTGGGCGCTGCTGAACGACGACTCCGGCTGGGCGGTGCTGGTCCCCGGGCTCGCGGTGAGCGGACTCGGCATCGGGATGGCGATGCCGGTCCTGGTCTCCGCGGCGCTCGGTGCGGCGCCCCCGCAGCGGGCGGGCATGGCGAGCGGCGCGGTGAACACCTTCCGGCAGCTGGGCTACGCCCTGGGCATCGCGGTCCTCGGCACCGTCTTCACCGGCGCGCTGCGCGACGCCGCACGCCCCGGCGCCTCCCGTACGGCGCTCGGTTCCGCGTACATCTCCGGGCTGACGGACATCATGCTGATCTCCGGAGTGGTGGCCCTGGCGGGCGGGCTGCTGGTCCTTGCGGTGGTACGGCGCGAGGAGGGCGGCAACGGTCCGGCCGGCCCGCCCACGGAGGGCGCCGCGGGGGCTCCGGCGCGGGAGGGGGCACGGGCTACGGCGTAGCCATGGCGGCGCACGGCCCCGCGCGGGTCAGTACGCGGGGCGACGCGCCTGCACGCGGGCGACGGGCCTGCACGCGGGTCGGCGCGCCCGCACGCGGCTCGGCGCGCCCGCACGCGGCTCGGCGCGCCCGCACGCGGCTCGGCGCGCCCGCATGCGGGTCGGCACCCGGAACCGTACGGCCGTCTGTGGTTCCGGGTTGCCGCCCTGGGCCCTGCGCCCTGTGCCGATCTTCGTCGCGCCCCGCACCCAAGTCAATCCTCTGACTTTCTTCCAAATCCCTTAGGAATAGCTTGGGTTGAGGGCTACCGTACCCGGGTGACTCTCGATGACCTGCGTGTCTTCGTGGCCGTGTGCGAGGCGGGCAACCTCAGTGCCGTGGCCCGCGACCTCGGCTGCACCCAGTCGGCCGTGAGCCAGCGCATCAAGCGCCTCGAACGGGAAGCTGGCAGCGGGCTGCTGGAACGCCGGCCGCGCGGGGTGGCACCGACCCAGGCGGGCCGGATCCTGCACCGCGCGGCGGCGGACGGCATCGGCGGACTGGATCTGGCGCTGCACCGGCTGGCCGATCTGCGCGCGGGCGACGGCGGCACGGTCCGGGTGACCACCGGCGCCACGACCGTCCGGCACTTCATGTCCGGGGCGGTCGTCGCCTTCCGCGACCACCACCCGCACGTCAACCTGGAGTTCCGGACCGAGAGTTCCAGCCGCCGCTGCTTCGAGGCCGTCGCGGACGGAAGCTCCGAGCTGGCCTGGATCACCATCGGTCCGCCGATACCGGGCATCGAGCAGCATCCGGTGGTCCGACTGCCCTGGGTGCTCGCCGTACGGGCCGATGACCCGCTCGCCGGCCGGGAGCGGATCGAGCCCGAGGAGCTGGCGGGCATCCGGCACATCCGGCTGCCGGAGAACTCCACGTCCCGTATGCGCCTGGACGACCACCTCAGCCACCGGGAGGCAGGCCCCGTGCCGCCCCCGAGCACCACCAGCGTCGCCGACTGGGACACCGCCCTGCTGCTGGCCGAACTCGGCGTCGGCCATGCGGTCGTCCCCCGACTGCCGGGCCTGCACGCCTCCGCGCACCCGGCTCTGCGGCTGATCCCGATCGCCGCGCTGCCCCCGCTGGCCACCGGCTGGGCGGTACGCCGGTGGGTGGCGCTGAGCCCGGCGGCGGTGGCGTTCGCGGAGACGGTCACCGCGTGCCTGGGCGGGGATACGGAGAAGGCGAGCGGGGACGCGGAGAGAGCGACCGCGGGCCTGGACGGGGATGCGGAGAAGGGCAGGACGGTCACCGCGGACCCGGGTGGCGGCGGGGCGGGGAGTGTCAGGCCCTGACCACCGGCTCCTGGAGCTCGGTGACCCATTTCTCCCGATCGGGCGGGCACTCCAGGTAGAGCTCGCGGGCGTACCCGGCGGAGCGGTAGCCGTTGGCGTCGATCCAGTGCGCGAGGTTCTGGGCGGTCGGCATGATCCGGCTCATCGGGCCGTGGTGCACCACCGTGGCGGCGCAGTCGAGGCCGGGGAGGGTCACGATGTCGAAGCCGGAGCCGGAGCCGGGGCCGGGGCCGGAGGGGCCGTCGCTGGTGATGCCTGCCTTGGCCAGGGCCTCTTGGGTGATCACGAGCCCCGCGTGGACGACGATGGCGTCGCCGCCGGCGGCTGCCTTTCCGGCAGGTCCGGCGGGTCCGCCGGGCCCCGTTCCCGTCCGGGGGTGTCCCGCCCGTTCCGGTGCCGTTGGGGCGTCCGATGCCGCCGGGGCGTCCGATGCCGCCGGGGCGTCCGATGCCGCCGGGGCGTCCGATGCCGCCGGGGCGTCCGATGCCGCCGGGGCGTCCGGCGCCGCCGGGGCGTCCTCGTAGTACGCCAGCCCCGGACCCGTCGGGGTCACCCCTGCCTCCTCCAGCCGTCGGCACAGCTCGTCGTAGAGCGGCTGGATGACCGGCCCGATGTCCTCGGGCCCGTAACCGGCGGCGATCCCGCTCAGCTCCGCGAGCAGCAGCGTGTCGGTGGGCTTGACCACCACATCGTCGGCAGACATGCGTCCCTCACTCTCGATCGTCCGGAGCCTCGCCTCGACCTGCGCCAGCCGCGCACGCGCCGCCGTCAGCGACGTCTCCAGCTCCGCCCGCCGCAGGCGCAGCATGCCGCGCAGCTCGGGCACGCTCACCTCCTCGGCCAGAATCGCCCTCACCTGCTGAAGGCTGAACCCGAGGTCCTTGAGCGCGATGATGCGGTTGAGCCGGGCGAGCTGAGCCGCCTCGTAGAAGCGGTAGCCGCTGACGGGGTCGGTACGGGCCGGGCGCAGCAGCCCGATCGCGTCGTAATGGCGCAGCATGCGGGCCGACACCCGGCCGTACCGGGCGAAATCTCCGATGGTGAACATGGTGCCTTCCAGTGGAGTGCTTTCCACCGTGTCAAGGTCAAGCGCGGCAGGCCAGGGGGTGGGTGGGCGGAACGGCGGACGCGGGCAGGCACCGGCGGCCGGGGGGGACCGGACCGGTGTCACCACCTCTGCACAATCGGTCACCAGGCACCAGCATCGCGTCAAGTAGCGTCCACAACCCGTCAATGACGCGTCAGTGGCCGGCGGAGTGCCCGGTTCCCCGGGAATAGCGTCAGGGCCGAGCCCCGGCGTTCGCGTTTCCCACCGGTCCGGGGCCGAGGTCCCCTCGAGGAGCGACGCCGTGTCCCACCTTCTCTACGCGGAAGATCCCGAGCCTGCCGAACGTGTCCCGGCCGGGCTTCTCTTCGTCCCCGTCCGGTCGGGCCCCGCGGGCTGCACCGCCCGCCTGTTCCGTACTCCGCTCGGCGGCCGTACCGCCGTCGGCTTCACCTCGCCCCAGCGACTCGCCGCGGCCCTCGGCAACGATCAGCCCTGGGTCAGGCTCTCCGAGCCCGCGCTGCGTGCGCTGGCCGAACCCGTCGGAGCGACCGCCTTGACCGTCGATCCGCGGTTCGCCCCCGGCATTCCCCATGGTCACCCCGGCATTCCCCGTGGTCAGCACCTACGGGCCGTCTGAGGGAGAGCCACCGCCATGAGCCACCGCACACTGCCCCAGCCCCCGCGCCGCACCACGCGCCGGACCGGCGCTCCGCCGCCGGCCACCGCCACCGCCACCGCCGCCGTGACGAGCGCGCCGCCGGCCGCCGACCAACTGCTGTCCGCCACCGCACCACTGTCCGCCGAAGGGCCGTTGCCTGACGCCGGGGAACTGCCGTCTGCCGAGGGGCCGCTGTCCGCCGAAGGACCGTTGCCCGCCACCGAGGAACCGCCGCCCGCCGAAGGGCCGCCGCCCGCCGCCGAACCGCTGTCCGTCTGGCCCGGGTCCACCGCGCCGCTCGCCCACGACGACCTCGCCGTGGGCGGCGTCCCCCTCACCGAGGTCGCCGACCGCTTCGGCACCCCCGCCTACGTCCTGGACGAAGCCGAGGTACGCCACCGCTGCCGGGCCTACCTCCGGGCCTTCCCTGGCGCCGATGTCTTCTACGCCGCCAAGGCGTTCCTGTGCCGCGCCATGGTCCACTGGGTGCGGGAGGAAGGGCTCGGCCTGGACGTCTGCTCCGCCGGTGAGCTGGAGTTGGCCGTCACCAGCGGGTTTCCGCCCGCGCGGATCGTGCTGCACGGCAACGCCAAGAGCCCTGCCGACCTGCGGGCGGCACTGCGGCTCGGCGTCGGCCGGATCGTCATCGACAGCACCTCGGAGATCGCCCGGCTGGCCGCCACGGTCCCCGCGGGCAGCCGGCAGAAGGTGCTGATCCGGGTGGTGCCGGGCATCGCCGCCGGCGGCCACGCCAAGATCCGTACCGGGACCGACGACCAGAAGTTCGGGCTGTCGCTCGCCGACGGCTCCGCGCAGCACGCCATCACCCGGGTCCTCAGCCAGCCACGGCTCGAACTGGTCGGCCTGCACTGCCACTTGGGCTCGCAGATCACCACCGTCAAGCCCTATCTCTCGGCCGTACGCCGGCTGATCGGCCTGCTGGCCCGGATTCACGAGCAGCACGGCATCACCCTGCCCGAGCTGGACCTCGGGGGCGGCCACGGCGTCGCCTACCGCCCCGGCGAGCCCACGCTCGACCTCGTCCCCCTCGGCGACCGGCTCCGCGCCGAACTGACCAGCGGCTGCGCGGCGGCCGGGCTGCCGGTGCCACGGCTCGCCATCGAACCCGGCCGCGCCATCGTGGGCCCGGCCGGCGTCGTCCTCTACCGGGTGCTGTCCGTCAAACGCACCGGCGCGCACACCTTCGTGGCGGTGGACGGCGGGATGAGCGACAACCCGCGGCCCGCGCTGTACGGGGTGCGCTATGCGCCACGGCTGATCGGCCGCCGCACGACCGCCGCACCGGAACCGGTCACCGTGGTCGGACGGCACTGCGAGGCCGGCGATGTGCTCGCCGCCGATGTCCGGCTGCCCGGCGACATCCGTCCCGGCGATCTGCTGGCTGTGCCCGTCGCCGGTGCGTACCACCTCTCGATGGCCTCCGGGTACAACCTCGTCGGCCGGCCACCGGTCATCGCCGTCGCCGAGGGGCACGCCCGCCTTCTTGTACGGCGCGAATCCCTCGCGGACATCCAGGAGCGGGACATCGGGCTGTGACGCCGACAGGGCCCGCCGCGCCGCGTCCCCGCCTCCCGCGGGCGCGCCGGCGGGCCTTCCTGGCTGTCGCGCTCTTCGCTTCCTTCTTCCCCCTCGCCTCCCTCTTCCCCCTCTTCCCCCTCATGCTTCCCTTGCTTGGCTTGCTCCCCTTGCCTTCCTCGCCCTGCCGCACGCCCTCACCTCCATGTAGGGTGAACGCATCAGTTGTAGGATGACCGGGCAAGAGCGCGCGACAGATCAGAACCGGGCCAGAACAGACTCGGATCTGTCCATCCCCGGACCAAACCCGGACCAGATCGGATCGGATCAGGCATGGCACTGCAGGCAGCGGGGCGGCAATCCCTCGTGGACACCGTCGTCGACGCCCTGCGGTCCCAGCTGACGGCCGGGGAGTGGCAGGTGGGGGCGCGGATCCCCACCGAGCATGCGCTCGCCGAACAGCTCCAGGTCGGCCGTAACACCGTCCGCGAGGCGGTACGGGTACTCGTACACGCCGGGATGCTGCGCTCACGGCAGGGCGAAGGCACCTTCGTCGTCTCCACCGCTGACCCGGGCGACGTCATGCGCAGCGTCCAGCGCGCCGGAATCCGCGACGTACTGGAACTGCGGATCGCCCTGGAGGCGGAAGCGGCCCGGCTGGCCGCGCTCCGCCATCTGCCCGCCGATCTGGAGCGGATGCGAGCGGCCCTGGACGCTCAGGCCGAACTGGCGGACGCGGAGGGACACCCCGATATCGACAACCTGGAGCTCTACGCCGATCACGACATCGCCTTCCACAAGGCCGTCGTCGAGGCCGCGCACAACACCGCGCTGACCGCTACCTACGGCTGGTTCAGCAGCTCGGTACGGGATTCGCTGGTCAGCTATCTCGGCGACCGGGCGATGCCGAAGATCGTGCACGGCGATCATGTCGCGGTCCTGGACGCGATCGCGGCGGGCGATCCGGAGGCCGCTCAGCAGGCCATCCGCGAGGTGCTGGAGAAGCCGAAGCAGGCCCTGGAGAACCTGCTGGCCGGCCGCTGCTGACGCCCTCGCTCACCCCCGGTCTGCCGATCGCCGCCTTCAGTTCTCTTGCCCCTTCTCTCTTCTCTCTCGTCTCTTCTCTCTCGTCTCTTGTCCTTTCTCTCTTGTCCTTTCTCTCTTGTCCCCCTCTCTTCTCTCTCTTCTCTCTTTCGCGAACGCTCACCACTCCCTCCCCCGAACTCACACCACCCTTGGCGAGGTAGGCACGTATGGCAGGACCCAGGTCCGAAGCAACCTTGATCGACGCTGAGGAGGATCTGGTCGCAGCACCGCCGGTCGCCGCGGCCCGCCGGCGTCTCCGGGCCCACCCGGCCCTGCTCATGGCCGGCATCGTTCTTGCCGCGGTCAATATGCGGGCGGCGCTGGCCGGGGTCTCGCCGTTGCTCGGCGAGATCGGCGCGCACTTCCGGCTGACCGCTACGGCCAGCAGCCTGGTGACGACCATCCCGCTGATCTTCATGGGCCTCGGTTCGATCGTGGCACCGAAGCTGGCACGCCGCTGGGGCACGGAGGCGGCGCTGTGCGGGGCACTGGTGGCCCTGTGCGGCGGCATCGTGCTGCGGATCGCCCCGCCGGTGGTCGCGCTGCTCACCGGAGGTGCCGTGGTCGGTACCTCCATAGCCCTGCTGAATGTGCTGATGCCGGGCCTGATCAAGCGGGACTTCCCGGATCGGGCCGCGGGGATGACGGCGCTGTACTCGACCGCGATGATCCTGGGCGCGACCGTCTCGGCCGCCTCCGCGGTCCCGCTGGAGGGCACGTTCGGCAACTGGCAGGGTGCGCTGGTCTTCTGGTCGCTGCCGGCCGCCGTCGCCGCGGCCGTCTGGGTTCCGCAGACGCTCATGGCCCGGCGCGGCACCCGCCATGGCGCGGCCGCGGCCACCCCTGTGCACGTGGGCGAGGACGGGCCGAAACTGAGCCGTTCCCCGCTGGCCTGGCAGGTCACGTTCTTCATGGGCTCGCAGTCGCTGATTGCTTACGTGTCCATCGCCTGGATGCCGACGATCTTCACCGACCACGGCATGGGCAAGGGCGAAGCGGGCCTGGTCTTCGCCTTCAGCACGCTGCTGCAGATGGTCGGTTCGTTCATCGTGCCGATGCTCGCGGGGCGGATGCGGCGCCAGCGACTGCTGGCAGTGGCCGTGTCCGCGCTGATGGCCTGCGGTATCGGCGGACTGCTGCTGGCACCGGTGGCGGGCGCATGGCTGTGGGCGGCGCTCCTCGGCGTCGGACAGGGCGGTGCGCTGGGCCTGGCGCTGACAATGATGGTGCTGCGGTCGGGCGATGCCCACACCGCCGCCCGCCTCTCCGGTATGGCCCAGACCGGCGGGTACCTTCTGGCGGCCGCCGGGCCCCTCGTGCTGGGGGCCGTCCACCAGGCCACCCACGGCTGGACCGTTCCCCTCGTGCTGCTGATCGGCGTCTGCGCCGGACTCGCCCTGGTGGGCATGGGCGCGGGCCGGGACCAGCGGATCGGAGCCCCGGCGGGCCGGTGAGCAGGGCGGGGCGGGGCCGCCCGTCGGACTGATCCGGCGGCCGGCCCTCGTCCCGTTACCGGCCGGGGTGTGGCCGGTGGATGGCGAGCCGGTGAATGATCTCCGCCGTCGGCGGAGATCCGGGGAGCAGCCGCCACGAGCCCCTTCGGTCTCGCCTACCGTGCCCCCATGAGCGATGTGGAGCGCACCGTTCGCCGGTCAGGACCGCGGATCTCCCGCACCGGCCGGCTGATCCTCGTAGCGGTGCTGTGTGTGCTGGTCGTCCTTGCCGTTCTGCTGGTGCCGCGACTGCTGCGGGGACTGCGGGCCGGGCAGACGCTGACCGTCCCGGAGGGGCAGCGGGCCTCGCAGGTCTACGCGGGCGCCGACAAGGCCCTGCACCGTCCGGCCGGGTCCACCGCGAAAGCCGCCAAGAACGCGCATCTGGACCTGCCGGCCGAGGCGAAGGGCAACCCCGAGGGCTATCTCTTCCCGGCGACCTACCCTCTCGACTCGGACAGCACCCCGGCGTCGCTGCTCGGCTACATGGTCAAAACCGCCAAACAGCGGCTCGCCGCCGATGGCATCGCCTCCTACCGGACGGTCGTCATCGCCAGCGTCGTGCAGGCCGAGGCGGACCGGCCGGCCGATATGGGCAAGGTCGCCCGGGTCATCGACAACCGGCTTGCGCACCACATGCCACTGCAGATGGATTCGACGATCAACTACGCGCTGGACCGCAGCACCTTGCAGACCAGCCACGCCGACACCAGGACCAAGAACCCGTACAACACCTACCGGTACCAGGGCCTGCCGCCGACGCCGATCGACAATCCCGGGGCGGACGCGCTGAAGGCGGCCGGCGCACCGCCCGCGGGCGACTGGCTCTACTTCGTCACCGTCAAACCGGGCGACACCCGCTTCACCGCCGACTACCAGGAGCATCTGCGCAACGTCCGGGAGTTCAACGGCCGGCAGGCACGCGCCGGGAGTGGCGGGGGCGGGGCTTAGGGGGCGCCGTGCGTCCGCAGCCCCCGCCATGCCCGTAGTCGCCTCCGCGCCCGCAGCCCCCTCCGTGTGCGCTGCCCCTCCGCGCCCGCCGCGCCCGGACGTCGTTACTCCTCGTTACTCCTCGCCGGCCAGAGTGAGCGCCTTCAGGCGGCGGGCGGCATACCAGGTGGCCGCAACCGTGAGAGCCATCAACAGGCCGACAGAGAGCGGGAGTTGGACCTCAGAGCTGATCGCCCCCTCCGCGGCTGCCTTCTGACCGACCGCCAGCGCCCACTGCTGGACGCTGAGCGTCTTCGCACCCGGGATGAGGGTGCCGACCAGCGACTCCCACACCAGGGCGTAGACCAGGCCGAACACGACGGCGTGCCGGGTGATCGTGCCGAAGAAGAGGAAGAGGGCGCTGTAGGCGACCGACGCGACGGCCGCCGCCACGGCGTATCCCACGGCCATCTGCTGGCTGTTGCCGTTGAGGAGGAAGCCCGCGAGCAGCACGGGAAGGGCGGAGAAGGCGACCGTGACGCCTATCGCGACCCAGAGCTTGGTGAGGATGATCGTCGGCCGGGACACCGGCTTGGCGAGGAGGTAGACCACCGAGCCGTCGTCGATCTCCGGGCCGATCGCGCCCGTACCGGCGATGACGCCGATCAGCGGCACCATCGTGCCCAGCGCGAAGGTGCCCAGGATGCCTCCGGCGGTGGAGTCATCGGCACCGGTCAGCACCCGGACGGCGATCGAGAGCGCCACCAGCAGGGCGGGCAGCACGAAGAGGACCAGGGCCCGGCGCCGGCCGAGCAGGGCGCGGTAGGTGAGCCGGGCGACGGTCGGGTGGAAGAGCGCGGTCTTGGGCGCGGCGGGGGCCGTGGGAGTGGTCGTGGGAGTGGTCGTGGACATGCGTCAGGGCTCCTTTCAGGGCCTCAGGCCGCTACGAGGTAGGAGAAGACGGATTCCAGCGACTCGTCGGAGGGCGAGACCGTCAGAAGGCGGATGCCGTGGTCGCGGGCGACCCGCGGCAGGAGTTCGGTGAAGCGGCCGAAGTCGACCGCCTGGATGCGCAGCGCGCCTTCGGCGAGGTCCACCTCGATGCCGGCCGTCGAGGGGTCGGCGATCAGCGCACCGGCCAGCGCCCGGTCGTTGTCGGAACGGACCAGATAGCGGTGCGGGCGGTCCGTCATCAGGCGGCGGATCTTGCGGAAGTCACCGGACGCGGCATGCCGTCCGGCCACCACCACCTCGATGTGGGAGGCGAGCTGTTCGACCTCTTCGAGGATGTGCGAGGAGAACAGGACCGTACGACCCTGGTCGCCCATCTGCCGCAGCAGCTCCATCAGCTGCATCCGCTGGCGGGGGTCCATGCCGTTGAACGGCTCGTCGAGCAGCAGCACGGACGGGTCGTGGACCAGCGCGGAAGCCATCTTCACGCGCTGCCGCATGCCCTTGCTGTACGTCGAGATCTTGCGGTCCTGGGCGTACTCCATCTCGACGGTGGCCAGCGCCCTGGCCGCCTCCGCCCGGCCGAGCCCGTGCAACTCCGCGTTGGCGAGGACGAATTCGCGCCCCGTGAGGAAGTCGTACATCGCCTCGCGCTCCGGGACGATGCCGATGTGGCGGTAGATACCGGCGTTGCGCCAGATCGTGGTCCCGTCGAGGGTGACCGAGCCGTTGGAGGGCGCGAGGAAGCCGCCCATCATGTTGATGAGCGTGGACTTGCCCGCGCCGTTGGGACCGAGCAGGCCGGTCACGCCGGGGCCGATGCTCATCGTGATGTCGTTGACGGCGACGACGTTGCCGAACCAGCGCGAGACATGGTCGATGGTGAGAGTGCTCATGGGCGCTGCCCATTCCTTAGGACGACGGTGGTGGTCGGGCCGGAGGTGCCGGCCGCCGGGAGCCGGCGGCCGGGGGCGGTCACAGTCCGGCCTTCCGGTAGCGGCGCATCAGCAGGGCGTAACAGCCGGCGATGACGGCCAGGGTGACGAGGAGATAGACGAATCCGGCGCCGGTCGAGGGCTCCACGCCGTTGGGGAAGGAGCTGGCGCCGCCGAGGAAGGTCGACTGCACACCGTCGATCAGCGTGATGGGGGAGAACAGCCCCAGCCAGCCGACGGCGGCCTCGTTGCCCTGCGCGAAGGAAATGCCCTGGACTGCGGTCACCGCACCGTACGGAATGGTGAGGACGGCGATCACGGCGGCGACGCCGAAGCCACGACGGGGCGTGATCGCGGAGACGACCAGACCGATTCCGGCGAACAGCAGTGAGAGCAGCAGCACGGCGACCAGTCCTTGTGCCAGCCCCTTGGTCTGGTCGGCGAAGTCCAGCTCGGCCAGCAGCGCGCCGACGTAGAGGACCAGCAGCGGGGCGCCGGTGAGGATCAGCAGAGCGCCGGTCATCGCCGCGAACTTCGATGCCACGTAGTCGCTGCGCTCGATGGGGCGGGAGAAGTACAGCGGTATGGACTTGAAGCGCAGGTCACGCGAGACCGACTGCGGGGCCTGGGAGGCGAGGTAGAGGCCGATGACGGCCTGGAGGTAGACGGCGTAGCGGGAGTAGCTGACCGGGAGGCTGCCGGACTTGGTGACCACCGCCACCGCAACCATGATCGCGGCGGGCAGGCACATCACCGCGAAGAGCAGCATCGGCAGGACCTTGCTCTTCGCCGAGCGGCCCAGACCGTAGGCGCCGCGCAGGCTCTGCGAGAAGAGCGACCGCCGGGCGTAGGCGCGGCCCAGACGGGGGCCGTCGTAGTGCCGGTAGCCGATGTTGTGGATATAGGCGCCGCCCGGCGCGGCGGATGCGGACGTCGCGGGCGCGGAAGTCGCGGATGCGGACGTCGTGGGCTCAGGCGACATCGTGGGCGCCTCCGTCCTGGGTGGCATACGGGGCGCTCGGGGCGCCCGCGGTGGCAGGGGTGTCGTGCGCCGCGTCCGTGTCGCGGAAGACCTCGGCGATCCGGTGCCGGCGCTGTTCCATCCGGACCAGGCCGAGCCCGAGTCCGGCGACGGTGTCCCGCACCAGGTCGTAGGTGCCCTCTCCGGCCGCCTCGACGTACAGGAGGTGCCCGGCGGAGGCGAGGCTTTCGGAGCCTGCGGCGCCGGTGGTGACGGTGGCTCCGGCGGCGGCCAGCGCCGCACGCAGCGCCGCGGTGCCGTCCGGATGGGCGTCGGTGTCCGTGACCTCGACCGCCAGCGACGCCGTGACCTGCGTGAACTCATCCGTCGAGGAGGAGCGCAGCAGGGCGCCGCCGTCGATGACGACGACATGATCACAGGTCCGCTCCAGCTCACCGAGGAGGTGGGAGGTCACCAGGACGGAGATCCCGAAGTCGCTGTGAACGCGCCGGATCAGGCCGAGCATCTCGTCCCGCCCGGCCGGGTCGAGGCCGTTGGTGGGCTCGTCGAGGAACACCAGCTCCGGGTCGTGGACCAGCGCCTGTGCCAGCTTCACCCGCTGCTTCATACCCGTGGAGTAGCCGCCGATGGGGCGGTAGCGCTCCTCGTAGAGGCCGACGTGGCGCAGGGTGTCCGCGGTGCGCTCACGGGCGGCGGCCGGCGGCAGTCCGGACATCCGGGCCATGTGCACGACGAATTCGGTGGCCGAGACGTCCGGAGGCAGGCAGTCGTGCTCGGGCATATAGCCGACCCGCTCACGGATGGTGCCGCCATCCTTGGTCACGTCCAGGCCGAGGACATGCGCGGTCCCTTCGGTGGCCGGGGCCAGTCCTAGAAGGATCTTGATCAGGGTGGACTTGCCGGCACCGTTGGCGCCCACCAGGCCCGTTACGCCGGGGGCGATGTCAAGGGAGAGCCGGTCCAACGCGGTCACCCGCGGGTACCGCTTGCTCAGGCTTTCGGTCACGATCACAGTCACGTCATCGACGGTAGTGGCACCGGCCACACCGGTCGTCAGACCAGACGGTGGGATCTGCCTCCCCCTGCGGTATTACGTGCCCGTAGGGGTCTCCTGCTTCGAGTGGCCATGGCGTCGGGGGTGCGGTGCTTGCCCGAAGGCCCCCTTGACGCAGCCGCCGGCCATTGTCACATTCATCAGTGTCAGGTTACGGGCGCGTACCGCGATGCACCGCTCACGGACGGACGTTGACGATGGCCTCGGTCACCCCAGTCACCTCGGGGAGCTCAGGGGGCTCGAGGGGAGCTCGGGGAGCTCGTCAGGAGCCGGAGAACTCACCGGCGGGCTCAGGGGATTCAGAGAGGTCCAGCGGCTCGCCTGCCCACCCTGATCGGGTTCGGCGTCCAGTCCCTCAAGGGCCTCGCCTGCGATGCGCGGCACGGCCACCGTGACGGCTGGTCCCCGCTGTGGAGACCCTGCACCTTCTCCGACCACCCGCCGCAGCCGGGCCTGTGGGCGGTCGAACCCCACCTCGGGTTCCGGGGAACGGACGCGAAGTTCGAGGAGATCCCGGTCGTGACGGACTCCAAGGACGCGCAGGAGAAGGCCTTTCGGCTGGACGACGATCTGCCGCAGGTGCGGCACCGGCAGGAGGAGAAGGCAGCGTGAACACGGGACGAGGTCGGCGAAAGGGACAGCTACCGGGGCTAGGGCCGCATCCCGGGGCCGGAAACGGTGCCGGGCTCGACGGCTCGGGGCTCGACGGTGCGCGGGAGCGCTGGGTACGGACCGGTGGCATCGAGCTGTGCGTCGCCGAGCTGGGGGATCCGGCACAGCCCACGGTGATGCTGGTGCACGGCTATCCGGACAGCAAAGAGGTGTGGTCCGAGGTCGCCCGCGGCCTGGCCGACCGGTTCCATGTGGTGCTGTACGACGTGCGGGGCTGCGGCCGGTCCA
The DNA here is from genome assembly GCF_004125265.1 of Streptomyces lydicus. GTDB lineage: Bacteria > Actinomycetota > Actinomycetes > Streptomycetales > Streptomycetaceae > Streptomyces > Streptomyces lydicus_C. The sequence goes on from NZ_RDTE01000003.1 coordinate 4,427,617, forward strand.
CCGCGCCGCAGCCGCTGCGCGGCGGCTTCACCCTGGAGAAGCTGACGGACGACTTCCTGGCCGTCGCCGACGCCGTCAGCCCCGACCGCCCGGTTCACCTCGTCGGCCACGACTGGGGCTCGGTCCAGGCCTGGGAGTTCGCCACGGTGCGCCGTACGGAGGGCCGGATCGCCTCCTTCACCTCCATGTCGGGCCCGTCCCTGGACCACTTCGGCCACTGGATCAAGAAGCGCAGGGCGCACCCCACGCCCCGGCGCGCTGCCCAGCTCCTCCACCAGAGCGCCAAGTCCTGGTACGTCTATCTGCTGCACACGCCGGTACTGCCCGAGCTGGCGTGGAAGGGTCCGCTCGGTAAGCGCTGGCCACGGATCCTGCAGCGCCTGGAGAAGGTACCGGGCGGTGACTACCCGACCGCTTCACTGCCGGCCGATGCCGCCCACGGCGCCTGGCTCTACCGTGACAACGTTCTTCCCCGGCTCCGCCGCCCGCGCGACGACGCCTTTGCGCACTGCCCGGTCCAGCTGATCACCCCGACCGGCGATGCTTTCCTCTCCCAGCGGCTGTACGACGACCTGGAGCAGTGGGCGCCCCAGCTGGTGCGCCGCACCCTCCCGGCCAAGCACTGGGTCCCGCGTACCCGCCCCGACCAGCTCGTCTCCTGGATCAGTGCGTTCGTCACCGCCGAGGAAGAGGGGAATGAGGCACAGCAGGTCGTGGCGTCCGGGCCGCATGCCGACCGGTTCGGCGGTCAACTGGTGCTGGTGACCGGCGCGGCCGGCGGCATCGGCCGGGCGACGGCGTTCGCCTTCGCCCAGGCCGGCGCGCGGATCGTCGCCGTCGACCGGGATGCCGAGGGTGCGGCGCGGACCGCCGAGCTCTCCCGGCTGATCGGTGCGCCGGCGGCCTGGGCGGAGGTCGTCGACGTCTCGGACGAGGCGGCGATGGAGAAGCTCGCCGACAAGGTCGGCGCCGAGTACGGCACCGTCGACGTCCTGGTGAACAACGCCGGCATCGGCTTGTCCGGACCCTTCCTGCAGACCGGCACCGAGGACTGGAAGAAGGTGCTGGACGTCAACCTGTGGGGCGTCATTCACGGCTGCCGGAGCTTCGGCAAGCGGATGGCACACCGCGGTCAGGGCGGCCATATCGTCAATATCGCCTCGGCTGCCGCCTTCCAGCCGTCGAGGGTGCTGCCCGCCTACAGCACGTCCAAGGCGGCCGTGCTGATGCTCAGCGAGTGCCTGCGTGCCGAACTGGCCGGTCAGGGCATCGGCGTCTCGGCCATCTGTCCCGGGCTGGTCAATACCGGCATCACCGCGACGGCCCGCTTCACCGGTGTCTCGGCCGACGAGGAGAAGCGCCGCCAGGCCAGGGCCTCGCGGATGTACCGGCTGCGGAACTACCCTCCGGAGAAGGTCGCCGACGCCATTCTGCGTGCGGTGGTCCGCAACCAGGCGGTGGTGCCGGTCACCCCCGAAGCGCGCGGCGCCCACCTGATGTCCCGCTTCACCCCGCGCGCGCTGCGCGCCCTTGCCCGCTTCGAGCCGCGACTGTAGCGCCGGACGCCCAACGCCCGGCCGGCATTGACGGCCGGGGCCCGGCCCCGCTCCCGACAGGTATCGGCTGCCGGGGCGCGGCCGCAGGCCCGGCAGGTATCCGCGGCCGGAGCCGGGCCGGGGTCTTGCCCCGGAGGGGATCCCGGACCGGAAGGGATCCCGGACCGGAAGGGTTCCCGGACCGGTGGGAATCCCGGGCCGGTGGGAATCCCGGGCCGTATCCGCCGCTGTACGGCGTGCCCCTGGGGCCGCAGACACTTCCGGCGCCCCGGGCCCGGGCCCAGTCCCACGGGCCACTGCGGGTACAGGCCCGGCCCCCTCATAGCCCCCTTCGATACCTCAACGGACCGGATCAGGCAGCCAGTTGCCGTGGAATCCGTACGGCACTCGCTGCGGCAGATGGACCGTGGCGACCGGGTCGGCGGATATGTCCTCCGCGTCGAGTACGACGAGATCGCTGGTGTCCGTGGAGGCGTCGTAGACATAAGTGATCAGCCAGCCCGGGCCTCCCGGACGGTCGTCCGCGGGGGCAAAGACGGCCTCGGCCGGAGTGCGCCGCGGGCCGAAGTCATGCCGGACGACCGCACCGGTCTGCAGGTCGTAGCGGAGCAGGGCGCCGGGTATGGGGCCGCTGCCCGGCAACTCGCCGGTGGTGGCATGGCCGAAGCGGGCCGGCAGCCCGGCGAGCCGGTCATCCACCCTGGGGAACTCACAGAACCGGTCGTCGAGCTGCTCCTCGGCCACTGTGCCCGTGGTGAGGTCGATGGTCCAGCGCCAGAGGTGGGCCGGGGTCCTACCGCCGAATTCGGCGTAGCGGGACACGTACAGCACGATCCGCTGGTCGCCCTCGTCGTGGGCGTTCAGGGCGTGGAAGACATAGCAGGGGTCGATGGGCAGCCAGCGGACCTCGCCGTAGGGGTCGTCACGCCGCAGCACCCCGAGCCGGGCGCCGTACTCCGGGTCCCAGGAATACGGCATGCCGGGGCGGCTGCGGTCGAAGACGACGGGGAGGTCCATGAAGATGACATGGCCGGCGGTCAGATGGAAGTCGTGCATCATCGTGTGCCCCGGAACATCGATGGGGCGGCTGATCACCAACTCCCCGGACGCGTCGGCACGGTGGTAGGTGAGGTAGGGCGGGGTGGGGCCGCCGTATCCGAAGAAATGCAGTTCGCCGGTGGTGGGGCACGTTTTGGGATGGGCGGTCATGGCGGTGGTGAGCCGTCCCCCGAAGTCGTGGGCGCCGAGAGTCTCCAGTTCATGGCCGGGACGGCAGTCGATCTCGTAGGGCAGGGACGACTCGACCAGTGCGAGGGTGCGTCCGGCATGCCGGACGATGTGGGTGTTGGCCACGCCCGCCGCCAGGTTGCGGCGGCCCTGTGCGTCCACCGTGGGCTCGCCTTCGAAGGTGGCGGTGCGGACCCAGCGGTTGCGGTAGGAGACGGCCCGGCCACCCTCCAGGCGCAGGCCGTGGACCATGCCGTCGCCGAAGAACCAGTGCGCCGAGGCGGCGTCCCTCGGGTTGGGGCCGTTCCGCAGGAACCAGCCGGTGAGCTCGGGCGGGATCGTGCCCGTGACCGGGAGGTCGTAGGCGGTCACCTCGTCCTTCACCGGGGCGAAGTTGCCGGCCATGTGGGGTGCGGGAGCGGTCGATGCGGCTGCGGTGGTCGGGGGTGTGGTGGTCATACGGCCAGGTCTCCTTGGGTGTCGGCCCGCACGCCGGAGTTCTCCATGAAGCGGGCGCGGGCACGCTCCGGGTAGGCGGCGGTGAAGCGGATGGGAAGGACGAATCCGGCGACCTGGAGGGCGATCGAGACGATGACGTTCCAGTCCTGGAGTGAAGCGACGGTCTGGGCGATCGCGGTGAGCGTGAAGGACAGCGCCCACGCGGCCGTGAGCACGACGTTGATGCGGCGGAACAGCGGAGTGTGCCAGACCTCGGGCGGGGCCATCCGTCGCGCGATCCCCATCGTGAAGGGCCTCCGCACGGCGATCGACACCCAGGCGATGAGCGCCAGCCAGCCCTGCGACAAGGCACTGCCGTACATCTTGAGTCCGCTGTCGGGACGGGCGAAGGCCAGCACGCTGAGGCCCGCGAAGAACAAGATCGTGCCGTACTCCAGCAGGCGGTAATCGAGCGAAAGGCCCGCGGCACGGTCGGCGATGAGCAGCGCCACGGCTATCAGCAAGCCGGCGAGCGCTCCCCACTGCCAGCCGGCGGCGGCCACCCCCGCAAAGACCAGCCACGGAATGAAGCTCCGCAGGTAGTTCATGATTCCCCCTCTTCCTGCACGGCGGCGCGCCTCAGCGCCGGACCGAAGTCGCCGCAGTCGCCGCATCTAACACACGTTCCAACTTCGACATGTCGAACGTAGAACCTCCACCTTTGACATGTCAACAGTGGAAGGTAAAGTCCCGGTTATGAGCCTGAGACATGCGGTGCTGGGTCTGCTGGCCAAAGCCCCGGCAAGCGGATACGACCTGATGAAGCTGTTCAACGCCTCGCTGTCGAGCGTCTGGCCGGCCACACAGAGTCAGGTGTACGGCGAGCTCACCAAGCTCACGACCGCCGGACTCGTCGAGATCGCCGCCCACGGCCCCCGCGGCCGCAAGGAGTACGCGATCACCGAGGACGGCCTGGCGCAGCTGCGCCACTGGCTCACCGACGTCGAACCCGGCGGCCCCCCTCGCGATGACGGCCTGCTGCGCGTCTTCTTCCTCGGCATCGTGACGCCCCTCGAGGCACAGACGTTCCTCCTGCATCAGGCCGAGCGTGCCGCTCGTACCCGTGCCACGCTCGAGCACATCGAAGAGACCGCCGAGTGGGACGAGGAAATGATTTCGGTCTACGGGCGGATCGCGCTGGAGTACGGCCTGCGGATGTCGGCGACCCAGGAGGAATGGGCCCGTTGGGCAGCCGATGAGGTGACCAGCGCAAAGGCGAAAAGGGCCAGCGAACTCGCGAGGAAACGACACGAGGGAGGCCGGCAGAACGAAGGCCCGGAGAAGGAAGGTCGGCAGAAGGAAGCGGAGTAGCGCGAAGGCAGGCGGAGCCCTTCCTGCGTTTCCCGGGCTGAGCCCTCCCGGACACCCACACCCGGCCCGCCGGGCCGCTCCCTCAGAGGCCCGGCGCCCCCCATACGGGGAACCACCGCGCCAGATCCTGCTCGATGGTCAGGTCGTCCCCGAGCATCGCCCGCACCTCCAGTTCGAGCGGGTTGTCGCGCTTCTCGCCGCCGCCCTCCTTGGGGGAGAAGGGGTAGAAGGTGCCGCGCTTGTAGAGGTAGACCAGCGCCAGCGACCGCCGCCGTTCATCACGGAAGCCGACCAGCGAACACAGCAGCTGCGGGCCGAATCCCGCCTCCTCCAGCGAGGTATTGACCGCGTGCAGGTCGTTGACCAGGCCTGCTACGTCCTCGGGCGGATGCCGCGCGAGCAGCCAGGTATAGCCGTACGCGTCCTGCGTGAACTCCACCGAACCGTCCAGCAGCGACCGGGCCTCCTCCTGGATGCGCGCGAACGTCCCGCCCTCGACACTGGCGAAACACACCGACCCCAGGCCGGTGGGCTCGAATCCGGCCGCGGCCTGAAGGGTGACCGCGGCGGACGGCAGCGCGAAGAGCTGGTCGAGATCAGGGCGTACCGGTTTGCTGCGGCCGAGGATGGCGTCAAGAAATCGCATGCGTGACGTACTCCTTGCTCGATGCTTCCGGCTCCACGGCGCCGGTCGTAGCCTCCGTGCCGGTCGTAGCCTCCGTGCCGGTCGTCGCCTCCGCGCCGGCCATCACATCCCCCCGACCACATCGGCAAAGCCCACCCCGGCCATCACGCCCGCCCCAGCTGCGCCGAGATCCTGGCCAGTTGGTCCAGCCGCTGCTCCAGCGTCGGGTGCGACGACAGCAGCCGGTTGAAGCTCTCCTTGTTGAACGCCGGGGCGAAGTAGAAGGCGTTGAACGGCTGGGCCTTGCGCAGATCCTCGGTCGGGATCCTCGCGATCTGGCCTGTGACCTTGGTCAGCGCGGCGGCCAGCGCCGAGGGGCGGCCGGTCAGCAGCGCGGCGGCCCGGTCGGCGGACAGCTCACGGTAACGGGACAGCAGCCGGGTCAGGAGGAAGCTGATCGCGTAGACGACCACGCTCACGGCGGTCACGATGAGCACCGCGATGGCCGCGTTCTGGTCCCGGTTGTTGCGCCCGATACCGCTCCACAGGGCGGCCCGGGTGATGATCCCGGCCAGCACGCCGAGGAACGAGGCGATGGTCATCACCGCGACATCGCGGTGCGCGACATGCGAGAGCTCGTGGGCCAGCACGCCCTCCAGCTCCTCCGGCTCCAGCCGCCTGAGCAGCCCGGTGGTGGCACACACCAGGGAGTTCTTCTGACCGCGGCCGGTGGCGAAGGCGTTCGGCACATCCGACTCGGCGATCGCCACCCGTGGCTTGGGCATATCGGCCAGCGCACACAGCCGGTCGACGGCGCCGTGCAGCTCGGGCGCCTGCTCCGGTGTGACCTCGCGCGCACCCATGCTGAACGCCGCGATCCGGTCGCTGAACCAGAACTGCGCGATGAACAGGGCGCCCGAGATCAGCAGCACCACCACCCATGCGCCCTTGAGCAGCACCACCAGCACGCCGACGACCACGACGTACAGCAGCCCGATGAAGAACATCGTGGTGACCATGCGTGTGGTCAGCCCGCGGTCCGGGGCGAATCGGGTCTGTGCCATGGCTCCTCCGAAAGCACCGCAGTTCGCGCAATGCGCCGACCGCTCGCATGCCGTCCGCGCACCGCGCGCCGCGGGACGCACACCGCGCCCCGCTGCCCCAATTCTCCCTCTTCGGAGCTATATGCGGGGTAAAGCCCAGGCCAGGGGAGTGCCGGGCGCGTCGGGCCGCGGGGTGCGTCGGGCCGCCGAGGCTCCCGGGGGCCACCGGGAGCCTCGGCGGCGCTGGTGCCTCCGGAGCCCCGCCTACCGGGCGGCCAGCTGTCCCAGCCCCTCCGTCGCGATCCGTTCGAAGACCGCGACGTCGGCCTCGAAGACCGAATCGGCGATCGGCCAGTGGAGGACCAGCTCGTCGACGCCCAGCTCGGCGTGGCGGCCGGCGAAGTCGACAAAGGCGTCCACGGAGTCCAGCGGACGGTCCGGAGTGAAACCGGTCAGCATGATCTTCTGCAGGTCGGCGAGGTCCCGGCCCTGATCGGCGCAGGCTTTGCCCAGCCGCTCGAGCTGTCCGCGGATCGCCGCATACGACTCGTCCGGCGTTCCGCCTCCGTTGGAGACCTTGGGGTCCCCCGTCGTCACCCAGGCCTGGCCGTACTGGGCGGCCAGCTTCAGGCCGCGCGGACCGGTGGCCGCCACCGCGAACGGCAGCCGCGGCCGCTGAACACAGCCAGGGATGTTGCGGACCTCGTGCGCGGAGTAGTGGTCGCCGGCATAGGAGACGACATCCTGGGTCAGCAGCCGGTCCAGCAGCCCGACGAACTCGGCGAAACGGTCGGCCCGTTCCCGCGGCTCCCAGGGGACCTGGCCGAGCGCGGTGGCGTCGAAGCCGTTGCCGCCGGCGCCGATGCCCAGGGTGATCCGGCCGTCGCTGATGTCGTCGAGCGAGATCAGTTCCTTGGCGAGGGTGACCGGGTGCCGGAAGTTCGGCGAGGTGACGAGGGTTCCCAGCCGCAGACGGGAGGTCGCGGCCGCGGCGGCGGTCAGCGTCGGCAGGGCGCCGAACCATGCCTGGTCGCGGAAGGTCCGCCACGAGAGGTGGTCATAGGTGTACGCGGCGTGGAAGCCCAGCTCCTCGGCGCGCTGCCATGCCTCCCGTCCGCCTTCGGACCAACGGCGGACGGGGAGTATCACGGTGCTCAGTCGCATACCCCCGAGCGTACGGCCGCCCGCACGGTGCGAACGATTCACCTGGGTGCCGGGGACCGGCTCCGCCACGCCGCCTCGTTGCCGGGGACCGGCTCCACCACGTCACCCCGGTCCCGGGGACCGGCTCCACCACGTCACCTCGGTGCCGTGGACGGGCTCCGCCGCCGCCCGTCCTTGTGCCATCCGCCCGGCCGCCACGGGCTCATGCGCGCAACCCACCGCACCCCTGTGCACGGCGGTACGGGAAGATGGCCCCGTGACTGATGCCCCCGCCACACCACCACGGGCGCCCGGAACGGCCGTTGCGCCCCGGCTGATCGCCACCGATCTCGACGGCACGCTGCTGCACGACGACAAGACGGTCTCCGACCGGACGATCGCCGCGCTGGCCGCCGCGGAACGGGCCGGCATCGAGGTGTTCTTCGTCACCGGGCGTCCGGCCCGCTGGATGGGCGTGGTCAGCGACCATGTGCACGGTCACGGCCTGGCGATCTGCGCGAACGGCGCGGCCGTCGTCGATCTGCACCGCGGCGGCCGGATCGTCGAGGTCAGCCCCCTGGAGCGCACCGTCGCCCTCAGCGTCGTGGACGCGCTGCGCAGTGCCGCGCCCGGCACCTCGTTCGCGGTCGAGCGCACCGGCGGTATCCACTACGAGCCGCAGTACCCGCCGCTCCTGCTGGACCCGGCCGCGGTCGTCGCGCCGGCCGAGAAGCTGCTGGCCGAGGACTTCGTCTCGACGCTGTGTCCACCCCCGTCGGGGCACGACGAGCCCCAGGGGCCGGGCGCCCGCTCCGGTGACGCCCCTGCCGGAAGTGCCGTCACCGGAAGTGCCTCTTCCGGTGACGCCCCCTCCAATGACACCCGCTCCGGGCACGCCAACCGCCCCGCAGATCCCACGGGCCCCGCCTTCCCCGACCAGCCCGTGATCAAGCTGCTGGCGCACCACCCCGAACTGGACCCCGACGCCTTCCTCACCCTGGCCCGTACGGCCGCCGGCGATCTCGCGTCCTTCACCCGGTCCAGCCCCACCGCCCTCCTGGAGATCAGCGGCGCCGGTGTCAGCAAGGCCGGCACCCTCGCCCGCTGCTGTGCACAGCGCGGCATCTCCCCGCAGGAAGTGGTCGCTTTCGGGGACATGCCGAACGACATAGAGATGCTGACCTGGGCCGGCACCTCGTACGCCATGGCCAACGCCCATCCCGACGTGCTGGCCGCCACGACGGGCCGTACCGCCTCCAACAACGACGACGGCGTCGCGGCCGTCATCGAGCGGATCCTGCGCGACGGCGGGCCGCGGGACGGCCGGTAGCCCCGAGGGCGACAGCGCGTCGCCCGGTCCCGCCCCCTGCCCCGCCGCTACGCCTGCACCGCACCACGCCGAACCGCACCGCACCGCCCCTCACAGCGGCGCCTCCCACCTCAGCGTCGTCCCCGTACCGTCCACGCCCAGCCCGGGGCCGTACGAGCTGGCCCCGCCCAGCGACTCCGCGCGCTTGGCGAGGTTCTTGAGGCCGCTGCGGCGACCGCCGTCCGAGATGCCGATACCGTCGTCGGCGACGGTCAGGCGGACGCCGTCGGCGCCGTCCGGGAGCCGGATCGTGGCGTCGACGACGACCTCGATACGGGAGGCCTGGGCGTGCCGGAAGGCGTTCGACAGCGCCTCACGCAGCGCGGCGATCAGGTTTTTGCCGGTCAGCTCGCCGACCCGGGAGTCGACCGGGCCGATGAAGCCGGCCGAGGGCTGGAAGCCGAGCGGTACGGCCGCGGTGCCGATTTCGCGCAGGACCCGGGTCCGCAGCCCGGACGGTGCCTCGGCCGGTCCCTGTTGCAGGGCGAAGATCGCGGTCCTGATCTCCTGGATGGTGACGTCCAGCTCGTCGACGGCCTTGCCGACGCCCTGTGCCACCTCGGGCACCACGGATCTGCGCTGTGCGCTCTCCAGGATCATGCCCGTCGCGAAGAGCCGTTGAATGACGAGATCGTGCAGGTCACGGGCGATCCGGTCGCGGTCCTCGTAGACGGCGAGCCGCTCGCGGTCGCGCTGTGCGTCGGCCAGCACCAGCGCCAGTGCGGCCTGCGCCGCGAACTGGGTGGCCAGCGTCCGCTCGGCGTCGGTGAACGGGCGGGCGCCCCTGGACCGCGGGACCGCAAGGGTGCCGAGCACCCGTCCGCCGCTCTTGAGCGGCAGCATCATGCTGGGGCCGAAGCGGGCCGCGATATCCGTGATCATCCGAGGGTCGGTGGCCGAGTCGTGCACGAACACGGGCTCCCCGGTGAGGAGTTGTTCCACCACCGGACTGTGCGGCGGAATCTGCGTCCCCATGATCCCGGTGGGGTCGTCCGCCGACACCGCGACGATCTCCAGGCCGCCCTCCTCGTCGGGCAGCAGCACGATGCCGGCCGCCGACTCCGCGAGCTTGCGGGCCTGCTCGGCGACCACCGCGAGCGCATCGTCGACATCGCTGCCGGCGAGGAGTTCGGTGGTCACCGCCACGGAGCCGTCGATCCACCGCTCCCGTTGCCGGGTTGCCGCATGGAGCCGGGCGTTGCCGATCGCGATACCGGCCTCGGTGGCCAGCACCCGCACCATGTGCAGGTCCTCCTCGCTGAACTCCCCGCCCGCGCGCTTCTCCGTCAGATAGAGATTGCCGAAGATCTCGCCCTGGACGCGGATCGGTACCCCGAGAAACGTCCGCATCGGCGGGTGCCCGGCCGGGAAGCCCGCCGAACGGGAGTCCTTCGTGAGGTCGGCGAGGCGCAGTGGCTTGGGATCATGGATGAGTGCCCCGAGCAGGCCCTTGTGGCCGTCGGGCAGCGCACCGATCCGTTCGTGCTGCTCCCTGGTCACCCCGTACGTCACAAAGTCCGACAGCCCCTCGCGGGCGTCGTCGATGATCCCGATCGCGGCGTAGCGGGCGTCGGCCAGCTCGGCGGCCGTCTCCACGATCCGGTCCAGGGTGAGGTGCAGATCGAGACCCGCGCCGACCGTACGCATCGCTTCCAGCAGCTGCGGTACCCGGGCGGTCAGCTCGGACGACAGTCCCTGCAGACTGCGGGTCGCCTCGGTGGCGGCGTCCATGGGATCGGGGGCCGCACTCGCGCCGTCGCGCCCGGGGTCCGCGGCGTCCCCGGGGTCCGCGGGTGAGGGTTCTGCCGTGGCTGCCATGCCACGAGCCTAATAAGAGCTGTTTTCCGCGGAAAGTCCGGTTATGCGCGGCGGGCGGTCGGGGGCGGAAGGGCACGGGGCCCTGTGCCGCGCGGGACGAGCCCCCGCACCGGCCCGGGACGGCGCGCCGCCCCGCGCCACCGGCAGCCTGCCACCGCTGGGCGTCGACCTCACGCCACCGGCTGCGCCGCCCCGTACGCCGCATCCACTGCCCGCTCGCGCTCCAGCATCCGCCGGAACGGGCCGTCGGCCGCGGCCAGCTCCGCGTACGGACCGCACTGCGCGACCCGCCCCTGATCCAGCACCAGCACCTCGTCGACCTCCTCAAGACCAGTGAGGCGGTGAGTGATCAGGACCGTCGTACGGCCCTCGGTCGCGGCCAGCAGATCGGCGGTCAGCGCATCGGCGGTGGCCAGGTCCAGGTGCTCGGCGGGCTCGTCCAGAACGAGCACCGGGAAGTCCGCGAGCAGGGCACGCGCCAGGGCCAGCCGCTGCCGCTGGCCACCGGACAGCCGGGCGCCGTGCTCCCCGATCATGGTGTCCAGGCCGTCGGGCAGCCCCCGCACCCAGTCCGCGAGCCGCGCCCGGCCGAGCGCCTCCCACAGGTCCTGGTCGGCATCGCCCGGGACACCGCTCCGGTCCCGGTCCCGGCAGGCGAGCTTGAGGTTCTCCCGCAGCGAGCTGTCGAAGAGGTGCGCGTCCTGTGCGCACAGCCCCACCAGCCGCCGGACCGCGTCACCGTCCAGCGTCCCGGCATCCGTTCCGCCCAGCAGGTACGCCCCCGACTCCGGGTCCACAAAGCGCAGCAGCACCTGCGCCAGGGTGGTCTTCCCGGAACCGGACGGGCCGACGACGGCAAGCCGGCGGCCGGCCGTCACGGTGAGGCCCACGCCGTCCAGCGCCGGGCGGTCCGCTCCCGGGTGGCGCGCGGTCAGATCCCGTACGACCAGCGGGAACGGCGCCTCGGGGGCCTGGGCCGGCGCGGTCGGCTCCTGCACCGGGACCGGTGCGTCCAGCACCTCGAAGACCCGCTCGGCGGCGTGCCGGGTGCGGCGGCGGTACTGCACGGCGAGCGGCAGCCCGGTCACCGCTTCGAAGGCGGCGAGCGGGGTGAGCACGACCACGGCCAGCGCCACACCCGACAGCCGGCCCGCGTGGACGGCCTGGACTCCGGCCACCGCCGACGCGGCGACCGTCAGTCCGCACAGCAGCGCCGCCAGTCCGGCGCCGGTCCCGGACACGGTGGCCGAACGGGAGGCGATCCGGGTCAGCTCCCGGTCGGCGCCCCGCACCGCCTCCGTACGGGCCGGGAGAGCACCGGCCACCGTCAACTCGGCGGTACCGCTGAGCACATCGACGACGCGGGTCGCGAGCCGCCCGCGCGCGGGCGCCAGTTGACGCTCCGCCCGCCGGGCCAGCGCGCCCGAGAGCATCGGCACCGCCACGCCCGCGAGCAGCAGTCCGACGGCGAGAACCGCACCGGCCTCCGGCAACAGCCAGCCGGTGAAGCCGACCGCGCCCGCACCGACCAGCACCGCCGCCCCGACGGGCAGCAGCCAGCGCAGGAAGTAGTCCTGCCCCGCGTCGACATCGGCCACCAGCCGCGACAGCAGATCGCCGCGGCTGCGCTCCTTGAGCCCGGCCGGTGCCAGTCGCTCCAGCCGCCGGAAGACGGCGACACGTGCCTCGGCGAGCATCCGGAACACCGCGTCATGGGCGACCAGCCGCTCGGCGTACCGGAAGACCGCACGGCCGATGCCGAACGCCCTGGTCGCGGTCACGGCCACCATCAGATACAGCACCGGCGGCTGCTGCGCCGCCCGCGAGATCAGCCATCCCGAGGTCGCCATCAGACCCACCGCGCTGCCCAGCGCCAGGCTCCCCAGCAGCAGCGCCAGCGCGAACCGTGCCCGATGGGACCGGGCCGTTCGCCGTAGCCGGGTGAGTGCCGAGCCCCGGGTGGGGCCGGGAAGGGAGCCGGGCCCGGTGTCCTCATCCGGATCCGGCGCCCCGGCCGTCGCCTCGGCGGGGCCCCGGTCCCTCTCGGCCGGTTCGACGACCGTCCGGACGGAGACCCGGCCTGTCTCGGCCGGTTCGACAGCCGTCTCCAGGCCCGACTGGTCCGATTGACCCGACCGAGGCGAAGACGCCCCCGCGACCGCACCGGCACGGGCCCCGGCACCCAGCGGATCCGCCGAGCCGTCCCCCGCCCCCAGCGGATCGCCGGTGTCCGCGGGCACCGCCGCCCCCGGCAACCGCACCACCCGGTCCGCCACCGCCAGCAACGCCGGCCGGTGGACGACAAGCAGGACCGTACGGCCGACGGCGAGCCGGCCGATCGCGGCCACCATGGCCTCCTCGGTCGCGCCGTCGAGGTTGGCGGTGGGCTCGTCCAGGAGCAGGATCGGGCGGTCGGCGAGGAAGGCGCGGGCGAGCGCGAGCCGCTGGCGCTGGCCGGCCGAGAGCCCGGCACCGGACTCGCCGAGCCGGGTCGCCATGCCGTCAGGGAGCGCGTCGACGAAGTCCAGCGCACCGGCCTCGCCCAGGGCGTTGCGCACCGCGACGTCATCCGCGTCGGGCCGCGCCAGCCGTACGTTCTCGGCGATGGTGCCCGCGAACAGATGCGGGTGCTGCGGCACCCAGGCGATCCGCCGCCGCCAGCTCTCGGGGGAGAGCGAGGCGATGTCCCGGCCGTCGACGAGCGCCCGGCCCCCGTACGGTGCGGTGAAGCCGAGCAGCACGCTCAGCAGGGTGGACTTGCCGGCACCGGAGGGGCCGACCAGTGCGACGGTCTCGCCGGGCCGGACCTCGAACGACGTCGCCGGGAGCGAGTCGGCGGTCCGCCCGGGGTGGCGCACCACCAGTTCCTCCACGGCCAGCGCGGTGCCCTCGGGCGCGGGTGCGGTGCCGGCGGTGCGCAGCGGAGTCTCCAGCACCGCGAAGATCTCCTCCGCGGCCGAAAGCCCCTCGGCCGCGGCGTGGTACTGCGCGCCGACCTGCCGCAGCGGCAGATACGCCTCGGGCGCCAGAACCAGCACCATCAGGCCGGTATAGAGGTCGAGCTCACCGTGCACCAGCCGCATACCGATGCCGACCGCGACCAGCGCGACCGAGATGGTGGCGAGAAGTTCGAGCGCGAAGGAGGAGAGAAAGGCGATCCGCAGGGTGCGCATCGTCGCCCGGCGGTATGCGCCGGTGATGGCCCGGATGGAGGCGGCCTGGGCCTTGGCCCGGCCGAAGACCTTGAGGGTCGGCAGGCCCTCGACGACATCGAGGAAGTGGCCCGACAGCCGGGCGAGCAGCCGCCACTGGCGGTCCATCCGCGCCTGGGTGGCCCAGCCGATCAGGATCATGAACAGCGGGATCAGCGGGAGGGTGAGGGCGATGGTGAGCGCCGAGATCCAGTCGCCGGTGACGATCCGGGCCAGCACGGCGAGGGGGACGACCACCGCCAGCCCCAACTGCGGCAGATAGCGGGCGAAGTAGTCGTCCAGTGCGTCGATGCCGCGGGTGGCGAGGGTGGTGAGCTCGCCGGTTCGCATCTCCAGGGTGCCGGTGCCGTCGGGAGAGCCCGCGTCGGGCGTGCCCGCCTCAGCCGCCCCGGGGCCGTACGGAGCCGGGGCCGACGCGGCGCCGTCCGTGCGCCCGATCACCGCGCCGGGCCCCAGCCGTGCCGCCCGCTCGATCAGCCGCATGCGCAGCTCGGACTTGACTGCCGCGCCGGCCCGGTGCGCGGCCAGCTCGGTGAGCCAGGAGACCAGACCGCGCCCGACGGATACGGCGGCGAGCAGCGCCAGCGGTGTGACCAGGGCGCCAAGATCGAGATGGTGCTGGAAGGCCCCGACGACGATCTCGGCAATCAACATCGCCTGGCCGATGACCAGGCCCGCTCCGGCGAGCCCGAGTACCACCACTGCGACGAGGAAGCCGCGGGTGGCGTGGGCGTAACGGAGCAGACGCGGATCGACCGGTTTCACGTGAAACATCCGTCCTGCTGGGGCCGCCCCCGGGAGGGCGGCCGCTCAGCTAGTGGGCATCGGCGATGTGCTGGGTGCCGATGCGCTTGCGGAACACCCAGTACGTCCACCCTTGGTAGAGCATCACCAGCGGTGTGGCGAAACCGGCGCACCACGTGATGATCTTCAGGGTGTAGGGGCTGGACGAGGCATTGCCGACCGTGAGGCTCCAGCTCTCGTTCAGCGTCGAGGGCATGACGTTCGGGAAGAGCGTCAGGAACAGCATCGCGACCGCGGCCACGACCGTGATGCCGGAGAAGGCGAACGCCCAGCCCTCACGCCCCAGCTTGTTGGCCCCCAGCGCCGCTACCAGCGCGACCACCGCGACGATCATGACGATCAGGCTGGTGCCGTCACCCTTGTCTGCCTGGGTCCAGCCGAGGAAGCCGGTCACCGGCACCAGGGTGAGCACCCCGAGGACGGCCGCCGTCCTCCGCGCCCGCTCCCGGATGTCGCCCGTGGTCTTGAGCGAGGCGAACACCGCACCGTGGAAGGTGAACAGCGTCAGTGTGACCAGACCGCCCAGAACCGCGTACGGGTTCAGCAGGTCGAGAACGCTTCCCACATATTCCTTGTGAGCGTCGATCTTGACGCCGTGCACGAGGTTGCCGAACAGAACGCCCCAGAGCACCGCGGGTAGCAGCGAGGCCCAGAAAATCGCGTTTTCCCAGTTCCGCTGCCAGTTCTCCTCGGTCCGCTTGTGGCGGTATTCGAAGGCGACCCCGCGCACGATCAGGCACACCAGGATCAGCAGCAGCGGCAGATAGAACCCGGAGAAGAGCGTGGCGTACCAGTCGGGGAAGGCGGCGAAGGTCGCACCGGCCGCGCTGATCAGCCAGACCTCGTTGCCGTCCCAGACCGGGCCGATGGTGTTGATCAGTACGCGCTTCTCCTGCCGGTCGCGGGCGAGGAGCTTGGTGTGGATACCGATCCCGAAGTCGAACCCTTCGAGGAAGAAGTACCCGGTCCAGAGGACGGCGATAAGGACGAACCAGACGTCGTGGAGTTGCACAGTCGCCTCCTAGTACGAGAAGGCCATCGGCCGGTCGGCGTCCGTGCTGTCGCCGCCGATCTTGGTGGGCGGGTTGAGGTCGGAGTCGGTGAGCTCCTGCGGTCCGGCCTTGATGTACTTCACCAGCAGCTTGACCTCGACCACGGCGAGGATCGCGTAGAGCGCGGTGAAGACGATCATCGAGGTCAGCACCTCGCCCTGCGAGACGCCCGGGGACACCGCGTCCGAGGTGCGGAGCACGCCGTAGACGACCCAGGGCTGGCGGCCCATCTCGGTGAAGATCCAGCCCCACGAGTTCGCGATGAGCGGGAAGCCGAGGGTGACGAAGGCGAGCGACCAGTACCACTTGCTCAGCCGGGCACCGAGCACCTTGTTCTTGGTGAGCGCGAGCTGCGGTGGCTCCTCGTCCCCCGTCCGCAGCCCCGGAGCCAGCCAGAACTTCTTACGGGTGAGCCAGAGCCCGGCGAGCCCGATGGCGAAGGACGACATACCGAAGCCGATCATCCAGCGGAAGCCCCAGTAGGCGACCGGGATGTTGGGCCGGTAGTCGCCGGGCCCGAACTTCTGCTGCTCGGACTTGTTGACGTCGTTGATGCCGGGGACCGGCGAGCGGAAGTCGCTGTGCGCGAGGAAGGACAGCAGGCCGGGTATCTCGATGGCGACCGTGTTGTGTCCCTTGTCGACATCGCCGTAGGCGAAGACCGAGAACGGCGCAGGCTGTTCCTTGTCCCACAGCGCCTCGGCCGCGGCCATCTTCATCGGCTGCTGCTTGAACATGACCTTGCCGAGCGAGTCACCGCTGACCGCGGTGAGGATGCCCGCGATGACCAGCGTGATCAGCCCGAGCCGCAGCGACGTCCGCATGACCTTGATGTGCTTCTTGCGCATCAGATGGAAGGCGGCGATACCGACCATGAACGCGGCGCCGGTGAGGAAGGCCGCGGTCAGCGTGTGGAAGGCGACGACCAGGGTGGTGTCCTGGGTCAGCACCTTCCAGAAGTCCGTCAGCTCGGCACGGCCGTTCGCGGCGTTGTACTTGTAGCCGACCGGGTGCTGCATCCAGGAGTTCGCCGCGAGGATGAAGTACGCCGACAGGAGCGTGCCGATCGAGACCATCCACATGCAGAAGCAGTGGATCTTCTTCGGCAGCTTGTCCCAGCCGAAGATCCACAGACCGATGAAGGTCGACTCGAAGAAGAACGCGATAAGCGCCTCGAAGGCCAGCGGGGCGCCGAAGACGTCCCCGACGAACCGCGAGTAGGCGGACCAGTTCATCCCGAACTGGAACTCCTGGACGATGCCGGTGACGACACCCATCGCGATATTGATCAGAAACAGCTTGCCCCAGAACTTGGTGGCCTTGAGGTACTTCTCCTTGCCCGTGCGTACCCATGCGGTCTCGAGTCCGGCCACCAGAGCGGCGAGGGAGATCGTCAGGGGGACGAACAGGAAGTGGTAGACGGTGGTGATGCCGAATTGCCATCGCGCCAGAGTCTCTGGCGCCAACGCCAGTTCCATGCCGTGCTCCTTACGTCGCCGTGCACTACGGCAATGCCCTGTATGCGCCACATAAAGTGGTCCATACAGCACGCGCTTGTGAACGCGTTCACATTCACAAGCAATTATCTCCTACGGGTCTCAGCCATTTCTGCCGGGGGGTACGTGACTGCGGTCACGCCCGATCGCCGGGCGCCACCACACCCTCCACCTGCCACGATTCCGGTCCGCACCGACGGCGGACGGCGCACCCCGGCACCCGTCCACAGCGGCGGGAAAGCACACCTCACACAGGAGGCCGCGGGTCAGCAGACCCACGGCCTCGACACGCCCGCCCGACGGCGGGTTACAGCGCCTTGCGGAACTCCTCCGCGGCCTGCAGGAACAGGTCCATCGCCGGGCCCTCGCCGATCGTCACCCGTACGCCCTCGCCGGGGAACGGCCGCACGACCACACCGGCCCGCTCGCAGGCCGCCGCGAAGTCGGTCGTGCGGTCCCCCAGCCGCAGCCAGACGAAGTTCGCCTGCGATTCGGGGACCGTCCAGCCCTGCCCCAGCAGACCGTCCACCACCCGCGCCCGCTCGGCCACCAGCGCATCGACCCGCTCCAGCAGCGCCGCCTCGCTGCGCAGCGACGCCACCGCCGCCTCCTGCGCCAGCTGGCTCACCCCGAACGGCACCGCCGTCTTGCGCAGCGCCGCGGCCACCGGCTCATGGGCCACCGCAAAGCCGACCCGCAGGCCCGCCAGGCCGTACGCCTTGGAGAAGGTGCGCAGCACACACACATTGGGGCGGTCACGGTAGAGCTCGATGCCGTCCGGCACCTGGGGATCGCGCACGAATTCGCAGTAGGCCTCGTCAAGCACCACCAGCACATCGCTCGGCACCCGGTCCAGGAAGGACTCCAGCTCCGCACGGCGGACGACGGTGCCGGTGGGGTTGTTGGGGTTGCAGACGAAGATCAACCGGGTCCGGTCGGTGATCGCGGCGTACATGGCGTCCAGGTCGTGCACCTCACCGGAGGTCAGCGGAACCTGTACGGAGGTGGCGCCGGAGACCTGGGTGACGATCGGGTAGGCCTCGAACGACCGCCAGGCGTAGATCACTTCATCGCCGGGCCCGGCCGTCGACTGGACCAGCTGCTGGGCCACCCCGACCGATCCGGTGCCGGTCGCCAGATGCTCCAAGGGCACCGAGAACCGCTCGGACAGCTCCGCCATCAGGCCCGTGCAGGCCATGTCCGGGTAGCGGTTGAAGGCGCCGGCGGCGGTCACCGCGCTCTCCAGGACACCCGGCAGCGGCGGATAGGGATTCTCGTTGGAGGACAGCTTGTACGTGACGGGGCCGCCGGCCGCCGCCGGCCGGCCCGGCTTGTAGGTGGGGATGCCGTCCAGCGCAGCACGCAGCTTCGGGGTCTTCTCGCTCACCGCAGGTCCTCCTCGACCGTCGCGCCTCTTCTCCAATACTGCACACCTTATGAGGATTGACCCGTTCGGCGGCAGCCCCGGACCGCCGCCGAGCCCGGCCACACCCCTCGGCCCGGCACCGGGGAAGCCCCGCGCGGAGCTTCCAGGGGGCGCCGTCCGGTTCGGCGTGCGCCGGTGGCTCACTCCGTGGCGCGCGTCCCCCGTCAAGGTGACTTGAAGCCGCTTCGGGGCCTGAACCGATCGATAGGCAAACGCGTCACCTCTCCCCCGAAATGATCACTCATTGTGCCAACTTCCTTTGCTTCCATGAGAATTGGGGGCTCCCGGCCGTGCAGAAACGTGCCTCTCCCCAGCCCTCGCCCAAGCCCCGCGAATGGCCCTAATGAGCCCTACTATCGGCTCGCCATGACAGCAGCAGGGAAGCATCAGGTGAGCCGGTCGACCGGTCGCCGGCTGGGGCGGGCGGGCATCCGGGACGTGGCCGCCGCAGCCGGGGTGTCGATCACGACTGTCTCCGACGCGCTCAACGGCAAGGGCCGGCTTCCGGACGCCACCCGTAGCCATGTCCGCGAGGTGGCCGACCGGCTGGGCTACCGCCCGTCCGCAGCCGCCCGCACCCTCCGTACGGGCAAGTCGGGGCTCCTCGGCCTGACCGTGACCACGTACGGGGATGAACCTTTCACCTTCACCGAATTCGCGTACTTCGCCGAGATGGCCAGAGCGGCCACCTCCGCGGCCCTGGCCCGGGGCTATGCGCTGGTCATCCTCCCCGCGACCTCCCGCCACGACGTGTGGTCCAACGTCGCCCTGGACGGCACCGTCGTCATCGACCCCGCCGACGGCGACCCCGTCGTCACCGAGCTCGTCCGGCACGGCATCCCCGTCGTCTCCGACGGCCGCCCCGGCGGCACACTGCCCGTCACCGGCTGGGTCGACAACGATCACGAGGCGGCCGTCCTCGGTCTGCTCGACCATCTCGCCGACGCCGGCGCCCGTCGCATCGGCCTGCTCACGGGCAACACCACCGACACCTACACCCGCCTGTCGACCACCGCCTATCTGCACTGGTGCGAGCGGGTCGGCCAGGACCCGGTGTACGAGTCCTACCCGGCCCACGACCCATGCGCCGGAGCCGTCGCCGCCGACCGGCTGCTGGCCCGCCCGGACCGCCCGGACGCCGTCTACGGACTCTTCGACCCCAACGGCACGGACCTGCTCGCCGCCGCCCGGCGCTACGGCCTGAGGGTGCCGGAGGACCTGCTGCTGGTCTGCTGCAGCGAGTCCACCCTCTATGCCGCCACCGAGCCGCCCGTCACCACGCTGTCCCTCAAACCGCGCCGCATCGGCACCGCCGTCGTACAGATCCTCATCGACGCCATCGAAGGGCTCGACAACGGCCGGCCCGTCGAACAGGTGATACCGACCGACCTGATCGTCCGGGCCTCGTCCCAGCGACGTCCCCCGAGAACGACCATCAGCCCACCGCGCGGACCCACCGGCGACTGAGCGTGCTCCCACATACGAGCGACGGTGTGATCACTTCTACGAGGAAAAAACAGGGCGATCCCGGGATAAATGCGCTGCGAATGCCGGGCTTCGGCGGATTGACCACCCCAGGGTGCGTCACAACCCGCGATCGGCATTCCTATGATGGGCGCACGACATCGCGGACCGCCGTCGACCAGGCAAAGGTCCGAGAGGTGCAGGCGGCGCGACGGTGGAGGGGTCGATGACTCAGGGGGCCAGTCAGGGACCCATGGTGTGGACCATGGCGGGAGAAACTCCGGCGTCCGTTCCGCCACCAGGAGTTCCCTCCGGCACGTCCGCCGGATCCCCCGTGCCGCCGCCTGTCGGCCCGCCGCTCCACCTGCCCGCCGGCACCCCGACCGCGCCTCCCGTGGCGCCGCCTGCCACCCCGCCCGCGGAGCTGCCCGAGGAGTACACCCCGACCGCGCGCGACCTCCCGGTCATCGCGCCCGAGCGCACGGACACCCTCATCGACCGTCCCGCCGTCGTCCCGGTGCCCGAACCGGCCCAGGACCCCGACGCGCCCGAGGGCATGGGCCCGCTGTACGTCGTCGGCGATGTGCACGGCTACTACGACGAGCTGCGCGAGGCGCTGGCCGCCGAGGGCCTGATCGACGCCGACGGCAACTGGGCGGCCGGCAATGCCCGGCTCTGGTTCCTCGGCGACTTCACCGACCGCGGCCCGGACGGCATCGGCGTCATCGACCTCGTCATGCAGCTCTCCGCCGAGGCCGCGGCGGCCGGCGGCTACTGCAAGGCCCTGATGGGCAACCACGAACTCCTGCTGCTGGGTGCCAAGCGGTTCGGCGACACCCCCGTGCAGTCGGGCGCCGGCACCGCCTCCTTCCAGGCCGCCTGGCTCCTCAACGGCGGCCAGAAGACCGATATGGACCGCCTGGAGGACCACCACCTGCAGTGGATGTCCCGCCTGGACGCCGTGATGGAGGAGGACGGGCATCTGCTCGTGCACTCCGACACCACCGCCTACCTCGAATACGGCGACTCCATCGAGGCCGTCAACGACACCGTCCACGATGTGCTCACCCGCAGCGACGCGGACGAAGTCTGGGACCTGTTCCGCAAGTTCACCAAGCGCTTCGCCTTCCGCGACGAGGACGGCTCGGACGCCGTACGCGAACTCCTCGATGCCTATGGCGGCGACCGCGTCGTACACGGCCACAGCCCGATCCCCTATCTGCTGGGCGAGGTCGGCGCCGAGGAGGGCGAGAGCGAGAGCGTGGCGGTCGACGGTCCGCATGTCTACGCGGACGGTCTGGCCATCGCCATGGACGGCGGTATCACCATGGCCGGAAAGCTCTTGGTCGTTCAACTTCCGCTGGCGGGCTGAACGTTATCGGGGCAGGTGTACGGAAGGGCGGGCGGCGGGCGGACGGCACACCCCAGAGGGGCCGCACGGACGGAAACCGGTCGTGGCATTACTCAAATTACGTAAACTCTCTGTCACCCCGCGCCGCAGTCGCTCTACCATCGGACCATCCGTAGCAGGCTCTCCTCCGTTTCCGCCCACTGCCCGGCCAACGCCGGCCGTACGGCCCTACGGAGCATCGGGGGATCCACATGAACAGCGCTCCGCACCTGCTGAACGAGGACCGCGCGGAATTCGCGCGGATCCTTGATGAGGCGCTGCGTACCGCCGAATACCGCCCGGACGACTTCACCGCCGTCGCGGGAAATCACCTCAACAACGAGCAGTTGCGCACCATGGCGCTCAGCGCGACCACCGCCATCGCCGCGTGCGCCACGGCCGAATACCAACGCTATGTACAGCTCCGCGCCGAGTGGCGCGCACCGACACCCGCGCCGTCCCACGTCACAGCGGACGACGGGGAGCAGACTCCGGAGGCCGACGGGAGCCCAGGACCGGCCACCGCCATGGCTCCGGACGAGGCCGAAACCACCGGCGCCGGACTCACCGCCATGGTCGCCGTCCTCGCACCCGTCCTCGCCGGCATCGCCGCGGTGCTCTTCCTCCTCATCGGCTATGTGCTGCGCGCCATCAGCCCCGACAAGTCCTTGGCGCAGCCACTGATCAACGTCGGCTGGATCTTCGCGGCACTGACTGCCGCGGGGACCCTCGTCGCGATGGCCGGACTGCTCATCACCGCACTGCGCAACGGCTCGTCCCCGCAGGTCACCAGAGCCGATGAACTGGGCGAGGCGCTGGACGACGCCCGTGAGGTGTGGCGCCGCGCCCTCCTGGAGCGCGGTGTGCTGCCCTTTCTCCGTGAGGCCCTTGCCGACCCCACGGCCACTCCGGACGACGACCCGGCCCGCTATGTCCCCCGCCGCACTCCACCGCCCGAAAGCCGGATCCCCACCCTCGGCTACACCCGCCCCGAGTTCACCAGCCCCGACAGCGGTTCCTCGGGGTCCCGCCCGCGCTACTCCAGCCCGGACTTCACCAGCCCGGATCATGGAGGGTCCGACCACCAGGCGGATTAGCGTGTGGGCCGTGCCGTGAGCCGAGCGAGACCGGCGGGGGCTCGGCGGGACCGGCGCGGCTTGACGGGGGCAACGGCCTTGGCTGGGGGCAGCGGCCGCGGCCGGGGGCGTCGGCGGAGTGCAGCCGCTGCCAGGCAGGGTGTTGGCTGCGCGGCTCGATCGTCCCGCTGCGCGGCCTCCGTCCCGCCCCCTGAGCGAGGCTCCTTACCCGTCCTGGCCCCGGCGGTCCGTGGCCGAGGCGAAGCCGAGCCAGGTGTGCCGGTTGCCCGCCCAGCACCAGCCGACCTTGGGCGCGTTGCGGCGCTCGCGGCCGTCCCGCCCGGTGCCGTTGCTGATCCAGATCGCCGGGGTGCGGGCGTCCAGGGCGCCGTTGTCCTTGCGCAGTCGGGAGCCGATGGTCATGAAGCAGTGGTTGCGTTCCAGGGCGGCGGGCTGCTGCATCACCCAGTGGATTCCCTCGGTGAGCAGCAACGGGGTGCGGGCCTCGGCGGTGAGAGCGGGGAGGGCCTCGTCCGGGCTGCAGTTGGCCATCCGGTCGCCGCGGTCAAGGCCGGTGAGGAAGTAGAGCGGGGCATCGGGCAGTTCGATGGTGTCGAGCGGGGAGAAGAGGTCGACATCGGTCATGTCGGTGACGACGAAGCCGGGCCTGCCGTCGCGGTGGAGCAGCGGTGCGAGGGCGGAGGCCGGTGCCCGGTCCGGATGTACAGCGAGCAGGGCACTGTGGCCGGCGGGAACGTCGGCTGCCGCGGCGAAGGTACGAAGCTCAGCGGCGGGCAGTCCGGCGATCTTGTGCACCCCGAGCTCGATCAGTCGCTCGGCCTGCGCGGTGACGGCCGGAAGCAAAGGGAGAACGGTGGCGCTGGTGTTGTCGGACACGAGACTCCCAAGGACGGCGGCGTGACAGGACCCTGAGCCAACGAAACGGCCCGCCGGAACATTCCCGCCACTGCCCGGTCCTCCGCCGCGCGCACGGCGGCGGCGAAGGCCCGTCCGGACCTCCGCCGCCCTCATGCGCGCTCGGCAGGATCAGTCGGCCATCGGCAGATAGACACGGTTGCCCGCGGCCGCGAACTCCTTGGACTTCTCCAGCATCCCGGCCTCGATCTCCCCGGGGGTGGCGCCCTCGTCGCCACCGAACTGCTCCGTGATGCTCCTACTGATCTTCATCGAGCAGAACTTCGGGCCGCACATCGAGCAGAAGTGGGCCGTCTTCGCCGGCTCGGCAGGCAGCGTCTCGTCGTGGAAGGCGCGGGCCGTGTCCGGGTCGAGGGCCAGGTTGAACTGGTCCTCCCAGCGGAACTCGAAGCGGGCGTCGGAGAGCGCGTCGTCCCACTCCTGGGCGCCCGGGTGCCCCTTGGCCAGGTCTGCCGCATGAGCCGCGATCTTGTACGTGATGACGCCGGTCTTGACGTCGTCGCGGTCCGGGAGGCCCAGATGTTCCTTGGGCGTGACGTAGCAGAGCATGGCGGTGCCCCACCACGCGATCATCGCCGCGCCGATACCGGAGGTGATGTGGTCGTAGGCGGGCGCGATATCGGTGGTCAGCGGGCCGAGCGTATAGAACGGGGCCTCCTCGCAGATCTCCTGCTGGAGGTCGATGTTCTCCTTGATCTTGTGCATCGGGACATGTCCCGGGCCCTCGATCATCGTCTGCACGCCGTGCCGCTTGGCGATGGTGTTCAGCTCACCGAGCGTCCGCAGCTCCGCGAACTGCGCCTCGTCATTGGCGTCCGCGATGGACCCGGGGCGCAGGCCGTCACCGAGCGAGTAGGTGACGTCATACGAGGCCAGGATCTCGCAGAGCTCCTCGAAGTGCGTGTAGAGGAAAGACTCCTTGTGGTGCGCCAGGCACCAGGCCGCCATGATCGAGCCGCCGCGCGAGACGATGCCGGTCTTCCGGCGGGCCGTCAGGGGGACATAACGGAGCAGCACACCGGCGTGCACCGTCATGTAGTCGACGCCCTGTTCGGCCTGCTCGATGACGGTGTCCTTGTAGATCTCCCAGGTCAGCTCCTCGGCCTTGCCGTCGACCTTCTCCAGTGCCTGGTAGAGCGGCACTGTGCCGATCGGGACGGGCGAGTTGCGCAGCACCCATTCGCGGGTGGTGTGGATATTGCGCCCGGTGGAGAGGTCCATGACTGTGTCGGCGCCCCAGCGGGTCGCCCAGGTCATCTTCTCCACCTCCTCCTCGATGGAGGAAGTGACCGCCGAATTGCCGATGTTGGCGTTCACCTTCACCAGGAAGTTCTTGCCGATGATCATCGGCTCGATCTCCGGGTGGTTGATGTTCGACGGCAGCACCGCGCGTCCGGCTGCGATCTCGTCACGGACGAACTCGGGGGTGACGTTCTCGCGGAGCGCGACGTACTCCATCTCCGCGGTGATCTCGCCGCGCTGGGCATAGGCGAGCTGGGTGACCGCGGCGCCATCACGGCCGCGGCGCGGCTGGCGGGGGCGGCCCGGGAAGACCGCGTCGAGGTTCTTGAGCCCGCCGCGCGGCGAGGTGTGCTTGAGGCCGTCGTCCTCGGGCCGCGGGGGGCGCCCCGCGTACTCCTCGGTGTCGCCCCGAGCGATGATCCAGTTCTCCCGCAGCGGCGCCAGACCACGACGGACGTCGGTGTCGATATGCGGATCGGTGTACGGCCCTGACGTGTCGTAGAGCGTCACGTCCTTGCCGTTGGTGAGGTGCACCCGCCGGACCGGGACCCGAAGGTCGGGGCGTGATCCGGAGACATAGCCCTTGTGCCAGCCGATCTGCGGCTCGCTGCTGCCGCCGGCACCGTTTCCGTTTTCGGGCGTGCGTGCATCCTGCAGAGTCATGAGACCCAACTCCCTACGCCGGCATTACCCGGTAACAGGTTCAGCGGTCGACGCAGCGGCTTCCGTCCAATGAGCGTTTCACGTGAAACGCCGCTGGGACGAAGGTCAGCGCCCTCTCAGCCCGGTGCTCCGAGCTCCCGCGATTGCAAAGGTGGCACCACGGTAGCGGCCGATGCCGCGGAGTGAACAGGGGGCCCGGAGTTCTTGCAATGATCGGGCTGTGAGCCCTCACGAGTCCCACCACCCTTCCGCCGTGCACTCACACGCGCACGGCCATGGCCCTGCAGCGCCCGTCTCCCGGCATCTGCGCAAGGTCATCGCGGCAGTACTGATCCCCTTCGCCGCCGCGGTGGCGGTCGGTCTGGTCGTCCTCTGGCCGGGCGGCGCGCCTCCCCACAAACCGTCCGGCGTCGGCTTCGACCAGCCCACGGAGCAGGCCAGAGTCGTCAAGGTGGCGGAGGTGAACTGCGCGGACGTCCATGCCGAGCAGCAGCCCCAGCCCCCCTCTCCGACAGGACAGGCACCCGCCGGGGGAGGGACCAAGGGCAAGCCCTGTCAGCAGGCGACGATCAAAGTCACCACGGGAGAGAACGCGGGACGCACCTTCCAGACGGTGGTGACGCCGGACGCCCTGCGGCACTACACCACCGGCCAGGAGGTGGTGGTGGCGTACTCCCCCAAGGCGCCGAAGGATCTGCAGTATGCGGTCAGCGATGTCGACCGGACGCTCCCGATGTGGGTACTGGCCGCCCTCTTCGCGTTCGCGGTGGTCATCGTCGGCCGACTGCGGGGAGTACTGGCGCTGGTGGCACTGGCGGCCAGCTTTGTGGTCCTGACTCTGTTCATCCTCCCGGCGATCCTGCAGGGTTCCAACCCGCTGGTGGTGGCAGTGGTCGGGGGAAGCGCGATCATGCTGATCGCGCTGTACCTCTGCCATGGCCTGACGGCCCGTACGTCGGTGGCCGTACTCGGCACCCTCGCCTCGCTACTGCTGATCGGCCTGCTCGGGTCGGTGTTCATCAACTGGGCGCTGTTGACCGGCAATACGGACGACACGACGGGGCTGGTGCACGGCCTGTACCCCGACATCGAGATCCGCGGCCTCCTCCTCGCCGGGATCATCATCGGGTCGCTGGGCGTGCTCGACGATGTGACGGTGACGCAGACCGCCGCGGTCTGGGAACTCAAGGAGGCCGACCCGTCGGCCGGCTGGCGCAAGCTCTACGGCGCCGCCATGCGGATCGGCCGGGACCACATCGCGTCCGTCGTCAACACACTGGTTCTGGCCTACGCGGGCGCCGCCCTGCCCTTGCTTTTGCTGTTCTCGATCGCACAGAGCAGCGTCGGTACGGTCGCCACGAGCGAGGTGGTCGCGGAGGAAGTCGTCCGCACCCTGGTGGGCAGCATCGGGCTGGTTGCCGCAGTGCCGCTGACGACGTTGCTGGCGACTCTGGTCGTCTCGGCGGACCGGAAGGGGACGGGTGGACCGGGGAGCGACAGCAGGGCAGCTACCGGAGCAGGGCCCGGGGCGTGCCCGGGCCCCATGGCCGGGGTCGGGGCGGGCACCGACATGCCGACCGCCGCCGCGGAGAGCCGTCCGGACCGCCGCGGAGGCCGTGGGGGACGCGGCAGGCGCCGTAAGCGGTGACGGGGGCAGGGGCAGGCGGCACCGCTCACGGAACACCGGCTGGTCGACCACAAGAGCAGCGGGGGACGGGGACGAGTGAGGGTGATGGGCCGACGGCATGGGCGGGGAGGGACGTACGGGCAGGAGAGGCGGCCGGGCCGGAAGAGGCGCACGGGTACGCGGGATGACCGGCGTACCCGTAGTGGCGTCGGCCGGGCGGTGTGGCGTCGGCCGGACGGTCCGGCGGGGGCAGGGTTGGCCGGGTTAGCCGGCCGGCGCCTCCGTGAGGATCCGGTCGAGTACGGCCTCCAGGGTGTCGCAGACCTCTTCCTTGCCCAGCGGTACGAGCCGGTCCGTACGGTCGAGGAAGGCGACCAGCGGCGCCGCGCTGACCCGGAACAGCGCGTGCTCGGCGCCGACTTGAAGGCTGATGAAGACATCGCTGAGGTGCGCGGGGGAGGCCGGCTCGATACGCACATCGCCCTCACCGGAGGGCCGGCTCAGCCCGTCCAGCAGCAACTCTCGACCGAACACCCAGGTCACGGGGGCATCGCCGGGAAGATCGAAGGTGAGGCGGACGGCGTACGGATCGGCGCTGGCGAAGTCCAGCTCCACCGGAATCCGGAACGCGAGCTCTTCCGAAACGACGAAGCTCATGATCACTTCTGCCTGAACTGTGTCGGTCATCAACCACTGCCCCGCACTTGATCGGAGATGGCCGGGAAACATCCCCGTGGCCCTATTGGCGCCATCGTCTGCCACGCACAAGCAGATCACAAGGAGTGAGTTTTCAGATACTGACAGAGAAGGCGTGTGTCGTTAGTGTCGCCTCCGCCATTTTTCGTAGTCGGTCTGTAACGGACCGCAATCGATGCAGTTCGTCCGCGGGCAGGGAATCCACCGGCACCGAGCCGACCGCCTCGACCTGGGCAGAGAGGGCCACACACCCCGTGCCCAAGGCATATTCCCGATAGGCGAAAGCCGGATGATTGCCACGCACCGTATCCGCGGGGTGCGGCAATTCATCCGCAGATCGCACGGAAAAGGGCGATATCGCCTGGACGGCGCGGCACGCGGGACGCTCTTCGCTCGATGCCTCGTCAAACCGTGCGAGCAGATATTGCCCGATCGCATGTCCGGGTGTGGTGGCACGGAAACCCACCCACGACTCCACCGGCGGCCGCTGCTCCGGTGGGCGACCACCACCGCCCCGACATCACCCTCCCGATGGGACGGCGAAGTAGACGGCGGCGCAGCCCCGGACCCACCACGACCCGCCTATGCAGACCCGACGAGCTTCTTGCGGGCACCCGGCTCCGGGTCGGACGCCCACAAGGGAGCACGAGGATTCGCTGTTCACGATCGCAACATCGCATGCCCGAGTCCGCGCACAGCGGGGCACAAGGCCGACGGGCGGCCTTGCTGCTTACCAGTCGCTCTTGGACGAGGACGATGACGAGCCGCTGGCCCTGCGGACGAGGTAGATGACACCGGCGATCAGGGCTGCCGCTATGAGGACCTTGAACAGCACGCCGATCAGGAAGCCGAGCGCGGTGGTGATCAGCCCGCCGAAGACGACGATCAGCACGACGGGCACCACGACCCAGGTGACCCACCACGGAAGTCCTGCGAATATCCCCTTACCAGCCACTGCTCTGCCCTGCTTTCTGTCTGTCGCGCTGTCGCTGTCCGTACCGCGCCGTCCGTCGGCTGTGCCGTTGCCGCAGTGGTGCCGCCGTCCGCGTGTGGCCTGTCTGTTGCCTCACACCTTCGGGTTCCCCTGCACCAACGATGCTAGGACGCGTACCGCGGCCGTGGGGGCTTCGCAGCCCCGGCCCTTCCCTGACCCTTCCCCTACGGGTTCCGGGGCCGGGCCCCTAGCTCTCAGGAGGAGAGAAGATCACCATCACCCGGAGATCCTCGCTGATGTGATGGAACTTGTGGGGCACCCCGGCAGGTACATAGACCACGCTGCCCCGGGCCACCGACTGGGTCTGTGTCCCGACGGTGATCGCCGCCCGGCCGCTGACCACGAGATACACCTCGTCCTGGGCGTGCGGCTGCTGCGGATCGACGCTGCCGGCGTCCAGTGCGTACAGCCCGACCGACATATTGCGTTCCCGGAGGAACTGCAGATACGCGCCGTCGTTCGCAGCCCGTTCCGCTTCCAGCTCATCCAGTCTGAAAGCCTTCATGCCGATCGTCCCCTCTGATGATTCAGACTCGTCTGCGACGATCTCACCATGAAGCATTTTCTGGTCAAGACGATCGCCAATGCTGCGGCGCTTGCCGTGGCCATCTGGCTGCTCAAGGACATCACGCTCACCGGTGAGAACACCGGCCGCAAGATACTCACTCTGATCCTGGTCGCGCTGATCTTCGGACTGGTCAATTTCCTGGTCAAGCCTGTGGTGAAGCTGCTGTCCTTCCCTCTGTTCATCCTCACACTCGGCCTGATCACGCTGGTCGTGAATGCGCTGATGCTGCTGCTGACCTCCTGGCTCGCCGGCAAGGCCGACCTCGCCTTCCATGTGGACGGCTTCTGGACGGCCCTGCTCGGGGGCGTGATCATCTCCATCGTCGCCTGGGCAATGCACGTGATCCTTCCCGACGAGGACTGATCCTTGACCGCCCCCTTCCGCATCTGCTTCGTGTGCACCGGCAACATCTGCCGGTCGCCGATGGCGGAGGCCGTCTTCCGCGCCCGCCTCGCGGAGGACGGCCTCGACGGCCTGGTCGAGGTCGGCAGTGCGGGGACCGGCGGCTGGCACGAGGGCGAGGGAGCCGACCCGCGCACGGACGCCGTGCTGCGCGCGGGCGGCTATGAACACGTCCACGCCGCCCGGCAATTCCACACCTCCTGGTTCGACCACCTCGACCTGGTCATCGCGCTCGACTCCGGCCATCTGCGCGCGCTGCGCGGCCTGGCCCCGACCGTGCACGACGCCGCCAAGATCCACCTGCTGCGCTCGTACGGGCCATGCACAGCGGCGGACGCCGTCCCGGGCCCGTCACCCGGCCTCGGGAACGTCGACGACCTCGACGTACCCGATCCGTATTACGGGGATATCGCCGGTTTCGAGGAGTGCCTGGAAATGATCGAGGCGGCGAGCGACGGCCTGCTGGTGGCGGTACGGGCCGCGCTCATGTCCCGTAGTGCCGCGGTCACCACCCCCGCTCGCGGGCACGCCCCCGGTCGGCCCCAGGCGCAGGAGCCGCGCCCGCCGCAGGAAAAGGAGAGCGCATGACCGGCGACGGCACCCGCGCCGTACGCGCCGGGCTTCCGGAGCCCGAAGCCCATGAGCCCACCCTCCCGGGGCCGGTGTTCGCGGCGCACTACCACCTCCCCGGCGATGCCGTCGGCCCGTACACCTACGGCCGCGACGCCAACCCGACCTGGACCCGCCTGGAACAGGCCATCGGCGAGCTCGAGTCACCGGACGAAAACACCCATACCGTTGCCTTCGCCTCCGGGATGGCAGCGATCACCGCGGTCCTCTTCTCCCAGCTGCGCACCGGCGACGCCGTGGTGCTCCCCAGTGACGGATACCAGCTGCTGCCGGCCGTCCGCACGCGTCTGGAGAGCTATGGCATCGAGGTCCGTACCGCTCCGACCGCACACGACGCACAACTCGATGCGCTGGACGGCGCCCGGCTGCTGTGGATCGAAACACCCTCCAACCCAGGCCTCGACGTCTGTGACATCCGGCGGCTGGCCGACGAAGCACACCGGCGCGGTGCACTGGTGGCCGTCGACAACACCCTCGCCACCCCGCTCGGCCAGCGGCCGCTCGACCTCGGCGCGGACTTCTCGGTCGCCAGCGGCACCAAGGCGCTGACCGGCCACGGCGACGTCCTGCTGGGGTACGCCAGCACCCGCGAGGCCGCATTGGCCGATTCCGTACGACTGTGGCGCAAGACGGTGGGTGCGATCCCGGGCCCGATGGAGAGCTGGCTCGCGCATCGCTCACTGGCCACCCTCGCGCTGCGCGTCCGCCAGCAGTCGGAGGGCGCCCTGGCACTGGCCGCGGCGCTGGCCGACCGCCCCGAGGTCACCGGCCTGCGGCACCCGGGCCTCCCGTCCGATCCGTCCCACGAGCTCGCCGCCCGGCAGATGCGCCCGGGCCGCTTCGGCTCCGTGGTGTCCTTCGTCCTGCCCGACAAAGCCCACGCAGAGCGGTTCCTGGCCGCGCTGACCCTGGTGGACGATGCGACGAGTTTTGGAGGCGTACGGTCCAGTGCCGAGCGGCGTGCCCGCTGGGGCGGCGATGCGGTACCGGAGGGCTTTATCCGTTTCTCGGTCGGCATCGAGGAGCCGGAGGATCTGGTCGCGGACGTCACCCGGGCGCTGGGCGCGGCCGCACAGGACAGCCGGAGGGAGCCGAAGCCGCGGAACGAGTCGAACGGACGGGGCCGCACCCCAGACCGAGGAACGGAAGCGGCATGAAATGGGCCGGCAGGGTATCCCCCCTCGTCACCCTGCCGGCCTGCGGTTCTCCATGGCCCCGAGTCCACGCGTTTCACGTGAAACCAAATGTTCCACGTGAAACGAACCGCTCGAACAAGGCTAGTTGACCGAGCGTCATTGTCCAATCACGCCGACGACACATCCCTATCGACAAATTTATAGTGGGCTCGCGACCAGGCTTCCGAGAGACGCAGGAGGTACGCGATGGATCTGGCTCTGCTGCGCACCTTCGTCACCGTGCACCGAGCCGGCTCCTTCACCCGCGCCGCGGCATTGCTCGGCCTCTCTCAGCCCGCGGTGACCAGATCCGGGCGCTGGAACGCCAGTTGGGCCGCCCGCTCTTCCTCCGCTGTGCCCGTGGCGTCACCCCCACCACCATCGGCGAGGAACTCGCCCACAAAGTGGCACCGCACCTGGACGCGCTCACCGAGATCACAGAGGCCGGCCTGGACCGTGACTCCGTCACCCGTACTCTCCACCTCGCGGGGCCCCCGGAGCTCCTTGCCGAGCGGGCGCTCCCGGCACTCACCCCACTGATCACCCAGGGCCTGTCCATACGGACAGCCTTCGGCCCCGCGGAGGAGCTGCTGACCGGCCTGGCGGCCGGACACCACGATCTGGCCGTCACCACCACCCGACCGCGCGGCGGGCTGCTCACCGCCACCCCGCTCTGCGACGAGGAGCATGTGCTGATCGCGGCGCCACACTGGGCGGTCGAGCTGGGCGGGAGGGTGCTGCAGGCCGGGGGAGTCCGCGTGCTCGACGCCGTGCCGCTCGTCGAGGTCCACGAGAGCCTGCCGCTGATCGCCCGTTACTGGTCAGCGGTCTTCGACGCCAAGCCCGCCGCCTCCGCCGCCGTGATCGCCGCGGACCTCCGTGCGGTGCTGTCCTGCGTGGCAGCCGGGGCGGGGCTCGCCGTGCTGCCGCGCTATCTGTGCGCCGACGCGCTGGACAGCGGCGAGGTCGTGGCCCTGCTCGACCCGCCGGTGCCCCCGCTGCGGACCTACTTCTTGACCGTACGGACCGGGACGCTGGGCCTTCCGCACATAGCCCGGGCGCATGAGTGGCTACTGCGCACCGCTGTCGACTGGTGACCGAGGGGCGTGGGTTTCACCAGGCCGTGACTGCGGCATCTGTCCCCTATGAACGTACGGCCAGTCGTCAAACGCACCGCCCGCGCGATTCTGCTCGACGGCGCGGACCTGGTTCTGATCAAGCGCACCAAGCCGGGCCGGGCCCCGTACTGGATCACTCCGGGCGGTGGCGTGGAGCCCGAGGACGCCACCGTCATCGACGCCCTCCACCGTGAACTGGACGAAGAGCTGGGCGCGAAGATCAAGGACGTGGTGCCGGTCTTCGTCGACACCGTCGAGCACTTCAGCGACGGTGGGGTGGACGGCGTGAAGGTCCAGCACTTCTTCGTCTGCCGGCTCGATTCAATGGACGTCTCTCGCCGGCACGGTCCCGAGATCGAGGAGCCCTGCGGGGAGTACGAGATCGTGCGGGTGCCCTTCACCCGTGTCGGCATCGCCTCCGTCGAGGTCGTGCCACTGTCGCTGCGGCACTACCTCGACGGCAACATCGAGGGTGTGCGGGCGATGCACGCCCCGGACCTGGGCTGAGAGGTACCCCGCACTCCCGCCCCTGCGGCGGGCTTTCTCAGCCGTCGCGCCGGTCGAACCATCCGCGGAACTCCGGATCGTCCTCCGCGGGCCGACGGGGCTGGGCACGGGCGAGCACCCGCTCGACCCGGTCGAGGAACTCCGCGTTCAGCTCCTCCACGAAGTCGTCCCGGCCCGGGTCACGGTGCGCGGCCGGGTACGCCGGACCGACCCGTGAAGCCGCGTGCGTGCCGCCCCCGGGTACCGGCTCGCTTCCGTATGCCGGACCACTTCCGTACGCCGGGGCGGCGCTCTGGTACACCGCGCCGTCGGTGTCCTCGTGCAGGCCGCCCCGAAGGTGCTCGTTCCTGCGCTCGGCGCGCCGGAAGGGCGGCCGCTGATCTGCCTCCGCCGCCGCGCCGAAGAAGTCACCGCCCTTGCGTTTGGCGTCGTCGGTGCCCCAGGCTCGCGCTCCGCGCTGCTGCGCCGGGCCCTTCTGCAGATGCGGAATGTGCTTGGCGCAGTGGATGTACGCCTCTTCGACCTCGACGGTGACCCACAGTTGGGCACGCCGGCCGGGGACCGGGTCGACCGGCAGACCGGGGTGCTGCAGCCGCATCTCCTCGTCCATGACGACGCGTGCCCGGCCGTTGACGTGCAGTCCGATGCGGTCACGGGTGAAGTCGACCATCAAGATGCCCAGGCGCGGGTTCTCCGAGATGTTGCCGATGGACGCCATGACACCGTTGCCACGGTATTCCGGGTATGCCAGCGTCCGGGCATCGAGCACCTGGACGAACCCCGGCGGCCCGGCCCGGAACGTGGCATCGCATTCGCCGTGCCGGTCGGCCGTGGACAGGAAGAACATCTCCTGTCGGGCCACGAACTCCTGCATACGGACATTGAGATGGTCCAGGACCTGTTCACCATAGAAGCGGTCGGCCCGCTCGGTGGTGCCGAGCCGCTGCTGGACCAGGTGCTCGCCGTCACTCCCGGGGCGCTCTTGCCGTGGCATGCCCCACCCCTCCCCTGTCGGACCGGATTCGACCTGTGCTGCCACGATCTCAATCTCCCGCCGGGACCAGCTCTTCCACGGAGTCGTGCCGTATGCGCTCGGTCGGGATGCCGACCCCCACCAAAGCGTCCACACCGCTGCGAATCAACCCTGGCGGCCCGGAAAGATAGGCGTCATATTCCCGGAAAGGACCGTATTGCCGGACCGCATCGGGCAATTGCCCCCGCTCGCGGCTCGTTCCGCCGCGGGCCGCCGGTCCGCTGGCGACGACCGGGCGCACGGAGAGCCACGGATGGGTCTGCTCCAACTGCAGCATGGTGTCGAGGTCGTAGAGGTCGTGGTCACTGCGGGCGCCGTAGAAGACCTCGACGGGGCGCCGGACACCGTGTTCCGCGACGTCCTCGACCAGCGCCTTGATGGGGGCGATGCCGGTGCCGCCGCCGACGCACAGCAGACCGCTGCGCTTGCTGTGGTCGACGGTCATCGAGCCGCCGGGAGCACCGAGCCGGATGACATCGCCGGGGCGGGCGCGGTGGACCATGGCGTTGGAGACCCAACCGGCCGGGACCGCCTTGACGTGGAAGCAGAGCAGGCCGTCGGAGCGCGGTGCGGAAGCGAAGGAGTAGTGCCGCCAGACCCGTGGCCACCAGGGGGTTTCCACGCTCGCGTACTGCCCGGCGAGGAACGGGTAGGGCTGGTCCGGACGGACCAGTACCACCGCGATATCGGGCGTCCGCAGCTCGTGCGAGACGACCTCGGCCTGCCACCAGGCGGGCGCCACGGCCTCGTTCTCGGCCGCCGCATCGATCATGATCTGCGAGATCGCCGTGTAGGCCCGTACCCACGCGGCCTGGGTCTCGGGTCCCCAACTGGACGTCGCATAGCGTGCGAGCGCGTTGAGCAGGCATTCGCCGACGGCCGGGTAGTGGTCGGGCTGGGTGCCGTACTTGCGGTGACCGCGCCCGAGGTTCGCAAGGTAGGCGGTGAGCACCTCGGCATCGTCGACATGCTGGGCGGCGGTGAGCAGCGCCTTGAAGAGCCGGTCGCGCTGGGTGTCCATCGACGCGGGGAACAGCGCCCGCAGATCGGGGTACTGGACGAAGAGCAGCGCGTAGAAGTACGAGGTGACCTTGTCGGCCACGGGCTCGATTTCCGCCATGGTGCGACGGATGAGCAGCGCGTCGGGGGAGGCGGGCGTGGCGGACGAGGCCGAGGCCTGCAGGGCGCCGAGAGAGGGCGCCGGGGCAGGGGCCGCCGGTCGCGTCGGGGGAGTGAAGGCAGGGGGAGCGGCGGGGGCCTGGTTCTGGGCGGCCGGTGCCGCGACCGGCACGCTACCGGTGGGGGCGTCTCCCGCGGGCGCTCCCGTGGCGCGCGCCGTTTCGTGTACGGGCTCGGGTTCCCGGCCCCGGGCGGATTCGTGCTCCCGGACCGGCTGGCGGTCCATGGGCGGCTCACCACGCCAGGCGGGCTCGGCCTCGTGGCGTGGCGGGGCGGGGGCCGGCACGGTGTTGTCTGAGGCTGTGGTCCCGGGGGTTGTGGTGGCCCCTGGAGCCGTGGTGGTCCCCGAGGCTGCGGTGGACTGCTCGGGGTAGGCGGCCGCGAAGGGCTGCTCGGGGTAGCCGGCCGGGAAAGGCTGCTCGGGATAGCCCGCTGGCGCGGACGGCCGATCCGCATCATGTCGCGGCGGAGGTGCCTGTGACGGCTCCGCCTCTCGGTCGCGCGCGGCGGCAGTGCCTACTGGCCGGATCGGATTGACCGGGCGGCTGGGTATCTGTTCGCGGTCGATCCGTTCATCTCTCTCGTTCCACTCATGGTGGTGTCTGCGGTCGCCGTGGTCGGGGTGTTCACTCCGGTCGCCCGGCTCTGCCGGGGCGTCCTGGTTCTGCTGCCGGTCCTGGCTGTTTTGCCGTTCCTGCTGTTCTCCGGAGGACTTCTTCGCCGGTGGAGTGAACCAACCCCAATCGCCACTGCTCCCGCCGGAAGAGCCACTATCGGCCGACGTGGTGGTCGGAGCGTCCATGGTCTGCCTCGCCTCGAACGTCTTTCGGTTGTCTTCGCACTTCCGTGGAACGGAACTGCGCGGAATTCCCCCGTCCTGCCCCGGAATTCTTCATCGACTCAAGCGACTCCGGCAACACCCTCCAAAGCGGACATATCTCACTCCCTTGCGACAATGCGGAGCAGATGCCGCGTCAGCAGCATGCCATCCCTGCTCACCACATCGGACAAATAGTCGGAAGTCCGGGTGCCGAGGGCCGCTTCGCCGCTAGGCTGACGAGCTTTGAGCTCGCCCTTCGCGCATCGCCGGAATCCATGCCTCCGCCAAGTCGGACTCGACCATACCGGCAGCAGTTGAAACTACAAGCCCTGATCTTGGAACACTCCACGCGGGCCTTCCGATAACAGTGATCCTCCCCACAGACGGCATTTTCGGCGTACACAGTGGACGAATCCGTCGGAGCGGCTTGGAATTACCGGCCAGTACGGACCAGTTCGTAAGCCTCCCGCAGATCACCGCCCGCGTACGCATATGAGGCCAGTCCACTGACATGGTGATCCGCATTCACGGCCACGGACTGCGGAACTGCGGCGAACAGTTCGGTGTCCGACATGGAGTCGCCGTATGCCACGCAGTCGGCTCGGGTCAGCCCGTACTGCACGCAGAGTTCATCGGCAATCCGTACCTTCGCCGCCGACGAGAGGATGCCGGCCGGCTCCACCGCCTCGCGGATCGGCAACGCGGGCCAGCGGGAACCGTGTGCCGCATCGGCGCCCCAGGCCAGCAGCCGTTCGACGAAGAAGCCCGGCGAGAGAGAAATCACTGCGCACCGTTCGCCGCGCGTCCGGATATCAGCCCAGACTTCCCGGATTCCGGTCAGCCAGGGTGAGCCGTCAAAAGCCGCAGCCACCGTGAGTTCGGTCAACTCGGCGGCCCAGAGGTCACATGCCCGCTGTGCGAACTGCAGGGGAGTCAGTTCACCCGCGGCAAATCCGCGTTCCAGATCAGCGATCTCCCGGTCCAGCCCGAGCTGCCGGGAAATCTCAACGGCGGCCGCGGACCCATGGAGCAGAGTCCCGTCCATGTCGAACAGATGCAGCTTGCTCATGCCCTGGAGCCTAGGAGGCGCGAGGACGGCTGGCGAGAGCGGGAATCCGGGGGAAGGGGGCTGTGGCCGGAGGGAAGGGGGTTGTGGCCGGGGACAAGGAGGTTGTAGCCGGGGCCGCACGGCCAGCGGGCCCCGGAGGACGGCCGAAACCGTACGGTCGGGGCCGGTGGCGAGCCGTGTCCGGCACCGTACGTCGGGGCGTACTCAAGCGGCATTGAGGGCGCGGGCGTCCGTCAGAGCCTTTGACGACAGGCCCACGGAGGCCGGGGAGACACACCCTGGCCACAGGAGGAGCATCGTCAGGCGAGGTCGGCCTCCGCTATCGCCTCGGTGACGATCCGGTGGTCCTGCTCGGGGGCACCGCCGCCGAAGCCGAGCGCGCCGATCAGCCGGCCGTCCCGGTGGAGCGGCACACCGCCCGCGAGGAAGAGCAGCGGCCGGTCCAACGCCGTGGGCAAGGTGTGAAATAGCCCGTCGGGCCGTACGAGCTCGACCAGGTCAGCTGTCGGAGCGTCCAACTGGAGCGCTGTGTACGCCTTGCGGGTGCTGGTCTCCCCCGAGATCAGCACGGCTGCGTCGTCCCGCCGGAAACCGAGCAGATGCCCGCCTGCATCCAGAACGCTGACGCTGCCCCGCACCCCGGTGCCTTCGGCGGCACGAACGGCGGCGTCGATGAGGCGCTCGGCATCGCGGGTGGTGAGCGGACGGACGGTAGAGGTGGGCGTAACAGAAGTGGTGGTGCTCACGAGGGCTCTTCCTTGGGTGCGGGGCGGTGCCGGGGGTGCGGGTTGCGCTGGGGGGGGTACGGGTTGCGCTGTGCGTACGGGTTGCGCCGGGGGGTGCTCGTTGGTCCGGTGATGCCCGTGCGCCGCTGATTCGGGGTGCCGTACGGCGGGATCTCTCAGCCGTGCGCCGCCGCTACGGGCTCGTCGGCGGTCGCGTCGGCTCCGCCGCCGGCCACCACGCGGCTGCGGCCTGTCTGACGTCGCTCCAGCGCTGTGGCGAATATCGCCACCCCCAGCGCCGCGACGGTCATCAGCGCACCGACCCAGTTGGGCGCGGTGTAGCCGAGGCCGGCCGAGATCACGATCCCGCCGAGCCAGGCGGCCAGCGCGTTGCCGAAGTTGAAGGCCGCGATATTGCCGGCCGAGGCGAGGGTGGGTGCCGAGGCAGCCTGGTCCATCACCCGCTTCTGCAGCGGCGGAACGGTGGCGAAGCCGAAGATGCCGATCAGCGCGATGGTGACGATGGCGGCGGTCTTGTGGTGCGCGGTGACAGTGAACGCGGCCAGCGACAGTGCCAGACCGGTCATCGACACGAACAGCATCGGCATCATGGCGCGGTCGGTGAAGCGACCGGAGACCAGGTTCCCGCCGACCATGCCGAGGCCGAACACGGCGGTCAGCCAGATCACGGAGGACGGTGCGAAGCCGGTGACCTCGGTCATCATCGAGGCGAGGTAGGTGACGGCCGCGAAGACACCGCCGAAGCCCAGGATCGTCATCAGCATCGCGAGGCCGACCTGCGGGTTGCGGAACACCGCGAGTTCGCTGCCCAGCGGAGAGGCCGCCTTCGCCCGCTGCGCCGGGACCAGCTTGGCGATGCCCAGCAGGCCGAGCACACCGAGCGCGGTGATGGCGTAGAAGGTGGTGCGCCAGTCGGACTGCTGGCTGAGCATGGTGCCGGCCGGTACGCCCACGACGTTGGCGATGGTCAGGCCGCTGAACATCAGCGATATGGCGGTGGCGCGCCTCTCGGGCGCGACGAGGTCGGCGGCGACGAGCGCGCCGATGCCGAAGAACGCTCCGTGCGTGAACGCGGCCACGATCCGCCCGGCGAGCATGATCCCGAAGTCGGGTGCGGTGGCTGTGAGCAGGTTGCCCACGATGAACAGGCCCATCAGCAGCATCAGCATCTGCTTGCGGGTGAAACGCGTGCCGACGGCGGTCATCAGGGGGGCACCGATGACCACGCCGAGGGCGTAGACCGTGGTCGCGTATCCGGCGATGGGGATGGAGACACCAAAACCTGCCGCCATGTCGGGCAGCAGGCCCATGACCGCGAACTCGGTCGTTCCGATCCCAAAGGCACCGATGGCGAGAGCCAGGAGTGCGAGAGGCATGACGGATCCCTTCAGGTGATTGCGCCCGTCCCTTACAAGCGTAAACAATAATTGCAGACGCGGGTTAATCGCAAGCGCCGTATATTTCGCCAGTGCCCTATCCTGGGGTGGTGCGCCCATGAGGCGCGCCCTTGAGGAGGTCGTCGATGACGCAGCGGACGCGGGAGACACAGGAGCAGCGGGAGACGGTGGAGGCACCGCAGTCGGCAGCACCGGCCGATCCCGGCTGCCCGCCTGCGCCGGCCCCTGGACTGGCGCAGGGCTGGTGCGCGCTCTCCGCACTGCACAGCCGCATCGAGTCCCACATCGAACGCGCCCTGCAGACGCACGGCCTCAGCGTCCGCGAGTTCTCGGTCCTCAATGTGCTCAGCGAGCAGCACGACGGTCCCGGCGGCCATCTGCGGATGCACCAGGTCGCGGACTCCGTCGTCCTCAGCCAGAGCGCCACGACCCGCCTGGTCACGCGGCTCGAGGAGCGGGGACTGCTCTCGCGCTACCTGTGCCCCGACGACCGGCGCGGCATCTACACCAATGTGACGCCCGACGGCCTCGCGCTCCTGGTGGAAGCCCGGCCCACCCACGACGGCGCACTGCGTGAAGCCCTCCAGGACGCCGCACAGCGCCCCGAGTTGGCGCCGCTGGTCACCGCCGTCGAAACGCTCGCACCGCCGGAGTGACGCCGACGGCCCGGGGAGGGGAGTCGGGGCCGGCGGGACCGGCGGGACTGGCTGGGCCGACGAGGCCGACGAGGCCGACGAGGCCGACGACTGGATGGGGCACGACTATTGGACGGGGCACGGCCGGCCGCCTGCCGACCGCACCCTCGATCGCACGGCATAAGGTCACGCCCATGAGCGATATCGAGATGCGCCGCGCGACCGAGACCGACCTGCCCGCCATCGTCGCGATGCTCGCCGACGACCCCTTGGGCGCCGCCCGCGAATCGCCGGACGACTTGGCTCCCTACCGCGCCGCGTTCGAGGCACTGGCCGCCGACCCGGGGCAGCACCAGATCGTCGCGGTCCGCGACGGGCGAACGGTCGGCACGCTTCAGCTCACGGTCATCCCCGGCCTGTCCCGGCGCGGTGCCACCCGCGCGATCATCGAGGGGGTACGGGTCCATAGCGACGAGCGCGGCAGTGGCCTCGGCACCCAGCTCATCGAGTGGGCCGTCGCGGAATCCCGCACGCTCGGCTGTCAGATGGTCCAGCTCACCTCGGATGCCACCCGCGTCGACGCCCACCGTTTCTATGAGCGCCTCGGCTTCGAGGCCTCCCACCTGGGCTTCAAGCTCCAGCTCTGAGCGGTGCGGCTGCCGATGCGCCACCTCACCTGATCACGTCTGCGGTGTGCGTCCCCGCGTCCGGTGTGCCTTCTGCCGGCAGGCACCACCGCAGTAGCGCGGGGGCCGGCCCGTGCGCGCCGCCGCGATCGCCGCACCGCACGTCCCACATCGTGGTTCGTTACGTTTCATGGGCTCCACGGGGAGTTTCGTCACTGCGTGCGGCGGGCGCAGCGCATCGCACATCAGCGCCGTCATCCGGCCCTGCTCCCCCGACTCCGCACCGGTTGCCACCCGGGCCCGCTCCATGGAAAGACAGCCCACCAGCAGGGCCCTGAGATCCGCTATGCCGACGTCCCGCCGTACGGCGCCCGCCTCTTGGGCCCTCCCGAGCAGGACCTCCAGCGCATCGTCGAAGTCCTGGCCAACCCCCGGCGACGGTTCGAAACGGCCCGCACCGGCGGCTTCCAGTGCGTCACACAACGCCTTGTTCCGTGAGGCGAGCCGCACCACGGAGGAAAGGAAGCGGAAGAACACCGCACCAGGGTCCGGCGTCTCGGCCAAGTCCCTTGCGGTGTCGGTGA
Organism: Streptomyces lydicus; assembly: GCF_004125265.1. Classification (GTDB taxonomy): domain Bacteria; phylum Actinomycetota; class Actinomycetes; order Streptomycetales; family Streptomycetaceae; genus Streptomyces; species Streptomyces lydicus_C. The sequence goes on from NZ_RDTE01000003.1 coordinate 4,468,774, forward strand.
AAAGCTCGATCCGCTCCACGATCGTCGCCTTGAACAGGGCTTCCTTCGAAGGGAAATGGCGGTAGACGGTTCCCGCGCCGACGCCCGCACGGCGCGCGATCTCCCCGAGCGGTACCCCCAATCCCTGTTCCTCGAAAGCGAATCGAGCCGCCTGGAGCACCACTGCCCTGTTGCGCCGCGCATCCGCACGGGGGCGTGTGACACCACTCTGGATCACCGCCGGACCTCCTGAGAAACATCGACACCCGGTGCGCGCGTTCCGCTCTTTCAAACGGGTCGCTCGTTCCGATTCTATGAGAGGGTTCCAGCAAGATCGTTCAGGGCTGCAGCCGCGCGGCGGCCGGAAGCGGCCCCGCGGTCGACGTCCACGCGGACAGTGGGCCGCCGGCAGGACCGCTCCGCTGGATTGGGGCCCGCAAAAGGTGAGCGGGGTGGGTTCTGCCAGACGCCGACGGGCATCCAGCGGCATCTTGAAGCGTCTTGTGCGTCCAGCCTGCCGCCGGAGCCTCGGGCACGCCACCGGGCTACTCCTGGCCGACGCCAGACCAGATACCCGCCGGCCACGGTGCCGCCGACGCCGGCTCCAAGAAGAACAACGCCTCTCCGCTTCCTCCGTCGGAGCTCAACTTCCCGGCAAGGGAAGGAGGTTGGGAACCGTGGGGTCTTCGGAGAGCACCCCCGCGAGCCTGGGCGTTTCACGTGAAACGACGCCGCTTCCGGATATACGTGTGGGGTCGTGTTTCACGTGAAACACGACCCCACCACGACCACTAGCCCTACGGCTGGGCGCAGGCTCGCCTCAGTGTGCGGCCGCCGCGTCCCATGCACCGGCCGCCGCCTGCGCCGCAACCTCGGCATCCACGGACGCACCCAGCGCACGCAGTCCGCCCGCCAGTGCCGCCAGCGACGCCATGACCACCGCCCGGTCGGCGGCGCGGCCATAGTGGTTCACCCGGATCATCTCCTTGGCCAGCGCACCCGCCGCTGCCTGCACGGGCACCGCTGCATCCACCGCGAGCGCCGCGGTCACGATCTCCCGGGCGTCCATGCCCTCAGGCGCACGGAGCGTCGTGGCGGCCGGCGCCGCGTCCTCGTCACGGACGACGTAGGGAGCGAGACCGCCCAGCGCCCGCACACCGGCCCTGGTCGCCGCGGCCGCCGCCCGGTGCCGGGTGATGACGGCATCCAGGCCCTCGGCGCGCAGACGGTCCGTAGCCTGCTCCAGCGCGAGCATCTCCAGTTGCGCCGGAGCATGCGGCAGTGCCGTGCGTCCACCGTCGATCCAGCGCTCCTTCCAGTCCAGCAGCGAGAGGTACGAGCGCCGCGGAGCCTGCTCATTGGCGGCGATCCGCTCCCACGCACGGGCACTGACCGAGACCGCCGACACCCCGGCAGGCCCTGCCATCGCCTTCTGCCCGCCGATCACACACAGGTCCACACCCCATTCGTCGGTGAGCAGCGGCTCGGCACCCACCGACGCGACCGCGTCCAGCATCAGCAGCGCGCCGTGCTCCCGCACCACCCTGCCGAGCTCCGCGACAGGGTTGGTGTTGCCGGTGGCTGCCTCCGCGTGCACCAGGCTCACGAAGTCGATCTCGGGGTGCTCCTGCAACGCTTCCGCCACCTGCCGCGGGTCGACCGCACCCGTGAACGGCGCGGTGACGGTGACCACCTCGGCTCCGCAGGAGCGCAACCAGCCACCGAACGTCTCGCCATAGGGGCCGGTGATGATGTTGAGCGCGGTGCTGCCTGGCCGCACTGCCGAGCGGATGCAGGCCTCCAGGGGCAGCAGCGCCTCGCCCTGCATCGCCACCACATCGCAGCGGGTGTGCATGAGGGCGGCGACCTTGTCCTCGATCCGCGCGAAGTGAGCCGCGGTAAGCGGCGGCAGGTCGAGCAGTTCGGGCAGATCCGGGGCAGCGGCGTTCGCGGTCGGGTCAGACACGGCAGTCACAGGGCCTTCCAGCGGTAGCGAGCCGACTCGGCGCGGCTCCTGACATCTGGTTCGACTGTACGTCCGCTTCCCGGCCCCCTGCCGTACAGCCTCACACCCTCCAGCTCCGCGGATCCACGCCACCGGGCACCGCTTCCGACGGCTCGTACGGCCCGCGGGTGAACACGAAGGTGGCGAGATCCAGATGGCTCACCGAGCCGTCCCGCTCCCGCACCACGCGCAGGGTCTCGCCCGCGTAATAGCCGTCCAGCCCCGTCCATGTGCCGTCCTCCTCGGCCCGGAACCGTGAGAGCCGTCCCGTTCCGGACAGCGGCGTGAGCTCCAGCCCGCCCCCGGCCCGCAGCCGCAGGAGGTGCGGGTTCGCGCCCCAGTACCAGGTGCCGGTCAGCGCCAGCAGGTCCGGATCCAGCGGTCCGGGCATCGGGCGCCAGGGCTCGGGGATCCGGGGCTCCGACTCGCTCACGATCCCGGTGAGATCGGCGGCGAGGGACGCGACCGCCGGGCCCGAGGTGCAGTTGGCGAGCACGACCCCGGCGACGTCCTCCTCGGGATCGGTCCACAACGCAGCCAGAAAACCGGGCATCGAACCGACGTGCCCGGCCAGCAGCCGCCCTTCGCGCCGTACGAGCTGAAGGCCCAGTCCGTACCCCGCGTCCCACGCGTTCCCCTCCGGCGGTACGGCCGGCCTCCGCATCTCGGCCAGGCTCGCCGCACCGAGCACCCGCTGGTCGCCCCGCAGCAGAAACGCCGCCCACCGGCACAGATCCCTGGCGGTGGACCACAGCTGCCCCGCGGGGCCCATCAAACCGGTGTCCTCGGCCGGCTCCGGCAGCACGGCGTCGGCCCACGGGTGGACTGCCCAGCCACTCGCGTGCGGCCGCTCCGGTCCCGGCGTCGTGCGCCCCATGTGCAGCGGCTCCAGCACCTCCGTCCGCAGCACCTCGCCCCACGGGGTTCCGCCTCGCAGCCGTTCGACCAGCGCGCCGAGCAGTGCGTAGCCGGGGTTGGAGTAATGGTGGCGCCGTCCGGCGGGGAGCCGCTGCGGCCGTTCACCGAAGAGGTCGGCCGGCTCGGGCCGCAGGGCACCCGTGGTCCGTTCCCACCACGGCCCTCGCGCCTCCGCCGTCAGCCCCGAACTGTGCGAGAGCAGTTGAGCGATCGTCGCATCCGGCACCGGAGTCCCGTCCAGGTGCCTGCCGACCGGGTCCTCCAGGCTCAGCAGCCCCTCGTCCCGCAGCCGCATGACCAGCACGGCGACAAAGGTCTTGGTCAGCGAACCGATCCGGTACTGCACCTCTCCGTGCGGCGCCTCCCCCTCCACCGAGCCCCGGCCGGCCGTCCACACCGTCCGCCCGCCGCGGACCACCGCACCCGTCATGGAGGGCGCCCGCCCCTCGGCCTGCCCGACCGCCAGCCGGTGCAGCAATGCCCGCCGTGTCCGGGGCAACAGCTCCGCGAACTCCTCGGGCGTGGCGGCCACCTGCGGCAGAGGGCACGCGGCCCCCGGCTCGTGGGACTCCGTGGACTCTCCGATGGTCATGGCACTCCTCAACAGCGGATCCGGTTCGGCCGGGCCCCATCCTCGCCGCCTCACCGCAGCGCTGCCGCCCCGGTCAGCGTGCCCAGGGCCCCGCCTGCCGTACGGCACCGGCGAGTTCGGCCCCGCCCCACCATGCCCGCGCCCGGCTCCCGCGGCCCTCCCCCGCGTCGGCTGCCTCCCGCAGGAACCTCCACGCCCTGACGGAGCTTCAACCAACCTGAGGGTCAAGATGCACGGCCCGCCCCCGACCGGTCCCCTCAACCGGGCCCACCCGTCGACCACCACAGCCGCCCGGCACATCCTCAGGCAGTCAGCTCCGCCGCGCTCCGGAACGTCCGCCGATACGCCTGCGGTGACACCCCCACCGCACCGTGCAGATGCTGACGCAGGGAGGTGCCCGTGCCGAAGCCCGCGTGATGGGCGACGAGGTCGATGGACCAGTCCGTGGTCTCCAGCAGATGCCGGGCGCGTTCGACGCGCTGGCCGGCGAGCCACTGGCCTGGGCTCATCCCGACCTCGTCACGGAAGCGCCGGGTGAGGGTGCGCACGCTGACCCGGGCGTGCGAGGCGAGGGCGTTCAGCGTGAGCGGCTCGCCGAGACGCTCCAGGGCCCATGCGCGGGTGGCCGCGGTGCCGCCCGCCGACGGGCCGGGGACGGGCAGCCGGATGAACTGGGCCTGACCGCCGTCCCGCCAGGGCGGCACCACACACAAGCGGGCCACTTCGTTGGCGACGGCGCTGCCGTGGTCACGGCGCACGAGGTGCACACACAGGTCCACACCGGCGGCGGCACCGGCAGAAGTGAGGACGTCGCCGTCGTCGACGAAGAGCACATTGGGGTCGACACGGACCGTCGTGAAGAGGCGTTGCAACTGTGCGGCCTCCCGCCAGTGCGTGGTGGCCGGACGGTGATCGAGCAACCCCGCGGCGGCCAGTGCGAACGCACCGGTGCAGATCGCCACCATCCGGGTGCCGGGCCGTACGTGCTCCAGCACCTTGCGCAGTTCCTCGGGCAGCCGGCCGTCCTGGACGATCGAGCCCAGCGCGTGGGACGGCGGGATGACGACGGTGTCCACACTCGCGAGCACGGAGGCGTCCTCGGCGACCGCAATGTCGTAGTCGGCCTCGGCGCTCACCGGACGCCCGTCCGGACTGCAGGTGACCACGGAGTAGAGGGGCTTGCCGTCGGCGCTGTGCGCGGCGCCGAAGATCCGCGCGGGGATCCCGAGCTCGAAGGGGACGACACCGTCCAGGGCGAGAACACCAACGCGATGCATGACCCGATTCTTTCAAACGTTGGCCATCTGGACACCGCTGGGTCCGTGCCCGCCGCGCAAAGCTGGCAGCACCCCGGGAAACGCGGCCGCCCAGCGGCGCGGAACGCCCGTCATCGCCGTAGGCCCCAGTACCAAGGAGACCCATGTCCGAGACCCGGACCCCGCAGATGCGTGCCGTCAGCCAGGACACCGCCGGTGGCCCCGACGTCCTCAAGATGATCACCACCGACCGGCCGGTACCCGGCCCGACGGAGATCCTGGTCCGGGTGCACGCCGCGGGCGTCAATCCGACCGACTGGAAGAGCCGCACCCAGGGCGCGTTCCTCAGCGGGGCCAAGGCCCCCTTCACCTTGGGCTTCGATGTCTCCGGCGTGGTCGAGGCGGTCGGGCTCGGTGTGACCGTCTTCGCGCCGGGCGACAAGGTCTTCGGCATGCCCCGCTTCCCGCACCCCGCCGGGGCCTACGCGGAGTACGTCACCGCCCCGGCGCGCCACTTCGCCCACCTCCCTGCGAACCTGGATCACGTCCAGGGGGCCGCCCTCCCGCTGGCGTCGCTGACGGCCTGGCAGGCCCTGGTCGACACCGCGAACGTGCAGCCGGGCTCGCGGGTGCTGATCCACGCCGCGGCAGGCGGAGTCGGCCACCTGGCCGTACAGATCGCCAAGTCCCGCGGCGCATACGTCATCGGCACCGCGCGGCAGGCCAAGCACGACTTCCTGCGTGGCCTGGGCGCCGATGAACTCGTCGACTACACCCGGCAGGACTTCGCGGAGACGGTGCGCGACATCGACATCGTCCTCGACACCATCGGCGGTGACTACGGAGCCCGCTCGCTGCGTACCCTGCGACCCGGCGGCACGCTGGTGTCGATCCTGCCGCTGGACGACTCCTTCCCGGCCGCGCAGGCACGCGAGGCAGGCATCCGCGCGGGGTTCCTGCTCGTCGAGCCGGACCAGTCCGGACTGCGCGCCGTCGCCGACCTGGTGAACAGCGGAAAGCTGCAGGTCACGGTCGACACCGTGCTGCCTCTCCAGGAGGCCGCGAAGGCGCACACCCTCGGCGAGACCGGCCGCACCACCGGAAAGATCGTCCTGTCCGTCGCGCCCTGACGGCGGTCATCGGGCGGCGTCCGTCATGCGCTGTGCGCCGCGGACGCGCCCCTCAGGTCTGCGCCATGTCCACGAAGCGTGAGTAGTGGCCCTGGAACGCGACCGTGATCGTCGCCGTGGGGCCGTTACGGTGCTTCGCCACGATCAGGTCGGCCTCGCCTGCCCGCGGGGACTCCTTCTCATAGGCGTCCTCGCGGTGCAGCAGGATGACCATGTCGGCGTCCTGCTCGATCGAACCGGATTCACGCAGGTCGGAGACCATCGGCTTCTTGTCCGTACGCTGCTCGGGACCACGGTTCAGCTGGGAGAGCGCAATCACCGGGAGCTCCAGCTCCTTCGCCAGCAGCTTGAGGTTTCGGGACATGTCCGAGACCTCCTGCTGGCGGCTCTCGGCGCGCTTCGAGCCGCCGGACTGCATCAGCTGGAGGTAGTCGATGACCACCAGCTTCAGTTCGTTGCGCTGCTTGAGCCGACGGCACTTGGCGCGGATCTCCATCATCGACAGGTTCGGCGAATCGTCGATGTACAGCGGCGCGGCGGAGACATCCGGCATCCGGCGCGCCAGCCGTGTCCAGTCCTCGTCCGTCATGCTGCCGGAGCGCATGTGATGCAGCGCGACCCGCGCCTCGGCGGACAGCAGACGCATCGCGATCTCGTTGCGCCCCATTTCCAGCGAGAAGATCACGCTCGGCAGGTTGCTCTTGATCGAGCAGGCCCGCGCGAAGTCCAGCGCCAGGGTCGACTTACCCATGGCGGGACGGGCCGCGATCACGATCATCTGGCCGGGGTGCAGGCCGTTCGTGAGGGAATCCAGGTCGGTGAAGCCTGTCGGCACGCCCGTCATCTGGCCCTGGCGCGAGCCGATCGCCTCGATCTCGTCGAGGGCGCCCTCCATGATGTCGCCGAGCGGAAGGTAGTCCTCGCTGGTCCGCTGCTCGGTGACGGCGTAGATCTCCGCCTGGGCGCTGTTGACGATCTCGTCGACATCGCCGTCCGCGGCGTATCCCATCTGCGTGATGCGGGTGCCGGCCTCGACCAGCCGGCGCAGCACCGCCCGCTCATGGACGATCTCGGCGTAGTACTCGGCGTTGGCGGCCGTCGGTACGGACTGGACGAGCGTGTGCAGATACGAGGCGCCGCCGACCCGCGCGATCTCGCCGCGCTTGGTCAGCTCCGCGGCGATGGTGATCGGGTCGGCGGGCTCGCCCTTGGCGTACAGGTCGAGGATCGCCTGGTAGACCAGCTCATGGGCGGGGCGGTAGAAGTCCTCGCCCTTGAGAACCTCGACGACATCCGCGATCGCGTCCTTGGACAGCAGCATGCCGCCGAGCACGGACTGCTCGGCATCCAGGTCCTGTGGGGGGACGCGCTCGAACCCGCCTGCCCAGGAGCCGCCGTCGTCGTCACGTTCCTGGCGGTCGCCGCGGCCGCGTCCCTTGCCCTCGCCCCGCCGGGAGCGGGCGGCCGGCAGCAGGTCGCTGGGACCGGAGTCCGCCCAGGGGTCTTCCATGGGCTCGGGAATGCTCACCCCGGCACCTCCTCCCGTCCGCGGCGCGGACCTTGCTGTGCTGTTCTTTCTTACGGCACAGCTCTGACAATCGAGACGCCCGACTCCGGTTACGGCGCGTCGAGTTCGGACGATTTCTCAGGCCGGAACAGGCGGCGGGTGCCGGACCACGGTAGGCCCGTGGGCACCGTCCGCCAATCTGGTTATCCACAGGCCATGTGGATGACTGGCCTACAGCTGTGGAGAAGTCCCCTGATCCTGTGCACGGCACGGGGGAAACTTCTGTGGACAAGCACACAATCACCCCACCCGCACCCGCCTGACCTGCAGTTTCCTCATCCATAGGCTGTGGGGAAGAAAAACTTCCCCACGCGGCTCAAGATCACGACAAACGGCACAGGGGAGGCAACCCCACACAGTGGAAAGTAAGGACTGCAAAGGGTTTGCATCTCTTACCTGTGGACGATTACCTTGGGCGCATGACCCAGGCTCCCGCGACACCGCGGCGCACCGACCGCCGCCATGACCGCGAGATCATCGCCCTCGCCCTGCCCGCCTTCGGCTCACTGGTCGCGGAACCTCTCTTCGTCATGGTCGACAGCGCCGTCATCGGCCATCTCGGCACTCCCCAGCTCGCCGGCCTGGGTATCGCCGCCGCCCTGCTCACCACCGCCGTCTCCGTCTTCGTCTTCCTCGCCTACGCGACCACCGCGGCGGTCGCCCGCAGGGTCGGCGCCGGCGATCTTCCCGCCGCCATCCGCCAGGGCATGGACGGCATCTGGCTCGCCCTGCTGCTCGGCGCCGCCGTCATCGTGGCCGTCCTGCCCACGGCCCCCTGGCTCGTCGAGGCCTTCGGCGCCTCCGCCACCGCCGCCCCGTACGCGGCGGCGTATCTGCGCATCAGCGCCCTCGGTATCCCCGCGATGCTCGTCGTGCTGGCCGCCACCGGCGTGCTCCGCGGGCTCCAGGACACCCGGACCCCGCTCTATGTCGCCATCGGCGGCTTCTCCGTCAACGCCGCGCTCAACGTCTGCCTGGTCTACGGCGCCGGGCTCGGCATCGCGGGCTCCGCCTGGGGCACGGTCATCGCCCAGTGCGGCATGGCCGCCGTCTACCTCACCGTGGTCATCCGCGGTGCGCGACGGCACGGCGCCTCGCTGCGCCCCGACATCGCAGGCATCCGCGCCTCGGCCCAGGCAGGGGTCCCGCTGCTGGTCCGTACGCTCTCGCTGCGCGCGGTGCTGATGATCGCCACCGCCGTTGCCGCCCGGCTCGGCGATGCCGAGGTCGCCGCGCATCAGATCGTGCTCACGCTGTGGTCCCTGCTGGCCTTCGCACTGGACGCCATCGCCATCGCCGGGCAGGCCATCATAGGCCGCTACCTCGGTGCGGAGGACCGCGACGGCGCCCGGGCCGCCTGCCATCGGATGGTCCAGTGGGGCATCGCCGCCGGCCTGGTCCTCGGTGTGCTGGTCGCGCTCACCCGCCCCTTGTTCATCCCCCTGTTCACCTCGGACCCCGCCGTGCAGGGCCCGCTGCTGAACACGCTCCTGGTCGTGGCCGTGACACAGCCGGTCTCCGGCATCGTCTTCATCCTCGACGGCGTCCTGATGGGCGCGGGGGACGGCCCGTATCTCGCCTGGGCCATGGTGGTGACACTGGCACTGTTCGCTCCGGCCGCGCTGGCCGTACCCGCCCTGGGCGGCGGACTGGTGGCGCTGTGGTGGGCCATGGCGCTGATGATGACCGTCCGCATGCTGACTCTGTGGCTGCGTACCCGCTCCGGCCGGTGGATTGTGACAGGAGCCTCGCGCTGAACCATCTCCCGTAACACGCACCGCATGTCAATAATGACCGTGTGCGCTCGCTTGCCGGTAGGTCCGTGGTGCCCCTGACGGTCGTCGTCATGGTGGCTGCTGTCGTGGTGGGCTATGCCTCGGAGGGGGAGGGCGAGAGGAGCAGCAGCCGTGTCAGCGGTCACAGCAGCTTCGGCAAGTCCGGCGAATCCGGCCAAGATCCCCAGGATCAGGATCCCGCCGCGACGGCTCCGGCCGAAGACGGCAATGCCTACACTCCACGCCGTACCGAGCAGAACGCCCGGGTCGGCGTGGTCTTCGAGAAGGACGACTCCGGAGACCACTTCTGTACGGCGAGCGTGGTGCAGAGCCCGGGCCGGAACATGCTCATCACCGCAGCGCACTGCGCCTTTGACGCGGACGCCGGAACGACGGTGAACGATCTCGTCTTTGCCCCCGACTACCGCGACCGCGACGAGCCCACCGGCCTCTGGAAGGTCAAGAAGGTGATCGTCGACGACCGCTGGGCCAAGTCGCAGGACGAGGATCTCGATGTCGCCTTCCTCGTGCTCGACAAGAAGAACGGCAAGCAGATCCAGGACGTCCTGGGCGGCAACACCCTGGGCATCGACCGTGGCTTCAACAACGAGGTCAAGATCACCGGCTATCCGACCAGCCGTGACACCCCGATCTCCTGCCAGAACCGCACCACGAAATACAGCGACACCCAGATGCGCATCCAGTGCACCGACTTCGAGGGCGGGACCAGCGGCAGCCCCTGGCTGGCCGACTACGACCCCAAGAGCCACACCGGCACGGTCATCGGTGTTCTCGGCGGCCATGAAGGCGGTGGCGACGAAGACGATGTCTCCTACGCCGCGTACTTCGACGACGACGTCGCCGAGCTCTACCGGCGCGCTCAGGACGAGGACTGACAGCCGGCTGCCGGCGCCCCGGACACGGCGAAGGGCCGCACCCCGATGGTGACGGGATGCGGCCCTTCGGCGTGGTGCGGAAACTACGCGGCGACGACCTCGACGCCGAGCTTCGCCACGACCTCGGCGTGCAGACGCACGGAGATCTGGTGCGCGCCCAGGGTCTTGATCGGCGAGCCGAACTCGACACGACGCTTGTCGACGTCCGGACCACCGGCGGCCTTGATCGCCGAGGCGACATCGGCCGGGGTGACGGAGCCGAACAGGCGGCCCGCGTCGCCGGCGCGAACGGCCAGCTTCACGTTGACGCCCTCGAGCCGGCCCTTGACCTCGTTGGCCTGCTCGATCGTGGCGATCTCGCGGATCTTGCGACCGCGGCGGATCTGCTCGACGTCCTTCTCGCCACCCTTGGTCCAGCGGATCGCGAAACCGCGCGGGACCAGGTAGTTACGGGCGTACCCGTCGCGGACGTCAACGACGTCGCCGGCGGTGCCGAGGCCGGAGACCTCGTGGGTGAGGATGATCTTCATGATTCGGTCACCCTTCCCTTATCGCGCGGTGGACGTGTAGGGCAGCAGCGCCATCTCACGGCTGTTCTTCACGGCCGTGGCGACGTCACGCTGGTGCTGAGTGCAGTTGCCGGTGACTCGGCGGGCACGGATCTTGCCGCGGTCGGAGATGAACTTCCGCAGCAGGTTCGTGTCCTTGTAGTCGACGTAGGAGATCTTCTCCTTGCAGAACACGCAAACCTTCTTCTTAGGCTTGCGAGCAGGCGGCTTCGCCATTATCTCTCTCCAATGAGTTCAAGAAGTTTGTGCTGACGCCCTCAAAGGCCCCTGGCCGCCTCACGGCGCTGTTTCACGTGAAACAGCGCGGAGTCGGGCCGGCTGTACGGACCTAGAAGGGCGGCTCGTCCGAGTAGCCACCGCCGGAGCTACCGCCCCAGCCACCGCCGCCACCCTGCTGACCGCCGCCGGCCGGGCCATTGGTCGCCCACGGGTCGTCGGCGGGAGCACCGCCGCCACCCTGCTGGCCGCCGCCGGGGCCGCCGCCCCAGCCGCCGCCACCCTGGCCACCGCCCTGCTGACCGCCGCCGAAGCCGCCGCCGCCCTGGCCACCGCGACCACTGGTCTTGGTGATCTTGGCCGTGGCGTTCTTCAGGCTCGCGCCGACTTCCTCGACGTCGAGCTCGTAGACCGTGCGCTTCACGCCCTCGCGGTCCTCGTACGACCGCTGCTTGAGGCGGCCCTGGACGACCACGCGGGTACCCCGCGTCAGGGACTCGGCGACGTTCTCCGCCGCCTGACGCCACACCGAGCAGGTCAGGAACAGGCTCTCGCCGTCCTTCCACTCATTGGTCTGACGGTCGAAAGTGCGGGGAGTGGACGCGACGCGGAACTTCGCGACCGCCGCACCGGACGGGGTGAAGCGCAGCTCGGGGTCGTCGACAAGATTGCCGACAACCGTGATGACGGTCTCGCCTGCCATTAGGGGAACCTCTCGGCGGGTGTGCTGCTGGCTGCTGGTGTTGCTGCTACTCGGACCCGGTTACCGCTGGACGCTTGCGCGCTCAGTGGGTCTCGGGACGAAGGACCTTGGTCCGGAGGACCGACTCGTTCAGGTTCATCTGACGGTCGAGCTCCTTGACGACCGCAGGCTCGGCCTGCAGGTCGATGACCGAGTAGATGCCCTCGGGCTTCTTCTTGATCTCGTAAGAGAGACGACGACGGCCCCAGGTGTCGACCTTCTCGACCTTTCCGTTGCCCTCACGGACGACGGAGAGGAAGTTCTCGATCAGCGGGGAGACAGCGCGCTCCTCGAGATCGGGGTCGAGGATGACCATCACCTCGTAGTGACGCATGTAGAACCCACCTCCTTTGGACTCAGCGGCCACGGTCGTTCCGTGGCAGGAGGGTCGTATGCGTTCCGCACCGAGCCCGTCCGGTCATCCGGACAGACATAGGCGCAGACCGTACAGAGTACCTGCCTGAAGCCTTCCGGTTGAAATCCGCCCGCTCCACCCCTCAATCTGGAACACAACGGGTGTGAGCGGCGTTACAGTGCGCCGCCCTGTCATCGGAGGTGCCGTATGGCACAGGCAGCACGGACCCAGCGCAGTCTGCTCTCGCTTCTCAACAGCGACGGCAAGGACCATCCCGTCGAGAACACCATCGCCATTGTGACCGTGGTTCTCGGCGCGATCGCCATCTTCACCACGCTCTCTCCCAGCCTGCACCTGGTCAGCTCCTGGGTCGGCCTGATCGGAATCGGCACCGGCCTGTGGGGACAGTTCATCTCGTCGACGACGGGTGAACGCTTCCTGTTGATCATCGGCCTCGGGGCGGCGGCCGTCGGTTTCTACCTCGGCCTGGCGCACGGCGGCCTCTTCGGCGGCGTGATCGGCTAGCCGATACGGCATACGGGGCTCCGTCCCGTATGGCCCAGACGGGGCGCTCCGCGGTCACAGTAGGCTTCGGCGCGAGAGCCGGAGCCCCACCAAGGGGACACACCTGCCGAGGAGCGCCCCGCATGAGCCTGACCCTGAGGACCATCAGCCGAGAGCAGCATCTGGCATATATCCAGAGTCTGCCCGCGGCCAGCCACATGCAGGTTCCTGCCTGGGCAGACGTCAAGGCCGAATGGCGTTCGGAGAGTCTGGGCTGGTTCGACGCGAACGGCGCGCTGGTCGGCGCGGGACTGGTGCTCTACCGCCAGCTGCCCAAGATCAAGCGCTACCTCGCCTACCTCCCCGAGGGTCCGGTCATCAACTGGTTCTCACCGAACCTCGAGGACTGGCTGCAGCCGATGCTCAGCCACCTCAAGCAGAAGGGCGCCTTCTCCGTGAAGATGGGCCCGCCGGTGATCATCCGCCGCTGGGACTCCGCCGCGATCAAGTCCGGCATCCAGAACCCGGACGTCAAGAGGCTGCGGGATGTCGAGGCCACCCACATCGAGCCCCGCGCCTTCGAGGTCGCCGACCGGCTGCGGCGCATGGGCTGGCAGCAGGGCGAGGACGGCGGCGCCGGCTTCGGCGACGTGCAGCCGCGCTATGTCTTCCAGGTGCCGCTGGCCGACCGCTCGCTGGAGGACGTCCACAAGGGCTTCAACCAGCTGTGGCGCCGTAACATCAAGAAGGCCGAAAAGGCCGGTGTCGAGGTCGTCCAGGGCAGCTACGAGGAGCTGGCCGAATGGCAGCGGCTGTACGAGATCACCGCGGAGCGTGACCGCTTCCGCCCGCGCCCGCTGGGCTACTTCCAGCGTATGTGGACGGCCCTCAACTCCGAGGACCCCAACCGCATGCGGCTCTACTTCGCCCGCCACGAGGGCGAGAACGTCGCCGCGGCCACGATGCTGATCGTCGGGGGCCACGTCTGGTACTCCTACGGCGCCTCCGCCAACCACAAGCGCGAGGTCCGGCCCTCGAACGCGATGCAGTGGAAGATGCTCCAGGACTCCTACGCACTCGGTGCTTCGGTCTACGACCTCCGCGGCATCAGCGACTCGCTGGACGAGAACGACCATCTCTTCGGCCTGATCCAGTTCAAGGTCGGCACGGGTGGGCAGGCAGCGGAGTACCTCGGCGAGTGGGACTTCCCGCTCAACAAGCTGCTGCACAAGGCACTCGACATGTATATGTCGCGCCGCTGACGCTTCACCGCACCGTCCGTACTCCTGACACACCCCAGCCACGAGAAAGGTTCCGGGCCCGGCCATGGCGCTCACCCTCTACGTCGACACCGCGCGCTGGCGGGCGCATCAGCAGAGCGTTCTCCAGCAGTTCCCCGGGCTGGTCCCGGTCTGCAAAGGCAACGGTTACGGCTTCGGCCATGAGCGTCTCGCCGACGAGGCGACCCGCCTGGGCGCCGACATCCTCGCGGTAGGCACGACCTACGAAGCGGCCCGCATCAAGGACTTCTTCAGCGGCGACCTGCTCGTCCTGACCCCGTTCCGCCACGGTGAGGAGCCGGTGCCGCTGCCCGACCGGGCGATCCGCTCGGTCTCCTCGGTCGAGGGCGTGGGTGGCCTGGTCGGCGCCCGGGTCGTCATCGAGGTCATGAGCAGCATGAAGCGCCATGGCGTCAAGCCGGAGGATCTGCCGAAGCTTGCCGCGGCCATCGAGGACATCCGGCTCGAGGGCTTCGCGTTGCACCTCCCGCTGGACCGTGCCGACGGTTCCGACGCGGTCGAGGAGGTCATCGGCTGGATGGACCGGCTCCGCAATGCCCGCCTCCCGCTGCACACCATGTTCGTCAGCCACCTCAAGGCCGACGAACTCGCCCGTCTCCAGCAGCAGTTCCCCCAGACACGGTTCCGCGCGCGGATCGGTACGCGGCTGTGGCTCGGCGACCACGAGGCCACCGAGTACCGCGGCTCGGTGCTCGATGTCACCCAGGTCGCCAAGGGCGAGCGCTTTGGCTACCGCCAGCAGAAGGCGGCCTCCGACGGCTACCTGGTCGTGGTGGCCGGCGGCACCTCACACGGCGTCGGCCTGGAGTCACCCAAGGCACTGCACGGCGTGATGCCGCGTGCCAAGGGCGTGGCCCGGGCCGGCCTGGCCACCGTCAACCGCAATCTCGCGCCGTATGTGTGGGCCGGGAAGCAGCGCTGGTTCGCGGAGCCGCCGCACATGCAGGTGTCGATCCTATTCGTGCCGGGCGACGCACCGCAGCCGCAGGTCGGAGAGGAACTGGTGGCCCATCTGCGGCACACCACCACGCAGTTCGACCGCCTTGTGGACCGCTGACCCGTAGCGCCCGGCTCGGAACACACACCAAGGGCCCGGTGCCGCAGACCTTCTCTGCGGCACCGGGCCCGGTGCATGGATGGCCCGGTGCGGGCTTACTCCCTTACGGCACCCCAGCTCACCTGCGGCGCCCCCTCGAACTGCACCGCGTGCCGGGGACGGTGGGGTGCCCGGCCGAGCACGAACACATCGGGGCTGCGGTCCAGGACGCCGCCCGACGGATCGTCGTCCCCGTCCCTGCGGACCACATCACGCTCCGGCAGCAGGATGTCCCGGATGACCACGGCACACAGATAGAGGGTTCCCAGGAGGTGCAGCACGATGGCCAGCTGGTAGCCCTCGAGCGGCAGGCCCTGGTGCTTGTCTTCGTTGCCTGTGTAGGCGAGGTACATCCAGATCCCCAGGAAGTACATGACCTCGCAGGCCTGCCAGATCAGGAAGTCCCGCCAGCGCGGCCGCGCCAGCACCGCGAGCGGGGTCAGCCACAGGACGTACTGCGGCGAGTAGACCTTGTTGGTCAGAATGAACAGCGCGACGACCAGGAACGCCAGCTGTGCGAACCGTGGCCGGCGCGGCGCATACAGGGTCAGCAGGCCGATGGCGCCACAGCCGAGGATCATCAGCAGCGTGGCATAGGTGTTCGCGTTCTCCAGCGGGTTACCTGTCCGCTGTGAGATCAGGAGCCAGAGCGAACCGAAGTCGATGGGCCGCTCCTGGCTGAACGTGTAGAACTTTGCCCAGCCCTCCCGGATGTGGAATCCCGCACTATCGTGCGTGATCATCACCGGCAGGTTCACCACCAGCCAGGATGCGGCGGCGCCGGCCAGCGCCCGCCCGTACGCACGCCGAGCTCCCGCACGCCAGCACAGCACCAGCAGCGGGCCGAGCAACAGCACCGGGTACAGCTTCGCCGCGGTGGCCAGCCCGATGAGGACACCGGCTGCGAGCGGGCGGCTGCGTGACCACATCAGCATCCCTGCGGCGGTCAGGGCGATCGCCAGCAAATCCCAGTTGATGGTCGCGGTGAGGGCGGCAGCCGGCGCCAGGGCGACCAGGAGGCCGTCCCAGGGGCGTCGGCGGTGGGTGCGGGTCACGCACACGGCGACGACGGCGGCGCAGGCCATCAGCATGCCGGCATTGACCAGCCAGTAGAGCTGTTCGCGGTACTGGATACCCCCGCTGTGCGGGGTCATCCAGGAGGCGATCTCCATGAAGGCGCCGGTGAGCACCGGGTACTCGAGGTACTCCATATCGCCGGGCAACCGGTCGAAATACGGGAGCAGCCCATCGGCGAAGCCCCGGCCCGCATAGAGATGGGGGATATCGGAGTAGCAAGCGTGGACGTACTGGCTCGTGGCACCGAAGAACCAGCCACCGTTGTAGCAGGGCAGCTTCTGCACCATGCCCAGCGCGAACATGCCGATGGCGACGAGCGCAATGACCCGTACTGGCGTCAGCCGGCTGGTCCCGAGCAGTGCGCGCCGGCCGATCGGTCCGCCGATCAGCTCGCTGCCGGCCGCCGCCACCTCATCCCGGCTCGTCGGCCGTACCGGCTCGTCCCGTCGCACGCTCGTCATGGCCCCATCCTGCCGTACGACCCTGTGCAGAAGACGGCGAAGCCCCCGCCCGGCGTGAGCCGTGCGGGGGCTTTATGGCTCCACGTTTCACGTGAAACAGCGTTTCACGTGAAACGGTCGGTCAGCCGCTGGGGCCGCCGAAGAGGCCTCCACCACCATTCGCGTCCGTCGGGTCAGGTGTCGGACTCGTGCCTCCGGTGTCACCACCCGGTCCGCCCGGTCCGCCCGGTCCTCCGCCGTTGGCCCCGCCGTTACCGGCTCCGCCGCTGTTCTTGCAGTTGATGTCCCAGGGAGAACAGGTATCCGTCGGGCTCGGGCTGGGGCTGTCCGACGGCGAAGCGGAGTCACTGGGAGTCCCCGACGGGGTCTGCGAGGGCGTGTCCGACGGCGTGGGGGTCGGCGTCGGAGTGGGCATGCCGGGCTCGTCCACCTGTCGCCCGATCGGCGTAGCAGCCGGGAACGGCACCGATGAGACGCCCTTCATCGCCTGCAGCATGTACTCGGTCCACACCTCGGTGGGCAGTGCACCACCGTGGATCGAGTCAAAGCCACCGACGCCGTTCATGGACAGCTGACGCGGATTCTGAGCGTCCTCGCGGAACATGGTGACCGCCGTCGAAAGCTGTTTGGTGTAGCCGACGAACCACGCCGACTTGTTTTCGTCGGTGGTGCCGGTCTTGCCCGCCGCCGGCATGTTCAGCCGCTTGGCCAGCTTTCCCGTGCCGTTCTGGATGACGTTCTCCAGCACCTTGGTCACGTTGTTGGCGATGTTGGAACCCATCGCCGTCTCCTGCTTGGGCTTGTCGAAGCCCGGCAGGTCTTCACCCTCGAACGTCACCTTGGTCACCGAATACGGCTCCACCTTCTGTCCCGACTGGGCGAAGGTCGCATAGGCATCGGCCATACGAATCGCGCTCGGAGTGGAGGTACCCAGCGCGAAGGACGGGTTCAGGTTCTTGTCGAAGCTGGCCGGTGCGATACCCGCAGCCTGCGCCATCTCCCGGACCCTTTTCATCCCGACGTCCATGCCGAGCTGCACGAAGGGGGTGTTGACGGACTGTTCCATCGCCTTGGTCAAGGGAATGTAGCCCCAGGGGTGATTACTCTCGTTCTCCTGATAGAAGGGCGAGTTGTCCCGCTTTGTAACGTAGCTGCCGTCGGCGTTTTTCACCTTGAGGTGGTCATCACCGTTGTAACGGCTGTCCGGTGAGATCGGACCGTTGCTCCTGGCCGTTCCGTACTTCATTCCCGCGGCCAGCACGAACGGCTTCCAGGTCGAGCCGACCGGCACGCCGAAGGTGTCGGCGTTGTTGCTGAAGTGCCCCTTGTCGTAGCCCTCACCGCCGTACAAGGCAACGATCTTGCCGTCTCCCGGCACCACGGAGGCACCACCGAACTGGACGTATTTGTCCTTGGCACGCTTCTTCGGATCGATATAGCGCTTGTTGACCTTCTTGACCGCGCCCTCGAGCGCACTGGTCCTCTTCGCGTCGAAGGTCGTCCGGATCGTGTAGCCACCCTTGTCGAACTGGGCCTCACTGAGACCCGCGTGCTTGAGCACGTACTTCTTCGCGGTGTCCATCATGTAGCCGACCTGGCCGCTCTTGCTGGCCACCGGCTTCGGCAGGTGTGGCGTGGGGAAATGGCCGCGGTACTTGTCCCGCTGCGTCTTCGACAGGAAGTGGTTCTCGACCTCACGGTCGAGGATCCAGGACCACCGGGCCTTGGCACGCGCGGTGTTTGCCGCCCGCGTGGCTCCCGGGCTGGTGCCGCCCGCGGGGTCATACAGGTCCGCACCCTTGAGCACGGTGGCCAGGAAGGCACTCTGGTTCGCGTCGAGCTTGGCGGCGTCCACCCCGTAGTACGCCTGAGCCGCTGCCTGGATCCCGTACGCCCCGCGACCGTAGTAGCTGGTGTTCAGATACCCCTGAAGGATCTGGTCCTTGTTCTTCGACCAGCCGACCTTGATCGCGATGAACAGTTCCTTGAACTTGCGGTCAAGCGTCTGCTGCTGACTCAGCATCGCGTTCTTCACGTACTGCTGGGTAATGGTCGAGCCGCCCTGGGTCTCGCCGCCCTTGGCCATGTTGAACACCGCACGCGCGATGCCCATCGGGTCGACGCCCGAGTCCGTCCGGAACGAGGCGTTCTCCGCGGCGATCGCCGCATTCTGCATCGAGGACGGAATCTCGGTGATCGTGACGTTCTGGCGGTTCGTCTCACCGTCGCGCGCCATGACCTTGCCATTGGCCCAGAGGTAGACATTGTTCTGCGACCTGGCGGCCAGGCTCTCGTCAGGAACCTGCACCAGGGCCAGCGCGACGCCGGAGGCTCCCACAATCAGACCCATGAAACCGACACACAGGGTCGCGACCTGCTTCCAGGACGGCACAAAGCGCCGCCACCCGACCCGGTTGGCACGCGGGTAGTCGATCAGACGCTTCTTCGCGGGCTTCCCGCCGCCGCGTCCGCGACCTCCCTCGGGGCCATCGCCCCCGCCACCGCGCCGGCCTCCGCCACCACGGCCGACGCCGCCGCCACCGGCAGCGGCCGCGGAGGCATCGGTCGCCCGCCGGCGGCCGCCGCGCTGGGCAGCTCTGCGGGCCTCGGCACGCCCTCCTTGCCGCGGCTCATGACCGGTCGGCTCGGAGTGGGAGGCAGGATCGGCAGCGGAGCCACGCGGAGAGGCGGCACGGCGCCCCGGTGGCTGCTGTGCGGCGCGTCGGGCCGCGGCACGTCCGCCACTCTGCGGCTGTGGCGGTTTGCGACGGTGCTCGCTCATGGAACGAATACTCCTCGGGCAGGCGCGCTATCTCGTCGCCTGAAGGCGGCAATTGTCTTCAGGTCCCCCCGATGCACAGCTCGCTCCTGAGGCGCGAGCCGCACTACACCGAGGATGGGGACGCCAGATATCGGCCCACGGTTCCCGGCAGTCTGCATGCCGCACAGACTACGCACGGCCAAAACCTGCCCAGTGTTGAAATTCACTCCAAATCAGTCAGGTTGATGAGAACGATTCGGTGATGTGATGCCGTTCACCGTCCCCCCACTTGTTCAGCCCGGGGGGCCGCTCTATCGTCTGGATGTATCGAGTCGATACATCAGCACGACATAAAGAACGCACAGGACCAGGGAGGCGGAGGATGAGCAGGCGTTCCGGCATCCTCGAGTTCGCCGTCCTCGGCCTGCTCAGGGAATCCCCGATGCACGGCTATGAGCTGCGAAAACGGCTCAACACTTCACTCGGGGTCTTCCGCGCGTTCAGCTACGGCACCCTCTACCCCTGCCTCAAGGCGCTGGTCGCGAGCGGCTGGCTCATCGAGGAGCCGGAGGGCACTACAGAGGGCGTACCGGCCGCGGCGCTGACAGGGCGCCGGGCCAAGATCGTCTACCGATTGACCCCAGCGGGCAAAGAACACTTCGAGGAGCTGCTCGCCCACTCCGGACCGGATGCATGGGAGGACGAGCACTTCGGCGTCCGCTTCGCATTCTTCGGCCAGACATCTCGCGACGTAAGGATGCGTGTGCTGGAAGGCCGCCGTAGCCGGCTGGAGGAGCGCCTCGAGAAGATGCGTACCTCCCTGGCCAGGTCCCGCGAGCGGCTGGACGACTACACCCTCGAGCTGCAGCGGCACGGCATGGAATCCGTGGAGCGCGAGGTCCGTTGGCTGAACGAGCTCATCGAGAGTGAGCGCGCCGGGCGTGACCAGCGCGCACCAGGTCCCGCAGCACAGGACCGGAAGAACCAGTCAGGCGATACGGGCGGCCTGCCCCGGCACCGGGGTGGTTCCCGGCCGGATCCGTCCGATGACACCACCACATGAGGCTCTGCTGTGCAGGTCCTCATCGAGAACACAGGGAGCAACCGGAATGGGTTCGGTTCGCGTAGCCATCGTCGGCGTGGGCAACTGCGCCGCCTCGCTGGTACAGGGCGTCGAGTACTACAAGGACGCCGACCCGAAGAGCCGCGTGCCCGGCCTCATGCACGTGCAGTTCGGCGACTACCACGTGCGTGACATCGAGTTCGTGGCGGCCTTTGACGTCGACGCCAAGAAGGTCGGGCTCGACCTCGCGGATGCCATCGGCGCCAGCGAGAACAACACCATCAAGATCTGCGACGTGCCCAACGCGGGCGTGACGGTCCAGCGTGGCCACACCCACGACGGCCTGGGCAAGTACTACCGCCAGACCATCGAGGAGTCCACCGAGACCCCGGTCGACATCGTCCAGGTCCTCAAGGACAAGCAGGTCGACGTCCTGGTCTGCTATCTCCCCGTCGGCTCCGAGGACGCCGCGAAGTACTACGCCCAGTGCGCCATCGACGCCAAGGCCGCGTTCGTCAACGCCCTCCCGGTCTTCATCGCCGGCACCAAGGAGTGGGCAGACAAGTTCACCGAGGCCGGCGTCCCGATCGTCGGTGACGACATCAAGTCGCAGGTCGGCGCTACGATCACGCACCGCGTGATGGCCAAGCTGTTCGAGGACCGGGGCGTCATCCTGGACCGCACGATGCAGCTGAACGTCGGCGGCAACATGGACTTCAAGAACATGCTCGAGCGCGAGCGCCTGGAGTCCAAGAAGATCTCCAAGACCCAGGCCGTCACCTCCCAGATCCGGGACCGTGAACTGGGCGAGGACAACGTCCACATCGGTCCCTCGGACTACGTGGCCTGGCTGGACGACCGCAAGTGGGCCTACGTCCGACTCGAGGGCCGCGCCTTCGGTGATGTCCCGCTGAACCTGGAGTACAAGCTCGAGGTGTGGGACTCCCCGAACTCCGCGGGTGTCATCATCGACGCCCTGCGCGCCGCCAAGATCGCCAAGGACCGGGGCATCGGCGGCCCGATCCTCTCCGCGTCCTCGTACTTCATGAAGTCCCCGCCGGTGCAGTACTTCGACGACGAGGCACGGGAGAACGTCGAGAAGTTCATCAACGGCGAAGTCGAGCGCTGAGACGCCCGACGCACCTCGCCTGTGCAGGCCCCCGGGTATTCCACCCGGGGGCCTGCGGGCTGTGTGAGGCTGTGCCTCATGCATGCTGTGCGCGACCTCCGCGTATTACTCCGGCTACGCGACTTCCGTTCGCTCCTTGCCGCACGGCTCCTTTCCCAGGCGGCCGACGGGGTGTTCCAGGTCGCGCTCGCCGCCTTTGTCGTCTTCTCGCCCGAGAAGCAGACCTCCCCCGCGGCCATCGCCTCTGCCATGGCGATCCTGCTGCTTCCGTACTCCCTCCTCGGGCCGTTCACCGGGGTGCTGCTCGACCGCTGGCGGCGCCGCCAGGTCCTGCTGTACGGCAACCTGCTGCGCTCGGTGCTGGCGATGGCGACGGCGACGCTCATCGCGTCACAGGCCCCCGACTGGCTCTTCTACGCCTCGGCCCTGTTCGTGACCGCCGTCAACCGCTTCGTCCTGGCGGGACTCTCGGCCGCGCTCCCGCGTGTGGTCGACGGCGAAGAGCAGCTGGTCATGGCCAACTCCCTGGCCCCCACGGCTGGAACGCTCGCCGCCACCGCCGGCGGCGGGCTCGCGTTCGCCGTCCGGCTGGCCGGCTCGGATGTGGACGCGTATGTCGTGCTGCTCGCCGCCTCCCTCTACTTCTGTTCGGCTCTCACCTCCCTGCGCATGACACCGCACCTGCTCGGCCCCGATGCCGCACGCCTCCAACCCCAATTGCGTGAGGCCCTGTTGAGCACCCTGCGGGGACTTGCGGACGGGCTGCGCCATCTCGCCGAGCGGCGCGCTCCGGCACGAGCGCTGACCGCGATGACCTTGATCCGCTTCTGTTACGGAGCCCTGACGGTCACGGTGCTGATGCTGTGCCGGTACTCCTGGTCCCGCACCGAGGCGGAGGGCTTGGCCCTGCTCGGGATCACGGTCGGGGTATCAGGGGCGGGCTTCTTCGCGGCCGCTGTGATCACGCCCTGGGCCGTGGCGCGGCTCACCGCGTTCGGCTGGATCGCCTGCTGTGCCGCGATGGGCGCCGTGCTGCTGCCGTCTCTCGGGCTGTTCTTCCTGCCGGGGCCGATGCTCGCCGCCGCGTTCATGCTCGGCCTCGGCACCCAAGGAACCAAGATCGCCACCGACACCATCGTCCAGTCGACGGTCGACGACGGCTTCCGCGGCCGGATCTTCGCCATTTACGACGTTCTCTTCAATGCCGCCTTCGTCGGCGCCGCCGCGGTCGCCGCCCTCATGCTGCCTCCGGACGGACGCTCCCTCGCGCTGCTCGGTGTGGTGACCGTCCTCTACGCGGTGGTCACCGTGGCGTTGGTCCGTGTCGTGCGCAGCTGAGTCCAGATCCGTCACCCCGAGGTGATCAGGACTCTGCGGCGAGACGTCCGGACCGGTTACCTTACGGACGTCCTACAGCAGCCTGTACACATCAATATCGGGGGAGATCCATGACCACGCCTCAGGGCCAGCAGCCATACGGCCAGGCACCGTACGCCCAGCCATACGGGCAGCCCTACGGACAGAACCCGTATCCGCAGGCACCGCCGACACCCCAGGCCCCCTACGGCCAGGCCCAGGGCGGATACGCCTATCCCCAGCAGCCACAGGCTCCGTACGGACAGCCGCAGCCTGGATACCCCGCGCCGCCCCAGCAACCCTTCATGCAAGGCGGAGCCCCCGTACCGCCGCCGCAGCCCGCCAAGCGCCGTTCCCCCAAGTCGATTCTGAGGGTTATCGGAGCTGTCCTCGGGCTGATCTTCCTCGCAGTCGCCTGGATCAGCAGCATGGACGATGCAAGCAGCGCTGAGGTCGGCGACTGCGTGAAGAAGTCCAGCAGCGCGCTCGACGACGGCCTTTCGGTGGTGGATTGCGGCACCTCGGAGGCCCAGTACAAGGTGGCTGCGGTGCACGATGACACCTCGGACCCGTCCGTGTGCCCGGCAAATCAGTCCGCGTACACCAAGAACGTGCACCGACGCAGGGGATCCGACACCCACATGGTGCTCTGCCTGACCTCAGCGAAGTAGGGCGCGGCAAGCGCCTCGGATGCGCCATGGGGCGGTGTTTCACGTGAAACACCGCCCCATGTTTCACGTGAAACGTAGGGTCGCCGACCCCGGTTTCACGTGAAACATCAGCCCTGGGTGGCCCACCACTCCTTCAGAGCGGCGATCGCCTCGTCCCGCTCCATCGGCCCGCGCTCCAGCCGGATCTCCAGCATCTGCTTGTAGGCCTTGCCGACCTCCGGCCCCGGGCGGATGTCCAGGATCTGCATGATGTCGTTGCCGTCCAGGTCCGGGCGGATCGCCTCCAGCTCCTCCTGCTCCTGCAGTCGCGCAATGCGCTCCTCGAGCCCGTCATAGGCGCGCGACAGGGCACTGGCCTTGCGCTTGTTGCGAGTGGTGCAGTCCGAGCGGGTCAGCTTATGGAGCCGCTTCAGCTGCGGACCGGCGTCCCGTACATACCGCCGGACGGCGGAGTCCGTCCACTCGCCCGTCCCGTAACCGTGAAACCGCAGATGCAGCTCCACCAGGCGCGAGACGTCCTTGACCATGTCGTTGGAGTACTTCAGAGCGGTCATCCGCTTCTTGGTCATCTTCGCGCCCACCACCTCGTGGTGGTGGAAGGAGACCCGACCGTCCTTCTCGAAGCGCCGCGTCCTGGGCTTGCCGATGTCGTGCAGAAGAGCCGCCAGCCGCAGCACAAGATCGGGACCGTCCTCCTCGAGGTCGATGGCCTGCTCCAGGACCGTCAGCGAATGCTCGTAGACGTCCTTGTGACGGTGATGCTCGTCACTTTCCAGCCGCAGCGCGGGCAGCTCGGGCAGAACCTGGTCAGCCAGGCCCGCCTCGACGAGCAACCGCAAGCCCTCGCGGGGGTGCGCCGACAGGATCAGCTTGTTCAGCTCGTCCCGTACGCGCTCCGCGGAGACGATCTCGATGCGGTCCGACATCGCCTTCATCGCGGCGACGACCTCCGGGGCCACCGCGAAGCCCAGCTGAGCGGCGAAGCGAGCCGCGCGCATCATCCGCAGCGGGTCATCGGAGAAGGACTCCTCGGGCGTCCCCGGCGTGCGCAGCACCCGCGCGGCCAGGTCCTCCAGGCCGTCGTGCGGGTCGACGAAC
The DNA here is from genome assembly GCF_004125265.1 of Streptomyces lydicus. Classification (GTDB taxonomy): domain Bacteria; phylum Actinomycetota; class Actinomycetes; order Streptomycetales; family Streptomycetaceae; genus Streptomyces; species Streptomyces lydicus_C. The sequence continues at coordinate 4,493,291 of NZ_RDTE01000003.1, forward strand.
TCCTTCTGCGGCAGCAGCACCGCCATGGCGTTCACCGTGAAGTCCCGACGCACCAGGTCTTGCTCGATGGAGTCGCCGTACGACACCTCGGGCTTGCGGGAGGTGCGGTCGTACGCCTCGGACCGATAGGTCGTGACCTCGATGTCGAACGATTCCTTCTTGCAGCCGACCGTCCCGAAGGCGATGCCGACCTCCCAGACCGCGTCCGCCCACGGCCGGACGATCTTCAGAACGTCCTCGGGGCGGGCATCGGTGGTGAAGTCGAGGTCGTTGCCGAGCCGACCCAGCAGCGCATCCCGGACCGAGCCGCCGACCAGGGCAAGAGTGAACCCGGCCTCCTGGAAGCGACGGGCCAGGTCATCCGCGACGGGGGACACCCTCAGCAGCTCGCTCACAGCGCGCCGCTGCACATGGTTCAGCGCGTTCGTCGACAGCGGGGTCCGCTCGGCGGTCGGGGCGGGGAGGTCATTGTTGGCGTTCGGCACAACAAAACAGGGTACGTGGCCGCGCAGTGCAAAGCGTCACGTAATAAAGGGGACAGGCTGGGACCCGATCAAGGGACTGGCTGGGCACACGGCCTCTGCGCCGAGATCATGTGGAGCAGTCCCTGGCACGCCGTCGCTGCGCGCCTCGTTACCATTCGTGGACGCACATTCCGAACGACCACTGACGACGACGAGGGACGGGCGAGCGCGTGGCCGAGGCGGCAGGGTTCCAGCGGACTGAACGGCCGCGTGGTCGATGGCTGCGAAGGACCGTGACACTGCTCACTGGGGTGCTCCTTCTCGTGGGGCTGCTCCAGGTTCCGCACGCTTCCTCCGCCCAGGCGGCCCCGACCGGCTCCCGCAGCGTCGATGTCACCATCGACTCGATGTCCCCGTCCGCTCCCTCCAAGAGCGACACGGTCACCGTCTCCGGCACGCTGACCAATGACAGCCGCAGCACGATCACGGATGCACATGTCGGAATGCACCGCGGATCCGCGCTCGGCGGCCGTAGCTCCATCGAGAACGCGTCCCGTCGTACCGGCTATCTGCCGGGCACGGACGGTGAGGAGATCAAGGGGCACACCGAGAAGATCGGCAAGCTGGAGCCCGGCGTCAGCCGTCCCTTCAGCCTCAGCGTGCCGGCCAAGGACCTCCACCTCGGCGATAACGGTGTGTACCAGCTCGGCATCTCCCTGTCAGGGCGCTCCCCGTCCGCACCCTCCGGGCAGGTCCTCGGCTTCAACCGGACGTTCCTGCCCTGGCAGACGGCGGGAAACGGGAAGAAGACGCAGCTCACCTACATGTGGCCGCTGATCTCCCGCACCCACCTCACCGCCGAGACCGACGCCGATGCCCAGCAGACACCGGTCTTCCGCAACGACGACCTCGCCGCCGAGCTCGCGCCCGGAGGCCGGCTGCAGCAGATGGTCGCACTCGGCAAAAACCTCCCGGTGACCTTCGTCATCGATCCCGACCTCCTCGCGACCGTCGATGCCATGACCAAGTCGTACCGGGTGAACGGCCCGGACGGCCCCATGGGCAAGAACCAGGCGGTCGCCAAGCAGTGGCTGCACGACCTCGAAGAAGCAGTGAAGTCGCACCAGGTCGTCGCGCTGCCCTTCGCCGACCCTGATCTGGCCTCGCTCGCTCACCACGGCAAGAGCGTGCCCAGCGCGCTCGGTCATCTCGGCCCGGCCACCGATCTTGCCGACAAGACCGTGGACACGATCCTCGGCGTCAAACCGCGCACGGACTTCGCCTGGCCCGTCGACGGGGCGATCGACTCGTCCATCGTGGATGTCGCGACCTCGGCCGGCGCGCACAACGTGATCACTCGCAGCGACAGCCTGCGGGACGCCGACAGGCTCTCGTACACCCCGACGGCGGCCCGCCCGATCGGCGGCGGCAATACCGCCGTCGTGGCAGACGCGCAGCTCTCACGGGCCTTCGAGGGCGATATGTCGAAGGCCGGAAACTCCGCCCACGCGGTCCAAGAGTTCCTCGCACAGACCCAGATGATCAGCCTTGAGGACCCGGGACGGCAGCGCAGCATTGTCGTCGCGCCGCAGCGCATGCCGTCGGTCAGCCAGGCACACGCCATGGCCACCGCACTGCGGAGCCTGGACGACTCCGGCAGCTGGACCCAGTCGCTGAACCTCGGCGGCGCGGCCAAGGCCAAGCCCGACCGCGCGGCCACCCGCCATGTGCCGAGTGGCGCCGCTTACCCGCCCTCGCTGCGCAGGCAGGAACTCCCCGTCAACGCCTACCGGCAGATCCAGGGCACCCAGTCCGCCCTGGACGACTTCCAGGTGATCCTGGCCCAGCCGGAGCGCGTGGTGACCCCGTTCGGCAACGCGATGATGCGGGAGATGTCGACGGACTGGCGGGGCGATGCCACCGGCGCCACCACGTATCGGCACTCCGTACGCAGCTACCTCGACGGCCTGACCAAGAAGGTCCACCTGATCCAGAAGTCGGGGGCGACGCTCTCCGGGCGCAGCGCCACGATTCCGGTGACAGTGCAGAACAACCTGGTCCAGGGCGTCAAGGACATGACGCTGAAGCTGACCTCGTCCCAGCCCAACCGTCTGGACGCGGGGAAGTCGCAGCAGATCACGGTGGACGGCGGGCACAGCCAGTCCTTCAAGTTCGACACCACGGCGAACGCCAATGGCCGGGCATGGGTGAGCGCCCAGCTCTACACGGCGGACGGGAAGCCCTACGGTGACCCGATGATGTTCCAGGTGAACGTCACGGAGATCACCGCAACGGTGATGCTCGTCATCGCGGGCGGCGTGCTGCTGCTCGTCCTTGCCGGTGTGCGGATCTACCTCCAGCGCAAGCGGGCGGCCGCCCGGCGGACCGAGGACGGGTCCGACGGCGACGAGCCCGATGACGGCGCCGGCACGGACGGCGACAACGGCGGCTCCGATGGCGACGAGCCGGAGCAGCCGAGTGACCCCACGCCGGACACCGGATCGGAAAACTCCGACCCGTCCGGCTCAGGTGAGAAGGTGGACCGTTGATAGATGGCGGGGCCGGATGGCCGGCGACGGATGAGGTGGGGCAGCGATGAATGCGCCGTACGACGGTGACCGGGGCCGGGGCGCCAACGGCGACCCCACGGGACCGGTGCCTCCGACGCCCCCGCCGCCCGCGGAACAGGACCCGTACGCCCAGGACCCCTATGTCCAGGACGCCTACCGCAACGACCCGCACCGCGCCCAGGACCCGACGGCTCAGGATCCGGTGACCGAGGCGCTCTACGACCGCGCCGCGCACCCCCCGCCGCCGCCCGGACAGCCCGCGCATCCGCTCTACCAGCAGCCTGCCGCGGGCAGCCACCCGCCCGACCCGCAGCTGTGGGCCACACCCCCGGCGCCCGAGCCGCAGGGCCCGACCCGGAATCTCCCGTACGGCGATGCCGCGGCGACGACGCAGTTCGTGGGTGTGGACGACCTGATCACCCAGGCCGCCGACGAGCGTCCGGAGCCCGACGCCTTCGCCCACCTCTTCCAGGACCAGCAGTCCTACGAGCCCCAGCACTCCGCTCCCGCGACGGCCGGCCCCCCGGCACCCGCGGGGCCCGGACCGGAGGCCGTACCCCAGCAGACCGCACCGGAGCCGGCCCCCGTGGCGGCGGCCGGCAAGCCCTCCGGCGGCCGCGCCTCCGGCCTGCTCAAGTCCAGCGCGGTGATGGCCGCCGGCACGATGGTGTCGCGTCTCACCGGCTTCATCCGCTCGGCACTGATCGTCGCGGCCCTCGGTGGTGCGGTGCTCGGCGACTCCTGGCAGGTCGCGTACCAGCTACCGACGATGATCTTCATCCTGACCATCGGCGGCGGTCTCAACTCGGTCTTCGTCCCGCAGCTGGTACGCGCGATGAAGGAGGACGAGGACGGCGGCGAGGCCTACGCGAACCGGCTGCTGACGCTGGTCATCGTGGTACTCGGCGTGCTCACGGTCCTGGCGGTCGTAGCGGCGCCGCTGCTGGTGAAACTGGTCTCCTTCGACATCTCCCGTGATCCGGCGGCCAACGAAGTCGCCGTCGCGTTCACCCGCTACTGCGTGCCCACGATCTTCTTCATGGGCCTGCATGTCGTCATGGGACAGATCCTCAACGCCCGTGGCCGCTTCGGCGCGATGATGTGGACCCCCGTCCTCAACAACATCGTCATGATCGCCACCTTCGGCCTGTTCATCTGGGTCTACGGCACGGCGAAGACCTCGCACATCGGCGTCACCACCATCCCCGACGAGGGCATCCGGCTCCTGGGAATCGGAACCCTCCTCGGGCTCGTCGTCCAGGCCCTGGCGATGATCCCCTACCTGCGCGACGCCGAATTCAAGCTCCGGCTGCGCTTCGACTGGCGGGGCCACGGCCTGGGCAAGGCCGCCAAGCTCGCCAAATGGACCGTGCTGTTCGTGCTCGCCAACCAGGCGGGCGTCCTCGTCGTCACCCAGCTCTCCACCTGGGCCGGCAACACCGCCAACGAGCAGGGGCACCCGGGCACCGGCTTCATCTCGTACGCCAGCGCACAGCTGATCTGGAACATGCCGCAGGCGATCATCACGGTCTCCGTCATGGCGGCGCTGCTGCCGCGGCTGGCACGGTCCGCGCATGACGGTGACACCGGCGCCGTCCGGGACGACATCTCGCAGGGCCTGCGCACCTCCGCCGTCGCGATCGTCCCGATCTCGTTCGGCTTCCTCTCCCTCGGCATCCCGCTGTGCACGCTGGTCTACGGCTCGTCCGGTGCCGGCATCCCGATGGGCTACATGCTGATGGCCTTCGGTGTGGGGCTGATTCCGTTCTCGGTGCAGTACGTCGTCCTGCGCGCCTTCTACGCATACGAGGACACCCGCACGCCCTTCTACAACACGGTGATCGTCGCGGCCGTCAACGCCGCGGCCTCCGGCCTGTGCTTCCTGGTCCTGCCCGCCCGCTGGGCCGTGGTCGGCATGGCGGCCTCCTACGGCCTGGCGTACATCATCGGCGTGGGCGTGGCCTGGCGCCGTCTGAGCAAGCGCATGAACGGTGATCTCGACACCGCTCATGTCGTGCGGACCTACGCACGGCTGGCGGGCGCCAGCATCCCGGCCACGATCATCTCGGGAGCCGCGGTGTACGGGATCATGCAGGCGCTCGGCACCGGCGTCCTCGGGTCGCTGGCCGCTCTGATCGCCGGTGCCGCCGCACTTCTGGCCGTGTTCTACGTGGCTGCACGCAAAATGCGCATCGAGGAAATGAACGCCCTGGTCGGCATGGTCCGGTCGAAGCTTGGGCGTTGATTGAGCACAACCATCGACTGCCACCGTGTGTCGTGCATAGTGGCGGACTGTGGGCACAATTGTCTTGGCTCATTGAGCCTGCAACGGATGGGGAGGCAGGAACGACGGTGGCGGAACGGAGCACGGCTGCCGTCGACGTGGCTGACACGAGCGGTGAGGAACCGCTGACCGCCAAGGCGGGTAAGGCCACGGACGACGGTGCTAAGGCCGAGAAGGTATCCGGCAGGGAAAAGGACGCCGAGGGCACCGACGAGGAGCGTGCCGCGGCGATCGAAGCCCAGCCACCGGAACTGCACAGCGGCCACAAGCTTGCCAGACGTTACCGCCTCGAGGAGTGCGTCACCCGTCTGGACGGATTCAGCAGCTGGCGTGCGGTCGACGAGAAGCTGCGCCGCGCCGTCGGCGTGCACATCCTGCCGGCCGACCACCCCCGGGCCCGGCCGGTACTGTCCGCCGCCCGTTCCTCGGCACTGCTGGGTGACCCCCGGTTCGTCCAGGTCCTGGACGCCGTCGAGGAGAACGACCTCGTCTACGTGGTCCACGAGTGGCTGCCGGACGCCACCGAGCTCACCACGGTGCTCGCCAACGGTCCGCTGGAGCCGCACGACGCCTATCAGCTCGTCAGCCAGGTCTCCCAGGCCATGGCCGCCGCGCACCGCGAGGGCCTGTCCCATCTGCGGATCACCCCCGGCTCGGTGCTGCGCACGGAGTCCGGGCAGTACCGCATCCGTGGGCTGGCCGTCATGGCGGCACTGCGCGGTATCACCTGCGAGCACCCGCAGCGCACGGACACCGAGGCGATCGGGGCGCTGCTCTACTCCGCGCTGACCCAGCGCTGGCCGTACGAGAACGACGCCCATGGCCTCACCGGCCTGCCCAAGGGCGTCGGGCTGATCGCACCCGACCAAGTGCGCGCCGGTGTGCACCGCGGGCTGTCCGAACTCGCCATGCGCGCTTTGATCAACGACGGGGCCACGGCTTCCCGCCAGGAGCAGCCGTGCACCACCCCTGAGGAGCTGGTCAAGGCCGTGGCGGCCATGCCGCGTATCCGGCCTCCGGAGACCTCCTTCGCCACGCCGCCGCCGTATCAGCGCACGGGATACCAGCAGGGCAACTACCGGCAGCCGTCGGCTCGCCCCGCTCAGGCGAGCCATGCGACCCAGCCGGTCGCATCTCCGCCGCCTCCGCTGCAGAGCCGCACCGGCCGGGCGCTGAAGTGGTCCGTCTCCGCGCTGCTGATCGCGGCGCTGGGGCTGGGCAGCTGGCAGCTGGCGGACACCCTGTTGAAGCGCGAGGAGGACCGGGACGATCCGGCCAACTCGCAGCCGAGCAGTGGCGCGGCCAAGAAGCCCCAGGGCAAGCCGATCAAGATCGTGGAGGCGGGGGAGTACTACCCCGACGGTCAGCCGCAGCACGCAAATCAGGCGCAGGACACGATCGACGGGAATCCCAGCACCTACTGGGGCAGCAGAGGCTACCGCGAAGGCCCTGACCTGAATCCGATCTTCAAGAAGGGCGTCGGTCTCGTCTACGACCTCGGCTCGAAACAGCGGATAAGCGGCGCAACGATCGGCCTTCACTACACCGGCCCTCACACGACCGTGACGCTCTATGCCGCCGATTCACTCTCCTCTTCACAGCCGCTCAGCTCCATGCGACGGCTCGGAACCGGCAAGACGTCGGGTTCGGCCCTCAAGGTCAACCTGAAGCAGCCGGCAAAGACGCGCTATGTCGTGGTGTGGATCACCGCGATGCCGTATGCGCCGGGTGACGGGTACAGCACCGCCGGGTACCGACAGGGCGTGACCGAGGTGTCCTTCACCAGCTGAGCGGAGTGAAGGACAGCACGACTGTCCAGAAAACTGTGTGGGGCTCCGGTCCGGTATTCCGGCCGGAGCCCCACGCTCTTGGGCGCTGCTCGTACGGACCGTCCATGCGAGAACGGCGCAAAGAGGCCACCCGCCTGCACACCGCCGCCTTTCGACAGCATTTACATTCCTGACCTGGCGGGCTTCAATTGGACCGAGATCAGGCAGCTACGGCCGGGGGGCCCGTGTCCACCGAGAGCGACAAGGCTTCGATACCAAGCGACGCCGATCTCCTTGCCCTGCACGTGAAGGGCGACCCCGACGCCTTCGGGGAGATAGTCCGCCGCCATCGCGACCGACTCTGGGCGGTGGCACTGCGCACCCTCGGTGATCGTGAAGAGGCTGCCGATGCCGTGCAGGACGCCCTGGTCTCCGCCTATCGCGCGGCCCACACCTTCCGCGGGCAGTCCGCCGTGACGACCTGGCTGCACCGCATCACGGTCAATGCCTGCCTGGACCGGGCGCGTAAGGCCGCTTCGCGGCGTACCTCGCCCGTTGCCGAGACCGAGCGGCTGGAGCAGCTTCTCGAACCCGAGGAATCCGCCTCGGCACCCGCCGAGCGCCAGGACCTGCACCGTGAGCTGCTCAGTGCCCTACGCACTCTCCCCGAGGAACAGCGTGCAGCGCTCGTCCTCGTCGATATGCAGGGCTACCCCGTCGCGGAGGCCGCGGCGATCCTCGACATCCCCACCGGCACGGTGAAAAGCCGCTGTGCACGAGGCCGCGCTCGGCTCCTCCCCTTGGTCACCCATCTGCGCGCCGACAACGGGGATAGCAAACCCACGAGCGGGGGAAGGAACCGGGCGCAGGGGACATCCGTCCCACCGACGGCAGGACCGAACGACACAGGTGCCGTGAAGGGCGGAGGTGGGCGAGCGTGACGTCGATGACCGGCACGGATGAGCACCCCACAGGTGAGCACCCGGAAGTCTCCGAGCTCTCTGACCTCACGGACGGGCTGCTGTCCCCCTCTCGCAGCGCGGATGTGCGCCATCATCTCGCCGGCTGCCCGTTGTGTGATGACGTCTATGCGTCGTTGGAAGAGATCCGGGCCCTGCTCGGCACCCTTCCCGGTCCGATCCGTATGCCGGCCGACGTGGCCGGCCGCATCGATGCCGCCCTCGCCGCCGAGGCGCTGCTGGATGCCACCACGCCCGACGCCGCGGCTCATGTTTCACGTGAAACAGCCGCCACCCCCGTCGTGGTTTCACGTGAAACCGACAGCGAGCCTCCCCACCGTGTCGGGCCGTCCACCCGGCCCGCCGGACGGCCTCGGGGGTCCTCCGGGCCGGGTCGGCAGACGCCGGGCGGCCGTTCGCTCCGTTCGCGGCGCTGGCCCCGGATTCTGCTCGGCACCGCAGCCGCCGCGGCGGTCTTCAGCTTCGGCGGCCTGCTCATCCAGAACGCCGCCGTCGACGGAACCCAGGCCGGCCACCATGGCCGGGCCACCGCCGCCCCCGAGAAGACCACCGAGGCAGCGGGCCTGACCGCCGCCACGCTTGGTTCGCATGTACACGACCTGCTGGCGTCAAAGGGTTCGCACAAGTCCCCGGACATCGGCACGCGCAGCTCTCCCGAGTCGACGCTGCGCGGCGGTGCCGACACCGTTCCGTCGTGTGTCCGCCTGGGCACCGGGCGGACGGAGGCACCGCTTGCGTCCAGCCACACCCGGTACCAGGGCAAGGACGCCTACCTCGTGGTGCTGCCGGATCCGGCCGATGCACAGCGCGTCTCCGCCTTTGTTGTCAGTTCGTCCTGCGTCTCCGCCACGCCACCGGCTCCCGGGAAGATTCTGCTGTCTCACTCGTACCAGCGAGACTGAGCAACCAGCAGTGCGCTGTGACACTCCGGGAATGCTCGCCCCGTAGGATCCGTTGGGTGGGGTGAGAGTTCCGAGAGCCCCAGCAAGCAGTCGGCAGAGACAAGGAAGACACCCGTGAGCGACGTCCGCAACGTGATCATCATTGGCTCCGGGCCCGCGGGCTACACCGCAGCGCTCTACACCGCCCGCGCGTCCCTGAAGCCGCTGGTCTTCGAAGGTGCCGTCACCGCCGGAGGCGCGCTGATGAACACCACCGACGTGGAGAACTTCCCCGGTTTCCGCGACGGCATCATGGGGCCGGACCTGATGGACAACATGCGCGCCCAGGCGGAGCGCTTCGGCGCCGAGCTGGTGCCGGACGACATCGTCTCGGTCGACCTCTCCGAGGAGATCAAGACCGTTACGGACACCGCCGGCAACGTCCACCGGGCGAAGACCGTGATCGTCAGTACCGGCTCCCAGCACCGCAAGCTCGGCCTTCCCCGTGAGGACGAGCTGTCCGGTCGTGGCGTCTCCTGGTGCGCCACCTGCGACGGGTTCTTCTTCAAGGACCAGGACATCGCCGTCATCGGTGGTGGCGACACCGCGATGGAGGAGGCCACGTTCCTCTCCCGCTTCGCCAAGTCGGTCACGGTCGTCCACCGCCGAGACACCCTGCGGGCCAGCAAGGCCATGCAGGAGCGTGCCTTCGCGGACCCGAAGATCAAGTTTGTGTGGGACAGCGACGTCGCCGAGATCCACGGTGAGAGCAAGCTCTCGGGTCTGACCCTGCGCAACCGTAAGACCGGCGAGACCTCCGAGCTCCCCGTCACCGGCCTCTTCATCGCGATCGGCCACGACCCGCGGACCGAGCTGTTCAAGGGGCAGCTGAAGCTCGACGACGAGGGCTACCTCAAGGTCGATGCGCCCAGCACGCGGACCAACCTGACGGGCGTCTTCGGCGCCGGCGATGTCGTCGACCACACCTACCGCCAGGCGATCACCGCAGCCGGTACGGGCTGCTCCGCCGCCCTCGACGCCGAGCGGTTCCTCGCTGCGCTGTCGGACAGCGAGGCGGCCGAGCCGGACAAGACCGCCTCGATCTGATCCGCGCACCCAGCTTTCCCACCACCCACCCAGTAAGGAGATTGCCATGGCCGGCGCCACGGTGACCGTCACGGACGACAACTTCGAAGAGGTCGTTCTCAAGAGCGACAAGCCTGTCCTTGTGGATTTCTGGGCCACCTGGTGCGGCCCGTGCCGCCAGGTCGCCCCGTCCCTGGAGGCAATTGCCGCCGAGCACGACGAGATCGTCATCGCCAAGCTGAACACCGATGAGAACCCGGCCACCACCGCCAAGTACGGCGTCATGTCGATCCCGACCATGAACGTCTACCAGGGCGGCGAGGTCGTGAAGACCATCGTCGGTGCCAAGCCGAAGGCTGCCATCGAGCGCGACCTGGCGGACTACCTCGCCTGAGCCACGCCACTCCGTTTCACGGGAAACGGGCCTGCCCCACCAAGGGGCGGGCCCGTTCTCTGTTTCACGGGAAACCGCACGCCCTACAACGGTCGCAGGGCCGGTTCCTTCTGCACGGCTCCCAGCAAGCGGTCGAGAGCCAGCTCGACATCTTCCTTCCACGAGATCGTGGTCCGCAGCTCAAGGCGCAGCCGAGGGAAGCGGGGATGGGGCCGTACGGTCTTGAAGCCGACTGCGAGGAGGTGATGGGCAGGCAGCACACACGCCGGTTCGCTCCAGCGGGCATCGCCAAAGGCCTCGATGGCTTTGAAGCCGCGCTGGATGAGGTCCTTGGCGACCGTCTGGACCATCACCCGCCCCAGCCCCTGACCTTGGTATCCAGGGATCAGCCATGCCGTCAGCAACTGCACCGCGTCCGGTGAGACCGGGCTGGTCGGGAAGGCCGTGGAGCGCGGCACATACGCCGGCGGGGCGTACATCACGAACCCGACGGGCACCTCGTCGACATAGACCACCCGCCCGCAGGACCCCCACTCCAGCAGTACTGCCGAGATCCAGGCTTCCTTCTCCAGCTCCGGGCGTCCCGCCTTTACCGCGGCCTCGCCGCTGACGGGGTCGAGCTCCCAGAAGACGCAGGAGCGGCAGCGCTTGGGAAGGTCCGGAAGGTTGTCCAGCGTGAGCGGTACGAGCCGACGGCCCATGGAACCAGGTCCTCGCTTCCCTCGCCTGCCGCACCACGAAGCGCCGTCAGCGCCACCTGCTCTCTGAGCAGACCACCGACGAATCCTCCGACGGCTGCGAGGCCGAACCCCGCTGCCAACAATCCGGTGCGGCTCACCGATTGCATGGCCCTCTCCTCGGTGTGAGGTCTCTCCACATGGATGCGTGCCATACCCGAACGCATCGTATCCACCCTTTACGGGCACGGGTACCGCAAGAGAGCAAAGGGCGGGCCGTGTTCCGGTATGCACTCCGGAACACGGCCCGCCCAGGAGCCGAGCAACAGCTCACTCTTCGTCGTCGTTCTCCTCTGCCAGCGACTGGCCCAGGACGCGCCCCTCACCAGGGGCGAGCGTGCCGAGGATGCGCTCCAGATCATCCATCGAGGCGAACTCGACGACGATCTTTCCCTTCTTCTGCCCCAGGTCGACCTTCACCCGGGTCTCGAAGCGATCGGACAGCCTGGAAGCCAGACCCGTCAGGGCGGGAGAGACCCGGGTGCCCGCCCGGGGCCCCTTGGCCTTGCTCGCGCTCTTGGGGGTCGACCCCATCAGCGTCACGATCTCCTCGACGGAACGGACCGACAGTCCCTCCGCCACGATGCGGCGCGCGAGGTGATCCTGCTCTTCCGAGTCCTCCACGGACAGCAGAGCGCGGGCATGTCCAGCGGAGAGCACACCTGCAGCGAGCCGCTTCTGCACGGACGGCGAGAGCCTCAGCAGCCGCAGCGTGTTGGAAACCTGCGGACGCGAACGCCCGATCCGATCTGCCAGCTCGTCATGCGTGCACTTGAAGTCCTTCAGTAGCTGGTCGTAGGCAGCTGCCTCTTCCAGCGGGTTGAGCTGTGCCCGGTGGAGATTCTCCAGAAGCGCATCGAGCAGCAGCTTCTCGTCGTCCGTGGCCCGCACGATCGCGGGAATCTTCTCCAGGCCGGCCTCACGGCACGCCCGCCAGCGGCGCTCACCCATGATGAGCTCATACCGCCCCGGTCCCGTCTGACGGACCACCACCGGCTGGAGCAGGCCCACCTCCTTGATGGAGGTGACCAGCTCGGCCAGGGCGTCCTCGTCGAAGACCTCACGCGGCTGGCGCGGGTTCGGCTTGATCGCGTCCAGTGGCACCTCGGCGAAGTGCGCGCCTGCCACTTCCGAGACGCCCGCCGACGATGCCTCCGCCCCTGCCGATGTCTCCGTTTCACGTGAAACACCGTGCGTCGGCAGCGACGTCAGCTTGGCGGCCGCCACTCCTCGCTCCGGGGCCAAGACCGGTACGGACGACGATGACGCCGCTCCCTGACCCGTCGGCCCGGCATGGTCCGTGCTCTGCGGTGCCGCGGGGATCAGCGCACCGAGCCCACGGCCCAGGCCTCTACGTCGTTCGCTCACTGAGTCCCCTCCGAGATGCTGTGCTGTGCTTCATAGTTGACGCTGAGGCCCTGGCCCCCGGTCTGCGGGACCCCACGCCACGCGATCTCCCTGGCTGCTTCGAGATAGGAAAGCGAGCCACTGGATCCCGGGTCATAGGTGAGCACCGTCTGCCCATAGCTGGGTGCCTCGGAGATGCGCACCGAGCGGGGAATGCTGGTACGGAGCACCTCATGGCCGAAGTGACTGCGCACTTCATCGGCGACCTGGGAGGCCAGCCGGGTGCGGCCGTCGTACATGGTGAGCAGGATGGTCGAGACATGGAGCGTGGGATTGAGATGCCCCCGCACCAGATCAACGTTCCGGAGCAGCTGGCCCAGACCCTCCAGCGCGTAATACTCGCACTGAATCGGGATCAGTACCTCGGCACCGGCCACCAGGGCGTTGACCGTCAGCAGGCCGAGCGAGGGCGGGCAGTCGATGAAGATGTAGTCCAGCGGCTGTTCATACGCCTTGATCGCCCGGTCGAGCCGGCTCTCACGGGCCACCAGCGAGACCAGCTCGATCTCCGCACCGGCCAGATCGATCGTGGCGGGCGCACAGAACAAGCCCTCCACATCCACGACCGGCTGTACGACATCGGAGAGCGGCTTGCTCTCCACGAGTACGTCGTAGATGGAGGGCACGTCGGAGTGGTGGTCAATGCCCAGCGCCGTTGACGCATTGCCCTGGGGGTCGAGGTCGACCACCAGAACCCGGGCACCGTGCAGAGCCAAGGAGGCTGCCAGGTTCACCGTGGTCGTGGTCTTGCCGACCCCGCCCTTCTGGTTGGCGACCACCATGACCCGAGTCTGTTCAGGCCGGGGCAGCCCCTCACCCGCGCGGCCGAGTGCCTCCACCGCCAGCTGAGCTGCACGACCGATCGGGGTGTCGTCCATCGGGGGCGGCGTTTCACGTGAAACGTCGTCCCCGAACGACTCGCTACGGGGACCGGGGACCGGATCGGTCATCGGTCCCGCGATGTTGGCGTCGGACCGCAAGGATTCACTCTCCTCGACATCAGGCTCGCAATGTTCAGAGCCTGCCATGCTTTCGGTGTCGCGAACCAGTGAGGTCCGTTCTCCTGTGGACGAATCCACTTCTGTGGATACTTCGCTGACCCTTGTGGGTCTACGGTCGCGGGGAGCGGCGGCCACACGACCACGGTCGATGATCCCTTGCAGTAGAGAACGACGTTTCACGTGAAACACGATGCCAGCGTCACGCCTGAATCAGCCGCGACACTCCGTCTTGTGTCGTTTTGATGGCATTGAGGGCTTTTGCCGTTTCTCCTCTTCGCGGAACGGCAAAAGCCCTGGCATCCCTGCCGGTCCGTAGCGCTCCGGCACCGGCCATCAGCGCCGGCGCCCCCTCGACGCACGGCCCACCCGAGCCGCCTTGGCCCGCTTGGCCGCGAAGCGCACTCCGCCGGGGCTCTCGCCCACCTCGACCCGCACTACGGTCGACGGCGGATCCACGATGCCCTCGCCCACGTGCACCACCGAGGTCTCCACGACGCCCAGCTTGCTCAGCGCCGCCCGGGCTCCCTTGAGCTCCTCCTCCGCGGCATCGCCCTTGAGCGCCAGCATCTCGCCGTAGGGGCGCAGCAGCGGAACCCCCCAGCCGGCCAGCCGGTCGAGCGGAGCGACGGCACGCGCCGTCACCACATGCACCTGCGGCAGCTTCCCCATGACCTCTTCGGCCCGCCCGCGTACGACCGTGACATGGTCCAGCCCCAGCAGCTCGACGACTTCCTGAAGGAAGTTCGTACGCCGCAGCAGCGGCTCCAGCAGCGTGATCTTCAAATCCGGGCGCACCAGCGCCAACGGGATACCGGGCAGTCCGGCGCCCGAGCCCACATCACAGACCGAGACGCCCTCGGGCACGACCTCGGAGAGCACCGCACAGTTCAACAGATGCCGCTCCCACAGCCGCGGCACCTCACGCGGGCCGATGAGCCCACGCTTCACCCCGGCGTCGGCGAGCAGTTCGCCGTACCGCACGGCCTCCGCAAAGCGCTCGCCGAAAACCTCCTCCGCCGCCTTCGGCGCAGGAGGGAGCTCCGCTGCTGCCTCCGTCACGGGAACCGCCCTTCCTTTGGACTGCTTTTCCTGCCGGGAACCCGGGTTACGCCCCCGGGATAACACAGAACGCTGACAACTTTTGGCCCCGCCTGCGAGCAGACGGGGCCAAAGAAAAACGGGAGCGCTGAGTGGTCAGGCCGGGAGAACAACCACTCGGCGCTGCGGCTCCTCGCCCTCGGACTCGCTCCGGAGCCCGGCCGCCGCCACCGCATCGTGGACGACCTTGCGCTCGAACGGCGTCATGGGGTCGAGCTTCACCGGCTCACCGGTGCCCTTGGCCTCTTCCGCAGCCTTCGCACCGATCTCCGCAAGCTCCTCGCGCTTACGCGCCCGGAAGCCGGCGATGTCCAGCATCAGACGGCTGCGGTCACCGGTTTCACGGTGCACGGCCAGCCGGGTCAGCTCCTGCAGGGCCTCCAGCACCTCACCGTCGCGGCCCACCAGCTTCTGCAGGTCACGGCTGGTCGAGTCACTGATGATCGACACAGCGGCACGGTCGGCCTCGACATCCATGTCGATGTCACCGTCGAGGTCGGCGATGTCCAGCAGACCCTCGAGGTAGTCGGCCGCGATCTCGCCTTCCTGCTCCAGGCGGGTCAAGGTGTCGGTGCCCTTGGTGGCAGGGGTCGTGTCCGTCACGAAAGGACTCCTTCTTACTTCTTGGACGGGTGCTTGGGGCGCTGCTGGCCCTTGCGCTGACCGGACTTGGCGGTGCGGGACCCGGAGGCGCCGCCCTTCTCCTTGCCCTCCTGCGCGTCCTTCTTCTCCAGCGACTGCTTCTTCACAGCACCCTGTCCGGCGCCCGTGTCGCCCGAAGCGGATCCGGCGCGCGTACGGTTCTGCGCACCACCGGCCGGTGCTGCGCTGCCGGTCTGCCGCTGGGACTTCGTCTGGCGCTTGGGCTGCTGGCGGTGCTGGCGCGCCTCTTCGGCGGCCTGCTTCGCCTCGACGACGGCCGGGTCCTCGACGATCTTGCCGGCGGCGCGCAGCCGCTCCTGGCGCTCCGCGAAGGCCTTGCTGCCCGGGGTCGGGTTACGACGGATGACGAACATCTGCTGGCCCATGGTCCACACGTTGGTGGTCAGCCAGTAGACGAGAACACCGACGGGGAAGTTGATGCCGAAGACGGCGAACATGATGGGGAAGACGTACATCAGCATCTTCTGCTGCTGCATGAACGGCGTCTTCACCGTGAGGTCGACGTTCTTGGTCATCAGCTGGCGCTGCGTGTAGAACTGCGACGCGGACATCAGGACGATCATGATGATCGTGACCACGCGGACGTCGACCACGGAAGCACCGAGGCTCTGGATCTTCTCCGCGCTGTCCATGAACTTCGCCGCCAGCGGCGCACCGAAGATGTGCGCCTTCTGCGCGCTCTCCAGCAGCGGCTGGTCGATGACGCCGACCGTCTTGTTCTGCGCGATGTGGCTCAGGACCTGGTACAGCGAGATGAAGAACGGCGACTGCGCCAGGATCGGGAGACAGCTCGAGAGCGGGTTGGTGCCCGTCTCCTTGTAGAGCTTCATCATCTCTTCGGACTGGCGCTGCTTGTCGTTCTTGTAGCGCTCCTGGATCGCCTTCATCTTCGGCTGGAGCGCCTGCATGTTCCGCGTCGACTTGATCTGCTTCACAAAGAGCGGGATCAGGCAGATACGGATCAGCACCACCAGCGAGACGATGGACAGACCCCACGCCGCGCCACTGTTCTTGTCAAAGATGAGGCTGTAGAACGAGTGGAACTGGACGATGATCCAGGAAACAGCGATATAGAGGGGACCGAGGATCGTGTCCACGAATCAGGCTCCTTGGGCGTTGGGCTGAGTCTCGGGCTGGGCGACAGGCTCAGGGACGGTGGGCCCGCCCAGGCGGCTCCTCAGCCGCTGATGCCAAACCGGACGCTTCCGGGGAGGGACGTGGTCGACGCCACCGAGCGACCACGGATTGCATCGCAGGATGCGCCAGGCTGTCAGCGCAGTCCCTTTCACCGCACCGTGCCGGTCGATGGCCGTGTAGCCATAGTGCGAGCACGACGGGTAGTACTTGCAGACCGGTCCCAGCAAGGGGCTGATGGTCCACTGGTAGATCTTGATCAAAAGCAGCAGCGGGTACTTCACTGTGCGCTCCCTCCCGGGTCCCGTCCGGGGTTCCGGGGGCCAGCGGCGGAGCCGCCGCCGGTGACGGCCCCCGGGGGATGGCAGCCTTTCGGCACCCCTCCCAGCAGCCGCTCAAGGGCGGCATCCAGGTCGCGGGCCAGCTGGTCGTGTTCCGCATCACCCGCGCAGGGCAGGGCCCGTACGACAACCAGGCTACCGGCGGGCAGCCGGTCCAGCCGGTCGCGCATCAGATGCCGGAGCCTGCGCTGGACCTTGTTGCGCACGACAGCGTTGCCCACTGCCTTGCTCACGACGAAACCCGCACGTGCCGGGGGAACACTCTCCCCCGACCCGTGCGGGTCCGTTGCACCGCTGCGGAAATGAACGACAAGGAGCGGGCGCCCGGCCCTGCGTCCCCGGCGTACCGCGGCCGCGAAGTCCTCGCGCCGCCTCAGCCGATTCTCGGTAGGCAGCACGTCATGGACCTAGGTTCAGGCTGCTCAGGCCGACAGGCGGGCGCGACCCTTGCCACGGCGGGACGCGAGAATCGCGCGGCCGGCGCGGGTCCGCATGCGCAGACGGAAGCCGTGGGTCTTCGCGCGGCGGCGGTTGTTCGGCTGGAAGGTGCGCTTGCTCACTCGGGGGCTCCAGGAATGCTTGTTGTCTCAGGAGAGACAGATGTGGGGCGTCGACTGGCTGTCACCGTGCGCCCACGAGTAGCTCGCAACGCCTAAGTGCACCGCTACACGATCACTCGAGCGTGATCTTTGCCCATCGGAGGCAGGCGGCAGCAGCCATCGACAACTCGACCTGGTCACGGTACGCGCGGCTACGCCATCCGGTCAAACCGGCTCCTCGGCGGCCCCGACCGGCCTCTTGTCAGGACACACTATGCACAGCCTGTGGACAACAACTTGAATCCCCAGGCCCGCCCTGACTACCGTGGCTGAACCCCGATTCCTTCCCGCCCGTCCTGAGAATCACACATTCGTGGGACTGCTGAGAGAGCGTGCCCCGTGGCTGATGTACCTGCCGATCTTGCCGCAGTGTGGCCGCGCGTGCTCGATCATCTCCTTCGTGCGGAGATCGACGGGATCAAGCCCAAGGACCAGGACTGGCTCAAGCGCACCCAGCCGCTGGCGCTGGTTGCCGACACCGCGCTGCTCGCCGTCCCCAACGAGTACGCCAAGACTGCGCTCGAAGGCCGGCTGGCGCCGCTGATCGGGGAGGTCCTCAGCCATGAGTGCGGCCGCCCGATCCGGATCGCGATCACCGTTGACAACTCCTCCGAGGAGCCCCCGGCACCGCCCGCGCCCCCGCACCAGTCGCCGCAGCACCAGCCCCCTCAGCACGAGGCGCCGTCTCAGCAGCACACCCCGCACTCTCAGCAGTCGCATCAGGCACCGCAGCAACACGATGCCTACGACGGCTACGAAGCGCGGCACGACAGCCGCCACGAGAGCCGACACGACAACCGGCACGACAGCCGCCACGACAGTCGGCAGGGCTACGGGCACCAGGGCGAGGACCTGCCCGGCGTGCGCCCCGCCTATCCGGACTACCAGCAGCCCCGGCACGAGCCGGGCGGCTGGCCGCAGCACTCCTCCGGTATGGCCGGCGGCCCCGGCCCGCGCGATGACTACGGCTGGCAGCAGCAGCACCTCGGCGGCTACCCCGAGCGCGACCCCTATGCCTCCCCTTCGTCCCATGTACCGCAGCATCAGCAGCGGCAGAACGACTACCGAGGACAGGCGCCCGACCGCAGCGGGCCGCCGCAGCACTCCGACGCACGCTCCCCCTACGACCAGCCGCGCCGCGACCTCTCCGAGCACCAGCCCGGCGGGCACAACGGCCGCTCGGGCGGTCCCGGCGCCGTGCTCCCCGCGCCCAGCGGTGCGCCCAGCCCGCTCGCCGCGCAGCCCGCACCGGCGACCGGCCCCGGTGAGCCGACCGCGCGGCTGAACCCGAAGTACCTCTTCGACACCTTCGTCATCGGTGCCTCGAACCGCTTTGCGCACGCCGCCGCGGTCGCCGTCGCCGAGGCGCCGGCCAAGGCGTACAACCCGCTGTTCATCTACGGGGAGTCCGGTCTCGGCAAGACCCATCTGCTGCATGCCATCGGGCACTACGCGCGGAGTCTGTACCCCGGCACCCGGGTGCGGTACGTGAGCTCGGAGGAGTTCACGAACGAGTTCATCAACTCCATCCGCGACGGCAAGGCGGACGCGTTCCGCAAGCGCTACCGCGACATGGACATCCTGCTGGTCGACGACATCCAGTTCCTGGCGAGCAAGGAGTCGACGCAGGAGGAGTTCTTCCACACCTTCAATACGCTGCACAACGCGAACAAGCAGATCGTGCTCTCCAGTGACCGGCCGCCCAAGCAGCTGGTCACCCTGGAGGACCGGCTGCGCAACCGCTTCGAGTGGGGTCTGATCACCGACGTCCAGCCGCCCGAGCTGGAGACCCGGATCGCGATCCTCCGCAAGAAGGCCGTCCAGGAGCAGCTGAACGCGCCCCCGGAGGTGCTGGAGTTCATCGCGTCCCGGATCTCGCGCAACATCCGCGAGCTGGAGGGCGCGCTGATCCGGGTGACCGCGTTCGCCTCGCTCAACCGGCAGCCGGTGGACCTGGGGCTGACCGAGATCGTGCTGAAGGACCTGATCCCCGGGGGCGAGGACGCCGCGCCGGAGATCACCGCGACCGCGATCATGGCCTCGACGGCCGACTACTTCGGGCTGACCATCGACGACCTGTGCGGCTCGTCGCGCAGCCGGGTGCTGGTGACCGCCCGCCAGATCGCCATGTATCTGTGCCGCGAGCTGACAGATCTCTCGCTGCCGAAGATCGGTGCGCAGTTCGGCGGCCGGGACCATACGACCGTGATGCACGCCGACCGCAAGATCCGCGCGCTGATGGCCGAGCGGCGCTCGATCTACAACCAGGTCACCGAGCTGACCAACCGCATCAAGAACGGCTGAGGCCGGTCACCGCTGCTCCACGGCCACCGCAGGACGTCCCAGGGCGCTCCGGATCCGTTCCGGCAGCGCCCTTCGTCATACGGGGCCGGCCGTTCGGCGAAGACCGTGCCTGCCCGGGGACCGTGCCTGCCCGGAGACCGAGCGCCCGTGTCTTACCGCAGGACAGGCCCGTGTCCGCTCCGCAGACGAAGCGCCCGGGCCTCCCTCTGACCGCTGCCCGCACCCGTTCCCTGTGTGCGCCCGAGCGAGGCTTCCGAGTGCTCCTGAACGCGTCATGCGCCGCTCCCGCAGCCGGCCCGAGACGCCTCCTGGCCGCTGCGGCGGCCCGTTCCGATCCGCCCCGCCACCGTCCCAAACCTGTGGAGCGCACCTGCCGTGTTCGATTCCGCGGCCGGTCACGGCCTCTCTCCACAGATTGGGCAAGAATCTTCCGTCCACATCCTGGGGAGGGGAAAGTTATCCCTGTGGGATCCACAGGCCGGTGTGCTGACGGGGCATCGGAGGAGGTCAGCCGCGTGTGGATTTGTGGCCAACCTTCTTCCACAGGGTGTGGACAGCGGATTCGTCCACAGGGGAGACCGCGTCTTGTCCACCGCCCGCCCACAGGCAAGCCGCTGTTGTCCCCAACGATCACCGGCTTCTCCACATCGCTGTCCACTGTTCGGCAACACAACACCCGCCCTCACCGGGCCGAGTGAAAGCGGTCACACCAAGGTGATGGATTGGGCTGTGGGGAACGGGGGTAAAGCTGGGGATGGCGCTGGGGAGAAGTACCCGTCCCCTGTGCATCGGGTGTGCAGAACTTCCGGCGGTCCACAGAACCACCGGCTTTTCCACCACCGCCGCCCACAGGGGCAGTGGACAAAAAATCCGTGTTGACCTGCGCAAAAGCAGTTGTCCACGGTTTCCACAGCCCCTACTACTACGACCACGGATATCTACCGGGGAACTCGTTCGGAAACGGGGCCTGTGCACAAGTTGGCCGCCGGACGTCCGGCACCGGTCGTGCCGACTTGACCCCGAGCCGCACCGACTGTCGGTGGCGTGCGTCAGACTGGTCTCCGGCAACCCAGCCGACGACGAAGGCCAGCAGGGCGAGAGCCAGCAACAGCAGGAGGCGGTTTCCGGTGAAGATCCGGGTGGAGCGCGATGTACTCGCGGAGGCAGTGGCCTGGGCGGCCAAGAGCCTCCCGGCCCGTCCGCCGGTGCCCGTCCTCGCGGGCCTGCTGCTGAAGGCGGAGGAGGGCGCGCTGAGCCTCTCCGGCTTCGACTACGAGGTCTCCGCGCGGGTCTCGGTGGAAGCGGAGGTGGAAGAGGAGGGCACGGTCCTCGTCTCCGGCCGGCTGCTCGCCGACATCTGCCGTGCGCTCCCCAACCGCCCGGTGGAGATTTCCACCGACGGTGTACGGGTGACCGTCGTCTGCGGCTCCTCGCGCTTCACCCTCCACACCCTTCCTGTGGAGGAGTACCCGTCCCTGCCGACGATGCCCACCGCCACCGGCACCGTCCCCGGTGAGGTCTTCGCCGCGGCCGCCGCCCAGGTCGCCATCGCCGCCGGCCGTGACGACACCCTCCCGGTGCTCACCGGCGTACGGATCGAGATCGAGGGCGACACCGTCACCCTGGCCTCCACCGACCGCTACCGCTTCGCGGTGCGCGAGTTCCTCTGGAAGCCGGAGAGCCCGGACGCCTCCGCGGTCGCGCTGGTCCCCGCCAAGACACTGCTGGACACCGCCAAGTCCCTGAGCAGCGGAGACACCGTCACGCTCGCGCTGTCCGGCTCCGGCCAGGGCGAGGGCCTGATCGGTTTCGAGGGCGCCGGGCGGCGGACGACGACGCGTCTGCTGGAAGGCGACCTGCCGAAGTACCGCACCCTCTTCCCGACCGAGTTCAATTCGGTCGCCGTGATCGAGACCGCCCCGTTCGTCGAGGCCGTCAAGCGTGTGGCGCTGGTGGCCGAGCGGAACACCCCGGTCCGGCTGAGCTTCGAGCAGGGCGTGCTGATCCTGGAGGCCGGCTCCAGCGACGATGCACAGGCTGTGGAGCGGGTGGACGCCGACCTGGAGGGCGACGACATCTCGATCGCCTTCAACCCGGGCTTCCTCCTGGAGGGCCTGTCGGCCATCGACTCCCCGGTGGCACAGCTGTCCTTCACGACCTCGACCAAGCCCGCGCTGCTGAGCGGCCGGCCGGCCAAGGACGCCGAGGCGGACGACGCGTACAAGTACCTGATCATGCCGGTGCGGCTCTCGGGCTGACGACCGGAGCGCAGGGGTGACGGCCGTCCGGCGGACACCGGACGGCGCCCCGGCCGCGCGCCGTGCGGCGACCGGCTGAAGGGCCCCTGATGAGCGGCTGAGCCCACAGGTGTGCGCGGACCTGCGGGCGTAGGCTCGGACCCGGGTACGAACAGCAACGACTACGTGCAAAGAGGGTCTCTGATGGAGCTCGGTCTCGTCGGTCTCGGCAAGATGGGCGGCAATATGCGCGAGCGCATTCGCCGCGCCGGCCACACCGTCATCGGTTACGACCGCAACCCCGACGTGGCGGATGTCAACAGCCTTCAGGGGCTGGTGGACAAGCTCAAGGGGCCGCGGGTGGTCTGGGTCATGGTGCCGGCCGGCGCCGCCACCCAGTCCACGATCGATGAGCTGGCCGAGCTGCTGTCGCCGGGCGACATCGTCGTGGACGGCGGCAACTCCCGCTGGACCGACGACGAGAAGCACGCCGAGGAGCTGAAGGCCAAGGGCATCGGCTTCGTCGACTGCGGTGTCTCCGGCGGCGTCTGGGGCCTGGAGAACGGCTACGCCCTGATGTACGGCGGCGACAAGGACGATGTCGCCAAGGTGCAGCCGATCTTTGACGCGCTCAAGCCCGAGGGCGAGTTCGGTTCGGTGCACGCCGGCAAGGTCGGCGCAGGACACTTCGCGAAGATGGTCCACAACGGCATCGAGTACGCCATGATGCAGGCCTTCGCCGAGGGCTGGGAGCTGCTGGAGAAGGTCGACTCCGTCACGGACGTGCGCGAGATCTTCCGCTCGTGGCAGGAGGGGACGGTCATCCGCTCCTGGCTGCTCGACCTGGCCGTCAACGCCCTCGACGACGACGAGCACCTGGAGAAGCTGCGCGGCTACGCCGCCGACTCCGGCGAGGGCCGCTGGACGGTCGAGGCCGCGATCGACAACGCCGTGCCGCTGCCCGCGATCACGGCCTCGCTCTTCGCGCGCTTCGCCTCCCGTCAGGACGACTCCCCGCAGATGAAGATGATCGCCGCGCTGCGCAATCAGTTCGGTGGCCACGCGGTCGAGAACAAGAAGTAACGAGAAGCAGCAAGAAGCAGTAACCGCCGGAGTAGACCGGTGGCACCCGCCGGGGGAGGTCGGCGCCCAGCCATGCACATCACGCACCTGTCCCTCGCCGACTTCCGCTCGTACGCCCGGGTCGAGGTTCCGCTCGACCCGGGCGTCACGGCTTTCGTGGGCCCCAACGGCCAGGGCAAGACCAACCTGGTCGAAGCGGTCGGCTATCTGGCCACGCTCGGCAGCCACCGGGTCTCCTCGGACGCCCCGCTGGTGCGGATGGGCGCCGAGCGGGCGGTCGTCCGGGCCGCGGTCGTCCAGGGCGAGCGGCAGCAGCTGGTCGAGCTGGAGCTCAATCCGGGCAAGGCCAACCGCGCCAGGATCAACAGGTCGTCGCAGGTCAAGCCGCGGGACGTGCTGGGGATCGTCCGGACGGTGCTGTTCGCGCCGGAGGACCTGGCGCTGGTCAAGGGCGATCCGGGCGAGCGGCGGCGGTTCCTGGACGAGCTGATCACCGCGCGGTCGCCGCGGATGGCCGGGGTGCGCTCGGACTACGACCGTGTCCTCAAGCAGCGCAACACCCTGTTGAAGACCGCGGCGCTGGCGCGCAGACACGGCGGGCGGCAGATGGATCTGTCGACGCTGGACGTATGGGACCAGCATCTGGCCCGCGCGGGCGCCGAGCTGCTGGCGCAGCGGCTCGATCTGATCGCCGCGCTGCAGCCGCTCGCGGACAAGGCCTATGAGCAGCTGGCGCCGGGCGGCGGGCCGCTGGCCCTGGAGTACCGCGGCTCGGCGGGCGAGGCGATGGCCGCCGCCGGGACCCGCGAGGAGCTGTACGGCGTGCTGCTGGCGGCGCTCGGCGAGGCCCGTAAGGGAGAGATCGAGCGCGGGGTGACGCTGGTCGGCCCGCACCGCGACGATCTGGTGCTCAAGCTGGGGCAGCTCCCGGCGAAGGGGTACGCCAGCCACGGCGAGTCCTGGTCGTATGCGCTGGCGCTGCGGCTGGCCTCGTACGACCTGCTGCGGGCCGAGGGCAATGAGCCGGTGCTGGTGCTCGACGACGTCTTCGCCGAGCTGGACGCGCGGCGCCGCGAGCGGCTGGCGGAGCTGGTGGCCCCGGGCGAGCAGGTGCTGGTGACGGCGGCGGTGGACGACGATGTGCCGGGGGCGCTGGCCGGGGCGCGCTATGCGGTGTCCGGCGGCGCCGCGGAGAAGGTGACCTTGTGAGCGAGGAGCAGCCCGGCCCGTCCAAGCCTTCCCCTGAGCTCTCCGGTGTGGATCTGGCCCGGCAGGCGCTGGTCGCCGCCAAGGAGCAGGCGCGTGCGCGGGGCGCGGCCGCGCAGCAGAAGAAGCAGGCCAAGCGCGGGGGCCTGCGCTCCGGCGCGCGGGCGGACGGCCGCGACCCGCTGCCGCTCGGTGCGGCGATCAACCGGCTGATCACGGAACGCGGCTGGGAGACCCCGGCCGCGGTCGGCGGGGTGATGGGGCGCTGGCCGCAGCTGGTCGGGCCCGAGGTGGCGCAGCACTGCGAGCCGCAGAAGTACGACGAGGACGCCCGGATCCTGACCGTCCAGTGCGATTCGACGGCCTGGGCGACGCAGCTGCGGCTGCTGGCCCCGACGCTGGTGGCCCGCCTCAACGAGGACCTGGGCCACGGCACCGTAAAGGTGATCAAGGTGCTGGGTCCCGGGGGCCCCGCCCGCCGGTACGGATCGCTGCGGGCACCGGGCAGCAAGGGCCCCGGCGACACCTACGGCTGACCCCCTGTGACCCCCCTCTACGGGTGAGACGGATGAGACTCCGCTCACGGTAGCCGCCGGTTGACAGTCCGAAGCGCTGAGTGCCCGTGTGAGCGTCCTGGGCCCCCGTCTCGGATATGGGGAGTCGGCGGACGCCAGTTCAGGGCGGCACATGACGACTCAGGTGCCTGCAAACCCCCATGAGTGTCGGCGCTACCGGTAGACTGGTGCCAATTCCGCCCACTCGCGGAACATGTCGAACGACGCAGCCCCGCCCGCCTGTCTTCCCAGGGGTGATCCCCGCAGGCGCGGAAGGGCTCGTGCTGTGCCAGAAAGGGCGCTTCGTGGCCGACTCCGGCGACCTCAACGAGAACAACACGGCTTCTACTGAAGAGGGGGTTCCGGCCGGCGCCCTGGGCGACTCCGCGGTGGAGAAGTCGTACGACGCCAGTGCGATCACCGTCCTCGAAGGCCTGGACGCGGTCCGCAAGCGCCCCGGCATGTACATCGGCTCGACGGGTGAGCGCGGTCTGCACCACCTCGTGCAGGAGGTCGTCGACAACTCCGTCGACGAGGCGCTGGCCGGGCACGCCGACACCATCGAGGTCACGATCCTGGCCGACGGCGGCGTCCGCGTCGTCGACAACGGCCGCGGTATCCCGGTAGGCATCGTGCCGTCGGAGAACAAGCCGGCCGTCGAGGTCGTGATGACGGTGCTGCACGCCGGCGGCAAGTTCGGCGGCGGCGGCTACGCGGTCTCCGGTGGTCTGCACGGCGTGGGTGTCTCCGTCGTGAACGCGCTGTCGCAGCGGGTGGCGGTCGAGGTCCGCACGGAGGGCCACCGCTGGACGCAGGAGTACAAGCTCGGCGTCCCGACCGCGCCGCTGGCCAAGCACGAGCCGGTCGACGAATCCGGCACGTCGGTGACGTTCTGGGCCGACGGCGACATCTTCGAGACCACCACGTACAGCTTCGAGACGCTGTCGCGGCGCTTCCAGGAGATGGCGTTCCTCAACAAGGGTCTGACGATCGCGCTGACCGACGAGCGCCCGGACCACGTGGACGAGGAGGGCAAGCCGCTCTCGGTGCGGTACCACTACGAGGGCGGCATCGTCGACTTCGTGACGTACCTCAACTCGCGCAAGGGCGAGCTGGTGCACCCGACGGTGATCTCGGTGGACGCCGAGGACAAGGAGCGCCAGCTCTCGGTCGAGCTGGCGATGCAGTGGAACACCCAGTACAGCGAGGGTGTCTACAGCTTCGCGAACATCATCCACACCCACGAGGGCGGCACCCACGAAGAGGGCTTCCGCGCCGCGCTGACCGGCCTGATCAACCGCTATGCGCGCGACAAGAAGCTGCTGCGCGAGAAGGACGACAACCTCACGGGTGAGGACATCCGCGAGGGTCTGACGGCGATCATCTCGGTCAAGCTCGCCGAGCCGCAGTTCGAGGGCCAGACCAAGACCAAGCTGGGCAACACCGAGGTGAAGACCTTCGTCCAGAAGGTGGTCCACGAACACCTCAACGACTGGCTGGACCGCAACCCCAACGAGGCCGCGGACATCATCCGCAAGGGCATCCAGGCCGCGACCGCGCGGGTGGCCGCCCGCAAGGCGCGCGATCTGACCCGCCGCAAGGGCCTGCTGGAGACGGCGTCGCTGCCGGGCAAGCTGAGCGACTGCCAGTCCAACGACCCCGAGAAGTGCGAGATCTTCATCGTCGAGGGTGACTCCGCCGGCGGCTCGGCCAAGTCCGGCCGTAACCCGGAGTACCAGGCGATCCTGCCGATCCGAGGCAAGATCCTCAACGTCGAGAAGGCCAGGGTCGACAAGATCCTGCAGAACAACGAGGTCCAGGCGCTGATCTCGGCGTTCGGCACGGGCGTGCACGAGGACTTCGACATCGACAAGCTCCGCTACCACAAGATCATCCTGATGGCGGACGCCGACGTCGACGGTCAGCACATCAACACCCTGCTGCTCACCTTCCTCTTCCGCTTCATGCGGCCGCTGGTCGAGGCGGGGCACGTCTACCTCTCCCGCCCGCCGCTGTACAAGATCAAGTGGGGCCGGGACGACTTCGAGTACGCCTACTCCGACGCGGAGCGGGACGCGCTGATCGAGCTCGGCAAGCAGAACGGCAAGCGGATCCGCGAGGACTCGATCCAGCGGTTCAAGGGTCTCGGCGAGATGAACGCCGAGGAGCTGCGCATCACGACCATGGACACCGACCACCGGGTCCTCGGTCAGGTCTCGCTGGACGACGCGGCCCGTGCGGACGACCTGTTCTCCGTGCTGATGGGCGAGGACGTCGAGGCGCGCCGCTCGTTCATCCAGCGCAACGCCAAGGACGTCCGCTTCCTCGACATCTGAGCCCTGTCGGCCCGAACAACAGCCGCAGCTCGAAAGGACTTTGAACCACCATGGCCGACGAGAACCCCCCTGTGACCCCGGACGGCGTGACCGCCGAGGGCGCGCCCGCCGCCATCGAAGGCGTCGGGATGCGTGTCGAGCCCGTCGGGCTCGAGACGGAGATGCAGCGCTCCTACCTCGACTACGCGATGTCCGTCATCGTCTCGCGTGCGCTGCCCGATGTGCGGGACGGCCTCAAGCCGGTGCACCGCCGCGTGCTGTACGCGATGTACGACGGCGGCTACCGCCCCGAGAAGGGCTTCTACAAGTGCGCCCGCGTCGTGGGCGACGTCATGGGTACGTACCACCCGCACGGCGACTCCTCGATCTATGACGCCCTGGTGCGCCTGGCGCAGCCGTGGTCGATGCGGATGCCGCTGGTGGACTCCAACGGCAACTTCGGCTCCCCGGGCAACGACCCGGCCGCGGCCATGCGGTACACCGAGTGCAAGATGAAGCAGCTCTCCATGGAGATGCTGCGGGACATCGACGAGGAGACCGTCGATTTCCAGGACAACTACGACGGCCGCAACCAGGAGCCGACGGTCCTGCCGGCGCGCTTCCCCAACCTGCTGATCAACGGCTCGGCCGGTATCGCGGTCGGCATGGCGACGAACATCCCGCCGCACAACCTGCGCGAGGTCGCGGCCGGTGCCCAGTGGGCGCTGGAGCACCCCGAGGCCTCCAGCGAGGAGCTGCTGGACGCGCTGATCGAGCGCATCAAGGGCCCCGACTTCCCCACCGGCGCACTGGTCGTGGGCCGCAAGGGCATCGAGGAGGCCTACCGCACGGGCCGCGGTTCGATCACCATGCGCGCCGTGGTGGCGGTCGAGGAGATCCAGAACCGCCAGTGCCTGGTGGTCACCGAGCTGCCCTACCAGGTCAACCCGGACAACCTCGCGCAGAAGATCGCCGACCTGGTGAAGGACGGCAAGATCGGTGGCATCGCGGACGTCCGCGACGAGACCTCCTCGCGCACGGGCCAGCGCCTGGTCATCGTCCTCAAGCGGGACGCGGTCGCCAAGGTCGTCCTCAACAACCTCTACAAGCACACCGATCTGCAGACCAACTTCGGCGCGAACATGCTGGCGCTGGTCGACGGGGTGCCGCGCACGCTCTCGCTGGACGCGTTCATCCGCAACTGGGTGACGCACCAGATCGAGGTCATCGTCCGGCGGACGAAGTTCCGGCTGCGCAAGGCCGAGGAGCGGGCGCACATCCTGCGCGGTCTGCTCAAGGCGCTGGACGCGATCGACGAGGTCATCGCGCTGATCCGGCGCAGCGAGACGGTCGAGGTGGCGCGCGAGGGCCTGATGGGCCTGCTGACCATCGACGAGATCCAGGCGAACGCGATCCTGGAGATGCAGCTGCGCCGGCTGGCCGCCCTGGAGCGCCAGAAGATCACCGCCGAGCACGACGAGCTGCAGCGCAAGATCAACGAGTACAACGCGATCCTGGCCTCCCCGGAGCGGCAGCGCCAGATCATCAGCGAGGAACTGGCCGCGATCGTCGACAAGTTCGGCGACGACCGGCGCTCCAAGCTGGTGCCCTTCGAGGGCGACATGTCCATCGAGGACCTGATCGCCGAGGAGGACATCGTCGTCACGATCACCCGTGGCGGCTATGTGAAGCGGACGAAGACCGACGACTACCGCTCGCAGAAGCGCGGCGGCAAGGGCGTGCGGGGCACGAAGCTCAAGGAAGACGACATCGTCGACCACTTCTTCGTCTCCACCACCCACCACTGGCTGCTGTTCTTCACGAACAAGGGCCGGGTCTACCGCGCGAAGGCCTACGAGCTGCCCGACGCGGGCCGGGACGCGCGGGGTCAGCATGTGGCCAATCTCCTCGCCTTCCAGCCGGACGAGCAGATCGCGCAGATCCTGGCGATCCGCGACTACGAGGCCATGCCGTACCTGGTGCTCGCCACCAAGGCCGGCCTGGTGAAGAAGACGCCGCTCAAGGACTACGACTCGCCGCGCTCCGGCGGTGTCATCGCGATCAACCTGCGCGAGCAGGAGGACGGCACCGACGACGAGCTGATCGGCGCCGAGCTGGTCTCGGAGCACGACGACCTGCTGCTGATCAGCAAGAAGGCCCAGTCGATCCGGTTCACCGCGACGGACGAGGCACTGCGCCCGATGGGCCGGGCCACCTCCGGTGTGAAGGGCATGAGCTTCCGCGAGGACGACGAACTGCTCTCGATGAACGTGGTCCGCGCGGGTACGTTCGTCTTCACCGCCACGGACGGCGGCTACGCCAAGCGCACCGCGGTCGACGAGTACCGCGTCCAGGGCCGCGGCGGTCTGGGGATCAAGGCCGCCAAGATCGTGGAGGACCGGGGTTCGCTGGTCGGAGCGCTGGTCGTCGAGGAGAGCGACGAGATCCTCGCGGTGACGCTCGGCGGTGGCGTGATCCGTACGCGGGTCAGCGGAGTGCGGGAGACCGGCCGTGACACCATGGGCGTCCAACTGATCAACCTGGGCAAGCGTGATGCCGTCGTCGGCATCGCATGGAACGCCGAGGCCGGTCGTGAAGCCGAAGAGGTCGACGGGGGCGAGGCGCCCGACGAGGCCGACGCGGCCGAGGAGACCGTGCCCACGGAGGCCGAGGGCGAGCAGCCCCCGGCGGAGTAGCACGAGGAGTAGGTCGTGAGTGGAGCCACGGGCGCTGCGGCGGGTGGATCGGGAGCGAAGAAGGACTCCCCGTCCGGACCCGCAACCGTGACGGAGGACAGCGCCCGTGGCTCTGCCGTTTCTGACACCGGCCCCCGAGACGAGGGCTCACACCAGGGGGGACCCGTGACCGATACCCGTCAACCGCAGCCGAAGCCCGAGGGACAGGCCGCCGAGGACGGCTCCCGGCAGCCGTACCAGCCGCCTCAGGCGTACCCCACCGGCGGTGGGCAGGGCGGCGGCGGGCAGGCGGTGCGCCGGCCGCGTACGGGCGTCGGCACGGTCCCGCGCACCCGCAAGGCCCGGCTGCGGGTGGCGCGTGCCGATCCGTGGTCGGTCATGAAGGTCAGCTTTCTGCTCTCCATCGCGCTGGGCATCTGCACGGTCGTGGCCGCCGCCGTGCTGTGGATGGTCATGAACGCGATGGGCGTCTTCTCCACGGTCGGCGGGACGATCAGCGAGGCCACCGGCTCCGGCGACGGCGCCGGCTTCGATCTGCAGTCGTTCCTGTCGCTGCCGCGGGTGGTGCTGTTCACGTCGGTCATCGCGGTGATCGACGTGGTGCTGGCGACCGCGCTGGGCACCCTCGGGGCGTTCATCTACAACCTGTCGGCGGGCTTCGTCGGCGGGGTGGAGCTCACCCTCGCCGAGGATGAGTGACCCCTTCACGGAAGGGTGTTCGGGGGGCTCCGGAAACCGATTTTGGGAACGCCTCTGAAGTGCGCTAATCTTCTGGTGCAGCGAGCGCGCGGCTATAGCTCAGACGGTTAGAGCGCTTCCCTGATAAGGAAGAGGCCCCAGGTTCAAGTCCTGGTAGCCGCACCGCAGCGATCGGCCCGGCCGGGGAACTCCCCGGCCGGGCCGATTCGTTGTACGGAGGCGGAAGTTGGCTCGCGGCAGCGGCCTCGGACGAGGTGTTGCCGACCGCGGGCTAGGTAACCAATCGGTATCGGCCGGTGTGTATCATCGGCCGACATAGGTCCCCTACGTCAACGAAAGACGAGGTCGCGCGGTGAAGAAGCTTCTCCTGGTCGCACTGGCCGCCATCGGCGGGCTCCTCGTGTACCGCCAGATCCAGGCGGATCGCGCCGAGCAGGATCTGTGGACGGAGGCGACCGACTCCGTGCCCGCAGGTTCGGGTGTCTGAGACCCCCCACAGCACAGCACCACAGGTTCGTACGAGCCCCGATTGCCCCTGGGTGATCGGGGTTTCGTGCGTCGTGGGGCGGGTGCGGCAGGTGGCGTGTGGGGCGTGTGGGGCGTTCTGCGGTGGGCGTGGTGGCTGCCGAGGGGTGGCTGGATGTCGTTGTCGGGGCGGGACGGCACTCCCCTTGAATTTGCCGTAGCACACTATTTGCTTGCAGTTGCAAACGCTCTCGGGGGTCGGTGTCGCGCGGCGCCCGAGAGGGCGGATGTTTCACGTGGAACATCTGCTGAAGAAGGGCGTCACTCCGGCACGGCCGGAGCCGGACCGGTACTCCCGGGGTGATTCCCCGGCCTCGGCGGACGGCACGCGGGGCGGCGGTGGAAGATGGCCCACAGGACGTGTGGTGGCCGTCGCCGTCGGCGGCGTGGGAGTGCTGCTGCCGGCCGGTCTCGCGGCTTTCTGTGGACGGGTCCGCGGGACGCCGCGGGCCGGCGCCGGGAATTCCGATCCGATGAGGGGTGGCTCGTGGTGACGGGGCGCACGACGAACAGGGGCATAGCCGTACTGGCGGCGCTCGCCGTGGTGGTGATCCTGCCGGGGGCGGTGGGGGTGGCCTCGGCCGGGACCGTCCCGGGGTACCGGACGGCGGACGGCGCCACGGCGACCAAGGGCAGCACCAGTACCGCGGATGCCCCGCAGCTCGAGCCCGGACTGCACACCGACTCCATCAAGCGCGGTGAGCAGAAGTACTACGCCGTCACCCTGGACGACAGGACCAGTGCGTACTTCTCGGCCGTCGCGGCGCCCCGGCCCGGGACCAAGGTCGCGGACTACGGCGACAAACTGACCGTCAATGTCCAGGACAGCGACGGCACGACCTGCGACACGGGTGCCCGTCCGTCCTTCCACGGCGGCGGTATGGCCTATCCGATCGCCGACTACGCCACCCGCCGTATCGGCGCCGACCGCACGGGGTGTCAGAAGGCCGGCCCCTACTACCTGGTGATCACCCGTGAGGGTTCGGCGAAGTCAGGCTCCGACGCCTGGCCGCTCGAACTGGACTACCTCGACGAGCCGCCGCTGAAGGGGCCCACTCCCGCCCGGCCGGGCCAGGGCAGTTGGAGCACCGTCACGCCCGCCCCGCGCACGGACACCACCAAGCGCAGCGCCAAGGGAGGCACCGGCTTCAACGATGCGGGCTCGGTCGACTCCGGGGTGTGGAAGGACCGGATCACGCCGGGCGAGACCCGCTTCTACCGCGTACCGCTGGACTGGGGACAGCGGATCAACCTCAGCGCGGAGCTGCCGAACGCGCCCGCCGGCTCCTCCGGTTTCCTCGCCCGGATGCTCGGGCTGGGGGTCTACAACCCGGCGCGTGGTGTGGTCGACGACCTCTCCTTCGTCGCGTACACCGGGAAGCCGGCCGCCGCGAAGGAGTTCACCGCGCCGGTGGCGTACGGCAACCGCTTCCAGCCGGTCGGCCCGGTCAGCGCGATGCGGTTCGCCGGCTGGTACTACCTCGAGGTCAGCCTGCACCCCGACGCCGCGCGGTTCTTCCCCAAGGGCGCGGAACTCACGCTCCGGGTGGATGTCCGCGGCGCCGCCAAGGCCGGGCCCGGCTACGCCGAGCCGACCGACACCTTCTCCGTCACGTCCGACGACCGTGAGTCGGCGCGCAAGGGCCGCACCGCGCAGCAGGCGGCGAAGAGCGGCACCCTGATGACGGTGGCCTACGCGGGGATCGGCACGGGGGTGGTGCTGCTGCTGGGACTGGGCGCGTGGACGCTGGTGGCACGGCGGTCGATGGCCGGCGCAGCGGCCGCGGCGGTCGGTCCTGGTGGCCCGGCCGGTCCTGGCGGCTCGGCCGGGCCTGGCGGTCCGGGCGGGCAGCCCTCACTGCCGGGGCAGCCGGGACAGTCGTCGCAGCCGTCACCACCGGGACAGCCCGGGCAGTCGACACAGTCGACACGGTCGACCCAACAGGTGCAGCAGAATACGCAGTTCGGGCCCCCACAGGGCTGGTAGCGGGGGTTTCAGGGGGCCGGCGGGCTTTTCCGCCGCCACCGGTCCGCAGCGTGGCCTCAGGCAGCCAGCAGGGCCCAGACGCCGACCGCGATGCACAGCAGCGCCACGACCAGCACCGGGATCGCGACCTTCGGGGGCGGTCCCGGTTTCCGGTACGGGACGGGAGGCGCGGTGGCCGGACCGGCGACGGGGGCACCGGCCGGGAGCCGTCCCGGGACCGGGTGCGGGCCCGCCGTATAAGGGCGGGTCGCGGAGTGTTCGTGGTGGACGACGGCCGTGGGCCGGTACACGGGTGCCGGGTGCGGGGGCGGCGTCAGGGGCAGCCCGCCGGAGGCCGTGCCGGGGCCGGTCGGGACGCCGTGGCCGGTGGAGGCGGCGGTGTGGCCGGCAGCAGGACCACCGTGGCCGGTGGAGGCAGCGGCGTGGCCTGCGGCAGGACCACCGTGCCCCGCGGGCGCAGCGCCCTGGCCGGTGGACGTCATGCCGTGCCCGGTCGATGTCTCACCGTGGCCCATGGGCGTCTGACCGAAGCCGGTGGGCCTCTCGCCATTCCCCGTGGGCGAACCGCCCGGCACCGGCAGCGGCGTGGGTGTCGGCGTCGGTGCCGGTGCCGGTGCCGGTGCCGGTGTCTGCGGAGTGCTCGGCTCCGGCGGGGCGATGTGGAAGCTTCCGGTGTCCGACATGGACACCTGCCCGGCGGCCGTGGTGCCCGCGGTGGCACCGGCCGTCGCGGGCCCGTCGGCGCCCCTTGTCCGCAGCGGCCCGTCCGTCCCGAAGCCGGCCGGGAGCGGGCCGATGTGGTCGAAGACCTCGACGACCTCGTCCTCGAGCCCCGCCTCGGGCAGCAGCTCCGCCGTCGAGATGATCGCCTTACGCGCCCCTGTGGCCGTCCTGAACCGCGATTCCGGGTCGGGGTGCACCAGGGACGCCAGCACCTGCCACAGCGGCTCCGGCACCCCCTCGGGGGCGTTCGGGATGCCGTGCGGGCCGAAGTGCCGGCCCAGGGCGTCGGCGTCCGGCTTGGTACCGGTGATCAGATAGAGCGCGACCAGGCCGACCGCGAACAGGTCGGCGGGAAAGTCCGGTTCGGCGCCCTGCAGTTGCTCCGGCGCGAAGTATCCGGGCGTCCCGACCACCAGATTGGCCTCGGTCAGCCGCGGCTCGCCCTTGCGCATCGCGATGCCGAAGTCCGACAGCCGCAGATGCGGCCGGCCCGTGCCGGTGGCCTCCAGAAGGACGTTCGCCGGCTTGATGTCCCGGTGCACCACCCCCTCCGCGTGCACCGCGGCCAGCCCGGCCAGCAGCTGGTCCAGGAGCAGGCAGACGAACCGCGGTGGCAGCGGGCCGTAATCCCCGATCAAGTGAGCCAGCGAGCCCCCGTTCACCAGATCCATGGTGAACAGGACCTTGTCGTCGTCCGCGGCCCAGCTCGCCGGGGCCAGCACATGCGGGTGGTCGATCCGCAGTGCCTGTTCGCGGACGAAGCGCAGCAGGGTGTGCGCGTCGCTTTGCTGCAACACCTTGGCGGCAACGTAGCGGCGGCGCCGGGCGTCCCAGGCGCGCCAGACCGCGCCCACCCCACCCCGTCCGATCGGGTCGATCAGCTCGTACCGACCGGCGAAGACCTCACCCATTGCGCCCCGTCCGCTTCTGAACTCGCAACGTCCCCAGTGGCTGGCGGCTAACTCTGGTGCGCCTCGTAGTGGGCGACCGCGTCCGCGGTACGACCGGCACCGTAGACCCGGAGGAACTCTGCCAGTTCGGGGTGAGCGGGGGCGAGAGCGTTCGCCGCATCGATGATGTCCCCGGCGTCGGAGACCGACCGCAGCAGCGACTGGATCTCCCGCACCACGCGCCGGACCGTGGTCGCCCCCGTCGACGACGTCTGCTGTGCGGTGTTGTTGAGCACCGAACCCCCCGCCGTCTTCTTGATCTCTTCCATGCGGTCGGTGGCCTCGGCGGCGCTGACGCTGCCGTCGGCGACCTGGCCGGCCAGGTCCTGCAGCGCCTGCACCCGCTGCACCACGGCCGGGTTGCCTATCTTCGCGCGCTGCCCGCTCATCAGCTGCGAGAGCATCGGCGCCGACAGGCCGAGCACCGCGGCGAGCCGGGCCTGGTTGAGGCCGAGATCGTCGATGAGACGACGGAACAGCGCCCCCAGCGGCTCCCCGTACCAACTGCGCTGAAGCTCCCGGGCCCGCGCGGTGGCTTCCTGCTGTGCTGTGTCCATACCGTCTCCCCTGTCTCCCCGTCGCTTCGCTGCCGCGAATCTCGCGAAGCATCCTACGGAGAGCGACGGTGTGCGGCGATACCCGGTCGGGAAAGCGGTCGGACACCAGGTACCCTGGTGCGCGAAGGGGCCTTAGCTCAGTTGGTAGAGCGCTGTCTTTGCATGGCAGATGTCAGGGGTTCGACTCCCCTAGGCTCCACTCTTTGCACCCCCTCCGACCTGCGGAAACGCGGTCGGAGGGGGTGCTTTTTCGTGCCCTCGCCCCTCAGTCGATCACCGGAAAGCGGCGCGGGGCGAGGAGGAGTGCGAGGACGGCGAGGGCCGCGGCCGCTGCGGCGCCGATGTAGACCCAGTCGACCGCCGTGGCGAGGGCGTCGCGCAGGGGGCCTGCGGCGGCGCCGGAGGTGGTGGAGGAGATCGCGTCGAGGGGGCTGCCTCCGGTGGACGGGAGGGCGGAAGGGGTCTCCTGCAGACGGGAGTTGAGGATCGCG
The DNA here is from genome assembly GCF_004125265.1 of Streptomyces lydicus. Classification (GTDB taxonomy): domain Bacteria; phylum Actinomycetota; class Actinomycetes; order Streptomycetales; family Streptomycetaceae; genus Streptomyces; species Streptomyces lydicus_C. Next base: position 4,529,026 of record NZ_RDTE01000003.1, read on the forward strand.
TTGGCCAGGGCGCCGAAGACGGCGGCGCCGATGCTGGAGCCGAGCTGGCGGCAGAAGAGGAGCGAGGCCGTCGCCGTGCCGCGTTCCGCGACGGTCACCGTCGACTGGACCCCGACGAGCAGGGGGAGCTGGGTGATGCCGAGGCAGGCGCCGAGGGCCAGCGAGATGAGGGCGGGGTACCAGGGGCTGTGGGTGCCGGAGAGGGCCGGAAAGGCCAGCAGGACGGGGCAGGCGACGGCCATGCCGGTCATCGCCGACTGGCGGAATCCGATGCGCCGGTAGACGTGCTGGCTGAAGGCCGCAGAGATCGGCCAGGCCACCGACATGACGGCCAGCACGAAGCCCGCCCGCAGGGGATCGAGGCCCAGCACGGACTGGGCGTAGGTGGGGAGGAAGACGGTCGGGGCGATGGTCATCACGCCGAGCGCCCCCATGGCCAGGTTGGCGGCGGCGATGGTGCGGCGGCGCCATACCCAGCCCGGGAGGACCGGATCGGCCGCGCGCCGCTCCACCACGACCGTGACGGCCAGCAGGGCGGCGCCGGTGCCGAAGAGGGCGAGGGACGGCGCGGAGAGCCAGGGCCAGGCGTGTCCGCCCTGGACGATGGCGGTCAGCAGGGCGCAGCCGGTGAGGAAGAGGGCCAGTGCGCCGGCCCAGTCGGCACGCAGGCGGCCGGCGGCGCGCTTGCGGGGCGGCTCGCTCAGGCGGCGGGCCAGCAGGACGAGCGAGACCAGCCCGAGCGGGACGTTGAGCAGGAAGATCAGGCGCCAGTCGGCCCAGGCGGTGATCAGACCGCCGACGGCGGGGCCGAGAACGGCGGAGCCGGCCCACACCGAGGAGATGGCGGCCTGGATCCGCGGGCGCTCCTCCAGGGGGTACAGGTCGGCGGCGAGGGTCTGGACGGTGCTCTGGATCGCGCCTCCGCCGAAGCCCTGGACGATCCGGAAGACGATCAGCGCGGCCATGTTCCAGGAGGCCGCGCACAGCGCGGAGCCCGCCAGGAAGAGGGTGATGCCGAACAGCAGGACCGGCTTGCGCCCCAGGGTGTCGCTGAGCTTGCCGTAGACCGGCAGGGACACCGTGCCGGCGAGGAGATAGCCGGAGAAGAGCCAGGAGAAGTACGAGAACCCGCCGAGGTCGGCGACGATCCGCGGCACGGCCGTGGCCACCACCGCGCTGTCCAGGGCCGCCAGCGCCATCGCCATCATCAGGGCGAGGACGAGGGCACGGCGGCCGGGCGGTGCGGCCGGGCGCTGTGCCGTCCGCTGCGGGTCGGCGGTGCCGGGTCCGCCGGGGCGGCTCACTCCGCGCTCCCCGGGTGCTGCGGGCCGCCGGGGCGGTAGCCGCCGGTCATCAGGGGGACGCCGAGCAGGGGTTCCAGGCGGCTCAGCAGGTGCTCGGAGGTCCGCTCGACGGCCGCCGGGTCGCTGTCCTGGACGATGAACCGGGCCAGCGCCTGGCCCCGGGCCACGTCGCTGCCGGGGCCGGTGCGGTACTCGCCGAAGCCGATGACCTCCTTGACGCAGGGGTGCCCCTCCAGGGGCGCCAGGGTCGCGTCGGGGCCGAGCCGGCCGGCCTCGCGGGGGAGGACGACGCGGACCGCGGTGCAGCCGGCCCTGAAGGGCGGTGCGGCGACGTCGTCGGCCCCGGCGAGGATGTCCAGCAGCGCGGCGTAGACCTCCTGCCCGGTGGCGTGGCGGTAGGCGGCGGGCAGGCCGCCGCCCATGACCCGGGGGTTGAACTCGACCAGGACGGGCCCCCGTCGGGTGACCATGATCTCCAGGTGGAAGACGCCGATGTCGGCACCGATCGCCCGGCAGACCCGGCGGGCGTACTCCCAGCACGCGGTGGCCTGCCGCGCTTCCAGGCCGGCCGGGATGAACGACCCCAGGGCGGTGACCCCGTCGCCCGCCCAGCGGTAGCGGCCGCTGATGCACAGCGGGAAGAACCGGCCGTCGCGGGCGCCGATCTCCACCGACACCAGCTCCCCCACCAGGAACTCCTCGATGAGGACACCGCGACGGAACTGGCCGCGCCAGTCCTCGGGAACCGCGTCGAGGCCGCGCTGCAGCCGCTGCCAGGCCGACCTCGCCTGGGCCGGGTCGTGGACGACACAGGCGAGCAGCCCGGCCGCCCCGGACGGTGGCTTGAACACCACGGGGTAGCCGATCCGCTCCGCCGCCGCCAGCGCCGCCTCCTCGTCGGCGGCGGTCGCGAAGTGCGCCGAGGCCAGGCCCGCGGCCCGCAGCGCCGCCCGGGTGCGGTCCTTGCGCCGGGCGGTGAGTACCGCCTCGGGCGCGGTGCCCCGCAGCCCCAGTGCCCGGCAGGCCGCCGCCACCGCCTCGGCGGACATCTCGTGCTGCGTGGTGACGAAGTCGATGGGGTGGGCGGCGTGGCACTCGGCCAGCGCCGCGGTCACCACATCGTGGTCGGTGGTGACCAGCCCGTCGACGAGGTGGTCCACCAACGAGACCAGGGCCAGGTTGGCGTCGGTGAGCGGGTACTGGGTGTGTGCGGACTGCAGATAGGTGACCCGGTGTCCCGCGCTCTTGGCCAGTCTGATGGCCTGCAGGGCAGGGGGGTTGGAGTCGACGAAGGCCAGGTGCATGCCATTCCCGGTGGGACTGAGGGGGCGGTGGGCGCGGGCGGTCAGCGGTAGTGGGTGACGCCGTCCTTGACGCGGTAGGCGTCGCGTTCGAAGAGCTGGAAGGCGACCGCGTCGCGGCCGTCGAAGAGCGCGCCGGCCCTGGCCATGTTGCGCCGCAGGAATCCCCGGGCGTAGTTCTCCGGGTCCTCGTCGGTGAGCGCTTCCAGGTAGGCGCGGTGCTGGAGCACCGCCTCGACGGCGCGGTCCTCGGCGCCCGCGACGTCCACGGCGTGCGTGGGGTACGGGGAGCCGGCGACGCCCATCCACCGCACGCCTTCCCAGGGTTCGAGGCCGTCCTCGGTGAAGACGTAGCGGTTGCCGGCATCGACGACGGCGTCCAGCGCGGCCCGGCCGACGACCCGGTGGTCCGAGGTGTTCCAGGAGACGCCGCGCCAGTGCTCGTGGTGGTTGACCGTGAGCACCATGTCCGGCCGGTGGCGGCGGATGGCGGTGGCGAACTCCCGGCGCAGCGCCAGGGAGTCGGTGATCAGCCCGTCCGGGTGGTCCAGGAAGTCCACCGAGGTCACCCCGGCGACCGCCGAGCTCGCGCGCTGCTCCCGTTCCCGCAGCGGCCTGGCCGTCTCCGGGGCGCAGCCGTCGATGCCCGCCTCGCCGCGGCTGGCCAGGACGTAGGCGATCTCCTTGCCGCTGCCGGTCCAGGTGATCACCGCCGGGCCCATGGCGTACTCGATGTCGTCGGGGTGCGCCACCAGCGCCAGCCCGCGCGACCAGTCGGTGGGCATCTCCTTGAGCCGTTCCGTCATCGTTGCTCCCTGCTCTCGGGGTGGGTGCCGCTCGGGTGGGTGCCGCTCCCGGCGGCGGTGGGGTGGCCGTCCAGTACGGCGTCGATCCGCCGCAGGCCCTCGGCCAGGACGTCCGGCTCCCGGGCGAAGGTGAGGCGGAGGCCGTGCTCGGTGCCGAACACCTCGGCCGGCATCAGCAGCACCCGCTCCCGGCGCAGCACCTCGCGGCAGAACTCCAGCGAGGACGGCAGGCCGGGGGTGTGCAGCCAGGCGTACGGGGTGCCCTCCGGCTGCCACATCCGCAGCGTGCCGCGGTGCCGGGCGGCCCAGCGCTCCAGCGTCCGCAGGCCGTCGGTGATCAGCTGCCGGTAGCGCCGCACATGCTCCTCGCGGCGCTCCAGGATCCCGGTGGCCAGCTGTTCCAGGACCACCGAGTTGGTGACGGTGGTGAAGTGCTTGTACTGCATGGCTGCGTCCACGACCTCGGGCGGGCCGCACATCCAGCCGACCCGCAGGCCCGGGACCCCGTAGACCTTGGAGACGCTGGAGACGGAGACGGCGTTTTCGTACGCCCCGACCCAGGAGTCGGCGCCGAGGTCGGCGACGTACTCCTCGTCGAGGATCAGATGGCCGCCGTGCCCGCGCAGCGCCTCGGCCAGTTCCTTGATGCCCTCTGCGGTGACCTTCCGGCCGGTCGGATTGCACGGCGAGTTGAGCACCACGGCCCGGGTGCGGGGGCCGATCCTGCGCAGCGCCGCGGCGATGTCCGGGCGGCCGTCGGCGGTGGTGCCGACGGCGTCCACCCGGCATCCGGCCCGGGACAGCACCGGCTCCGCCTGCTGCCAGCCGGGGGTGAAGATCACGGCGTGGTCACCCGCGGACAGCAGGGTGCGGTAGAGGAGGTAGAGGGCTTCCTGACCGCCGTGGGTGATGCCTATGTGGGACGGATCGCGGCCGTAGAGGCCGGCCACGAGGTGGCGCAGCGGGGCGGTGCCCCGGTTGTTGCCGTAGTCGAGGAGGCAGTCGGCGGGCAGGGCGTGGTCGGACAGGCGGCTGCCGCCCACATAGCTGTCGCCGAGGTCGATGTCGTAGTGGCCGTGGGCCTCGTCGAAGTACCACTGCCGCATGGTGATCTCGGTCATGAGGCCAGCCGCCTGCGGAATGCCGGGGCCCACCGGCCGGCCACGACGGGCCGGACCGGGCCGGTCAGGGTGACCTCGCCGCCGTCGGAGATGCCGACGTCGAGGCGCCCGCCGGGCATCTCGACGGTGACCTCCGGGCCGGTCAGCCCGAGGGTGTGGGCGGCGACGGCCGCCGCACAGGCGCTGCTGCCCGAGGCGAGCGTGTAGCCGGCGCCCCGCTCGTAGGCCTCGATGCGGATGCGGTCGGCGGCGCGCACCTCCATGAGCTGGACGTTGATGCGTCCGGGGAAACGTGCGTGGCCGGCGAGCTCGGGGCCCAGGCGCCGGGCCAGTTCCTCGGTGACCTCGGTGCCGTCGAGCGGGAGGACGCAGTGCGGGTTGCCCAGGAAGACACAGGTGGCCGTCCATTCGCGCGCCGCCGCGGGCAGGGTTTCGCGCAGCATCTCCCGGCGCGGACCGGTGGCACCGATCAGCTCGCTGTCCAGGGACGCCCGCCCCATGGAGACACGGACGGGTGCCCCGTCGCCGGGGTGGCCATCGCCGGGGGAGGCGGCGTCCGGGCCGGGGGCCGGGTCCACCAGCTGCACGGTGACCGGCCCGGCCAGGGTGCGGACGGTGAACTCCCCCTCCTCGGTCCAGCCGTGGTCGCGGAGGTAACGGCCGAAGATGCGCAGCCCGTTGCCGCTCTTCTCGCACTCGGTGCCGTCGGAGTTGAAGGTGCGCAGCCCGAATCCGTGCTCCTCGGGGAGCGGGCCGTAGAGCACTCCGTCGGCGCCGGGACCGTAGTGGCGGTCGCAGATCAGCCGGATGTTGTCCGGTGTCGGCGCGACCTGGCCGGCGGCCGGAGCGATCACCAAGTAGTCGTTGCCCAGGGCCTCGTACTTCACGAAGTCATGGCCGTCCGCCAGGTCGTGGCGAGGGGGCGGCAAGGGGTGCGGCATGTCCTCCCCCTCAGGCCTGCGCGCCGACCGCGACGGGGGACCGGTCCCGCATGCGCCGCAGCAGTTCGTCGAGGTAGTCCTGCGAGGTGTTGAGCCTGATCATGGCTCCCAGGGCGATGTCCCGGCCGATCAGGGGGTCGCTGTCCACCAGCGGTGCCACGACGTTCTTGAACCAGCCGGAGGCGTGGCCGGCGTCGATGCCGATGTGCAGGTCGTGGTAGGTGATGCCGACTTCGTGCAGGCCCAGTCTGCGCCAGGTGTCGACCACGCAGCGGAAGCGGCGGGGCGCCAGGTACTCCGTCACGCCGAAGTAGCCCACGGCCTTGTAGTAGTGCCGGCGGGCGAGACCGAGGCAGGCGGAGAGGTTTCCGCAGATCCCGGCCTCCAGCATGAAGCTGTCCCGGATGAAGTCCGGGTCGGCGCCGATGGACTCCAGGGCCTGGGAGAAGAGGCTGGTGTGGACCATCCCGGCGTCGCCGTTGCCCATCTCGTCCCAGTAGTTGGCGGCTATCTCCATCTTCTCGCCACCGGTGCGGCCCATCTGCATCGAGGCGAGGATGTCGTCGAAGCGCGGGTCGAGGCTGGTCTCCTGGGCGAGCAGCAGCCGCAGGTCCTCCCGGGTGCCCCGCTGCTCGATGTGCTCGTGGTAGAGCGGGTGCCGGCCGGCCGGGTGGTCGTTGACGAGGTTCTTCAGCCAGCGGACGTACTCCGTGCCGGACGTGGGGTAGCCGGTGACGGTCTCCTCGTCGATACGGGCGGCTTCCTCGCCGAGCATGGCCGCTTCCAGGATCGCGGCCACATCGCGCAGCAGGGGCGCGCGTTCGTGGTCGACCTCGGCGATGACCACGCCGGAGAAGTCCCGGTCGTAGATCAGGGCGAGGAGTTCGTGCATTTCGGCGAGCGCGGTGCGGTCCTTCCCGGCACCGGCGCGCTCGGTGAGCTCCTTGCAGGCGGCGGCCAGTGCGCCGCGGAAGGCGTAGTTCTCGGTCAGCAGGGTCAGTTCGCCGGCGGTACAGGACTCCAGGGCGCGCACCGCGGACAGCGGACCCTCGGCGAGCCGGGTTTTCCAGTCTTCAGACATGCGGAATCAGCACAATCTTCTCGGTGTGGGCGGTGGGGGAGGCGGTGGCCGGGCTCAGCCGGCGTCCTCGGACAGGGCGGAGGTGTCGTGCTCGTCGCCGTACCACTTGTGCTGCCAGCGCGAGAAGGCGACGATCACGATGTCCCGGTGTCCGGGCCGGTCGCCGTCCGCCACGACGTCGGTCACGTCGTGGGCGATGGCCTTGTCGTCGAGGAGTACGGCCTGGCCCGCCCGGAGCGTCCCGTTCCAGAAGGGCTCGTCGGCGCCGGGCTTCCACAGCCGGGTCTCGCCGCCGCCCACGCTCTCCCGGCGCAGGACGGCGATCATCACGAACTCGTGGCCGTCGTGGTGCACGCCCTCGGGCGTCAGCGGCCCCGGGCGGCCGGGCTCGGCCCGGGTGCGGTTCTGGTGCACATTGAGCTGCCAGTCCTCGCCGCGGTCGAGGCCGATACCGGCGATTCCCTCGGAGATCAGCCCGGTGAAGTCGGCCTGGAGGGGTTCGTAGACCCGGCGGATGCCGCCGGCGGCCTTGTTGAACTTCTTGTACGCCGTGTAGTCCCGGTGCGGCAGCAGCGCGAAGTTCCAGGAGTCGCCCTCGCCGGGGGACAGCCGGTACTGCGAGAAGCGTTTGAAGCGTGTGCCGTTGCCCATGTAGTCGTCGACCGGAAGGTCGTCGTAGCTGTTCAGGAGCTCGGTGGGTACGGCGGGCAGATCGAAGACGGTGAATCCCTGGGTGCCGATCGGCATGGAGTGCTCCTTTGTGAGGAGGAGGGAGTCCTTACGGGTGGTCCGTGCTCGGTGTGTGCGGGCTGTGCTCGGTGTGGGTGGGCGAGCACATCCCGGGTGGCTGCGTCCGGGCAGCGCTTCTCTGCGGGGGCGGACGGTTGGTGGCGGGTGATCAGGTGGTCGGTCGGCGGCGTGGGCGTGGTGGTGCCGGACTGGGGGCGCTCTACGGTTTTCGAGCAGGGGACAGCCGGTGATGGCCGGAAACCAAGCCACCACGCGCAGCACGGGGAAAGCGGAATCGCTAATTCCCACGGAAAAGCGGAATAGCGGCTTCCCAATAAATCCCCCCGTGCAGCGGCCCCCGGTGTCGGGATGCGCGAACGGTGGTCGTTCGCACGCCCGTCGGGGACACCCACCGCCCCGTTCCCGGGCATGAAGCCGCAATGAACTCCGGGCAGTTGATGTCGCTAACTCGAACCAGAGTATCCCGTTTTGGGAAAAGAATGCTGTGTGGCGTGCGTCACAATCTCCAGTGATTGGCATATTCGAGAGAGATCCGCTGTTCTCTTCCCGTCAAGGCCGGAAGGCAGGAATCCAGTTGGTTTTCCACGGTGATACCGTCCGGGCGGCCGCGAGTCCGTAAGGGTAAAAGGCAAGGCACTTCCGGGCAGCGTGTCAGTCCGCAAGGGCAATTCGAGACCACTGCATCCCGGGAATATCCGCAAGGTCCCGCAGGGTGGGTGAATCACCATGCGCGAGTACACCGAGCTTGAGGCCGGGAAGGTCGACCAGGACGCCGTTCCGGGCTCCGTGGTCCGAATCACGGCGGGCCGAACCACGGTGGTCCGAACCGCAAAAGCGCCACACCTCAGGGTCGTGTCTTGAGGTGCGGCGCCTTCCTCGGTTTCCTCTTGCCGTTCGGGCCCGGTCGGATTCGGCTGCGTACGGTTGTCCCTGGTGGATGTGGCCGACGGCGACCACACCTTCACCGCGCTGAACGGCAGCACCATTGCCAACGGCGATTCCGAGTGCGGGCACCGTACGGCCCGTAATCTCGGTCGGACCGGCGAATCATCAGATTCTTTTCCGCGCCGATTCCGCCCGCCGGTCCCGGTGCGGCGGAGGGACGGAAGCGGTTCCTGTGGCCGATGCGGACGCCGCCGGCCGGTCCCGAGGCGTTCCACCATCACGAGACATATCGCTACGTCCGTGCCAGGTCGCCGCATATCAAAGCCAAGCTTCCGGGCGGCGGGGCCGATGAATTCGACGGCGGCTATTCCAGGGGCATCGCGGGCTGCGGTGAATGGCGCGAATTCCTGGACAGCCTCGACCGTAGGGCGGTCCGCCGGGACCAGTACCGCAGCCCCGAACGGTGTCCGGCGGGACGTCCCCGGCCGGCCACGGCAGCGAGGCCCGGCTGCCGTTCCGTGTACGCCACCGGGCCGTGTCCGCCGCCTCGTACAGGGCGGGACACGGCCCGGTGAGGTGCCCGTGGCCAGTGGTCAGGCCGAGAGTCAGGCCGTGGTGCCGCCGCCGTGTTCGTCGGCCTCGGCCTGCTTGGCCTGGATCTCCGGATCGAGCGAGGCGCCCTCGCTGCCGTCGACCGAGCTCAGCCGTTCGCGGTCGCTGACCTCGGTGGGTGCCGGCGGCTCGACCAGCCAGTCCGGGTTGGCCTGCTTGTCCCACCACTTCCAGGCGGCGACCGCGCCGCCGGCCAGGATGCCCAGCACGGCAAGGCGCTTGGCGAGCTTGCCGCACTTGGCCCGTCGGCTGTGCTTCTTCTGGAGCTTGGCGATCTCGGCCGCCGTCACCTGGCCGCGGAGGGCGGCGAGCGCGGCGGTGCCACGGGCGAGGGCTTCGTCGCGTACCGGTTCGGCCGCGGCGCGCGCGTGGGTCACGGCGCTCTCCAGCCGCGGGGCCGTGTAATCGGCCGCCTGGCGGGCCGCCTTACGGGTCCGGCAGGCCGCCCGGGTCGCCGCCGCGTCCACCTTGGGCGGCAGGGTGCCACGGGCGTGCTCGATACGCGGGTGCAGATGGGTGTCGTACTGCGTACGTGCCTGGTGGGCGGCCTCGGCCACCTTGGGAGCCGCTCGCGTCCGGGCCTCGTGAGCGAAGTGCACGGCGGCGTCCTTGGCCGTACCGGCATAAGGAGCTACCACCTCCGCGGCGTGCCGCACGCTGTCCTTGGCCGTACCGGTCGCGGCGCGCACGCTGTCCTTGCGGGTCACGGGATCCTCCTCCTCGGTGGCGTATCCGGGGCTTGGGGGCTGGTCCCCCGTGTCTGCTGTATCGCCTGTCCACCCGTTTGAAGATCATGCCCGCTCATGCGTCGTCCGGCATGTGCGAGCGGGCATCCGGGTCATTGCAGACGTTCCGGAGCCTTGTGGACGACAATGCCACGATTCCTCGCTCCGGGCGGTGGAAATCCGCACGAAGAGCGTCGTCGGCGGCGGCCGGACGGCGCGCACGACGCGGCGCGAGGGGCGCGCAGGGGCGTGGAGGGGTCGTGGCCGGGCGTGGGCGAAACGCGGCGCGCAGCTCGGCGAGAGGCCGCGGTCGAGCCCTGGGAGGGCCGGTCCGTGCGAGGATCGGGAACCGTCAGCGAAGACTTATGGAAGGTAGATCGTGGCTGAGCAGCTCTACGCCACCCTGAAGACCAACCAGGGCGACATCGAGATTCGGCTCCTGCCGAACCATGCCCCCAAAACGGTCAAGAACTTCGTCGAGCTCGCCAAGGGCGAACGGGAGTGGACTCACCCGGCGACCGGCAAGAAGTCCGCGGACCGGCTGTACGACGGCACCGTCTTCCACCGGGTGATCAGCGGTTTCATGATCCAGGGCGGCGACCCGCTGGGCAACGGCACCGGTGGCCCCGGTTACGAGTTCGGGGACGAGTTCCACCCCGACCTGGCCTTCAACAAGCCGTACCTGCTGGCCATGGCCAACGCCGGTCCGGGCACCAACGGCTCGCAGTTCTTCATCACCGTCGGCGCGACGGCGTGGCTGACCGGCAAGCACACCATCTTCGGTGAGGTCAGCAACGAGGCGAGCCAGAAGGTCGTCGACGCCATCGCCGGCACCCAGACCAACCCGAGCACCGACCGTCCCGTCAAGGACGTCGTCATCGAGTCGGTGGTCGTCGAGACCCGCTGAGCCGCGTCGCGCCCCGGCCGGTTCCGGGGAACCATTGCGCCCCGCCCGGTCGTACATCAGGCGGGGCGCGAGGCTCGTCCGGGACGGTGCCGGGCGGGGAGACGTGTGAACGCGCCCGCACGGAGAAAGAGGACGAGGGACGGATGACCCAGGTGCCAGGCAGCCCGCACACGCCGCAGGACGCGCAGGGCGACGGCGGCCTGCCGGGCTGCTCCCGCCACCCCGACCGTCCGACCGGTGTCCGCTGCACCCGCTGTGAGCAGCCGATATGCCCGGAGTGCATGGTCAGCGCCTCGGTCGGCTTCCAGTGCCCGTCCTGTGTCCGCAGCGGCAGCGGCACCGGCCACCCGCCGGGGGCGACGGCTCCGCGCACCCTCGCGGGCGGCACCCTCGCGGCCGATCCGCGGCTGATCACCAAGATCCTGCTGGGCCTGAACGCCGCGGTCTTCATCGCCGTCTTGCTGAACGGCGGCGAAACGGGCTGGCTGCTCGGCCGTCTCGACCTGGTGGGGCTCGCAGCCGACCCGGGGCAGTTCCGGCTGGTCGGGGTCGCGGAAGGCCAGTGGTACCGCCTGCTGACCGCGATGTTCCTGCACGCGCAGATCGCCCACTTCGCGTTCAACATGCTCTCGCTGTGGTGGCTGGGGCCCCCGCTGGAGGCGGCGCTCGGCCGGCTGCGGTTCACCGCGCTCTATCTGCTCGCCGGTCTGGGCGGCAGCGCCCTGTCGTATCTCCTCGCCGCGCAGAACCAGCCCTCGCTGGGTGCGTCCGGCGCGATCTTCGGGCTGCTCGGTGCGACCGCGGTGCTGCTGCGGCGGCTGAGTTACGACATGAAGCCGGTGCTGATCCTGCTCGGCCTCAACCTGGCCTTCACATTCCTGTGGCCGAACATCTCCTGGCAGGCCCATGTCGGCGGCCTGGTGGTGGGCGCCGCGGTGGCGTTCGGGATGGTGCACGCGCCGCGGCACCGCCGGACCCTGGTGCACACCGCGACCTGTGTGGCCGCCCTGCTCGTGATCGTCGCGGTGGTGTGGGTACGGACCCTTCAGCTGCTGGGCTGAAGGGCCTGTCCCGTCACGTTGTCCACAGTGCGTGGCCGATCTTGTGCATGCTGTGCGGAACCGCTGTTCCGGCCCGCCTGACCTGCGTTTCCCCAGTAAGGACGCGGGGAGACGCGGGCCGGGGGAGGGTGCCGCCGATCACACCGGCGTCAACCTCCGGAAGGTTATCCACAGATCTTCTGAAGTTTTCCCCGGCTGTGGATAACCGTGTGGATGGCCTTGGGCAGGGCTTGTGCTACTTCCACTGAGTGGATACGCCGAAGCCCACCGCGATGAAGCCGAAGCCGCACACGATGTTCCAGTTGCCCATGGCGCCGATCGGCAGATCGCCCTCGGACACGTAGAACATCACGATCCACACCAGCCCGATGAGGAACATCGCCAGCATCAGCGGCGCCACCCAACCGCGCCCTGAGTTCATCTTCAGGTTGGTGGTCTTCGCCGGCGGCGGCGTGAAGTCGTCCTTCTTCTTGCGGATCCGTGACTTCGGCACGAGGAACTCTCCTGTCGATGCGCTGCTCCCCCCGCTCACTGCTTGGCGCCGGCGGGCGGTGCCCCCATCCGCGGGGAGGGTACGAGGGGTGCGCCGGGGCACGGACGCGGTGGGGAGCGGATTCCTTTTCCCGGGCGTCCGTTAGCGTAGTGCTTCCGCGGCGCCGTAAGGAGTAAGGGTACGTTGAGCAATTCCGCTGACTCGCCCCACCGCCCCCCTCGCCCCCGCCTGCGGCCCGTGCGGTTTCTCACCCTCATCGTGTTCGCGCTCGCCGGGCTGCTGTTCTGGCTGAGCTTCGACACTGCACGGGGCACCAATCTGCGCTCGGACGACTCGATGCTGCGGCTGTCCGACCTCATCCAGGAGCGCAGCCACAAGAATGGCGACCAGGACGACCGCAACGCCACCCTGCGTGCGGAGGTCGACGCCCTCGCACGGCGCGATAACGGCACCTCCAAGGCCGAGGAAGCCAAGGTCAAGGCGCTGGAGAAGAACGCAGGCACCAAGCCGCTGAAGGGCTCGGGCGTGACGGTCACCCTGACCGACGCCCCGCCGAACGCCACCGCCAAGATCCCCGGGGTGCCCCAGCCGCAGCCCAACGACCTGGTCATCCACCAGCAGGACCTGCAGGCCGTGGTGAACGCCCTGTGGCACGGCGGCGCCAAGGGCATCAGGGTCATGGACCAGCGGCTGATCTCCACCAGCGCGGTGCGCTGCGTCGGCAACACCCTGATCCTCCAGGGCCGGGTCTACTCCCCGCCGTACAAGGTCACCGCCGTCGGCGACCGCGAGGCCCTCACCAACGCGCTGACCGCCTCCCCCGCCATCCAGAACTACCTCCAGTACGTGAACGCCTACGGCCTGGGCTGGAAAGTCGACCAGCACGAGGCGGTGACTCTTCCCGGCTACTCCGGCACAGTGGATCTGCACTACGCACAGCCTGTGAAGCCGTAGCCCGCGGGGCGGCGGGAGGGGCGGGGGCCGGATGACGCTGCGGGGCCGGACGGCGGTGCGGTGGATCGTATGGACGCTCAGCGAAATCTGCGTCACCGCCGGCGCGCTGATCGTGCTGTTCGTGGTCTACGTTCTCTTCTGGACCGGCGTACGGGCCGACAGCGCCATGGACGGCGAGATCGGCAAGCTCCGGCAGCAGTGGTCCGCGGCCCAGGCCACCGGACCCGGCGGCACACCGGCTCCCGGCGGAAAGCAGGCCCCCGGCGGCACCCCCGCCCCCGCCGCGCGGCCCCGCCACTACGCCCCGGGCGCTTCCTTCGCCGTGATGTACATCCCGCGCCTGGGTGCCGACTGGGTCAAGCCCGTGCTGGAGGGCACCGCGACCGACGTCCTCAAGCGCGGCCTGGGACATTACGACCGCACCGCGCACCTCGGGGAGCTGGGCAACTTCTCCGTCGCCGGTCACCGCCGCACGTACGGCGACCCGTTCAAGGACTTCCCCCGGCTGCGCCCCGGCGACGCCGTGGTGCTGACCGACGGCGCGACCTGGTACACCTACCGCATCGACCGCCGGCCCTTCACGACGCTGCCCGGCGACATCGGGGTGATCGACCCCGTACCGCCGAAGTCCGGATTCCACGGCCCCGGCCGCTATCTCACGCTCACGACCTGCGAGCCGGAATGGGGCCACAGCCACCGGCTGATCGCCTGGGGACACCTCGATTCCACCCAACCCGTGGCGCAGGGAAGGCCATCGGCTTTGACCGGCTGACCCACCTGTGCCCGCCCTCGCCCCTTACTCTGGTGTCGCAATCGTCATCGTCATCGGCATCGGCAAGGGGACAGCGACAGCATGTACGGCTGGATCTGGCGGCATCTGCCGGGCAACACCTGGGTGAAGGCACTGATTTCCCTGGTGCTCGCGCTGGCGGTCGTCTTCGTACTCTTCCAGTACGTCTTTCCGTGGGCGGAGCCGCTGCTCCCCTTCAATGACGTCACTGTCGACCAAGGGATGGCAGCCGTCCGATGACCGCACGGATTCTCGTCGTCGACAACTACGACAGCTTCGTCTTCAACCTCGTCCAGTACCTCTACCAACTGGGTGCCGAATGCGAGGTGCTGCGCAACGACGAGGTCGAGCCGCGGCATGCGCGGGACGGCTTCGACGGTGTGCTGCTGTCCCCCGGCCCCGGTACCCCCGAGCAGGCAGGCGTCTGCGTCGACATGGTCCGGCACTGCGCGGACACCGGCATCCCGGTCTTCGGCGTGTGCCTGGGCATGCAGTCGATGGCGGTCGCTTACGGCGGCGTGGTGGACCGGGCGCCCGAGCTGCTGCACGGCAAGACCTCACCCGTCCTCCACGAGGGCGCCGGGGTCTTCGCCGGCCTGCCCTCCCCGTTCACCGCCACCCGCTACCACTCCCTCGCCGTCGAGCCCGACACCGTCCCCGACGAATTGCTCGTCACCTCCTGGACGGAGGCCGAGGAGGTCCCCGGCGGGCGGATCGTGATGGGTCTGCGGCACCGCGAACTACCGGTCGAGGGGGTGCAGTTCCACCCCGAGTCGGTGCTGACGGAGTGGGGGCACCGGATGCTGGCCAACTGGCTCGTCGAATGCGGCGACGAGGGGGCGGTGGAGCGCTCCACGGGGCTGGCCCCGGTGGTCGGCAAGGCCGGCGCGTGACCGACCCACGCCCCGGGCGTGAAGGGAGATCCTACGAGCCGGACGGTTCGCAGCGGTCGTACGGGCCGCCGCAGTCGTACGGGTCGCAGGAACCGCAGGGATCACAGGATCCGTACGGGTACCCCGACGCGTTCGAGGCGGCGGTGGAGCAGCTCGACGATCCGCTGAACGATCCGCTGCCGGGCCAGGCGGCACCACCGGCACCCGCGCCCGCTCCGTACGGGCAGCCGGGCCGGGGGCGACGGCGGGGCAGGGCGGCGCAGGAGGGCGGGAGCCAGGGCTCACCGTGGTTCCGCCCGCATCTGGAGCCGGAAGGCCCGTCCCGGCCGGACGGGCAGGCCCACGGCGCCGAGCGGGCCCCCTACGACCAGGGAGCCGGCCCCGGCCACGCCCCCCGCCCCACGGCGGCGGACTCGATATCCCGGCCGTATGTCGCACCGGAGACACCGGTACTGCCCGCTCCCGCGCCCGCCGTGCGGCCCGATGCTGCCGTCAGCCCCGCGCCTGCCGCGCGCCCCAGGCCCGCCGCGCGCCCCGCTCCGGCCGCCGCCGCACCGTGGCAGGGCGACAACGAGACCATGGCGCTGCGTCAGGCGGAGCAGCCCGAGCATGAGGCCGTTTCACGTGAAACGGACACCTCGGTTTCACGTGAAACCGAGACATCGGCATCCACCGCGGCGTCGACTCCGGCGTCCGGCGGCCGAGCGGCCCGGCGGAAGGCCGCTCAGGAGGCCGCCAAGCGAGGAGGACGGCGCGGGCGCCACGGCGGCGCTGCTGCCGCCACAGCAGACGCTGCAACAGCCTCTGAAGCGGCGCCCGCTGCCATGTCCCGGCTGGAGGCCCGGCAGGCCGCGCGCGCCGCCAAGGACAGCCCCAGCCTGATCGCCAGCCGCGCGCTGGGCGAAGTGTTCATCACCCTCGGCGTGCTGATGCTGCTGTTCGTCACCTATCAGCTCTGGTGGACGAATGTGAGGGCCGAAGAGGAGGCGGGCGGCGCCACCACCAACCTGCAGCACGAGTGGGACAAGGGCGGCGGCGAGAAGAAGAACCTCGCGGACGGTGAGCGCTTCGGGATCATGTACATCCCGAAGCTCGATGTGAAAGCCCCGATAGCCGAGGGAATCGACAAGCATCGTGTGCTGGACCACGGCATGATCGGTCACTACGACAAGAACAGCGGGGTCAAGACGGCGATGCCCTGGGACAAGAAGGGCAACTTCGCGGTGGCGGCGCATCGCAACACGCACGGCGAGCCGTTCCGCTACGTCAACAAGCTCACCAGGGGCGACAAGATCATCGTCGAGACGAAGAGCTCGTACTACACCTACGAGATGGAGAGCATCCTCCCCCAGACGTCTCCGAGCAACACCAGTGTGATCGGCCCCGTGCCGCCCGGGTCGGGGTTCACCGGACCCGGCCGCTACATCACCCTGACGACCTGTACCCCGGAGTTCACCAGTACCTATCGGATGATCGTCTGGGGCAAGATGGTCGACGAGCGGCCGCGGAGCAAGGGCAAACCGGATGCGCTCGCCGGCTGAGTGAACACAAGAGGGGTGCTGCGCGGTGACTGCAACCGGAACCGACGAGGAATGTGACCGGTCTGCGCCACCACCCCGGCCGCGCCGGGGGCGCAGGGCCATCGCCGCCGTCATCAGCGTCATCGGTGAACTGCTGATCACGGCCGGGGTCATCCTGGGCTTGTTCGTCGCCTACTCGCTGTGGTGGACCAATGTCCTCGCCGACCGCGCCGCGCACCAGCAGGGCGACCAGGTCCGCAAGCACTGGGCGAGCAACGGCCCCAAGGGCCCGGGGAAGCTGGACACCAAGGACGGCATCGGCTTTCTGCACGTACCGGCGATGGACAACGGCGAGGTCCTGGTCAAGAAGGGCACCGACTCCGAGATCCTCAACGAGGGCGTGGCCGGTTACTACACCAAGCCGGTCAAGTCGGAGCTCCCGGAGGACAAGAAGGGCAACTTCACCCTCGCCGCGCACCGTGACGGCCACGGCGCGAAGTTCCACAACATCGACAAGCTCAAGGACGGCGACCCGATCGTCTTCGAGACGAAGGACACCTGGTACGTCTACAAGGTGTTCGCGACGCTGCCCGAGACCTCGAAGTACAACGTGGACGTCCTCGACGACATCCCGAAGGAATCCGGCAAGCACAAGGCGGGCCGCTTCATCACCCTCACGACCTGCACCCCGGTCTACACCTCGAACTACCGCTACATCGTCTGGGGCGAGCTGGAACGCACCGAGAAGGTCGATGCGGACCGCACCCCCCCGAAGGAACTCCGCTAGCCGGACCGGACCGGACCGGACCGGACCCGGCCCGGCCCCACACGCCCAAGGACCTGTGCGGCGGTTCGGCGATGCGGACAACGAAGAAGCCCCGGCACCCTTCCCAGGGTGCCGGGGCTCCGTGCTTCCTCGTCGCGGGGACCGTTAGTGGTTGCCTCCGAAGGCTCCGCTGAAGAGGCCGCCACCGCCGTCGTTACCGTTGCCGCCACCGCCGACGGTCGTCAGCGTCACGGTGGTGGTCTTGGGATCGGACGGCGTGTTGGCCTGCGGGTCCTGGTTGATGACGCGGGCGTTGTCGTCCGGCGGACTGCCGCCGGTGAGCTGGAGGTTGGTGAAGCCGGCCTGCTGAAGCGCCTGCTTCGCATCCTTCAGCTTCTGTCCGACCACACCCGGAACCGGTGTCTGAGCGCCCGCCTTGCCGACCGTGAGGGTCACGGTGGAGTTCACCTTGGCGTCGGTGTTGCCCGCCGGGCTCTGGTCGATCACCTTGCCGACCTGGTTGGGGTCGGGGGTTTCCTGCTCGCTCTTGGAGACCTTGAAGCCCAGGTCCTGCAGCTGCCTCTGGGCCGCGGCGAAGTCCTGGCCCTTGACGTCGGGGACCTGCTTCTTCGGGCTCTCCGTGGCGATCGACAGCGTGATCTTCGCGTCCTTGGTCCGCTGCGAGTTCGCCTTCGGGTCCTGATCCGCGACGGTGCCGGGGTCACGGTCGGAGACCATGGGCTTGCTCTCGATATTGGTGAAGCCCTTTTCCTCGAGATCCTTGCGCGCCTGGTCCTCGGGCAGACCCGTGACGCTGGGCACCGTGATCTTCTCCTGGCCCGTGCACAGCGTGACGGTGACGGTGTCGTCCTTGCCGATCTCCTTGCCGGGCTTCGGACTCTGCTCGGTGACCTGGCCCTTCTTGACGTTGTCGCAGGCCTTGCGGCCCCCCTCGGTGACCTGGAAGCTGCCGTTCCTGCCGAACGACTTGGCTTCCTTGAGGGTCTTGCCGACGAGGTTGGGCACCGGCGTGGTGCCGCTCTTGCTGTTGCCGGTGAACATCGCCTTGCCGATGAAGATCGCACCGACCAGGACGAGGACGGCCGCCAGCACCAGCAGGATCGTCGAGGTGTTGCTCTTCTTCTGGCCGCCGCCACGGCGCCGGTCGCCGCGGTCGTCGTAGCCGTAGCCCCCGTCGTCCGGGTTCATCGGCGGCAGCATGGAGGTCTGGCCGGCCGGGTCCTGCGGCCGCAGCATGGTGGTCGGCTGGTCCTGGTCGTAGCCGCCCGCGCCCATGCCGGAGCTCGCCGCCACCGGCTGTCCGTCCAGCGCCGCCTCGATGTCGGCCCGCATCTCGTCGGCCGACTGATAGCGGTAGTCGGGGTCCTTGACCAGCGCCTTCAGGACGATGGCGTCCATCTCCGGCGTGATCTCGGGGTCGAAGTTGCTGGGCTTCTGGGGCTCCTCGCGGACATGCTGATAGGCCACCGCGACCGGTGAGTCACCGACGAACGGCGGCCGGACGGTCAGCAGCTCGTAGAGCAGACAGCCGGTGGAGTACAGGTCGGAGCGGGCGTCGACCTGCTCGCCCTTGGCCTGCTCGGGAGAGAGGTACTGCGCCGTGCCGATGACCGCCGCGGTCTGCGTCATCGTCATACCGGCATCGCCCATGGCCCGGGCGATGCCGAAGTCCATGACCTTGACCTGGCCGGTGCGCGTCAGCATGACGTTGGCCGGCTTGATGTCACGGTGGACGATGCCGGCCCGGTGGGAGTACTCCAGCGCCTGGAGGACACCGGTGGTCATCTCCAGCGACCGCTCGGGCAGCAGCTTTCTTCCGGAGTGCAGAAGCTCACGCAGCGTGGAGCCGTCGACGTACTCCATGACGATGTACGGGATCGAGACACCGTCGACGTAGTCCTCGCCGGTGTCGTAGACCGCGACGATCGACGGATGGTTCAGCGAGGCGGCCGACTGGGCCTCACGGCGGAACCGGGCCTGGAAGGACGGATCACGGGCGAGGTCCACCCGCAGCGTCTTCACAGCTACGGTGCGGCCCAGGCGGGTGTCATGCGCGAGGTACACCTCGGCCATGCCACCGCGGCCGAGCACCGAGCCCAGCTCGTACCGGCCGCCGAGGCGACGCGGCTCTTCCATAAGCTTCTCCAGCCCTCTCCGTCAGTCCCGACCGCACCGGTGTGTGGTCCGGCGGTGTGCTGTCCGGGCATACCGTACCCGGCACGCCCTACCGGACCGGGCCGGTGCCGCAACCTGATACGTGACCGGTATCGGCATGACCCGCGTCACTTCTCGCCTTCGAGTACCGCCTGCATGACGCGCTTCGCGATCGGAGCGGCAAGCTTTCCGCCGGCGATGTCGTCGCGAAGAGTGTCGGATCCCTCAATGACGACCGCGACCGCGACCGGGGTGCCCTTGTCGGTTTTCGCGTAGGAGATGAACCAGGCGTACGGGTTGTCCTTGTTGTTCTCGCCGTGCTGGGCGGTACCGGTCTTTCCGCCGACGGTGACGCCCGGGATCTGAGCGCTGGTTCCCGTGCCCTGCTTGACCACGGTTTCCATGATGCTCTGCACCTTCTGGGCGTTCTCCGCGCTGAGCGGCTGGCTCATCTCCTGCGGCGTGTGCTTCTGGACCACATTGAGGTTCGGCGCGACCAGCTGGTCGACCATGTACGGCTTCATCAGCTTGCCGCCGTTGGCGACCGCGGACGCGACCATGGCCATCTGCAGCGGCGTGGCACGGTTGGAGGCCTGGCCGATGCCCGCCATGGCGTTCTGCGGCCGGTTGTCCGTGGGGTAGATGCTCTCCGAGGCGCGGACCGGAGTGTTGATCCCCGGGTCGTTGAAGCCGAACTTCTCCGCCTCGGCCTTCATCTTCTTGTTGCCGAGGTCCGCGCTGATCTTGCCGAACACCGTGTTGCAGGACCAGCGCAGCGCCTCGCGCAGGCTGGCGTCCTTGCAGGGGATGTTGCCCTCGTTCTTCAGCGGCAGGCCCGAGGTGTCGGGGAGCGTGTAGGGCAGCGGGGAGTCGGTCTTGGAGTTGACGTCGTGGTAGAGGCCGTTCTCCAGGGCCGCCGAGGCCGTGACGACCTTGAAGGTGGAGCCGGGCGGGTAGGTCTGGCGCAGCGCCCGGTTGAGCATCGGCTCGTCGGCGTCGTTCTTCTTCTGCAGCGCGCTGTACGCCTCGGCGTCCTTGTTGCTCATCCCGGCGAAGGAGGACGGGTCGTACGACGGGGTGCTGGCCAGGGCCAGGATCGCGCCGGTCTCCGGGTTGATCGCGGCGACCGCGCCCTTCTGCTTGCCCAGGCCGTCGTAGGCGGCCTTCTGGGCCCTGGCGTCGAGGGTGGTCACCACGTTGCCGCCCTTCTGCTTGCCGCCGGTGAACATGTCCACCGTGCGGCTGAAGAAGAGCCTGTCGTCGGTGCCGCTGAGGATGCCGTCGTTCAGCTTCTCGAGCTGGTTGGCGTCGAAGGCCTGCGAGGCGTAGCCGGTGACCGGCGCCCACATCTTGCCGTTCTTGTACGTGCGCTTGTACTTGAAGTCGCCGCTGTCGGTGGTCGTGGAGCCGGTGATGGCCTTGCCGTCGACGATGATGTTGCCGCGCGGCGTGCTGTAGCGCTCGATCGCGACGCGGCGGTTGTGCGGATCGTTCTTGAGCTGGTCACCCTCGACGAACTGCACCCAGTTGACGCGGACCAGCAGAGCGAGGACGAGCAGGCCGCAGAAGATCGCGACCCGGCGCAGGGGCTTGTTCACGGGCGGACCACCTGGGTCATCTCGGCGTCGGTGGACGGGGCGGGAGCCGGCGCCGGACGGCGCGCGGTGTCGCTGATCCGGAGCAGGATCGCGACCAGTGCCCAGTTGGCGATCACGGACGAGCCACCCTGGGCGAGGAACGGCATCGTCATACCCGTCAGGGGGATCAGGCCCGTCACACCGCCGGCGACGACGAAGACCTGCAGCGCGAAGGCGCCGGACAGGCCGATCGACAGCAGCTTGCCGAACGGGTCGCGGGCGGCCAGCGCCGTGCGGATACCGCGCTCGATCAGCAGGCCGTACAGCAGCAGGATGGCCATCAGCCCGGCGAGGCCGACCTCCTCGCCGACCGTGGCGAGAATGTAGTCACTCTTCGGCGCGATACCCAGGATGAGGCGGGAGTAGCCCTGTCCCAGACCGGAGCCGAGGATGCCGCCGGACCCGAAGGAGTACATCGCCTGGGCGGTCTCGGTGACACCGCCGTTCAGCAGCTCCAGCGGGTTGAGCCAGTTGTGGACACGCGTCTGGACGTGCGACTCGAACGTCGCCACCGCGACCGCGCCGCCCGCGCTGAGCAGCAGACCGAACACGATCCAGCTGGTGCGCTCGGTGGCCACGTACAGCATCACGACGAACAGACCGAAGAAGAGCAGCGAGGTACCCAGGTCGGTCTCGAAGACCAGGATCATCAGGCTCAGCGCCCAGATGACGAGGATGGGCCCGAGGTCACGGCCGCGCGGGAGGTAGAGCCCCATGAAGCGGCGGCTGGCCAGCGCCAGCGCGTCCCGCTTCACCATCAGGTAGCCGGCGAAGAAGATCGCGATGATGATCTTCGCGAACTCACCGGGCTGCAGCGAGCCGAGACCCGGAATCGTGATCCAGATCTTCGCGCCGTTCACCCCGGGGAAGAACACCGGCGCGACCAGCAGGACCAGCGCCACCACCATCGAGATGTAGGTGTAGCGCTGCAGGACACGGTGGTCCTTGAGGAAGATCAGGATGGCGAGGAAGAAGGCGACACCGAGCGTCGACCACATCAGCTGGTTGGGCGCCATCGCCTTGCCCAGCGAGGGCTCCTGGTCCAGCCGCCAGATGAAGATCAGTCCCAGCCCGTTGAGCAGGGTGGCGATGGGCAGCATCAGCGGGTCCGCGTACGGCGCCCACTTGCGGACGACGAGATGCGCGACGCCCGCCAGCAGGCCCAGGCCCAGGCTGTAGCCCAGCACGCCGGCCGGCACCGAACCGTCCTTGGCCAGCCCGACGTTGATGTAGGCGAACACCGGAATCAGCACCGCGAAGATGAGCATCGCCAGCTCGGTGTTGCGGCGGCTCGGGGCTCCGATGGTGCCGATGGTGGTGGTGTTGGTGGTGCTGCTGCTCATGAGATCTACGGCCCCCTAGGCCCTCACTGCTGGGTGCTGCAATTCTTTTCCAGCTGCTTCTGCTCCTCGGAGGGGGCGGCCTGGCTGGTGCTGGGTCCGGGTTTCGGAGTGACGGTCGCCGACAGCGTGCCGGCCGTGCCGGTACCGCTGTCGTTGCCCGCCTTGCCGGTGGAACCGGGCTTGGTGCTCGGCGAACCGGACGGGGAAGGGGAACCGGGCTTCGACGGTGTGCCGGCCCGGCCCTTCTTGCCCGGGTGCCGTGCCGCCTCGCGTTCGGCCGCCTCCCGCTGCTCCTTGATACGGCAGGCATTGGCCTGGTTGTTCAGTTCGGTGACTTTTTCGCCGGCCTGCGTGCGGCTGTCGACCGCGATCGTCTCCTTGACCTGGTTGCGCTGGTACAGCGGCAGGTACTTGAGTTCGATCTCGGGATGGTCCTCGTCCACGTCGTTGAGCTTTATCCACGCGAGGTCCTGGCTGATGCCCCGGTAGAGCGCGACGTGGTCCTCCTTGGCGCCCACGAAGTACTGGGTCTGCGTCCAGTTGTAGCCCGCGTAGCACCCGCCGCCCACGACGGCCAGCGCCAGCGCGATGAACAGCGACCGCTTCAGCCACCGCCCGCGGCGGCGCGGCTTGACGAAGTCCTCGTCCATGAACGCGCCGAACGAGCCCTGCGGCGGGCCGCCGACCTCGTGCTCACCGCTGCCGGGCGGCCCGAAGGCACCGCCGGGACCGGCCGGTGCGCCCGGCCGGCCGAGCTCGGCGGCCCGCGCCGCGGGGGTCTGCAGCGTGCTCGGGTCGCTGAGCTGGTGCTGGTTCTCCGCGACGGCGCCGACGATGACCGGGGTGTCGTTGAGCTGGCCGGCCATCGCGTCGTTGCCGTCCACGTCCAGGACGTCGGCGACGATGCAGGTGATGTTGTCGGGTCCGCCGCCGCGCAGCGCGAGCTGGATCAGCTCCTGCACGGTCTCGTGCGGCCCGTGGTAGCTGGCGAGGGTCTCCTCCAGCGTCTGGTGGCTGACCACCCCGGACAGTCCGTCCGAGCAGATCAGATACCGGTCGCCGGCCCGCACCTCGCGGATCGACAGATCGGGCTCGACATGATCGCCGCTGCCCAGCGCCCGCATCAGCAGCGAACGCTGCGGGTGGGTGGTGGCTTCCTCTTCGGTGATCCGGCCCTCGTCGACCAGCCGCTGCACCCAGGTGTGGTCCTGGGTGATCTGGGTCAGCACGCCGTCGCGCAGCAGATACGCCCGCGAGTCACCGACGTGGACGAGGCCGAGCCGCTGCCCGGTCCACAGCAGGGCGGTCAGGGTCGTGCCCATGCCCTCCAGCTGGGGGTCCTCCTCGACCATCACCCGCAACTGGTCATTGGCGCGTGTGACGGCCGTGCCCAGCGAGGTGAGGAGGTCGGAGCCGGGGACGTCGTCGTCGAGCTGGACGAGCGTGGAGATCACCTCGGAGGAGGCGACCTCACCGGCGGCCTGGCCGCCCATGCCGTCGGCGATGGCGAGCAGCCGTGGCCCGGCATAGCCGGAATCCTCGTTGCCCTCGCGGATCATGCCCTTGTGCGATCCGGCGGCGAAGCGCAGTGACAAGCTCATGTGCACCTCACCCGTCGGCTCGGGGTACAGCCGGTCTCGTCGAGCCACACTGCCCACCCTCCGGTCGGGAGCACGCCCGGGTCCGCCGAGTGGACCGTCGCGGCTCGCTCGCTCCGCTCGCTCATTGTCGTACTACTTCCGCAGCTCGATGACGGTCTTGCCGATGCGGATCGGGGCTCCCAGCGGAATCGGTGTCGGGGTCGTCAGTCGGGTCCGGTCCAGATACGTGCCGTTGGTGGAACCCAGATCCTCGACGATCCACTGGCCGTCACGGTCCGGGTAGATCCTGGCATGCCTGCTGGACGCGTAGTCGTCGTCCAGCACGATGGTGGAGTCGTGCGCACGGCCCAGGGAGATGGTCTGGCCTTGGAGGGCGACCGTGGTGCCGGTCAGCGAGCCCTCGGAGACCACCAGCTTGGTGGGTGCTCCGCGGCGCTGACGGTTGTTGCCGCGACCGCCTTCCTGGCGGCGCTGCTGCTGCGGTGGCGCAGCCTGCCGCTGCGTACGCGCTTCCTGCCCGCCGCGCCGGGCGGCACCGCGCTGTGTGACGCGCGTGCCGAACAAATCACTGCGGATGACCTGAACGGCCACGATGACGAACAGCCACAGTACGGCGAGGAAACCCAACCGCATGACCGTGAGGGTCAGCTCTGACATGCTCCCCGCTTCACCCTTCGGCTTGCCGGTAAACGATGGTGGTACTGCCCACGACAATCCGCGAGCCGTCGCGGAGATTAGCGTGAGTGGTGTGCTGCCCGTCTACCACGATGCCGTTCGTGGAGCCCAGATCCTGGATCGTGGGGGGCGTTCCGACCCGGATCTCACAATGACGCCGGGAGACACCCGGGTCGTCGATCCGTACGTCAGCGTCGGTGCTGCGGCCCAGCACGAGCGTCGGGCGCGAGATCTGGTGGCGGGTGCCGTTGATCTCGATCCAGCGCCGGGTCTGCGCGTGGGGCTGCGGTCCTGCACCGGGCGGTGCCGTACGAGGTACGGGCTGTGCGCCGCCGGGAGGCGGGGACGAAGGCATGGGGGGCGGGCTCACGTGGCCGCCGCCGGGACGGCCGCCGCGGGGCGCCGCGGGGCGCGGTGCGGCCGCCGGGCCCGGCTGTTCCTGGGACGAGCTGGAGGCGAGCGTACGGCTGCGGACGCGGTACAGGCCGGTGTCGAGATCGTCGGCCTTCTCCAGATGGACCTTGATCGAGCCCATGAAGGTGTAGCGCTGCTGCTTGGCGTAGTCGCGCACCATGCTGGAGAGCTCGTCGCCGAGCTGCCCGCTGTAGGGGCTCAGCCGCTCGAAATCCGGGGTGCTCAGCTCGACGATGAAGTCGTTGGGGACGACCGTGCGGTCGCGGTTCCAGATGGTGGCGTTGTTGTCGCACTCGCGCTGCAGCGCGCCGGCGATCTCAACGGGCTGCACCTCGGACTTGAACACCTTGGCGAAGGTGCCGTTGACGAGACCTTCGAGACGCTGCTCGAAACGCTTCAGTACTCCCACGGGGCACCTCCTTCCTCAGTCTTCGTCGGGGTCGTCCTGATCGAGTCGTCCTGATACTGCTTACTGATCGTATCCACGCGTAGGGAAATCGGCTGGTTCCCCTTTCCCGCCTTGAGGACGAGTGTCGCCCCTCACAGAGGACGAGTGTCGCCCCTCACAGGGTTGCCCGGTGCTTGCTTGCTCCTTGCCCACTGCTCGTGCACTGCGATCGTAGATGTGCCCCGCAGACAGTGTCCCGCAACCGCCGGGCACTCCCGCCGGGCGGGTGCCGGAGTCGGACATGACGCATGCGCCGGCCCTGTCCCGGCCGGCCCGGAGGCGGGCCGGGTGGCCCACGCTCCGGTTGCGGCTACCGCGAGTGTGACCCCTTGGGGCAGTGCTCGGCGAATGTCCGAGGCACGGCGGGGTGCGGCCCGGGGCCGCCGCAGGGCGGGGACCGGGGGAAAGGCATGTGAAGGCACCCCCGACAGCGTGCTAATGTTCTGCATGTCGAAAGGCGCTCGCACAAGGCCCGGACCGAACGGCCCGGATCATGTGAGAACATCAAACGGCAGCACCCATGCGCGGGTGGCGGAATAGGCAGACGCGCTGGATTCAGGTTCCAGTGCCCGAAAGGGCGTGGGGGTTCAACTCCCCCCTCGCGCACAGATGAGACCCCCGGTCTCCGGAGGAATCCGGAGACCGGGGGTCTTTCGTTGCGTTTGTCACGTTGTTGCGTATGTCACGGCGGGGGCTCTGGGTGGGTTGCTGGGTGGGGTGGGACCTGGTGGCTCGGCGGCTTGAGGGGTGCGTCACATGTGGGGTTGGTGGCCTCGGGGTTGGTGACCTCCCGGCCTGGTCGTAGGGGGAGTGCGGGCCAACGGGCCGCGCAGGGCGGGGAGTCGGAGAGTCGGGGCGGGTGTACGCCGCGAGGCGGGCGCCGTGGTGGGGGCGCCCGCCGCGAAGGGAACTCTCGGAAGGCTCAGGAGGCGAAGCGGGCGACGAGGGCCTTGGCCTTGGCTGCCGCGTCCTCGTGGGCCTTGTCGCGGGAGGTCTCGTACAGCGGGACGAGCTCGGCCATCGCCGGGTTGCTGGGGGCCATGGTCAGCTCGGGGACGATGAAGTCGACTTCGAGTCCCATCCCGCCGCCCAGTACGGCCTCCAGGTAGTTCTGGACGTACTCGAAGGGCTCGCGAGGCGTGCCCGGCGCGTACGAGCCGCCGCGGCTGGCGACGACGGTGACCGGGGTGCCCTTGGCGGACGGCTGCTCGCCCGCGGTGCGGCCCATGAGGATCACCTGGTCGAGCCAGGCCTTGAGCGTGGAAGGAATCGTGAAGTTGTACATCGGGGCGCCGATGACGATCGCGTCGGCCTGCTCCAGCTCCTCGGCCAGCTTCACGCGCAGCGCGAAGGCCGCCTGCTGCTCGGGGGTGTGGCCGGCCGGGTCGGAGAAGCCGGCGGAGGCGCCGATGCCGTCGAGGTGGGGCAGCGGGTCGGCGGCCAGGTCGCGGTGGATCACCGTGCCGTCGGGGTGCTGCTCTTCCCAGGCCTTGCGGAAGACCGCGGTGACCGAGCGGGAGGCGGAGCCGTCCTCGGGGAACAGGGAGGAGTCGATGAGCAGAAGCGTGGCCATGGGAATCGGTCCTTCGCTACGTGGCCGGGCGGTGCGGGGCCACTGGTTGAATTCCGTATGTAGCTATTAATAGCACAGCAGCTTACTTTTCTGCAGCAGCAAACGGGAGGGCGGTACCCTGGCTGTATGGCGGATCATGGCGAGGCGGTGTGCAGGCAGGTCGACGCCGGTGTGACGCGTGTCTTCGAGCTCTTGGGGAAGCGCTGGACGGGGCTGATCGTCGCGACCCTGATGCCGGCGCCGGTGCACTTCGCCGATCTGCGGCGGGCCATCCCCGGCATCAGCGAGCGCATGCTCTCCGACCGCCTCGTGGAGCTGGCGGCGGCCGGCCTGCTCCTGCGCGAGGTGGATCCGGGCCCGCCACTGCGCGTCTCCTACCGGCTGACGCAGGCCGGTCTCGCGATGGAGCCCGCGCTCAAGGAGCTGGGGCGCTGGGCGGAGGCCTATCTCACGGACGGCGGGCAGTGCCCGGAGCGGTTCCGGAAGTGAGCGGCCCCCGGCTCCGGTAATGAGCGGCTCCCGGCTCCAGTGGCGAGCGGGCTCGTGGTTTCGGGGGTGAGTAGCCCCCGAGGTGAGGGGCTTCGGCTTCAGGGGCGGTTCCGGAAGCGAGCGGCCCTCGAAGCGAGGGGCTGCAGGGGCGGTTCCGGAAGTGGGAAGTGAGCGGGTCTGCGGGTGGGTGCTTCCGGGTAGGGCTGGAGTGGGGCGCGGGCGGTCGCGTCCGTAGTTGCCCCGCCCCCTTGTCCCGCTCCCTTGCCCCGTTTCTCCGCCCCGCCCCCTTGCCCCGTCCCGGCTGTTGGTCCCCCTATCCCAGTCGTTCCTGGGCGGCGTTGTAGCGCAGCAGGTAGGTGGCGAAGCGGTCGAGGTCGTCCTCGTCCCAGTCGGCGAGCCGCTCCCGGAAGGCCTTGCGGCGGCTGGCGGTGACGTTGGCGAGGACCTGCGCGCCCTTTTCGGTGGGGTGCAGCACCTGGACCCGGTGGTCCTCCGGGTCGACGCGGCGCTCGACGAAGTCGAGCTTCTCCAGTGCGGCGATCTGGCGGCTGACCGTGGACTTGTCCAGGAGGTAGTGCGCGGCGAGGTCCGTGGCGCGGCATCCGTGCTGGTCATCGAGGTGTGCCAGCAGGGTGTAGGAGACCAGTGACAGCTCGGGGTGCATCCGGGCGGCGGTCGCGCGGGCCCGGCGGGCGAACGCGGTCATCTCCTGCTGGATGGTCTCGACGGAGTCGTCGCGGTGGGTCACGAGTTGCCTTTCGCAGAGGTAGTTGTATAGTACAACGCGTATTGGAGTTGTATTTGCCAACTACTTCTTTCGGTCAGTAGTTGGCGACAGCTGATCCGACGAGCTGAGAAGGGCTGCCCATGAGTACGGTCCGGTCCCCCGACCATCGAAGCGAGCAGCACGGCAGCCACCGTTCCGTGCGTTCCTCCCACTCCGCCGGGCTGCGTCATGTCCTGACGCACCTGATCACCCCGCTGCTGATGTGCATCGGGATGGGGCTGGCGTACCTGGGGGCCTTCGCGAACCCCGCACCGCATCACCTTCCTGTCGCGGTCGTCGGATCGGGCCGGAGCGCGCAGCTGCTCGCCCAGTCGATCAACGACAAGGCACACGGGGACCTGGAGGTGCGGACCGTCGCTGACCGGGCTGCGGCCGTCGACGGGCTCAAGCACCAGGAGATCTTCGGTGCGTATGTGATCCATGCGCAGGGCGCGCCGAAGGCTTCGGCGACGGGTACGACGAAGGCTTCGGCGAAGGGCGCGGAGAAGGCTTCCGCGAAGGCAGCGAAGGAAGGGGCCGGGGGCGGCGGGGCCGGTGCCGGCGGGACGGCGGCGGCTTCGGCGAAGGCGGCGCCCGAGCTGTTGGTGGCGACCGCCGGATCCGATACCAGCGCTTCCGTCGTGCAGAAGGTCTTCACCCCGGTCGCGGCGCAGCAAGGCGCTCCCTTGAAGGTCACGGACGTGGCGCCGACGGCCGAGGACGACCCGACCGGGCAGGGCATCTTCTTCCTGCTGGTCGCGATCAGCATCGGCTCGTACGCCTCGGTCGCGGTGATCGGTGGGGCCGGGGCCGTGCTGCCGGTCCGGTTGCGGGCTGCGCTGGCGATCGGCACGTCCTTCGTCGTCGGCCTCATCGGGACGGCGTTCGCCGGTCCGGTCTTCCACCTGGTCGACCACGGTCTTCGGGGCCTGTGGGGCATGGCCTGGCTCTACTCCGCCGGCATTCTGCTGATCGGCACCGGTCTGCACACCTTCCTCAAGCGCTGGACCACGCTCGGCGTGATGGCTCTCTTCGTCATGCTCAACTTCACGTCCTCCGGCGGGATCTTCCGTCCGGAGATGCAGAACGGATTCTTCGCGGCGCTGCACTCCTTCTGGAACGGTGCGGGCTTCGTGGAGGGCACCCGCAGCCACGTCTACTTCGACGATTACGGCCTGTCGGGACACGTCTGGACGCTGGGGTGGTGGCTGGTCGCCGGCCTGCTGATGGTCGGGGCGGCGGCACTGGCCGAGAAGCGGCGGCGTACCGCGGAGGCGGAGGCGGCGGCCAATGCCGCGGCGGTGGCGGCGGCCGCGGTGGCGGCAACGGTGCCGGAGCCGACGCGGAAGCGGGGAGGCCGGACGGCGCGGTCGTCGGCAGGCGGAGCAGGGATGGAAGCGGGCGTTGGGGTCGCGGATGCCGATGTGGCTGTGGCTGTGGCTGCGGCTACGGAGGCGAACGTGGGGGTGGAGATGGAGATGGAGATGGAGGAGGCCGTGGGGGTTTAGCGGTTGATACGAGGCGGGTGGGGCGGGCGGTGCAGGCGCCGAGGGGGGTGCCGACCGCCTGCCTGCCGCTGTCTGGCGTCCCGCCGTCTGGTAGTTGGGGCGCTTGAGGTGCTTGGCGGTCCGGATATCCCATGTTCTGAGGCTCCGGCGTGCCAAGAGCTCGGCGTTCCGAGAGTTCGACGTTCCGAAAGTTCGGCGTCCTCAGCTTCCGGTCTTCGGAGATGCCTGGGGTCCGGGCTTCCTGGTCCGGGATTCGGCGGTCCGGGATTCGGCGGTTCGGGGATCTGTCGTGCGGGGATCCGGAGAGTTATCCACAGGCTCTGCGGGGTGTGACCGGATGTCGGTAACGTCATTGCTCGTCGGCAGGCCGGGTTCGCTCGGCGGGCTGATGGACGCAGCGGACAAGGACACAAGAACGCAGGTCGTTGAAGGGGGAGGTGGCCCGCTATGCCGCGTGTGCCGTACGTACCGGGGTTTGCCGAGGCGGACGAGCGGCGGGCGTTGCCCAAGGCCGCCGGGCGTGCCCTGCGGGAGCGAGTTCCGCGTGCCGAGCAGGCGGCGCTGTCGTTCACGGCGGGGAGGCCGGATGCGGTCACGGCGGTTGAGCAGTCCAATGCCGGACGACTGGCCGACCTGACGCCGATACGGGTCGGCCGGATGGCGGCGAGCCCCTTCGCTTTCCTCCGCGGCTCTGCGGGCCTGATGGCGTACGACCTGACGGGCAGCCCCGTGACCGGCATCGGCGCGCAGATCTGCGGGGACGCCCACGCCGCCAACTTCGGACTCTACGGCGACGCCCGCGGGCAGCTCGTCATCGATCTCAACGACTTCGACGAGACCTTGTACGGGCCGTGGGAATGGGACGTGAAGCGGCTTGCGACGTCGATGGTGCTGGCCGGCCGGGAGGCGGGCGCCGGCGAGGACGACTGTCGTAAGGCGGCGCAGGATGCGGCGGGCGCGTACCGGCGCACGATGCGGTTGCTGGCGAAGCTGCCGGTGACCGAGGCGTGGAACGCTATCGCCGACGAGGCGCTGGTCTCGCACGCCGACGCAAAAGATCTTGTGGGGACGCTGGAGCGGGTAGCGGACAAGGCGCGCAAGAACACCAGCGCGCGGTTCGCGGCAAAGGCGACGGAGGAGACGCCGGACGGTGGCCGCCGGTTCGTGGACGCTCAGCCGGTGTTGCGGCAGGTGCCGGATGCGGAAGCGGCCGCCGTGGCCGCCTCGCTCACCGGCTATCTGGAGACGCTCCCCGAGGATCTGCTGCCCCTGATGGCTCGGCACGCGGTACACGACGTGGCTTTCCGAGTGGTCGGCACGGGCAGTGTGGGGCTGCGGTCGTATGTGGTGCTGCTGTTGGACCACCGGGGCGAGCCGCTTGTCCTGCAGGTGAAGGAGGCCCGCGCCTCGGTGTTGGTGCCGTTCGTGGCGAAGGCCGGCTTCCCGGTGCCGCAGGTGGTGCACGAGGGACGCCGGGTGGTGCTCGGGCAGCGTCGGATGCAGGTGGTCAGCGACATACTGCTGGGCTGGACGACGGTGGAGGGCGCGGAGTCGTGGGGCGGTGGCGCGACCGCGGGGAACGGCCGGTGGGGAGGAACGCCCTTCCAGGTCCGCCAGTTCAGAAACCGCAAGGGCAGCGTGGACCCGGCGCAGCTGTCCGGCGATCAGATGGACGACTACGCCCGGATGACCGGTGCCCTTCTGGCCCGAGCCCATGCGCACAGCGCGGACCCACGCCTTCTGGCCGGCTACTGCGGCAAGAACGAGGAACTGGACGAGGCGATCGCCAACTTCGCGGTCACGTACGCGGACCGCACGGAAGCAGACCATGCGGAGCTGGCCACAGCGGTGAAGAACGGGCGGATTGCGGCGGAGACGGGGGTGTAGGGGGAGGCGCTCGGGCTCCCGGCCGGGTGGGTGGGGAGATCAGCGCGGGGGCACTTGGAGCACGGCTGGATTCGGGGGCCGGAGCAGCGGGGGCAGATGCCCCCGCTTGGGAAAGGGGCTGGGCGGCGGTGGTTGCGGCGGTGGCCCGCCGGGACCTGCCGGGACAGGTGTGCGGGGTGTGGGCAGCTCGTGGCAGCGGAGCGATCGGCGGCGTTCCGACCTTCGCGGGGGTGCCATGACGGCCTGGGGACCGTCGACGCGTTGCTATTGGGCCGGGGTGTGTGTCCACGGACACCCAGGCCGGCCGACCCGGGGTTGTCTGCGGCACTTGTGCGGCTGATGAGCAGGCTGCAGGTATTGATCTGGTGGGCGGGCTGCCGGGGATCCGGCGGCTGGATGAGGGGGTTCTCGCTGGGGCTGTCGGGGGTTCCTGGTCTGCCAGGGCTCTTGGGGGTGTGGGGCTGCCGGAGGTTCCGGGCCCGCCGGAGCTCTTGGGCTTGCTGAGCCTCTTGGGGGTTGCTGGGCCCCCAGGTTTGCGGGGGCTTGCCTGGGCTTCGGGGAGCAGCTGAGCTCTGTCGGGGCCGTCGGGGCCGTCGGGGCCGTCGGGGCCGTCGGGGCCGTCGGGGGCACTGGGGCCGCTGGGCTGCCCGGGCCCCGGATCGCCGGGGCAGCTGGGGCCCCGGGGCTGCCGAGGCCTGCCGGGGGCGACGGAGGGGCAGCTGAGGAGCCGGTCGTCTGGGGGTGGCGGGTGAGGGGTGGGTGGGTTGGGGGAGGGGGGAGGCCCCCAGTAGGTAGCGAGCGAATGGCCGTGGGGGGCCGGGCCCGGTGTGGGCCGTACGCTGACTGGGTGACGAACTCGCACGCGGAGAACACGCAGGACGGTCAGCACCGACCGGACGTACCGGGTACCCCGGACGCCACGGCCGCGCCGCAGGCACCGGATGCCCGCGGCGACGGTCAGAGAGCCCAGGCCGGGCAGGACGGCGGTTCGGAAGACCGGACCGGGGCCTCCGAGGGGGTGGATGCCGGCCAAGGAGCTCAGGGCGATTCGGCTGACGCCAAGGCAGCGGCGGGAGCCGAGCCGGGCGGCGCGCCGGATCAGCAGGCGGCGCAGGACGAGGCGACGCGGCGGCTGGCGAAGGCGGTCCGGGCCGCGGAGCAGGCGCTGATCGAGTTCGAGATCGCGGTGGAGACCTTCCGGGTGGAGGTGGAGAACTTCTCCCGCCTGCACCACCAGCGGCTCGGCCCCATGTACGCGCGGCTGGACGAGCTCGATGCGCAGATCGCCGAGGCGGTGGCGGCGCGTACGGGGGATCCCGAGGATGTCCGTAAGGCGCAGGAGGCGCGTGCGTCGGTGCTGCCGATGCCGGAGGTCGAGGAGCTGTTCCACGGCTGGATGGGCTCGGACGGGCTGTTTTCCGAGGCGCAGGCGATGCTCACCGAGCAGCCGGTGCAGCCGCCGCAGAAGGTGCGGCCCAGCGAGGAGGCCCGCAAGGTCTACCGCGACCTGGTGCGCAAGGCCCATCCGGACCTGGCGCGGGACGATGCCGAGCGGACCCGGCGCGACGAGTTCATCGCGCGGGTCAACGCAGCGTACGGGCAGGGTAACGAGGCCCTGCTGCGGGAGCTGGTGCAGGAATGGGAGGCCGGTCCCGCTCCGGCCGAGGAACGGCTCAGCGAGAGTGAGGAGCTGTACGCCCGGCTGGAGTGGCTGGCCGAGCGCAAGGAGCTGCTGGCTGCCGCGGCCTCCGAGCTGGAGGAGAGCGCGATCGGGGCGATGATCAAGATGGCGCCGGAGGACCCGGACGCGCTCCTGGACGAGATCGCCGAGAAGCTGCTCGCCGATGTTGCGGAACGTGAGACGTACCTCGCGCAGCTGGTCGGGTAGCGTCGGCACCATGCAATTTGGTTCTGTGCCCACGGTCGATGTCGACGCTCTCACGTCGGAGCACTTCCTCCTGGACGTGCGTGAGAACGACGAGTGGGAGGCGGGGCACGCCGAAGGCGCGCTGCACATCCCGATGAGCGAATTCGTCGCTCGCTACGGAGAGTTGACCGAGGCGGCCCCTGCGGACGGCAAGGTGTATGTGCTGTGCCGGGTCGGTGGGCGCTCGGCGCAGGTGACGCAGTATCTGGTCCAGCAGGGTGTCGACGCGGTGAATGTCGCGGGCGGCATGCAGGCCTGGGAGGCCGCCGGCCGCCCCGTGTCGGACGGCAAGGGCGGCGCCGGGGTGGTCATCTAGCCGGTAGCCGGTAGCCGGTAGCCGGTAGCCGGTAGCCGGTAGCCGGGCGGCCGGGTGGGGCTGCTCGGTGTCGGAGGGTTTATCGGGCGGCTGTCCGCGGTCGGGCGTGCGGTGGCCGCCGAGCGGGACGCGAGACTCGGCGCTGCGCCGGCATCGGCGGCACGAGCCCGCCGCGGACGCCCGCTGTGCCTTCCGCCCTTCTGCCGCCTCAGCCCAGCGGATGTGCTGCGAGCAGATCGCCGAGGGCCTCCTCGTGGGCGGCGGCGGGGCCGAGGGAGAGCTCCAGCTGTTTGGCCCAGGCGTGGTAGCGGTGCAGCGCGTAGTCGGTGTCGGCGCCGAAGCCGCCATGAAGGTGCTGGGCGGTCTGGACGACGCGGCGTACACCTTCCGAGGCCCAGATCTTGGCGACCGCGACATCCCCGGCGGGCGGGAGCGGGCCGGCCGCGTCGGTGGTGATCCGCCAGGCGGCCTGCCAGAGGGTGGCCTCCATGGCACGCAGGTCGATGAAGCGGTCGGCGGCCTGGACGGCTACGGCCTGGAAGGTGGCCACCGGGAATCCGAACTGCTCGCGCTTGCTCGTGTAGTCGCCGGTCATGGCGAGGACGCGCTCGCCCAGGCCCAGGGCGAGCGCACAGGTACCGGTGGTCAGAACGTTGCGCAGCAACTCCCAGGCGCCCGGGTCAGTGATCGTTTCCTGGTCGCTGAGGCGTACGGAACCCAGCCGGACCTCGGCAAGGCGCTCTCCGGTGGTGGATATCTGGTCGTCGAGTGTGACGCCCGGGTGGGTGCGGGGGACGAGCGCGACTACGGCGTGGCCTTCGGGGGTGTGGGCGGGGAGCAGGAGCCGGTCCGCGGTCCGGGCCCAGGGAACGGCGGTCTGGACCCCGTCGAAGACCCAGTCGGCACCCTCCTGGCGGGCGTCGACGGCGAGTTCAGCCGGTTCGTGCCCGGTGCGCCCGCTGCCGGCGACGGTCACGACGAGCTCCCCGGCAGCAATCCGGGGCAGCACTTGCGCACCCAACTCGTCGGCCGCGTAACGCTGGAGGGTGAACGCGGCGGCGCCGGCCTCCAGCAGCGGCACCCGTGCCAGCACCTTGGCCGACTCGCGGAGTACGAGGCAGAGCGCGATCGGGTCGAGGCCAGCTCCGCCGTGCTCGGGCGCGATCGGCAGGCTCAGCAGGTCGGCGTCGGCGAGCTTGCGCCACAGGGCGCGGTCGAAGTCGTCGGCGACCGCACCGGGGGTGAGCGCCGGGCTGGGCACGCCGTCCGGCGCGACCCCCGCGAAGACGGCCCTGGCCGCTTCGGCGGCGGCCTGCTGCTCCTCGGTGAAGGTGAAGTCCATTGCACTGTCCTCCCACGCGGCGCCTCGAACTGACGAGGCGTCAAGGTAGAACATGTTCCAGGAATTGGGAATGGCGGAACCGTTGCGGGTTCATCGGTCGAAGTCCAGCTCCACCTGCTCCGTGACCGGATGGGACTGGCAGGCGAGGACGTACCCCGCGTCTACCTCGTCGGATTCCAGGGCGAAGTTGCGGTCCATGCGGATCTTGCCCGAGACCAGGAAGGCGCGGCAGGTGCCGCAGACGCCGCCCTTGCAGGCGTACGGGGCGTCCGCGCGGTTGCGCAGGACCGCCTCGAGCAGCGACTCGCTGTCGTGGACCGGCCAGGTGCCGGAGCGGCCGTCGAGGGTGGCGGTCACGGTGCTGTGCGCGGGTGCGGCGGCGGGGGCGGTCGGGGCGCCGTTGTCGACGTGGAAGATCTCTTCGTGGATGCGGGTGCGCGGCACCTGGAGGGCGCGGAGGGCGCGTTCGGCGCCCTGGACCAGGCCATAGGGGCCGCAGAGGTACCAGCCGTCGACGGAGTCGATCTTCAGCAGCGCGGGCAGGAGGGAGCGGAGCCGGGCCTCGTCCAGGCGGCCGGAGGGCAGGCCGGCTTGCTGCTCCTCGCGCGAGAGGGCGTGGATGAGCTGGAAGCGCTGCGGATGGCGGTCCTTGAGGTCGGCCACCTCCTCCAGGAACATCGTCGACGCCGCCGTGCGGTCGCTGCGGATGAGGCAGAAGCGGGCGTCCGGCTGCCGTTCGAGCAGGGTGGCGGCGATGGACAGCACGGGGGTGATGCCACTGCCGCCGACGATGGCGACGAAATGTCCGGGGCGTGGTGCGAGGGTGAACCGGCCGGCCGGGGCCATCACCTCGACCGTGTCGCCGACGGCGAGTTCCTTGAGCGCGTAGGTCGAGAAGACGCCGTCCTCGACGAGACGGATACCTACACGCAGTACGGGCTGGTCGGTGGCCGGGGTGCAGATGGAGTACGTACGGCGGATCTCCTGGCCGTCGACCGTTCTGCGCAGGGCGATGTGCTGTCCGGGAGTGTGCCGGAAGGCCGTGCGCAGCTCGGGCGGGACCGCGAAGGTGACGGCCACCGCGTCGTCCGTGAGCCGCTCGATCTCCCGGACCTGGAGCGGGTGGAACATCACAACTCCTTGAAGTGGTCGAAGGGCTCGCGGCAGGACTCGCAGCGTCGCAGTGCCTTGCATGCCGTGGAGGAGAACCGGCTCAGCAGGGTGGTGTCGGTCGATCCGCAGTGCGGACAGCGGAGGGTGAGGTCGACGGCGACCGGGCCGCCGGCCGGTCCCGTGGGGCGCGGGGGTGCGATACCGAATTCCGCGAGCTTGCGGCGGCCTTCGGCGGTGATCGCGTCCGTGGTCCACGGCGGGCTGAGGACCGTGCGTACCTCGACCTCGGGTATCCCGTGGTCGTGCAGCACTCGCTCGATGTCGGCCGACATCGTCTCGATGGCGGGGCAGCCGGTGTAGGTGGGGGTGAGCCGCACCTCGACCCGGCCGGGGCCGGTCAGCTGTACCCCGCGCAGCACTCCCAGTTCGGCGAGGGTGAGCACGGGCAGTTCGGGGTCGGGAACGGAGCCGGCCAGGGCGAGCAGTTCCTCTTCGAGGGCGGTGGTGGTCACCATGCCGCCCCCGGGTGGCTGCGGTGGAGGTGCTGCATCTCGGCGAGCAGCCGTCCGAACGATTCGGTGTGCAGGCCCTGGCGGCCCGCGCCGGCCGTCCAGGCACCGTGCCGGGGGCCTTCGGGGACGGTGAGGGTGGCTTGTTCCAGGGTGGCGGTGATGCGTGCGGTCCAGCTGTCGTGCAGGGCCGGCCAGGGCACCGTTTCCAGTCCCGCCACCGGCTCGAACAGCTCGCCGGTGAAGCGCCAGAGGGCGTCCAGGGCACGTTGCATCCGGGTATGGCTCTCGTCGGTGCCGTCCCCCAGGCGCAGCGTCCACTGATGGGCGTGGTCGCGGTGGTAGGCGACCTCCTTGACGGCCTTCGCGGCCAGCGGTGCCAACTCGTTCTCGGTGGTGGCGAGATGCTCGAACAGCAGCTCCTGGTAGGTGGAGAAGTAGAGCTGGCGGGCGATGGTGTGGGCGAAGTCGCCGTTGGGCTGCTCGACGAGCTGGAGGTTGCGGAACTGCCGCTCCTCGCGCAGATAGGCCAGTTCGTCCTCATCACCGGCGAGGGAGAGCAGCACACGGGCCTGGCCGAGCAGGTCCAGCGCGATATTGGCCAGTGCGACCTCCTCCTCCAGGACCGGGGCGCGCCCCGCCCACTCGCCCAGGCGGTGGGAGAGGATCAGGGCGTCGTCCCCGAGGGGCAGGGCCGGGGTGGCGGTGACGTTCCTCAAAGGTGATGCACCCCGTCCGGGATCTCGTAGAAGGTCGGGTGGCGGTAGGGCTTGTCACCGGCCGGTTCGAAGAAGCTGTCCTTCTCGTCCGGCGAGGAGGCGGTGACCTGCGCGGAGGGCACCACCCAGAGGGAGACGCCCTCCGAGCGGCGGGTGTAGAGGTCGCGGGCGTTGCGCAGCGCCATCTCGGCGTCCGGTGCGTGCAGGCTGCCGGCGTGGGTGTGGGAGAGTCCGCGGCGGCTGCGGACGAAGACCTCCCACAGGGGCCAGTCGGCGGGCCGGGCGGCCGTCCCCGCGGTGGTCGCGGGGGCTTCGGCAGGGCGTGGTGTCGTCATCGGGTGACCTCCCCGTGCTTGGCCGCGTGTGCGGCGGCTGCCTCGCGCACCCAGGCGCCGTCCTCGTGAGCCTGCCGCCGGCGGCTTATCCGCTGTTCGTTGCAGGGGCCGTTGCCCTTGAGGACCTCGCGGAACTCGGTCCAGTCGATCGGGCCGAAGTCCCAGTGCCCGCGCTCGTCGTTCCACGTCAGATCCGGGTCGGGGAGCGTGAGCCCGAGGGCCTCGGCCTGGGGGACGCAGATGTCCACGAAGCGCTGGCGCAGCTCGTCGTTGGAGTGCCGCTTGATCTTCCAGGCCATGGACTGCGCGGAGTGCGAGGACTCGTCGTCCGGCGGGCCGAACATCATCAGCGAGGGCCACCACCAGCGGTTCACCGCGTCCTGCGCCATGGCGTGCTGTGCCTCGGTGCCGCGGCTGAGGGTCAGCAGGAGCTCGTAGCCCTGTCGCTGGTGGAAGGACTCCTCCTTGCAGATACGGACCATCGCGCGGGCGTAGGGGCCGTACGAACAGCGGCAGAGCGGGACCTGGTTGGTGATCGCGGCGCCGTCCACCAGCCAGCCGACGGCTCCGACATCGGCCCAGGTCAGGGTCGGGTAGTTGAAGATCGAGGAGTACTTCTGGCGGCCGGAGTGCAGCTTGTCGAGCAGTTCGTCGCGGCCGGTGCCCAGGGTCTCGGCGGCGCTGTAGAGATACAGGCCGTGGCCGGCCTCGTCCTGCACCTTCGCCATCAGGATCGCCTTGCGGCGCAGGGACGGCGCGCGGGTGATCCAGTTGCCCTCCGGCTGCATGCCGATGATCTCGGAGTGGGCGTGCTGCGCGATCTGACGTACGAGTGTCGAGCGGTAGGCATCAGGCATCCAGTCCCGCGGTTCGATGCGTTCGTCCGCGGCCACGGTGGCGTCGAATGCGGCCTCGCGGACCGCCGTCTCTTCCGGCGCGATCGTCGTCATGTGGTGCCCCCTCGCTCCCGACCGACCGATCGTTCGGTTCAATGGTGAGCGGGCGGACCGCGGGTGTCAAGCCTGTGGATAACCCGGGGGAGGGTGTGCCCGGTGCGGCCGCGTAGGTACGGTTCCGGAGCGGAGTTGACCGCATGGATTCTGGGAGCGGGGCGGGAATGCAGTCATACGGGGACGAAACGCGGCCATTGTCCGCGCTCTCGCTGCCCTCGCGGATCGTCATAGGGGTGGCGGCCTGCGCCCTCGCGGTCATCGTCGCGATTCATCTCGCCATGATGTTCCTGCACGTGGCGCCGTCGAACACGCTCAGCAAACAGCAGGGCGCCCTGATCAGCGACTACGTCTACCCCGAGTACGAACAGAACTGGAAGCTGTTCGCCCCGAATCCGCTGCAGCAGAACATCGCGGTACAGGTCCGTGCGCAGCTGCGCACCGGGGACGGTGCCCCGCGGACCACCGGCTGGACCGATCTGAGTGCCCGCGACGGCCAGGGCATCCTCCACAACCTGCTGCCCAGCCACACCCAGCAGAACCAACTGCGCCGCGGCTGGGAGCTCTTCCTCAACACCCACAACGCGCAGAGCCGCCCCGTCGGCCTGCGCGGTGAGCTGTCCGAGCGCTATATCCGGCGGATCGTGATGCTCCGGATGGACGGTGAGTGGACCAAGGGCGGCGGCCGCGTCGAGCAGGTCCAGGTCCGTTCGCAGACGACGGCGGTCCGCCCGCCGCCATGGAGCTCCGAGAAGATCAGCGAGAAGCCCGTGTACCGCGTGCTGCCCTGGTGGCAGGTCACCGCAGACGACCTGCCCAAGGGGGCGAACCACCAGTGACGTCACCGACGCCCCACCAGCCTCAGCAGACGCAGAGCGACCAGCAGGCCCCGCACACCACGGAGACGGCCGACCTGCC
Organism: Streptomyces lydicus; assembly: GCF_004125265.1. GTDB lineage: Bacteria > Actinomycetota > Actinomycetes > Streptomycetales > Streptomycetaceae > Streptomyces > Streptomyces lydicus_C. The sequence goes on from NZ_RDTE01000003.1 coordinate 4,568,581, forward strand.
GCGCCAGGCCCAGGTACCTCAGACGTCCCCGGAGTCCGACGCCTACCGGGAGACCCGCATCGAGCGCGCCATCGGACGCGGCTTCGGGCTGGTCACCAGCCGTGCGCTGGCCCCCTACCAGACCGCCGTGATCCGGATCGGCTTCTCGGCGACGTGGCTCCTGTTCCTGCTGCGCGAGTGGCCGCACCGCGGGGTGCTCTACGGGCCCGACAGCCCCTGGAACCTGGACATGGCCCGCCGCCTCCTGGACGGCAACCACGCCTTCTCGGTACTCCCCTGGTCCGACAGTCGCGGCTGGTTCGAGTGCGTCTACCTCGTGGCCGTCGTGGCCAGTGCGCTGCTGATGCTCGGCTGGCGCACCCGCACCATGTCGGTGCTGTTCATGGTGGGCGTGCTCTCGCTGCAAAACCGCAGCATCTTCATAGGCGACGGCGGCGACAACGTCATCCACCTGATGTCGATGTACCTCGTGCTGACCCGGTGCGGGCAGGTCTGGTCGCTGGACGCACGCCGGGCGAAGCGGGCAGCGGCCGCCGCGCAGGCCGCCGGCGGTGAGGAAACCGGACGCGCTCCTGCCTCCCGCGATCTGCCCGGCGTCATCCTGTGGGCCGTGCTCGGCCTCGGTCTGGCCCTCGCCCAACTTCAGGGCAACTACGGCCTCAACTGGTTCGAGGGCGGCCCGTTCCCGCACCTCGGCTGGAGCCTGGCGCTGTGGGGACTGTGGCTGGTGCACGGTCTGTGGTGGGCGGTGCAGCGCTACGCACCCGGCGAGCCGCGCACCGTCCTGGACACCCTCGCCAAGCTCGCCCACAACGGCGCACTGCTGGTGATCGTGGTCGAGGTCTGCCTGATCTACGCCACGGCCGGCTGGTACAAGATCCAGGGCTCACGCTGGCAGGACGGCACCGCGGTCTACTACCCGATGCACCTGGACTACTTCTCCCCCTGGCCGGCGCTGTCCGAGCTGCTGGGCAGCAACGGCGTGATGGTCATGCTGATCACCTACGGGACGGTGATCGTGCAGGTCGCCTTCCCGTTCACGGTCTTCAACCGCCGGCTGAAGAATGTGCTGCTGGTGGCGATGATCTGCGAGCACCTGTCGATTGCGTTCCTGCTCGGCCTGCCGTTCTTCTCGCTCGCGATGATCACCGCGGACGCGGTCTTTCTGCCGACGAACTTCCTGACCTGGGTCTCCGCGCGCCTCTCCGGCCTGCGCGAAAGGCTCTTTTCGCGCGGCGGAGCGGACCGGCCGTCCGACGGGGCCGGGGGCGGCGAGCCGGAGGCCCGTACGGGGCACGGCGACGGTGGCCATACGCTCGTAGGGTGAGCAGCGAGAAAACCGCCCCCGCCGAGGCCCTTCAGTACGACGAGGGGTTCGGGACCCAGATCGGCGTCGGACCGCATCCGGAGCCCTGGCCCCAGGACGACCGCCTGGACCCCGAGCTGCTTGCGCACGGCGACCGCCGCAATGTCGTCGACCACTACCGCTACTGGAAGCGTGAGGCGATCGTCGCCGACCTCGACACCCGCCGCCATGACTTCCATGTGGCGGTCGAGAACTGGGGCCACGACTTCAACATCGGCTCGGTCGTACGGACCGCGAATGCGTTCCTGGCCAAGGAGATCCATATCGTCGGGCAGCGCCGCTGGAACCGCCGCGGCGCGATGGTGACCGACCGCTACCAGCACGTCCGCCACCACCCGGACACCGCGGACCTCACCGCCTGGGCGGCGGCCGAGGAGCTGCCGATCATCGGGATCGACAATCTCCCCGGTTCCGTGCCGCTGGAGACGACCGCGCTGCCGCGGCGCTGTGTGCTGCTGTTCGGCCAGGAGGGGCCGGGGCTGACCGAACAGGCGCGCCGGCATGCCTCGCTGGTCTGCTCGATCGCGCAGTTCGGCTCGACCCGTTCGATCAACGCGGGGGCGGCGGCCGCCATCGCGATGCATGCCTGGATCGGCCGCCATGCGCGGATCGAGGGGCCGGACGGCGGCTGACGGACCCCCGGGCACCGCCGGGTGTCCGGCGCAGGGCCCAGGAGAACGTCCCGGGTCCCGCAAGCCCGCACCGGGTCCCGCAAGCCCGCACCGGGTCCCGCAAGCCCGCACCGGGTCCCGCAAGCCCGCACCGGGTCCCGCAAGCCCGCACCGGGTCCGGGTCCCGCACCCGGGGCGCGGGACCCGGCACCCGCACCCGTCACGCCGGCCGTCGCACCTCCACCGTCCGGAAGCGGTTGGCCACGAAGGCGCCGTCACACAGCGCCGCATTGGCCGCCGGGTTGCCGCCCGAGCCGTGGAAGTCCGAGAACGCCGCGGTCTGGTTCACATAGACCCCGCCGGTCAGATTCAGCGACAGCTGCGCACACTCCTCCAGGCAGGCCTCCTCCACCAGCTGCTCGACCTCGGCGGAGGTGGTGTACGCGCCGACCGTCATGGCGCCCTTCTCACGGACCGTGCGCCGCAGCAGATCCACCGCGTCGGCCGCGGAGCCGACGGCCACCGCGAAGGACACCGGGCCGAAGCACTCCGAAAGGTAAGCCGCCTCGGAGTCCGGCTTGGCGCCGTCCAGCTTGACGATCACCGGGGTGCGGACCGTGGCGCCGGGGAACTCGGGGTTGGGCACCTCGCGGGAGGCCAGGGCCACCTCGCCGAGCCCGGCCGCCGCGTCGATCCGCTCTGTGACCTGCGGATTGACGATGGCGCCCAGCAGGGCGTTGGCGCGTGCATCGTCGCCCAGCAGGCCGCTCACCGCGCCCGCGAGGTCGCTGACCACCTCGTCGTACGACTTCGGGCCGGCGTCCGTGGTGATGCCGTCGCGCGGGATCAGCAGATTCTGCGGGGTGGTGCACATCTGGCCGCTGTAGAGCGACAGCGAGAAGGCGAGGTTGCCGAGCATGCCCTTGTAGTCATCGGTGGAGTCGATGACGACGGTGTTGACGCCGGCCTTCTCCGTGAAGACCTGCGCCTGCCGGGCATGCGTCTCCAGCCAGTCGCCGAAGGCGGTCGAGCCGGTGTAGTCGATGATGCGGACCTCGGGGCGGACGGCCAGTGTCTTCGCCAGGCCTTCGTCCGGCCGGTCCACGGCCAGGCACACCAGGTCGGCGGGGAAGCCGGCCTCGGCGAGCACCTCGCGGGCCACCTTGACGGTCAGCGCCAGCGGCAGCACGGCGCGCGGATGCGGCTTGACCAGCACCGGGTTGCCGGTCGCCAGGGAGGCGAACAGGCCCGGATAGCCGTTCCACGTCGGGAAGGTGTTGCAGCCGATCATCAGGGCGACGCCGCGCGGCACGGCCGTGAAGCTCTTGGTCAGCTCGAGCGGGTCGCGCTTGCCCTGCGGCTTGGACCACGGTGCCTGCCCCGGGATGCGGGCCTGCTCGGCGTACGCATACGCCACCGCCTCCAGGCCGCGGTCCTGGGCATGCGGGCCGCCCGCCTGGAACGCCATCATGAAGGCCTGGCCGCTGGTGTGCATCACGGCCTGCGCGAACTCGTGGGTGCGGGCGCTGATCCGGGCCAGGATCTCCAGACACACCGCCGCGCGCGTCTCGGGGCCGGCATCCCGCCAGGCGGGGAGCGCGGCGCGCATGGCCGGCAGCAGCACGTCCACATCGGGGTGCGGATAGCTGATGTCCAACTTCAGGCCGTACGGCGAGACTTCCTCGCCGGTCCAGTCGTCCGTGCCCGGCTGGTCGAGCTCGAACCGGCGGCCGCGCAGGGCCTCGAAGGCGGCCAGCCCGTCGGGCGCGGCGCTCTCGCCGTACGCCTTCGGGTGCTCGGGGTGCGGGGACCAGTACGCGCGGGTGCGGATCGACTCCAGCGCCTGGTCGAGGGTCGGGCGGTGCTTCTCGATCAACTGCGCTGCGGTCATTTCGGCGGCCATCGATGACCAACTCCTCGTCGAGCTGGGCGGAGAGTGGATAGGGACTGGGAGCGGACAGGGCAACGGAGTTAGAGTAACCGAACGATCGGTCGGGGCAAGAGGGTCCGGCCTGCCTGTGGAAAAGTCGGTCGGAGAGGATCAGCTGGCATGACGGCTCTCGCAACCAGCAGCACCGTGGCAGTGGTGGGCACCGGCACCATGGGGCAGGGCATCGCGCAGGTGGCGCTGGTCGCCGGCCATCGCGTACGCCTCTATGACACCGCCCCCGGGCGCGCCGGACAAGCCGCCGGGGCGATCGTGGGACGGCTGGACCGGCTCGTCGAAAAAGGCCGGATCACGGCGGACGAGCGGGATGCCGCCCGCGGACGCCTCTCCCCCGCCACCGCTCTCCCTGAGCTGGCCGACGCCGCACTGGTCATCGAGGCGATCCTGGAGCAACTGCCCGCCAAGCAGGAGCTCTTCACCGCCCTGGAGGATGTGGTGGCGGCCGACTGCCTGCTGGCCACCAACACCTCCTCGCTGTCCGTGACCGCGGTCGCGGGCCGGCTGCGCCACCCCGGCCGTTGTGTGGGCATGCACTTCTTCAACCCCGCGCCGCTGCTGCCGCTGGTCGAGGTGATCAGCGGCTTCGCCACCGACGAGGCCGCCGCCACCACCGCGTACGACACCGCCGCGGCCTGGGGCAAGAAGCCGGTGCGCTGTACGGACACCCCCGGTTTCGTCGTCAACCGCATCGCCCGCCCCTTCTACGCCGAAGCGCTGCGTGCCTACGAGGAGCGGGTCGCCGACCCGGCCACCATCGATGCGGTGCTGCGTGAGGGCACCGGCTTCAGGATGGGGCCGTTCGAGCTGACCGACCTCATCGGGCAGGACGTGAACGAGGCGGTCACCCACTCCGTGTGGCAGGCCTTCTTCCAGGACCCGAAGTTCACGCCCTCCCTGGCGCAGCGCCGGCTGGTCGAGTCCGGGCTGCACGGCCGCAAGGCGGGCCGTGGGTGGTTCGACTACTCCGAGGGTGCCGACCGGCCCGGACCGCGGACCGCTGAGCCCTGTCCGGCGCCCGGGTCCGTCGTCCTGCACGCGGAGCTGCCCGGCCCCGCCGCGGTGCTGTACGAGCTCATCGAGGAGGCGGGCATCAAGGTCACCCGCGACCGGACACCGGGGGAGCCGGAGGGTTTCCTGCGGCTGCCCGGCGGGGCCCGCCTGGCGCTGACCAACGGCTGTCCGGCCACGTCGCACGTCCGCGGGAAGGACATCCGCTTCGACCTCTCCCTGGACTACCGCGCCGCTACCCGTATTGCCTTGGCGGCCTCGGCGGCGGTCTCCGAGGCGGAGCTCGCCGAGGCGGTCGGGCTGTTCCAGGCGCTGGGCAAGCAGGTCAGCGTGATCGAGGACGCACCGGGGATGATCGTCGCCCGGACGGTCGCGATGATCATCGACTTCGCCGTGGACGCCGCGGCCCGCGGGGTGGCGAGTCCCGGGGACATCGACACGGCCATGCGGCTGGGCGTGAACTACCCCGGCGGCCCCATGGAGTGGGCCCGGCGGCTCGGTACCCGGTGGGTGTGGGATCTGCTGGATTCGATGCACCGCCAGGGCGCCGGCGGACGCTATGTACCGTCCTGGGCACTACGGCGCCGTGCAGACCTCGAGGAATAGGTGCTCTAATCATGACCATGGCCAAGCGCGACACCTATACGCCCGATTCGCTGCTCGCGGTCGCCGTCGAGGTGTTCATCGAGCGCGGCTACGACGGCACGTCCATGGAGCACCTTTCCCGAGCGGCCGGCATCTCGAAGTCCTCGATCTACCACCATGTCCGCAGCAAGGAAGAGCTGCTGCGCCGTGCCATAAGCCGCGCCCTGGACGGGCTGTTCGGTGTGCTGGAGGAGCCGGGCGCCCTCGAGGGGCGGGCGATCGAGCGGCTGGAGCATGTCACCCGGCGCGTGGCCGAGGTGCTGATGGACGAACTCCCTTATGTGACGCTGCTGTTGCGGGTGCGCGGCAATACGGACACCGAGCGGTGGGCCATGGAGCGCCGCCGGGAGTTCGACCACGAGGTCTCCGATCTCCTCAAGCAGGCCGCCGCCGACGGTGACCTCCGGGACGACGTGGACATCCGGCTGGCCACCCGTCTGCTCTTCGGCATGATCAACTCGATTGTGGAGTGGTACCGGCCGGGGCGGGGCGGTGCGGTGAGCCGTGACGAGGTCGCCGAGGCCGTGGTGCGTACGGCGTTCGCGGGGTTGCGCAAGCCCTGACGCCGGGCTCGCGCGTCCTGACCCGCGCAAGCCTGCTCTGCGCGCGCTCCGACCGCCCGGGGTCAGTCCTCCTCGGGCCCGAGGTCGGTCTCCTCGAAGACCAGCAGGGTGCGGGTGCTGAGCACTTCCGGTATCGACTGGATACGGGTGAGGACCAGCTCCCGCAGCTCGCGGTTGTCCTTGGTGTGGACGAGGAGCAGCACATCGAAATCGCCGCTGACCAGCGCGATGTGGGTGGCCCCCGGCAGCGCCGTGAGCTGCTTGCGCACGGTCCGCCAGGAGTTCTGCACGATCTTCAGCGTGATATACGCGGAAGCGCCCTGGCCTGCGCGTTCCTGGTCGACAAGGGCACTGAAGCCGCGGATCACGCCGTCGTCGATCAGCCGGTTGATCCGCGCGTAGGCGTTGGCGCGCGAGACGTGCACCCGCTCGGCCACGGAGCGTATCGAGGCCCTGCCGTCGGTCTGCAGCATGCGCAGGATGGAGCGGTCGATGGTGTCCAGCGGGCGTGCGGCCGGTGCGGGTGCCGGTGCCGACGGCGCCGGCGGTGCGGGGGCCGGCGGGGTGGCGGCGGGTGGTGCGGGCGGCTGCCCGTCGGAATGGGCCATCTGTTCGCCCGGCATATGGTCCCGCCTCCCCTTCGTGGACGCCCTGTCTTCATCTCAAGCTGTGGAGAACCGTTTGTCCACAGGCTGAGTGCGCCTGTAGCCAAAATGCATCAACGACCGAACAATCGGTAGGGCAGGGCGTACCCGCCCTGGCCGATTCCATCCTGCCCATCCGCCGTTCGCCCACCACCCATATGAGGCGCATCGCGCCACCCCTTCGATCCGAGGAGGTGCTCGGCATGACGGTCCTAGAGCAGCCCGGCAGCAGCAGGAAGAAGAGCAGCCTGGCCGGCCCCCCGCCCGCCTGGCGTCCGCGCGTCGATCCCGCGCCCCTCCTGCCCGACGAGGAGCCGTACCGCCTCCTGGGCACGGATGCCGCGGCCCGGCTCGACTCCGGACTGCTGACCCGGCTCTACGCCCAGCTGGTGCGCGGCCGCAGGTACAACGCCCAGGCCACGGCCCTGACCCGGCAGGGACGCCTGGCGGTCTACCCGTCCTCCACGGGACAGGAGGCCTGCGAGGTCGCCGCGGCGCTGGCACTCGAAGACCGGGACTGGCTCTTTCCCAGCTATCGCGACACCCTCGCCGCCGTGGCCCGCGGCCTCGACCCCGTACAGGCGCTGACCCTGCTGCGCGGTGACTGGCACAACGGATACGACCCGCACGAACACCGCATCGCCCCCCTGTGCACCCCGCTCGCCACCCAGCTCCCGCATGCCGTGGGCCTGGCACACGCCGCCCGCCTCAAGGGCGACGAAGTGGTGGCGCTGGCCATGGTGGGTGACGGCGGCACGAGCGAGGGCGACTTCCACGAGGCGCTGAATTTCGCGGCGGTCTGGCAGGCGCCGGTGGTCTTCCTCGTCCAGAACAACGGCTTCGCGATCTCCGTGCCGCTCGCCAAGCAGACCGCCGCGCCGTCCCTCGCCCACAAGGCGGTCGGATACGGCATGCCGGGCCGCCTGGTCGACGGCAATGACGCGCCTGCCATGCACGAGGTGCTCACCGAAGCCGTGCAGCGGGCCCGCAGGGGCGGCGGTCCCACGCTGGTCGAGGCCGTCACCTACCGCATCGAGGCGCACACCAACGCCGACGACGCCACCCGCTACCGCAGCGATGCGGAGGTCGAGACCTGGCGGTCGCACGACCCGATAGCCCTTCTCGAACACGAGCTGGCGGCCCGCGATCTGCTCACCGACGAGTTCGTCGCCGCCACCCGGGACGGCGCCGAGCAACTGGCGGCCGGCCTGCGGGAGCGGATGAACGCCGACCCGGAGCTGGATCCGATGGACCTGTTCACCCACGTCTTCGCCGAGCAGACCGGCCAACTGCGCTCCCAGGCGGCGCTGTTGCGCGCCGAGCTGGACGCCGAGGCCAACGGACACACCGAGGACACCGCGGGCGCCGACGGCTCCGCCGAGGAGGCCAGGCCATGACGACCACCGCCGCACCGGCAACCGCGCGCAAGCCCGCCACCATGGCGCAGGCACTGACCCGCGCGCTGCGCGACGCCATGGCCGACGACCCGTCCGTCCATGTCATGGGCGAGGACGTCGGCACCCTCGGCGGCGTGTTCCGGGTCACCGACGGTCTCGCCAAGGAGTTCGGCGAGGACCGCTGCACCGACACCGCGCTCGCCGAGGCCGGCATCCTGGGCACGGCCGTCGGCATGGCGATGTACGGGCTGCGACCGGTCGTCGAGATGCAGTTCGACGCCTTCGCCTACCCCGCGTTCGAGCAGCTGATCAGCCATGTCGCCCGGATGCGCAACCGCACCCGGGGCGCGCTGACGATGCCGCTGACCATCCGCATCCCGTACGGCGGCGGTATCGGCGGGGTCGAGCACCACAGCGACTCCTCCGAGGCGTACTACCTCGCCACCCCCGGGCTCCAGGTCGTCACCCCGGCGACCGTCGAGGACGCCTACGGGCTGCTGCGCGCCGCCATCGCTTCCGACGACCCGGTCGTCTTCCTGGAGCCCAAGCGCCTGTACTGGTCCAAGGCCGACTGGTCGCCCGATGCGCCGACCGAGGTCGCGCCGCTGGGCCGCGCCGCGGTCCGGCGCCGCGGCAGCAGCGCCACGCTGATCACCTACGGCCCCTCGCTGCCGGTCTGCATGGAGGCCGCCGATGCCGCCGGTGCCGAGGGCTGGGATCTGGAAGTGGTGGATCTGCGCTCGCTGATGCCGTTCGACGACGAAACGGTCTGCGCCTCGGTACGGCGGACCGGACGGGCCGTGGTCGTCCATGAGTCCAACGGGTTCGGCGGTCCCGGAGGGGAGATCGCCGCACGGATCACCGAGCGCTGCTTCCACCACCTGGAGGCGCCGGTCCTGCGCGTCGCCGGGTTCGACATCCCCTATCCGCCACCCATGCTGGAGCGGCACCATCTGCCCGGCGTGGACCGGATCCTGGACACCGTCGCCCGCCTCCAGTGGGAGTCGGACTGGACCGAGGGACGTGGTGAGTGATGGCCGTGGTCCGCGAATTCACGTTGCCCGACCTGGGGGAAGGCCTCACCGAGGCGACGATCGTGCACTGGATGGTCGAGGTCGGCGAGGTGGTGGCCATCGACCAGCCGGTGGTGGAGGTCGAGACCGCCAAGGCGATGGTGGAGGTGCCGTGCCCGTATGGGGGCGTGGTGACCGCCCTCTTCGGTGCGGCGGGGGAGGAAGTCCCGGTGGGGGCGCCGCTGGTGACGGTCGCGGTGGGGGCCGTGCCCGATGATCTGGCGGGGGCAGTCCCCGGGGAGAGGCCGGGAGCCGGTGCCGGTGTGGCGGGCGGTGCGCCTGATGCGGGGGTTTCGGCGCTGCCTTCCGCCGGTGCCGCCGCTCCGGACGCGGAGGGCACGGCGGATGCCGGCTCCGGGAATGTGCTCGTCGGGTACGGCACGAGTGCGGCGGCGGCGCGGCGCCGCCGGATCCGGCCGGGCGGCGGGGCGGGCTCCATGGCGGGAGTGCCGCGGGCACCCGGAGGAGTGCCGGACGGCTCGGCCGGCGCCGGAGCGGCCGGTCGTGCGCCCGGTGACTCAGGGGCGGCCGATGCCGGGACGGCGGCTGAGGGGGCGGCCGGATTCGCCGGGGAGAACGGTCCGGAAGGGGCGCCTGAGACGGCCGGAGCTGCTGGGGCGGCCGGAGCTGTCGGGGTGACCGGAGCTGCCGGGGCCGCTGGGGTGGCCGGGCCCGGGGCGGCGGATGCCGGCAGTCGTACGGTGGCCGTCATTTCCCCGCTGGTGCGTCGGATGGCGCGGGAAAACGGGCTGGATCTGAGGGAGTTGACGGGGTCCGGGCGGGACGGGCTGATTCTCCGTACGGACGTCGAGTGCGCGATCCGGGCGCGGCGGGAGAGGGAGCCCTCGGCGGTGCCCGGGGGAGTCGCCCCGGTGGGTGCCAGGGCGGCGAACGGTGCCGCAGGAGTCGTCGGCGCCGGTGCGACAGGCCTGGTGGGGGCCGCGTCCGGGGCTGTGTCGGTCCCCGGGGCCACGGGAGCCGGCGCCGTGGCGGGCGAGGAGCGGATCCCGCTGAGGGGGATGCTCGGTGCGGCCGCCGAGAAGTTCAGCCGCAGCCGCCGGGAGATCCCGGAGGCGACCTGCTGGGTGGACGCCGATGCCACCGAACTCCTCGCCGCCCGCAGGGCGATGAATGTGGCGGGCGCGCCCAAGGTGTCACTGCTCGCGCTGCTGGCCCGGATCACCACGGCGGCGCTCGCGCGATTCCCCGAGCTCAACGCCACCGTCGACACGACGACCCAGGAGATCGTCCGGCTGCCCGCCGTCCATCTGGGCTTCGCGGCGCAGACCGACCGCGGTCTGGTCGTGCCGGTCGTACGGGACGCCCATGCCCGTACGGTCGAGGAGCTGTCCGCCGAAATCACCCGGCTCACCGAAACCGCCAGGAGCGGCGGGCTCTCGCTGGCCGAGCTGACTCATGGCACCTTCACCCTCAACAACTACGGGGTCTTCGGCGTCGACGGCTCCACGCCGATCATCAACCACCCCGAAGCGGCGATGCTCGGCGTCGGCCGGATAGCGGCCAAACCCTGGGTGCACGACGGCGAATTGGCCGTCCGCCAGGTCGTCCAGCTCTCCCTCACCTTCGACCACCGGGTGTGCGACGGCGGCACCGCCGGAGGCTTCCTGCGCCATGTGGCCGACTGTGTGGAACAGCCCGCGCTGTTGCTAAGGGGGCTGTGAGCTCGGTGTGGCCACCTGGTGGTGGCCCATGGCCTTTGTACGGCCACCTGGCTGTGGCCGGTGAGCCCGGTGTGGTGGGAACCCTGGTGTGGTGGAGAACCCCGGTGTGGCCGGTGGCCTCGGGCCGGCTGTCGCGTCCGCTGTGGCAGAGCTGACAGCTGCCGCAGCGACGGCACCGGTGTGATCCGCTCACCCCCGGCGATACTCAAGGGGTGAACGCCCCCACCGCCTACGACACCATCGTGCTGGCCGGAGGCGCGGCCCGACGGCTCGGCGGAGCGGACAAGCCCGCCCTGTCCGTGGGCGCCCGCCCCCTCCTGGACCGGGTGCTCGCCGCCTGCCCCGATGCCGCGATCACCGTCGTGGTCGGCCCTCACCGTCCGACTACCCGCGCCGTCATCCGCACTCTGGAGGACCCGCCGGGCGGCGGTCCGCTCGCCGCGCTGGATGCCGGTCTGCGGCACACCACCGCCCCGACGGTGCTCGTGCTCTCCGCCGATCTCCCGTTCCTGACCACCGCGACCGTGCAGGGCCTGTTGGCAGCGGCGACGGAAACGCCCGGTGCCGCCGGGCCCGGCAACGGTGCCGTAAGGCCGGGCAGCGGTGCCGCCGGGCCGGACAGCGGTGCCCCGGCCTACGGCGACGGGGCCATGCTCCAGGACGCCTCGGGACGGGACCAGCCGCTGGTGGCCGCGTACCGGGCCGCGTCGCTGCGCCGTGAGCTGACGCGGATACGGGCCGGGCACGGCACTCTGGCCGGGCTGCCGCTGCGTGCCCTGGCGAACGGGCTGCGGCTCGAACGGGTCCCGGACGTCACGGCCACGGCGTCCTTCGACTGCGACACCTGGGAAGATCTCAGCGCGGCACGCGCCCGCATCAGGGAGCATGGAAACGTGTTGGATGAATGGATCACCGCAGTCAAGGCCGAACTGGGCATCGAGCTCGATGTCGACACCGCGGCGCTTCTCGACCTCGCGCGGGACGCGGCGCACGGTGTGGCCCGGCCGGCCGCACCGCTGACGACCTTCCTGATCGGTTACGCGGCGGGCCATCAGGGCCGGGATGTCAAAGAGCTGACCGAACGGGCCACCGCACTGGCCAACCGCTGGGCGGCGGAGGCCGAGGAGTCCGCCGGTCCGGCGGAGGCCGGCGGCGGCACGGGTGCCGAAACGAAGCCCGCAGAATGACCGACAGGGGCTTCGGCAAGGAGTTCGACGGGGACTTCGAGGGCGATTTCGGCTGGGATTTCGGCAGTGAGCCCCGCGGCACGGCGGGCAGGACAGGGGGCAAGGCGGCGGACGAGGAGCGCGGCGACCCGTTCGAAGAGGCGCTTGCGCTGGCCAACGCCACGGCGCCGCTGCGGGTACGGCCCGGGGCCGAGGGCGGCGGGGCCGGGCCCACGGCCGGCAGGGTGCCGTATGCCACCCGCGAGTCCGCGGCGGCCAACTCCTCCGCCACCGGGGGCGGTAACGACATCCCCTACACGCCGGACGATCCCTTCTCCCTCGACGACCCCCTGGCCGCCGGGACCAGCGCCTCACGCGTCCCACGTTCCTCCGGGCCCTCCCGTGCCTCCGGCAACGGCGCCTCACGCTCTTCCGGGCCCTCCCGTTCCTCTGGCCCCTCCCGCTCTTCTGGCCCCTCCCGCGCCTTTGACCTCGTCGGCCGCGAAACCTCTGAAGTCCCCGAAGATCCTGAAGTCCCCGAAGATCCCGCAGACCCCCCGCCTCCCACCGGCCACGGCTCCCGCCCCACCCCGGCCGCCGTCCCGTGGCACACCGCCCGGGAGACCGCCGAGCGCGCCGTGGCCGGTCCCCCCGAGCCCGCGACCTCGGCACTCGGCGACGCGCTCGGCCGTACGCTCGCCGCGCCCCTCACCGCGCTCACCGATCTGCCGTCGTTCGACACCTCGGCGATGGACGGCTGGGCGGTGTCCGGCCCCGGCCCCTGGCGTCTCGACCACCCCGCCGGCACATCCGAGGCCGACCCCCCTCCCGGCATCCTCGCCGGCCACGCCCCTGACCGGGCGCTCCACGACGGACAGGCGATCCCGATCGCCACCGGTGCGCGCGTGCCGTCCGGTGCCACCGCCGTGCTGCGCAGCGAGCACGGCGAGGTCCGTGAGCTGGGCGACGGCGGCCGGCGGCTGTATGCACCGCAACCCGCGCCGCCCGGTCAGGACATCCGCCCGCGGGGTCAGGAGTGCCGTCGTGGCGATCAACTGCTGCCCATCGGCGCCCTGGTGACCCCTGCCGTGCTCGGTCTGGCCGCCGCGGCCGGTTACGACGAGCTGACCGCGTACCGCCGACCGCGCGCCGAAGTCCTCGTGCTGGGCGATGAGTTGCTGGACCACGGCCTGCCGCAGGAAGGCCGGATCCGGGATGCGCTCGGCCCGATGCTCGTGCCGTGGCTGCATGCCCTGGGCATCGAAGCGGCCGCGCCGCGCCATCTCGCCGATGACGCCGACACCCTGTGCGCAGCCGTTGCGGAGTCCACCGCCGACGTGGTGATCACCACCGGCGGTACCGCGGCGGGCCCCCTCGACCATGTGCACCCCACCCTGCGCCGGCTGGGCGCCGAGGTGCTGGTGGACGGCGTCGCGGTCCGCCCCGGGCACCCCATGCTGCTCGCCCGCCTGGCCCTGCACCGGCATCTCGTCGGCCTGCCCGGCAACCCCCTCGCCGCCGTCTCCGGCCTGGTCACGCTCGCCGAACCGCTGCTCCGTACGCTCGCCGCCCGCCCTCCTGCCGTGCCGTACCGTACGCCGCTGGCCGCCCCCGTCCACGGGCATCCGCGGGACACCCGGCTCGTCCCGGTGGCCTACCGCGAGGACGAACGGCACGGTCTGATGGCGATGCCGCTGCACTTTCACGGCCCTGCCATGCTGCGCGGAATCGCCGCCGCCGATGCGCTGGCCGTCGTCCCGCCCGGTGGCGCGGAGCGCGGCACCGAACTCGAACTCCTGGAACTTCCCTGGTCGGCCGGGGCGTCAGCGGGTTGGTCGACGGGCTGGACCGCCTCGGGGGACGGGTAGGACACGGGCGCCCCCTCTGCCACGCTCACCCTCTGCCGCACGCCCTCCACCGGGTACCGGTGCACGTACCGGTGCCGCGCACACGTCAGCTGCTCGGCACCGCCTGCCGGATGGTGATCACGCGGTCGGTGAGTTCGAGCGTCGCGGCCTGCGGATCGCTGTAGTTCAGCACCCGGTGCCCCCGTACGACCGCCACCACAAGATCAGCGAGCTCCCGGGGCGAGCGGCCCGCCTCGCTCCTGGTCACCGGTCGCTCGTCGAGATCCAGCCCGCGCCCGTAGGTGAGCAGATCCTCCAGGACCGTGCCGACGTACGGGCTGGCCATGGACATACCGAGCAGCCGCCCCGCCGCACTGGAACTCGTGATGACCATGTCGGCGCCGCTCTGCTTCAGCAACGGTACGTTTTCGTCCTCCCGGACCGCCACCACGATCGAGGCGTGTGTGTTGAGCTGCCGTGCCGTCAGGGTCACCAGGGCCGCGGTGTCGTCGCGCTGGGTGGCCACGACCACGCGCGCGGCACGCTGCAACTCGGCTCTGGTCAGTGTGTCGGAGCGGGTCGCGTCGCCGTGGACGCCCACGAAGCCGTCGCTGCTGGCGGCGTCCACGACGGTCTTCTGCGGGTCGACAACGACGATCTGCTCTTTCGGGACGCCCTGACCGATCAGCGTCTGGATGGTGTGGCGGCCCTTCGTCCCGTACCCGATGACGACGACGTGATCTCGCATTCGGGACCTCCAACGGTGAATGCGTACCTGGTGCCGGGTGCGCGCGGTGAGGACTTCGAGCGTGGTGCCGACCAAGATGATCAGGAACAGTACGCGGAGCGGCGTGATGACCAGGATGTTGGTCAGTCGTGCGCCATCGCTGACCGGGGTGATGTCGCCGTAGCCGGTGGTCGAGAGGGTGACCGTCGCGTAGTAGGCCGCACCGAGGAAATCGACGTCGCGGTGGGCGCTGTCGCGGTAGCCGGCGCGGTCGAACCAGACGAGCAGCGTCGTGAGGGCCAGTACGCCGAGCGCCATCGCCAGCCGCCGCAGGACCTGTTGGAGGGGCGGCGCCATGCCTTGGGCGGGCATGACGATGGAGCGGCCGGCCTCGGTGTCGTCCTTGGCCTCGGTCCGGGTGCGGGACCAGAGGGAGCGGAGGATGGAGAAACGGCCCGTCCCGCGGCGCGGTTGCTGCTGGTCGCTCATCCGGCCGGTGCTCCCGGAGCGGCCTGGGCCGAGACGGTCTGTGAAGGTGACATACCTCCCATGCTCCTCGATTCGGGCACCTTGCGTGCCCGGCCGCGGCAGGAGTCGGCGTGCGGCGGCAGGATGCCGCCGCACTGGCGAAGGAGCGAGCTGTGGTGAGCCGGGGTGGTGATCACGGAGCGTTGATATCGCCGACAGCGGGGCGGTTGTGCGGTGATGCCCGGGCGCTCACCCGGCGGAGTGGCAAGTCGTACCGGAGAGAAGGCAGCCGTGGCCCGGCACCGCACCGTGGTCCGAGCGCCGCTCGCCGTGGCCCGGCACCGCCCCGCCAGGCCCGCCCGGCATCGCCGTTCCGGGCTGTCCCTGCGCTCCGCCCGAGCCGCCCGCTGCCTCGGCCAGGGGCCGCCCCGGTGCGCCGGACGGAGGAATAACCGCACGTCATCCGGGGGCCGGTGGCCGACCCTGCGGTAGTTGTGGGCCCCCGCACCGTCGCCCTGTGCGCGGACGGCGAGTAGCCTCGCGCCATGCGAGCGATCACTATCCCGGAGCCCGGTGGACCCGAAGCACTTGTCTGGGCGGAGGTGCCCGATCCGCAGCCCGCCGAGGGCGAGGTCCTGATCGAGGTCGTGGCGAGCGCCGTGAACCGCGCCGACCTGCTCCAGCGCCAGGGCTTCTACGACCCGCCGCCGGGATCCTCCCCGTATCCGGGGCTGGAGTGCGCGGGGCGGATCATCGGGCTCGGACCCGGCGTGCACGGCTGGGCCGTCGGTGACGAGGTGTGCGCGCTGCTGGCGGGCGGCGGATACGCGGAGAAGGTCGCAGTCCCGGCCGGGCAGGTCCTGCCCGTGCCGAACGGCCTGGATCTGGTCTCGGCTGCCGCGCTGCCCGAGGTGACCTGCACGGTCTGGTCGAACGTCTTCATGATCGCGCATCTGCGGCCCGGCGAGACGCTGCTGGTCCACGGCGGTGCCAGCGGCATCGGCACCATGGCGATCCAGCTCGCCAAGGCGGTCGGTGCGCGGGTCGCGGTCACCGCCGGCGGCCCCGAGAAGCTGGCCCGCTGCGCCGAGTTGGGCGCGGACATCCTCATCGACTACCGCGAGCAGGACTTCGTCCAGGAGATCCGCAAGGCCACCGACGGCACGGGCGCGGACGTCATCCTCGACATCATCGGTGCGAAATATCTGCAGCGGAACATCAAGGCGCTGGCGGTCAGTGGACGGCTGGCCGTCATCGGGCTGCAGGGCGGGGTGAAGGCGGAGCTGAATCTCGCCGCCCTGATGGCGAAGCGCGCCGCGATCACCGGCGCCGGGCTGCGGGCCCGCCCGCTGAACGAGAAGGCGGCCATCGTCGCCGCCGTGCGGGAGCATGTCTGGCCGCTGATCGGTAACGGACAGGTGCGGCCGATCGTGGACCGTACGCTCGCGATGCCCGACGCCGCCGAGGCGCACCGCATCGTGGAGGACAGTGCGCATGTCGGCAAGGTCGTGCTGACGCTCTGAGCCGGCTCGGCCAACCCCTCCCGTCATCCGAGGCGCCGGGCCTGTCCCTCCCGCGCCTCCGCCGGGTAACCCAACCGATATGTCCGAGATGCCGTGAATCTCATCACATGTGACTCTGAGGAGGTCACCCGACGGCTCGGCACGGGAGGGGCACTGTGGTCGCTCCAGGTTTCCGTTCGCGCATCGCCACCGGTCTGCTGGTGGCCGCCGTCGTCCTGCCCGTTCCGATAGGAGTCACCTCGGCGGCGGCTGCGGACCGGCGGGGCACACCGGTCGACCGCCCCCCGCACCTCGCCCGCCCGGGCGATCAGCCCGACGACGCTGTGCAGGACGAAGCCGGACCCGACGACTACGGGGTCGACGAGTACGGGCCCGACGACTTCGCGGCCGACCGTCGTCCGTTCGGCGGCCGCGGTGACGGAGCGGGCCGGGGCCACCATGGTCACCCCGGCCGTCCCGGGGCACCAGCGCGTCTCCCGGAGCTGTCGCCTCGCTTCCCCGGGATGCCGGACGCCTTCCCGCGCTTTCCGCACCGGCCGTCGCACCGCCACTTCGGTGGTCCTCACATGCCCGGACGGTGGCACCACCGCCCGCATCACCCGTTCGGCCCCGCCTTCATCGGGCCGGACGGTCCGTCCTACCCCTTCCCGGGACCTGACTACGGCGGTGCGGGCTTCCCGGGGGCCGGTCATCAAGGGCCGACCGCCGGGGCGAACGCTCCGGACGCCGACCGTGCGCACCGCCGCCCCGCTCCGCGCACCGCGGTGCCGCATCACCCCAGGCCCGCGGCGTCCGCCTCCCATGCGGCACAGAGCGCCCCGGCACGGCCGTCGCCCTCGCATCGCCTCGATGTCGCGGACCGGCTCACCCGGCGTCCGTACGAGGCGTTGCCGCCGCTCCCGACCCCTGCCGCCCCGGAGGAGGCGCGCTCGGTACGGGAGAGCACGGAGAGCGAAGCGGCCGCCACGGCAAGTCCTTACGCCATGGAATCCCCGGACGCACCGGTCGAGCGGGTCCTTCCGCTGGGCGCCGGCCTCGCGCTCACGGGCCTGGGGCTGGCCTTCTTCGCCCTTCGGTTGCGCCGGAGCTGATGTCCGCCGCGCTGTCGGCTGTCCTGTCCTGTGGGCGTCTTGTCGATCGGCGGCTTTGTCAGGGGCTTTGTCGGCGGTTTCACGTGAAACGGTGGGAATCCGTTGTTTCACGTGAAACCGCGGCAGCCGAGTCCGCCCGGAAGGGTGGATCACCTTCTCTCAGGGGCACCACCCTTCATGACCCCTCGTACGAGAGAATGGCGGCATGGATATGCCGATGAATGAACGGTCACAGGAAAATCCGCACGTCCTGGTGGTCGGCCCGGACGGCATGGCACTCGGCAGCTCCGGTGGCGGGGGCGATGGCGACGAGCCCCGTGAGACCCCCGTGACGGACATGGTGGAACAGCCTGCGAAGGTCATGCGCATCGGCAGCATGATCAAGCAGTTGCTGGAGGAGGTGAAGTCCGCGCCTCTGGATGAGGCGAGCCGGGTCCGGCTCAAGGAGATCCATGCCAGCTCGGTCAAGGAGCTGGAGGACGGGCTGGCTCCCGAGCTGGTCGAGGAGCTGGAGCGGCTGTCGCTGCCGTTCACCGATGAATCGGTGCCGACGGATGCGGAGCTGCGGATCGCCCAGGCTCAGCTGGTGGGCTGGCTGGAGGGCCTTTTCCACGGTATCCAGACCGCATTGTTCGCTCAGCAGATGGCCGCCCGTGCGCAGCTGGAGTCGATGCGCCGTGCGCTGCCGCCCGGCGCGGTTCCGATGGACGGCGAAGAGGGCAATCCCGGCCAGGGCGGCGCCCGCTCGGGCCCGTACCTCTAACCCGGGCCGTACCTCTTACCCGGCCCGTACTTCTCACCCGGTCCGTACTTCTCCTTACTCGGGCTCACTCGGGCCCCTGCCTCTCACGCTGTCCCGGGACCGCCACGCCGGATCCGGCGCACCACGGCGGATCAGGCAAAAGGGGCCGGCACGCGGTGTGCGTGCCGGCCCCTTTGCTGTGCCCGGGAGGCCCTGGCGGGCCGTCGCCGTCTGCGACCGCCGTCAGCCGTTGCGGCCGGTCGACACGGTCAGCTCGATGGGGTCGCCCTTGTTCGGGCGCCACGAGCTGAAGCCGGCCGGCCTCTGACTGGTGACGGTGTTCTTGCCCCAGAGCGCGCTGTCCTCATGCGAGACGATCTTGTACTTCCAGCCCGCGGCCTCGATGCACTTCTCCACCGAGCCCAGGTTCTTGAAACGGAACGAAGGGATGAGGATCTTGCTCTTGTCGCTGAAGTCCTTGGTCGGGTTGGTGCACTCGGACATCAGGATCGTCGCCGTCTTGTCTTCCGGCTTGACGTTGTCGGGCGGCGAGGCCGGCGTGATGTCGCCGCCGGAGTAGACCGGCGACGGGGTGTCGCCACCGCCGTGGTTCTCTTCCGAGCCGGCGCTCAGGCCGATGCTGATCGCGATCGCGGTGACCACGATCACGCCGACTATCGCCGAGATGACGACCACCGCGGAGTTGTTCTTGCGTCGCGCCGGGCCACCGGTCGGCGGCATCGAGGCCGTCACGGGCGGCGGGCTGTACGTCGGCGGCTGGAAGCCACCCGAGTTGAAGGGCGCCGGCCCCGGAACGGGACCCGGCGCGGGCGTCGGGTAGCCGCTGTTCTGCGGCGGGGGCGTCGGGTAGCCGTTGTTCGGCGGCGTCGGCGTCGACGGGCCGAACCCGGCCGCCTGCGTCGGCTGATACGGCTGCTGCACGCTCGGCGGGGCCGGGGTGTGCGGGTTGCCGGAGGCGGTGGGGAACACCGCGGAGGAGACCGAAGCGCCGCTGGTGCGCGCCCGCGGGCCCTCGCCGATGATCAGTGGCGTGGCACCGGACTGCCCGGATCCGACGATCCGCAGGCACTCGTCCCGCATCGCCTCGGAGGTGGGGAACCGCTCGTTGGGGTTCTTCTTCAGTGCGCGGGCCACCAGCGCGTCCACGGCCGGCGGCAGCGAGCTGTTGATGCTCGACGGGACCGGGGGCTCTTCCTGGACGTGGGCGTAGGCGATGGCGAGCGGGGAGTCGGCGTCGAACGGCAGCTGACCGGTCAGCAGCTCGAAGAGCATGATGCCGACGGAGTAGAGGTCGGAGCGGGCGTCCACGGCCCGGCCGAGGGCCTGCTCGGGCGACAGGTACTGCGGAGTGCCCACGACCATGCCGGTCTGGGTCATGGATGTCACGCCGGACTGCATGGCGCGGGCGATGCCGAAGTCCATGACCTTGACCACGCCGCGCTTGTTCAGCATGACGTTGCCGGGCTTGATGTCCCGGTGGACCAGGCTCATCTCATGGCTGACCTCGAGCGCGGCCAGCACATCGGCCGTGATCTTCAAGGCTTTTTCCGTCGGCATCGCGCCATGCTGGGCGATGTCGTTGTCCAGATCGGAGCGCAGCGGCTGGCCCGCGACGTACTCCATGACGATGTACGGCACCATGCCGCCGTCGAGCTCGTCCTCGCCGGAGTCGTAGACCGAGACGATATTGGTGTGCGTGAGTTTCGCCACGGACTGGGCCTCACGCCGGAAGCGCTCACGGAAGGCCTGCTCGCGGCCGAGCTCGGTGTGCAGCGTCTTGATCGCGACCTCGCGGTCCAGCACGCTGTCGTAAGCGAGGTGCACGGAGGCCATGCCACCGGCGCCCAGAAGATCACGAAGCTGGTAACGTCCTCCGCCGACCGAACGGCCCTCGAATTGGCCCTGAGCGCCGTCCTGGCTCATCGTCCCGCTTCCCCCTAGGCGCTATACACGCAGCTATAGCGATCAAAATCTGGAATTCCGCAGCCAAGTCTGCCGCAGGCCTCGGACACGTCAAGCCGTGTGCCCGTTCCGTGACCAGATGTGCAAGATCCCGTCGCGGCCAGGAGACCGTTCCGTGCCTCATTACCCCAGGTGAGCTTGCGGCACGTGACGCGCGGCAGGTTTGATGGCCGGTCCACGACGGACCGGCGAGTGCCGCGGAGCCTGTAGCGTGCTCTAGCGAAGACCGATGACCTTACCGCTCTCATGCGGATTGATTCGACGGCGAGGACCGATGGCACCGACGCAGAGCCCCCAGGGCCCGTCCGATCCTGACGCCACCGGCTCCAATATCCCCGACGCACCGGAGATGTGGGGCAACGGCGGGCTGGTCGGCGATGGCCGCTACCGGCTCACGCGACGGCTCGGCCGCGGCGGCATGGCGGAGGTGTTCGCGGCCGAGGACGTACGTCTCGGCCGGACCGTCGCCGTGAAGCTGCTGCGCGCCGACCTCGCCGAGGACCCGGTCTCCAAGGCCCGCTTCACGCGTGAGGCACAGTCCGTGGCCGGGCTGAACCACCACGCCGTGGTGGCGGTCTACGACTCCGGCGAGGATCTGGTCGGCGGCAACACCGTGCCGTACATCGTGATGGAGCTGGTCGAGGGCCACACCATCCGCGATCTGCTGCTCAACGCCGACGCCCCGCCGGCGGACCAGGCGCTGATCATCGTCTCCGGCGTCCTGGAGGCGCTGGCCTACAGCCACCAGCACGGCATCGTGCACCGTGACATCAAGCCCGCGAACGTGATCATCACGAACAGCGGCGCCGTCAAGGTCATGGACTTCGGTATCGCCCGTGCCCTGCACGGCGCCGCGTCCACCATGACCCAGACCGGCATGGTCATGGGCACCCCTCAGTACCTCTCCCCGGAGCAGGCGCTCGGCAAGACCGTCGACACCCGCTCCGACCTCTACGCCACCGGCTGCCTGCTCTACGAACTCCTCACCCTGCGGCCGCCGTTCACCGGCGAGACCCCGCTGTCGGTCGTCTACCAGCACGTTCAGGACATGCCGGTGGCGCCCTCCGAGGTTGCCGACGCGGTACCCCCGGAGCTGGACGGCCTGGTCATGCGGTCGCTGGCGAAGGACCCCGACGACCGGTTCCAGTCCGCCGAGGAGATGCGCGGCCTGGTCCAGTACTCGCTGCAGATGCTGCACGAGCAGGGCGGTCACACCGGCACCTGGAGCACCGGCCCGGTCGCGGTGCACGAGGGCGGTCACACCTCGTCCCTGGGGGCCGCGGCCACCACCGCGCTGCCGCACTCCGACGCCGGGCAGACCACGGCGCAGCCGATTCTGACGCCCGGTATGCGGGCCGACGACGGCGGCTTCGACGGCGGGCCCCGGCCGGCCAAGGGCGGCCGCGGCAAGATCTGGCTGATCGCGGCGCTCGCGGTGATCGCCATCGCCATGGGTGTGGCCTTCGCGATGCAGAACACCGGTGGCCAGAACAAGAAGCACGACACCCCCACGTCGCAGTCGCCGAAGCCGACGAAGGACGACAAGGCGAGCGAGCAGCCTTCGGAGGAGCCGAGCTACCCGGCGACCGACCCGGGTGACACGGGCTCGGGCGACAACACGTACAGCGAGCCGCCGCCCGAGCAGCCCAGCACGCCGGAGAACTCGCAGCCGCCGACGTCCGAGCCGCCGCCGTCCGAGCCGCCCACGTCCGAGCCGCCCACCGACACCGGCGGGACGTCCGACGGCGGTCCCACGACCGGCACCGCTGACGGGGGCACCGCTGACGGCGGCGCCGCCGACGGCGGGGCGAACGCCGGTACGGACGGCGGGGCCACCGCCGGCAGCGGCGCGGACGGCGGTGGCCCCGGCGCCACGCTGGGTGCGACCGGCTGACCCGGGCCCTTCCCGGTTCAGCCGGTGAAGGCGTTCCGTACGGCCCGGTATTCGCGGGTCCACCACACGGCCAGGGCGGCCGCCGCCGGGAACTGAGGATCGGTGCGGCGGTCGCCCAGCTGGTAACGCCAGGTGAGCATCCAGAAGTCGTTCAGCCGCTCCCACCACACCCGGTGGACGGCCGCCGCCAGCTCATCGGCGCCGGCATGGCAGGTGCGGCGGTAGGCGCCCGCGTACGCCGCCACCTTCGCCAGGTCCAGCGTGCCGCACGGGCGGACGAAGAAGATCGCGGCAGCGCGCACCGCCTCCTCGGCCCGGGGGTGGACGCCCAGCCGGTCCCAGTCGACGATCGCGGTCGGCTCCGCGTCGCGGTAGAGCACATTCAGCGGATGGAAGTCCCCGTGCACCCAGCCGGCCGGCGGCTCCGCGCCGGGGGCCGGACGGTGGTGCGCCAGCCGCGCCAGCAGGGCCCGGCGCTCCAGCAGACGGTGTTCGGCGAGTTCGTCGAAGCTGGTGCGCGGCCGGGCGCCGCGGGCCAGGGCCAGCAGCTCCTCGATCGTCTCGAAGGTCCGCTCGGGGTCGGCGCCGGCGTCCGCGCAGGGCGGCCGGGGCGGGTGCGGCTCGTCGGCCATGACCTGCTCCAGCGCGGTGTGGACGAGCCCGAGCAGGGCGCCTAGCTGCCAGGACTGGCCGCGGGTCAGTGCGGCGCCGCCCAGGTGCCGGCCTTCGACCCAGGGGTGCAGGGCGTAGCAGCGGCCGTCGAGGACGGTGACGGTCCGGCCGTCCTCGTCCGCGACGGGCGGGGCGACCGGCAGGCCGAGCGCGGCGAGCCGGCGGGTGGCGCGGTGCTGGCGGGTGAGGGCCGCGCGGTCGCCGTCGAGGTGGTGTTTGAGGAAGTAGCGGCCGCGGGTGGTGGCGAGGAAGTAGCCGTGGTTGAGCAGGCCCTCGGCGACGGGTTCGCAGGACAGCGGCGCACCGGCGCCCGCGTAGTGGCGGAGCAGGGATCCGAGGGTGTCTCTGTCGGGCGTTGCCGCCGTCCGGACTACAGATGAGCGCAGCACGCGCCAGATGTTAGATCAACTGCGCCCGTCGGAGTGGGTGCGCCGGAAAGCGTTACGCAGAGTGCGCATAGCGGAAGACGGGCACATCGGTGAGGCAGTGCGTGGTCACGAACTCCGGCTCGATGCGCAGGAAGACCGGGTCGAAGGGAACGCCGTCGGCGAGCAGCGGAGTGCGGCCGAAGAGCTCGCGCACGGCAGGAGTGGGCTCGATGACCTTGGCGGTGCCGGTGAACTGCACCGACCATGTGTCGGGCTCACCGCTGTTGACGTTGTCGGCCTCGTAGGCGACCACGCTGCCGTCCAGGGCCTGGTGGTAGCCGTAGCCGCGGTGCAGCCGCAGGACCAGCCGCCCGTCGAGGACGAGGTGACGGGTGACGGTGGTGAACGGCAGCGCCCGCCGACTGGCCGAGACGCGCCCGTAGGGCGTGCGGCTCAGCAGGTCGATGGCACGGTGGTTGTCGGTGGGCATGTCACCACCTTGCCGGGCGGGTCCGGTCGGCACGTAGGGGCCGGTAGCCCCGGTGGACCGGGACGATGGTCCCACATCGCCAGGAGCCGGGCAGGCGGCGCCCGGCTGTCTCAGTGGCGCTCCGCCTGCCGTCGTGCGACGTACGCGGCGGCCTGCGAGCGGCGCTCCATGCCGAGCTTGGACAGCAGGCTGGAGACGTAATTCTTGATCGTTTTCTCGGCGAGATGGAGTCGTTCACCGATGGCGCGATTGGTCAGCCCCTCGCCGATCAGATCGAGAATCCTGCGTTCCTGATCGGTGAGGCTCGCCAGCCGGTCGTCGCCCTTCGCGGTATTGCCGTCGCGCAGCCGCTCCAGCACCCGGGCGGTGGCCACGGGGTCGAGGAGGGACTTCCCGGCCGCCACCTCGCGTACCGCGGAGAGCAGTTCATTGCCCCGGATGGCCTTGAGGACATACCCGGCCGCACCGGCCAGAATCGCATCGAAAAGGGCTTCGTCATCTGCGAACGAGGTGAGCATCAGGCATTTGATGTCCTCGTCCTGCGAACGGATCTCACGGCAGACCTCGACACCGCTCCCGTCCGGCAGCCGGACATCGAGCACCGCCACGTCCGGACGCGTCGCCGGGATCCTGACCAGGGCGTCTGCGGCGGTACCGGCCTCGCCGACCACCTCGATGTCGTCCTCGACGGACAGCATTTCGTGAACGCCACGCCGGACCACTTCGTGGTCGTCGAGCAGGAATACCGTGATTTTTCCGTCTTCGCGCACCACACCAGTCTCACACATCAACCCTTCCCGTGCTCCAGGTCAGCGATATAACGTGCCGTTGTCCCGGCGGCCTGCAACGCTGTGACCAGGAGTTGTTCCAAGCCTCCGCGGTTTACTTGGAAATCCAAGCAAAATCGCAGGTCAACGCCGTTTCCACTTCGGCTTTGACAATGGGTAACGTGCAATGAGCAGGCCACTGTCCGGGAGCTTTGTTCCACCCGGAGCCGGGCCGCGATCGCACACACCCCGTGCGCCGTATCGGATACCGGGTGAGCCGCAATACGGCCACCGGCGGACCCCGGGGGCCGGACAGACGGAGGAGCAGCACGTGACCGTGGAAGGCACTGCGCAGCGGAAGAACGCCCGCGGCAGCAGCAAGCGCACCACCGCCAAAAAGGCGACGTCGGCGAAGAAGGCGTCCCCGGCCGAGAACCGGAACTCCGGTCGGCCCGAGCAGGCGGAGCAGGACCAGCTCGTACAGCTGCTGACCCCCGAAGGGAAGCGGGTCGAGCACCCGGATTACTCGATCGATCTCTCCGCCGACGAGCTGCGCGGGCTCTACCGCGACATGGTGCTCACGCGGAAGTTCGACGCCGAGGCGACCACCCTCCAGCGCCAGGGCGAACTGGGTCTGTGGGCGTCGCTGCTGGGTCAGGAGGCCGCCCAGATCGGCTCCGGCCGGGCGCTGCGCGACGACGACTATGTCTTCCCGACCTACCGCGAGCACGGTGTGGCGTGGTGCCGTGGCGTCGACCCGACGAATCTGCTGGGCATGTTCCGCGGTGTCAATCACGGCGGCTGGGACCCCAACACCAACAACTTCCACCTCTACACCATTGTCATCGGTTCGCAGACGCTGCATGCGACCGGCTATGCGATGGGTGTGCAGAAGGACGGCGCGGATTCCGCGGTCATCGCGTATTTCGGTGACGGCGCCTCCAGCCAGGGAGATGTCGCGGAATCCTTCACCTTCTCCGCGGTCTACAACGCCCCGGTCGTGTTCTTCTGCCAGAACAATCAATGGGCGATTTCCGAACCCACCGAGAAGCAGACCCGGGTACCGCTCTACCAGCGCGCCCGCGGTTACGGATTCCCCGGCGTACGGGTCGACGGCAATGACGTGCTGGCCTGCCTTGCGGTGACCAAGGTGGCGCTGGAGCGCGCGCGTACCGGCCAGGGCCCGATGCTCGTCGAGGCCTTCACCTACCGCATGGGCGCGCACACCACCTCCGACGACCCGACGAAGTACCGGGAGGACGAGGAGCGGGCGGCCTGGGAGGCAAAGGACCCGATCCTGCGGCTGCGGACGTATCTGGAGGCCGAGGGCCTGGTCGACGAGGCGTACCTCGCCTCGATCGACGAGGAGAGCGAGGCCCTGGGCAAGCGGGTCCGCGATGCCGTGCGTGCCATGCCCGACCCGGACACCATGGCGATCTTCGAGAATGTCTATGCCGACGGGCATGCGCTCGTCGATGAGGAGCGCGCGCAGTTCGCCGCGTACCAGGCGTCGTTCGCCGACGCCGATGCCGTCGCGGAGGGGAACTGACCATGACCGTCTTCGAGAAGATCACCATTGCCAAGGCGATCAACGAATCGCTGCGTGCCTCCATGGAGGCGGACCCCAAGGTCCTCGTCATGGGCGAGGACGTCGGCAAGCTCGGCGGCGTCTTCCGGGTCACCGACGGTCTGCAGAAGGACTTCGGCGAGGAGCGGGTGATCGACACCCCGCTCGCCGAGTCCGGCATCGTCGGCACCGCGATCGGTATGGCGCTGCGCGGCTACCGCCCGGTCGTCGAGATCCAGTTCGACGGCTTCGTCTTCCCCGCCTACGACCAGATCGTCACCCAGCTCGCGAAGATGCACGCCCGCGCGCTGGGCAAGGTCAAGGTGCCGGTCGTCATCCGCATCCCGTACGCGGGCGGCATCGGTGCGGTCGAGCACCACTCCGAGTCCCCCGAGGCACTGTTCGCGCATGTCGCGGGGCTCAAGATCGTCTCTCCCTCGAACTCCTCCGACGCCTACTGGATGCTCCAGCAGGCCATCGCGGGTGACGACCCGGTCATCTACTTCGAGCCCAAGCGCCGCTACCACGACAAGTCGCGGCTGGATACCGAGTCGATCCCCGACCCCCTGCACAAGGCCCGGGTCGCCCGGACCGGCTCCGACCTCACCCTGGCCGCCTACGGCCCGATGGTGAAGGTCTGCCAGGACGTCGCCAATGTCGCGGCCGAGGAGGGCAAGTCGATCGAGATCGTCGACCTGCGCTCGCTCTCCCCGATCGACTTCGACACCGTGCAGTCGTCGGTGCAGAAGACGGGACGGCTGGTCGTGGTCCACGAGGCCCCGGTCTTCTTCGGTGCGGGTGCGGAGATCGCCGCCCGGATCACCGAGCGGTGCTTCTACCACCTGGAGGCCCCCGTCCTGCGGGTCGGCGGGTTCCATTCCCCGTATCCGCCCTCCCGTCTGGAGGACGAGTACCTTCCGGGGCTGGACCGGGTGCTCGACGCCGTCGACCGTGCGTTGGCGTACTGAGGGTTTGAGGAGAGTTCGTAACCATGACTGCAAGTACCGCCCGTGCCCAGCGCTTCCGCGAGTTCAAGATGCCCGACGTGGGCGAGGGCCTCACCGAGGCCGAGATCCTCAAGTGGTACGTCCAGCCGGGTGACACCGTCACCGACGGCCAGGTCGTCTGTGAGGTCGAGACCGCCAAGGCCGCCGTGGAACTGCCCATTCCCTACGACGGAGTGGTGCATGAGCTGAACTTCGGCGAGGGCGTCACCGTCGACGTCGGCACCGCCATCATCTCCGTGGACACCGATCCCGGCGCCGGGCCCGTCGCGGCACCGGCCGCGCAGCAGGCGCCGCAGGCCGCCGCGCCCACCGAGGAGGACGCCGAGCCCCAGGGCCGGCAGGCGGTGCTGGTCGGCTACGGTGCCGCGCCGTCCTCGACCAAGCGCCGGGCGCGCAAGCCCCAGGCAGGGGTGCCGGCCCAGCCGGAGCCTGCGCGTGCCGCGCTCCAGGCGGAGCTGAACGGGCGGGCCGCAGCCGCACCGGCCGCTCCCGCCGTCCGCCCGGCCACTCCCGTGGCTCCGGCCGCGAACGGCGCGGTGGCGGGGCACCTCGGCCGGCCGCTGGCCAAGCCGCCGGTGCGCAAGCTCGCCAAGGACCTCGGTATCGACCTGGCGGCGATCGTCCCGACCGGCCCGGACGGCGTCATCACCCGCGAGGACGTCCATGCGGCCGCCACCCCGGCAGCGGCGCCGTCCACGACCGAGGCTCCCGGGCCGGTTTCCGCCGCCCCGGCCGAGCCCGGCCTCGTCGATGTCGCCGCCCGCGAGCGGCGGGTGCCGGTCAAGGGCGTACGCAAGGCCACCGCGCAGGCCATGGTCACCAGCGCCTTCACCGCGCCGCATGTCACGGAGTTCATCACCGTCGATGTGACCCGCACGATGAAGCTGGTCCAGGAGCTCAAGCAGGACCCGGACATGGCGGGGCTGCGGGTCAACCCGCTGCTGCTCGTCGCCAGGGCCTTCCTCGTCGCCCTCAAGCGTCACCCGGAGGTCAATGCCGCCTGGGACGAGGCGCGTCAGGAGATCGTCTACAAGGACTATGTGAACCTCGGGATCGCGGCGGCCACCCCGCGCGGTCTGATCGTCCCGAACATCAAGGACGCCGGGGTCAAGACCCTCCCCCAACTCGCCGCGGAACTGGGCGATCTGGTCGCCACCGCCCGCGAGGGCAAGACGTCTCCGGCGGCGATGACCGGCGGTACGGTCACCATCACCAATGTCGGCGTCTTCGGCGTCGACACCGGGACGCCGATCCTCAACCCGGGGGAGTCGGCGATCCTCGCCTTCGGCGCGGTCAAGCTCCAGCCGTGGGTCCACAAGGGCAAGGTGAAGGCGCGTCAGGTCACCACCCTCGCGCTGTCCTTCGACCACCGGCTCATCGACGGTGAGCTGGGCTCCAAGCTGCTCGCGGATATCGCGGCCGTGCTGGAGCGGCCCAAGCGTCTGATCACCTGGGGATGAGCCGGGATGCGGGACCGGGCGGTTCGGAGCGGCGTTTCACGTGAAACGCCGTCCCGGGACCGCCCCGGTTCGGTACCTCTCGAGGTGAGCCGCGGAAGGCCTAGGGGCGTCTCCCCCCCCCGGGACAGGCCGGATCAGGGAGACACCCCAGCGGGTGCCACAGCGCCCAATGCCGGTCAGCCGCGGATGAGTTCCACGGCGCGGCTGAAGTGAGCCACCGGCCCGACCGGAGCGGACTCATCCGGGTGGGTGGCCCCGCGGGTCAGTGCGACGCCCGCCCACAGGCCGGCGACGATCAATGCCAGCACGACGGTGTTCCGCGTACGGCGGCCGGCGTTCGTCCTGGGCTGCATGGTCAACTCCCCTTGGGTGTAGGAGCCTCCCCGACTCCCTGCCTCTATTCACCCACGGAATGCGCGCTGGACCGTACGCGGCAGGTATGGACTCTCGTCAGACTTGAGACGGACCCGGCGTCGCTCTCCGGTACCCCTTTCGGCAGATGCCGGGCCCATTGCGGGAAAGGGTTTGCGGACGTCGGCCGTGCTGCCTACGGTCGGCAAAATGAGCAGCGAAATGATCATCCGGCGCTACCGTGCATCCGACCAGGACGTGGTCACCGATCTGTGGTCCCGGGCAGTGCAGCGGGCGCATCCCTTTCTCGGTGAGGAGGGCCGGGGCGCACGGGCCCGGATCCTCCGTGAGACGGACCTCGTCCGGGCGGAGAACGCGGAGAGCTGGGTCGCGGAGCGTGAGGGCAGCATTCTCGGGCTGCTCGGACTGCTGCCCGGCGGGTCCGGGGAGGGAAGCGGGGACGGTCCCGGAGCCGGGGTCGGCGGTCTCGTGGTCGCCCCGGAAGCCCAAGGGGGCGGCATCGGGCGGGAGTTGCTGGAGCATGCGGCGTCGCTGCACGGTGCGCTGGCCCTGGAGGTCTTCGAGGGGAACGGCACGGCCCGGCGCTTCTTCGCGCGTCAGGGCTTCACCGAGCGGGGGCGGCGTACGGATGAGGAGACCGGCCATCCGCTGATCGCCCTGGAGCGTGCCGCGCCGCTGAAGTCGGTGAGCTGGCTGCATGTGCGCGACGGGCGGCTGCTGAGCGTACGGACGCGGGGGAACGACACGTTCTATCTCCCCGGTGGCAAGTACGAGGCCGGGGAGACCGCGCGGGAGGCCTTGTCGCGTGAGCTCCGAGAAGAGCTCGGCCTGGTGGTGCCGGTGGAGGACCTTTCGGAGGCGTTTGTCATCCATGATGTGGCGCATGGCAAGAACGGTCGCCGGCTGCGGATGACCTGCTTCACCGGCGGGCCCCAGGACATCGCACCGGTCCCCGGCCGGGAGATTGCCGAGTTCGCCTGGTTCGACCGCCAGGAGGCGCGGGAGCGCTGTGCCCCCGCGCATTCGCAGGTGGTGAACCGGCTGATCGCCCAGGGGCGGATGCCGGGCTGAGGACGCGGCGGCCGGGGGCGGCGGTCGGGCCGGGGGCCGGGGCACCCGCCGCCCGGCCGCCCCTCCGAGGCGGCCGCGACTCCAGCAGCGCCCCACCGGGACACCTCGCCGCACCCCACACCCCACACGTCCCGCACACTCCTCCGCGCCACCTCACTCACCTCACTCGCCCCGCTCGTGTCCGCATCGCGGAATGAAGTACCGGACGCATACCTGTTGTATCTATCCTGTGTGCATGCCTTCCGCCTCCATGCCCACCGCTCCTGCCAGAGAGCCCGCCGCCAAGCAGCCGCCCGCCGCCGAGCGGGTCTATGCACACATCAAGGACGCCGTCCTGGACCGCCGCTACGAAGGCGGCATGCTGCTCACCGAGGGCGAGCTGGCCGACGCGGTGGGGGTGTCACGGACGCCGGTGCGGGAGGCGCTGCTGCGGCTGGAGGTGGAGGGGCTGATCAAGCTCTACCCCAAGAAGGGCGCGCTGGTGCTGCCGGTCTCCGCGCAGGAGATCGCCGATGTCGTCGAGACCCGGCTGCTGGTGGAGAAGCACGCCGCGGCCAAGGCAATCCCGGTGAGCGAGCCGCTGGTCGGCGAGCTGACCGAGCTGCTGGAGACGATGCGGGAGCAGGCCGCGTCCGGTGATCTGGCTGCCGTCTCCGTCACCGACCGCGCCTTCCATGCCGCCATTGTGCGCAGCGCCGGCAATCAGATCCTGGACCGGCTCTACGAGCAGCTGCGCGACCGCCAGTTGCGGATGGGCGTCGCCGTGATGCATGCCCACCCGGACCGGATCGCCAAGAACATCGCCGAGCATGCGGAGATCCTTGAGGCCCTGCGCGCCGGGGATGCGGACGCCGCGACCGACGCCGTGCAGCGGCACGTCAGCTGGGTCCGACACCTCGCGCAGGGGGACGTGCGATGAGCGGTGGTTCCGAAAGTGCCGGCAGCTCCGGCAGCTCCGGTATAGGCAGCGGCTCCGCCCGGCTGCTGCCCGCCGACCCGCCCGGCGGCCGTAAGGCCATGGCCGTCTGGGGCATCGGCGTCGCGGTCTACTTCGTCGCGATCACCTACCGCACCAGCCTCGGCGTGGCGGGCCTGGACGCCGCCGAGCGCTTCCACATCAATGCCTCGGCGCTGTCGACGTTCTCCATCCTTCAGCTGCTGGTGTACGCGGGGATGCAGATCCCCGTCGGCCTGATGGTCGACCGGCTCGGTGCCAAGAAGGTGCTGACCCTCGGCGTGGTGCTCTACACCGTCGGCCAGTTCGGCTTTGCGCTCTCTTCGTCGTACGCCATGGCGCTCGGCTCCCGTGCGCTGCTCGGCTGCGGGGATGCGATGACCTTCATCAGCGTGCTGCGGCTGGGCTCGCGGTGGTTCCCGGCCCGTCGCGGCCCGATGATCGCGCAGATCGCCGCGCTGGTGGGGATGGCGGGCAATCTGATCTCCACCCTCATCCTCGCCCGCTTCCTGCACAGCTTCGGCTGGACCCCGACTTTCGCCTCCAGCGCCGTCGGCGGCATCGTCGTGCTGATCGTGCTGCTGCTCTTCCTCTCGGACCACCCCAAGGGCTTCGAGCCGCCGCCCGCATCCGCCGAGCACACCGGCACGGGGTTCGTGCGTCGGCAGATCATGGACGCCTGGCGGGAGCCCGGCACCCGGCTGGGCATGTGGGTGCACTTCACCACCCAGTTCCCGGCCATGGTGTTCCTGCTGCTCTGGGGGCTGCCGTTCCTCGTCGAGGCGCAGGGCCTGTCGCGTGGCACCGCCGGTGAACTGCTCACCCTCGTGGTGCTCTCCAACATGGCGGTGGGTCTGATCTACGGCCAGGTCATCGCCCGTCACCATGCCGCCCGCATGCCACTGGCTCTGGGCACCGCCGGCGCCACGGCTCTGATGTGGGCAACGGTCCTGTGCTGGCCGGCCGACCATGCGCCGATGGGGCTGCTGATCGTGCTCTGTGCGGTGATGGGCGCCTGTGGCCCCGCCTCGATGATCGGCTTCGACTTCGCGCGGCCCGCCAACCCGCCGGAGCGTCAGGGCACCGCCTCCGGCATCGTCAACATGGGCGGCTTCACGGCCTCGATGACGACGCTGTTCGCCATCGGTGTCCTGCTGGACGCGACCGGCGACAACTACCGGATCGCCTTTGCCTCGATCTTCGTCCTGGAAGCGACCGGGGTCTCCCAGATCCTGCGGCTGCGGCGGCGCGCGGCACGGCGCGAGCGCGAACGGCTGGTGGTCAGCCGGGTGGAAGCGGTCCATGTGCCCGCATGAGGCCTGCAGGCGATCGGTCGGCGACCGGGTCCGTTTCACGTGAAACGGACAGGGCTGTTTCACGTGAAACGGCTCACTCCGGGGCCCACTGCTCGTGGCCGGCCGACGGTCAGGGCATCGGGTGAGGCGCTCCCCCACCTGCCCCGCCCCGCTATGGCGTGATGGCGAAATTACCCAGGATCGCCTGGGCCAGCTCCTCATCGCCGTCGATCTTGATCTGTTCGGCGACGGCGGCGGGGCGGACCCGGCCGCAGGCCAGCTGGTGGAAGGTGTCCCAGTCCAGGGCGAGTGTCACGGTCGGGCCGAGCGAGACACTGCCATCGATCGTGGCATTGCCCTCGGCGTCGAGGCGGACCGTGCGCAGGAATTCCAGCGGCCCGCTGACATCGAAGACCACCGCCGAAGCGGCGGGCGCCTGGGCCCGCTTGGCCACGATGCCGGGCAGCGCCTTCACCAGCAGATCGCGGGTCACATACGCGCCGGGGGAGTCGAGATTGCCGGGCTTCTTGAGGGTCCGGCGCAGGTCCTGCTCATGGACCCAGACGTCGAACGCCCGCTGCTGCAGCACGAATTCCAGCGTACGTTCCTCACCGAGCGGGCTGCGCACCACGGCGTCCGGCTGCCGGGACTCGTTGCGCAGCTGCCGTGAGCGGCGGATGACGGTGTATTCGAGCTCGCTCAGCATCTCCGGCGCGGTGTGGTGCCGGCGGACGTCGACCTGCACCTCCATGCGTCGCGCCGACTCGCTGCGTACGTGATAGAGATCGCGCGGCAGCGTATGGATCGGCCGCGGGTCACCCAGCATTTCGCATTCCAGGCCGATGACATGGGAGACCACATCACGAACGGACCATCCTGGCAGGCCCGTCGCCCCGTTCCACTCGCCTTCGACGAGCGGAGTGACCAGCTCGGTTATCGCTTCTATGGAGTGAGTCCAGGCATCGATGGAGGATTGGAGGCTGGGATGGACGGTCACGGGACCCCTCGGACGGTTCGTACGCGGGCTGCTGTCTGTGCAGTTAAGTTACGCTGCGCACGGGCACCCCGGCAGTGCTTTCGGGTGACCATCGTAGGCCGATGTTGCCCAGCCGCAGAGGGCCGTACGGCCGGGAAGCCGGCTCCTTACCGGCTCCTCAGTCGTCTCCGTGCTCCCGCTCCGCCAGCCGGATCACACACACCGCGACGGCGATCAGCAGCGGCGGATCCGCGTCGTCCCGTACGACATTGACCGCATAGGTGTCGCGCACCGTCAGCCAGCGCCGCGAGATCTCCGCCAGCAGTTCGCCGTCGTACTCGATCGCGAACTCCCGGTCCAGGATCTTTCCGCTGACATCCAGCTCGGTGCCGTCCACCAGCGCGACGCGGTAGTGGTTGCGCAGCAGCGAGAGCCGCTTGCGCTTGATCGTGGCCAGCGGCTGGTCATCCCGCTCGATGGTCATGGTGTCGCGCAGGCTGAGCATCTTCTTGCGGATGGTGATCAGTACCCGCCGCTCGGTGTCCTTCAGCTCGAAGGTCTCCCGCAGCCGCAGCGCCTTCCCGTCCACGAGGAAGGCGTGCCGCCCGTGCTCGTCGTCGATCCAGTAGTCGTCGCCGATGCCGAAGATGCGGTCGCGCACCAGGTACTTGCCCGAGTGCCGGGGTGACCCCCCGGGGGATTGCTGCATGGCTGACGTGTTCCCGCCGGGACCTGCGGAATGCGCACGCACCGGAGTGACGTTGAATGTGCACATGGCTTCACGTGCACGCGTCCGCGCCCCTGAGCTGATCGGCAAGGGTGGCTGGCTGAATACCGGTAACAAGGATCTGACCCTCTCTGACCTGCGGGGACGCATTGTCGTTCTGGATTTCTGGACTTTTTGCTGTGTGAATTGTCTGCACGTCCTGGACGAGCTGCGGGAGCTGGAGGAGCGGCACCGCGACACCGTCGTGATCATCGGTGTGCACTCCCCGAAGTTTGTGCACGAGGCCGAGCACCAGGCGGTCGTGGATGCCGTGGAGCGCTATGGCGTCGAGCACCCGGTCCTCGACGACCCGGAGCTCGCCACGTGGAAGCAGTACGCGGTGCGGGCCTGGCCGACGCTCGTGGTGATCGACCCCGAGGGGTATGTCGTCGCCCAGCACGCCGGCGAGGGCCATGCGCACGCCATCGAGAAGCTCGTCGAGGAGCTGGAGGCCGAGCACGCGGCGAAGGGCACCCTGCGCCGCGGCGACGGGCCCTACGTACCGCCGGAGCCGGTCGCCACCGATCTGCGCTTCCCCGGCAAGGTGGTCGAGCTGCCCGGGGGCAGCTTCCTGGTCTCGGACACCACCCGGCACCAGCTGGTGGAGCTGGCCGCGGACGGCGAGCGGGTGCTGCGGCGGATCGGCAGCGGCGAGCGCGGTCTGACGCCGGACTCCTTCAACGAACCGCAGGGCCTGGCACTGCTCCCCGATGGCCGGGTGGCCGTCGCGGACACGGTGAACCACGCCATCCGCGTCCTCGACCCGGCATCCGGTGTGCTGGAGACCGTGGCCGGTACCGGCAAGCAGTGGTGGCAGGGCTCGCCGACCTCCGGGCCGGCGCGCGAAGTGGATCTCTCCTCACCGTGGGACCTCGCCTGGTGGCAGGACCGGCTGTGGATCGCGATGGCCGGGGTGCATCAGCTCTGGACCTGGGACCCGGCCGCCGGCACGGTCCAGGTCGCGGCCGGCACGACCAATGAGGGCCTGGTGGACGGCCCGGCCGACGAGGCGTGGTTCGCCCAGCCGTCCGGCCTCGCCGCGGCCGGCGACCGGCTGTGGATCGCGGACTCGGAGACCAGCGCGGTCCGCTGGGTGGAGCGCGCCGAAGCGGGCGACGGCTATGTCGTCCGGACGGCCGTCGGCACCGGCCTCTTCGACTTCGGGCACCGCGACGGCGCCGCGGACCAGGCGCTGCTCCAGCACCCGCTGGGGGTGACCGCCCTGCCCGACGGCTCGGTCGCCATCGCGGACACCTACAACCACGCACTGCGCCGCTTCGATCCCGCGACCGGCGAGGTGACGACGCTGGCGACGGATCTGCGCGAGCCGTCCGCCGCGGTGCTCGTCGACGAGGACATCGTGCTGGTGGAGTCGGCGCGGCACCGGCTGACCCGGCTGCGGCTGCCCGAGGAGGCCGTCCGCGTCGCCTCGGTGGCGCACCGCACCCAGCGCGCGGCCACCGAGGTCGCCCCGGGCGCGCTGCGGCTGGAGGTGGTCTTCCAGGCCCCTGCCGGTCAGAAGCTTGACACCCGTTACGGACCCTCGACGCGGCTGCTGGTCAGTGCGACGCCGCCGGAACTGCTCGCCGACGGTGCGGGCGCGGGCACCGACCTCGCGCGGGATCTGGTGCTCGCGGACGGGGTGACCGAGGGGGTGCTGCATGTCTCGGCGATGGCCGCGTCCTGCGACGACGCCCCGGACGTCGAGTACCCCGCCTGCCATGTACACCAGCAGGACTGGGGCGTCCCGGTCGAGATCGCCGGGGGCGGGGTGGCCCGGCTGGGGCTCGTCCTGGCCGGGCTGGACGCCGAATAGGAGCGGGATCCCGGGCCCGTCGACCGGGCCCGGGAGGGGTCGGGCCGGCGGGCCGGTGCGTCGCCGGGATCAGTTCCCGACGCCGCCCGCCAGCTGTGCCCCGTGAAGGCTGGAGCTCCAGTTGGTGACCTTGCTCTTGCCGACGGAGAGGTGGAGCCGCTTCTCCGCGAAGTTGACGGTGACCGGACCGTGCGTGACCGAGCTCGCCGAGACGCCCATGAAGTCGATGGTCACCGACTTCTGCTCGGTGCCCTTGGCGGCTGCGGTGTTGGTCGGGATGACCGCGTAGGCGTAACCGTGGGCGGGCACGGTGATGCGGGTGCCGTCGAAGTGGCCGGGCGTGCCCTGCAGCAGGGGCAGCGGGGCCTTGGCGTTGTTGAAGCGCAGCAGCGGCGCGTTGTAGAGCTTGCAGTCGCGGCTGGTGGAGTTCTTGAACTTCACCGCCACATGGCTCTTCGGGCCGGTCTGCTGAGAGAACGTGACCTTGTACGTGCTGGGGTAGCAGTCGGGCACCCGCCGGGACGCCGCCCCCGCCGCACCGGCCGCGGCCGCACTCCCGCCGATGATCCTGCGCTTCTTGGTCTTGGACGACTTGTAAGACTTGTGAGTCGTGGAAGACGAGGAGGAGGACTTCTTCGACCTCTTCGAGGAGTGGCTGTTGCAGCCGGTCAGGGCGAGGGAGCCGGCCAGTCCGAGGGCCAGTGCGGCGTACGCGGCGGAACGGCTGCGGGAGCGGCGTGCGGTCATGGGTGGTTCCCCCAGTGGAGAGCTGCAATCAGCGAGGCACATGTGACATGGCACGGCCACGATATCCATTGCCGGCGGATGCGCCAGGGCGGGTTCGCCGGCGGCCGTGGCCGATGTGGCAGCAAAGCGGGGCAGATGGTTCGTACGCAGCGGAGATCGGCCCGTGGCACGGGGAAAAGCAGCCCCGGGGCGGCGCGGGGCCGCCCCGGGGCAGGCGCCGGAGGTCAGTCCGGGCAGGAGACAGGGCGCCCGCTGGGGGATTGCGGGCGCCCTGGTTCAGGGGGATCCTCGTCGGTCGCGTCGCCCGGCCCGGGTCAGCGGGCCCGGTCAGCGGACCCGGATCACCAGGCGGCTGCCTCGCTCGCGTCCGACTGCCAGTACGTCACCCATGCGCTGTCGTCGAGGTGCTCCGAGCCGCCGGGGAGCGCCACCGCCGCCGAGCCGCCGATGCTGCCCTTGCCGTCGCGGCCGGGGAGGCTGACCGACAGCGAGGTCACGGTGCGGCCGTTGCCGCCGGAGCCGTCCGCGGACGAGGTCAGCACGCCCGCGTAGCCGGATTCGCCGGGGGCGAGGGTGACCATGGACTGCGGCCTGCTGGCCGGCAGTTCGTCGAGCGGGGACTGTGCCTGGTCGAACCGCAGGTAGGGGGCGTAGTAGAGGTCGCAGACGGCACCGGAGGTGTTGGTGGCCTTCAGCAGAAGGTGGTTGACCGGTCGGGTCAGCCGCTCGGCGACGATACGGATCTTCGCGGCGTCGCACGCGGTGTGCCGGACGGCGGAGACGTGGGCGGAGGCGTTTTTGGAGGTGGTCGCGCGGCGCGAGCCCGTCCCGGTGGCCTCCGTCCCCGCATCCGTTCCACTGCTGTCGCCGCCCCGCTCCACGTAAGCCCGCTCCGTCCGGCCGCCGTCCGTCCGGCCGCCGTCGGTCTGGGTGCCGTCGCTCCGGGTGCCGCCCTGCCCGGCCTCCCCACCCTGCGCCGGGGTCTCGGCGACCTGGGGCGACGGGTTGAACGGCTTGGCCGCGCTCGTCTTGAGCGGGTTGTCCTGGCCGCAGGCGGTGAGGGTGAGCGCGGCGGCTGCGGTCAGTCCGGCCGCGGCGATCCGCAGCGTACGGCGGCGGACGGTACGGGACCCACGAGAGGCAACGGTGACGGTCCGGGCGCCGGCCTCGGTGGCGGCTTCGGCTCGGGCGTGGCTGCGCGGCATGTCCTGTCTCCCCCGGTCGGTGGTCCGCACCGCTCCGGCGGTACGTCCTGCGGTCTGGCCGGCTCTGTCCTGCGGCCTGAAACCAGATTGCCGTCCGCCGCTGCCGCGCCACTAACGTGCGCCTAACGTTTCCGCGTCCGGGCTGCCGTTCCGACCGTCCGAGCTGCCCCGGCCGTCCGCGCCGTCCCGGCCGTCTCCAGCCGTCCGCGCCGTCCCGGCCGTCTCCAGCCGTCCGCGGCATCCCGGCCGACCGTCTCAGCCGTCCGCTCCGTTCCGCGCCGGGCCGTCCTCGGGAGCAAGGGAGCGGCGGCCGCAACTCACCCGCGGCCGCCGTCCCCTTGCCCCGTCACCCGTTCCGTTCCGGCTCCCCCTCGCCCCCTTCGCCGCCTTCACCACGGTCGTCCCGTGCGAACAGCTGCGTCAGCGTGCTGATCGTGTAGACATCGGTGGCCTCCTCGTCCACCAGATGCATCTCCGCGAGCCGGTCCAGACCGTCCTGGGTGCGCTCCGGGTCGTACCCGGCGAGCGCCGCCGCCAGCGAGGCGTTGAGGTGGCCGTCCGCGCTGGTCGCCAGTGCGCTGAGCAGCCGTGCGTCGTCCGCCGACAGCCGGGCGACGGACATCCGCAGCGCCGCCGCGATGCCGGTGTCCTCCGCTGACAGCAGCGCCAGCCGCCGCCGTTCGTCGCGCAGCGCCGCCGCCAGCCGGGCCAGCCGCCAGCGCGGCCGGGCGGTCAGCTGGGCGGCCGCGGCCCGCAGCGCCAGCGGCAGACCGTCGCACAGATCGACCAGTTCCCGCGCGGCGGCCGGGTCCTCGGCCACCCGGTCCGGGCCGAGCATGGCGCCGAGCAGCGCCGCACCCTCCTCGTGGCCGAGCGTCTGGATACCGACCGGCCGGGCGCAGTCGGTGGCGACCAGACCGTCGAGACGGCTGCGGCTCGTGACGACCGTGGCGCAGTGCAGGCCACCGGGCAGCAGCGGCCGTACCTGCGCCGAGCTGCTGGCGTTGTCGAGGACGACCAGCAGCCGGCGCTCCGCGACCAGCGACCTGAACAGCGCCG
Source organism: Streptomyces lydicus (assembly GCF_004125265.1). Classification (GTDB taxonomy): domain Bacteria; phylum Actinomycetota; class Actinomycetes; order Streptomycetales; family Streptomycetaceae; genus Streptomyces; species Streptomyces lydicus_C. The sequence continues at coordinate 4,607,552 of NZ_RDTE01000003.1, forward strand.
ATGCGGCCTGCGCCGAGCCGGGCACCCGCTCCGGCGGAGTGCCGAGCGCCAGCAGGAAGTCGCGCAGAATCTCCGCCGGGGGTGCCTCGTCGCCCCCGCCGAAGCCGCGCAGATCGGCGAAGAGCTGCCCGTCGGGGAAGGCCCCGGCGTGCAGATGCGCCCACTGCACGGCGCAGGCGGTCTTGCCGACACCGGCCGGTCCCGCCACCACCGCGAGCGGGCTCTCGCCCGTCGTACGGTCCGTCAGCACCGCGGTGAGTGCGGAGAGCCGGTCCTCCCGGCCCAGGAAGCGGGCGGGCGGACGGGGCAGCAGCCGCGGTGCCGCGCCGCCCCGCCCGGAGCCGGACCCGTCACGTCCGCCGGCCGTCGTGCCGGGCTGCGTCCGGCCGGTACCCGGCGCCTCGGGACCACCGCCCGCCGCATTCCGGCCGGCGACCCCGTGAGCGGGTGTCTGCCCCTCACTGCCAACGGGACGCGCCTCGCCGCCCGTTGTGGAGCGGTCCGCTGCCGGAGCACCGTTACGGCCGCCTGGGGACGGTGCCCCGGAACCAGCCCCTCCGGACGGCGCCCCGCCCGGAGCGGAGCCCGCGCCGGGTGCCCCGGGCTTCGCCGCGCCCTGCCGGTTCCCGCCGGCCGCCTCCGCGCGCAGGATCTCCTCGTACGCGTTCCGCAGCCGCTCGCCGGGATCGACACCCAGCTCCTCGTTGAGCAGCCGGCGGGTGCGGTGGAACCACTCCAGGGCATCGGACTGCCGCCCCGTATGGAACAGCGCCCGCATCAGCCCGGCGATCAGCCCCTCCCGCAAGGGGTGGTTGACGGCGGCGGAGTAGAGGATGGCGGCGGCCTGTTCGTGCTCGCCGAGGGCGCCGTGCGCCCGCCCCAGCGCCTCCACGGCCGTCAGCCGGCGCTCCTCCAGCGCATGCGCGGCGGCCGCGAACGGCGGGCTGGTGACCGTGCCGGTCAGCGCGGGCCCGCGCCACAGTCCCAGCGCCTCCCGCAGCAGCGGTACGGCGTCGCCCGGCGCCGCCTCGGGGCGCGCCAGAGCCACCAGCTCACCGAAGCGGTGGGCGTCGATCAACTCCTCCGGCAGGCGCAGCAGATAGGCGGAGCCATGGGTGGTCAGCTCGATGCCGTACGCCTCCGCGCCGCCCTCGGCGAGCGTGGCGCGCAGCCGCGAGACATGCCCCTGCACGACGGTGCGGGAGTGTTCGGGGGGCTCGTCCTCCCACAGGGAGTCGATCAACTGCTCCAGTGGGACGGTGGTGTTGGGCTGCAACAACAGCAGCGCCAGCACACTGCGCCGCTTGGCGGGTCCGAGCGCCAGCTCCGTGGAGCCGGTCGTCACGGAGATCGGACCGAGCAGTGAGAATTCCAACTCAGCCCTCCAGGAAGGCCGTCAGGGCGTTCGCCAGCAGATACGGGTCCTCGGAGCCACACAGTTCACGCGCCGAGTGCATGGAAAGGATCGCCACGCCGATGTCGACCGTGGCAATGCCGTGCCGGGCCGCGGTGATGGGTCCAATGGTAGTGCCGCACGGCATCGAGTTGTTGGACACAAAGCTCTGCCACGGCACACCGGCCCGCTCGCAGGCCGCCGCGAAAAGGGCCCGTCCGCTGCCGTCCGTCGCATAGCGCTGGTTGACGTTGACCTTGAGGATCGGCCCGCCGTTGGGCATCGGGTGGTGCCCGGGATCGTGCCGTTCGCCGTAGTTGGGGTGGACGGCGTGCCCGGTGTCGGACGACAGGCAGACGGTGCCGGCGAAGGCCCGCGCCCGGTCCTCGTACGAGCCGCCGCGGGCGAACACCGAGCGCTCCAGGACCGTGCCTAGCAGCGGTCCGTCCGCGCCGGTGTCGGACTGGCTGCCGTTCTCCTCGTGGTCGAAGGCGGCCAGCACCGGAATGCTGGTCAGCGCGCTGCCGGCGGCCGCCGCCGCGGTGAGGGCGGCCGTACCGGCGTGTACCGACAGCAGGTTGTCCATCCGCGGCCCGGCCACCAGCTCGCGGTCGCGGCCCAGGTAGGCGGGCGCCTCGATGCTGTGCACCATCAGGTCCCAGCCCTTGATGCCGCCGGCCGGTATGCCGGTTTCCTCGGCGACGAAGGCGATCAGATCGCCCTCGGCGACCTCACCCAGGCCCCAGATCGGCGTCATATGGCGTTGCTTGTCGAGCTTCAGGCCGTCGGTGTTCACCGAGCGGTCGAGGTGTACGGCCAGCTGAGGCACTCTCAGCAGCGCCCGGTCGACATGGACGAGCCGGTGGCTGCCGTCGGCGAGCGTCACCCGGCCGCTCAGCCCCAGGTCGCGATCGAGCCAGGTGTTGAGCAGCGTGCCGCCGTAGATCTCGACGGCGATCTGCCGCCAGCCGCGCGAACCGGTGTCCGGAATCGGTTTGACGCGCAAATTGGGAGAGTCTGTGTGAGCGCCGACAATCCGGTACGAAGTCGAGGCGCTTGCGCCCTCCGGCACGTACCAGGCGATGATCGCGCCGCCGCGCAGCACAAACTTTCCGCCGGTTCCGCCGTCCCATTCGTCGACCTCGGCGACCTGCCGGAACCCGGCCTTTTCCAGCCGCTCCGCCGCATTCGCCACTGCGTGGTAGGGCGACGGGCTGGCGGCGAGGAAGGACATCAGGTCGTCGGTGTGGCCGCGATCGAAGCGGGCGGAGTTGGTCATGGAATCAGCATAAGGAGCCGGACCCCGCATTCCCCGTGCGCATGCAGGGTGACTCCGCTCCCTTCCGGCCAGGATTTCGGTATTCGGACCCGAAGGCCCTCCGGAGCAGGGGATTCCGGGCTCAGGAGGGATGGCCCGGCGCACGTCGCGCGCTGCCCGTGCGTACGCCGCGCAGTGCCCGCGCGTCCCGCAGCCCGCCCGGCCCCGCTGCCCGCCGGACATGACGAAGCCCGCCTCTCCGGGGGAAGAGAGGCGGGCACCATCAGTCTGGACGCCCCGTCTGAGAGTTTTCTGAGAGACCCGCGGACGCGGCAGGGCCACGCACGGCGCTGCTAGAACGCGGCCTCGTCGAGCTCCATCAGCGACTGGTCGACGGACTCGGCCAGCCCGCGCTGGACGCCGACGCCCGGCAGGACGTTGTGCGCGAAGAACTTCGCCGCGGCGATCTTGCCGGTGTAGAAGGGCTTGTCCTTCGCCGAGGCGCCGGCCAGCTTCTCCGCGGCCACGGCCGCACCCTTGAGCAGGAGGTAGCCGATGACGACGTCACCGGAGGCCATCAGCACACGGGTGGTGTTCAGGCCGACCTTGTAGATGGACTTGACGTCCTTCTCGGTCGCCGCGAGGTCGGTCAGCATGGCGCCGACGATCGCCTCCAGGTCGGCGGCCGCCTTGGCCAGCTCGCCGCGGGCCTGCTCCAGCTCCTCGCCGCCGGTGCTGTCCGCGAGGAACTTCTTGATCTCGTCGGAGAGCGCGGTGAGCGCCTGGCCCTGGTCGCGGACGATCTTCCGGAAGAAGAAGTCCTGGCCCTGGATCGCGGTGGTGCCCTCGTAGAGGGTGTCGATCTTGGCGTCGCGGATGTACTGCTCGATCGGGTACTCCTGCAGGTACCCGGAGCCGCCGAAGGTCTGCAGCGACTGCGCCAGCTGCTCGTAGGACTTCTCCGAGCCGTAGCCCTTGACGATCGGCAGCAGCAGGTCGTTGAGGCGGATCGCGGCGCTCGCGTCCTCGCCCGCGGCCTCCTTGACGATGATCTCGTCCTGGACCGTGGCGGTGTAGAGCACCAGGGCGCGCATGCCCTCGGCGTACGCCTTCTGCGTCATCAGCGAGCGGCGCACATCGGGGTGGTGGGTGATCGTGACGCGCGGCGCGGTCTTGTCGGTGAAGGCGGCCAGGTCCGGGCCCTGCACGCGCTCCTTGGCGTACTCCAGCGCGTTGAGGTAGCCGGTGGAGAGGGTGGCGATGGCCTTCGTGCCGACCATCATCCGGGCGAACTCGATGATCTTGAACATCTGGCGGATGCCGTCGTGCTTCTCGCCGAGCAGCCAGCCCTTGGCCGGGTGGTTGGCGCCGAAGGTCATCTCGCAGGTGTTGGAGGCCTTCAGGCCCATCTTGTGCTCGACGTTGGTGGCGTAGGCGCCGTTGCGCTCGCCCAGCTCGCCGGTCTCCCAGTCGAAGTCGTACTTCGGCACGATGAAGAGCGACAGGCCCTTGGTGCCCGGACCGGCACCCTCGGGGCGGGCGAGGACGAAGTGCACGATGTTCTCGGACATGTCGTGCTCACCGGAGGTGATGAAGCGCTTGACGCCCTCGATGTGCCAGGTGCCGTCCTCCTGCTGCACGGCCTTGGTGCGGCCGGCGCCGACGTCCGAACCGGCGTCCGGCTCGGTGAGCACCATGGTGGAGCCCCACTGCTTGTCCACCATCAGCTGGGCTATGCGGTGCTGCTCCTCGGTGCCCTCCTCGAAGAGCACACCGGCGAAGGCGGGGCCGGACGCGTACATCCACACGGCCGGGTTGGCGCCCAGGATCGTCTCGGCGAAGCCCCAGAGGAGCGAGCGCGGCGCGGTGGTGCCGCCGAGCTCCTCCGGGATGCCCAGGCGCCACCACTCGGCGTCCATGAAGGCCTGGTAGCTCTTCTTGAACGTGTCCGGCACAGGCGCGGTGTTGGTGTCCGGGTCGAAGACCGGCGGGTTGCGGTCGGCGTCGGTGAACGACTCCGCCAGCTCGTTCTCCGACAGCCGGGCGATCTCGGACAGCACGCTCTTGGCGGTGTCGACATCCATCTCCGCGAACGGTCCGGTGCCGTACACGCTGTCACGGCCGAGCACCTCGAAGAGGTTGAACTCGATGTCGCGGAGATTCGACTTGTAGTGCCCCATGGATACGGCTCCGTAAGGGTTCGGGAGGGAGGACCTCAAACGCAAATACCAGCAAGTAGCAAGTGCCTACGATGATGCTACCCACCGGTAATAAGAATCAACCCCTACCGCCCATCTGTGACGAGCGTCCCCCGGCGATTCGCCGACTCAGTACGCTGTGGCGCATGTACGGCTACGACCAGAACGCGGGTGCCGGGCAGCAGCAATACGGAGCGCCGCCGCCCCCGCCGCAGCAATCGCCCCCCGGGGGCTACGGCGAGGCGCCGCTGTATCCCGAGCCGTCCCCGCCCTCGCTCGCCGATGCGGTGCGCGCCTTCACCACCGGCTCGATGTCGGCCGAGGACTTCCAGGGCATCTTCTCCACGTCCAAGATCTACTGCCCGCGCGGTGACAACCCCGGCTTCCTGGCGCTGCACAACACCCAGCAGCCGGTGATCCCGATGTTCACCTCCCTCAAGGAGCTGCGGCGGTACGCGGGCAAGGAGTCGAAGTACTTCGTGATCACCGGTGCCGAGGTGCTGGACCTGCTGCCGACCGGCTACGGGTTCGTCCTCGACATGGAGGGTGACCACCGGATGGTCTTCGACGCGAAGGCCGTGGAGCAGATGGTCGACTTCGCGATGCGGCGGATGTACGGCTGACCGCCGCTGCCGCGCAGCGGGTCGAGGGCCGCCATTGCGGCGGCATCGAGGGCCGGTCCCGGGACGGGGGCCGGCCTGATGTGTGTCCGGGGGCCGGGCGGGTCGGGATCGGGGGTGAGCCCGTCCGGAGCGGCCCCTTTGACCTGCGTAAATGCGGACGGGAATGCGGCACGCCTTGCGGGTTGTTCACCATTCAACTAAGTTGGGGGAACGACCGAGGAGGCCGTCATGCCCGCTGTGACCGTAGAGAACCCGCTGACCCTGCCGCGTGTGGCGGCGCCCGTCGCGGCGCACGCCCGTCCCGTGCTGGCCGTTGCCACCGCTCCGAGCGGCTTCGAGGGCGAGGGCTTCCCGGTGCGCCGGGCGTTCGCCGGCATCGACTACCAGCACCTCGACCCGTTCATCATGATGGACCAGATGGGCGAGGTGGAGTACGCGCCCGGAGAGGCCAAGGGCACGCCCTGGCACCCGCACCGCGGGTTCGAGACGGTGACCTATCTGCTCGACGGCACCTTCGTGCACCGTGATTCGCACGGGGGTGGCGGCGTCATCAACGACGGCGACACCCAGTGGATGACGGCGGGTTCGGGCCTGCTGCACATCGAGGCGCCGCCGGAGTCGCTGGTCATGTCCGGTGGTCTCTTCCACGGCCTCCAGCTGTGGGTGAACCTGCCGAAGAGCGACAAGATGATGACCCCTCGCTACCAGGACATCGGCGGCGGCCAGGTCAAGCTGCTGACCTCGGGCGACGGCGGAGCGCTGCTGCGGCTGATCGCCGGTGACCTCGACGGCCACAACGGTCCGGGTATCACCCATACGCCGATCACGATGATGCATGTGACGGTGAACCCGGGTGCGGAGCTGACCCTCCCCTGGCGCAAGGACTTCAACGCCCTCGCCTACGCCCTGGCCGGACGCGGCTCGGCCGGTGCGGAGGGACGCCCGTTCCGTATGGGGCAGTCGGTCGTGTTCGGTGCCGGGGACTCGGTCACGATCCGGGCGGACGAGTCCCAGGAGTCGCGCAGCCCGAACTTCGAGGTGGTGCTGCTCGGTGGGCTGCCGATCCGCGAGCCGATGATGCATTACGGCCCGTTCGTGATGAACACCCACGCCGAACTGGCGCAGGCCTTCGAGGACTTCCAGGCAGGCCGGCTCGGGACGATCCCCGCCGACGGGCACTGACGCCCGGTCGGCAGCAGGGGCGGTGTTTCACGTGAAACGCCGCCCCTGACCCGTTTCGGGGCCCGGGTTCGGGCCTGTGGCCGTGGTGCACTGTCCGGGTGCGAAACGACTCGGAGGAAAACGGGCCCGGCGCCGGACGGGAACGGCCACGGCCCGCACCGCCGTTGCTGCCGGTCCAGGCCCGCCGCGCCGCGGCCTGGTGTCTGGTGGGGCTGTTGCTCGCGGCCGTGGCCGCCCTCGTGGTGTGGCTGTGCGTCGAACTGAGCGCGGCGGTCACGCCCGTACTGCTGGCGCTGCTCGGTAGCGGGCTGCTCGGACCGCTCTACCGGCGGCTGGTGGCGATGAAGCTCAACCGCTCACTGGCCGCCGGACTGACCTGCGCGGTCCTTGTGGTGGTGGTCGGCGGCGCCGGATACATCGTCGTCAGCGCGCTGGTCGACACCGGTGACCAGATCATCTCCTCGCTCAGGCAGGCCGCCAAGGACCTCTCCCAGCACTTCGGAGCGGCCGGTACCTCGCTCGACGATCTCGCCTCCAAGTCCAAGGGGTTCGTCGCCAAGTTCGGCGGTACCGCGGCCTCGGGGCTGCTGACCGGTGTCAGCGCGGTCGGCCAGTTCCTCGCCGCCGCGGTCCTGGCCCTGCTGCTGACCTTCTTCTTCCTGCGGGACGCAGACAAGGCCGTCCGCACGCTGAACCACTGGGCGCCCGGCAGCTCCGCACCGCAGCTGGAGCGGATGGCCCGCCGCGGCTTCCAGTCCATCGAAGGCTTTATGCGGGGCACCACCTTCATCGCCCTGATCGACGCCGTCTGCATCACCGTCGGACTGCTGATCCTCCGGGTGCCGGGCGCGGTCGGGCTGGGCGCGCTGGTCTTCGTCGGCGCCTATATCCCCTACCTCGGCGCCTTTATCTCCGGCGCCGTGGCGATCCTGGTGGCGCTGGCCGACCGTGGCTTTGTGATCGCACTCTGGGCGCTCGGCGTCGTCCTGGCCGTGCAGGTGCTGGAGGGGCATGTACTGCAGCCGATGATCCAGAGCCGGACGGTCAAGATGCATCCGGCGACGGTGCTGCTGGCGATCACCGCGGGCGCCAGCGTCGCCGGGATCCTCGGCATGCTGCTGTCCGTACCGCTGACCGCCGCCGTCACCGGCATCCTCCACGAGCTGCGGGAGCACTACGCCGCGGGACCGGACTCCGATGACACCGGGCCCGCCGCGTCCCCCGCGTCCTCGTAGAGCTCGAACCATGTCGACTTGGTAGAGCTCGAACCACGTCGACTTGCCGTCCCCGCGCGGGTCCACACCCCGGAGCCGGCCAGCAGTTCCAGTCGACTCCAGTCGACGACGCGGGGGCGGGAGCGGGAGCGGACGATGCGCTGCGCCCGCCCGCGCGCGTCCACGATGCGCAGCCGGGCCTCGGCGAGCGTCTTCTCGGTGAGCGCGAGCTGCACGATCCCGTTGATCTCGGCGAAGTCGACGGGATGAAAACGGGAGCACACCGCGGCCTCGGTCAGCTCCGCCGGGGCGGCGGGCAGCCCGAGCAGCCGGGCCGCTTCGGAGTCGAGGGTCACCCGTCCCGCCGCGTTGTCCCAGCACCACAGGCCGGTCGCGATGGCGGCCAGGAGATCCTCGGTGCGCCTTGCCTCACTTTATGTGTGTTTAGCGGGACCGGACCAGCGTTCCGGACGTGACCGGCGTCGCAACGGAGACGCCCCGCTCCGCTGATGCGTATATGTCAACGAAGACGTGCGGGCCGGGACGGTAACCTGGAGCGGTTATGTCAATCCTGGGGTGGCCTTTCGGGTGATCCACGGGGAGAGCGACCGGGCATCCGCGCCCGTACTCCTTTTCCTCTCCCTCTCCCGACAACTCCTCACCTCGACCTCGCGACGACTTGGATGAGCGATGCATCGGTACCGGTCCCATAACTGCGGCGAGCTCCGAGCCGCGGACGTCGACACCGACGTCCGCCTCAGTGGCTGGCTGCACAATCGACGTGACCTGGGCGGCATCCTCTTCATCGATCTGCGCGACCACTACGGTCTCGTTCAGCTCGTCGCCCGCCCCGGCACCCCCGCCAACGAGGCCCTCGGCTCCCTGACCAAGGAGACCGTCGTCCGGATCGACGGCAAGGTCAGCGCGCGCGGCGCCGACAACGTCAACCCCGACCTGCCGACGGGCGAGATCGAGATCGAGGTCTCCGACGTCGAGGTGCTCGGCGCCGCCGACCAGATCCCCTTCACGATCAACGCGGACGACGGTGTCAACGAGGAGCGGCGCCTCGAGTACCGCTTCCTCGACCTGCGCCGCGAGCGGATGCACCGCAACATCATGCTGCGCACCGCCGTCATCTCCGCCATCCGCCACAAGATGGTGACCCTCGGCTTCAACGAGATGGCGACCCCGATCCTGTCCGCGACCTCCCCCGAGGGCGCCCGCGACTTCCTGGTCCCCTCGCGTCTGCACGCCGGCAAGTTCTATGCCCTGCCGCAGGCCCCGCAGCAGTTCAAGCAGCTGCTGATGATCGCCGGTTTCGACCGCTACTTCCAGATCGCGCCCTGCTTCCGCGACGAGGACGCCCGCGCGGACCGCTCGCCGGGCGAGTTCTACCAGCTCGACATCGAGATGAGCTTCGTCGAGCAGGAAGACGTCTTCCGGCCCGTCGAGAAGCTGATGACCGAGCTGTTCACCGAGTTCGGCAACGGCCGTACGGTCACCTCCCCCTTCGCGCGGATCCCGTTCCGCGAGGCGATGCTCAAGTACGGCTCCGACAAGCCGGACCTGCGCGCCGAGCTGGAGCTGGTCGATGTCTCGGACGTCTTCGCCGGCTCCGGCTTCAAGGCCTTCGCCGACAAGCACGTCCGCGCCCTGGCCGTGCCGGACACCGCCGACCAGTCGCGCAAGTTCTTCGACCAGCTGGGTGACTTCGCCGTCCAGCAGGGCGCCAAGGGCCTGGCCTGGGTCCGCGTCGGCGACGAGAATGCCCTGACCGGCCCGATCGCCAAGTTCCTCACCGAGGACGACATCAAGGCGCTGGTCGCCGCCCTGGACCTCAAGCCCGGCCACGCCGTCTTCTTCGGCGCCGGGGAGTTCGACGAGGTCTCCAAGATCATGGGCGCGGTCCGCGTCGAGGCCGCCAAGCGCGTCGGCCGCTTCGTCGAGGACGAGTTCCGCTTCTGCTGGATCGTCGACTTCCCGATGTTCGAGAAGGACGAGGACACCGGCAAGATCGAGTTCTCGCACAACCCCTTCTCCATGCCGCAGGGCGGCCTGGAGGCGCTGGAGACCAAGGACCCGCTGGACATCCTGGCCTGGCAGTACGACATCGTCTGCAACGGCACCGAGCTGTCCTCCGGCGCCATCCGTAACCACGAACCCGATGTCATGTACAAGGCCTTCGCGATCGCCGGCTACGACAAGGAGACGGTCGAGGCGGAGTTCGGCGGCATGCTGCGCGCCTTCAAGTTCGGCGCCCCGCCGCACGGTGGCATCGCCCCCGGCGTCGACCGCATCGTGATGCTGCTGGCCGACGAGCCCAACATCCGCGAGACCATCGCCTTCCCGCTCAACGGCAACGCCCAGGACCTGCTGATGGGCGCCCCGAGCGAGGTCGACGAGGCGCGCCTCAAGGAGCTGCACCTCTCCCTGCGCAAGCCGCAGGCGAAGTAGGCGGCATCGCCCGGGGCGAGAGCCCCGAACAGGCTGAGGGGCGGCGTTTCACGTGAAACGCCGCCCCGGCCCGTGTGCGGGCCCGTCGGCCGGGAGCGGGCATGCCCCCGGGGACGGCTCCGGCTCCGGCCGAGTGCCCCGACCGCCCCATCCGTGTGGCAGGGCCCCGGCAGGGCACGCACTGTGGTGCCCATGCAGCAAGCAAGTCTCCTCACCGCCAGGTCCGCCCTGGGGCCGCCGGCTCGGGTGACCCGCCCCGCCCCGGCCGGCGACCTGCGGTGGCTCACCGCCGTGGCCGTCGTCTTCACCGCCTGCCTGCTCGCCTCCGCCATCGCCGCCCCCGGCCTGGGCTGGGACGAGACGGTGTACGTCAGCCAGGTCGACCCCCACACGCCGGCCGCGTTCTTCAGCGCTCCACGCGCTCGCGGTGTCACCTTCCTGCTCGCCCCGGTGGCGGCCCTGACGACCTCGGCGACCGTGCTGCACTGCTACCTCGCGGTGCTCTCCGGCGCCGCGCTCCTGCTCACCCTCTGCATCTGGCGCCGGGTGCTGCCCGCCCCCGTACCGGCCCTGGGCGGCGCGCTGTTCGCCGGGCTGTGGGTCACGCTCTTCTACGGTGGGCAGGCGATGCCCAACCTGTGGGTCGGCTACGCCGCGCTCGCCGCCACCGGCTGCTTCCTGCGGGCCGTACGGCAGCCGCCCCGTCAACTGGCCCCGCGCCGCGACTGGCGTGCCGCGGCCGGCCTCGCCGCCGCGGTCGCCGTGGCCGCGCTGATGCGTCCCACCGACGCCATCTGGCTGGCCGTGCCGCTCTGTGCCGCCGCGCTGTGCGTGCCGTCCTGGTGGCGCCCCGCCGTGCTGCTCGCGCTGCCGGCCGGCCTGGCCCTGGGATGTGCCCCCTGGGTCGTGGAGGCATATCTGTCCTACGGCGGTCTCCTGGCGCGGCTGCAGAGGGCCGGGCAGATCCAGGGCGGTCTCGGCTGGCATCTGACCTTCGACGACCACGCACGGGCACTCCAGGGCAAGACCCTGTGCCGCCCCTGCCATCTGAGCTGGGAACACCCGGTGACGGCGGTGTGGTGGCTGGTGCTGCCCCTGGCGGTCGCCGGAGCGGTGTGGGCGGCGCTGCGCGCCCGCGAGCCCCGCGGCGGGCTGCACGGGTACGGGCCGGCGGACCGCAGCGGGGCCCGGCACCCCCTCGGGCTGGCGCCCATCCGGCCCGGCAGCCTCGGCCCGGACCTGGACGACCCCCCGTCCGGCGGCGGGCAGCACGGCCGCGGTCCCACGTGGCCGCTGGTGCGCCTGAGCGATCCCCGCGGCCCGCTGCACCGGTACGGCCCTGCTCCCGTCGTCCTCCCGGCCCTGGCCGGTCTCTGCCTGGCCGCCCCCTACCTCCTGACGGTGGACTACGCCGCCCCCCGCTTCCTGCTCCCCGCCTACGCCCTGCTGATGATGCCGGCCGCCTGGTTCCTGTACTGGCTGACCCTCCTGCCGCGCCGCCGGCACGCCTGGGCGGTGGCCGTCCTCGTCCTCGTGCTGCTGAGCCACGAGGTCATCCAACTGACGGTCTGGCACACGATGGTGCGGAGCACCGCACGGGCCCAGGCCGGTATCGAGCGGGTCGCCACGGCGCTGCGGGCGGCCGGTGTACGGCCGCCCTGTGTGGTGAGCGGCGAGGAGGCGGTACGGGTGGCGTACCGGGCGGGCTGTGCGTCCCGTCAGCCGGACGGCCATGACGCGAGCATCACCCCCGCGGGCCTGGCCCGCCTCGGGGCGCGCCGCCCGGTCGCCGTCGTGGTGGCCGGCGGTCAGCGGCCGCCGGCCTACGCCCGTGGCTGGCGGAGGGTCACCCTGCCGCCGGTGCCGGGCTTCGGACGGCCGGCCGCTTATGTGTCCTCGCCGCGCAAGCGCTGACCGACATCCCGCCCGGGGCCCGGAAGGTGCCCGGACGCAGCGCGCCCGTCCGGCCCGGAAGGGCGGACGGGCGCGAGTGCGGTGCTGAGAGGTCCGGGCGCGAACACGCCCGCGGCCCAGCCGGCTTACCGCCCTGCGACGCCGGCCGGAACCGACGCGCACGGGCGGCCCTGGCCTACTGCTCCGCGCCGCCGAAGCGCTCGCGGTAGGACTCCAGGTCCTCCTCGGTGATCTTCGCGAAGAGCACCGGCGGCACCGTGAAGGGCGTCCCGGCGGGCACCGAGGCCAGCGCCTTCGCCTCCTCCGGGGAGACCCACACCGCGGTGTCGTTCTCCAGCGCGAAGGCCCCCCGCATCGCCTTGGCCGACGACGGGATGAACGGCTCGGAGACGATCGCGTAGAGGTGGATGAGGTTCATCGCCGTACGCAGCGTCAGTGCCGCCGCGTCCTTGTCGGTCTTGATCTCCAGCCACGGGGCCTTCTCCTCCAGGTAGGAGTTGCCCGCGCTCCACAGGGCGCGCAGCGAGGCCGCGGCCTTGCGGAACTGCAGGGCCTCCATGTGGCCCTCATACTCCGACAGCAGTCCGGCGATCTCCTCACCGAGCTTCTGCTCCGCGGGCCCGGCCTCGGCGCCCGCGGGCACCTCGTCACCGAACCGCTTGCGGGAGAACGACAGCACCCGGTTGACGAAGTTGCCGAGGGTGTCCGCCAGGTCCTTGTTGACCGACGCCGAGAACAGCTCCCAGGTGAAGGAGGTGTCGTCGGACTCCGGGGCGTTGGCGATCAGGAAGTAGCGCCAGTAGTCGGCGGGCAGCAGCTCCAGCGCCGCGTCCGTGAAGATGCCGCGCCGCTGGGAGGTGGAGAACTTCCCGCCGTAGTAGTTGAGCCAGTTGAAGGCCTTGAGGAAGTCGACCTTCTTCCACGGCTCACGGGTGCCCAGCTGCGTCGCGGGGAACATCACGGAGTGGAACGGCACATTGTCCTTGGCCATGAACTCCGTGTACCGGACGTCATCGGCCTCGTACCACCACGACTTCCAGTCGCGGCTGCCGTCGGAGACGGCGTCCGCCCACTCCTTGGTCGACCCGATGTACTCGATCGGGGCGTCGAACCAGACGTAGAAGACCTTGCCCTCGGCCGCCAGCTCCGGCCACACATCGGCCGGCACCGGAACGCCCCAGTCCAGGTCACGGGTGATCGCCCGGTCCTGGAGGCCTTCGGTCAGCCACTTGTGCGCGATGGACGAGGCCAGCGTCGGCCAGTCCTTGCTGCCGTTGCCGTCCAGCCAGCCCTCGACCTCGTGCTGCAGCTTCGACTGGAGCAGGAAGAGGTGCTTGGTCTCGCGCACCTCCAGCTCACCGCTGCCGCTGATCGCCGACCGGGCGTCGATCAGATCGGTCGGGTCGAGCACCCGGGTGCAGTTCTCGCACTGGTCGCCGCGCGCCTTGTCGTAGCCGCAGTGCGGACACGTACCGACGATGTAGCGGTCGGGCAGGAAGCGGTCGTCGGCGATCGAGAAGACCTGGCGGATCGCCCGCTCCTCGATGAAGCCGTTCTCGTGGAGCTTGCGCGCGAAGTGCTGCGTCAGCTCCACGTTCTCCCGCGACGAGCTCCGGCCGAAGTAGTCGAAGTCGAGGGCGAAGCCGTCGTAGATCGCCTTCTGCTTGTCGTGCTGCTCGGCGCAGAAGGCGTCGACCGACTGCCCCGCGTCCTTGGCCGCCAGCTCGGCGGGGGTCCCGTGCTCGTCCGTCGCGCAGATGTAGAGCACCTCGTGCCCGCGCTGCCGCATATAGCGGGCGTACACATCCGCCGGGAGCATGGACCCCACCATGTTGCCCAGGTGCTTGATCCCGTTGATATACGGAAGGGCGCTGGTGATGAGGTGTCGAGCCATTGCCGGCTGCTCCCAAGTCGCTACGGTGAGTGAGGATTTGCTTTACGGAACGTCAATATCGTACTGGACGGGGTGGGGGTGCCCGCGCGGCCTTTTCCGGGGCGAGGGGCCCGTCCGTTCCGCCCTCTCACGCCGCCGCGTCCGCCGACTCCGCGCTGTCCTGTGCCGGGAGGCGGCCCTGCTTCGCGGGCCGGCCGTTGACCAGCAGCCCGGCGACCAGCGCGGCCAGCAGCATGATCGCCGAACCCACACCGATGGCCACGGTGAACCCGTGCACCACTCCGCTCTTGACGATCCCCTCCCGCGCCGCCGGGGTGAGACCGAGCGCCCCGCTGCTGCGGGCCGCGGCCGCCAGGCGATCCGCGATATACGCCGCACTCGTCGAGGTCGCGATCGTGTTCAGCAGCGCCGTGCCGATCGAACCGCCCACCTGCTGCGCCGTGTTGACCGTCGCGGAGGTGACACCGGAGTCGTGCGCGGCCACCCCGGACGTGGCCGTCGCCATCACCGGCATGAAGGTCAGGCCCATGCCGAGGCCGACGAGCAGCATGGCCGGAAGCACATGGGAGACATACGCGGGCCGGGCCGTCAGGAAGGTCAGGGTGAAGAGCCCCGCGGAGGCGAGGAGGGCGCCGGGAACCATCAGGAACCGGGGCGGTATCCGGTGCAGCAGCCTCGCCGAGATCTGCGTGGACCCGACGACGATCGCCACCACCATCGGCAGGAAGGCCACCCCGGTCCTGACCGGTGAGTATCCGAGCACGGTCTGCAGGTAATAGGTCATGAACAGGAACATTCCGAACAGCCCGATGACCGCCAGCGCCATGGTCAGGAAGGCGCCGCCGCGATTGCGGTCGCGGACGATGTGCAACGGCAGCAGGGGGTGGCGCGCCCTCGTCTGCCACCACGCGAAGACGCCCAGCAGCGCCACGCCCCCCACCAGCAGCCCGAGGACCAGCCCGTCCCCCCAGCCCCGCGGCTCCGCTTCACTGCACCCGTAAACGATCGCGACCAGACCGCCGCAGCCCAGCACCACGCCCGGAACGTCCAGCCAGACGCGCCCCCGCTCGGGCCGGTCGCGCAGGAAGACGGCGGCGCCGGTGAGGGCGATCACGGCGATCGGGATGTTCACGTACAGGCACCAGCGCCAGTTCAGATATTCGGTCAGCAGCCCGCCGGCGATCAGCCCGATGGCCGCGCCCCCGCCCGCGATCGCCCCGTAGATCCCGAAGGCCTTGCTGCGTTCCTTCCCGATGGTGAAGGTGGTGGTCAGCAATGACAGCGCGGAGGGGGCCAGCAGCGCCGCGAAGGCGCCCTGCAACGCCCGCGCCCCGAACAGCAGCCCGGACCCGGTGGCCGCGCCGCCCAGACCGGACGCGACGGCGAAGCCGACCAGCCCGATCATGAAGGTGCGCTTCCGCCCCACCAGGTCGGCGATCCGCCCGCCGAGCAGCAGCAGCCCGCCGAAGGCGAGCGTGTACGCGGTGATCACCCACTGGCGGTTCGCGTCC
Organism: Streptomyces lydicus; assembly: GCF_004125265.1. GTDB lineage: Bacteria > Actinomycetota > Actinomycetes > Streptomycetales > Streptomycetaceae > Streptomyces > Streptomyces lydicus_C. The sequence goes on from NZ_RDTE01000003.1 coordinate 4,623,193, forward strand.
GACATCCCCAGGTCCCGCTGGGCCGACGGCAGCGCGATATTCACGATGGTCGCGTCCAGTACCACCATCAACTGCGCAATCGCGATCACCACCAGCGCCCACCAGCGCCGTGGATCGGGCTCGGCCGCGGTGGCCCAGGAGGGAATGCTGGGCCCGCGCGGCGCCGCAGGCGGCTCGCCGCCCCCCTCTCGGCTCGCCTCACCCATCACGACCCACCTCGTTCGCTGGTACGGCCGCCCCGGTACGCCCCGCCGGCCGGCACCTGACCGGCAGGGAGAAAGCAGGGCATTTCCCCCATTCAGCGTAGGCAGTGGGGCGGGACGGCGCCTGCTGTGCCGGAGTGCGTGGGCTTCGGCCTCAGTCCATGGGCTTCCGGACCTCGGTGCGGATCTTGGCCGTCTCGTCGGCGAGGGCCTGGAGGTCGACCGACTGGGGGTCCTGCGCCGGATCCGCGCCGTTGACCGTGGCGACACTCACGTTCGTACGGGAATCGGCCCAGATGCAATACGACAGGGTGATCTTCTGTACCGCCTCCCGGCGCACATCCACACCACAGGTCAGCGGTTCTCCGCCGCCACTCGGGGTGATCTTCCGGTCCGGCACCGCGACGTCCGTGTTTCCGGCGCTCGTCATTCCCCGCAAGGTGTGATCGACGGCTGTCGCGGGGTCGTCGATGGTGCCGTAATTGCCCACCATCACCAGGGACGTGGTGCCGTTCGCGTACTGCCCGCCCGCGGTCTTCAGCCCGTGCTCGTTGGCCCCCTCGTGCGGCACCGACGCATCGGCCTGCTGGGAGACGTCCTTGACGAGCTTGTACTTCCCGCCGGCCAGCGTCTGCGGAACCGTGATCCGGTACTTGGGGCCTTGGTCGTCGCCGGAGCCGCCGCCGGAGCCCTGGCTTCCGTGCAGTGCCGCAGAGGAGATCACTCCCAGGAGGGCCAGGCCGCCGACCGTCGCGCCGGCGATCGCCCATTTCTTTCCGGCGCTTTTCCTGGGCGGGAAGGATGGCGGCATCCCCGGCCCGCCGTACCCGTAGGGGGGCTGCTGCGGGGCGCCGTAGGGGCCTGGCTGTGCGTGGGCTCCTGGCTGCCCGTAGGGGCCTGGCTGTCCGTACGGGCCCGGAGCCGGGGCCGGACCCGGAGCCGGTGCGGCGGGTATCCAGCCGCCCGGCTGTCCGGGTGGCGGCGCGCCGGGCGGGAAACCGTTTCCGGGCGCATTCCCGAACCCCGGTTGAGGCTGCTGCGGCGTATTCATTTATTCCCCCTCGTTCCGGATTGACGGACTCGTTCCACATTTTCGGGCTTGTTCAGCATTCACGGTTGAATGCTTTCCCGTGTGGAATTCTGTCCGTCGTATTCGTTATAGGCGGGTGTCGTGGCGCGGCACCCGGGAGTATTCGCGGTCGGTTATTTCGAGGAACACTCTGTCATACGGGATCGGTAACGCCATGGGCGGTGTCCGGCGGATAACTGTCCCTGAGGTTCTTTTTCTTTCTCCCGTGGACGGCCCCCGTACAGCCGGGCACGAAAGGGGCCGGCCGCGGCGGGCCCGGGGCCCGGCCGCGGCCGGTGAGGTGTCGTCAGGGGAGCGGAAGCGCGGTCCGCTGCACAGCGGTCCGCTGCAGAGCGGTTCGCTGAAGTACGGTCAGCTGTCCTTGATGATGCCCGCGGTGCGGGCCTCGGCGAGCCACTCGGGGAACTCGACCATCAGCTGCCGGTAGAGCTCGTCGTGGGAGAGGCTGCGCGGGTCGCGGCCGGCGTGGAAGAAACCGGCATTGTCGACGACGCGCTTCTCCGGAACGGCCAGGTCGTCGAGCTTGCGGAGGAAGTCGAAGCCCTTGGCGTCCGGGTCACCGAAGCCGATGAACTGCCAGAAGAGGGGGAGTCCGGCCGCCTCGCAGAGCGCCTTTTCGGCGGCCGGCTTGGAGGTCGGGGCGCCGTCGGTCTGGAAGATGACGAAGGCCGGGGCGGTGGAGCCGGAGTTCTTGTAGTGCTCGATGACGGCGTTGATGGCCCAGTGGTAGTTCGTACGGCCCATGTGGCCGAGGCCGGCGTGCAGTTCCGCGATACGGCCCTCGTAGTTGGTGAGGTCGATGTCGGCGGTGCCGTCGATGTCGGTGGAGAAGAAGACGACCGGGACGGTGGCGTCGTCGTCGAAGTGGGCGGCGAGGCCGAGGGCCTGCTCGGCGAGGTTCTGGACCGTGCCGTCCTTGTAGTAGTTGCGCATCGAGCCGGAGCGGTCGAGGACCAGGTAGACGGCGGCGCGCTGGGTGGCGAGGCCGTGCTTGTCCAGGGTGGCGGCCGCGGACTTGTAGAGGCTGAGGAGCGCGGGGGCCGTGGCGGGGAGGGAGCCCGCGCCCTCGGGCCGGTCCTCCGCCTGCGGCTTCGCCTCGGTCGCCGGCTCGGCCGCTGCGGCCTTCACGTCGGCGGTCTTCGCCTCAGCGGTCTTCAGGTCGGCGGTCTCTTCCGCGGCTGCCTTCGCCTCGGGGGCCTTCTCGTTGGCGGCCTTGTCCTCGGGGGCCTTCTCTTCGGTGGCCTTCTTGTCGGTGACCTTTTCTTCGGCTTCGGGCGCCGGGGCGGTCGCCGGCTCGGCCTCGGGGGCGGCTTCCGGCTGGTCGGCGGTCCTGGCCTCGGCGTCGGGCTTCGGCTCGGCGTCGGGCTTCGGCTCGGTGTTGGCCGTTACCTCCGCCTTCTCTTCGGGCTTCGCTTCCGGCTCGGGGGTGGCTTCCGGCTCGGGCGCGGCTTCCGGCGCTGCCGCCGTCTCTGCTGCGGGCGACTCGGTCTCGGTCTCGGTCGTGGTCGCGATCTCGGCCTCGACGTCGGCAGTCTCGGCAACTGCCTTGTCCGCAGGCTCCGCGACGGCCTCCGCCGCAGGCTCGGCTGCCTTCGGCTCGGCCTCCACCGCAGGCTCCGCGACAACCTCCACCACAGGCTCCGCTGCCTTCGGCTCAGCCTCTGCCACGGGCTCGACCCTCGGCTCGGCCTCCACCGCAGGCTCGGCTGCCGTGGGCTCGGCCTCGTTCTCGGTCTCCGCCACGGGCTCCGGCTTGTCGAAGGCCTGGCTCACCAGGTCGGAGACGGGGTCGGAAGCGGCCGGGGTGGCAGCCGGGGCCGCTTCCGCGGTGGGCGGCTCGGTCGTCGCGGGTGCACCGGCACCGGCACCGGCGTCGGCATCGGCGTCGGTGCCGGCCTCGTCCTCCCGCACCGCGGAGGTCTCCGCCGCCCGGTTTTCCCGTTCCGCCCGGTCTCCCCGGTCCGCCCGGCCGCCCTGTGCCGGCAGGGTCGCGGTCGTCGGAGCCGGAGACGGCGCCGGGTCCGTGTCGGGGCTCTCCGTAGGGGCGGTCCGTGCGGCCGGGACCTCGGCCTCCGGGGTGGCGGCCGGGGCGGACTCTTCGCGAGCCTCCGGGATGGTCGCGGACTCCGGCTTGTCGGCGCCGCTCGGGGCCGCGCCGGTTTCTTCACGGGTCGCCTTGGAGCGACCGAAAGCGTTGCGCAGCAGACTCCGAATGCCCATCGGCGAACCTCTCTTGCGTGTGGTGGGTGCGGCGTATGTCCGTGAAGCGCGGACATGTCCCTGACCAGGACGGATACGTAAGGGTAGCCGCCGACACCGGCCTCATCGTGGGACCCCGCGCCTTGTGCGGTGGGCCATCCGGGGGTGTTGCGAAGGCCGGTGGTTTCAGCCGGCGCGGCCCGGGCGCGTTCGTCCTGCGTACGAGGTGGTCCGGTCGTCCGTGCCCGTTCCTCGGCTGTCCACAAAACCTCCCCGCAGTCCGTACGAGCCGCCCTGCCGGGACGTACCCGCCGGCTCGACGGTCGCGCACCGACTGCCCCGAGGGTCCGTACCCACCGGCTCGGCATGTCCGTACCCACCGGCTCGACGTGTCCGTGTCGCTGCCCGTCGGTACGCACCGCCCGCCTGCCCGCTCGCCCGGACCGGCGCACCGCCCCCCCACCGGACCGGCGCACCGCCTCCCGCCCAGGGCCGCCCAGGTCACCTTGGCCGCGCGGAGAGGTTTGCCCATGGGTAGGAGGTATGCGTCGCAATGGGCCGCAGGACAAGGCGTGTTGGTGCGACCCCGGCTGCGACCCCGGCCACGGCGCCGGCGCGGCACCGGCTCCGGGCCCGCCCACATCACGCCGCGGAAACGATGTGGCAAGAGCTGGGTAAGAAGTGAGTCGCTCACGTATCCGATGGGCAGGTGTGCCCGTCTTCTCCGGTGACCATTGTCCAGAGCCGCCCGTTGTGCCTTAGGCGGCCGGTAAGAAGGCAAGAACCCTTATCGAGGGTGACGGGAGATGTGGGCGCATGGGGCTGACCAGTCAGTCGCTCGAATACACGGTGATCGTGCTGGCGGTGGCCTGTGTCGCCGCCACGGTGTGGCTCTGGCCTCGACTGTCGCGGCGCGGGGTGGGCCCCGTCCTGGGCAGACTGGGCGCCATCATGGTCACCCAGGTGTCGATCGTGTGTGCGCTCGCCCTCGCCGTGAACACGAACTTCGAGTTCTACGGCAACTGGGACGAGCTGCTGGGCAACAACGACAAGGCCCCGGTGTCCGTGAGCCAGGGGGGCGGGCAGTACGCCTCGGTCGGCAATATCAAGGGCGGGCTGGTCCAGCCGGCCGGTCCGCAGGGCCTCGACCGGGTGACCGGACTGCCCAAGGGGCCCGCGGACAAGGTGGGCAAGGTCGAGTCCGTACGGATCGTCGGCCGTCGCACTCGGGCCATAAACCCGGGCTTCGTCTACCTGCCGCCGCAGTACTTCCAGCAGCAGTTCCGCCGTCAGCGGTTCCCTGTCATGGTCGTCATCAGCGGTTACCCCGGCGGAATCATGAACCTCGCGCAGCACCTCCAGGTGCCGCAGAACGCGGGCCGGCTGATCGCGCAGGGCAAGATGCAACCGACGGTGATCGTGATGGTCCGGCCGACGATCGCGCCGCCGCGGGACACCGAGTGCGTGGATGTGCCGGGCGGGCCGCAGGCCGAGACGTTCTTCACCAAGGACCTGCCGGACGCCATGAAGTCGGCCTACCGGGTGGGCCACGACCCCAGCGCCTGGGGTGCGTTCGGGTACTCGTCCGGTGGCAGTTGCTCGCTGCAGCTGGCGATGCGCAACCCGCATGCCTACACCTCGGCGGTCTCGCTCTCGGGTGACTACGCGATCAAGGACGACCTGACCACCGGCAGCCTCTTCGGCCCCGGCCCCGAGGGCGCCAAGCGGGAGCGTGAGCACGATCTGCTGTGGCGGCTGAAGAACATGCCCGCGCCGCAGATCTCCGCGCTGGTCGCCAGCAGCCGTCAGGGCGAGGCGGATTACGGCGAGACGATGAAGTTCATCCATGCCGCGAAGTCGCCGATGTCGGTCGACTCGATCATCCTGCCGCAGGGCAGCCACCAGTTCACGACCTGGCGGCGCGAGGTTGCGCCGGCCCTGGAGTGGCAGAGCCAGCAGCTGACGTTCCCGCAGGACACCCAGGCTGCCTCCCCGTCGCAGAAGCCGGGGGCGGGCGCACCGGGCAAGGGCGGCGCGCCGGGTAAGGGCGGGGCTTCGGGCGCCGACCAGCAGGCCGGGCCGTCCAAGTCGCCGACGGCGTCCGACGACAAGGGACGCCGGCGGGTGGAGGCGGAGCGCCCCCGGGGGTGAGCCGCAGATGAGCTGAGCGCAGGGGCGTCGGAGCTGTCCGGCGCCCCTGTTGTGTGTGGCGTTCCTGTTGCGTGTGCTGAGGCTGTGGCGTGTGTGCGGGATTTGGCGGTGTGTGTGCCCCCGGGGTGACGTGTGTGCAGCGTGGGGCGGCCGTCCGCCCCGGTCACATGATTCGCCGGGCCCCGGGTAACCGGATGTCCCATCGGCGCACTGCGCACCTCGCACCCCCGGGAGTGACCTCATGGCGCGTACGCAACAGGGCGACGAGGCGGTGTGGTCCCCCGTGGCCGCACGGGCCCCGCTGGCCGTCCGGATCCTTCTGCTGGTGCTGGCCTTCGCCGCGATGGTGGCCTTCGCGGTGGCGCTGGCCCGGGTCACGCTGACCCCGTCGGCGGCCTCGGTGCCGCTGACCCACCCCAACCTCCGCCCCGGCGACTCGATCCGGAGCTATCTGGCGCAACCGCACCTGGCCGATACGGTCAAGCAGCTCGGTGGCAATGTCCTGTTGGGGGTGCCGTTCGGGGTGCTGCTGCCGGTGCTGCTGCCCCAGGCGCGCGGGCTGCTCCGGGTCGGTGTGGCGACGGCGCTGGTGATGCTGCTGGTGGAGCTGGTGCAGGGGGCGCTGATCACCGGCCGGGCGTTCGACATCGACGATGTGATCCTCAACTGTGCCGGCGCGCTGATCGGTTACCTGCTGCTGGGGCTCCGGCTGGGCCGCGCGGTGCATCCGCGGCGCCGGCACTGGTGGCACCGGATCAGCGGGAAGGCGCCGGCGGCGGGGCAGCAGCCGCCCGAGGTCTCCGGGGCGTCCGCTCCGTAGGGGCCGGCTCTACGGGCGGTAGACCATCCCCGGCTGCGGCTTCGCCGGGGACAGCAGCTGGGAGACGGTGACGACCGTGTAGCCGCGCTTCTTCAGCTCCTTGAGGATGCCGGGGACGGCCGGCACGGTCCCCTTGTAGATGTCGTGCAGCAGGATGATGCCGTCGCGCTCGGTCTGGTCGAGCACCCGCTTGGTGATCAGGGCCGAGTCGTTGGTCTGGTAGTCCTTGGCGGTCACGCTCCACAGGACCTGTGCCAGGCCGAGACGCTTGCTGATCTCGGAGACCTCTCTGTCGGTCCTGCCCTGCGGCGGGCGCATCAGCTTCGGCGTCTTGCCGGTGATCTTGCGGACCGCGTCCTGGACGCGGGACAGCTCGCGGGTGGCCTCGTCGGGCTCGATGTCGGTCAGGATCTGGTGCGACCAGGTGTGGTTGGCCAGCTCATGGCCCTCGGCGTCGATCCGCTTCACCTCGGCGGGGCGCTTGTCGACGTGGTTCTGACCGAGCAGGAAGAAGGTCGCGTGCACCTTCTCCTTCTTGAGGATGTCCAGCAGGCGGTTGGTGTTCTCGCTGGGGCCCGCGTCGAAGGTGAGCGCGACGCACTTCGCCGTGCGGCAGTCGACGTCGTCGCCGCTGCCGTCCTTGCCGGCCGTGTTCTTGGCGTTCGCGTCCTTGCCGTTCGCGCTCTTGGCATCCCCGTTCTTGGCGTCCCCGGGCGCGGCGAGCCGGGCGTCCTTCGCCTTGACGTCGGCGGCCGGTGCGTCGGCGCGGGCGTCGGCCGGGGCGGTGACGTCGTAGGTGGCGCAGCCGCCAAGGGCCAGGGTCAGGGTGGTGGCCGCCAGCAGCCCGGCTATGGACGTACGGCGGGCCGTGGACAGCTGCTTCGGCATGCGGGCCTCTCTTCGGGCGGGTGCGGGTAACAGCGGGCCCATGACCTGCGTTTTCGCGCAGGGCAAAGCCGACGCGTATGGCGGCATCACCGCCTCGCGCCGCCCTCGGGTCACAGGGGCCGAACAGACCGATAGCGACTATACATACGCAGTACACACGGTGTGTATACGTGAGGGGTGTAGGCGGACCGCGCAGGTGAGGCGGGGAAGGGAGGCGGGCGGGCAGGCGGGCGGGCGCCGGGGCCGTCGGGGCGGCCGTCCGCGCCCACCCGGATCGCCCACCCCGATCGGACGCCCGAATCGCCCACCCCGATCGGACGCGTCCGCCGCGACACCCCGCCCCCGCCGGGGTGGACTCGTAGCGTGACCGCGCCCCCGCCGGACGACTGTCTGGCCCGTAACGACTGGATCTGCGGCGACTACCTGAGCACCCGTCGGCAGATCCTGCTCGACGCGGTCGTCCAGCACCTCCAGCTGACGGTGATCTCGGTGGCGCTCGGGCTGGTGATCGCGGTCCCGCTGGCGCTGCTGGCCCGCCGCAGGCGCTGGACGGTCGGGCCGGTGCTCGGCATCACCACGGTGCTCTACACCATCCCGTCGCTGGCGATGTTCTCGCTGCTGCTGCCGGTCTACGGGCTGTCCGCCACCCTCGTCGTGGTCGGCCTCGCCCTGTACTCCCTCACCCTGCTCGTACGGAACCTCCTGGCGGGGCTGGACGGCGTCCCCGCCGAGGCCAAGGAAGCGGCCCGCGGGATGGGGTACGGGCCGACGCGGCAACTGCTGGCCATCGAGCTGCCGCTGGCCGTACCGGCCGCGATGGCCGGGCTGCGGATCGCCACCGTCTCGGCGGTCGCGCTCACCACCGTCGGGGCGATCGTCGGGTACGGCGGGCTGGGGAACCTCATCTACGCCGGGATGAACTCCTTCTTCAAGGCGCAGGTGCTCACCGCGTCCGTGCTGTGCGTGATCATCGCGGTCGTCTTCGATCTGCTGCTGCTCGGCGCGGAGCGGCTGCTCACCCCGTGGCGCCGGGCCGGACACCGGGCGCGGCGGCGGACCCGGGCCGGCGAGGGAGTGAAACGGCTGGTCACCGTCGGCGGGCGGCGGACATGAACACCCTCTCGGGGGTCTGGACCTGGCTGACCACCGCCGCCAACTGGTCCGGTGAGAACGGTGTCTGGCACCGCCTCGAACAGCACCTCGTGCTCACCTTCGCCTGCCTGGTCATCAGCGCCCTGATCGCGCTGCCGGTCGCGCTGACCCTCGGCCACCTCGGCCGGGGCGGTGCGCTGGCCGTCAACCTCGCCAATATCGGCCGCGCGGTGCCGACCTTCGCCGTGCTCGTCCTGCTGCTGCTGACCCCGCTCGGACGGCACGGGCAGTGGCCGACGATCATCGCGCTGGTGCTGTTCGCCATCCCGCCGCTGCTGACCAATGCGTATGTCGGGATGCGCGAGGTGGACCGGGACGTGGTGCGGGCCGCGCGGGGCATGGGGATGACCGGGACGCAGCTGGTGTGGCGGGTCGAGGTGCCGCTCGCCTTCCCGCTCGTGCTGACCGGCATCCGGATCGCCGCGGTCCAGCTGGTGGCCACCGCCACGCTCGCCGCGCTGGTGGGCGGCGGTGGCCTCGGCCGGATCATCACCGCGGGGTTCAACCTGGCCAGCACGCCTCAGGTGGTCGCCGGAGCGGTCCTGGTCGCGGTGTTCGCGCTGCTGATGGAGGCCGGCTTCGAGCTGGCCCAGCGGTGCGCGCCGGACCGGTCACGGGGGAGGAGCCGGTGAGGGCGGCCGGTGCGGCACGTGCGGTCCTCACCGCCCTCACCGGCCTCGCCGCCCTCGGGCTCTCGGCCTGCGCCGGCGGCCCCTCCCTGGAGAACCGCTCCGCGATCACCGCCTCCCCCGGTGACAGCCACGATCTGGCCATCGGCTCGGCGGGCTTCACGGAGAGCGAGCTGCTGGCCCAGATGTACGCGGCGCTGCTCCGGCACGCCGGCTACCGCACCCACGTCCTGACGGTCGGCAACCGTGAGCTGTACGAACCGGCCCTGGAGGCGGGGCAGATCGATGTGGTCCCCGAGTACGCCGCCACCTTCGCGGACTGGCTCAACGCCAAGAAGAAGGGGGCCGAGGCGGCGCCGGTCGCCTCGCCGGACCTCGGCGTGACCATGGCCGCGCTGCGCCGGCTCGCCGGCCCCCGCGGTCTGACCGTGCTCCCTGCCGGCCGGGCCGTCGACCAGAACGCCTTCGCGGTGAGCGCCGCCTACGCCCGCACACACCACCTCAAGACCCTCAGCGACCTGGGCCGCGCCGAGCTGCCGGTGCGTCTGGCGGCGGGCGACGAGTGTGTCCAGCGGCCGTTCTGCGCACCGGGGCTGAAGAAGAAGTACAGGATCGACATCACCGCCGTCGACCCGAAGGGCGTCGGCACCACGCCCGCCAAGCAGGCCGTCCAGAACGGCCAGGACCAGATGGTGCTGACCACCAGCACCGATGCCACCCTCGACCAGTTCGGCCTGGTGCTGCTTGCCGACGACAAGAAGCTCCAGAACGCCGACTACGTCGTCCCCGTCGTCAACCGCGCCCGCGCGGGCAGCGCACGGGCGGCCGCCGCTCTCAACCGGCTCAACACGGTCCTGACCACCGCCGATCTGGCCCGCCTCAATGAGGAGGTGGACAGCTGGCGGCGGCTGCCGGCGGATGTGGCCCGCAACTACCTCCGGTCCAAAGGGCTGTTGCCCAGGGGATGACCTTGGACCATGAGCTGCCCGGGCGGGCCGTTTCACGTGAAACAGCCCGCCCGCCCGCTCACTCCGTGGGAACGGAATCCACCTCGGCCCGCTCGCGCGGCACCCCTTGCTCGTCGGAGCCGATGGTGCGGCGCAGCGCCTCATGGAGCTTGGTCGGGGTGAGGACGCCCAGGAAACGGTGGCCGTCCAGCACCGCGACCCAGCCGGCGTCATGCTTCAGCATCTCGCTGAAGGCGGCCTTGAGCGTGCTGCTCACCGGCACCCAGGCCTCCATCCGGCGGGCATGACCGGCGACCGTGCCCGCCACCTGGGCCAACTCCTCGGTGCCCGCCCAGCCGTGCAGTGCGCCCTCCTCGTCGAGCACCACCGCCCAGCGGGCGCCCTCGGCCCGCAGCCGTCTTCCGGCGTCCGCGGCGGGTTCGCCGAGCCGCACCAGCGGCGGGCGTTCGAGGTCGCCGCGGTCGATCCCGGTGACCGAGAGCTGCTTCAACGCGCGGTCGGTGCCGACGAATGCGGCGACATCAGGGGTGGCGGGGGCGCCGAGGACGCTTGCGGGGGTGTCGTACTGCTCGATCCGGCCCTCCCCGTAGACCGCGATCCGGTCGCCGAGCCGGATGGCCTCCTCGATGTCATGGGTGACCAGCAGCACCGTCTTGTGCAGGGTGGCCTGCAGCCGCAGAAACTCCTTCTGCAGCCGGTCGCGGACGACCGGGTCGACCGCGCCGAACGGCTCGTCCATCAACAGCACCGGCGGGTCGGCGGCGAGCGCACGGGCCACCCCGACCCGCTGACGCTGGCCGCCGGAGAGCTGGTCGGGGTAGCGCGAGCCGTAGACCGCCGGGTCCAGGCCCACCAGGTCCAGGAGTTCGGCGGCCCGCTCACGGGCCCTGGCCTTCTTCCAGCCGGTCAGAAAGGGCACGGTGGCGGTGTTGTCGAGGACGGTGCGATGGGGGAAGAGACCGGTCTCTTGGATGACATAGCCGATCCGGCGGCGCAGGGCGACCGGGTCGACGCCGGCGACGTCCGCACCGTCGACGGAGATCCGGCCGTGGGTGGGGTCGATGAGCCGGTTGACCATCATCATGGTCGTCGTCTTGCCGCAGCCGGACGGTCCGACCAGCGTCACCAACTCCCCCTCGCCGACCTCGAAGGAGAGGTCGTCGACGGCGGTGGTCCCGTCGGGGTAGCGCTTGGTGACGGACTCGAACCGGATCATTGCGCCATTGAATCCCGCGGGGTGCGGACGGACCCGTCACACGGGCAATCGGGTGGCCGCCGGCGCCGGGGACGTACCGGCCGGACCGACGGCCGTGCGGCCGCATCCCGTCGAACGGGGGGCCGGACAACCCCGGTGCGCGGGGCCGTACGAGTTGCTTCCGCCGCACCGCCTCTCCTCCTGCCGCGTCCGGCCCCACCGGCGTGCTTACGATCCCCTTCGGCCACCGTTCGGAAGGGTGGAAGGGAACGCCACGATGAGAGCCGTAGCAGTCAGCGCATTCGGTGAAAAGCCACAGCTCATGGATCTTCCACAGCCCGAACCAGGGCCCGGTGAGGTTCTGGTGCGGCTGTCCGCCGCCGGACTCAACCCCGTCGACTGGAAGCTTGCCGACGGCATGTTCGGCGACGCCGTGCCGGCGGCCTTCCCCCTCGTCCTGGGGGCGGACGGGGCGGGCGAGGTACTTGCGATCGGAAGCGGCGTACGGCGATTCACCGTCGGCGACGCGGTGTTCGGCCAGTTCCAGCGGCCGGAGCAGGGCGGCGGTTCCTACTGCGAGCTCGCCGTCGCCGAGGAGAGCCGCCTCGCGCACGCCGCCCGGAGCGTCACCTACGCCACGTCCGCGGGGCTGCCGACGGCCGGCATGACCGCGTACAACCTGGTCGAGGAGACCCGGGTCACCGAGGGCACCAGGGTGCTGCTCGTCGGTGCCACCGGCGGCGTCGGCACCTTCGTCACTCAGCTCGCGGCCGGCCGCGGCGCCGAGGTGATCGCCACCGCGCGCCCGTCCAAGGCGGAGCTGATGCGGACCCTGGGCGCCGCGGAGACCGTCGACCACGCCGCGGGCCCGCTCGCCGACCAGGTCCTCGCGGCCCATCCGGACGGCGTCGACGTGCTGATCGACATGGTCGGCGGGCCCGCCGAATTCCGCGAGCTGACCCGGACCGTGCGCGACGGCGGCACGGCCGTCTCGCTGCTCGGTTCGGCCGACGCCGACGAGCTGACCGACAACAACCTGCGCGGCTTCAACTTCGCCAACCGCCCCTCCCCGCAGTTGCTGGAGATCCTCGCCGGCCAGGTCGACGCGGGCCGTCTGACGGTCCTCGTGGGACGCGAGGTCTCGCTGGAGGAGGCGCCGGAGGCCTTGGAGGCCAGCCGCAGCGGCCGGGCACAGGGCAAGACGGTCCTGGCGATCTGAGCGGAGCTCAGGGGCCGGCGGCGGCGCGGGCGAGCCGGCGGGCCCGCAGCGTCCGGGCGGCCGGCGGACCCGCCGCGGCCAGCGCCGCGGTCAGCGTGCCGGCGCCGGCGATCAGCCAGACGCCGGTGAGCAACGGACCGGCGAGCGCATCGGCGTAGGCGCCCGCGGCGGGCCGGGAGACCACGGCGGGCAGCGCGTCCAGCGCCCGGCCGCGGACCAGCGAGAGCGCGGCGGCCAGCAGGGCGGCGGCCGCCGCGCAGCCCAGTCCCGTACAGATCAGCGCCCGCCGCCGCTGCCGCGCCAGCAGCAGCCCGCCGGTCAGGCACAGCGCCGCGGCGGGTGGCAACAGCAGAGCCCCGGTCCGCACGACCCGGTAGACGGCCCGGATCCGTGGCACGTCCGGTGCCTTCAGCAGCACGATCTCCACCCCGGCCCGCGGCACCCTGCGCAGGAGGTCCAGCCCCATGCCGTTGTGCGACAGCTGGCGCTTGACCCGTTCCACGACGGGTGTGAGATCGAGGGTGACCGCGGAGCGGCCGGACGCGCTCAGACTGCCGTCCAGGCTGCGGTGGGCCGTCCGGTGCACCCCGTTCCACACCGCGGGAAAGCCGCGCCCGGTGACGACCTGCCGTACCTGCGTGGCCACGAACTGGCGCAGGCCGCGGGTGAAGTGCCTGCGCAGCGCGGGACGTTCGGCGCGCGGTACGGCCTCCAGCAGCCCGTCGAGCCGGACATGCGCCATCACCCCGTCCGTCACATCGTCGACGACCGCGTTCTGCACGGCGGGGTTCTGGGCCAGCGGTGCCACCGCCGCCACATAGCTGTCGGTCTCGGTCAGCTCGGCCCGCGCCCAGGCCGCCGCCAGACTCATCGGCAGCAGCAACGCCCCGCACAGCAGCAGCACCCCTCCGGCCACCGCCCGCCCGCGCCGCCACGGCGACCGCTCCCGCTCCGTCACCCGCCCGCCGGGGCGCAGGGGAGCGTTCGCTGACATCGCGTCTGGTCCTTCCTGCCCGGCGGGCGGAGAAGGGCGCGTCCCGTGGACCGGCCGGACCCGGGAGACCGCGGTGCCGGCCCGGCAGTTCCGGCCGGCGGACCCAGGGACCGGCCGGGCGCGGGACGTCCCCCGCGGCGCGCCCTGCGGCCTGCTTCCAGGCAAGTGCGAACCCCCGCCGCCCGCGAGCGGGGCCGGTGCCAACGGGTGACCCGGCGGGCGGCCCCGGCCCGGCCCCGGGTGACCCGGCGCGCGGCGGTGGGCTCAGCGCGGCCGTGGGCTCAGCGCGGACCTGGGCTCAATGTGCCACCGCGCCGCGCCGCCGCCGTACCGCCCGCACCACTCCCGGCCCGAGCAGCGCGGCGGCCGCGGCGGCCGCCGCCCACCATCCCCAGCCGCCGCCGGCCCCGGCGTCCGTATGCGTCTCCGGCAGGTCGTCCAGGTCGCCGGAGCAGGCCGTGGGGGCGAAGGATTCGTCCACGTAGACACAGACCGTGGCGGCGGCACGCAGGGTGCCGGGGGCGGCGCTGCCGGTGCGGTCGGCCCGGTCGCCGAGCACGGCCGTGGCGGTGAACACCTGGATGTCGTGTGCGGGCAGATCGGAGCGCCAGATCACCTTCTGCCGGCCCACACCGCGCCCTTCGACGGTGGCGCCGGGCGCGGTGGCGGAGGTCGTGGTGGCCGGCATCTCCTGCTCGACGCGGGCCCGGCGGACGGCGGTGGGGCCCAGGTTGTGCACGGTGATGCGGTAGTCGAGCCGCTTGCCGGCCTCGGCGTCGTCCCGGCCGTCGGTCACCGCCACCGTGACCGAGACGGCGGGGGGCGCCGGGGCGTACCCGGCGGCGGGCAGCGCGTGCGGGAGGTACGCGGCAGCGGGCAGTGCGTGCGCGGCGTACCCGGCGGCGGGCGGTGCCTGTGGGAGGTACGCGACGACGGGCGGTGCCTGCGGGGCGTACGCGGCGGCGGGCAGTGCGTGTGCGGCATAACCGCCGACGGGCGGCGCCTGCGGGGCGTACGCGGCGGCGGACGGTCCGGGGAGCGTGGCGGCGCACAGCAGCGCGCAGACAACGGCGGTTCTCATGTCGTCATCCGAGCATCGCGGTCCCTGTCACCGGCGGCAGGCGGCCTTCTCCCGGGCCGGGTTCACCCGAGTGAGGGGCGGTGGCCCGCCGCTCAGCGCCGGTGCGGTCCCGACCGGTGCACCGGACCATGGGCGTCCTCGCAATGGCCGGCCTCCTCCGCCGCGTCGGCGCCGGGCCGCGGGCCCAGCGTCAGCACGTCGTCGGGCGAGCCCTGTTCGCCGACGTGGTCGACCTGGAGGGTGGCGTGGCTGATGCCGTACTCGCCGCTCAGCAGCTCCTGCAGACCGCGGCGGACCTTGTGGCAGTCGCCGCCCGGCGCCACCAGGATGTGCGCCGAGAGCGCCGGCTGCCCGGAGGTGATCAGCCAGATGTGCAGGTCGTGCACCTCGACGACCTCCTCCGTGGCGACCAGACGCTCGCCCAGCGCGTCCGGGTCGACACCGGCCGGTGCGGCCTCCATGAAGATCCGCCCGGATTCGCGCACCAGCCCCGTACCGGCCCGCAGCATCAGCGCGACGACCACCAGCGAGGCGATCGCATCCGCCCGCTCGAAGCCCGTCGTCAGCACGATCAGACCGGCGAGCGCGGTGGCGACGAAGCCGAACAGGTCGGTGAGGATGTGCTGGTAGGCGCCCTCGACGTTCAGGCTGGAGCGGTTGGCGCGGGACAGCAGCCAGGTGCAGATCAGGTTCACCACGATCCCGGACAGCGCGGTGACCAGCACCAGCCCGCCGGTGACCTCGGGCGGCGAGATCAGCCGCTGGACCGCCTCGTACGCCAGCCAGACCGACAGCAGCAGCAGGGTGATGCCGTTGGCCTGTGCGGAGAGGATTTCGGCGCGCTTGAGGCCGTAGGTGTACCCACCGCGTGCGGGCCGCGCCGCCAGCCGCATCGCGACCAGGGCCAGCACGATCGAAACCGCGTCGGTGAGCATATGAGCGGCGTCCGAGATCAGTGCCAGGGACTGCGCCAGGACACCGATGACGACCTCGACCGCCATGTAGGCGGTGAGCAGCAGGAGCGCACTGCGCAGCCAGCGCCGGTCGGCGTCCGGTGCGACCCCGTGGGCGTGGCTGTGGCTGTGCCCGTGGCTGTGGGCGTGCTCGGTCATGGGCGCGCTCCTTCCTGGCTCCCTCCTGCGAAGCAAACCGCACTTCAGCAAAAGATCCAAAGGCTGCATCGGTGACCGTTGTCATTACCGTCGAACGGCCTATCGTGCCTGGTCAGAGCGGTGCGGACGAGAAGGGGAGCGGGGCGGGGAAACGGAATTCGGATGTCCGCTCCCGGCTGGCGTGGGAAGCCGCCGGGGCCGGTGCGCCCGGGTAGCATCCGGCGCTATGAGCGCTACGGGCGAGACCGTGCGGCCCGCACCCGGCAAGGGCCAGATCCTGGCGGTACTCGGTCTGCTGGCCGCCGTCGCGATCCTGTACGGGTACCACGACGGCCTCCCCTTCTGGCTGGGCGCCCTGACCGGCGTGGTCGCCGTGCTCGGCTACCTGGTCTGCTTCGACTCCCCGCGCGGCGTCTGGCAGTGGCTGCCGGCCGGGGTGGGTTTTGGTGCGGCGTTCCTGTTCGCGTGGCAGTTCCTGCTCGTGGTGCTGGGGTGAGGGTGCTGGGGTGAGGGAACGGGGCAGCAGCGCGGGTTGGCCGGGGCAGGGGGCCTCGCGCGGGTTGACCGCGGGTAGGGGCCGTCGCGCGGGGTGACCGGTGGCAGGCGGCTGCCGCACGGCTTGCCGGGGGGCAGCGGGACCGCGTGAGGCGACCGGTCAGTAAAGTTCGGCTCCCGTCCCCCGGACCGGTGCCCCTTCGTCGTCTTCGCCGTCGACGGGCTCCCCGGATCCGGCCCCTCCCGACCTCTGAGGTACTCGGCAGTGAGCCCCGCACCACCCGCCCCGGCCGCTCCTGAACCCGTCTCCGTCGTCGGCATCGGGGCCGACGGCTGGGACGGACTGCCCACCGCCTCCCGGCAGGCCCTGCAACGGGCCGAGGTGCTGATCGGCGGCCCCCGCCAGCTCGCGCTGCTGCCCGGCGAATGCACCGGTGAGCGTGTCCCGTGGCCCTCCCCCCTGCGCCCCGCCGTCCCCGGACTGCTCGCCGCGCACGCCGGGCGCCGGGTGTGCGTGCTGGCCAGCGGCGACCCGATGTTCTACGGGATCGGACGGACGCTGACGGAGGTGCTGGCGGAAGCGGCAGGGGAAGCGGAAGGGACAGCGGGACGGGAAGGGGCAGGGCAAACGGAAACGGCTGTGGCTGCCCCGGCAAATCCCCAGCAGCTCCAGGAGCTCCAGCCGACCCAACTGCCCCACCCTCCCCAGCTCCGGATCTTCCCCCACCCCTCCTCCGTCTCCTACGCCTGCGCCCGCCTCGGCTGGCCGCTGGAGGACACCGAGGTCGTCACGCTCGTCGGGCGGCCCGCCGAGAATCTGGCCCGCGCGCTGTACGACGGCCACCGCCTGCTGGTGCTGTCCGCCGGCGCCGGCACCCCCGCCGAGGTCGCCGCCCTGCTGCGCGCCCACGGCTTCGGCCCGACCCGGATGCGGGTGCTGGAGCAACTGGGCGGCTCCCGCGAACGCACAGTGGAGGGCACCGCCGACGGCTGGGACGCCCCGCCCGCCGACCCCCTCAACGTCATCGCCCTCGACTGCCGCCGCGCGCCCGGCACCCCGCCGCTGTCCACCGTCCCCGGCCTCCCCGACGCCGCCTACGAGCACGACGGCCAGCTCACCAAGCGCCATGTCCGCGCCGCCACCCTCGCCGCGCTGGCGCCCGCCCCCGGCGAACTCCTGTGGGACATCGGCGGCGGCTCCGGCTCCATCGCCATCGAGTGGCTGCGCGCGCACCGCACCTGCCGCGCCATCGGCGTCGAGCGGGACCCCGTACGGGCCGAGCGGATCGGCCGCAACGCGCGCTCGCTCGGCGTCCCGGCGCTGCGTGTCGTCCACGGTTCCGCGCCCGCCGCCCTGGACGGACTGCCGACGCCGGACGCGGTGTTCATCGGCGGCGGGCTGACCGCACCCGGCCTGCTGGCCGAGTGCTGGGAGGCGCTGCCCGCGGGCGGCCGGATCGTCGCGAACACCGTGACGCTGGAGTCCGAGGCGCTGCTCGCCGACTGCCACCGGCGGTACGGCGGCGAACTGGTCCGGCTCGCGGTCGCCCATGCGGTGCCGGTCGGCGGCTTCACGGGCTGGCGGCAGGCGATGCCGGTCACCCAGTGGTCGGCCGTGAAGCCGTGGCCGGCCGTGAAGCCGTCCGCCACCTCCCCGTCCCCGTCCCCGTCCTCCCGCCCCCAGGAGACCGAGCAACCATGACCGTCCACTTCATCGGCGCGGGCCCCGGTGCCGCCGACCTGATCACCGTGCGCGGCGCCCGTACGCTCGCCTCCTGCGGGGTCTGCCTCTACGCGGGCAGCCTGGTGCCGCGCGAGCTGCTTGCCGAGTGCCCGCCCGGCGCCCGGCTCATCGACACCGCTCAGCTGGACCTCGACACCATCACCGCCGAGATGGTCCGCGCCCACGAGGAGGGCCACGACGTCGCCCGGCTGCACTCCGGCGACCCGTCCGTCTTCAGCGCGGTCGCCGAGCAGATGCGCAGGCTGGACGCGGCCGGGGTGCCGTACGACGTGGTGCCGGGCGTGCCCGCGTTCGCCGCGGCCGCCGCCGCCCTGGGGCGCGAGCTGACCGTCCCCACCGTCGGCCAGACCGTCATCCTCACCCGCGTCGCCCAGCGCGCCACCCCCATGCCCGAGGGCGAGGACCTGGCCACCCTCGGCCGCAGCGGTGCGCTGCTGGTCCTCCACCTGGCCGCGATGTATGTCGACCGGGTCGTCGACGAACTCCTGCCGCACTACGGAGCCGACTGCCCGGCCGCCGTCGTCGCCATGGCCTCCCGCCCCGACGAACTGGTCCTGCGCGGCACCCTCGCCGACATCGCAGGCCAGGTGAAGGCCGCGGGCGTGGTCCGTACGGCCGTCATCATGGTCGGCCGCACGCTGGGCGCCGAGCAGTTCCGCGACAGCCATCTCTACTCGGCGGACCGGGAGCGGCCGCACGGCGGGTGCGGGGCAGATGGGGTCGGTGCACAGGACGTCGTGCCCGCTCCTGCCGACACTCCCTGACTATCAGGGCAGACGCAGACGCAGACGCAGACGGAGCACCAGACGCAGACAGGCACAGGTACAGACGCAGACGCACCGGAGCCCCGGGACCTTCCGTCCCGGGGCTCCGGTGCGTCCCGCTGATGCGTGACGTGCCTGCGCCTCAGAGGCTGGTGGTGTGCACCGCGCCCATGACGGAGCCGGAGACCTGCGCACCGACACCCTCGGGGGAGACCGACGCGCCGGCGCCGAGGAAGCCGCCGACGTTCGCGGAGACGCCGTGACCGGCGATCTCGGCACCCGTGTTGGCGCCGCCGGCGACGAGACCACCGGAGATGTTCTCGAGCTCGCTGTCGGAGATCTCCGTGGCGGCGGGGGTGAAGTCGTTGCGCATGGTGTGCCCTTTTCGTCAATGCTGTGGATTCTGAACCAATGCAGGCCGAATTGTGGCGCAATCCGTCCGCAACACGGGCGCCTGGCACCGGGCACCGGAAACCGGACACCGGGAGAATGACGCGCATAATGGCGTCCGCGTGTTCACGAAATGCAATCACGGAGAGGGGTTTCACGGCAACTCTCCGGCCGGTTTTTCAGTGGAGCGAAATTCGGCTCCACAATCGCCCTGACGTGCATCTTTGTCCGATTCTCGCCTGATGGGGCGCACGGAGTCTCCGCCGAGTGGGATGGCGTGAGATGTCTGCATTTTCCGCGCAGTGTGGGTTGTGGCGCGGATTGTCATGCTGGCGGTCACGCAGGTTATGAATTTACGCCGAAGCCCCGAAATGCCCATTGGGTCGCCGGGAGTGAACGCCGCCTCTCGCGGTCGCGGTCGCAGTCGCGCTTTCAGTTTCCGCTTTCCGGCTTTCATTTTTGGGTTTTCGGTGAAGATTCCGCACCGAAAGGCGGCACATCCGTTTACGGGAACCCGCCCGCCACCCGCCCGCTGCCCGCCCACAGCCCACCCACTGCCGGTCCTCGGCCCTGCCCCCGGACCCGAGCCCGGCCCCGTCGGACCCGACCTCCCCGGACCCGTCCGGCTGACCATACGACCGCATAGGGGTGAATGTCCGTTACTCGGCTCCCGGGGGCCGGTAAGGAAGCTGCGATGCCCAAGGGGGGCCCGAGCAAAGGAGTGCGCCACGATGCGTACCAGACTGGCCGCCGGTGCGGTCGGCGCCGCCGTCCTGCTGACGCTCTTCGGCGGCAGCGTCGCCGGTGCCGACGGCAGGGACCACACCACGCAGTCGACGGCGGCGGACACCCCGGCACAGACGCACGACACCGCGGCACGGACGCCCGACAGCTCGCCGTGGATGCACGACCGGCCGGCCGGGACGAACGACCGGCCGCTCCGGGTGAACACCCGTCCGGCAGAGCGCTACGACCGCGGGCAAGCCGGCTTCGACCGCAACGGGCGGTTCCGCGACAACCCGCTGCAGCTGACCTCCTGTGCCCTCGGCACGGCGCTGGGCAGGATCACCGGCCGCGGCAACGACTGCGTGGCCAGCCGGTACGGGCTGCGTACCTGACGGGTGCGGGGGAGGCGGGGGGAGCCCTTCACCGGACCGGGCCTCCCCGACGGCCTCTGACGGCCTCCCTGACGGCCTCACTGACGGACGTCCCCCGGTCCCCGCGGCTCCGCCCGCCCCACCACCATGCCCGCCCGGTCGATGCAGATGACATCGACCGCGACGGGCGCCCCCCGCAGCACGGCCAGCGACTCGTCCCGCGCCGTCGCCGCCACCAGATCCCCCAGCGGGACGCCCGCCGCGGCGCACAACTGCAGCGCCGCCAGGCCCGTGTTGGCCTCGGCCACCGCCTGCGCCAGTGCTTCGTCCGCCCCGCCCCGCCGGGCGAGTTCCGCCAGGAACCCCTTGTCGACCTGGGACCGCGCGGAGTGCAGATCCAGATGCCCGGCCGCCAGCTTCGACAGCTTGGCGAACCCGCCGCAGATGGTCAGCCGCTCCACGGGATGGCGCCGGATGTACTTCAGCACCGCCCCCGCGAAGTCCCCCATGTCCAGCAGCGCGTCCTCGGGCAGGTGGTGCAGGGCGACCGCGACCTTCTCCGACGTCGATCCCGTACACCCGGCCACATGCCGCCGCCCCGCCGCCCGCGCCACGTCCACACCGCGCCGGATGGAGTCGATCCAGGCCGAGCAGGAGTACGGCACCACGATCCCGGTGGTCCCCAGGATCGACAGCCCGCCCAGGATCCCCAGCCGCGGATTCCAGGTGCTGCGGGCGATCTCCTCCCCGTGATCGACGGAGATCTCCACCTCGACGTCGGCCGCCGCCCCCGGACCGCCGTATCGCGCCGCGACCTCGGCCAGATGCTCCCGCATCATCTGCCGCGGTACGGGATTGACCGCCGGCTCGCCGACATCCAGCGGCAGCCCGGGCCGGGTCACCGTCCCGACCCCGGGCCCGGCCTTGAACACGACCCCCGACCCGGGCGGCAGCGCCCGCACGGTGGCCCGCACGAGCGCCCCGTGGGTCACGTCGGGGTCGTCGCCCGCGTCCTTCACCACCCCCGCCATGGCGGCGGTACGCCCCGGCGCCGCCCCCGCCACTGTCAGCTCCTCCACCGCCAGCGCGAAGGACGGCGTCTGCCCCTTCGGCAGGGTGATCGCCACCGGGTCGGGAAACTCGCCGCTCAGCAGCGCCGTGTACGCGGCCGTGCTCGCCGCCGTCGCACAGGCCCCGGTCGTCCAGCCGTGCCGCAGCCCGGTGTGCGCGAGCTGCGCGCTGCGCCCGCCCGCGGCCTTGCCCGTACCCTGCGGCCCGGTACGGCCCGTACCCGTATGCCCCGTACCCTGCGGTTGCGCTTCAGCCACGGAGGAACCCACATCCCATGCCCGACGCAGCCCGCCCGCCACGCCACGTACTGATCCTCGGCGGTACGACGGAGGCCCGCCGCCTGGCCGCCGCCCTGGCCGCGGAGCCGGCCCTGCGTGTGACGACCTCGCTCGCCGGCCGGGTCGCCGCGCCGCGGCTGCCCGCCGGGGAGGTCCGCATCGGCGGGTTCGGCGGCCCCGAGGGCCAGGCCCGCTGGCTGCGGGAGCACGCGGTGGACGCGCTCATCGACGCCACCCATCCTTTCGCCGACACGATCAGTCACAACGCGGCCGTGGCCGCCGCCACCGCCCATGTTCCCCTGCTCGCCCTCCGCAGGCCCGGCTGGGTGCCGGGACCCGGCGACTCCTGGCACCAGGTCACCTCCCTGGACGAGGCCGCCGCCGCCCTCCCCGCCCTCGGCACCCGCATCTTCCTCACCACCGGCCGCATGGGCCTCGCCCACTTCGCCCACCTCACCGACCTCTGGTTCCTCGTCCGCTCGGTCGACGCCCCCGAGCCCCCGCACCCGCCCCGGATGACGACCCTCCTGGACCGCGGCCCGTTCACCCTGGACGGCGAACGGCAGCTCCTCCGGGACCACCGCATCGACGTCCTGGTGACGAAGGACAGCGGCGCCGCCGCGACCGCCGCCAAGCTGACGGCGGCGCGGGAGGCGGGGCTGCCCGTGGTGGTCGTACGACGCCCGGCCGTGCCGGAGCAGGTGCCGGTGGCGGCGGATCCGGACGAGGCCGTGCAATGGCTCCGGCGCCTTTTCAGCGAGGCCAATTCACACTGAAGTGATTGGCCTCGCGGACCCTTTTCGCTAATTCTTCGCGGCGTTTTGCCGATTCCGCCGGCCCGTCATCCCGGTGGGCGTCCGCATCATCACGGCCGGGGTCGCGGGAACTCGCGGTCGCGGATTCGTCCGCCTCCGTCCCCGTCCCCGTCCCCGTCTCCGTCTCCGCGCTCACGGCGCGGACGCCCGCACCACGTCCGCCAGCCGCCGTGCCACCTCCGGGGTGCACCGGCCGAGCTCCACGAGCGGCCGCGGAAAGTGATCCGCCAGCGAGACCGCGTCCACGGCCAGCGACGGAAGGGTGATCCCCGCCCCCTTCAGCGCCGTCCGCAGCTCGCCGCACGCCTGCTCCGCGTCCCTGACCTTCCCGGCCGCCGGACCGCGCTCCGCCATTCCCATTCCCATTTCCTCTTTCTTCTTTCTTCTTCTCGGTTCGAGTCCTGACTGGGCTGCGACAGCCCTTTCACGGTCCTAGAGTCGTCACAACGGGCCACGTCCAACAGGGAGTTGGCGTTGCCGTCGGCACGGGACAACGAGGGGATGGGGGAATGGTCGAAAAGAATTCCGAGGAGTACGAGGGCTCGGCCCGCTGGGTCCTCGCCTGCGAACTCCAGCGGTTAAGGGAAGAGTCCGGCAAGTCACTGGCCCAGCTCTCCGAAGAGACCAACTACGACCGCACCTACCTGCACCGCCTGGAGACCGGCGAACGCCTCTCCAAGCGGCCGGTCATGGAGGCCCTGGACCGGGTCTACGGCACGGGCGAGCTGCTGGTGCGGTTGTGGGGGCTGGCGCGACTGGATGCCTTCAAGGACAAGTACCGGGAGTTCATGAGGCTTGAGGCGAAGGCGACGATCTTGCATACGTATGCGAGTGCCATCCCTGGATTGCTGCAGACCGAGGACTTCGCACGAGTGGTGCTGTCGTCGGTGGTCGCGCCCATAAGCCCCGACTCGATCGAGGAGGACGTTGCTGCCCGAATGGGCAGGCAGGAGTTGCTGCAGCGTCACCGGCCGCCGCATGTGCGCGTCATCCTCGATGAGTCGGCGCTGCGGCGACCGGTGCGCGACCCTGCCATCTGGCGTGGCCAGCTGGTACGGATTTCGGAGGCCGCCAAGTCGCCGCACGTGACCGTTCAGGTGCTTCCGTTCTCTGCTGGAGTGCATAGCCTGATGGGTGGTTCGCTCTGGCTCTTGTGGATGGCAGACGGTGGAGCTGTTGCCTACCTGGAAGGCAACAGGTCGGGCGAACTGTTCGAAGAGCCAGAAGAAGTTGGGCAATATCGCCTGTTCTACGATCGGCTCCGCGACGAGGCCCTCTCGCCGTCTGATTCAGCAGCGTTCATCGAGCAGTTGGTGGAGGACAGCAGACCATGAAGACAGCGAGCGACCTGGTCGAGCCCGTGTGGCGCAAGAGCAGCTACAGCGATGGCGGAGCCGACAACTGCGTCGAGGTTTCCGACGGTTTCCCTGGTGCCGTGCCGGTCCGTGACAGCAAGTACCCGACCGGTGGTGTGCTGCTGTTTCCGGCCGAGGCTTGGTCGGCGTTCATAGCCACCGTGAAGGCTGAGCATCTGAGCTGAGAACAGCGGGAGGGCAGGTCAGCCGTGAAGAGGGTCCTGAACCCGGCCGCCATCGCGTGGCGTAAGAGCAGCTACAGCGACGGTGGAGCCAACAACTGCGTTGAGGTTGCAGACGGCCTCCCCGGGGCCGTCCCCGTACGCGACAGCAAGACCCCGACCGGTGGTGTGCTGGTCTTTCCGGCCGCTGTCTGGTCGGCGTTCGTAGCCATTGTGAAGGCTGAGCATCTGAGCTGACGACTAAGGGGAGGGCAGCAATCCATGAAGACGGTCCTTGATCTGACTGCCACCGTGTGGCGTAAGAGCAGCTACAGCGACGGAGGAGACAACAACTGCGTCGAGGTCTCCGACAGCCTTCGCGGTGCCGTCCCCGTCCGTGACAGCAAGAACCCGACCGGTGGTGTGCTGCTGTTTCCGACCGAGGCCTGGTCGGCCTTCATAGGTGGCGTGATGGCTGACCGGCTCCGCTGAGGTGACTGGAGGGCAGGAAGCTATGGAGACGATTCTCGACCTGGCAGGTGTGGCTTGGCGCAAGAGCAGCTACAGCGATGGGGGTGACGGTAACTGCGTTGAGGTCTCCGACGGCGTCCCTGGCGCTGTCCCTGTCCGTGACAGCAAGAACCCGACCGGCGGCGTGCTGCTCTTCCCGGCTGAGGCGTGGTCATCGTTCATAGCCACAGTCAAGGTGAACCAATTGAGCTGAGGACAAACGGAGGGCGCAAGCCGTGAAGAAGGTCTCGAACCGGGCCGCCATCGAGTGGCGCAAGAGCAGCTACAGCAATGGCGGCGACGCCAACTGCGTCGAGGTCTGCGGAGGCTTCCCCGGCGTCGTCCCGGTCCGTGACAGCAAGGACCCGACCGGTGGTGCGCTGCTCTTCCCGGCCGCGGCCTGGTCGGCCTTCATCGCCACTGTGAAGGGGGACGCATGGACTGGGGAACGCTTCTCGCGACGTTGAGCGGTGGGGTCATCGCGATCTCCGGGACCGTTCTCGCCGATCGTCTGCGCCATCGCCGCGAGGGGGAACGCACCAGTGAGGCCCGGCGGCGGGCGGTGTACATCGAGTTCATCACCGCTGCCGGGGTCGGGCATGCGCGGCTGCGGCAGATCGCGCAGAGCCCGGAGGCGAAGGCCGACCCGGCCGCCGCCGTCCGCGCGGCGCTGAGTGACGCCGGGATCCATGAGGTGCGTGAGCGGCTGTTCATCGACGCGACGACTGACATCGCCGGCGCCGGGCAGGCGATGTTCGAGCGGCTGCGCGGTCTTCAGCGCGTGGTCGGTGAGGGCGCCCGGCAGACGTCGCTGCGTTCCACGACGCCTACCCCCCGTATCTCGACGCCGTCTGGGCTTATCGCGTGGCGGTGCGCGAAGAACTTGAGGGCGCGTCCTTCGGCCCGGCGGCCTTCGGGTGGGAGGAGTGGGACGGCACGGACCGGTGTGTGGTCTGCCGTCGTGAGGAGGCGGCCGCCGGGGCCTGAACAAAGCCCGGGGCGTCGCCTTCGACCTCGTCCGCCAGAAGGGCAGTCACCAAACCTGGGTGTGCGGCAACACTCGCGTCGTGATCCCCAAGCACGCCGAAGTCAACGAACTCACCGGTCAGGGCATCTGCAAGACGCTCGAACCGGAACTCGGAGAAGGGTGGTGGCGATGACTTCCTACCGTGTGACAGCGCGCCGCGCGGGTGAATGGTGGGCCCTTGAGGTCCCGGACCTTCCGGGGGTGTTCAGCCAGGCCAAGCGCCTCGACAAGGCAGATGAGGCAGCCCGCGAGGCCATCGCCGTCATGCTCGATGTCGAAACCGAGGACGTCGAGGTGAGGATCGAGCCGGTGCTGCCGCGGGAGGCTTCAGTTGCAGACAGAAGCGTTGTCGCAGGCGACGTCTATGGCCATGATCGAGCAGTTGCGAAAGGGTGTCCCGTGACGACCGAATCTCCCCGCTGGTTCAAGTCCTCCTACAGCGGCAACGGTGGCCAGTGCATCGAGGTCGCTGCCAACATCCCCGGCGCCGTCCCCGTGCGCGACAGCAAGGACCCGCAGGGCCCGGCGCTCACCTTCTCCGCGAACGGCTGGTCGTCGTTCGTCGCTGCCGTCAAGGGTGAGGGGTTCCCTGCCTGAACCCGCAGCAGACCCTGAGTAACCGGCCCTCGCCACGCGGCGGGGGCCGAGGCATTCCGGCCACGGCTGTCTTGGGCTCACTTGTGGGAAGAGCCCCGAAGGCCCGGTGCTGCGCTTTCCGGCCGAGGTGTGGTCGGCGTTCATGGCCACCGTCAAGGCCGATTTATCGCAGGGATGTTGACGGAGCGTAATGCGATTGCGCCACCGTGTGGGCCCCCGTAGCGTGCGGTGTGCGCGGGCGGCGTTGATCTTGCCGACCGCCCACGGGGGAAACGGGGATCACGGGGATGCTCCATCGGGACTGACGTCATGTCATAGGGCTGCGCTGACCGGCGCGGATTCGGTGTGGCCGGTATGACATGAATGCGTCAGCTCCGTCCACCGTCGGCACATCCTG
Organism: Streptomyces lydicus; assembly: GCF_004125265.1. Taxonomy (GTDB): domain Bacteria; phylum Actinomycetota; class Actinomycetes; order Streptomycetales; family Streptomycetaceae; genus Streptomyces; species Streptomyces lydicus_C. The sequence goes on from NZ_RDTE01000003.1 coordinate 4,649,595, forward strand.
CGCACACGGCATCATGACCAACGGAGGACACCACACCATGCGCATGCGCACCCTCATCACGTCGGCGGCTCTGGCCACCGCACTGTTCGGCGGCTCTGCCGCCCCCGCGATGGCCGCTTCGGCTCCCGCGACAGCCGCGCCGGCTCCCCTGGTGGCCGCGCCGGCCACCGCGAACGGCCCCGGCGTCTTCATCACCAACGGCGACCGCGTGCACATTTCGAGCACCCCGCCGCGTACGGCGTCCGCCCACGCCTGGTGGACCCACGTCAGCGGCCCCGGCACCAAGGCCAAGGTCACCATCTGGCTGCAGATGAAGTCCGGCAGGACGTGGCACTCGGTCGCCAAGAACGCGAAGAACCTCAAGTCCGGCAACGGCGGCAGCGCACGTCGGGTCGTCGCGCGCAAGAAGTGCGCGAACAGCAGCAAGCACCAGTGGCGCACCATGATCGACGTGGACCTCATCGGCGTGGCCGACTCGCCGGAGAAGGCCTACACGAAGCCGGTCACGGTCAAGTGCGGCGTCTGATTGTCTAGTTCTTCCCTTCCCTCCGCTTGATCCAGGAGTACGACCATGAGTGATACCGGTCCGGACGCCACTTTCATCGTGGGACTGCACGGGGTGCTGGACCGGTATCCCTGGATCGACCGGGTGAACGACGAGTTCGACCTCGACGAGGATGTCTTCAGCCTCGCCGTGAAGCGGGCGGCCGCCTACGCGTGGAGCTCCACTGCCCTGACGGACAAACCGGCCGGCAACCTCTGGGACCACAACGACGCGGACGGCGACTGGACGCAGGACGGCCAGGTCCGCCAGCTGGCCTGGCTGCAGTCGTCGCTGCCGCGGCCGGTGCACACCCCGGGCACGAAGCAGCGTGCCCGCCGTCTCCCGATCCTGCCCGTCATCACCGTCCTCTCGGACGCGCTGCGCCGCGTCGGCACCGTCCGCCTCACCGGCACGCATGCCTTGGTGCCGCTGCACCGTGCCGGGGACGCCCGCATCGAACTCGCCGAGGTGGCCGACTGGTTCGCCCTCGCCGACCCGTCCGGCGCGGCCTCGCTGACGGTCACCGTGTCCGCACTGCCGTCGGCGAATCTCGCCGCGCGGGCCGCCGAGATCCGTGAAGCGGCGCTCGAACGCACCTACCGGCACATGACGGTCGAGGCCCTGAAGCCCGCCGGCACGACGACTTCGGGGCTCGCCGGTCCGCTTGCCGGGCAGGTGCAGGCCGAGGGCCTGCGCCGGGTGCTCGCCTTCCGCTGCGGTGTGCGCGAGTGGTCCACGGACGTGGCCGCGTGGACGACGGAGGTGTTCGCGGACTCGATCCGGGCGGTGACGGGACTGTCGGGCCTGATCCTCCTCACGGTCTCTTCGGAGGGCTGAGATCCGCGGGTAGGGGCTGCCTCACGCACCACGCGCGTGTTCAGGGGCCGAGGCCCCTCGGTGGCGTGCCGGGCAGCCCCGGCTCACCCCTCCGGATACCTCCGCGGCGTCCACACGACCTCCGTGCCGTCGTCGCGCCGTACGGCCTGGGTCTGGGACGAGCCGACGATCAGGAGCGTCCGCATGTCGACCTGGGTGGGGTCGAGGTCGGTGAGGTGGACGGTGCGGACGGATTCCTCGGGGCCGCCGATGTCGCGGGCGAGGATGACCGGGGTGTCGGGGGCGCGGTGTTCCAGGAGGAGTTCGCGGGCCTTGCCGACCTGCCAGGTGCGGCTGCGGGAGCCGGGGTTGTAGAGGGCGAGGGCCAGGTCGGCGGAGGCTGCCGCGTGCAGGCGTTCGGCGATGACTTCCCAGGGCTTGAGGCGGTCGGAGAGGGAGATGACCGCGTAGTCGTGGCCCAGTGGGGCGCCGGCGCGGGCGGCGGCGGCGTTGGCGGCGGTGACGCCCGGGAGGACCCGTACGGGGATCGCGCGGTACGGGTCCTGGGAGGCGACCTCCAGGACGGCGGTGGCCATGGCGAAGACGCCGGGGTCGCCGCCGGAGACCACGGCCACCCGGCGGCCGCGGCGGGCCAGGTCGAGGGCGAGTTCGGCGCGTTCGGACTCGACCTTGTTGTCGGAGGCGTGGCGGCGCTGGCCGGGGCGCAGCGGGACGCGGTCGAGGTAGGTGGTGTAGCCGACGAGGTCTTCGGCGGCGGCGAGGGCACCGCGGGACTCGGGGGTCAGCCAGAGGGGGCCGGCCGGGCCGGTGCCGACGACCACGACTTCGCCGGGGAGGGCGGGGGATGCCGATGCCGACGTCGACGCCTTCCCGTCGTCGGTGGTCGGGGAGGCGGGCGTCTCAACGGCAGTGGCAGTGGCAGCGGAATCGGACCCGGCATCGGCACAGGCACCGGGCGAGGCCGTCGCCGGCGGAAGATCCGCGATGCGGCTCGGTACGACGCTGACGGCGAAGTACGGGACCGTCTCGGCGTCGATGTCCGCCAGCTTCTCGGTGCGCTCGCCGGACATCGTGGCGCGCTCGACGTACTGGGCCTCGGGGAGGCGGCCGGAGCGTTCCATGGCGCGGCGGACGGTGGGGAAGGTACGGCCGAGCTTCATGACGACGGCGGTGTCGGTCGAGGCCAGGCGGGCGGTCAACTCCTCCTCCGGGAGCGTGCCGGGGAGGATCGTCAGGACCTCGTCGGCCTCGGCGAGCGGCTTGCCCAGGCGGGCCGCGGCGGCGCTGATGGAGGTGACGCCGGGGATGACCTCGGTCGGGTAGCGGTGCGCCAGCCGCTTGTGCATGTGCTGGTAGGAGCCGTAGAAGAGCGGGTCGCCCTCGGAGATGACGGCGACGGTGCGGCCGGCGTCGAGGTGGGCGGCGAGGCGGGCCGCCGCCGACTCGTAGAACTCGTCCAGCGCGCCCCGGTAGCCGCCGGGGTGGTCGGTCGACTCGGTGGTGACCGGGTAGACCAGCGCCTCCTCGATGTGGTCGGGGCGCAGGTGCGCGGCGGCGATGGAGCGCGCGATCGAGCGTCCGTGCCGGGCGCTGTGGTACGCGATGACATCGGCGGCGGCGATGACCTCGACCGCCCGGACCGTCATGAGGGACGGGTCGCCGGGGCCGAGGCCGACCCCGTAGAGCCGGCCCGGGCCGGCCGTCGCCGCGACGCTGCCGTCACCGGTTGCCTGCTGCTCGCTCACGCTCACTCTTCCTCGCTTGCCATGGCGTTGATCGCGGCCGCGGCCATGGCGCTGCCGCCACGGCGTCCGCGCACCACGAGGTGGTCCAGCTTCGACGGGTGGGCGATCAGCGCGTCCTTGGACTCGGCGGCGCCGATGAAGCCCACGGGTATGCCGATGACGGCGGCCGGGCGGGGCGCGCCTTCCTCGATCATTTCGAGGAACCGGAAGAGGGCGGTGGGGGCGTTGCCGAACGCGACCACGGCGCCTTCCATCCGGTCCCGCCACAGTTCCAGGGCCGCGGCGCTGCGGGTGGTCCCGGTCCGGGCGGCCAGCTCGGGGACCGCGGGGTCGGTGAGCGTGCACAGCACGTCGTTGTCCGCCGGGAGCCGCTTACGGGTGACGCCGCTGGCGACCATGTTGGCGTCGCAGAGGATCGGCGCGCCGGCGCGCAGTGCCGCGCGGCCGCGGGCCACCACCTCGGGGGTGAAGGCCAGATCGCGTACCAGGTCGACCATGCCGCAGGCGTGGATCATGCGGACCGTGACCTGGCTGACGTCGGCGGGCAGGCCGTCGAGGGCCGCCTCGGCGCGGATGGTGGCGAAGGACTGGCGGTAGATCGCCGCCCCGTCCTTCTCGTAGTCGAACGCGGTCACTCTGGCCTCGGGGGTGTCGGGTGCGGGCGGGCTCGGGCGGTTCATGGGACCTGGGTGCAGTTCATGGGACGTGGGTGCAGTTCATGGGACTTCGACGTATTTCGTGGGGCTTCGGGGTGGCTCATGGGGCCGGGGGCGCCGCGGTGCGTGCGGAGGCTGGTGCGGCGGTTGGCGCGGTGTCCGGATCCACCAGTGCTACCCGGTAGCCCTCCGCCGTCGCCAGTACGTCGACCCAGGTGCCGTGCGGGTGCCCGCAGCGGCGTTCGCAGCCGGACCAGTAGACGGGGACGCCCATGGGAGTGAGGGGGAGGCTCAAGGGTGGGACGGGGGCGTCCAAGGGTGGGGAGCCGGTGGGTGCTTCGGCCGGGACGGTCGTGCCGGTGGCGACGGCGGCCGTGGCGTCGGCGCGTACGTCGGTACGGGACTTGGCGCAGCCGGGGCGGCCCGTACAGGCGCCCAGGCGGTGCCAGGGGGAGGCCGGGTCGGTGATCAGGCCGGCGGCGGTGAGCTTCGCCAGCCGGCCCGCTGCCGTGGCGGCCGGCAGTCCGGGCAGGACGATGCCGCGCCAGGGGGTGAGGCGCAGGGCGCCGGAGCCGTCATCGGTCGCGATCGCGGTCAGCAGCCGCCACTGGGCCACCGTCAGCCGGCCCAGCGGGGCCAGGACCGAGAGAGCCCGGTCGCCGTCGGGGCCCTCGACGATGCCGGGGGCGGCGGAGTCGGCGTACGGCGGGGCGTAGGACGGGGCGTACGGCGGAGAGGTACGGGGGGCGGATATGGGCGCTTCGGCCACGTATGCGGCCTCGATGCCCGCCGAGCGCAGTGCCCCCGCCACGTCCCGGGCCGTGAGCCGGTGCCCGTCCGGGAGTTCACGGACCCGCCAGGCGCCGCTGCCGCTCGCCGCGGCGGCGGCCAGGAAGGCCTCGGCGGCGGTGAGCGCGGCCTGCGGTACGTCCGGGCCGGCGATCCGCAGCGCCGCCGGATCGTCGCCGACCCGCAGCAGGGCGCTGCCCGCCGGGCCGGCGCCGTCCCCGGCCGATTCTGCGAGCAAGCTCACATCCCCGCCGAGCGCCGCCACATCGCCCCGCCCGTCGTCCAGAACGAACAGGAAACGGCCGGAGAGGGCGGTCGCGGACTCGCTCGCGCAGAGCAGCGCGTCCAGCTCACGGGCCCACCGTCGCACGTCAGAAGGGGTGTGCCGGTCCAGTCCTGCCAGCGGCGAGGCGAGGATGTTGCGGATGCGTTCGTGGCGTTCGGAGGGCAGCAGGCCGGCGTCGCGCAGCAGCGCGGCGAGGTGGCCGCCACAGTCCTCCGCCAGGCCGCGGAGTTCGGCGTTGCCGCGGGAGGTGAGGGAGAGGTGACCGTCGCCGAGCAGGTCCGCGGCGTCGGCCAGCGCAGTTGCCTGACGCACCGTCAAATCTCCGGCGGGCAGCCGGATGCGGGCGAGGTGGCCGTCGGCGGCCTGGTGCAGCCGCAGCGCTCCCGGGCAGGCGTCACCGCGGTCGCGCCGCGGCGGTGCGGCGGCCTGGGACCGTGTCGAGGGGGAGGGCGGCATGGCCGCGAGCATACCCACGGGGGCGGGCGCCGATCCGGCCCGGATCCGGCCGGGCCCCCGGCCCGCCGTGCGCCTCCCACCCGGCCCGCCGTGCGCCTTCCCGCCGGCCCGCCGCGTGCCCTCCGCCCGGCCGCCGTGCGCCCTCGGCCCGGCCCGCCGCCCACCCTCCGCTCGGGCCCACCGCATGCCCGTCCCCCGTCACGCCGCAGCCCGTCGCAAGGCCCGCTTACCCAGCCAACCCACACCCCTTACCATTCAGGTCGGTGGGCCGTCTGGCCCGCCGGACGCCAGCGACGGCGCAGGGGCTGCGGCCCCGGGGAGGAAGCCCGGTGAGAATCCGGCGCGGTCCCGCCACTGTGAACCCGGCAGCTGCCGGGCGAGCCAGGAACTCCCGCCGTCCTTACGACCACCCGGGGCGCGGACACCCCGAGGAAGGCCTGCGCTCGCATGCTTCTGCTGCTGTCGACCTCCGACACCGACCTGCTCAGTGCCCGCGCGGCCACGGGCCCGGTGCCGTACCGGCTCGCCAACCCCGCCCGGCTCGACGTCGACGGGCTGCCCGCCCTGCTGGAGGGCTGTGACCTCGTCGTCGTACGCCTCCTCGGCGGCATCCGCGCCTGGGAGGAGGGCCTGGAGGTGCTGCTCGCCGAGGACCAGCACCGGCCGGTCGTGGTCCTCACCGGTGAACAGGCCCCCGACGCCCAGCTCATGGAGCAGTCGACGGTCCCGGTCGGCATCGCGGCCGAGGCGCACGCCTACCTCGCGCACGGCGGCCCGGCCAACCTCGGCCAGCTCGCCCGCTTCCTGTCCGACACGGTGCTGCTGACCGGCCACGGCTTCGAGCCGCCGGAGCCCGCCCCGAGCTGGGGTCCGCTGGACTGGGAGCCCCGCAACGCGACCGGCCCGCTGATCGCCGTGCTCTACTACCGCGCGCACCACATGAGCGGCAACACCGGCTTCGTACGGACCCTGTGCGAGCAGATCGAGGCGGCGGGCGGCCGGGCCCGGCCCCTGTTCGTGGCCTCCCTCCGCGCCCCCGAGCCGGAGCTGATCGAGGAGCTGGGGGCCGCCGACGCCCTGGTCACCACCGTCCTCGCGGCGGGCGGCAGCAAGCCCGCCGACGCCTCCGCCGGCGGCGATGACGAGTCGTGGGACGCGGGCGCGCTGGCCGCCCTGGACGTGCCGATCCTGCAGGCCCTGTGCCTGACCGGGCCGCGCAGCGCCTGGGAGGAGAACGACGAGGGCCTGTCGCCGCTGGACGCCGCCTCGCAGATCGCCGTCCCCGAGTTCGACGGCCGGCTGATCACCGTGCCGTTCTCCTTCAAGGAGGTCGACGAGGACGGCCTGCCGGTCTACGTCGCCGACCCCGAGCGCGCCGCCCGGGTCGCCGGGATCGCCGTCCGGCACGCCCGGCTGCGCCACATCCCGGCCGCGGACAAGCGCCTCGCCCTGGTGCTGTCGGCGTACCCGACCAAGCACTCCCGGATCGGCAACGCGGTCGGCCTGGACACCCCGGCCAGCGCCGTGGCCCTGCTGCGCCGCCTGCGCGCGGACGGCTACGACTTCGGCGATGAGAGCGCCGAGCCGGTCCCCGGCCTGGAGTCCGGCGACGGCGACGAGCTGATCTACGCCCTCATCGAGGCCGGCGGCCACGATCAGGAATGGCTCACCGAGGAACAGCTCGCCCGCAACCCGGTCCGCATCCCGGCCGCCGACTACAAGCGCTGGTACGCCACGCTGCCGCAGGAGCTCCGGGACTCCGTCGAGGAGCACTGGGGGCCGCCGCCCGGCGAGATGTTCGTCGACCGCAGCCGCAACCCCGACGGTGACATCGTGCTGGCCGCCCTGCGCCGCGGCAATCTCCTCATCCTCATCCAGCCGCCGCGCGGCTTCGGCGAGAACCCGATCGCGATCTATCACGACCCCGATCTGCCGCCCTCGCACCACTACTTGGCGGCGTACCGCTGGATCGCGGCTTCCGCGGACGACGGCGGGTTCGGCGCGGACGCCATGGTCCACCTGGGCAAGCACGGCAACCTGGAGTGGCTGCCCGGCAAGAACGCCGGCCTGTCCGCGGCCTGCGGTCCGGACGCCGCCCTCGGTGACCTGCCGCTCGTCTACCCCTTCCTGGTCAACGACCCCGGCGAGGGCACCCAGGCCAAGCGCCGGGTCCACGCCACCCTCGTCGACCACCTCGTCCCGCCGATGGCCCGCGCCGAGTCCTACGGCGACATCGCGCGCCTGGAGCAGCTGCTCGACGAGTACGCGGCGATCTCCGCGATGGACCCGGCCAAGCTGCCCGCGATCCGCGCCCAGATCTGGACGCTGATCCAGGCCGCCAAGCTCGACCACGACCTGGGGATGGACGAGCGCCCCGACGACGACGGCTTCGACGACTTCCTGCTGCACGTCGACGGCTGGCTGTGCGAGGTCAAGGACGCCCAGATCCGCGACGGTCTGCACGTCCTGGGCGGCGCCCCGGCCGGTGAGGCACGTGTCAACCTCGTCCTCTCCATCCTGCGCGCCCGGCAGATCTGGGGCGGTACCTCCGCCCTGCCCGGTCTGCGGGAGGCGCTCGGTCTCGACGAGTCCGCGGCCACCCGGACGACCGCCGACGCGGCCGAGGAGACCGCCCGCGGCCTGGTCCAGGCGATGGAGGACGCGGACTGGGACCCGGCGGCGGTTGCCGGTGTCGCCTCGGACCACCCGTCCGCGGTCGCCGACATCCTCGACTTCGCCGCCCGCCAGGTCGTCCCGCGCCTCGCCGCCACCACCGACGAGATCGACCACGCGGTGCACGCGCTGAACGGCGGCTTCGTGCCGGCCGGGCCCTCGGGCTCCCCGCTGCGCGGCCTGGTCAACGTCCTGCCGACGGGCCGGAACTTCTACTCCGTCGACCCCAAGGCCGTCCCCTCCCGCCTCGCCTGGGAGACCGGCCAGGCGCTCGCCGACTCCCTGCTGGAGCGCTACCGCACCGACAACGGCGACTGGCCGCAGTCGGTCGGACTGTCCCTGTGGGGCACCAGCGCGATGCGGACCAGCGGCGACGACGTGGCCGAGGCCCTGGCCCTGCTGGGCGTCCGCCCCGTATGGGACGACGCCTCGCGCCGGGTCAACGGCCTGGAGCCGATCGACCTCGCCGAGCTCGGCCGCCCCCGTATCGATGTCACCCTGCGCATCTCCGGCTTCTTCCGCGATGCGTTCCCGCACGTCATCGGCCTGCTCGACGACGCCGTCCGGCTGGTCGCCGGTCTGGACGAGCCCGCGGAGTCCAACTTCGTGCGCGCCCACGCCCAGGCCGACCTGGCCGCGCACGGCGACGAGCGCCGCGCCACCACCCGCATCTTCGGCTCCCGCCCGGGGACGTACGGCGCGGGCCTGCTCCAGCTGATCGACTCCCGCGACTGGCGCACCGACGCCGACCTCGCCGAGGTCTACACCGTCTGGGGCGGCTACGCCTACGGCCGCGGTCTCGAAGGCCGCCCGGCCCGGGACGAGATGGAGACCGCCTACAAGCGCATCGCGGTCGCCGCCAAGAACACCGACACCCGTGAGCACGACATCGCGGACTCCGACGACTACTTCCAGTACCACGGCGGCATGGTCGCCACCGTCAAGGCGCTCAAGGGCAAGGCCCCCGAGGCGTACATCGGGGACTCCACCCGCCCCGAGACGGTCCGCACCCGCACCCTGGTCGAGGAGACCTCCCGGGTCTTCCGCGCCCGGGTGGTCAACCCCCGCTGGATCGAGGCGATGCGCCGCCACGGCTACAAGGGCGCCTTCGAACTCGCCGCCACCGTGGACTACTTGTTCGGCTACGACGCCACCACGGGCGTGGTCGCGGACTGGATGTACGACAAGCTCGCCCAGACCTACGTCCTCGACCCCGAGAACCGTGACTTCCTCCAGGAAGCCAACCCCTGGGCCCTGCACGGCATCGCCGAACGCCTCCTGGAGGCCGAGTCCCGCGGGATGTGGGAGAAGCCGGACGCCGAGACGCTGGCGGCGCTGCGGCAGGCGTTCCTGGAGACCGAAGGGGAGCTGGAGGGGGAGGACTGACGGACGCGGGGGCGGGCGGCGGAGCACCGCCGCGCTGCCCGGGGCCCGCCCGATGCCGCGGTATCCGGTATCAGGCGGGCTTCGCTGTTCGCCGTGCTGTCTCTCCGGTCCGCGGCGCTGTCCCCGGCCCCACGCGGTGCTGCCCGCCCCACAGCGATGCTCTGCCCCGGGTGCGGCCCGCGGGCGCCGGTGCGAGGATTTTTGTGGGGGCGGTGGCTGTGCTGCCCCTGGGCGGATGAGGAGGCTTCCGGTGACCGGCACGAAGACATGGAACGCCGAGATCAGCATCACCGAGACCGACAACGAGGTCCGGGCCGAGGCCAGGCTGCGCGGCAAGGAGGGCGGGCAGCTGGTCGGCGAGGGGGAGGCCCGCTGTAACCCCGCCGACGAGAACGTCCCGGCCATCGGGGACGAGCTGGCGGTGTCACGGGCGATGTCGGACCTCAGCCATCAGCTGCTGCAGCGCGCCGCACACGACATCGAAGTGCACACGGCCCGGCCGGTGGAACGCCTGCGCGCCTGAGTCCCGTGCGCGAGCGGCGCTGTTCTCAGGTCATCTCTGCTCTCAGGGCGTCCCTCATCTCAGGGCATCCCTCACGGCATCTCCGCCGGGAAGTCCGGTCCGATCGTCAGCGTCACCGCGCCCGGTGCCGCGCCGGCCGACTCCGTGGCCTTGGTGCCGGGGAGGCGGGAGGACAGCACCTCGCTCTGCGTCTTGAGCGCGGCCGGGTAGCTGACGGTGGTCTTGTCCGTCGCCGGGGCGTTGCCGGTGCCGACGACCGTGAAGCCGAGCTTGCGCAGCTGGTCGGCGGCGGAGGCGGCCCGGCCGGGTACGCCGGTGCCGTTGAGGACGCGGACCTGCACGGAGTGGGCGGTGACCGGGTTCTTGGCGGCCTCGGCGAGCTTCTTCTTCCCGGCGGCGCCGATCTCGCGGTCGTGCGCGAGGTCGCTGAAGAGCTGACCGGCCTGCGGGTACTGCCACACGACGTTGGCCTTGTCGGTCGGGACGTCGGACTCGCGGTAGTAGTTGGGGACGGTCAGGAAGGTGAGGCGGTCGGTGGGGATGTCCTTGACGGTCGCGGCCAGGTCGTAGAGCGGCTTGATACCGGCCAGGGCGCTGTCGGTGGTGAGGGACTTGGTGGCCGAGTCCAGGAAGCCGTAGAGCTCGCCGGGGCTGGTGAGCTTGGACTGGGCCTTGGCGCCCAGGGCCTTCATGAACTCCTGCTGGCGGCCGATGCGGCCGAGGTCGGAGCCGTCGCCGACGCTGTAGCGGGTGCGGACGTAGCCGAGCGCCTTCTCGTCCTGGACGTTCTGGCAGCCCGCCTTCATGTCGAGATGGGCCTTCTTGTCGTGGATGGCGTGCTTGGGGCAGACCTCTATGCCGCCCAGCGCGTTGACCATGCCCTTGAAGCCCTGGAAGTCGACCGAGGTGAAGTGGTCGATGCGCAGGCCGGTGTTCTTCTCGACGGTCTTGATGGTGCAGGCCGCGGCCTTGCGGATGTCGCCGGAGTCACCGCCGATCGAGAACGCCTCGTTGATCTTGAAGTGGTGCGGGGACGACTTCGAGCCGTTGCCCCGGGTGCAGGCGGGGATCTGCACCCAGGAGTCGCGGGGGAAGGACAGCGCGGTGGCCCACTTACGGTCGGCGGCGATGTGCAGCACCATCAGCGTGTCCGACTGCATGGTGGTGAGGTTCCTGCCGTATTTGGCGTTGGCACCCGCGCGGCTGTCGGAGCCGACGACCAGGATGTTCTTGGAGCCGGGGCTGAGGTTGACCGGCCGGGCGCCGTCGACCCCGATGTCCACGCCGTGGATGTTGCCGTCCAGCTGCTGGTAGACCCACGCCCCGACGCCGGCCGTGCCGAGCAGCAGCACGCCGAGCACGCCACCGGTCCAGGCGAGGATGCGGCCGCGGCGGGTCATCCGCAGCTTGCCCGTACCGGCCGCGGTACCGGAGGCGTCGCCGGCTCTACGGGGCCTTCTGCGGGTGGTACGCGCAGTTCCGTCAGTGGTGCGGGACGTCCCTCCCGAGGTGCGGGACGTTCCGGATGCGCCGCCGGTGCCCCGCCGGGCCGTCTGCTGGTGCGTCTGCCTGTCATGCACGCCGATGGCCCTTCTGGTCCTTCTGATACTGGTGAGGCGAGCGGTGCTCTAGGGGGGAGGGCACGGCAGCGGCGGCCAACGGAGTCGGCAGTGCTGACGGTGCCGGCGGCGTTGACGGTGCTGTCAGTGCTGACGGTGGTGTCAGCGTCGGCTGTGGCGGCAGGGGAGGGCGGGTCAGATGCCGGTGCCGGGCAGCAGCAGGATGGACTCGGGGTCGAAACGCAGCCACTGCGGACACGCGCTCGCACTGCCGGGCAGGGTGCGCAGCCGGCACCACAGCTCGCCCGCGCCGTCCGTCCACCAGGCGTTGATCCGGCCCAATGCCCATGTGCCGTCCGGGTATTGGACCTCCACCGGCTGGTAAACCCATCGCACCTCCGCCTCAGGGGGCGGGCAGTCCCAGGTCAGGAGTCCGCACCTCGTTGCCATCTCCCCCTCGGGCCGCGCCTGTTGCACAGGTGCGCGCCACTGTACCGGGAAGATCTACAGTGTTGTAGAAGTTGCCCGGTACGAGGTACGCACCGCGCGGGTGCGCCGTGCGTGCCCCGTGAGGGTCAAGGGTCAGTGTGCCCCTAGAGGGGCGTTGCTGCCTTCAGAACAACGAACAGCGCTACCGCGGCGTTGAGCGCGGAGACGGCGGAGGCGGCCGTGCCCGCCGCGGCGACCAGGGCCGCCAGACCGGCCGGGGTCAGCGCCGGCGGCCAGTGGCGGGCCGGCGGCACGGGCCCGAGCAGCGCCACCACTCGGCGCGGCACCGGCCCCGGTTCGGGCGCCGCGAAGTGCGCCAGCCCGGGTTCCGGCGCGGACCGGGTGACCAGCGCCGCCTTGCCCACCGCACGCGCGGTCAGCCGCCGGTCGCCGACCACCTGCGCCGCTTCCTCGTCCGCCCAGCGCTCGGTGGCGAAGGCGACCGCGGAACGCAGCGGCAGCAGCAGCGGGTTGACGCAGCCGGCCAGGCGTACGGCGAGCAGGTAGCGGTGGTGGCGGCAGCGCAGATGGGCGCGCTCATGGGCGAACAGGGCCCGCCGCTCGTCGCCGTCCAGGCTGCGCAGCATCCCGCGGGAGACCGCGACCCGGCCGGGCCTGGCGGGCCGTCCGGGGCGGGCCGGGGTGCCGGGCACGGCGTAGGCGTAGGGCTCGTCGTCCGGCAGCACCGCGGGATCGGCGTCGGCCGGCAGCCCGTTCAGTGCACGGTGGGTACGGGCCCGGATGCGGCGGTGCCGGCGCAGCGCCGCGCCGCACGTGGCGAGCGCGGCGGCCAGCAGCGGGATCGCGGCGACGCCCGCGACCTCGGCGAACGGGACCGCGGCCCGCACCCGGGGGTCCGACCAGCCGTCGGGCAGTGGGTTGCCGCGCAGTTGGGCGGTGCCGACGACCACCAGCAGGCCCAGGCACAGCGTGCTGCACAGGCCGAGCACCGCGGCGAGCAGGGTCAGCAGGCGGGTGGTGGCGCGGGGGTGGAGGTGCTGCTCGGCGAGCCGGGCGATCGGCAGGGCGGTGAGCGGCAGGACGAGCGGCAGGAACACGAAGACGCCCACCGGTCAGCCTCCGCGCGCTTCGTCCGAGGGGCGGTGTGGGGCGGGGGGTGTGGCGGTGCCTGCCGTCGTGGGGCCGTCGGCCGTCGCGGTGTCCTCGGCCGTCGTGGGGTTCTCGCCGGCCGTGGGGTCCTCTGTCGCCTCGCGGTCGAGGAGGGTGCGCAGCAGTTGCTCGTCGTGGGTGGAGAGCGCGGAGACGAAGCTGGTGAGTACGGCGTCCCGGTCCGGTTCGCCGTCCAGGACGCGGCGCATCCGCAGCGCGGCGAGCCCGGCCTCGTCGGCGGCCGGGGTCCAGAGGTAGGCACGGCCGGACCGCTCGCGGGTGACGGCCTGCTTGGCGTGCAGCCGGGAGAGGATCGTCATCACGGTCGTGTACGCGAGGTCGTCGCCGAGCCGTTCCTGTACCCAGGCTGCGGTGACCGGCCCGGGCGCGTGGTGCAGCGCGGCCAGCACCTGGGCCTCCAGCTGGCCCTGCCCCCGTCTGCGGGCGCGTTCCCGTCCGGCGCCGCCGAAGTTCCCGAAGGCCTTCCCGCCCATGCCGTTGCCTCCCGTCGTTCCGGGTGTCCCGCCGGCCGGGACGTCGGGGCATCTTACTGAGCGGCCGGACCGGGGCGGCGTGCCGAGGGCTCCGGGTCCGGGCGGATCGCCGAGCGGCCGGTTCCGCGACGGCGCTCCGCTCGCACCGTCGCCGGACGCCACCGACCCCGGCCGCTAACTTCTACACTCCTGTAGATTTTGAGGCTCACCCGGAATGCAGGCAACACCTGGAGGGAAGCCATGGGAGTCTCGCTGGCCAAGGGCGGCAACGTCTCGCTGTCGAAGGAAGCGCCCGGACTGACCGCGGTCACGGTCGGCCTCGGCTGGGATGTACGGACGACGACGGGCGCGGACTACGACCTGGATGCCAGTGCGCTGCTGTGCACCGAGGCGGGCAAGGTCGTCTCCGACGCCCACTTCGTCTTCTACAACAACCTCACCAGCCCCGATGGCTCGGTGCGGCACACCGGCGACAACCTGACCGGCGAGGGCGAGGGGGACGACGAGTCCGTCGAGGTCACGCTGTCCACGGTGCCCGCCGAGGTCGCCAAGATCGTCTTCCCGGTCTCCATCCACGACGCGGAGAGCCGGGGGCAGAGCTTCGGCCAGGTCCGCAACGCCTTCATCCGCGTCGTCAACCAGGCGGACGGGACGGAGCTGGCCCGCTACGACCTGAGCGAGGACGCTTCGACCGAGACCGCGATGGTCTTCGGTGAGCTCTACCGGAACGGTGCGGAGTGGAAATTCCGCGCCGTGGGCCAGGGGTACGCATCCGGCCTGGCGGGCATCGCGGCGGACTTCGGAGTCAACGTCTGAGCCGCTGACTCCGGTGCCGGTTCCGGCGCCGGTGCGGGGCGGGTGCGGGTGCGGGGACGGGTGAGGGCACCCGGCCGGCCCCCGTGCCCTCTCGACCATATCCCTCCACAACGGGAGGTACCGGTCCCCCGCGGGGTACCTTGGAATCACCGGAACGCCGAAGGATGCCGAGGGCGCCGAGGGTGCCTGGGGACGCCCAGGGAGCCCGGGGATGCGCGCATTCGGTGAGGTGAGCACCATGCAGACTCTGTGGACCGTGATCGTGCTGCTGGCGCTGGTAGCGCTGGGGGCGCTGTTCATCGCCCGGGTCAACGCCCAGGGAACCGGACGGATGGCCCCCCACCGCTACGCGGACTGGAAGCAGTCGCTGCGGAACCGGAAGCACAAGCACCCGGACGATCACGACGACGCCCACCCCGGACCGCCGACGGCCGGATCGCCGGCAGTGGGCCCACCGGCGGCCGGCCCACCGACGCCACCGGACAAGGCAGGTGGCGACCCGTGACGTCCACCGCCCGAGGCGACCCGTCGGCACCGGACTACGACGGCACCTCCCCGTTCCCCGACAGCGGCACCGAGCCGACGCCGACGCCCGGCCGCCGGATGTACGTCACGGTGACCGCCCTCATAGTCATCGCCCCCTTCGTCGGCCTGGCCGTCGCCATCCCCCTCCTCTGGGGCAGCGTCGTCCACCTCACCGACCTCGTTCTGCTGGCCGTCTTCTACGTCATCAGCGGCCTGGGCGTCACCATCGGCTTCCACCGCGGCCTCACCCACGGCAGCTATACCGCCACCCCCGCACTGCGTATCGCGCTCGCCCTCGCCGGCTCGCTCAGCTTCCAAGGCGATGTCATCGACTGGGTCGCCACCCACCGCCGTCACCACGCCTACACCGACCGGCCCGGCGACCCGCACTCCCCGTATCGCTACGGCACCAGCCTGCGCGGTCAGCTGCGCGGACTGGTGCACTCGCACATCGGCTGGCTGTTCGGCAACGACCCCACCTCGCACCGGCGCTATGCGCCCGATCTGCTCGCCGACCCCGGGATCCGCGCGGTCGACCGGGCGTTCCCGCTGCTGTGCCTGCTCACCCTCGCCCTGCCGTTCGGGCTGGGCTGGGCGCTCGGCGGCTCCTGGGTCACCGCCCTGACCGCCCTGCTGTGGGCCGGGTTCATCCGGATCGCGCTGTTGCACCACGTCACCTGGAGCGTCAACTCGCTCTGCCATGTCATCGGCGAGCGGCCGTTCCGCACCCGGCGCCACGACCGGGCGACCAACCTGTGGCCCCTGGCCCTGCTGTCGTTCGGTGAGAGCTGGCACAACCTGCACCACGCCGACCCGACCTGTGCCCGGCACGGCGTCGACCGCGGTCAGCTCGATGTGTCCGCCGCCGTCATCCGGCTCTTCGAACGTCTCGGCTGGGTCCGGGACGTGCGCTGGCCCGACCCGGCACGGGTGGCGGACCGCCGCGTCAGGAGCACCGCATGACCACCGCAGGGGATCCCCACGCGGCCCCTCCCCGCCACCACGCGCCTCACACGCCACCGCTCGTCGCCCGCCTGACCATCGCCCCGCACACCGATACGGTGCGGTGCATCGACGGTGTCTGGTGGCCCCACTCGGCAGACCTGCTGGCCGAACTCCCCGAGCTGCTGGCCGCGCTCCCCTTCGACTGGCCCCGGATCACCCACGCCACGGTGAACGGCGCCCCCTGGTCCGCCCTCCCCGCCCACACCCTCGTCGAAGGCCATGTCGTCCGCCTCCGCCGAACCACCGGCCGCCCCGGCCCCGACACCATCTGTCTGGTCTCCCCCGGACACGGCCGCTGGGACCTGCTGATCATCCCGCCCAGCACCCCCGAACCGGAGGCCGTGCACATGATGGCGGAAATGGCCCGCACGGGGGAGCTGACACCGGCCTGAGCGGGCCCAAGGGCCAATGCGCTGCATGGGCTGCATGGGGCTGCCCCATCCCAACGGGCAGTAGGCCACGGCCGTTTCACGTGAAACGACGGCACCGCCCGAAGATCTCTCCCTCTTCCACGGCGAAGGAGACCTCGTCGACCACGGCCCGGCCCCCGTAGACCTTGCGCAGCCCGGTGACTTCGATGATTGCCATAACGCGAGAATCCGCCCTGCGCACCCGGTGGCACATCGCCCAACCCGCTCGGAACGGCATCAACCGATCGGTTGACCGGCGGCTGCGGCCCGCCGCCGGCCTGCCGTCCGACGGCTGTGGCTACTGCGTACGGGTGGTGTTCATCGGAAGAACGCCGATCCGGGGGCGTCGGTCCGTGAATCCTCCCATTGCGTACTCATCATAAGAAAACGCAACAGAAGCGACGCCATCCAAGCGGTGCACCGGAAGCGGCGCAACTGAAGCGAAGCAATCGAAGTGAAGCGCCTGAGGCGCAGCAACTGAGAACGCACAACGAAGCAGATGCAACGGATCTCTCGGGGAGATCCTGACCGAAAGTGAGGGGCCATGGCTGCGACCAAGGTCATGAAGTTCTGGGCGGTGTGCCTTGCCATGCTGGGCAAGCTGCTGGCGGCACTGGGTGTCTCCGCGACGGCCTCGGCCGCGCGCCGGGATGCCGCACTGTACGAGCGGACCCTGGGCAACGGGAAGGCGGGCAGCGACGCCCCCGAGGCCGAGGCGCCGGAGGCGGTGAGTTGCGCCGCACCGGACCGCGGTCCAGGGACGGGAACCCCTGCCGTGCCCGCCCCGCGCGCCGTACCGCTGTACTGCCAAGCCGGCCCCGCCCGGCGGATGTTCGCCCGGCCCGAGCTGCCGCCGACGATCAAGCAGCGCATCAGCGCCGAGGCCCATGGCACCTCGCCCGGTCTGCGCACCCGCCTTCGCTCCCGCACCGAGCCGACGGCCGACGAGTTCGCCGCCCCGGACTCGGCTCTGGCCCCGGTCGGTACCGGACCGGACGCCGGTGCCGAGGCGGACGCGCGCCCCGCGGCCATTCCGGCGGCCCGCCGCCATGTGCACACCGCTCGCGCCGTCTGAACCGGGCGGCAGCTGCTCTGAAGCCGGTACCCCGCCCTGAAAAGGGCGCAACGACGCATGACAGCTCCGGCGAACGCTCACACGGAGCCCACGCTGACACGGACGTCGGCGAGGGAGTGTCGTGGACGAGGAAGCGGTGTCGACGAGGCAGCGCAGAGCGACATGTTCCACGTGAAACAACGGCAGACGTGACGTATCCGCAGACTTGATGTATCCGCAGACGTGACTCATCCGCAGGATTGACTCATCCGCGGGCATGAACCAACCGCCCGCAGGCGTGAACCACCCGACCTGAACACCCGCAGACCTGAACCACCCGGACTTCCCGGGGATCCCGCAGACCTGAACCACCCGCCTTCCACCCGGAGTTGCCCGGCTCAGCCCCCGACCGGGGCACCGGTCCCCGGCCCCCCTCCCAGCTCCAGCCCGAGCTCCGCACGCAACGCACGCGTGTCGGGCTTTCCGTTGGCCGTGAGCGGGAAGTGGTCGACGACATGGACCGCATTGGGCTGTTCGTACTCCGCGAGGTGTTCGGCGAGCCGTCGGCGCCAGGTGAGCGGAGCCTCCCCGCCGGGGTCGGCGACCACGAAGTGCAGTGCACTGCCACGGCGTTGGTCCTCGACCGCCAGTACCTTCACCGGCCGGCCACAGGCCTCGGCACGGCGTTCCAGGCTCTCGGGGTAGAGCGTGAAGCCCAGCCGGTGCACGGCCTGGTTGCGGCCCACCACCCGCACGGTGCCCTCGGCGTCGACACTGCCCAGGTCGGCCGTCGGATACCACGCGTCCGGGTCGACCGGCGTGAGCGAGCCGTCCTCCTGGAGGTAGCCGGCCATCAGCCCGGGTGAGCGCACCTCGATGCCGCCGAGCTCGCCCGCCTGGGCAGCGGTGCCGTCGGGGCGCATGACGCGCAGCCGTACGCCGGGCAACGGGCGCCCGCAGCCGTGCGGTGCGTCGGGGGTGGCCAGCGCGACATTGCCGAGTTCCGTCAGACCGTAGCCGTCCAGGAGTGGGCGGCCCATTGTCGTGTGGAAAGCCTCGGCCAGCGGCGCGGGCAGCGGTGCGCCGCCCACGCCCCAGAGCCGTACCCCGGCGAGTCCGGCGCGTACCTCCGGGCGGCGACGCACCACGCCGAGGAGCGAGTGGTACGTGGACGGGGCGGCGTCCACGGCGGTGGCGCCGTGGGCCGCGGCCTGGCCGGCGGCCGCGTCGAGCCGCTGGTAGGGGGTGACCAGCAGAGTGCAACGGGCCAGCCACCACAGCAGGATGACGGAGAGACCGTACTGGTGTGAGAAGGGCAGCAGCGGTGCGAGGACGTCGTCCGCCCGGTAGCCCATGGCCTGGACGGTGCGCAGTGAGTTGTCGAGGACGGCCCGGCCGGGCTTGATGATGCCCTTGGGCCGTCCCGTGGTGCCCGAGGACCACAGGACGAGGGCGTCGGGGCGGCGGAACCAGGGGTCCAGGCCGACGGCGCCGGGCGGGGGCGGCGGGGCGTCGGCGGCCAGTCGCGGGTAGTGGATGACGCGCTGGTCGGGGATGCCGGGGAAGCCGGTGGCGTGGTCGGCGGCGGTGACCAGCCAGCGGGCCCGGGCCTGGCGGCCGGCCGCGGCGGCGTCGGCGCCGGAGAGCCGGTGGTCCAGCGGGATGAGCGAGGTGTCCACATGCATCAGGGCCAGCAGGGTGACGACATAGTCGACGCTGTTGTCGCCCTGCACCAGGACTCGGTCGCCGGTGCGGAGGCCGAGCCGGCGTAGGGCGTGTGCGGTGGTGCGTATCCGGCGGCCGAGCGCCGGGCCGTCGAGGCGGCCGGTGGCGTCCGGCGGGGCCGTGCTGTCGCCGGCCGGGGCCGCGGTGCCGTCGACGAGGCGGGCGGCGGCGACCGGAGGGGCGATGGTGTCGGTCATGGGTGGTCCGATTCCGTGGTGTCGAGCGGGCGCCGGGCGGGCCGCGGTGCGGCGGCCGGGCACAGCAGCGAGGACGTGGTGGTGGCCACCCGGGCGCCACCCTCGTCCCGGAACTCGCAGTCGAGGGTGAGGAGGGGGCGGCCGGCGAGGGCCGTGGTGGTGAGGTGCACGGTCGCGTGCAGGGTGTCGCCGACGTGTGCGGCGCGGGCATGGCGCAGCGTCTGCGCGCGGTGCACGGCGCCCTCGGTGGTGACGAACGCCGGCTGCAGGCGCAGGAGTTGGTCTTCGGCGTGGCCCGCGAGGGCGGCCAGGTAGGTGGGCGGGGCGATGATGTCCGGGTGGCCTAGGGCACGGGCGGCGGCCGGGTCCGTGTACGCGGGGTGGGGGTCGCCGAGCGCGGCGGCGAAGGCGGCGATCCGCCGCCGCTCGATGGCGTACGGGCCGCAGCTCAGCGTGGTGGGCGCCGCCGCCCCGTCCGCCGTCGCCGCTCTCTCCGACGCCGCTCTCTCCGGCATCGCCGCTCAGTCGCCGATCATGTGGTGGCCGCCGTCCGCGTGCACGATCTCGCCGGTGGTGGCGGGCAGCCAGTCAGAGAGCAGCGCCACACACGTACGGGCGACCGGTTCGGCGTCCTGCGGATCCCAGCCGAGCGGGGCGCGGGCCGACCAGCTCTTCTCGAAGGACGGGCCGTCGCCGCCGATCCCGCGCGCGGCCAGGGTGCGCAGCGGGCCGGCCGCGACGAGGTTGGCCCGTATGCCCTGGCCCCCGAGGTCGCGCGCCAGATAGCGGGAGCAGGCCTCGAGTCCGGCCTTGGCGACGCCCATCCAGTCGTAGCCGGGCCAGGCGCGGGAGGCGTCGAAGTCGACGCCGACGACACTCGACCCGGGGCGGAGCAGCGGCCGGCAGGCCATGGCCAGCGCCACCAGGGAGTACGTCGAGGTGTGCAGGGCGGCGGACACATCGCGCCACGGCGCGGTCAGGAAGCCGCCGTCCAGGCAGCCGGCGGGGGCGTTGGCGACGGAGTGCAGTACGCCGTCGAGGCCGTCGAGGTGGGCGCCGACGCGGTCGGCGAGGGTGCCGAGCTGTTCTTCGTCCGTGACGTCCAGCTCCACCACCGGGGGCTCCTCCGGCAGCCGCCGGGCGAGCCTGGCGACCAGACTCGGCCGTCCGTAGGCGGTGAGGACGATCTTGGCGCCCTCTTCCTGGGCGAGGCGTGCCACCGCGTAGGCGATCGAGCTCTCGGTGATCACACCCGTGATGACCAGCTGCTTTCCGTCGAGCAGACCGCTCATGCGGTTCCTCCGTCTGACTCGTCCCGGAACTTCGGAGTCACTGAAGGCAACTCAGAAGCTGTGTCCTGACTTGGTCTTGAAAGGCCGTCATTGACAACCTATCGGACCTCCAGTTGACTAGAACAGTCAAGTGGAGTCAAAAGAATGACTCCGGTGTCATGGAGGCGCGGACGTGGCGCCGGCGCGCAGGACTTCCCGGTGCTGGCCCCGGCGCCGGGATGCCGCGTCGTCGGTCGACCCCGGCCCCCGCCCCGGCTCCGGCCCCGGCCCCGCCCCGCGGCAGGCCGCCGACCGGGCCGCGGCCGCTCCGTACGGCCTCCGGGCCGCCCCTCCACCCTGCGCCACCCCGTACTCCACAGAGAGGTGACCGTTATGACCGTCCCGACCGTCCCGGCCCGCGAAGAGATCGTTGCGCAGCTCGCCGAGATCCTGCACGAGGTGGCCGGCGTGGTGCCGGCCGAGGTGACCGAAGAGAAGTCCCTGGTCGAGGAGTTGGATGTGGACTCGCTCGCGATGGCCGAGGTCATCGTCGTGGCGGAGGAGCGCTTCGGGATCGAGCTGCCCGAAGAGGAGATGAAGGACATGCGCACGGTTTTGGACATAGTGATCCGGGTGGAGAAGCAGGCGGCGTCCTGAGCGCGGCCGCCGGCCGTGCGCTTCTGCCGGCCCTGCCGCACCGGCAGAAGCGCACCCGCGCACGGAGGAGCCCGTGAACGTGGCGCCCGCAGAAGAAGGCACCTTCGCAAAGGAGGTGAATAGCAGTCAGATTCCTGCGCGCTCAAGGGCGGCCGGCCCTCGGCTTGCGGGCACCCGGGGCTCACCGCCTCGCTCCGGGCCGCACGGTGGCGAAATCTCGTAATGCCCTCGGGTAAAACGAAGTTGATTTTCGGTCGTCGCTTGTTGACGCAGGCATAGACCAGGGATATCTTGAAGATCTCCGGGGTGTAAATCAAATCGACTCAGAGCACTGCTTTCTTGGATGTGACCGTCCGGAAAGGAGACATGGTGCGAGGGGATCTATGCGGGGGGACCAGCGTTCCTGTGGCGCGCATTCGCTCAACCATGACGGTGGCACGGCCAACGCACCCCAAGCGGAGGCGTGTTGGGACCCGTCCCGTTCTTCAGAATTAACCGACGGTTTTCTGCATATATTCTCGAACGTACCCGTTGACATTCGACAGCCCTACTGTTTAACGGCATTTCTGGGCCGGCTGCTGCATTGTTCTCCCGGTGATATTCGGGTGACCCGGGACGGCTTCGGACGGCCGGTGTGTGCCGAACCGCCCGCCGCCGCCGGCCGGCGGCAGGGCACCCGTCTTTGTCTCGACGCCGGTGCGGACACGGGCCGGCGTTTCCTGGCCCTGATCAGGGACCTCCCGGTGGCGCTGTCCGTGCACACCGTCCCTCGTGGACCCGTCAGCGAACTGCTGCTCCCTTTCACCCCGTCGGAGCGCGACTACGTCCAAGAGGCCCCGGCGGGCCGGCGGGGCCGGCGGCTGGCCCGGTTGTGGACCCGTAAGGAAGCGGCGCTACGGCTGACCGGCCGCGGCGAGCTGGCCGCCGCCGACGCGATCGACGCGCTGAGCGGTGCGCGGGAGGGCAAGATCGTGATCCCCGGATCCGCCGCGGGCCCCGGCGGCACGGCGTACGTCCGCGAACTGCCCGCGGGTCCGCAGACCGTGGCCTGCGCGGCGACCTCGGCCCCGGCACCCGGGGTCCGGATCTGGCGGGCGAACCGGTCGTGCGCGCCCGCCGGCACCCACGGCGACGCGACAGCCGAGGCGGGCAGCGCCTGGTGGGACGCCTAGAGAGGACGCCGTGAGGCAACGACCAAAGGGGGCGACTGGCGGGAGACTCCCCCGGGCCTCGGACATCGCGCCCAGGCCCCGGACATTGCTCCTACGCCCCGGACGCCACTACGGCATGAGCACCGCATGCGGATCAGGCCCCTCGCCCGTACGGCCGCCGGAGCTCAGCTCCCGCCAGCTCTCCAGCGCCAGCCGGAAGGCGCCGGCGTGCTCGTAGCCCTCGGCGGCCTCCTTGAAGTCGGCCTCCGCGGCCTCCGCGCCGCCGTCCGCGCGGTGGGCGCGGGCGAGGTGGAGCAGCGCGCGGGCACGGTCGAGGGGCGTCAGCCCGGCGGCGTCGGGATCGATCGCGAGGGCGTGCTCGGCGGCCGCCGCCGGCCGGTGGTGGCGCAGCGCCGCGGCCGTCTCCAGGACGGCGAGCCAGGTCCTGGTGGACGGGGTGTCGACGAGCGCGGCGGCCTGCCGGGCCCGCGCCAGCAGGGCGTCGGCCTCGTCCGGCGGGCCCGCGGCGAGGGCCAGCAGGGCACGGGCGCGGGCCAGTTGCAGCCGCAGCCGCACACCGTCCGTCGCGGCGAGCAGCTGCTCCGCCTCGGCCAGCAGCTCCAGTGCCCGCTCCGGGTGTCCGCCGAGATACTGCGCCCCGGCCACCGCCCACAGCGCGCCGGCCCGCAGTTCACCGGCCGGGAGGGGAGCGGCCTCCGCCTGCAGCTCCGCCCCGAGCTGCTCGGCGCGGCTCCACTCCCCGCTGTCGACGGACACCGACAGCAGCGCCATGCGGGCCTGCGCCCGCTCGGGGCGGCCGGGCTCCAGCTCGCCGGTGAGCCGGACGGCCTCCTCGGCGAAGCGGGCCCCGTCCGCGAGGCGGCCCGCGGCGCGCAGCAGTTGGGCGAGTTCGACGGCGACGCGGGCGTGCAGCACCGGCGCGGAGCGGGTGAGCGGGTCGTCGAGGAGGTGGCGCAGCGCCGCTTCGTGGCGGGCCGGGTCGTCCAGCCGCCCGAGGACGGTGGCCAGTTCCCAGTGCGCCTCCCAGCGCACCTCGTCGTGACCGGTGCCGGCCTGCTCCACCACGGACTCCAGCTGCCGCCGGGCGGCCGGCCAGTCACCGGCCAGCTGGCTGGACCGGGCGGCCACCAACTGGCCGACCAGGCCCAGGCGCCGGGTCAGCCGGTCGCCGGGCTCATCGGTGGCGCACAGTGCCTCGACCGTCGTGCCGAGGCGCTGGGCGAGGGACCGGGCGATCTTGGTGCCGGGGACTCTGCGGCCGTTCTCGACCAGCGAGACATAGCTGGGGGAGAGATCGTCCCCGGCGAGGTCCCCCTGGGACAGACCCTGAGAGCGCCGGACCTCCCGCACTCGCTTACCGAAAGCAGGCTGCTCAATCGTCAAGAAAATCGCTCGCAGTTGAGTGGGGCGGACGGACGGTGACGGGGGCACGGACGCTGCGGACAGACGGAACGCAATGACCGCGAGTCTACTCGGCACCGGCCTGCTCAGGGGCGTTTGTGAACGACTCGGCTCCCTGCCGGGAGTCATTTTTTGTCACGTTCGGAGTGCGGCATTCCCGTGATCCGGGCGGGAGGGTTACGACAGATGAGAGGTTGCCTTGGGGGTTTGACGCCACGATGGGCGGGAGTGTGAGAGGGGTGCGCGGACCGGCCGGGAGGGTGGCCGCTTGTCATATGAGGCGGTCGAGTGTAATGACTTTACTTGACAATAAATGACAGGTGGCTGACGCTGACCCTCCATGGACTACGCCCCGAGGAGGGACATATGAGCTCCGCTCCCGCATGGCCGACCGTGGCCGCCGAGCCGGAGGAGGACAGCACCGACAGCCGGCGTGCGGCGGCCGTGCACCGGGTCCGGGACTTCCTGGTGAACGACGCCGGTACCGTGCACGAGCTGCTGTGCGAGATCTCCACCCACCGCGCCGCGCGCTACGAGATCGAGTCGACCATCGCCACCCTCGACGGGGCCCTGGACGAGGTGGCCACCCACCGGCCAGGACGCGTCCCCCGGCTGGCCGCCTTCATGCCGTCGAACGTCATCCTCTACTCCTACGCCCTCTACCTCCTGGTCCCGGCGCTCTACACCGACCGGCTGGTCTTCCGCCCGTCCAGCCGGGTCAAGGACCAGATGCAGCGGCTGCACACGCTGCTCGCCGAGCATCATGGCCTGCCGATCACCCTCACCGGCGCCAGCCAGCGGGAGTTCCTGCAAGAGCACGTCCGCCCCGCCGATGTCGTCGTCTTCACCGGCGCCTACGCCAACGCCGAGCAGATCCGCGCCCAGCTCTCCCCCGGGCAGCTCTTCCTCTTCCTCGGCTCCGGCGTCAACCCGTTCGTCGTCGCCCCCGGCGCCGATGTCGAGCGGGCGGTCCGCGACGCGATCGCCATCCGGGTCCTCAACACCGGTCAGGACTGCCTGGGCCCCGACCTGTTCAGCGTCCACGCGTCGCTGCTCGACCCGTTCGTCGACACCCTGGTCAGCGAGCTGAAGGGGCTGCGCTACGGCCCCTACTCCGACCCGGACGCCGACTTCGGGCCGATCTTCTACGAGAGCGCGCTGGAGGACGGCGCGCAGTTCCTCGCCCGCAACCACGAAGGCATCGTGCACGGCGGGCATGTCGACTTCCGCGGCCGGCGGCTCGATCCCACCGTCGTCGTCGGTCCGGAGGTCACCCCGCGCACCCACGTACCGGAGTTCTTCGCCCCGATCTTCCACATCGCCGGCTACCGCGACGAGGACGCGCTGGCCGCGACCCTCACCACGGGCATGTTCACCGAACGCGCCCTGGGCTCCAGCGTCTACGGCCACGCCCCCGGCCTCGTCGAGGCGCTGCGCCGGCGCACCACCGTCACCCTCGACACCACCCTGCTCTCCATCGACAACGGCAACGCCCCGTTCGGCGGCTACGGCCGGATGGCCAACTACATCGCCGACGGCGAGGACGTACGGGCCGAACCCGTACTGATCTCCCAGGCCGTCGCCGCCCACCGACCGGGAGCAGGACGATGACCCCCATCACCCACCCCACCGCCTGGGCCGCGATCGCCGACCACCTCCACCACCTGGGCACCGAGGTGGTGTTCGGGCTGCCCGGCGACGACATGGCGCTGCTCGGCGAGCTGGAGCGGTCCGACACCACGGTCGTGCTCTGCCGCGACCAGCGCAATGCCCTGTTCATGGCGACCGGTTACGCGCTCGCCGCCGGCCGCCCCGGCGTCTGCGTGATCGGCAAGGGCCCGGCGCTGACCAACGCGCTCACCGGCGTCCTGGAGGCACGCTCCGCCGCCGTGCCGCTGCTGCTCATCGCCGACGGCACCCGGCTCGACCGGCTCGGCACCGGCGCCTTCCAGGAGCTGGACCAGCTGACCGCGATCCGCCCGTACGTGAAGTGGGCGACCCGCGTCGACCACCCCGAACGGCTCCCCGGTGCCCTGGAGAAGGCCGCCGCGCTCGCCGTCAACGGCGCCCCGGGGCCGGTCTACGTGGAGCTCGCCGAGCAGATCGCCGCCGAACCGGTCACCCGCAACGGGCCGTGGCGCCCGGCCACGCCCCAGCGGCCCGCCCCCGACCCGGACGCGCTGGCCGCCACCGCCGCCCGGATCGCCGCGGCCGAACGGCCGTTGCTGCTGGTCGGCGGCGGCGCCCGGCACCGCAACACCGGCCGCCGTATCGAGCGCTTCGCCGAACTGCTCGGCGCCGGGCTCTTCAGCACCGCCTCCGGCCGCGGCACGGTCGCCGAGGACCACCCGCTGCACTGCGGCGTCAGCGGCCTCTACACGGTCGCCCCGATGGACGCGCTGTGGCGGGAGGCGGACCTGGTCATCGCGCTGGGCAGCCGTCTGGAGGAGACCGCCACCTTCGGCTGGCCGGAGGGCGCGGGCCAACTCCCGGTGATCCAGGCGGTGCTGGGCGAGGAGAACCTGACCATGGAGCGGCCCGGCGGCCATGTGCTCGGGGACGCCGGACGGATCGTCGACGGCTGGACGGAGCTGCTGTCCGGTCACCGGCCCACGGGCGACTGGGCGGCGCGGGTCCGTGCGGTGCGGGCCGCGCTGGAGCGGCGGGCGGCGGACCGTGCCGAGGAGGCCGCCAAGACGGTGGCCGAGGGCGCCGTGCCGGTCGCCCGGGTGCTGGCCGCCCTCGACCGCGCGCTGCCCGCGGACCGTGTCCTGGTCCAGGAGAACGGCCTGCAGGACATGTGGTCGTACTTCTTCCCGCACTGGTCGCTGGGGTCCGGCGGCGGTTCCGTGGTGCCCAGCGAGCAGACCCCGCTCGGCTTCGGCGCGGCCGCCGCGGTGGGCGTACGGCTGGCCGAACCGGCCGGGCGGCCGGTGGTCGCGGTGGTCGGCGACGGCGCCTTCAACCTCTTCCGCGGCGAACTGCCCACCGTCGCCGACGCGGGCGTCGCCGTGCTCTACGTCGTCCTCGACAACGGCGGTTACGGCTGGCTGCAGTCCAACCTCGACCGGGTCTCGCCGGCCGGCTCGCGCTTCGCCTTCACCCGGTCCCGCCCGACCGGCACGGAGGGCCTGGCCGGCGCCTACGGCCTGGGCTACCGGCGGGTGACGGACGCCGACGAGCTGCCCGGGGCGCTGGCGGACGCCTGGCGGCAGGTCGCGGCCGGGACCACCGCCGTGGTGGAGGTGGCGGCCGCGCTCGCCGACACCCCGCCCGGGATGACCGCCGCCGCGGGGGACTTCCCGGAGCGGGAGGGGCATTAATTAGGGCCGTTGGGCCCGTCGGGGTCGTCAGAGCCGCCAAGGCCTGTCGGCCCCGGGGCCGCTGGGGCTGCCGGGCCGTCAGAGCCGTCACGGCCTGTCGGCCCCAGGGCCAGCGGACGCGGACAGCGGATGGTGGGCGGCACCGGGAAGGTGCCGCCCCGACGAGGAGGGTCGCGTGCCCGGCCCCCTCCGGCCCGGGGGTGCCGGAGGGAGCCGGGCACGACTTCTTCGTACGGAGGGAGCCACGCCGAAGGCGTGCCAGGGGAGGCGCTCGGCTCCGTACGGATCGGTGTCAGGTCTTGGTGCGGAACTTGGCGACGGCCACCGGGGCGGTGAGGGCGGTCAGGCCCACCGACCACACCAGCGTCCAGAGCACCGGGCCGGCCACCGGGCCCTCGCCCAGGGCGAGTCCGCGGGCCGCGTCGGCCATATGGGTCAGGGGGTTGAAGCGGGTGAAGGTGTACAGCCAGTCCGGCATGGTCGAGGGCGGTACGAAGATCGAGGAGCCGAACTCCAGCGGGGTCAGCACCAGGACCGAGAGCCCCTGGATGGCCTGTGCGGTGCGCAGGGTCAGGCCCAGCAGCATGAAGGTCCACACCAGCGAGGTGCCGAACACGGCGGTCAGGGCGGTCGCGGCCAGCAGGCCCGGCCAGTGCCCGGCGACGTCGAAGCCGAGCAGCGCGCCGACGACCAGCAGCACCGCGATGGCCACCAGCATCCGGCCGGTCTCCACCACCACCTTGGCCACCAGCACCGAGGAGCGGCCGATGGGCATCGCGCGGAAGCGGTCCATCACGCCCGTACGGAAGTCGTCGTTGACGCCGACGCCCACGGCCATGGCGATGGTCATGCCGAGGATCACCATCAGCCCCGGCACCAGGAAGGCGGTGTACCGCACCCGGTTGCCGCCGGGGTCGACCGCGCCGCCCAGGACGAAGACGAACAGCACGGTCAGCACCACCGGCATCAGCAGCGCGTCGGTCATCGCCGTCGGGTTCTGCCGGAGTTGGAGGAGGTTGCGGCGGACCAGCGCGCCGGTGTGCCGGGCGCTCGCCCGCAGGGTGATCCGGCCCTCGTCGGGCACGGGGGCGGACGGTCCGGAGCGGGGCAGGGTCTGCGCGGATGCCACGGCTGCTCCTTGGGTCAGGCCCGGGTGCGGCGCTCGTCGAGCCACTTCTGCCAGTACGTGCGGCGGTCGCTGTCGGGGTGGGCGACGATGATGTCGCCGAGGACGGCGGTGCCGGTGATGCGCACGAGCGGGGTGATGGCTTCCGGGCCGGCGTGTGCCCGGGTCAGATCGCGTACATCACCGAGGACCTGGCTGCAGTTCATCTCGACCCGGACGCCCTCCGGGAGCAGCAGATGCACATCGCCGACGATCGCCCGGGCCGCGATGGTCAGTTCGCCGGTCGACGGTGCCGGGGAGGCGCACAGGTCCAGGGTGAGGTCTCCGAAGACCGCGGTCGCCTCGATGCCGTGTTCCAGGACGGGGGCGCGGTGGACGAGGTCGCCGAAGGTGGCGCGGAAGGTGCGCGCTCCCGCCGGACCCGACGGGCCCGGCTGCGGGGGCGTCACCTGCGGCAGGTCGTCGCCGACGGACAGCAACTCCGTGCGGGTACGGGCCAGATAGGCCGCCTCGGACCGTTCGGCCAGCTCCTCCAGGGTTAACCGGCCTTCCACGGCGGCCTCTCTGAGCCGTTCGACCATGTTCTCGCGCTCGGCGTCGGAGGCCAGCACCGAGGGCGACGAGGGGGAAGGGGACGCCGGAGTCTTCTGCAGATCCGGGCGTGGGGGCTGCGTCATGGGTGGTGCCTCCGCGGAGTCCGGCGGTGGTGGGGCGCTTGACGCCTCATCCGACCACGCCACCTGTGCGGTGTGCATCGGCGTGCGGTAGTACATCGAAAGGTTGACCCACGGCGCCGCGGCACACAGTTCGGTGTACCCGGCAGCCGGTTTTCCGGCGCCGTACCGGTATCCCGGCGCGACGCCGTACGCATTGCACCGAGAGCATTCAAATGATCTCGGTGGACCCGGTGGAAGGCCCGGGGAGAAATCCGAATATCGGTCGACTTCCTCTTGACTGCTTGGTAAAGTGCCGACCACTCATTGTGACTCGGCGATTTGATGCAGCCGGCCGGGATCATCCGTCGTCCGAAATCCGGAGGGTTTGTCGAATGCCTGAGCTGGCGGACACCGGGAGGAGAATCAAAGAGCTCCGGGTCGGCGCCGGTATGACGCAGCACGACCTCGCCGGGCCCGACATGTCGTCCAGCTACATCTCGCTGGTGGAACGTGGGAAGCGTATTCCCAGCGGCCGGGCGCTGAAGATCCTGGCGGAACGCCTCGGGGTGGGCGTGGAGGAAATATCCGGTACCGCCGGGCCGGCCGAAACCACCGGCCGGGTCCGCAGGCTCGACCTCGTCGGGCGATTGGTGGCGGCGCGCAGGCAATGGGACGGCGGTGACGCCGAGGGCGCGCTGTCCGAATTCCGCGCACTGGCCGAAAGGGAACCGGTCGGCCGGCCGGACGACGTATTTACCGAGGCGCAGCTCGCCATTGCCGAAATACTGGGCAGGCTCGGCCGCGCCGACGAGGGCGCACAGGTCCTGCTGCGGATGCTGGAGGCGCAGGCCCCCGTGCCGTACGCCGAGTCCCGGCTGCGCGCGCTGATCGCGCTGGCCGATCTGCTGGAATCGGCCGGCCGGGTCCAGGACGGGCTGCGGCACGCGCTCACCGGCCACCTCGAATGCGAAGGCCGGCGCCCCGAGAGCGGGTTCCACTCGCTGCTGGCCCTCGAAGTGCTCATCCGCTGCGCGTACTGGAGCGGCTGCCCCGACTGGGCTCCCGGCGGCGATAGGTCCCGGCTCCCGGCGGACGGCGTGCTCCCCGGGCCGCAGGCCGCCATCGCTCTGCACCAGGCGCTCGACCTGTGCGACCGGGGCGAGGCGGAGCGTGCCGCCGCCCTGCTGGGGGAGTGTGCGCGCCGGGTGACCCCGGCCGCCGGTTTCCCGCTCTGGGAGAAGATCAACGGCCGGTACGCCCTGCTGTTGCTGCACCGGGGCGAGACGGAAGCGGCCCACGGCATCGTCGAGCGCGGCCTGGTGGTGGCGTCGGTGGCGCAGGAACCGGAGTTCCCGCTCTGGCTCACGGCCGCCGATGCGGTCCGTGCGGAGGCGGCCGGTGACACCGACCGCCTCTTCGCGCTGGGCGAGCGGCTGGCCGCGCGGCCCGACAGCGGTCGCAGTCATGAGAAAGCCGCCGCGCTCGGTGAGATCGCGGCGGCATGTGAGCGGGCGGGGGACCGGGAAAGGGCGGCCGGGCACTTCCGGTATTCCGCGGAACTGTTCCGGGGGGCCCAGGCGTACCGGCACGCCGAGCGGGCCCGGGAGCGGCTGACGGCTCTCCTCGAAAAGCGGGACTGACGGCCCGGGGCCGTGTCCCGCTGTGGCGCAATGCCCCTCCTGCGCGCAACGCGCGTTTATTTATTAGCTTTCTTTCCCAATCCCAGGAGCGCGAACAAGGCCTCCGCGCCGCCGATGATCGCCAGGATCAGCCCGGCCTTGTGAAGCGAGACGATCGGGGTCTCCACTTCCTTTGTGGTCAGCCACAGGACCAGACCTGCGATCGCCAGCACAATGCCTACGGCAATACCCTTCATGAGTTCCCCTCGTTCCCTGTGATGTGTCGGAGCGCGTTGTACGGACCAGCGTCCCGCCCGGCCGACGCATTCGGATCATCCGCAAGTAGGCACTTTCCGTCCCGCCGTCTGTC
Source organism: Streptomyces lydicus (assembly GCF_004125265.1). Lineage (GTDB taxonomy): Bacteria > Actinomycetota > Actinomycetes > Streptomycetales > Streptomycetaceae > Streptomyces > Streptomyces lydicus_C. The sequence continues at coordinate 4,680,469 of NZ_RDTE01000003.1, forward strand.
ACTTTCTATGTACTCCCGGCCCTGCCGGGGGAGGTCCAGGGGTCTCGGACGGGGCGGGGAAGGGCGCCGGAGGGTGGCGGCAGATGTGGGGTGCCGGGCGGCAGGAGTGGGGTGACGACCCCCGGGCACCCCTGCCCCGGCCGGGTCCTCCACTCCCGCCGCGCGGGCGCCCGCGCCCCCGTCACACAGCAGTCACATGGCCACCACAGTCAAATTTAGTGACTCTGTCAGTCATCTCGTCGGGGGTGTTTTCGCTGGTGAAGGGCCTGTTTGTGGGGCGGATCGCAGGGTGGCGACTGACTTTCTTCTGCGCAGGCCGTTGACAGCGCAATGACTCGCCTGTCATGTTTCTGGTCATGAGAACGCCCCGAGCGTGACAACGGGGCCGGAAATCAGGAGGCGGGCTTCATGGAGTTGCGCACGGATCGGCGACGTGTGGTCGTCACCGGCTGCGGCGTGGTGTCCCCTGTGGGAAACACCACCGCGGACTTCTGGGCCGCTCTTCTGGCCGGCCGCAGTGGCGTCCGCCCCGTGACCCGCTTCGACGTTTCCGGTCTTCCGGTCCGTATCGGCGGCGATGTCACCGGCTTTGACACGACCGGTTACCTCACCCCGCAGGAAGCCCGGCGCAGCGACCGCTTCACGCAGTACGCGGTGGTCGCCGCGGCGCAGGCGATGCGGGCCGCCGGCCTCGAAGAGGCGCCCGGAACCGACCCGTACCGCTTCGCCGCGGTGATCGGCTCCGGCTACGGCGCCGCCCACGCGATCCAGCAGCAGCACGACGTCCTGAAGGTGCAGGGCCCGCGCCGGGTCTCCCCGTACCACTCGGTCCTCACCGCCATCGACCACCCGGCGAGCCTGCTGTCGATCAAGTACGGCATCGGCGGCCCCAGTTGTGCGGTCTCCGCGGCCTGTGCCACCGGCGCGGTGGCCCTCGGCGAGGCGACGGAGCTGATCCGCAGCGGCCGCGCCGATATCGCCCTGGCCGGCGGCACCGACGACGCCCTCACCCCCGTCGACCTGGCCGGCACCGCCAACGCCCAGGCACTCTCCCGCCGCAACGACGACCCCGAAGGCGCCAGCCGGCCCTTCGACCGGGACCGCGACGGGTTTGTGATGGCCGTCGGCGCCACCGTCCTGACGCTGGAGGAGGCGGGTCACGCCGAACGCCGCGGCGCGGAGATCCTTGCCGAGGTGGCCGGTTACGCCGCCACCACCGACGCCCACCACGCCACCGCCCCCGACCCGACCGGCGCCGGAGCCGTCCGCGCGATGCGCGGCGCGCTCGCCGACGCCGGCCTCGCCCCCGAGGACGTCGGCCAGGTCAGCGCCCACGGCACCGGCACCCTCCTGAACGACCGCATCGAGGCGGCGGCGCTGCGCCAGGCGCTCGGCCCCGACCATCTGAGCCGTACGCCGGTCACCGCGGTCAAGAGCATGACCGGGCACATGCTCGGCGCCTCCGGAGCCGCTGAGGCAGTCGCCGCGGTGCTGTCCCTGCGGGACCGCAAGATCCCGCCGGTCCGCAACTGCGACCACCCCGCGGAAGAAGACCTCGACCTGGTCCTCAAGGGCGCCCGCGACTGGGACGGCGACGTGGTCCTGAGCAACTCCTTCGGCTTCGGCGGCCACAACGCCGTCCTCGTACTGACCCGCTACACCCGCTGACGACCTGCTCCACCCGCTGACGATCCGCCAACCCGCTGAGGAGGGAAACGCACCGTGCAGGGACGACTGGTGACCTTGGAATGGCCCGGCGACGACGACTGGGCAGCGATCGCCTCCTGGCTGCGGCCCGGCTCGCCGGCCGCCGTGCTCAGCGGGGACTGGGAGCTGCTGGGCGCCGCCGAGGTCGAGCAGGCCAACCGCTCCGGCCGGGTCCACCACCTGGTGATCCGTACCAAGGACGGCGACCGCATCGGCACCGTGAGCTACCAGCGCTCCGGCCGGATCGGCGGCTTCACTGTCGGCGGCGCGATCGGCGCACCGGAGCTGTGGCGCCGGGGCTACGGTGCGGAGGCCGTGGTGCTGCTCGTCGACTACCTCTTCCACCAGCTCGACGCGCACCGGGTGCAGGTCACCACCGCCGGCTACAACAAGGGCGTCATCCGGCTGATGACGAAGACCCCGTTCGTGGTCGAGGGCATCCTGCGCGACCACTGCTACCTCGACGGACGGTTCCACGACGCGATCGTCTGGGGTCTGCTGCGCGACGAGCACTACGCCTCGCTCAAACCCAGTGAGGACAACCGCGTGCTGGCCGTCGGCCTCGCCGACTTCCTCTCCGACGACGACAAGACCCAGGCCCGCGCCGTCCTCGCCGAGCACCTGGCGACCGGCCGCCGTACCGCACTCGACGCCTACCTGGACGGGGCTCCCGAGCCCGCCCGGCCGGCCGCACCGCTCGCCGCCGGAACCGCCGAGCCCGCCGAGCCCGCCGAGCCCGATCTTCTCGCCACCGAGCCCGCCGCACCCCTCGCCACCGAGGTCACCGCCCCCGCCCCCGCGCGAGGTGCCGCATGAGAGACGGCGCCGAGAGCTTCGCCCTGGCCGACCGCACCTTCTTCGACTGGCCCGGCAACTGGGACCTGGAGGCCACCCGCTTCCCCGCCCCGCCGCTGCCCGACGGCTGGCGGCGCGAGGACAACGAGGCCTGGACCTTCTGCCGCCCGCCCGAGGACCGGCTGCCCGACCAGGGCTGGAAGATCCACGTCAGCGCGGCCCCCGAGGACGCCACCCGCACCCTGGCCGACGTCGCCGCGTACTGCACCCGGCACGGCATCGCCTTCAAGTACCTCAAGAGCGCCAACGTCCTGCGTGCCCTGAGCCGCAAGTACGCCCAGCGCTCCTCGGCCGGCAAGCTGCTGACCGTCTACCCGGTGGACGACGCCGAGTTCGCCCGCACCCTCGAAGGGCTCGACGCCCTCGTCGGCGGCCGGCCCGGCCCGTACGTCCTCACCGACCTGCGCTTTCGGCAGGGCCCGCTCCACGTACGCTACGGCGGCTTCCGCACCCACTACACGGAGGACACCGACGGCGAGCTGGTCACCGCCCTCCACCGCCCCGACGGCACCCCGGAGCCGGACCGCCGCACCCCGGTCTTCCACACCCCCGACTGGGTCGAGCTGCCGGACGTGCTCAAGGACTCGCTGGCCGCCCGGCAGGCGCTGGACGACTTCCCCTACCGGATCACCGGTGCGCTGCAGTTCTCCCACGGCGGCGGTGTCTACCGCGCCGTCCCGACCGGCGCCGACGCCCTCGGCGCGGGGGAGGCCGGCGTCGTCCTCAAGGAGGGCCGGCCCTACTCCGGCACCGACGGCACCGGCCGCGACGCGGTCAGCCGGATCGCCCACGAGCACCGGATGCTGCAGCGGCTGGCAGGGATGCCCGGGATCCCGCGCACCTTCGGCACCTTCCAGGTCCGCGACCACCTCTTCCTGGTGCTGGAGGACATCGCGGGACAGGACTTCCAGACCTGGCTCGCCGCCCACCACCCGCTGACCGTTCCCGACCCCGACGAGCAGGCCGTCGCGCACTACCGCGACCGCGCGCTGGCCCTGTTCGGCCGGATCGAGGCGCTGGTCGCCACGGTGCACGGCCGCGGCATCCGGATCGGGGACCTGCACCCGGGCAACCTCATCATCAGGCCCGGCGACGAACCGGTCCTCATCGACTTCGAGGTGGCCGACGAGCTCGACCGGGCCACCCCCAGCAGCCTCGGCGCCCCCGGTTTCCACCGCGCCGACGCGACCGGCGCGGACGGCGACCACTATGCGCTCGCCGCCATCGGACTGTGGCTCTTCCTGCCGCTGGCCGCCCTCGGCGGGCTCGCCCCGGACAAGGCGCCCGCGCTGCTGGCCGCCGCGGCCGAGCGGTTCGGGCTGCCGGACGCGCTGGTGGCCCGGCTGGCTCCGCAGCTGGCCCCCAACGACAACACGACCGCCACGCTCCGCTCCTCGCCGGGCACCTTCCCACCCACCGATGTGCTGGTCTCCCTCGCCCGCGGGCTGCGCGACAGCGCCACCCCGCACCGCACCGACCGGCTGTACCCCGGCGGCTTCGAGCAGTTCGTCGAGGGCGGCGCGGGCTTCGGACACGGCGCGGCCGGCGTCCTGTGGGCCCGGCACACCGCCCTCGGGGAACGCGACGAGCAGGGCGCGGCCTGGCTGCGCGCCGCCGTCGACCGGGTCCCCGCCGAGCGGATCGGCTTCTACGACGGCCTGCACGGAATCGCCTATGTCTTACGGCAGTTGGGTGACGACGAGGCGGCCCTGCGAGCCCTGGACCGGGCGGCGGACAAGCTCTCCGTACGCCACTGCCCCAGCCTCTACCGCGGTCTGTCCGGCGTCGGCCTGAACCTGCTGCACTTCGCCGACGCGCTCGACAGCGCCGACCTGCGCCGGCAGGCCCTCGGCCTCGCCGACCGCGTCACCGAGCGGCTGACCGCCGCCCGCACCGAACCCGTCGAGCGCCGCCGCCGGCGCGGCTCGAAGGACGCCGCCGGCCTGATGTACGGCTGGTCGGGCGCCGCGCTCTTCCTCCTGGCCGCCCACCGGGCCACCGGGGACCCCGCGTTGCTGGACGAGGCGGTACACGCCGTCCACCGCGACCTCGACCGGTGCGCACCGGGCCCGCAGCACACCCTCCAGGTGGACGAGGGCTTCCGGCTCCTGCCCTACCTGGACAACGGCAGCGCCGGAATCGCCCTGGTGGCGGCCGAACTGCTCCGGGTGCGCGACGACGACCGGATCCGCGCGGCGCTGCCCGCCCTGCTGCGCGCCTGCGCCGCCGACTTCGTCATCGAGTCGGGGCTGCTGGGCGGACGCGCGGGCCTGCTCGCCACCCTGGCGGCGCTCCGCGACCGGGTGCCGCTCTCCCCGGACGCCGGGGACCGGCCGGACGGGCCCGCTCTGAGCAGCCCGGACGTCGACCGGTATCTGCGCCGCCATCTGACCCGGCTCGGCCAGCACGCCATGACCTGGAACGGCGCGACGGTCTTCCCCTGTGACGGCCGCGCCCGGATCTCCATGGGCCTGGCCGACGGCGGCGCCGGCGTCCTGCTGGCGCTCTCCGCCACCGAACGGGGCACCCCGCTGCTCCCGTTCCTCACCGACTCGCGCCTCGCGGCGGCCGTTCATCCGGCCGCCCCGGGACGCGCCGGCGGCGCCCACGGCGCCGCCACCCCCACCGCCCCGTCCGGGGCAGCGGGCACTGCGCACCGCGGAAGGGAGGTGTCGACAGATGACCATCATGGACCTTCAGGGCCTGGAGGTGCCGGGCGAGCGTGACGCCCAGGCGCTCGGCTCCACCGTCTCCGGCGGCTGCTGACGCGACGCCGGCTGGACCGTGCACCTGTTATATGCACGGCCCACCGGCTCCAGGTGTCCCGCAACGGCACCTGGCACGTCACCACCGTGATGTCACACCACGACGAGTCCCCGGAAGGAGGTGTCGACAGATGACCATCATGGACCTTCAGGGCCTGGAGGTGCCGGGCGAGCGTGACGCCCAGGCGCTCGGCTCGACCATCAGCGGCGGCTGCTGACACAGCCGGCCACACGGTGTGCGTATTCCACCACGCGCCGTGTATCTCACCGTACACATGTCCACCGATCCACGGAAGGGAGGTGACGAGATGACCATCATGGACCTTCAGGGCCTGGAGGTGCCGGGCGAGCGTGACGCCCAGGCGCTCGGCTCCACGATCAGCGGCGGCTGCTGACACGGCGCCCGGCGGCCCCCTGCTACGGCACGGGCCGCCGGGCCTCTGTGTTTTGCCGGCCTCTGCGCCACCCCATACCCCCATGCAGCACGGCCGTTGGACGGAGGCCAGGTGAACGACCCGGTGGGCCCGGCCCGCTCCCTGTGCCTGATCGGCTGCGGACCGCGCGGCGCCTCGATCGTCGAGCGGATCCTCGCCAACGTCCCCGCCCTGTACGGCGACCGGCCCCTGGACCTGCACATCGTCGACCCGTACCCACCGGGCGCGGGCCGCACCTGGCGCACCGACCAGCCCGGTCTGCTGTGGATGAACTCCGCCGCCGAGCAGGTCACGATGTACCCCGACGAGAGCGTGGAGTGCGCCGGCCCGCCGCGCCCCGGCCCCACCACCGCCGGCTGGCTCGACGCCCCGCTGCACGACGGTGCCTACGCCGCCCGCCGCGACCAGGGCCGGTATCTGCGGCACTTCTTCGAGACCGTCACCCGCGAGCGGCCCGCCTCGGTGCGGCTGTACGTCCACCGGGCGCGGGCGGTCGATCTGCGGCGCACGCCCGCCGGGGCGGCACCGGGCGGGCGGGGACGCCAGCAGGTGATCCTCGACTCCGGCCAACCGCCCTTCCTCGCCGACCGGGTGGTGTTCGCCCAGGGCCATACGGACACCCTCGCCGCCCCCGCACCGGCCGGCCTGACCCGGATCGGCCCCGGCCCCGCCGACCCGGCGGCGCTGGCGGCCGTCCCGCCCGGCGCCCGGGTCCTGGTCCGCGGCCTGGGCCTGGTCTTCATCGACTGCCTGGCGCTGCTGACGGAGGGCCGCGGCGGCCGTTTCGTCCGCCCCGCCCCCGGCGGGCCACTGCGCTATCTGCCGTCCGGGCGCGAGCCCCGGCTGTACGCGGGCTCCCGGCGCGGCGTCCCCCTGCCGCCCAAACCGGCGTACGCGCCACCGGCCGGCCCCCGGGCAGCCAGCGCCCCGGCAGGCACCACCGCCCCGGCAGCCCTGGCAGCCCCGGCAGCCCCGGCAGTCACCGCCACTCCGACTGCCCCCGCCGCCCCGCGCTTCGCCACCGTCGACGCCTGCCGGGCCGTGCTGTCCCGGCCCGGCGCCTCCTTCGGCGGCGAGGTGTGGCCGCTGGTGGTGGCGGAACTGGGCTGGTGCCACTACCGCGCCCTCTTCGCCGGGCAGCCCGCCCGTACCCGTATGAGCTGGCCGGACTTCGACGCCCAGTACGCCCTGCTGCACCCCGACGCCGACCGGCTGGCCAAACTCGCCCGCGAGGCGGTGCCCGACCCCGCCGACCGCCTCGACCTGGCCCGGCTGGCCGACCCGCTGGCCGGCCTGCGGTTCGCCGGCCCCGACGACCTCCAGCACCGGCTGCGCGGCCTGCTCGCCGAGGAGCTGCGCCGCCGCACGGGCCCCGCGAGCGGTGTCGCCACCGCCCTGGTCGACGGCCTGCGGCTGGCCGGCGCGGTCATCGAGGAGCTGTGGCGCTCCGGCGAGCTGTCCGCCGGCCAACTGGCGGAGGCACTGGACCACTTCGCACTCGGCACCTACCTCAGCTCGGGCCCGCCGCCGCTGCGCGCCGAGCAGCTGCTGGCACTGGCCGAAGCGGGCGTGGTGACGTTCGTGGGCCCTGGGATGCGGGTGTCGCCCGTGCCCGGGGACGGGGGCGTGCCAGGAGGCGGGGACGTGCCCGGAGGCGGGGACGTGCCCGGGGACGAGGCCTTACCCGAAGACCGGGCCTCGGAGAGCGCCCCGCGCCGCGCCGTCTTCCGCGCGACCAGCCCCGCCCTCCCCGGCACCGGGTACGAGGCGGACATCCTCCTCGACGCCCGGCTGGCGGCGCCCGACCCCGACCGGGTGACCGATCCCCTGCTGCGCGCCCTGCTGTCCCGCGGCGAACTGGTCCAGGAGCGGCCCGGGGACGACGCGGCCGGCATGCTGCGGCTGTCCGGCGCGGACCTGCACCCCGTCGACTCGACCGGCACCGTGCACCACGACCGGACCATCGCCGGACCGGCCCAGTTCCCCCGCCCGCACACCAACGCCGTCTACTTCCGCCAGAACGACGCGATCGCCCGCGCCCTGCTCGCCGACGGCTGACCGCGGGCCGCCCGGCCCAGGGGGCCGCCCCCGCCCGGCCCCCTCCCCACTCCTCACCCCCGCAGCGCGATCCCGTGCTGTTGGGCCAGGATCGCGGCCTGTACCCGGCTGCGCAGGTTGAGTTTCGACAGGATCCGGCTGGTGTGTGTTTTCACGGTGCCCTCCGCGAGGTGGAGGGTTTCGGCGATGGCGCTGTTGGCCAGGCCGCGGGCTATACAGGCCAGTACCTCCAACTCCCGTTTGGTGAGGGTGTCGAGGGACTGTGCGGCGCCCGCCGGGAGGGTGGGGCCGGCCACCGGGGGGCGGCCGGCGAACTCGGTGATCAGGCGCCGGGCGATGGCGGGGGTGAGAAAGCCGTCCCCGTGCGCCACCTCCCTTACCGCGCTGACCAGTACGGCAGGCTCGGCGTTCTTGAGGATGAAGCCGCCGGCGCCGGCCCGTAGCGCCCCGAAGATGTACTCGTTGAGGTCGAAGGTGGTCAGCACCAGCACCTCGGCGAGCCCGCGCTCCACGATCCTGCGGGTGGCGGCGACCCCGTTGAGCTGCGGCATCTGGACGTCCATCAGGACCACATCGGGCCGGAGCTCGGCGGCCATCCGGACCGCCGCCACGCCGTCGCCGGCCTCGCCGACCACCGTGATGCCCGGGTCGGTCTGCAGCACCAGCACCAGCCCGGAGCGCACCGCGGCCTGGTCGTCGGCCACCAGCACCCGTATGCGCTCGGGCCGTATGTCCTCGGGCCGTATCTCCTCCGGCCGTATCTCCTCCGGCCTGCCCGCCGGGGCGTGGCCCGGCGCATCCGCCGGCCCGCCCCTCCGTTCGCCCGCCGCCGGCTCCTCCACCAGCCCGTCCACCAGCCCCGCCATTAACCCCTCCACCGGCTCCTCCGCCGTCTGCTCCACTGGCTGTGCCACCTTTCTCGTCCGCTGCTCGTCCGCTGCTCGTCCGCTTCTCGTCCGCTAGGAGTCAGGAGTGCTGTGTCAGCGGGAGCACGGCCCGCACCCGCCAGCGTCCGGGGGCGGTGCGGTCGGGTCCCGCGTCGAAGATGCCGCCGACCAGTGCGGCCCGTTCGGACATTCCGGCGAGGCCGGCGCCCGCTCCGGTGGTCAGCTGCGCCACGGGGCGCTGCCGGGCCCGGCCGTCGGGGCGGGTCAGCGGGCTGTCGACCGAGAGGGTCAGCTGCCCGGCGCCGGTCTCGCAGCGGATGTGCACCCGCCCCGCCGAGGCGTGCTTGAGGACATTGGTCAGTGCCTCCTGCACGATGCGGTACGCCGTCACCTCGATCACCGAGGACACTTCGGGGAAGTGCTCGGGGAACTCGGTGTGCAGGGTGAGCGCCGCCGCGTCGGCGGCCGGCCTGGCCTGTTCGACGAGCGACCCCAGCGCGTTCAGCTGGGGCCGGTCCCAGTCGTCGTCCACCCCGCGGTCGGAGCGCAACAGCACCACCATCCGCCGCATTTCGGCCAGCCCCTGCACACTGTTCTCGCGGATCACCGCGAGCGCCCGCAGTACCGGATCCTCCTCCGCACCCTCCTCCTCGGCGGCGCCGTCCTTCTCCCCCTTCTCCCCCTTCGCCCCGGCGAGCGAGAGCACGGCGCTGGAGTGAATGGCGATGGCGCTGAGGTGGTTGGCCACCAGATCGTGCAGCTCACGGGCCATCCGGGTGCGTTCGGTCTGCAGTACGGTCTTGCGGTCCAGCTCCGCCAGCCGGTTGATCTGCGCGGCGCGCTGCCGTTCGGTGTCCGCCCGCTCCTTGTGGTTGCGTATCAACACCCCCGTCCACACCGGGGAGATGAGCAGCAGCGCGACGATGACGCCGGTCGTCACCCCCTCCGAGCGGTCGCCGGTGAGGACGAGGACCACGGTGGTGGCGAGGGTGGCCGTGACGCTCCCGGTCTGCAGCAGCCGGCACAGCCAGGGGGCGCCGTACAGCGCGGCCGCATAGAGCAGATCGGTGTAGATGAGGACCGGGCCCAGACCGCCGCTGGACATGGTCTCCACGATGACGGTGAGGGTGCCGACGGCGACGGCGGGAGCCGGCCGGGCACTGCGCAGGGCGGTCGCGGCGCACAGCACGACGACCGGCAGGACGGCCTGCCAGGCGGGGATGTCGCCCCCCCTCACCTGTGAGCCGCCCACGACATACAGAATCAGACAGCCGGCAAAGAAACCGACCGCCAATCTGAGGTCACGGAGCGGTACGGGGCGGTGGCGCGCGTGCGTACTGGTGAAAGGACGTAACCACACACGAGGACAGTACTTCCGTGCGCTGCCCGTTCTCCTGGCCCTGGCGCCCGAATTTGGTTCCGTCTCTCGTACATCGAAGTATGTAGCCGTACATCAGCAAGAGGGATGACTCGAAGGTTCCGGAGGATCTGCAAACCTTGAGCTGTCTGTATCGATCGATGTAGGCGAAAAAGGGGGAGAGAAGAACTGTTCGACGGGCCGTCACTCACCCAGTACGGCCCAGGCACCGCTCAACTGTGGAGGACGGAAAGTACGTGGAAACGAACGCCGCTCTTCTCGAACTCTGTCCGGAGCCCCTTGACCTGGGCGTTGGGCACCACTGGCAGCACCCGGGACGGAACCGCCCAACGCCGCTCGCGGCCGCACCGGCACCCGCACCCGCATCTGCTCCCGATCGCCCGGACATCCGGTCCACACCCGTCCCGCTCTTCGTCGTCCCCGTAGGATCCACCCCTCCCCACGGACCGGGAACGGCGCTGTCCCCCGACAGCTGCCCGGACCTCAACGGCCACTCCCGGGCCAGCCTCGACGCCGCGTCCCGCGGCCGGCTGCTGGCCCGCCTCCCCGACCGGGTGAGCGCCGCGATGGCCGCCGCCTGCCACTGGGAGTTGTACGCGACCCGCGGCCTGCTGATCGTGGCCTGCGGTGAGGACGCCCGTCAGATGGGCTTCTCGGTGGAGTCCGTCCGCCCCGGAGCGTCCTTGCCGCACACCCCGTACGAGGTGCTGACGGACCAGGAGGCCCGCACCGCGGCCGGGCGCCCGGCCGCCGAGCGGGAACGCCTCGTCACGCGTTACTGGGTCCGCAAGGATGCCGCGCTGCAGGCCGTCGGCGGCGGTCTGTCCCTCGCTCCCGAACGCATCGAGGCCGGTTTCCCCGGCGACCGCGGCACGGTCCTCGTCCCGGGTCCGCAGGGTCTGGAAGTCCCCGTTCTGGTAAGGAACTTCACCTTCTCCGCCTCCTACGAGTTCGCCGTCGCCACCCCGGAACCCCTCGCCCTCACCCCGTCCTTCGCCTATTCGGTCAGGTAAATGCCCGTTTCTGCGGGGGCGGCGGCAAGGGCGGCGGACCGGAATTGCCGCGGCTGGCCGGAATTCGGACCTTGACGGCCTTGACCGCCTTGACCGCCTTGGCGGGTTTGACGTAAGGCGACGGCGCGGAAATGGGCGGCAGAATCCCCGGAATCCCCGGTCACGGGCCAAAGGGCCGTGCCGATGCGAGGGGGGCTCGCTTAGCGCCCACCCGGGTGAAACACCTGCATGTCGCACTCCCCGGGACCCCGGAAAACCATATTGCCGGGTTAGTTGGTGCGTGCCCACCGGTCGTGGCGAGTACCGCGTCACGGCGTTGCCGGAGCACAGCGGAGGATTCCCGTCATGCCGTCGCCCCTCGCCAAACGGTCCGCCGAAAGGCTCCTGCTCGTGCTGCTGGTCCTCCTGGGCGTCGCGGGCCTGGCCGGTCTCACCGGCCCGGCCGCGGCGGCCGCCGGGCAGCCCTTCGGCCCGCCGGGACCCGACTGGGAGCGCATCGCCGCCTGTGAGAGCAACGGCCGCTGGCACATCAACACCGGCAACGGCTACCACGGCGGCCTGCAGATCGACCCCGCCACCTGGCGTGCCTACGGCGGCCTCCGCTACGCCCCACGTGCCGACCTCGCCACCCGCGCCGAGCAGATCGCCGTCGGTGAGCGCATCGCCCGGGACCGCGGCCTGTCCGCCTGGCCCAACTGCGCAGGCGCCACGAACGGTTCCGCCGGCAGCTCCGCCCCCGCCGACCGGCAGACGTCAGCCGACCGGCAGACCGCCGCGGCCGACCGGATTCCCGCGGCCGACAGTGCCCCCGCTGCCGACCGGGCCCCCGCTCCGCGCGCCCACCGCGCGCGCATCGCCACCAAGGCCCGCAGCTATGTCGTGCACCGTGGCGACTGCCTTTCCGACATCGCCGAACGCGCCCACACCCGGGGCGGCACCAAAGGCCTCTACGTCCTGAACAAGCATGCGCTCGACCAGGGCCCGGACCGCATCTACCCCGGACAGCGGCTGCGGCTGCGGAGGTGAGTCGCGGCGGTTCGTGCCGGCGACGGAGAGAGCCGTCACGGTGAATCCGCTGCTCGGTCAGAGTGAATGCGTGGGACGGGCCGTTGCTCAGGCTTGGCGGATGGGAGAAGGCCCGATAGCAAGTCCGCGGGTACCCAACCGCGAGGTGCAGGAGCACACAGTGAAGAACATGGCACGCGTCAATTTCGTGATCGCAGGAGCTTGCGGCCTGCTCCTGGCGGCCGGGGCGGCGCCCGCCCAGGCATGGGACGGGGGGCCGTACGGCCTCGACGGGGTGTGGAACAGCGACACGGTGGCCAGCTTCCACGCCGGCTTCAGCTGCCGCAACCGGGCAAGGATCTGCATCAACGGCCCGCTGAACAGCGGAAACGTCAGCAACTCGCAGAATGTCCACCTGTCAGGCAACAACACCGACAGCGGCAGCCCGACCAACGTCAACGGCAACACCAACGACGACGCCGGCGGCACCACCGGAGCCGAGAACAAGACCAGCAACGACATCCAGCACATCGGCCGCGGCGGCAAGCAGCAGTTGTGACCCGGATCTGATCCGGACCGACCCGGTCCTGATCCGGACCCGACCCGGTCCTGATCCGGCCCTGATCCGGCCTTGAACCACTCCTCCGGCTCCGGCTCGTCCGGGGCCGGAGGGGTGTGCGGCGGATGAGCGGCGGTGGTACGGCAGTGAGTACGGAGGCGGGTGCGGCGGCGTTCCCTTCCCGGGCCGCCGCGCCCGTACACGACGATCGCCCGGCGGACGGTCCGCCGGGCGATCGATGGACGGCGCGCGGGCCGTGGCCGCAGTCGTCCTCAGGAGGTCATGGCCCGCTCGGTCGGGCCCGCTCGGTCAGGCCCGCTCAGTGCAGGAAGCCTCCGAGGATGCGCTGGATGTTGTTGCTGCTGCCCGCCGATGCACCGGTGGCGGAGTTCGCGCTGTTGGTGGACCCGTTGGTGTTGTGGATATTGCCGCTGTTGTTGGGGTTGCCGTGGTTGAGGAAGTTGCCGCTGTTGAGGCTGTTGCCGCTGTGCACCGGCCCGTTGATGCAGGGGTGCGGGGACTTGAACACCGGGGACTTGTAGTTGAAGTCCGCGAGGCGGTTGTTGCAGACCACCCCGGAGACCATGCCGGTCACGGTGCCGACATCGGCGCCTGCCACGGCCGAGAGCAGGGACTCGCCCGGAACGGTCTGCGCACGGGCCATCCCGCTGCCGAACAGCACCAGCCCGCACGCCCCGACGATACTTCCCGCCTGCACAATTCTTCTCACGTCGCTCCTCGCCGATTCGTCCTTCTGATGCCAGACGTATCGTGCTGCCGTTGCCGTCCCGCAGCCCCCTTCAACCCGCGAAGAGTAAAACGCTCGTCGGCCACAATCAGCCGGGTGGCCCAACAATTCGCGAGCGTTTCCGGGGAGGCGAAGACGTGTGCGCGGGCACGCCGGCGACGGGGGTGCCCACGGCCCTCTACAGCACCAGCCGCTCCGGCATGGGCTGCTCCACACCGTCCAGCTCCAGCGTGCAGCGGGGCATGGAGGGGACCAGGTGCGGCTGGCGCAGCAGGACCCGGAAGGGGTGGGCGGGCTCTTCGGGGAGTTCGCCGGTCAGCACGTTCATGCCGGCGCTGTGTTCCTTCCGGTACGCGACCACCTTGCCGTCGACCAGCAGCTCGATCTCCCCGGTCCGGCCGGGCCCGACATTCACGGTGATCGAGTGATCACCCTGGTCCAGGTGGAAGTGGTGGCGATGTCCCATGACGCACCTCCGGCGAATCGGTCCGTACCACCAGCGTGCCACCCCTGCGACCGGCAGTCCTTTCGTGCCGCGCGCGCACCTCCCGCGCGGGCGGTGCGCGCGACAATGGGGGTGGGCGCCGGATCGGCCGGTTCACGGAGTGCGGGCCGTCACGGCCTGCTCCCGGGGAGCGGGCGCCGGGCCGGCAGGAGACGACGATGAACGGCTCGGTCCGTGTCGGACAGGTGGTCGGGGTGCCGCTGCGCATGCACTGGAGCGTGCCGCTGCTGGTGGGCCTGTTCGCGTACGGACTCGGCCATCAGGGCCTGCCCGTCTGGACGCCGGGCCGCTCGGACACTGTCTACGCCCTGGCCGGTGTCATCGGGGCCGTGCTGCTCATGGGCAGCCTGCTGCTGCACGAGACGGCGCATGCGGCGACCGCGCTGCGGAAGAAGATCTCCGTCCAGGACGTGACGCTGTGGGCGCTGGGCGGTACGACCCGGATGGGGCGGCCGCAGTCCGCCCGCGCGGCCTTCGCGGTGGCCGTCAGCGGGCCGCTCACCAGCCTGGTCATCGGCGGCATCGCGCTCGGGGCCGGCTTCGGGCTGCACGGGCTGTCCGGCTGGGCGGTGCCCTCCGTCGTCCTGGCGTGGCTGGGCTGGGCGAACCTCTTCCTGGGCGTGTTCAATCTGCTGCCCGCGGTGCCGCTGGACGGTGGGCGGGTGGTGCAGGCGGTGCTGTGGTGGCGCACCGGGGACCGGGACCGGGCGGATCTGGCGGCGTCCCGGGGCGGTCAGATCATGGGGGTGCTGCTGGTGGCCGCCGGCTGGATCTCCGTACTGCGCGGCGCACCTGGCGGGCTGTGGATCGTCTTCATCGGCCTCTTCGTCATGGTCGTCGCCGGGGCGGAGCGGCGCCGGGCCGCCCTGCACACCGCACTGCGGGGGGTGCGGGTCGCCGAGGCCATGACCAGCCCGGTGGCGACCGGCGCCGACTGGCTGACCGTCCAGCGCTTCATCGACGAGGTGGTCGTGCACTCCCGCCACTCCGTGCTGCCGCTGCTCGACTTCGACGGCCGCCCCAGCGGCATCGTGCAGCTCCGCCGGCTCGCGGCGGTGCCAGGACCGAGCCGGGAGACGGTGCGGGTACGCGAGGCGGCGACCCCGCTGTCCCAGTGCGCGGTCGCCGCTCCGGACGATCTGCTGAGCGACGCGCTCGACAAGATCAGCCTGCGTACCGGCGCGCGCCTCCTCGTCGTGGACGCAGGGCACCTGGTGGGGATCGTCACCGGGAAGGACATCGTCCGGATGATGCAGCGGACCACGCTGAGCGGGAGGCGGACGGGCGGGCAGACGGGCGGACAGACCGACTGGGGGAGGGGCGGACAGACGGGCTGACAGACGGGCGGGCCGACGGCTGACGCAGCGGCGCCGGACCGGCTGACCGGACGGCACACCCCGCCGCCGATGTCCTCGACGGGCGACCGAGGGGGCCGGGTGGCCACAATGGACGTACGGCGGGCACGGGGGAGGACGGCCCGCCGTAGCGGAGCACCGGAGCACCGGAGCCGGCCCATGCCCTACCTCACCGTGACCGCCCTGAGCCACACCGGGCTGATCCGCGAGCACAACGAGGACAGCCTGGTGGCCGGGCCCTGGACGCTCTGCGGCACGGTGACCGAGAACCCGCAGACGCTGGTGTTCCCGCTCGGCACCCCGCTGGTCGTCGCGGTCGCCGACGGGATCGGCGGTCAGCCGGGCGGGGAGGTGGCCAGCGCACTGGTCGTCCGGGAGCTGGCCGCGCTGGGCCCTTCGCTGGAGGGCGAGGGGGCGGTGCGGGAAGCCGTGGACGTCTGCAACCGTGCGGTGTACGCGGCGGCCGAGCGGGACCCGGAGCTGACCACCATGGGCACCACGGTCGCCGGTGTGGTCGTCCTGGAGAAGTCCGTACTGGTCTTCAACGTCGGTGACAGCCGGGTCTTCGAGGCGGCCGGCGACGGCCTGCGCCAGGTGAGCGTGGACGACAGCCCACCGCTGTGGCCGGGACGGCGCACCACCTCGCTCCTCACCCAAGCGCTCGGCGGCGCCCGGCAGTTCAGCGCCGTCGTCCCGCACCTCACGACCGCGCCGCTGTCCGTGGGCGACCGCTATCTGGTGTGCAGCGACGGGCTGACCGACCCCGTCCCCGAGGAGGAGGTGGGCGGTCTGCTGCGGCTCCACTCCGGCGGCCGGGCCGTCTTCGAACTGTGGAAGGCCGCCATCGAGGCGGGCGGGCCCGACAACATCACGCTGGCGCTGATCACTGTCGGGGAGTGAGGCGGGGCCCGGTCGAGGGCGTACGGCGGGACCCGGCCGGGGGCGGGCGGCCCGCTCTCGGGATAACCCCAGCACGCGTCTCCCGGCAGCCGGATGGGCGCCGGGCCGCCGCCCAACAACAGTTCCCCCATGACGACTTACCGGACGACCCACCGTACGACTCACCTGACGGCACACGCCCGCCGCGCCCTGGTGCTCACCCTCTCCGCCACGGCCGTCGCCGGCACCCTGGCCGCTCTCTCCCCGGCGGCCCGTGCCCAGTCTCCCGGCGCCGCGGCCCGCGCCCCCGGCGCCGCGGGGCCCGCCCTCGCCTGGGGGCCGTGCGCCGAGCCCGGCCTTCCCGGGCAGGAGTGCGCCGAACTGCCCGTACCGCTCGACTACCGCGACCCGGACGGGCCGCAGCTCGCCCTCGCCGTGTCCCGGGTGCGCAGCGACCGGCCGGCGGCCCGCCGGGGCACGCTGCTGGTGATACCCGGCGGTCCTGGCGGATCCGGGGTGGCGCGGCTGGTGGCGAAGGGGAAGGCGCTGGAGAAGGAGATGGCCGGGGCCTACGACCTCGTCAGCTTCGATCCCCGGGGGACGGGCGGCAGTGCGAAGGCGGGCTGCGGACTCGACGCCGGCGACCGGCAGCTGGTCGCCCTGCGGTCCTGGCCCGCGCCGGACGGCGGCATCACGGAGAACACCGCCCGGTCCCGGCGGATCGCCGAGGCCTGCACCCGTCACGGCGGTGCCGTGCTGCGCAGCATGTCCACCGCGAACGAGGTGCGCGATATCGACCGCCTCCGCCAGGCCCTGGGCGAGGAGAAACTGTCGGCCTGGGCCGCCTCGTACGGGGTCTACCCCGGGGCGGTGTACGCGCAGAAGTACCCGCAGCACACCGACCGCTGGGTGCTGGACAGCAGCGGCGACCCCGACCCGTCCAGGGTGGGGCGGGGGTGGCTGGCGAATGTGTCGGTGGGCGTGGACGACGGGTTCCCCGACTTCGCGGCCTGGGCGGCGGACCCCGCCCGGGAGAGCGAGGGGCTGCGGCTGGCCGAACGCCCCCAGGACGTACGGCCGTTGTTCCTCGCGCTGGCGGCGAAGCTGGACCGGGCGCCGAAGGAGTCCGCGACGAAGGGCGTCCCGCTGACCGGCAACCTGCTGCGCCAGGCCCTGCTCAACGCCCTGCAGGGCGGCAGCCGCTTCCCTCAGCTGGCCCGGCTCGTCCGGCAGGCCCAGGACCCGGCCGCCCGGCCGGTGCTGCCCGATGCCCTCGCCGGGCCGATGCCGGATGACCAGGCCGCGGCGATGCTGGCGACCGTCTGCAACGACGTGCGCTGGCCGGCGTCGGCCGCCGTCTACCGGCGCGCGGTGGCCGTCGACCGTGTCCGGCACCCGCTCACGGCCGGGATGCCGGCGAACATCACGCCCTGCGCCTTCTGGAAGGACGCACCGGCACAGAAGCCCACGCGGATCACCGCCGACGGCCCGTCCAACATCCTGATGCTCCAGAACCGCCGGGACCCCGCCACGCCGTACTCCGGTGCCCTGAAGATGCGTCAGGCCCTGGGCGGCAGGGCCCGCCTGGTCACCCTGGACCACATCGGCCACGAGGCCTACCTCGGCAACGGCACCGCCTGCGGGGACCGGGCGGTCACCGCCTTCCTGACGGCGGGGCGGCGCCCGGAGCGGGACGCGTACTGCTCCGACTGAGCCGGGGCCCGCGACGGGGCCGGTGCCGGTGACGGCGGGCCCCTGGGGAGACCGGCGGGCCCCTGGGGAAACCTCCCCGGGGACCTCTAGGGAGGCCTCCCCCTGACGCGGACGGGCGACATGTCCGGCGGTGTGCGCCGTGCGGGGCGGCGCCGCGTCTAGGTTGGCCGGATGAGCGCGGCAGGGAGCACCGTCCGGGCAGAAGTGCTCCTGGGCACGCTGGGATCCGCCCTGCTGGGCGCCGGCGGATGGGGGTCCGGTGCGCTGCCGCGGGGCGTCCCCGACGGGGTGTGGGGGCGGCCCGGCGCGCCGCTGCAGTGTGTGGGTGTCGCCGTGTCGTACGCCGGGCTGGTGCTGCTGATCGCCGCGTGGTGGCGGCTGGGGACGCGGGTCGCGGACGGGACGGCCGGCGGGTGGCGGCCGCTGCGCAGGGCGCTGTGGTGCTGGGTGCTGCCGCTGGTGCCGGGCCCGTTGCTGGGCAGCAGCGACGCCTACAGCTACCTCGCCCAGGGCGCGCTGGCGGGCCGCGGACGCGATGTGTACGCGCTGGGCCCGGCGGCGCTGGGCGGGCCGCTCGCGGCGAACGTCCCCGGGATGTGGCACGACACCCCGGCCCCCTACGGGCCGCTGTCCGTAGCGGCGGCGCGGACCGTGGTGGCGGTCACCGGGGAACACCATGTGGTGGCCGCCGCCCTGGGGCTGCGGCTGCTGGCGGTGGCCGGGCTGGCCCTCCTGGTGTGGGCCCTGCGACGGCTGGCGGAGGCGGCGGGCGCCGGTGCGGCCGGGGCGCTGTGGGCCGGCGCGCTCAACCCGCTGGTGCTGCTGCACCTGGTCGGCGGGGCGCACAACGAGGCGCTGATGCTGGGGCTGATGGCCGCTGGGCTGCTGGCGTTTCGCCGGGGGCGCCGGTGCGTGGGAACCGTCGTGCTGACCGCGGCGGTGCTGGTGAAGGCTCCCGCCGTGGTGGCCCTGCTGTGCGCGGCGGCGGTGAGCGTGGCGGGGCGGGACGGCGGGTGGCGGCGGGTGCGGCGGGCGGCGGGGATCGCCGCGGTGGCCGCGACCGCCCTGGTGGCGGGGGTGGCGGGGTGCGGCCAGGGGTGGGGGTGGCTGTGGACCCTCCGTACGCCCGCCGAGGTCCACACCCTGCTGTCCCTGAGCACGGACGCGGGCCATCTGCTGGGCTGGGCCGCGCGGGGGCTGGGGTGGGGCACCGCGGCCGGTGCGATGACCGCCGCGCGGCTGGCCGGGCTGCTGGTGGGCCTGGGGGCGGTGGGCTACTGGGTGCGGTGCGCCCCGCGGGCCGGCGCCGAGCGGGCGACGGGGGCGGCGCTGCTGGTGCTGGTGGCGGCCGCTCCGGTGGCGCAGCCGTGGTACGCGCTGTGGGCGGTGGTGCCGCTGGCGGCGGTGTCCTGGCGGCGGCTGGCGGGGCGTGGCGCCCGGGCGGCGGTGGTGGGGCTGACGCTGGTGGTGATGCCCTCGGGGCAGGGGCCCACCTGGGTGAGCGGGCCGGCGGCCGTCGTCGGGGGAGCGGTGGCACTGGCGGCGGTGCTGTGGTGGGCGTCTACGGCGCGGCCGGTGCCGGTGCCGGCCGCCGTCGTCCCCCGCGCAGCAGCCACCACGCGCCGGTGAGCGCGCCGAGCGGAATCTCCAGCAGATGCGTGAAGGTGGCGAACAGCAGCATGGCCGAGGCCACGGCCGCGGGGGCGCCGCCGAGGGCGACCAGCGCGACGGCGGCGGCGCACTCGGTGACGCCGATGCCGCCGGGGGTGAGGGCGATCTGGGTCAGCAGCCGGCTGGCCGCGAACACCGCCAGCGCCTCGCCCGCACCCGTACGGGAGCCCGCCGCCTGCAGACAGGCCAGGAACAGCGCGCCCTGGGCCGCGAGGGTGGCGGCCATACCGCACACCAGCCGCGCCCAGGAACGGCGGACGATGTCCCGGCTCTCGTCGCGCAGCCGCACCGCGAGCTCCCGGGCCCGCCCGGCGAGGCGCCGCAGCGCTCCGGCGGGCGCGGCCCGCAGGCGGGCGGCGGGTGCCCGGCGGCAGCGGCGCAGCACCGGCCACCCGGCCGCCAGCACCACCGGCAGGGCGAGGACCGCCCCGCCCGCGGCCGCCGCCCAGCCGATGCCGGGTACCGGGGTCCCCACCAGCATCAGTGCGCCCACCGCCGACAGGACCAGCCGCGCGGCCACGTTGCACACCCCGGTGAGCGCGACACACACGGCCACGGCGTGCGGCGGATGCCCCCAGCGGCGCGTCATGGCGTAGGTGACCGCAACGCCCGCACCGCCGCCGAGCGGCAGCAGGTTGCTGACGGCGCTGCCGGTGCAGTGCACCAGCATGGCCTGACGCTGCGTCAGTCCGGGCAGTGCGGCGCCGAGTACGTAGGTGTAGCTCCACAGCGTGGCACCCGCCAGGGCGCACAGCAGCGCCACCTGCGGGCCGCTGATGTGCCCGAGGTGGGCCCGGACGGCGGCCCAGTCGGTGCCCGCCGCCCTCGGTACGGCCAGCGCCAGCAGGACGAGGCCCGCGGCGGAGGAGAGCAGTCCCAGCAGCCGCAGGGCGGACTTCGGCAGCCGCGCGCGGAGCGGTGTCATCGGGTGGGCGCCGTCGCCGCGGCGCCCGGCAAGGTGGCCAGCGGATCGCGCAGGACGGGGCCCGCGGGCAGCCCGCGCTGGATGAACCACTCGGTCCCCAGCACCTGGCGGAAGGCCGGTCCGGGCAGCCGGCCCAGGGCGGCCAGGGTGCGTTCGGAGTCGCCGCCCCGGGCCTGGCTGAGGTGCGCGGCCATGCTGGCGCGCTTGGCCCGCCAGTGCCGTTTGACCGGCACCCGGTGGGTGATCTCGGAGCGTGCGCCGTAGGCCTGCCGGAAGGAGTCCCGGTCGAACTCCGGCGGGAAGCGGTGGACCCAGGAGGCGGCGCGCAGCCCGCGCAGCAGGAGGGTGCGGTCGACGGTGGCCTCCAGCACCACCGGGGTGCCCGCCAGGCGGGCGGCGCGGTAGCCGACCCGGTGGACCTGGACGTGATCCGGGTGCCCGTAGCCGCCGGCCGGGTCGTAGACCGTCAGCAGGTCGGCGCGCTCCTCGGTGAGCAGCGCGGCCAGCCGGCCGGCCGCCTCCTCGACCTCGGCCGAGGCGAACGGCCGGGCGCCGCCGCCGGCCGGGGCCGGGCCGGGGGCGTGCCCGGAGTCGGCGTAGCCGAGGAAGGCGACCCGGGAGCAGCCCAGGATCCGGGCGGAGGCGTGCGCCTCCTCGCGGCGGACCTCGCCCAGGCCGCGCTCCCGCAAGGACGTCGGAGCCAGGCCGCGCTCGCCCGCCGTGGCCAGCACCAGCACCACGCGGTGTCCTTCACCGGCCAGGCGCGCCATGGTGCCGGCGGTCAGCAGCGCCTCGTCGTCCGGATGCGCATGAAAGAACAAGCACGTATGTCTCACGAACCATGCTTTACCACCCCATACTGGGGGACTTCACGCCCCATTTCGGAAGTGCAGCCATGATCCTTCACATTTCAGACTGCTTTGCGCCGCGGACCGGAGGTATCGAGATCCAGGTCGCCGCGCTGGCCGCTGCGCAGCACCGGGCGGGCCAGGCCACCGAGGTCGTCACCGCGACGCCCGCCGGGCCGGGGGCGGAGACGGCCCCGTGGCCGTACCCCGTGCACAGGATCAGCGCGCGGCTGCCCGGCCAGCTGCCCGTTCACCCCAGAGCGGGACACGCCATCGACCGGCTGTTGACGGCACGTCACCCGCGGGTGGTGCATGTGCACCTGGGCGCGGCCTCCCCGTTCGCGTGGGCCGCGCTGGCCTGCGCCCGCCGCCGGGGCATCCCCGCCGTGGCCACCGTCCACAGCATGTGGGACCCGGTGGTGCGCGCGCTGTACCGGCTGCTGAGCCGGACCGGGCACGGCCCCACCGCTCCGGTGGCCGTGACGACCGTGAGCAGGTCGGCCGCCCGGCTGATCCGGCAGGCCCTTCCTGACGTCACCCCCCGGGTCATCCCCAACGGCATCGACGCCGCGTGGTGGCGCAGCCCGGGAGCCGCGGTCGAGCGCCAGGACGGCCGGGTGCACGTCGTCGCCGTCGGCCGGCTGGTGCCGCGCAAGGAGCCGATGGAGCTGCTGGCGGCGCTGCACTCCGCCCATGCGCGGATGTCCCGGCGGGGCACCGCCCTGCGCGCCACGTTCGCCGGCGCCGGGCCCAGCGCGGGGCCGATACAGCGCTATCTGCGCCGCAACGGGATGGACAGCTGGATCCGCCTCGCGGGCCGGCTGCAGCCCGGGGAGGTACGGGAGCTGCTGGCCGGGGCCGACCTGTTCGTCAACCCCTCCCGCCGGGAGTCCTTCGGGATCGCGGCCCTGGAGGCGCGCACCAGCGGCCTGCCGGTGCTGGCCCGGGCGCACACCGGCGTCGCCGACTTCGTACGGCACAACCGTGAGGGGGCGCTGTGCGGCCACTCCGCCTTCGCGCTGGCCGACGAGGTGCTGTGGCTGGCCCGTACCCCGGGGGCGCGGCGCACCCTGGCCGCCCACAACTGGGAGACCGAGCCGGTGCACTGCACCTGGCCCGTGGTCACCGAAGCGTTCGCCCACGCCTACGACGACGTCACCCGCTGACGCCCCGTCATCCCGCATACGTCCGGCGGCCTCCGGGAAGCGTGGCCACCGCAACGGCCGGAAGGTTCTCATGCACCGCCTCCTCGACCGCGCGCACCGCGCCCTCTTCGCCGCGCTCTCCCTCCTCGGCCTCCGCGGCCAGGGACGGGTCCTGCACTGGTACTTCGACTGGTGGCACCGGCGTCCTGACCCGTGGGGCCTGGCCGTGGACGACTACGAGCAGTTCAAGTACGCGACGACCCTGCGGCAGCTCCCCCGGCGCCCCTACCGGCGGATCCTGGACGTCGGGTGCAGCGAGGGAGCCTTCACCCACCGGCTCGCGGCGGCGTTTCCGCAGGCGGAGATCACCGGTGTGGACATCTCGGAGCGGGCGCTCGCCCGGGCCCGCGCTTCCGCGCCCGGCCGCGCCTCGGTGTCCGGCCGTGCCGCCCCCGCTTCCCGGTCCGTACGGTCTCCCCGGTCCGTGCGGTCTCCCCGATTCGTGCGGCTGAACATCCTCACCGCGCCACCACAGGACCGCTTCGACCTCGTCTTCTGCGCCGAGCTGCTGTACTACCTGGGCCGGCACCGGCATCTGCGGCGGGCCTGCGCCCATCTGACGCGGTCCGTGGCACCCGGTGGACTGCTGGTCCTGGTGCACCCCTGGCCGGAGTCACGCAGGTTCTGTGCGTACTTCGAGGCCGTCGCCGGGTTCCGCTGTGTGGTCGAGCAGGTGGAGGCGGATTCCTTCCGCCCGTTCGCGGTCAGCGTTTACGAGGCCCCAGGCGCGGCCCGGCCGGGGGACGTGCGGACCCCGGGCACCGGTGCGGAGCAGGGCCGGGGCGAATGAGTCCGCCGGTGGACGTCCCGGCGGCCGGTCCTCCGGACGGCGGTTCTCCCGGTGGCGGTCCTTCGGTCGGTGGCCCTTGCGGCGGTGGTCCTTCGGTCGGTGGCCCTTCCGGCGGTGGCCCTCCGGGAACACGCCCGGGCGTACGGCGTACCGGGGCGGCGCGCCGGATCCTGGCCCGCCGTCCGGGCACCGTACTGCTCCTCGCCGCCACGGCGATGCTGCTGCTGGTGTGGATCCCGGCCTGCCTGCGCGTCGGCATGGTGGATCTGCGGGTCTACCGGACCGCGGCCCCGCATCTGCTGAGCGGCGATCTGTACGCCTTCCGGCTGGAGCTGCCCGGCCCCGACCTGTTCCCGCTGCCGTTCACCTATCCGCCCTTCGCCGCGCTGCTCTTCCTCCCGCTGTCCTGGCCGCCGTGGCCGCTGGTGAGCGCCGCCTGGACCGCGGCCTCGGTCCTGGCGCTCTGCGTCCTGGTCCACTGCTGCCTGCGGATGGCCGACCCGGCCGCCAAGCCCGGACGGCACCGCCGGCGGGTACTGCTGTGGAGCGCCGCCCTGCTGTGGACCGAGCCGGTCGCCGTCACCCTCGCGCTCGGGCAGGTCAACCTGCTGCTGGCGGCGGGCGTCGCGTACGCGGTCGAGCGGCGCTCGGCGGCAGCGGCCGGGCTCGGTGTGGGTCTCGCCGCCGGGGTGAAGCTGGTCCCGGCCGTCACCGGCCTCTACTTCCTGGTGCACCGGCGCTGGTCGGCGGCGTGCTGGTCGGCCGCGGTGGCCGCCGCCACCGTCGCGGCCGGGTGGTGGGCGGCACCCCGGTCAGCGGCCGGCTTCTGGCTGCACGCGGTCGGCGACGCCGCACGGGTCGGCCCGGTCGGCTCGGCGCTCAACCAGTCGGTGCGCGGGGCGCTGTCCCGCACGCTCGGCCACGACGCCGGCTGGTCCGCCCCCTGGTGGGCCTGCGCCGTCCCGGCGGCTCTGCTCGCGCTGACGGCCGTGGTGCGCGCCGCCCGCCGCACCGATCCCCTCGGCGCGCTGCTCGCCGTCCAGCTCCTCGGCCTGCTGACCAGCCCCATCTCGTGGTGCCATCACTGGGTCTGGGCCGTCGCGGCCGTCCTGTGGCTGACCCATGCGCCGCACCGGACCCGGGCCCACACCGCGGCCCTGACCGCCTGGTGCCTCGCCCTCGCCGGATTCCTCATCCACTGGCTGGCCCTGGCCCAGCCGGACATCTGGCGCTTCGGCCGCCCCTGGTACCTCGCCGCGCTCGGCTGGGGCTACCCCGCCTGCGCCGTCCTCACCCTCGTCGCCCTGCTGCTGCCCGTCACCGGGAAGGCGACGGACCGGGCCGGGGACTCCCGCCGCCCACACTCCCTCGTCCCGGCCGGGGCGTCCGCGGCGGAGGCGTCCGGGGCCCGGGCGTCCGCGGTGGGGGATTCCGGGGCCTGGTCCTAGCGGCCGCCGCCTGGGGTCCCGGACGGCCCGGCTCGCTGCGCTCAGGCCTGCACGGTGGGGCGGACGACGATCTCGCTGACGTCGACGCCGTCGGGCTGTCCGATGGCGTAGCCGATGGCGGAGGCGACGGCGGAGGGCGGCATGGCGATCTCGTCGCGCTGCCGGATCAGCGCGGCCGCGGCTTCGGGGCCGGCCCCCTTGCCGACTCCTTCGGTGTCGGTGAAGCCCGGCGAGACGAGGGTGACGCGCAGATCGGGTCCCGATTCCTGGCGCAGGCCCCCGGTGAGCACCTTCACCGCCGTCTTGGTGGCCGCATAGACCCCTGGGGGATTTGACGACGTAGGCCGCGGTGACGCCTGCGCGGCCACCGCCGGGAGCGGCGTCGCGGCCCCTGGCAAAGACACGCTTTAAGGGCTGTCCCGGCGGATTCCCTTGACGGCGGTGTCGAAGACCGGCCGGTAGGTGTTCCACCGTGCGTCCGGCGCGGAAAGGTAGATCACGTACTGGGTGTCGTCGGCGCCGCTGAACGCCAGCTCCACCGCCCGGTACTTCCGTTTCTTGCCGTCGAAGGTGAACTCCCAGTACCCCGCGGGCCGTCCGCGGAAGGCCGTGGGGTCCATCCGCACCCGCTCGTAGCCCGGGTTGTCCCGGCGGGTCTGGGCCTCTTCGGTCTGCCGCCAGTGCCGCAGCGGATCGGACCCGGCGAACTGCACGATGTTGATCCGCAGCCCCACCAGCCCGGACGGGTCCACATAGGCGACCTCGCCGCCGGGCGGATCCTTGCGCTTCCAGCCGTCCCGTACGGGCAGCGAGAAGCCCTGGCCCTCCTTCTGGAGGTGGTATCCGGCGGGGAGCGGGGGAAGCGGGGAAGGGCCGGCGCCCGAGGGGTGGGCGGCGGAGGCGGCGCCGGAAGGACGGCTGCCCGACGCGTCGACGCCGCCCCACGGCCACAGCAGGACCCCGCCGGCCACCAAGGCGGCGACCGCCGCGCCCGCGGCGAACCGCAGCACCGTACGGCGCCTGCGGCCGCCTCCTTGCGCGGGGTCCGTGGTGGCCTGCGCCGGGTGCGCCGGGTGCGCCGGGTGCGCCGTGGCCACGCCGGGCTGCGGCCGGGTGGGCGGGACGTCGAGGGCGCTACGTGTTCCGGAGGTGCCGTCCAGGGGGCGCTGCCAGGAGACGGTGGTGGCTCCGGCGGCCTCGCCCAGGAGGCGTTCGGCCTCGCGGGCGTCCATGCGCTGCCCGGGGTCCTTCCGGAGCAGGCTCTCGATCACGGGTGCCAGGTCCCCGGCGTTGCGCGGGGCGTCGTACTCCTCGGTGGCGATGGCGTACGCCGTCTCGATCGCGGTGTCCCGCAGGTACGGCGGCCGGCCCTCGACCGCCTGGTACAGCGTCGCGCCGAGGGACCACAGATCACTGGCCGGTCCCGGCTCGGCGATCGTGCTCCGGAGACGTTCCGGCGCCAGGTACTGGACCGACCCGACCAGCTCGCCGGTCCTGGTCAGCGAGGGCGTCCCGGACTGCACCGCGATCCCGAAGTCGGTGAGGACGATGCGTCCGTCCTTCCCGAGCAGCACATTGGCGGGCTTGACGTCCCGGTGCAGTACCCCGGCGTCGTGCGCGGCACGCAGCGCGCCGGCCATACCGCAGCCGATCCGGGCAGCCTGGTCCGGCGCCAGCGCACCGTGCCGCTTGACGAGGTCGCCCAGTGTGTCCGAGGGGACGTACTCCATGACGATGCACGGCAGACCCTCGTCGTCGACGACGTCGTGCACCACGATCACATGGGGGTGGGTGATCCGGGCGGCACTGCGGGCCTCGCGGCGGGTGCGTTCGTGGAGCGTCCGGATCTCGTCGTCGTCCAGATGCGGCGGGACGAACAGCTTCTTCACGGCGACATGACGGCCGAGCAAGACGTCCTCGGCCCGCCATACGGTGCCCATACCGCCGCGGCCCACCCGCTCCACGAGCCGGTACCGGTCGGCTATGAGCCGTCCCCGATCGGACACCGCGAGATCGTCTCCTTCGCACGGCCGGACAGCTTGCGGGAGCACCATAGCCCGAGCGTTCGCGCAGCCGTGAGAGCGGTGTTCTCCGGATCCGGGCACGGTGGTCGGGGGGTGGTCGGGGGGTGGCACGGGGCAGGTCCGGGGGCAGGTGCGGGCCGCGTGCGGGCGGGTGGGGCAACTGCCGCCGTGGGGGCCCGCGTTCGGGCGGAGTGCTGCGGGGGTGGTCGCGGGTCGGCTGCGGGGCGGGTGTGCGTCGGCTCCGGGCCGGCTCCGGTTCGGCTCCGGTTCGGCCGTGGTCCGGCAGTGGGGCTACGCGCCGGATGGTGCCACGATGGTGACGTGGTGGTGACGCGGTGGCGCCACTCTTCGCCATGGTGGCAGCACTTGGTGCCGTCATGGCGCCAGAAAGGCTTGCGTTGGCGTCATTGTGGTGCCACTATGGCGTTATGGACCTCACGCCGTATGTCGACAACCTCCGGCACGAGCTCGCGGTCGCCGCGGACGCGGGCGGAGACGAAGCCCGCGCCCTGGCCGAACGACTGACCACTCCGCTGGAGTCGGCCACCCGGCTCATCCTGCTCAACGCGCTGTCCTCCGCCATGGCCGAGGTCACCCGCGAGCTGGCACCGGGCTCGGTCGACGTACGGCTGCGCGGACTCGACCCCGAATTCGTGGTGACACCCTCGCCGGCGCCGGACCAGCTGTACGGGGAGCCCGAGGCGCCCGAGGACGTGCCGGGTGGCGGGCGGGCGCCCGTGCCCGCCGTCCCCGCGGACGGCGACGAGGGCGGTACCGCGCGGATCAACTTCCGCCTGCCCGCCCACCTCAAGTCCCGGGTCGAGGACGCCGCGAGCCACGAGGGCCTTTCGGTCAACGCCTGGTTGGTACGGGCGGTCGCCACGGCCCTGGAACCGGGCGAGAGTCCCCGCTCCGGCGGCCGCAGCCGCCACCGGGGCCAGCAGGGTTACACCGGCTGGGTCCGCTAGAGGGCCGCGCCGGCCGGCCTTCCCGGGCGTAGCGCACCACGTTCACCGCACACTGCCCACCGCGCACCCCTCACCTGACCACCTCTCACCGCCACACCACCGTTTCGCACCGCGCCACTTCTCATCTCACCCGCTCTACCAGCGGGAACGCTCACCACAGCCATGAGGACGGGACAGCCATGCCTACTTTTGACACCCCCGAACCGATCTCCGTCACCCTCGAATTCGACATGGGATCCGCCCGGATCACCGCGAGCAAGCGCACCGACACCGTCGTCGAGGTGCACCCGAGCGACGCCACTGCGGACGCCGACGTACGGGCCGCGCAGCAGACCAAGGTCACCTACTCCGGCGGCAAGCTGGTGGTCAAGGGGCCCAGGAAGCGCTCCCTCTTCGGCAAGTGCGGTTCGCTCGACGTGACCATCGAACTGCCGGCCGGCTCGGACGTCCTGGGCACCTCGCCGATGGCGGACTTCACCTGTGCGGGCCGCCTCGGCGAGTGCCGGCTCAAGACCTCGCTCGGCGATCTCCAGGTGGACGAGGCGGAGGCCGTGAACCTGCGGACCGACTATGGCGACATCCGGCTGGCGCGGGTGACGGGGGACGCCGAGCTCATCGCCGCGGGGCGGATCGAGGCCGGGGAGATCGCGGGCGCCGCGCTGGTCAAGAACGGCAACGGCGCGACCACGATCGGCGAGGTCACCGGCGCCCTGCGGGCGACCGCGTCCAATGGCCTGATCTCCGTCGGCGTCGCGCACACCGGGGTCGAAGCCAAGTCCGCCAACGGCGCCATCCGGATCGGTGAAGTGGCACGCGGCCGGGTCGTCCTCCGGGCCGCGCTCGGCGACCTGGAGGTCGGCATCCCCAAGTCCACCGCCGCCTGGCTCGATGTGGCCACCGGTGTCGGCACGGTGCGCAACTCCCTCGGACCGTCCGACGGCCCCGGTGACGCCGCCGAGACCGTCGAGGTCCGCGCCCACACCAGCCTCGGCGACATCGTGATCCGCCGCTCCTGACCACCAGCGTCTGGCCACCGCCGGTCCGCCACATCGCAGAACTCGTCGTATCGCAGAACTCGTCACCCGGAACGTGAAACCCGGAGAGGAACTGTCATGACCATGAAAAGCGCGGCCCGCTTATCGGCGTCCCGCCCACCGGAGCCCCGCCCGCCGGCGATCACCGCACGCGGATTAGCCAAGTCCTACGGCGACAAGGCCGTCCTCGACGGCATCGACCTGGACATCCCCGAGGGCACGGTGTTCGCCCTGCTCGGGCCCAACGGCGCGGGCAAGACCACCACCGTCCAGATCCTCTCCACCCTCATCCCGGCAAGCGCCGGCCAGGCGCAGGTCGCGGGCCGCGATCTGGTCAGCGAGGCCGACGCCGTACGTGCCGCCATCGGCGTCACCGGTCAGTTCTCGGCCGTGGACAACCTGCTCAGCGCCCGGGAGAACCTGCTCCTCATGGCGGACCTGCACCATCTAAGCCGCCGCGAAGGCCGCCGACGCGCCGACGAACTCCTGCAGCGCTTCGAGCTGACCGAGCCGGCCGCCAGACCCGCCGCCACCTTCTCGGGCGGTATGCGCCGCAAGCTCGACCTCGCGATGACCCTGGTCGGCGATCCGCGCCTGATCTTCCTCGACGAGCCGACCACCGGCCTCGATCCGCGCAGCCGGCGCACCATGTGGGAGATCATCCGCAGTCTGGTCGCCGAGGACGGCGTCACCGTCTTCCTGACGACGCAGTACCTGGAGGAGGCCGACCAACTCGCCGACCGGATCGCCGTCCTGGACCACGGCAAGCTGGTCGCCGAAGGCACCGCGGACGAGCTGAAGCAGCGGATCCCCGGCAGCCACATCCGCCTCAAGCTCGCCGACGCGGACCGACTGGCCTCGGCCGCCGCCCTCTTCACCGCGGCCGCCCGCGACGATGAAGCGCTCACCCTGCACATCCCCGGCGACGGCAGCATCCCCGCTCTGCGCACCGTCCTCGACACCCTCGACCGCGCGTCCGTGGAAGCCGAGGCGCTCACCGTGCACACCCCTGACCTCGACGAGGTCTTCCTCACCCTCACGGGGCGGCCCCCGCAGTCCGGCGCCACGGCCAACTCACTTGAGGGGAACGCCCGATGAGCTCTCTCCCGTACGCGATGCGCGACTCGATGACGATGCTGCGCCGCAACCTCAAGCGCGCACGGCGCTATCCCTCCCTGACGGTCTCGGTCGTCGCCATGCCGATCGTGATGCTGCTGCTCTTCGTGTACGTCTTCGGCGGCGCGCTCGGCAACGGGATCGGACTGCCGGGTGCGGCGAACGGCCGCGGCGCGTACGTCAACTACGTCGTTCCGGGCATCATCCTGATGACGGTGACCTCCGGTGCCCTCTCGACGGCCGTCTCGGTCTCCACCGATATGACCGAGGGCATCATCAACCGCTTCCGCACCATGGCGATCTCCCGTGCCTCCGTGCTGACGGGCCATGTGGTCGGCAGCGTCATCCAGAGCATGCTCAGCCTCGTCCTGGTCATCGCCGTCGCACTGGCGGTGGGCTTCCGGCCGGACGCCAGCCCCGTCAGGTGGCTCGCCGCCCTCGGCCTCCTGGCCCTGCTCTCCTTCGCGCTCACCTGGCTGGCGGCCGCGATGGGCATGGTGGCGAAAACCGTCGAGTCCGCGAGCAACGCCCCCATGCCGCTCACCTTCCTGCCCTTCCTCGGCAGCGCCTTCGTCACCCCCGACACCATGCCGGCCCCGCTGCGCTGGTTCGCCGAATACCAGCCCTTCACCCCGATCAACGAGACGCTTCGCGGCCTCCTGCTGGGCACGGAGATCGGCACCAATGGCGTCATAGCCCTGGCATGGGCCCTCGCGCTCAGCCTGGCCGGCTACCTGTGGGCGCGGGCCGCCTTCCGCCGCGGCGCCACGCGCTGAGCGCGGCCTCCGCGCCCGGGCCGCCCCCTTCACGGCAGGCCCCTCACCCTGCCGCGCGCCGCACCGCTCCGCGTGCCGCACCCTGCCGCGCCGCACCGTTGCGCGCGCCTCACCCCTCCTCTCCCCTCATCCTTCACCGCACGCCACACGGTGCCCCGCACCTCGTATCGGAGGACAGCCATGCCCCTGCACCCCGGACACCGCGCCCCTGACGCCTCCACTCCCGAACACCGTGCCCCTGACCCCTCCACTCCCGAACACTCCGCCCTCGTGAAGCTGCCGACCGCCCGTCCCGCGGGCTGCCCCTTCGATCCGCCCGGCGAACTGGCGGCACTGCGCACGGAACGTCCGCTCTCCCGGCTGCGCTTTCCCGACGGGCACGTGGGCTGGCTGGCCACCGGCTACTCCGCGGTCCGTGCGATACACGCCGACCCCCGCTTCAGCTCGCGCTACGAGCTGATGCACTACCCGGTCGAGGGCCGCTACTCCGGCGCACTGCCCCCGGCACCGGTCGGTGACCTCACCGGGCTCGACGCGCCCGAGCACACCCGCTACCGACGACTGCTCATGGGCAGGTTCACCGTCCGGCGGATGCGCCAACTCACCTCCCGCGCCGAGGAGATCACCGCCGAGCACCTGGACACCATGGAGCGCCGAGGGCCGACGGCGGACCTGGTCGAGGCGTTCGCCAAGCCCCTCCCCGCGCTGATGATCTGTGAACTCCTCGGCGTCCCCTACACCGGCCGAGAGGTCTTCCAGCGTCATGTGGCGACGGTGATGACCCAGAGCTCCACGATGGACGAGGTGATGGCCGCCACCGCCGCGCTGCAGGACATCCTGGCCGGCCTGGTGGCGGCCAAGCGCGCCGAACCCACCGACGACCTGCTCAGCGACCTCACGACCACCGACCTGACCGATGAAGAACTCGCCGGCATCGGGAGCTTCCTGCTCGCCGCCGGCCTCGACACCACCGCCAACATGCTCGCGCACGGCACCTTCGCGCTGCTGTCCCACCCGCATCAACTCGCCGCGCTGCGTGCCGATCCGGGCCTTGCCGACCAAGCGGTCGAGGAGCTGTTGCGCTACCTGAGCATCGCCCACACCGGTGCGCGGTCGGCGCTGGAGGACGTCGAGCTGGAGGGCCAACTGATCAAGGCGGGCGAGACGGTCATCCTCTCGATAGAGGCCGCCAACCGCGACCCGGAGCGCTTCCCCGACCCCGACACCCTCGACCTGCACCGCAAGGCCACCGGACACCTGTCCTTCGGCCACGGCATCCACCAGTGCCTGGGCCAGCAGCTGGCCCGTGTCGAGATGCGGGTCGCCTTCCCCGCGCTCGTCACCCGCTTCCCGACGCTGCGGCTGGCCGTCCCGCCGGAGGAGGTCCCCCTGCGACACGGGATGAACATCTACGGGGTGCACCGGCTCCCGGTCACCTGGGAGGAGCGGTAGCGCCGCCGGGCGGCCCGGACGGGGCGCGAGCCACCCAGCGGGGGCGCGAGCCACCCAGCCGGGGCGCGCCTGCCGCCCGCCGCCCGCCGCATGTCGCACACCGCACACGGAGGAACCCGCTCGCACTCCTGTACGTCTTCCCGCGTACGTGTTGGCGTAGACGGTCCCTGGAGGAACCCGGTGGAGCACAGGACGTTGGGGCAGCGGTACGAGCTGGTGGAGCAGCTCGGGCACGGCGGGATGGGAACGGTCTACCGCGCCGTCGACCACCGGTTGCGGCGTACCGTCGCCGTGAAGACCCTCTCCGCCGAGCTGGCGCTGCAGCCCGAATTCCTCACCCGGTTCCAGCGCGAGGCGCACGCCGCCGCCGCGCTCAACCACCCGGGGGTGGCCACCGTTCACGACGTGGGGGAGGACGCGAGCGGCGGTGTCGCCGAGCCCTACCTGGTCATGGAGTACGTGGAGGGCAGAACCCTCAGCCAGGTCCTGAAGGACGGCGCGCTGCCGGTGGCACAGGCGGTCGACCTCACCGGCCAGGTGCTGGACGCCCTGGAGCACAGCCACCGGCACGCCATCGTGCACCGGGACATCAAGCCCGCGAATGTCATGCTCACCGGCTCGGGCAAGGCCAAGGTCGTCGACTTCGGCATCGCCAAGGCGCTCAGCGAGGCGGCCACCCGCCTGACCGGCACGGGCGTGGCGGTCGGCACCCCCGCCTATCTGGCCCCGGAGCAGATCAACGGCGGCGAGACCGATCACCGTACGGACCTCTACGCCGTGGGCTGTCTGCTCTACGAGCTGCTGACGGGCCGTCCCCCGTACACCGGGGATTCCCCGTTCTCCGTGATGCACCAGCATCTGTCCGCGCAGCCGGTCCCGCCCTCCCGGCTCCGCCCCGAACTGCCGCCCGCCGTCGACGCGGTGATCGTCCGCGCACTGCACAAGGGCCGGGAGGACCGCTTCGCGAGCGCGTCCACGATGCACGCCGCACTCACCGAGGCCGCCCGGCCCACCACGCCGCCTCCCCCCGCACACACCGCTGCCCGTACTCCGGTCCGCACCCCCACCGCCTTCGACCCGGCCGCCCCTGGCCACGCTCCCGCTCCCCTGGGTCACGCCGCTCCCGGTCAGGCCGCACCCGGCCACGTCACCGGGCAACCCGCCCCGGCGGCGGCCGCTTCCACCCCATTGGCCTCCGCCCCGCTCTCCGGCGCTTCCGCGGGACTCTCCGCCGCCTCCCCCACCCCCTCCGGCAGCGGACCGGAGGCGTCCCCGCCCCGTCCCACCCGCCGCAGACCGGCCGGCGTGGTCTTCCGGCCGACGGCGGAAGGCGCGGTCGCCCTGCTCGGCTGCTTCCTCTCCCTGGTGATATCCCGGACCGACATGATCGAGGTCGGCCAGTTCAACCGGGTAGCGCTGCTCGCCGCCGTCGCCGGTGCGGTGCTCCTGCTGTGGTCGGCACGGCTCGCCTGCGCGGTGTCCTGGGGCCCGGTGGCGGAAGCCGTGGCCGCCTGGTCCGAACTCTCCCGCGGCACCGTCGGCTGGGAAACCCGCTACGTCATCGTCGCCCTGGTCCTGGCCCTCGTCGCCGCACTGTGCCTGGCGGCAGGCTACAAGGACGAAGGCGCCGGCGGATTCGCGCTCGTGGCCTTCTGGTTCACCGCCCTGGCCGCCGTCTGGTTCTTCCTCGACGACCTCCACAAGATCGGCGTGTTCTACGTCCTGCTCCTGGGCGTCACCCTCGCCATCGGCACCCAAGCCCTCAAGTCCCGCACCCGCCCGCCGTCTTCCGGCCACCTCACCGCCCCATCCACCCCACCCGCCATGGCCGACGCCCAAAGGCCGCCGGAGCACCTCCGCACCGCCCACCGCCGGCCACGAAAGCCGGCCGGCCAGAACGCCCGCGGATAGCGGGAGTTGCGGTGGTGGAAGTCCCGGCCCTCACCCGGACGGCGTGGCACCGTTCCGACCCCGTGGAGTCGCCCTCACCCACTCACTCGGCGCGGAGAAAGCGGCGCAGAATGAGATGGAGCGTGGGCAGTTGGCCGGCCGGATCGAAGGACGGGGCGGTGGCTGCGCTCGTGTAGAGCGAAGAGATCAGGGCCAGGACCCATGACGCGGCGCTGTCCGGGTCGAGTTCGGGATCGATCCGACCGGTCGCGGCGGCCTTGGTGAGCAGTCCCACGACGGTCGCGTGCTCATCGGCGTTGTCGCGGCTGAGCAGCGCCTCGAGTTCGGGGTCCCGGTATGCCTGGACCATGGCTTCCATGACCAGCGGAGGCGTCAGCGGGTTCATGGCCGGGGCGGCGAGGAGGTCCACGATCTCCAGCAGGGCGTCCCACGGGTCAGCGGCGGCCAGCGCCTGCGCAAAGCGTTCGGCCTTGTCGTCCCCGTCGCTCTCGAGGACGGCGAGGAAGATCGCGCGCTTGTTGGGGAAGTAGTGGAACAGGTTGCCCGCGCTCATGCCGGCGGCCCGGCAGATCTCCGCGGTCGTGGTGCGATCGAAGCCCTTGGTGGCGAACAGCTCCGTGGCGGCGCCCAGGATGTGCTGCCGCCGCGCCCGGTGTTTGGCCGGGTCGATCTTTCTCATGGTTCTCCTCCTCCTGCTGGCGGGTCGCCGGGCCGCAGGGTCGCTGGGTCGCTGGACCGGCGAACTGGCGAACTGGCGGGCTGACGCCGGGCGTTGCTCTGTTGGGCAAATAATAGACCGAGCACTCGGTTTATCATTATGCTGCGGTCGGAAGTCGGTGCCGCAATGCACGAAGACCTGCCGGCGCAACCGCTGCCGGCCGACCGACCGGGCAGGGGGGATCGTGAACGTGGAGAAGGAAGAACAGGCAGGGGTCGATGGGGGACGGGCGGGAGCGGACGAGTTACCGACAGAGAACGACGCGACGCAGGTGCGAGCCGGCAGGGAACGGCCGCGAACCGGCAAGGCCGCGGTCCTGGCCGACAAGGCCACCGTCCTGGCGGAACCGGCCTGGGCGGTCGTGCTCGTCTGTGCCGTCTTCGCGGCAGCCGGCGCCGGGATCGGCTGGCTGATCAAGCTGCTCGCGCAGTGGTTCGTGACACTGCCCTGGGCGCCGTGGCAGGGACCGGCCAGGCTCCTGACCTCGATCCCCGAACCGTGGCGGACCGTCGGAGTGCTGGCCGTGGGCGCGGTCCTGGGGCTGGCCGCCGGATACCTCGCTCAGCGCGACCGGCTCTCCGTCGCCATCTCCGGCAGCCGCGTGGTCCTCACCCGTAAAGGCATCTCCCGGGAGTTCACCCACCACGAGATCGACACAGCGCTCCGGGACGGCAAGCAGCTGGTGCTGCTCGGCCGAGACGGCCAGGAGACCGCCCGAGAGGCCTGCGACCTCGACGCGCAGCGGCTCGCCGATGCCTTCGCCGAGCACGGCTACCGCTGGTCCGACGGCGATCCGCACCGGGACGAATTCCGGCTCTGGGTCCCCCGGGCACCGGGCCTGCCGGAGGGAGCCGACGCGCTGCTGACGGCCCGCGCACAGCTACTGGGCAAGCCCGCCGCCGCCGACGAGGCTCGCGAGCTGCGCGAGGAACTGGCCGAGCTCGGCGTCGTCGTGCGCGACGAGAACAAGCGGCAGTACTGGCGCACGACCCGCACGACCCGGACGACCCGGAGTTGAGGGGCGGGGCGGGCCGATTCCTCAGCGCGTGCGGACACCTGGGGGCGGGCGCTGGCGTACGGGCACCTGCGTGCAGATGCCCGCGTGCGGACACATGGGTGCGGGCGCCCACGCGGGATGCCCGCGGCGGAACCCTCGACTGACCGTCAGCTGATCGTCAGTTGACGCAGACGAGTCCCAGCAGGCACACATGCGCCGGGGAGGTCGGCTCGGCGGACGGGGCGGTCGGGTCGCTCGGCGTGGAGGGCGCCGTGAGCGTCGGTGAGGTGTCGTTGCCCGTGCCGGCCGAGTGTCCGGTGGGGGCGGGGGCGGAGGTCGTCCTCGGTGCCGCGGCGCCGGAGTGGTGGACGGGTGCCGTCCCGGCCGCGGTGGGCGTCGAGGCGTGTGGCGCCGTGCTCGGGGAGGCGGGGGAGTGTGCCGGGGCGGCGGAGTGCTGCTGCCGGACCGGCGTGGCCGCGGACGGCGCGGCGGCGGGGGCGCTCTGCTGCCGGTCGGCCGCATGGTGCGGGTGCGTAGCGGGGTGCCGGGAAGCCTCGTTGTCCGGCTGCTCCGACGATGAGGCAGCCGTTTCCGTGCGGGGCGAGCCCACGCTTCCGGGTTCCGGCGCCGAGGACGCCTGCGCATGACCGGCGGACGGCTTGTTCTGCAGCAGTGAGACGGTCAGGCCACCGCCGACGAGGGCGAAGGCCGTGGCGGCCGCGGCCCGGCGCCGGTGCTTCTTCCAGCGCGCCAGCTGCCGACGCCGGGCTGCCCGGCCCTGGCCGGTAGCGGCGGCCGCTCCGGAACTGCCGGATACACCGTCCGCGGCAGCATCCGCCCGCACCTCGTCGTCGTCGAGGGCACTGCTGCCCAGCGTGTAGGCACCGCTGCCCAGCGCGCCGGCACTGCCGCCCAGGGTGCCGCTGCCGGGGACACCGCTGTCGAACGGCGCGGCATCGAACGGCGTGGCAGGGGAGGGCGTCGTAGGGGAGGGCCTGGCTGCGGACGGCTGAGTGCCGTGCTGCCGAGGGTGCTGAGGGGCGCCGAGGCCGGCGGCTTCCTCCGCACGCCAGGCCTCGCACGCCGCGGCAGCGGCCTTCGCGCGCTGCAGGCGATGGCTGGGCGGGGCGATGTCCGGAGCGTAATCTCCGCATCCCGGGCAGACGAGTGCCCCATTGAGGCTTCGGCGGCACGACGAGCAGTAGTCCATCTGCGATCTTTCTGTGCTGACTGCGCCGCCAAGGACGCCGGCGACCTGATCAAGTTCGCACGCGGGATCGAGCGGGCTGTAACGCTAACGGCACCCCCCGAGCGCGAAGCGAAGGCCCTGTGACGCTTCGGTGCAGATTCCTCACCAGCGGACCCTGAGATTCCTCGGCACTCCGGACATGTGGCGACGAATCCCGTGATGGTCCGCTGGACGCGGGCCGCGGCAGGCGCCAGGGGGTGAGTGGGGAGGGAGGAGCCCCCGGAGGCGACGTAGCGCGGGTGGAGTTTTCTCCACCCGGAAGACGGGATGTGGCGCCCGTGCGCGGTACGGGCCCGCTCCGCTTGGCTGGAGGCACGCCGTGGACGCGACCGTGCGACGCGACTGTGCACGGAGTCACAGAGTCGCGGAGTCACGGGCCACGGGACCACGGAGTCACGAGGCCACGGCGTCACGGGGCCATGGCGTCAAGGGATCAAGCGTCAAGGGGGAAATGTGTCCGTCACCGGAGTCGGCGTCGAGCAGGCCGTGACGCTCAGTGCGGTGGCCAGGCTGTACGGCCGTGGCGAGCGCCGGGTGTCCGCCCTGCGTGGTGTGCACTGCGCCTTCGCCCGTGGGTCGTTCACCGCGGTGATGGGGCCCTCGGGCTCGGGCAAGAGCACCCTGCTCCAGTGCGCGGCGGGCCTGGACCGCCCCACCTCGGGGCGGGTGTTCATCGGCCGCACCGACATCAGTGCGCTGACCGAGACGGAGCTGACCAAGCTGCGCCGGGAGCGGATCGGCTTCGTCTTCCAGTCCTTCAACCTCATGCCGTCGCTGAACGCCCGCAAGAATGTGGCGCTGCCGCTGCGGCTGGCCGGGCAGCGCCCGGGGCGCGCACGGGTGGACGCCGCGCTCCGGCAGGTGGGGCTGGGCGACCGGGGCGGCCACCGGCCGGCCGAGCTGTCCGGCGGCCAGCAGCAGCGGGTGGCCATCGCCCGCGCGCTGATCAGCCGGCCCGAGGTGCTGTTCGCCGACGAGCCGACCGGCGCCCTGGACACCCACACCAGCCGTGAGGTGCTGGGCCTGCTGCGGTCGGTGGTGGACCAGGCCGGGCAGACGGTGGTCATGGTCACCCACGACCCGGTCGCCGCCTCCTGGGCGGACCGGGTGCTCTTCCTGTCCGACGGGGCGGTGCACGGCGAACTGACGGGCCCGACGGTGGCCGCGGTGAGCGAGCACCTGGCCCGGCTGGGCGGCTGACCCATGGTGTCCCTCGCTCTGTCGACCCTGCGCGCCCGGTGGGCGCTGTTCGCCGGCACTTTCCTCTCTCGGCTACCTGCTCAAGGACCGGATCGGCGAACTCGGCGAATTCGCCCAGGCCGTCGAACGGGTCGCCGCGGGGGCCATGGTGATCGACCCCCAGGTGGTCCAGCACCTGCTGATGGAGCGCGACCGGCGCCACCGTTCCCAGCTCCTGTCCGCCCGCGAACAGGAGGTGCTCGCCCTGATGGCCCAGGGTTACTCCAACGCCATGGTGCGGGAAGCCCTGCACATCAGCGACGGCGCGGTGGCCAAACACGTCGGCAACATCTTCGCCAAGCTGGGACTGTCCCCCGAGGACGGCAACCGCCGGGTGCTTGCGGTGTTGGCTTATCTGGGTGATGAGTAAGCGGCGCACCCCGTTGGCAGGCCTGCCGGACGGCCTTGGCAAAGCCGCCACCGCCGGATTTGTGGCGCCGCGCGACCAGGCGAGCGCGACGGTGCTGGGACTCACGCCCTCCACCGGTACGTAGACGATGCCGGAGCGCGGGTAGAAGCGGGCGGCGGCCGGGCGCCGTGCACAATCGGAGCGGTCTCCGGTCTCCGGTCTCCGGTCTCCGGTCTCCTGCCTCCGACCGGGCCGGCCGCATCAAGCGTCCGCGCGCACCGCGCCGGAGGTCCTGGAGGCCGGCCGGTGGGCCGGCGCCATGTGCCCTGCGGACCACCGTGAAGCCGGACGGAACAGATCGAGCACCAGAACCGGAAGGGAAAGGGGAAGGGAAAGGGGAAGGGAAAGGGGAAGGCGAACAGGACCGGCAACCGGAATGGGAACCGGAACCGGACCGGAACCATGGGGCACCCACCCCGCACGGTTCACCCACACCTCAACCTCCGACTCATC
Organism: Streptomyces lydicus; assembly: GCF_004125265.1. Classification (GTDB taxonomy): domain Bacteria; phylum Actinomycetota; class Actinomycetes; order Streptomycetales; family Streptomycetaceae; genus Streptomyces; species Streptomyces lydicus_C. The sequence goes on from NZ_RDTE01000003.1 coordinate 4,719,563, forward strand.
CGCCACAACGGCCACGAACACGCGCGCTAATGTGCGTCCGTGAGTCTCTACGTCGTTATTGGATTCGGGCCCGCAGGTGCGGCCACCGCTCGTCTGCTGGCCGAAGAGGGGCACGCGGTACGGGTCGTCACCAAGTCGGGCCGAAGCCCTGAGCCGGGTATCGAGCACATCGCCTTGGACGTGACGGACGGGACGGACGGCGAGCGACTGAGCGAGTCCGCACAGGGCGCGGCCGCGATCATCAACTGCGCCGGGCCGCCCTACCCGCGCTGGACGAGTGACTGGCCACCATTGGCCGCGTCGGTCTGCGCGGCGGCCGAGGCGACCGGCGCCGTACTGGTCATGCTGGGCAACCTCTACGGCTACGGCCCGGTGGACTGCCCCCTGACCGAGGAGCTGCCGCTCGCCGCGACCGGTGCCAAGGGGCGGGTGCGCGCCGCCGTGTGGGAACAGGCGCAGAAGCTGCACGAGCAGGGGCGTATCAAGGCGGTCGAGGTGCGGGCCTCGGACTTCTTCGGGCCCGGAGTGACCGACGGGGGGCACCTGGCCGCGCGAGTCATGCCACGACTGCTGGCCGGCAAACCGGTCTCCACGCTCGGGAATCCGGACGCCCCGCACAGCTGGAGCTATCTGCCCGATGTGGCCAGGGCCCTGGTCGAGGTTGCCGGCGAGGAACGGGCCTGGGGACGGGCCTGGCACGTCCCGACACAGCCCGCGCTCTCCGTCCGGGAGATGGTCGACCGCCTTGCCGACCAGTCGGGGACGGGACCGGCCGCCGTGCGCAGACTGCCGTCCGCCGTGCTGGGCGTGGTCTCGCTCGTCTCCCCGCTGCTTCGTGAACTGAAGGAGATCCGCTATCAGTTCGACCACCCGTTCGTGGTCGATTCCAGCGCCTACGAAGCCGTATTCGCGGTACGGGCCACGCCCCTCGACGAGCAGATCGAGGCGACGGTGGACTGGTGGCGTGAGCGGCGGGCCGCCACCGGGTGATCTCCGTGTTCAGGGCAGCGCTCACCTACGAGCGCGAGGCGAGGCCGGCCGCCCTCGCTTGCCGGTGACGCCGGGCGGGACCGGTGGGGATCGGCGTGGATCGGCGTGGACCGGCGTGGACCGTACACAGGGTTTCAGGCATGAGTGGAGCGTCACGCTCGCGGGGCGGCCCGTGCCGCAAGAGCACGAAGGAAGGCGGCCGGCGGAATGCAAAGCGGAATGCGCAACGGGAAGCAGAGCAAGGATTCCGGGGAAGAAACACGCCCTCGCACGACGAGGCCCGCGATCTCTCCTGGAGACCACGCCGAAGCGGGGGACAACGCTGAAGCGGGAGCGGGCACTGAGCTGGGAGCGGGCACTGAGCTGGGAGCGGGCGCTGAACTCGGAGAGGGCACCGAACTGAGAGAGGGCGCCGAGGCGGGTGCTGCTGCCCAGGGCCGGGTGAGTGCGGTTCCCCGCCGGGCCGGGGTCTGCTTCGCGGTGCTGGTGCTGGCGGCCATCGTGCCCGTACTCCCGCTCTGGCTCTTCACCTCACTGCCGGACTTTCGGCAGCAGGCGATCCTGGTCGCCCTGGGCTGCGCTCTCTGCTGCCCGGTGGCCATTGCTCTCTATCAGCGGGCGGCTGGCGGACGGCGACCATTCCACACAGTTGCCGTCGCCGAGTTCTCGGGAGCCGCCGGAGTGGACGATGCGTCCGCGTCCGCTTCCGCGTCGGGGCCGCCGGCGATGCCCCGTGAGATCCCCTCGCGACGGGGCATGCAGTGGCGCGCGCTCGGGGCGTTTGCCGGCGGCTTCACGGTGCTGGTGACCCTGGCCGCCCTGGCGGGAGGCACGCCCCAGCGGACGGAGCTGATGCAGCGGATTCATGACGCCGGAGCGGAATTCGCGAATGCCCGGGTCGAGAAGGTCAGTGACGTCCAGTTCCACGATCCCAGTAAGACCCACGACTACTACACCGCGACAGCAGTCGTGAGTCTGGGCCGAGGGGCAACGGGCAGGCCGGTGACGGCAACCGTGCACACCGACACCCCCGACCGTCCGGGCCCCGGCAGCCGGGTCTCCGTGCTCTATGCCCCTGCGCAACCCGACCTGGGTGCCATCGCGGGAGACGAGCGCAGCCTCGGTGCCGTACTGCACGGCAACACGATGTCGACCATGGGCATCTGGGCCTCCATAAGCGCCTGGATCATCGGTATGGGCCTCTCCGTGGCTGCCGTACGGGAACTTCACGGCTTCCGTTCCTTCTCCCGGCTGGGCCGCAACGACAAGGCCGTACGGGCGCAATTCCTGGGGCCCGACTTCTGGCGGGAAGGGTCCGCAAAGGAGCAGTGCCTGAGGATGCTCACTCCGTCCTCCCGGGTCGCACACTTCCTCATCAACGTCGCGGATCGCGATCTCCCCGACTCCCTGAACGGTCAGCATCTCTGGCTCTGCTGGGACGCCCGCCGCGGATCCGGCGGCAAACGATTCTCTTCGAAAAGCACCCCCGCAGCGTTGGTTTCCGATGACGGCTGGGTGATGCACGGCATGCTCAAGTCCCGGGACGCGAAGCTGCTCGCCGACGAGGGTGTCCCCGTGGACAAGGCTCAGGTGGCAACTGCGGCCGACGTGGCAACAGTTGACGTGGAAAACGCGGCCGACGTGGCAACAGTTGGCGTGGAAACGTCCGGCCCGGAAAAGACCGCAAAGACCGCAAAGACCGTAAAAACCGTTCCGGAAAAGGCCGCGGCCGAGGCGCAGTCGGCGACGAGGACCCTCCGCCTCTGGGACCCACGCTCCGCCTGGCCGCTCTTCATACGCCCCTCGGCACTGGCCTCCGCCGCGTTGCTCATCGCCTGCGGAGCACTGCTCACGTGCGACATCCCCGTCTTCTGGCGCTGGACGACCGCGACCGCCGGCGTGGTCGTCGGCCTCGCCCTCGCCCTCCTCTCCACGATCCACCAACCCCTGCTGCCGCCCGAAGAGAACGCACGCTGAGCCGGTGGCCGGAGGTCAGCTGCCGGCTCTGAGGGCGTCCAGGTGCCGTCGCAGCACCTGCCGGAGCAGCTTCGGCGGATAGCGGTCCGGCAGCAGGGTGGCCTGGAGGTTGAGTCCGTCGAGGAGTGCGGCCAGCCGCGTGCTTTCCAGTTCGACGTCCAGGTCGCCCGGCAGCCTGCCGGCGCACTGGGCTTCCTTCAGCACGCGCGACATCAGGGTGTGCAGGTTGGCCTGCATTTCGGCTGCGCAGGGACGCAGTTCGGGGCGGGTGGATGCGGCGGTGGTGAAGGCGAGCCAGAGTGCGGACTCCTGGCGGCGAGGCTCGTCGAGGGGAAGAAGCTCGGCCAGGAGATCTTCTGTTGCGGCCCGGCGGTCGGTCCGGCGGTCGGCCCGGCGGTCGGTGCGGCCGCCGGGAGCCAGGAGCCGGTCGGCGTGGGCGCGGATACGGTCGCCGATGCGCCGGCTCAGCTCCCTCATCGTGAAGGTCATCAACTCGTCGTGGTCGGCGAAGTAATGGCGGACCGAGCCGATGGCGAGTCCGGCTTCCTCGGCGACGTTGCGCAGCGACGCATGCTCCAGCCCGTGCCGGGCGGCGACGGACAGGACGGCCTGCGCCACTGCCCTGCGGCGGGCCACGGGATCGACGATCTTTGGCACGGTGGTCTTTCCATCGGGGTGAGCTTCCTCGGCGAGTCCCTCATGGTCGGCCGCCGCGGCATGGCCACGGGGATCCCCTTCGCCCCGGCACGTACGCGCTGACCGAGGCCGGCCCGGACAGGACACCGGCCTGGTCGGCCTGGTCAGCTTGGTCACACGCCGCCGTCCTCGGCGCAATCGGCCCAACTCAGTCGTCGCCCGAGGCCCGTTCGAACCGCACCTCCGGATTGGCCCCCGAGGGGCCGTCGAGCAGGGGCTCCCGGACGCCGCGCAGGTGCTGGTCGACGAAGGCGCCGACGTAGCTTCGGGTGAGCTGCGCGGCGCGCGGTCCCGGCAGTGGTGCGGAGGGGTCGTGCACGCCGAGTTGGGCGGCGAGGACGGACAGGTCGAGGAAGCTGAGGTGGTTGGTGCCGGAGACGGTCAGCCAGCGCTTCCAGCCGTTCAGCCGGGCCCATCCCTCGTCCCAGGTCTGCTCCGGGCCGCCGGGCCGGTGACCTGCATGGCCCAGCAGCATGAAGGGCCTGCCCTGGAGCCCGGATGCCGGGACAGGAACATTGAAGACGCCGTCCATGTTCACACCCGCTCGTATCCGGCCGTCGGAGGCCATGGTGTGCGCCGTGCTGTCGCCGCCGATGGAGTGCCCGGCCATGCCGATGCGCTTTGGGTCGATCATGCGCCCGTACTTCCACGCCGGGTGGCGGCCGGTCAGCTGGTCGATCACGAACGACAGGTCCCGGGCCCGGTTCGTGGTGACAATGCCTTCCTGGCCCTGCTTGACGGTTTCGCAGGCGACGCAGGTGAGCGTACGGCCGCCGGGAAAGGCGGTGCCGGCAGCCTCGTAGGCGTGGTCGACCGTCGCGACGACGTATCCCCGGCCGGCCAGATCCTCGGCGAGGAGGGTGAGGGTGGTGCGCGGCAGCCCGAATCCGGGGGAGAGCACCACCAGCGGATACCTGCCGGCCGCGGGCCGCGCACCGGTACGCGCAAAGGTGCGGGTGGCACTGACCACCTGGGCCGGCACCTTGCCCTCCAAGTGCTGGCTCGCCAGCAGCAACCGGGTCTCTTCCGTGGTCATGTAGGCGGAGGGGGGCCCACTCCCGCGGTGCGCCGGGTAGTAGAGGGAGAGCATCAGCTCCCGCGCCCCCGACCGGGGAACCCAGGGATCACGACGGCTCTTGTCGACGAGGTGCACGATGCCGCGCCCCACCGCATGAGGCCCGGTGGGGCGGGGAGTTCGAGGTGGATGGCCGGTGCGTCCGTGGCGGAGATCGGCGCGGGCGCCTGCGCGGCGAACGCCGTACCGGACGCGGTGACCGGCAGGGACAGGAGAAGGGACAGGGACAGGGCGAGGAGGGCGGCTGTCGCGGTACGGCGAAGTGTGATCACGAGGGAACGCTATGACGGGGCCCTGACCGACGAGCCGAAAGCGGCAGAAACCGGCCAGGTCTCATGAGAGACCGCATACGGGGACGGCGGTGGTTATGGACCGTCGGGACGGGCCAGTCCCGACTGATAGGCGATGACCACGAGTTGGGCCCGGTCCCGGGCGCCCAGTTTGGTCATTGCGCGGTTCGCGTGGGTCTTGGCGGTGAGCGGAGTGACGAAGAGGCGTTCGGCGATCTCGTCGTTGGACAGGCCCGCGGCGACCAGGGTGACCACCTCGCGCTCGCGCGGGGTGAGTGCGGCCAACTGCGGTGACGCGGCCCGGCCGGGGGGTGGTGCGGGCTGGGCCAGGAAACGGGCGATCAGGGCCTTGGTCGCGGTGGGCGAGAGCAGGGAGTCTCCGGCTGCCACCACGCGGATCGCGTCCAGGAGTTCGTCCGGGTTGATGCCCTTGCCGAGAAAGCCGCTCGCGCCGGCGCGCAGCGCCTCGGCAACGTATTCGTCGTTCTCGAAGGTGGTCAGCACCAGGATCTTCACCCCGGCGAGGTCCTCGTCCTCGCTGATCAGCCTGGTCGCGGCGAGGCCGTCGAGGTCGGGCATCCGGATGTCCATCAGCACCAGGTCCGCGCGGTGGCTGCGGGCCAGTCCGACGGCTTCGCGGCCCGTTGCGGCCTCCGCGACGACCTCCATGTCGGGGGCGGAATCGATGAGCATCCGGAAGGTGCCGCGCAGGAGTGCCTGATCGTCGGCGAGCAGCACACGGATGGTCATGGTCAGCCCTTTCGGCCCGCGCGCAGCGGCAGTTCGGCGTCGATACAAAAGCCCCCGCCGGGGCGCGGTCCGGCGGTGAGGGTACCTCCGGCGGACCTGGCCCGCTCCCGCATACCGATCATGCCGTGGCCGATGCCGGCCCCATGGGGACCGTCGCCGTCCGGGCCGTCCGGGCCGTCCGGGGCGTCCGGGCCGTCCGGGGCGTCAGGGCGGTCGCCACCACCGCTTCCGGCGGTACCACGGCCGTCGTCCTCGACGGCTATCCGCAGGACGTCGGTGCGGAATTCCAGGCGGACCCACGCCGTTGCCGGGCCGGCGTGCTTGTGCGTGTTGGTCAGGGCTTCCTGGATGATCCGGTAGGCCGTCAGGTCGGTGATCGGCGACAGCTCACCCGGTTGCCCGGTGCGCTCCAGCGTGACGTCGAGGCCGGAGTGGCGAAAGGAGTCCAGCAGACTGCCGAGACCGGCGAGTCCGGGTGCCGGCTCGCGGGGCTCGACCGGTTCTTCGCCGTACCGGAGCAGCCCTACGGTGGCACGCAGTTCGTCCAGCGCCCCCCGGCTGGTGTCCCGGATCCGTTCGAGCGCCTGGTAGGCGTGCTCGGGGTCGGTGCGCATGAGGTGGTGGGCGACGCCCGCCTGGGCGTTGACCAGGGTGATGTGGTGGGCCACGACATCATGGAGCTCCCTGGCGATCCGGAGGCGTTCCGCGGTGACCCGGCGCCGGGCCTCGTCCTCCTTGGTGCGCTCGGCCCGCTCGGCCCGCTCCACGGCGGCGGCGAGCACTTCGCGACGGCTGCGGACGGCGTCGCCGACGGCCACCGCCAGGAACGTCCAGGCGATCAGAGCCAGGGACGACGGGAGCTTTTCCGCCAGGACTAGGGACTGCGGGAACCTGTCGGCGCCCGGGCGCCAGAGCAGCGACCCCGTGATGAGCGTGGCGGCGGCGAGTGTGCCGGCGCACCAAGCCCGGCGCCGGCCGCTGCGGATCGCCACCGTGTAGAGAGCGACGGCCGTGGCCGCCGGCGTCGGCCTGGGGAGCTGGAGCACGGCGAACTGGACCAGATGCATGGCCACGGTCACGGCGACCACGGCCAGCGGCCAGCGGCGCCGGGCGAGCAGCGGCACACAGGAGATCGCGAGTGCGGCGAGCGCCCAGGAGAGCTGAGCGTGGTCGACGTAGGCGAAGGCGACGGTCAGCGGGGAGGCCAGGAGGAAGCAGCCCAGCGCGACGGCCAGGTCGACCACGGGGGGCCGCGCCGCCCGCCGCCACTCGCCGAGCCGGTCGGTCATCTGCACTCTCCCACGGTAGGCAGACCCGGCCGGATCGGCGATCACGGCGGTCCGCCGGCCGCGGTGAGACCCGCGGCCGACGCGCCCACGAGGACGATGTGGTCCCTGGTGGGCACTACTCCACCACCTCGATCGCCAGCGCGGGACAGCGGGCGGCGGCGTCCTTGACCTGGGGCAGCAGCTCGTGGGGCGGGACGGCGTCGAGCAGGACGACGATGCCGTCCTCGTCCCGCTGGTCGAAGACGTCAGCGGCAGCCAGTACACAGGCGCCCGCGCCGACGCATTTGCCCTCGTCGATGAGGATCTTCATGGGGTTCTCCGCGTGGTGTGTGGTCCGGCCATGTGCATGGTCCGTGGGGTCGGCGATGTGCATGGTGCGTGGAGTCGACGATGCGCGTGGTACGTGGTTCGGCGATGTGCTGGGGGGTGTGCCTGTCTCACCAGGTCACGGGCAGTTCGTGGACGCCGTAGACGAGCATGTCGTCGCGCATGGGCACCTCTTCCACCGGAAGTGCCAGCCGCAGCGTCGGGAACCGGTCCAGGAGCGCGGACAGGGCTGCCTTCATCTCCGCGCGGGCCAGCTGCTGGCCGAGGCACTGGTGGATGCCGTGGCCGAACGCCAGGTGCGGGCTGTGCGGACGTTCCACGTCCAGCCGCTCCGGGTGGTCGGCGAGGTGTGCCGCGTCCCGGTTCCCGGATGCCAGGGAGGCGACCACCGTGCTGCCCTCCTTGATCTGCCGGCCGTGCAGTTCCACGTCCTCCAGCGCCGTACGGCGTACCCCGAACTGGACGATCGTCAGGTAGCGCAGCAACTCCTCGACGGCGCCGTCCATGAGGGAGGGGTCGGCGCGCAGCGCGGCCAGTTGCCCGGGGTTCTGCAGCAGGCACATGGTGCTGAGCGCGATCATGTTCGCGGTCGTCTCGTGCCCGGCTATCAGCAGCAGCACCCCCACGCCGGTCAGCTCTTCGTCGGTCAGCTCTCCGGACCGGACCAGCTCGCCGAGGATGTCGTCGGTGGGGTTTTCCCGTTTGGCGAGCACCAGTTGGTGGAGGTACCCGCGCATCGCCTGCTGGGCCTGCCGGAATTCCTCGGGGCCGGAATTCAGGCGGACGATCGTGGCCGAGTTCCGCTGGAACTCCTCACGGTCGGCGTAGGGCACCCCGAGCAGTTCGCAGATCACCAGTGAGGGAACCGGCAGAGCGAAGGCCTGGACGAGGTCGACCGGGCCCTCGGCCGCAGCCATCGCGTCCAGCTGCTCGGCGACGATCTTCTCCACCACCGGCGTCAGCTGTCGCATCCGGCGCACGGTGAACTGCCCGGTGAGCAGCCGCCGGAACCGGGTGTGCTCCGGCGCGTCCATCATGATGAACAGCCCCGGCGGCGGTGCCGGTGCGTCGTCCCCCTCGGGGCCGCCGGGCCGCAGGACGCCGCGCTTCGCGCTGAACCGCGGGTCGGAAAGGACCGTCCGCACGTCGTCATACCTGGTGACCAGCCAGCCGGCGGCACCGTCCGGGAAGGTCATCGGCGCGACCGGCTCCTGCTCACGCAGCGTCCGGTACTCCTCCGGCGGATCGAAGGGGCAGCTCCGCACCGTGGGCTGGGTCCCGGTGGGCCGGGCCTTGGCGGTCTGGCTCGTGGTGGTCCGGCTCGTGGTGGTCCGGCTCTTGGCGGGCTGGGCTTTCGTCACGGAAGGGTCCTTTCCAGAGGGAGGGGTGCCGCGGTGCTCATGCGGTAGTTGGTGGCGCAGGAGTGGCCGGCGAGGGCGCGGCGGTAGACGCGCCGGCCCAGCAGCAGGGCGAGGGCGAGGACGGGGGGCCCGAAGGCGTCGGCCGTGCCGAGGGCGACCACCTGGCCGGACAGGTACAGCGACAGCTGGATCGCCAGCATCACCGCACTGGAGGCGAGGATCACCAGGTTGCTCTTGGCGAACGCCCGGCGCCGTACGGGGCACCGGTGCCAGCCGGGCCCCTCCTTCGTGAGCAGCGCCACCACCACGCCCGTCAGCGGCCGGCCGATCAGCAACCCCACGGCGTTCGCCACGACGATCACGCTGTGCATCACCAGGTTCGGCAGGAAGAAGTTGGCGGCTTCTCCGGTCTTCGCGGCCAGCGCCCCCTGGACGCACACGAGACCGAGGACCGCGAGCGCCCGCCACACCGATTCCCCGCGCACCACCCGGCAGACGCAGACCCCGGCGGCCGCCGCCAGGGCGAGCATCAGCGCAACGCTGAGCCGGTGAGTGAGGGCGTAGCTCACGGTGAATCCGAAGATGGGCGCGATATCGATCACTGCCGCGCGCAGCCGGCTGCGAAGGACGGCGCGGGCGGCCTCCTCACCGCCGGCCACACGGTGTGCTGTTGGGTCCACGGCTGCTCCAGGCTCCTCGACGGACGGTGGGCGTCTCGTCGCTTGCGACCCTGTTCACGATGCCGCCCCGCCCCGCGTACGTCGTCGTGCGTCCGCAGACACTTGGCCTGCCGCACCCGCAGTACGACGGCGCGGCGCCTACCACGAGCGCAGGCACCCGCCGTGAGCGCAGGCACCTGCCGTGTGTCCACCCATCCCCGGCACAGGTGCTGGACGGGGACGGGGGCGGGTGGACCGACAACGAATCAGGCCCAGGTCACTGACCTGGGCCTTCGTAAGGGAGTGTGCGTATGGGAGTGTGCGTAAGGGAGTGAGGGAGGGGAACCGAACCCGCGCCGGGAGCCGGGGAATCAACGGGGCCGGGGCGCCTGTCCCCGTGCCCTCAGCCGCGTCCGCGCCCGGTGAACTTCTGCCCGACACCGAGCCCGCGGAGGTTGGCGAGGACCTGGGGGTCCTGGGCGTCGAGCCAGTCGCAGAGCTGGCGGAAGGAGACCAGCCGGACGTCCTTGTGCTTGCCGCCGGCGATGTGCTTGACGGCTTCCTCGACGGCGTCCATGTAGATGCCGCCGTTCCACTGCTCGAAGTGGTTGCCGACGAACAACGGGGCCCGGTTCGTCTCGTACGCCCGCTGGAAGCCGGCTATGTAGGCCTCGGTGGCCTGCTTGCGCCAGCGCGGGTAGTTGGCCGGCGGGCCCTTGGTGGAGTTCTGTGACTGGTTGAACATCAGGTTGAAGTCCATCGAGAGGCACTCGCGGTGCCCGGGGAACGGTATCGACTGGAGCGGGAAGTCCCAGACGCCCTGCTTCTTGGTGGGCCAGACCTGGAGGCCGCCCGGGGAGCTGGCGTCGTAGCGCCAGCCGCGCTTGCGGGCCGTGGGCAGCAGGTTGGCCTGGCCGAGCAGGCAGGGCGTACGGGAGCCGACGAGTTCCTTGCTGTAGTCGAACGGCAGCGGTTCGACATCGGTGAAGCCGGTGTTCGTCCGCCACTTGGTGACGAAGTCCATGGCCTGCTCGATCTCGGAGTCCCACTGGGCGGGGGTCCAGTTGGCGACGGAGCCCCTGCCTCCGCAGAAGTGTCCGTTGAAGTGGGTGCCTATTTCGTGGCCGTCCAGCCACGCCGCGCGCACGTTCTTCAGCGTCGCCTTGATGTGCTCATCGGTGAGGTAACCGATGTCGGAGGCGCCGACGGGGTTGTTCGGCGGACGGTACAGGCGCTTCTTCGATTCGGGCAGCAGATACAGCCCGGAGAGGAAGAAGGTCATCGAGGCGTTGTGTTCCTTGGCGAGCTTGCGGAAACGCGGGAAGAGGCCGTTGCCCACTTCCCCCGCCCCGTCCCAGGAGAAGACCACGAATTGCGGCGGCTTCTGGCCCGGCGCCAGCTTCTCCGGTGCGGGCGGCTGGTTCGGCTGCTTTCCGGTGTACTCCGTGGAGCCGTCGCCTATCGGCTTGCCCTTGGCCTTCTGGCCGGGATTGGATCCCACCTTGTCGGAAGCCGACGACCCGGAAGGTGAGCAGCCGGCAACGGAGAGTGCGGCCGCCGCTCCGACCCCGAGTCCAAATATGCCCCGGCGGCTGATGTGACGCATAACGGTACCCATCGCATTCGTTGGAAGTTCTGATACGGGGGACGCCCGGAGAAGTGAGGCGCCCGGGAAGACGGGGAGGCAGCTGCCGAGGTTCCGCTTCGACCCGAGAAATGAGGATCCGCAACGGAGGAGGTTCTCCAGGGTGAGGATCCTCGCGGAAGAGGATTTCGAGGGGTGAGAGTTCTTGAGGAGTGAGGACTCTCAACTGAGGGAATTCTCGGCGGCGGGCGGATGGCGGAGCGCGGCTTGCTCTCCAATGCCGTGGGAGGCGCCCGGAAGCGGGAGCCTCGCACTCCGCAGCCAACTACGCGCGGGATAACTCCGAATAGGAGCAGGCAACCGGAACCGGAACCGCAATCGCTTGCCCCCCGGCACGGCCGCCGCTGCCCGGCGTCGTCTCCTGCATGGTGTTCCCCCCGTTCGATGGGCAGGGCGCAGAGCCGGAGGCCTCAGCGGCCCTCAACCAACACCCTTGGACACCCCTGACTCTCACGGAGATCGCTAGCGCACCGTTAACGCCTCACTAACAACCGTTTTGGTGGGGAGCTGGGTTGGGGGGCGCGGATGAACAGCGCCGGGAACGGCACACCGTGAGGATCATGGCCGACTATCGGTGACGTGGATGGTCTGGGGTGTACTGGCGGCGGCGTCCCGGCGTGGAGCGGGGCAGGGAGAGGTCACAGGACTCACCGTGCCGCCGGCCTCGGCCAGGGCTTCGACGACGGCAAGGACCGACGGGCGGACCGACGCGTCCGTACGCCATGTCGCGTACACCCGGCGGGTCAGCGCCGGCTCGACGTCCACGATCCGGACGCCGGCGGGAAGCGGCCCCAGCCCCAGTGTGGGCACTACGGCCAGACCGACTCCCGCCGCGACCAGGGCCAGCTGGGTGGGGTGCTCGGAGACGGTGTGCACGATGCGGGGTTCCGCACCGTGGCTCCGCATGGTGAGCACCAGCCACTCGTGGCATGTCGAGCGCCGTGCCCGGCTGATCCACGGTTCGTCGACGAGGTCACCGATGCCCACCGTGGCGCGCTCGGCCAGGGGGTGTCCTTCGGGCAGGGCCACCTTGGCGGCGTCCGTCACCACGAGCCGCTTTGCCACCCCTGCGGGCCAGGACAGTGGCGAGTGGGCCCAGTCCTGGACCACCCCGACGTCCAGATCGCCCCGTTCCACCTGCACCAGCGGCGACGCGAAATCCATCTCGCTGACCCGTAGTTCGAGGTCGGGCGCACGCTCACCCAGCAGTCGCAGCGCGTGGGGGACCAGACCCCGGGCAGCCGTGGGGAAGGCACCCAGCGTGAGCGTGCCCACCACGTCTCCCCGGTGTGCCTGCAACTCGGCCTCGGTACGGTCCACCAGCTCCAGGATGCGTTCGGCACGGTCCGCCAACAAGCGGGCCACCGGGGTCAGTTCCACGCCGCGCCCGTTGCGTACCACGATGCGGTGCCCGCATTCGTGCTCCAGCTTGTGGATCTGCTGGGAGACGGCGGACGCCGATACGTACAGGACGTCCGCCGCCGCGCTGACGGAGCCGTACTGCGCCAGGGCCCGCAGGGTGCGGAGGCGGTCGAGGTTGAGCACGGTGAAGGACTCCTACATCGGCGGATCACATTTTATTGCTTGTCGTTGACCGGCGGTGATCGCAGGGTTTTCGCCATGGACTCGTCTCCCCCCAGGGCCGACGAGGAGGCCTCCTCCTTGTCCTGCCCCGCCCCCCGTTCCTCTCCCGACGCCGATCCCCACGCCTCTCCTGACGCCGATCCCCAGGCCACTCCTGACGCCGATCCCCAGGCCACTCCCGATGCCGCCCACCAGGCCACTCCCGATGCCGATCCCGAAGTCGACATCCGCCGAGGCGGTGCCGGCGCTCCGCAACGCCCCTGCACCACCCGTCCGCGTCTCGACTGGCGGGTGCGCTTCGGCCTCCTTGCGCTGGTCTGGGGCCTGAGCTTCCTCTTCGTCAAGATCAGCGGGGAGGTGTACGCGCCGCTCCAGGTGTCCTGGGGACGCGTCGCCTTCGGCGCGGCCGCCCTGCTCGCCGTCCTCGCGGCCCGACGGCAGCCGCTTCCCCGGGCCGGGTCCCTGTGGGCCCATCTCGCGGTGGCCGGGCTCTTCCTGAACGCCGTCCCGTTTACGCTCTTCGCCTACTCCGAGGAGCGGATCAGCTCCGCGCTCGCCGGCATCTGCAACGCCACCACCCCTCTGTTCACGCTGCTGGTCGCGGTCAGCGCGCTGCCGGGGGAGCGACCCCACCGCAACCAGCTGGCCGGTATGGCCCTCGGCTTCGCGGGAGTGCTGGTGGTCTTCGGCATCTGGAACGGTGCCGACGGGGGCGACCCGGCGGGTGTGGGCATGGCCCTGGGGGCAGCCGCGAGCATGGGCGCGGGATGGGTGTATGTCCGCCGCTTTCTCACCGGTCACGGCCATTCCGCGCTCTCCTTGGCGGCGGCCCAACTGACCGCGGGCGCCGCAGAGCTCGCCTTGGTCACACCTTTCCTCACCACCGCGCCCACGACCTTCCCGGCCGCACCGACGCTCTCCCTCCTGATCCTGGGTGCGCTGGGCACGGGAGCGGCGTTCCTGATGCAGTACGGCCTGGTACGGGACGCCGGCGTCACCCTGGCGTCGATGGTGACCTATCTGGTCCCCGTCATCTCCACGCTGGCGGGCGTCGCCGTCCTGCACGAGCCGCTGAACTGGCACCAGCCGGTGGGCGCCGTCGTCATCCTGGCCGGTGCGGCCCTTTCGCAGCGCACGGGGCGTACGGCAGTCCCGCGCGGGCCGGACAGCCGACTCGGCACCCGCAGCAACGGCACCCGCCGCAACGGCAGCCCCGAAGAAAGGTGCACACGATGAAGATCGCGGTGGACGACCTCTCCGGACCGGAGATCGCCCGGTTCCTCCAGGAGCACGTCCAGCAGATGCGGTCCCTCACGCCGCTGGAGAGCAAGCACGCCCTCGACCTCGACAGCCTCCGCAAGCCCGGCATCACGTTCTGGTCGGTCTCGGACGGCGACGACCTGGTGGGCTGCGGCGCGCTCAAAAGGCTGGACGCGGGGCACGCCGAGCTGAAGTCGATGCGTACCCGGCCGGCGCGGCAGCGGAGCGGGGTCGCCTCCCTGCTGCTGGAGCACATCATCGCCGAGGCCCGGCGGATGCGCTTCACCCGGCTGAGTCTGGAGACCGGCGCGGCCGGGTTCTTCCTGCCCGCCCGGCGGCTGTACGAGAAATTCGGGTTCCGGGAGTGCGCACCGTTCGCGGACTACCGGCCCGATCGGAACAGTACGTTCATGACGAGGGCGCTGTAAGCACGTCGTGCTGCAGGCCCCCGACGTACAGGGCGGCAATCGCCTCTCTGATGCCGACTCCCATGTAGGAGAACCCGGTGTGGTGGATGCAGAACATGCGCTCCGCCGGGTCGATGACGGCGAGGCCCCCTTCGATCTTGTCCCAGCCGACGGGGAAGACGGGCCGCTGCAGTTCCTCGGAGAGTTCGGTGATCTCTTCGGCCTCACCGGCGCAGTATCTGGCGCAGGTGTTGAAGTGTTCCGTGCGGCCCGGGGAGTAAGGGAAGGTCACGTCCAGGAACCCGTAGGAGCGCAGGAAGGACTCGGCGGCGGGAAAGAGCGAAACGGCACAGCCGTGAGCAGCCAGGTCGGAGATCACGAACTGCGTCAATGCGGCGACCCGGTCCGCCTCGTCGCGCCCCGGGTACCATCCCGCTTCGGCGAGAAAATGGTCAACCTGGTTGAGTACTGCGTCACTTGGCACGGGGGTCACCTCTCAGAAGTCCCGGAGCGTAGGCCGCTCGCTCGAAGCGTATGCCGCTCGGATGTCGCCGAGCGGGTCCGCAAGGAGTTCGCCCATGTACTAGACACCCCGGACGGCCGGATCGGGAGGCTGACCGCCTGCGCGGAAATCCTCCAGGCGGCTCCGCGAGTGCCGTTCTACGCGGCACTGGCCGACGGTGTGCGGCAGCACCTCAGCCGGTTGCAGGAAGCAGGATCCCGAACGTAACCGGAATGGTCGTCGGACGTCGATTCCGCGCCGTCGAAGCACCCCAACGAACCCTGCGGAACCACTCATTCCGCCGTGTCGCCGGATGTTCCGGTGCAGGTCAGCGCATTAAGGGGCCCCACCTGTGTGGTCGTGCCCGCCTGTCAGACTTTGGGGGCACGTTGAACCACTTCCGGAACGGACACGTGGTCACCAGTGTCACCTGTACCTGCATGCCGTACGTCCCGGGGAGATTCATGACGCGCAGATGGTCGCTCATCACCACGATTGCCGTACTGACCGTCGCGCTGGGCTTTGTCGTCACCCAACTGGTGCGCGGCCAGGGGGCCGAAGGGGCCGAGGGCGCCGGGAAGGAGCAGGCCGGGGGGAAGTCGGCCGGGACGGGCCCGAGTTCCGGGGGCGGGTCGCTGCGTGGCATCGGGTGGTGGCCGCTGCACCGGTCCGGTACCGCGAAGGCGGGTGAGCACGATGCCGTCGTCAATGCCGGCGGGCAGTGGACCGACGGTCCCGAGGGCGGTGCCCTGCGGCTGGACGGCAAGAGCGGATACGCGGACACCGGCTCCCGGCTCGACACGGCCGGCAAGGACTACTCGGTCGCCGCGCGGGTGCGGCTGACCCCCGAGGACCTGAACGGCTTCCACACCGTGCTGTCCCAGGACGGCGACCAGGCCAGCACGTTCTACCTCCAGTACTCCGGACAGGACCAGAACTTCGCCTTCAGTTTCACCGGCGCCCGTACCGTCGCGGAGAAGGCCGAGCAGCCGCGGGCCGGCCGCTGGTACCACCTCACCGGCACGTACCGCCAGAAGGACCACCGGATGCGGATCTATGTGGACGGCCGGCTGGCGGGGAGCAGGGCGGCCGTCGGCAGGGTGAAGCCCACCGGCGACGTGGTGGTCGGACGCGCCAAGTTCGGCGGCAAGGCGGCCGATCACTGGAAGGGCGATGTCTCCGATGTGCACCTCTACGACCGGGAGCTGACGCCCGGTGAGGTGAGCTCGCTTTCCTCCCACGAACCGGACTGACGGCGGTACCGGGGCGGGTTCACCGCCGCCGCGGGCCGGCGGGCACGCCGCACGGAGCGAGCGAGTGCTCGCGGCGGCGCCCGTCGGCCTGCCCGCGGTCGGCGGCATCCGTCTTCCCCCCCACAGACGAACCGGAGAGGAAAAGGCCCTTGTCGGCCAGTGCTTCGACCGAAGACTGCATATCCCGTCCCCAGGCCGCGGAACACAGCCGCCAGGCCGGGGAATGTAGCCCCCACACCGCGGAACACGGCCCCCACGCCGCGGAACGCAGCCCCCACGCCGCGGAACGCAGCCCGCAGACCGCGGAAATCCGCCCCCACACCCCAGAGCTCCACCCCCACGCCGCGGAGCTCCGTCCGGACGACTTCCTCAGAGCGCTCTACCAGTTCCACGGCAGCGCGCTGCTGCAGTTCGCCGCGCGGCGGCTGGGGGGCGACTGGCACCGTGCCGAGGACGTCCTCCAGGAAGTCGCGATCCGCGCCTGGCGCCACGCCGGGGACCTCGACCCGACCGCGGATTCGGTGCGGCCGTGGCTGTTCACCGTGCTGCGCAACCTCGTCATCGACGGCCACCGGGCCCGCCAGGCGAGACCACCGGAGGCCGGCGACCCGGAACTCGCCCACCTCCCGGTGTCCGACGAGGTGGACCACATCCTCACCTCCCAGGTGCTGATCGAGGCGCTGCGGGACCTGCGGCCGCCGCAGCGCGAGGTCCTGCTGCACGTGCACTACCTGGGGCGCAGCGTCAACCAGACGGCCCGGGTCCTCGGTGTGCCGCCGGGCACGGTCAAGTCCCGTACGTTCTACGCCGCCCGGGCCCTGCGGGAGGCGCTGCGCAGCCGCGGGCTGCAGGCGGGCGGCCGGGACCGGGCCGCCGGATGAGGCTCAGGCGAAACGTCCCGCGTGCCGGGTGATCTCCAGGCCGAGTGGTCCGGTGTCGAGGGAGCCGTCCGCACCGGCCCGCCAGGGCCACCCCGCGGGCGCGTCGCCGAGCACCAGCAGCGCGTCCCCGCGCCGCAGGCCGTTCAGCGCCCCCGCCCGCCGCGGGAGCTGTGAGGCGTCCACGACGAACAGGTGCGGCGCCTCACCCTGGACGGCGATCCGGCTGCTGCCCTCGATCAGCCGGAAGATCTGGGTGACCTCGGACGCTCCGGGCTCCGGCGCTCCCGGGGCCGCCGACGCCACCCTGGCGAACGCTTCCTCCAGGCTGGCCGCGGTGTGCAGACGCGAGGTCCGCGGTGCGTCGCCGGGCATGAACCCGTCGCGGGCCAGGGATCCCACCAGGGTGACCTCGGCGAGCGCGCCCACCGGGCCGGCCAGCGCTTCGGCGACGACGGCCCGCGCCAGGCCGCGCACCTCGTCGTCCGGGCCCGACACGGAGACCGGACCCGCCGCCCGGGAGAGGTCGACCAGCACCCGGTCGGCGCCGTTCAGCCCCACGGTCACCGTCAGCGCGTACGGCAGGGCCGGTTCGCCCTCCGGGCCGGGGCGGTGCAGGTTGTCGGGCGAGATCGTCCAGCGCTCGCCGTCCGCCTCGGCGGTCCAGGGCGCGGGGGCGTTCTCCTCCGGGCCGGCCAGCAGCAGTCCGAGGCGTTCCTCGGAGTAGACGACGGCGTACAGGTCGGGCAGCGACCGGCCGGAGCGCAGGCATTCGCCCGTCAGGCGGCGCAGGCCGGCGTTGACCACGTCCAGCGCCTCCCGCCCCATGACGGCGGCCGAGGCGGTGGCGGGCTTCGGCGGGCGGGGCCGCCGCTCGGTGACGATCAGCGCGGCCACCGCCCCGATCAGCGCCAGCCCCAGCACCACGGCCAGGACGTACCAGATCATCTTCTGACTCCTTGTCGGGACGCCCCGGCGGCGGAGCCGGGACGGGTAAATGCGGGGGCGGCACCACGGCCAAGTCGCGGTGCGGTACCCGAAGGCCACTACGGCGCCCGTCCGCGGATGGTTCACGGATGTGGGACGGACGGGCCCGTGAACCATCCGCGGACCGGCGCCGTAGGTCCCCTCAGTGGCACGGGTGCCCTCGATCGGGGCCCCGCGGCTCCCCATTCACGCCGGCTGGAGGACGTTTCGTGTCGTTGATGTTGACCGTGGTCGAGGGGGACGGTGACGCGTTCGACGTCCACCTCGACGCCGACCCCGACACGCCCGTGGGGGCCGTCGCCCAGGCGCTGGCCGGGGCGGGCGGCGTCCACCGGCCACCGGAGGGCCTTGGCCTGTACGCCGGCGACCGGCTGCTGCCCGCCGATATGCGGCTGCGGGACGCGCCGCTGCGCCACGCGGCCGTCGTGGGCCTGGGCCGCCCGGCCGGTGCCGCGTCGGCCGAACCGGACGGGCTGGTGGAGATCCGCGCGGTCGGCGGGACCGGGGCGGGCACGGTGCACCGGCTCGACATCGGCGAGTACCGGATCGGACTGGCGCACGACGGGACCGCCCAGGTGCTGCGCGCCGTCCCGGACCGGCCGTGCGCCGTCCTGACGGTGGGCCCCGGGGGACGCTGCCGGGTGGCCCCCGACGCGTCGGCCGCGCCGGACGCCGGCCCCCCGCAACTGGACCGCGAAGAGCTTGCCGGGGCCACCGCCTGGCCGGCCGGCGCCCAGCTCCTGGTCGGCGGCTGCCTGCTCGAACTCGCCCTCCCGCAGCGGCCGGACGCGGCCGTGCAACTGTCGGAGGACGGCACCGGCTGGGACTACAACCGGCCGCCGCGGCTGCGGCCGGCCCAGAACGCCACCCGCTTCACCCTGCCCTCCCCGCCCGCGACGCCCGCCGCCCGGCCGCTCCCGTGGATCACCGCGGCCGCCCCGCTGGTGATGGCGGGGGTCGGGGCGCTGGCCTTCGGCCGGATGCAGATGCTGTTCTTCGGGCTGCTCTCCCCGGTCGTGATCGTCGGCAACTTCCTGATGAGCCGGCGCAACGGACGCCAGTCGCACTCCGACGAGGTCGCCGCCTACGAGGAGAAGAAGCGGCGCATCGAGGGCGACGCGGAGCAGGCCCTGACGGCCGAACGCACCGCCCGGCGCCGTGGCTTCCCTGACCCGGCCGAGGTCGTCCTGACCGCCGTCGGCCCCCGGCGCCGCCTGTGGGAGCGCCGTACCTCGGACGCCGACTTCCTGGAACTGCGCATCGGGACCGCCGACCTGCCCTCCGACGTGGTGCTGACGGACCCGACCAAGGACGAGCACCGCCGCCAGGACCCGTGGACCGCGTACGACGTCCCGGTGACCGTTCCGCTGCGCGAGCACGACGTCCTGGGCATCGCCGGCGAGGGCCCGGCCGCGCGCGCCGTGGCCCGGTGGGCGGTCGCCCAGGCCGCCGTCCTGCACAGCCCGCGTGACCTCCAGATCCACCTGCTGACGACCGGCGGCCCGGGCCGGGACGGCTGGTCCTGGCTGCGCTGGCTGCCGCATGTGCGCAAGAAGTCCGGCGACACCCCGGCGAGCATCGGCTACGGCACCGAGACCTGCGCCCGGCGGGTCGCCGAACTGACCACGCTGATCGCTGAGCGCGCCGGACGGGAGGACCGGCAGAGCCGGAGTGCCGGGCCCGATGTGCTGGTCGTCCTCGACGGGGCCCGCAGGCTCCGTTCGCTGCCCGGCGTGGCACAGATCCTGCGCGACGGGCCGTCCGTCGGCGTCCGCGCGGTCTGCCTGGACGCCGAGGAGCGGCTGCTGCCCGAGGAGTGCCACGCCGTCGTCGCCGAGGAGCCCGGCGGAACCGTCCGGGTGGGACGCTCCGGGCGGGGCACCGTCGGGGGCATCCGGCCCGACGTGGTGTCCCTGGACTGGTGCCGTTCGCTGGCGCGGGCGATGGGGCCGATGCGGGACCCGGGCGGGGACGACGAGGGGGCCGCGGTGCTCCCGGGCTCCGCGCGGCTGCTCGACGTCCTCGCCCTCGACCCGCCGCAGTCCGCCGGCATCCGGGCGCGCTGGACGGCCGGGGGCCGCTCGACCCGGGCGGCCGTCGGCGTCTCCCTGGACGGGCCGTTCTATCTGGACCTGAAGCGCGACGGCCCGCACGGGCTGGTCGCCGGCACCACCGGCTCCGGCAAGTCCGAACTCCTCCAGACGCTGGTCGCCTCGCTCGCGGTGGCGAACCGTCCGGACGCGATGACCTTTGTGCTCGTCGACTACAAGGGCGGCTCCGCGTTCAAGGACTGTGTGGACCTGCCGCACACCGTCGGCATGGTCACCGACCTCGATGCCCACCTCGTCGAGCGGGCGCTGGTGTCGCTGACGGCGGAACTCACCCGGCGCGAGCACATCCTCGCCGCGGCCGGCGCCAAGGACATCGAGGACTACATCGACCTGCTGGAGCGCGAGCCGGCGGCCGGCCGCACCCCGATGCCCCGGCTGCTGATCGTCATCGACGAGTTCGCCTCGATGGTGCGCGACCTGCCGGACTTCGTGAAGGGCCTGGTCAACATCGCGCAGCGGGGCCGCAGCCTCGGCATCCACCTGATCCTGGCGACGCAGCGCCCCAGCGGCGTCGTCTCCTCGGAGATCCGCGCCAACACCAACCTGCGCATCGCGCTGCGGGTGACGGACGCCGGCGAGAGCCAGGACGTCCTCAACTCCGGTGAGGCCGCCAGTATTTCGCAGAGCACCCCCGGCCGCGCCTATGTGCGCCTCGGCCAGAACTCCCTGGTGCCGTTCCAGTCGGGGCGGGTCGGCGGCCGGCGGCCCGGGGCCGCGGCGGCCTCGCTGCCGACGCCCTGGGCGGTGGCGGTCGGCTGGGAACGGCTCGGCGAGCCGCTGCCGGCGCGGCCGCGCGCCGCTGCCGCGCCCGCCGAGGTGGAGACCGACCTCACCGGCCTCGTCGAGGCGATCCGCGCCGCGGACCGCGAGATGGGCATTCCGGCGCAGCACAGCCCCTGGCTGCCGCCGCTGCCCGAGGTCCTCGTCACCGGCGAACTTCCCCCTCCCCCACCCTCGGACTATGACCTGGCGCCCGTCGCGTACGGCGTCGTGGACCTGCCCGCACAACAGGCCCGGCAGGCCCTGGTGATCGACCCGGCGACGCTCGGGCACCTGCACCTCATCGGCTCGCCCCGGCAGGGCAGGTCCCAGACGCTGCGCACCATCGCCGGCGTCACGGCCCTCGCCCACTCCGCCGACAAGCTGCACATGTACGGCATCGACTGCGGCAACGGCGCGCTGCTGCCCATCGAGGGCCTGCCGCACTGCGGGGCCATCACCCAGCGCACCCAACCCGACCGGGTGGCCCGGCTGCTCGCCCGGCTGACGGCGGAGCTGGGCCGACGTCAGGAGATGCTCGCCGCGCGCGGCAGCGCCGACCTGGCGGAGCTGCGCCGCGCTCTGCCGGAGTCCGAACGGCCGCCGCACATCCTGCTGTTCATCGACCGCTGGGAGGTCTTCGACAAGCAGCTGGGCGAGTACGACTCCGGGAACCTGCTGAACGCCGTGCTGACCCTGCTCCGGGACGGCGCGAGCGTCGGCATCCACCTGGTGATGACCGGTGACCGGGCGCTGTTCTCCAGCCGGGTCAACGGCTCCACCGAGGACAAGCTCGTACTCAAGCTGAACGAGAAGTCCGAGTACGGGCAGATCGGCATCACCCAGCGCAACGTGCCGGACGAGATCCCGCCGGGCCGCGCCTTCCGTGCCGCCGACAAGGCGGAGGTGCAGATCGCGCTTCTCACGCAGAACCCGGAGGGCCAGGCGCAGGCCGCGGCGCTCCAGCAGATCGCCGAGAAGTGCCGGCAGCGGGCGGCTCAGCTGCCGGCCGCCACCCGGCCGTTCCGCGTCGACACCCTGCCGGACCGGCTCACCTGGGAGCAGGCGATGCAGTACGTGCCGCGGCCGCTTACGTCCGCACGGTGGGCCCTGTCCGGTGTCGGCGGCGACGAACTCACCGCGGTCGGACCCGACTTCTCCATCACGCCGACGTTCCTCGTCTCCGGGCCCGCCCGCTCCGGGCGCAGCACCGTCCTGGCGACGCTGGCCATGTCGCTGCTCTCGGTCAGGACACCCATCGTCATCGGCGCGCCGGCCAGGTCGCCGCTGCGCCGGCTCGCCGGACGGCCCGGGGTCCTCGCGGTGTTCGACGAGGCCGACATCGACCCCACGGCCCTTGAGCAGGCGCTGGCCTCCGCGCCGAAGGGCGCCGTGGTGATCCTGGACGACGCCGACCTGTTGCTGAAGTCGAAGGCGGAGTCCGTCCTCACGCCGATCGCCAAGTCCGGTGCCGAGACCGGCCGGGGCCTGGTGATCGCCGGGCAGACCGACCGGCTCTCCTCCGGCTTCTCCGGCTGGCACACCGAGGCCCGCCGCAACCGCTGCGGTCTGCTGCTGAAGCCGCAGAACATGAGCGACGGCGAACTGATCGGCGTCAAGGTGCCCCGCAGCCGGCTGGGCGCGTCCCGCCCGGGCCGGGCGATCCTGCACCTGGGCGACGGGGTGCTGCGGACGGTTCAGGTCCCGGAGACGGTCCTGCCGAAGCCCGGCAGCTGACCCGACGGGGACGGCATGCGCGAGGGCCCCGCACCGGCTTCGGCCGGTGCGGGGCCCTCGCGCTGTGTGCGGGCCGGTGCGCGGGTGCGGGCGCCCGTGCACGGGCCCCGGTCAGGGAGTGCCGGGCAGGTAGCTGTCGTCGTGCACCGGCGGGGTGGTGTGACCGGTGTAGGCCAGCGGCCCGTAGCCCAGGCCGACCACGCCCAGGGCGAAGCCGGCCACGTCCGTGCGGGTCCAGGCGTGGGTGAGGCCCCGCAGGCCGTCCAGGGTCGGCAGCCTTAGGGACGACGCGGGGAACCGGAAGCCGTTCGCCAGGACGTTCTGCAGCACCGAGCTCACCGCACCGGCCGGGTTCCGCGCCGCCTTGGCGAGGAACGCGAGATCGTCGATCTTGGATCCGATCCCCTTCACCGCGTTGACGATGTCGGTGGGGAGCTTCTTGAAGTCCTTGCCGGAGATCCAGATGTTCCTGGGGACCTTCCCCGCGGCCTCGGGAATCTTCTTGAACTCGCCCCGGAACTGGTTGAACCCGCTGCTGATCTTGCTGATGCCGCCGCGCGCCCCGCCCACCTTGACCGCGGACGTGACCGACTTGGCGATCGAACCGACGCCCTTGAGAACGGCGCCGCCGCCGAGGAACAGCCCGATGCTGCTCAGCACGATGCCGAGGACGTTGAACTCGCCCTTCTCCGCGCTCATGGACATGTTGATCCCGAACGCCGTCGCGCCGGTGACGAAGCCGGCGATGGACAGGGCGAGTCCGACGCCCTGCAGACCGGGCACCAGCATGGCCAGCACGCCCAGCACCCCGCTGATGATGCCCAGGGCGAGGCTGAACGCCTTCTTGATCTTGTCCCAGAGGCTGTAGCCCTCGACAGACTCCTCCTTGGCGTCGTCCAGCGCACGGGCCGCGACGGAGGCCTCCTCCTCGCGCACCTGCCGCGCGTCCTCGGCGAGCGCCCGGGCGGCGTCCAGATCCCCCTGCGCGTCGTCGGAGTGCCGCTGCGCCGAGGACTGCTCGGCGCGCGCCTCGTCCAGCGCGCGGCGGGTGCTCGCACGGGCCTCGTGGTCGTCCGGCGGATGGTGCGCGGCGTCCAGCCGGCCGATGTCCGCGCCGGCGGCCTTCACCACCTCGGTGGCCGACTTCAGCCGCCCCTTGGCCTCCCGGCCGTCCTCCAGCGCCTTGTCGGCCTTGTGCTGCACGTCGAGCAGCGAGTGCGCGTACGTGTCGAGCGCACCGGCCGCCTGGTCATAGGAGCTGTGCAGCTTGCGGACCTGCTCGGTCAGATCACCGAGCTTGTCCCGGAGCTTGTCCATGGACTTGCCCTCGCCGGCCTGGTTGTCCTCCAGCCCGGAGAGCAGGGGCAGGGCGTCCCCCGCGTCGTCGGCCACCGAGCGGTAGCTGCGCGCGAGTCTGCCGAGCAGCTCCGCATCGCCCGGGGTCGGATCGTCCGAGAACCCGAACACGTCCTCCCAGTCGGACACCGGCGGACGCGTCATGGACGTCACCTCACTTTCCGTCAGTCACGGGGGCATGCCCCGGACGCATCCGGTCACACGTGCTCGTGGATCTGCCGTCAGGAATCGTCCGCGTCCGCGTTCACGAATTCCCAGACGTGCTCCTGAACCTCGACTGCGGAATCCATCACTTCCTGCTGTGCTGCGGAATCAAACTCAGAAGCAATTTCGACGAGCGAAGGGAACAAGCTGATCAATGTGCGTGCGAGGGTGCGAGGGATTTCATCCTGGTCCTGAAGCTCTTCGGTCAGGCCGTCCAGCACGCCAAGGAAGTCGGACAGCTTCTGTGACGGAACCTGCTGGAGATCCCGGGTTTCACGGAGAACGCTGTCCCACCTGTCGGCCAGTGAGAGCACTTCGGCCGGCAGGATCACCTCGTCTTCGACTCGCTGCTTCTTCACCGTCGACAGCGCCAGCCCCTGGAGTTCGCGGGCCGCACGGCCGATCGCCGAGCGCGCAGGCTCAGGGTACGCATAAGACACTCCATTGAGTGCCGCGTACACATCCACGAGTTCGGCCAGCGCCTCCCTGGGAATCAGGGAACGCCCGTCCCATTCCTGTTCGCACTGTCGGAGTACGCTGGATGCTTTTTCCAGTGCTTCCTCGTCAAGGCCCTCGTTGGACCGAAGAGGCAACGTGAGCGAGTCCAGAGCTTCGGTCAGCTCGTCCGCCGTGTCAGAGTCAGTCATCATTCTCCAGGCTTCCTGAACCAGGTTATTGCTTCCGCGGGCACGCGCCCCTCAAGCAGGATTTCCTGCGAAGCTATGGCGTACTTGAGCGGCCTGCCTCGCGGCTTGATTCCAGCGGCCTTACGTCCCGCATCCGTTGTGAGGTCGTAGACCTTGCCATCGTACTTGGAGAGGTCGATTCTAACGGCGCCGTATATATTCTTCCACTTCTCAAGTACTTCCAGGCTATTCGTCGTGGAAATGAACTGTGATTTGGCGGACGGGTGACTTCCGTTCATGACGTGCCCCGCCGGCTTGTAGTTGCCGTTCGGGTTCTTCGCCACCAGCCCCCTGCTGGGATCATCATGCTCGTTCAGATTCCTGTAGACGACGCAAGGAGCCAGTCCGAGGGGGTCGCATACCTGGAAAGGATCGTTCACATACCCGTAGGGGTTCGGGTCCGGCACGAGCCCCAGCGGGTCAGGTGATGTGTACCGCCCGACGTCTGCGTCGTAGTGCCGGTGAACGTTGTAGTGAAGACCGGTTTCGGGGTCGGCGTACTGGCCGGGGAAGCGCAGCGGCGTGTAGGCGGTGGCGTCGCGATTCCAGGCCGTGGAGCCCCACACGGTTGCCCGCGTGTGCCAGGCGATCTCACCCGATTCGCCGACGAGTTCGGTGGGAGTGCCGACGAGGTCGGTGACCATCGCGAAGAAGCGGACGTCGACCTCGTCCTGCGGCAGCGCCTGCCCGTCGGCCGCGGTCAGCCGGCGCTCGTACTGCGTCAGCGGCCGCTGGTCCTCGTAGTCCCAGGTGACGGTGACGCCCGTGCGTGAGGTGGACTCCTCCGCCAGGCGCGCGCCGTCCCAGCTGAAGAAGACCGCCTCGACCGGCGCGCCGTCGTCCCCCATGCGGTACTTCGCCGTGCGGCGGCCCAGCGGGTCGTAGGTATAGGTCCAGCGGGTGCCGTCGGGAGTGGTGCAGGCGGTCAGCCGGTCCTCGGCGTCCCACTCGTAGCGCCAGGTGTCCGGCTTCTTCGAGAGCCGCGCCTTCTGACGCAGCGTCATGCGCCCGGCGGCGTCGTGCTCGTAGCGGACACCACCCGCGGAGAGGAGTCGCGTGCCCTGGTAGGTGCGCTCGCCGCGCGCGCCGTCGTCGTCGGCCCGCCGGCCGGGCCAGTCGCCCGCAGTCTGGTTACCGGCGGCGTCGTAGGCGTAAGCCTCCGACCAGCCTTCCGCCGTCACCGCGAGCGGACGCCCCACGGGGTCGAGGTCCATGCGGCGGGTCCGGCCGGTGACCTCCTCGGTGATCGCGGTGAGGTGGCTGTCAGGGCGGTAGCCGTAGGAGCGGCCGCGGCGCAGCTCGTGACCGGAGGTCAGGTGCTGGCGGGCGAGCCGGCCCAGGGAGTCGTAGGCGGTGGAGAGCCGGACGTCCGCGCCGAAGAACCGTTCGGTCTCCCGTCCCAATTCGTCGCGTACAAAGGTCAGTTGGTGTCCGTCGGTGGACACGCCGGTCGTGTTGCCGGCGGCGTCATAGGTGTAGGTGGAGGTGGCGCCGGTGGGGGTGGTGCGAGAGACGAGCTGTCCGGCGGGGTCGTAGCCGTAGCGCATGGTGCGGCCGTCGACGGTCTCCGACAGCAGCCGGCCACCGGCGTCGTAGGCCATTTCCAGCGTCGCCCCTGGCCCTTCGGCGCGGATCATGCGTCCGTCCGCGTCGTGGGTGTAGCGGGTGACGGCACCGGCGGCGTCCTTGGCGGTGACCCGTCCCAGCACGTCCCGCTCGAGGCGGATCTCCTCACCCAGCGGGGTTGAATGGGCCGTCAGCTGACCGGACGCGTCGTAGGCGTAGCTGAAGCGGCGGTCGTCGAAGTCCGACTCCGTGGTGACCCGCCCTGCGCTGTCGTGCGTGTAGTCCCAGGTCAGCCCCTGAGGATTGGTGACGCTTGTGAGGCGCAGTTCGGCGTCGTAGGCGAAGGCGTACGTGACGCCGTCGGGTGTGGTGCGCTCGGCCAGCAGGTCGAAGTGCGTGTAGCACATGGCGGTCGTGCCGCCGCCCGGGTCGGTATGGGAGAGGCAGTTGCCCTCCCCGTCCCACCGCCACTCCTCGACGCTGCCGTCCGCGGCCGTACGCCGGGACAGCAGGCCCTCGACCGTCCACTCCAGCCCGGTGACTGCGCCCAGGGCATCGGTCACCGTCACCGGACGGCCGAACGCGTCCCGGACACACGTCGTCCCGACGTCCGAGGGGTCTTCTCCCCGGCCGGAGGCCGGCGACGGGCCCACGACGCGCACCGGCAGGCCCGCGGGGTCGGTGTCGACGCGGGTCCCGGTGCCGTCCGGCCAGGTGAGGGTGGCGACGGCGCCGGTGGGAGCGTAGGTGTAACGGGTGACGGCGTCGTCGGGGCCGGTGACGGCGGTGCGGTTGCCGCGGGCGTCGTACTCCTGCCGCCAGGTCGTCCCGCCCGGCAGCACGATCTCGGTGGGCTGGTGCAGGGAGTTGTAGGTGGCCTCGGTGCGGCTGCCGTCGGGGTGCTCGACGACGGTGAGGTCGCCCCCTACGCCCCACTCGTAGCGGGTGGTGTTGCCCAGTGCGTCGGTGTGGGCGAGGAGGTTGTCGTAGCGGTCCCACTCGGAGGCGGTGGTGTTGCCGAGGGGGTCGGTTTCGCCGATGACCTGGTAGAGGTCGTTGAGCTGGTAGACGGTGGTGGCGCCGCAGGCGTCGGTGTAGTGGGTGCGCTGCTCGGCCGGGTCGTAGCTCCACTGCGAGGAGAGGTAGCCGTCGGGGCCGATGGTCTCGGTGACGCGGTGGTGCTCGTCGTAGACGTACCGGTACGTGGAGTTGTTCCGGTCGGTCCAGGAGGTGATGCGGGAGTGCTCGTCGTAGCCGAACACCAGCGCCTTGCCGGAGGAGTTGACGATGTGGCTGAGGTTGCCGTCCGTGTCGCGCTGGTAGGACATCACCTCCACCGGGCCCTCGGGCGTGACCACGGAGGCGTCCAGCAGCAGGCCGGCGACGCAGTTCAGCTCCACGCGGTAGCCGCCGGAGTGGACCATCGCCGTCGGGGAGCCGTCCGCCTCCCGCTCGATCCGCACCTCGTTGTCGTTGCGGTCGTGCCGGCGGACCAGCCAGTGCACGCGGGTCTCGTCGTCGGCGCCGTCCGTGGCGCGGTCCGCGAAGTGGTGGACGAGGCCGGTGCCCGGCTCGCGGACGACGTAGGCGATCCCGCCCTCAGTCGTCTCCTCGGCTGCCAGCGGCAGGCGGGGGCCTTCGTCGGGCCACACCAGGTCGTCCACCGAGCCGGCCTCGGGGAGCCGCGGGTAGGTCAGGATCGACCCGTCCTCCCGCGCCCACCACGCCCGGCCCCGGTCGTCGACCTCGAGGCGCTCGTCCAGGGTGGAGGCCCAGGAGGGGCCGAAGAACTGCCCGTAGCGGTAGGTCGACAGATGCGTCCGCGCGAGAGCCATCGGCAGCACGCCCGGGAGTTCCAGGTCGGTCTGCGTCAGCAGCATCTCGCCGGTGGCCACGTCGACCGGGTCGGTCGCGCACTTCTTGCGGATTCCCTCCCGGCCGACGGAACGGGCGGCGCCGGACCCGATGTTCTTCATCGTGCCGGGCTTGAGGCCCTTGAGCGCCGAGCCGACGCTTCCGAGCCCCTTGAGCAGCGCGCCGCCGCCCGCGACGATGCCGACGACGCCCAGAACGATCTCGCCGATGTCCCAGTCGCCTGTCTCGGCCATGATCGACATATTGATGCCCAGTGACGCCGCACCGGCCACGACGGCACCGATCGTCAGGGCGATGCCGAGCCCCTGCAGTCCGGGGACCAGCAGTGCCAGTACGCCCAGGACGGCGCTGATGATGGCGAGGGCCTTGCTGAACGCCTTCTTGATCTTGTCCCAGAGGCTGTAGCCGGCGACGGACTCGTCCCTCGCGTCGTCCAGTTTCTGGGCGGCGGTGGCGGCGTCCTCCTCGCGGACCTGGCGGGCGTCCTCGGCGAGCATGCGGGCCGCGTCCAGGTCGGCCTGGGCGTCGTCGGCCCGCGCCTGGGCCCCCGACTGCTTGCTGTGGGCCTCGTCGAGGGCGCGACGGGTGCTGGCCCGGGCTTCCTTGTCGTCCGGCGGGTGCTTCTCGCCGTCGAGGTGGCTGATGTCGGCGCCGGCCGCCTTGACGACGTCGGTGGCCGATTCGAGCCGGTCCTTGGCCTCGCGGCCCTTCTCCAGGGCGTTGTCGGCGTTGCGCTGCTGGTCGCGCAGCGAGTGCACGTACGTGTCCAGGGCGCCGGCTGCCTGGTCGTAGGAACTGTGCAGCTTGCGGACCTGGTTGGCCAGGTCGCCCAGCTTGTCCCGGAGTTTGTCCATCGTCTTGCCCTCGCCGACCTGGTTGCCCTCCAGGCCGGAGACGAGGGGCAGGGCATCGCCCGCGTTGTCCGCTACGGAACGGTACTGGCGGGCCAGGTCTCCGAGCATGTCCGCATCACCCGGGGTCGGGTCGTCCGAGAACCCGAAGACGTCTTCCCAATCGGACACCGCTGGACGGGCCATGGCCGCTACCTCACTTTTCCTGTTCTGTTTCGCCCACGGGGCTTCCCTCGGCGGCTCCCGCCGCCGGACCTGCCGCGTCGGTCGTGTCGGCCTGGCCGTCGAAGCGGAGCGACTCCGCGATCGCGTCGAAGACCTCGTAGAACTGCTCCGCCAGATCCACGTTGGGAGTGGAGCTGGCGATCACCAGGTAGTCGTGGGTGTGGGGCACCGGGACGAGGGTGTGCCGCACCGCGGTGGGAACCCGCTTCCCCTGGTAGTCCACGTCCTCGATGCGGGAGATCCGCCCGGCCGCCCCGGCATGCGGCAGTTCCACCAACTCCACCTCGCCGGCCGGCAGTCCGGTGCCTTCCGCCTCGGTGCCGAGCTGCACGCCGGCGGCCATGACGAGGTCCGCCAGATCCTCCGACTGCTCCTCCGGAACGGAGATCCGGAGCACCACTGTGGTGGCGCTGAGCACCAGAGGACCGCTGCCCGCGCGCAGGATCCTGATCATTCCCGAGGCCCGCAGCGCACCCTGCGCGTACGCCTCGCGGGCGGTGCGCCGGGTGTCGCGGATCAGCCCGTCCACCTGCTCGCGGGTGAGCTGGGGGGCCTTCTCCACCTGTGCCTCGATGCGGCGGCGGATCGACGCGTCCCGCGTGCTCGGGTCGAGGTCGAGATGCCACCACGAATCGGGGAACCTCAGGCTGTATTCCGCGGGCGCGGCCGCCTCCGGCTGCTCCGTGGTCGGTTCCGTCATGGCGCTTTTCCCTTCGGCGCGACGTTCCTCCGTCACGCGTCCTGCTTGTCTTCGTCCAGCGATTTGACGGTCTCGTCGTCGGTCTGCGTGAAGTTCTCGGCGATCGTGTCCGTGTTGTCGGCGAACGTCTTCACGTTGTCGTGAACCCGCTCGTGACCTGCCACCCACGCCTTGTCGAACGCGTCGAGGGCGTCCGCGAGCGTGCTGTCGCCGGCCAGACTCTTGAAGTCCCCCGCGCCGCCGGTGGCGTGGTAGAGCGTCGCGGAGTTCCCGATCAGATCCCCGATGTTCTGGAGCTCCTTGACGGTGTCCTTCAGGTCCTGCACAGGCACGCTGATGTTGCCCATCGGTGTCTCCTCTCCTGCTCCGGCCGTCCGGCCCCGCCCTCACGGGGAGGGCGGGGCCGGACTGTGCGGGGCACGTCAGCCGATGGAGCCGGCCGTCTGGTCGTCGGTGTCGACGAACGCGTCGGCGACCTGCTTGATGAACTCGCTGACGCCCTGCAGACCTTCGATGGCCTTCTCGGTGCCGTTCTTGTACTCCTCCCAGTACGGGCGGAACTTGCTCTCCGAGCCGGGCGTCGCGTAGGCCGCCTCGACCATCTCGTCCATCTTGGTGTTGGCCTCGTGGAGGCTCTGCTGCATCAGTTCCTTCTGGTTCTGAAGCCAGGTCGACGCCTCCCGCATCTCGTCCGGGCTGATCTTGATGTTGCCGCCGGCCATGCCGATTCCTTCCCTCGCTGCGTATCGCCGCGGCCCGCTGGGGCCGCACACACGGGGCTGTACGGGGCAACTTCCGGGGCGGTTCACGGCTGTTGCGGAACGGTGACGAAAGCCGGGCGGAGCGCTGCACCAGCCGGCCGGAGCGCTGCATTCGTCGCGCCCGCCGTCCGCGGACGACGCGCCGGCCGGCAGGGTGCGCTCGCGGCGCGTGCCTGATCTGACGTCCCGCTCCGGCCAACGAAAAAGGCCCAGGTCGCTGACCTGGGCCTCAACTGGGGTGCGGGTGACGGGATGCGAATGCGGGATCGGAGCTTGAGCGGGAGGGGCGCTTTCCGCGCTTCGGGCAGGGCCGGGACCGGGCTGCCGAAGAGGACCGGCTCAGGCAGCCGGCAGCCGGTACTTCAACCGGGAAGCGTTCAGGGGCGGGCAGGCGCGGCCCCGGACCCAGGCGGCGCCGGCAGCGACGGCGACGAGCATGGCGACCGGCGCGATCAAGACAGTGACGATGACCTGGAAGTACGAAAACGCGTAATCCCCGAAGAAGTTGATCCCGGTGCCCAGCAGGGCCGCTGCAAGGAGAATGAGGGGAAGGGCCTTGGTCAGGGCCCGCATGGTCACGTCGTGTGCGGGGTCGTGTTGGCGCCGGAGCTCCGCGGCCACGGTGGACCGGATCCAGAAGAACGCGGCAAGCAGGCATACGGCCCAGCCCACCCACATCAAAGGAGTGCCGGGATTGGGGTAGTGGTGCACCTCCCACACCGGCGGTCCGTGCAGCTGCGTGGTCATGGCTTCACTGTCGCGGTCGAGGAGACCACCGGGCATTCCTGCCCACCAGAGGACGACGGCGACAACGGCAGGTACGGCGGCGCCCCTGACCGCCGCGAGGGCGGTCTCCTTCAGGCGCGGGCCGGTAGGCAGCAGACCGCGTTCGGCCGCCCAGGAGGTGGCGAGCGCGTCGAGGTCACCGCCGATGTAGTCGGTGACCGACCGGCCGTCGGAGGCGGCGGCGGTCAGATCCGCCGCCAGCTCCTCCGCCATCTCATCGGCCGCGTCCTGCTCGATTCCGAGGCGGCGCCACGTCTTCGTGGCCTGGTGTATCGCGTCCTCGACCGTCAGCGTCATGATTCCTCCCGCGTCGTCTGGCTGATGATGGAGCCGATGCTCGTGGCGAATTCGTTCCAGTCACGGCCCCACGACCGGAGCATCTGCAGGCCCGCTTCGCTGGGGCTGTAGTAGGTACGGGCAGGCCCCCCGTCCCCGCTGCGGCGTTCGACCTCGACCAGCTCGCGTTTACGCAGGCGCGCCAGCGCCGGGTAGATCGAGCCGTCCGCGACGTCGAGCCCGGCCTCGGCGAGCCGGACGGTCATCTCGTAGCCGTAGACCGGCGCCTCCGCCATCAAGGCCAACAGGCACATGTCCAGCACCCCTCGTAGCCACTGGGCGCGGGGGGTGGGTGCTTCCTCCATGGCCGGTACCTTACACAGCAAGAGTCATGCACTGCAAGATAGTCATCCATGCCTCGGCCCGTGGACGCGCCGGGCGCCTGCCCGGCGCGCCCACGGTGCGGGGTTCACCGCCCGGGGCGCGGGTCGCGGAGGACGCGGGGGCTTACGGGTGGTACTTCTCCTCGACCGTCTCGGCGGCGCCGGACTTACGGTCGATGGTGACGCGGACGGTCACGCTGCCGGTCTTCGCGGCCTTCTCCAGCTGGTCCAAGGTGCACTTCGAGGTGCCGTAGCCGTCCCCGCCGATGGTCACGCTGCCCCCGTCCTTGGAGCAGATCGCGGCCGCGCCGAGGACAGTGGTGTCGTTGGCGACGAAGAACGCCTGGTCCATGCCACCGCCCTCGGGCTTGACGATCAGCTTGCCGGGCGCGAGGTACTCCAGCTTGCCGACGATCGTGCGGTGGTTGCCCGCCTGGGCATGGCCACCCCCGCCGGAGCCGGACCCGCTGCCCGACTTGGAGGCGGACGACGCCGTGGCGGACGTGCCGCCGTTCTGCCCCTGCGCCTGCGAGCCGGACTGTCCCGGCGCCTGCGAGCCGGACTGGCCCGAAGAGGATCCGCCCGCGGACTGGGCCGGGGGCGAGGCCTGCTGCGAGCCGGCCGCGGCCGAGGAAGAGCCCGAGGACCCGGCGGCGCCCGCCGCCTTGGTGCCCTCCCCGCACGCCGTGGCCCCCAGACCCAGCGCCGCCGCGACGACGATGGCGGTGGCAATACGGCGACCGGCGCGGCCGCGGAAGCGGTTGGTGGTGGTGGCGGCGTTCATCATGACTCCTGTTGCTCTGTTTTCTCGTCCTGCGTCTGAACCACCATCAGCTTCCAAGATCGGGTTGGCGTTTCGCTAACGGGGGGCTAATGCGCTGCGAGGGGGTGCCGTGGGGGCGTGCTGCGGGGCTTGCGGCGAGGGCTTGCCGCCGAGGAGGTGTCAGCTATTGATGGAGACCGGGCGGTCAAGTGCGTCAGGGCCGGGGGGATGCCAGTAGCCGGCCGGTAGCGGCGAGGCATCGGCAGGGGTGGCGGCGAGGCGGGCAACGGGCATGACGCGCTCGTCACTTGGGTGACTTCCGCCCCTGCGGTCGCAGCCGGTCGCAACCGGTCGTCAGCCGGTCGTCGAGTCGGCGTCCGCAGCCGGTGTCGGGGCGTCTTCCCGGGTGCCTTCCGGGGAACGGGCGGCCGTGCGGGCGAGGTTGTCCTCGAGGCGTTGCAGGGCGTGCAGGGTTTCGGACTGCTGGGCAGGGGTGAGGTCGCCGGTGGAGGCGCCTTCGAGTTCGGCCCAGATGCGTTCGACCTCGCGGCGCAGCGCTTGGCTGGCGGCGGTCGGTTCGATGATGACGGCGCGCTTGTCGTCGGGGCAGGGGCGGCGGCGCACGAAGCCGGCATTCTCCAGGCGCTTGATGCTGCGGGTCATGGTGGCGGCATCGGAGTCGACCAGGCGCACGAGGTCGGTCTGCCGCTGGGGGCCGAGTTCCCACAGATGCATCATGACCAGCTCCTGGCCGAGGTGGAGGCCGAGGGGGCGCAGCAGCTGTCCGGCGATCATGCGGTGCAGACGGGCCACCCGGAAGATCGCGTGGCTGACCGGCCCCGCCTGGGCGACAGCGGGCACCGGTACCGAGGAGGTGGCCGGCGCCGCCTGCTGCGGCCGGTTCGGCGTGTCCCGCTGGTCTGTCCGATTGGTTGTCCGGCTCATCAAGTGCATCCTTTCCCGGCTGAACTTTGCCGGACAGTAATCCGGCTCACAGCTCGCCGGATGCAGCCAGGATAGCGACCCTCCGCGCCTCGTGGTGCCCTTGGGTTCAGCGGGTTGTTGTCACATGTCAACGAGCGGTTTCCGGGTGTGCGGGCCGGCGGGTGACGCAGTTCACGCACGGGGTCGGAATGGGTTCGGAGGGTTTTACTTGTTCGGCTAGGTAATGGTTTGCTGAGCCTCGCATGCCGAGGGAGCGCCGCCAGTCCGGTGGCCTCCCGCCCCTACCGAAGGAGTGATCATGACGACCGCATTCGACCCGATCGAGCTGGGCGGCAAGCGCCTGGCCAACCGCGTGGCGATGGCGCCGATGACCCGCAGCCGCGCCTACGGGCCGGGGGCCGGTGCGACGGAGCTGATGGCGGCCTACTACGCCCAGCGGGCAAGCGCCGGCCTGATCGTCACCGAGGGCGTCCAGCCGTCGGTGGTCGGCCAGGGTTACCCCGACACCCCGGGCCTGCACTCCGCCGAGCAGGTCGCCGCCTGGCGGCAGGTGACCGACGCGGTCCACCGCGAGGGCGGGGTGATCTTCGCGCAGCTGATGCACACGGGCCGGATCGGCCACCCCAGCCTGCTGCCCGACGGCCTGATCCCGGTGGGCCCCTCCGCCGTCGCCGCGAAGGGCCAGGTGTACACCCACCAGGGCCCCCAGGACTTCGTCACACCGAAGGAGCTGGAGCACGACGAGATCGTGCGGACGATCGCCGACTTCGCCGACGCGGCGCGCAACGCCGTCGCCGCCGGCTTCGACGGGGTGGAGCTCCACGGGGCGAACGGCTACCTGATCCACCAGTTCCTCGCCCCCAACGCCAATCAGCGCACCGACGGTTGGGGAGGCGACACCGCGGGCCGGGTGCGCTTCGCCGTCGAGGTCACCCGCGCCGTCGCGGACGCGATCGGCGCCCACCGGACCGGCATCCGTATCTCCCCCGGAACCCCCTTCAACGACATCGCCGAGACGGACCCGTCGGACCTGGACGCGACCTACACGGCCCTGGTGTCCGCTCTCGCCCCGCTGGACCTGGCCTATCTGCACGTGCTCGAAGGCCCCGACCAGAGTCTGACCGGGCGCCTGCGCAAGGACTGGCCCGGCACGTTCGTCCTCAACCCGTTCACGCACCCCGAGCCCACCGGCCACGACTCCCTCGGCCTGATCGAGAACGGTGCCGCGGACATGCTCGCCTTCGGTGCGCTGTTCCTGGCCAACCCCGACCTGCCCCGCCGTCTCGCGTCCGGCGGCCCGTACAACGAGCCCGACCGCACCACCTTCTACGGCGGCGACGAGCGCGGCTACACCGACTACCCGGCCCTGCCCGCCTGACCGGTCGCGGCAAGGTTCATCCGGTCGCGACAAGGGCCGCCGGCGACCACAACGCGGCCGGGCCACCGGCCACCACAACCCGGGGCCGGAGCACGGCGCACCGGCCCGCCCCGGGGTACGCGTCCCATGCCGGCCCGCCCTGGGGCAGGCCACCCGTGCCGGCCACCGCTGGGACGCCCGCGCCGCCCCTGGGACGCCCGCGTCGGCCCAGTGGCGCCCGGGTCGGCCCAGGGACACCCGCGCCGACCCGCCCCGGGCATGTCCGCCCCGGGCACGCCCGCCCCGGACCCCGGCCCCACCCTCCGAAACCCACCCCTCCGTTCCCCCTCCCCCGAAGGACCCGCCATGACCGCCGCCGCCCCCGCCTCCGCCCGCAGGCTCCAACACGCCTTCTACGGCGACCCCGAGGTACTGGAACTGGCCGAAGTGCCGCTCCCCGAACCCGGCCCCGGCCAGGTCCGCGTCCGCATCCACGCCGCCGGCGCCAACGCCCTGGACTCCAAGAAGCGCCGCGGCCTGTTCGCCCCCGGCCAGGAGGCTCCCGCCGAGCCCCAGACCCTGGGTCTGGAGATGGCCGGTGTCATCGACGCGCTCGGCCCCGGTGTCACGCAGTGGAGCACCGGCCAGGCGGTGCTGGGACTCACCGTCCGGCACGACGCCGCCGCCACCCACGCCCTGGCCGACGCCGGCAACATCGTCGCCAAGCCCGACAGCCTCACCTTCGAGCAGGCCGCCGCCCTGCCGGTCGCCACCGAGACCGCGTACCGCACCCTGCGCCGGCTCGGCGTGGTCGCAGGACAGACCCTGCTGGTCCACGCCGCAGCGGGCGGCGTCGGCCTCATGGCCGTCCAGCTCGCCCGCGCCTTGGGCGCCACCGTCATCGGCACCGCCGGCGAGGCCAACCACCCCTTCCTCCGGGACCTCGGCGCCACCCCCGTCACCTACGGCGACGGCCTGGCCGAACGGATCCGCGCCGCCGCCCCGCAGGGCATCGACGCCGTCCTCGACGCCTCGGGACGCGGCGTCCTGCCGCTGTCCGTCGAACTGACCGGAAGCCCGGACAAGGTCCTCACCATCGCCGACCTCGACGCCGCCCGGCACGGCGTGCGCTTCTCCCGCGAGATGCTGCCCCTGCCGCAGGTCATGGACGACGTCCTGCCCATGATCGAGGACGGCCGTCTGCAGATGCCGCTCGAAGCGGTCTTCCCGCTGGAGAAGGCGGCCGACGCCTATCACCGCCTGGACGAGGGCCACCTGCGCGGCAAGATCGTCCTCACCGCCCGGACTCCCCTCGCCCCTGAGGCGCGGCCCCGGGCGTGACCCCGGGCGTGACCCCGGGTGTGACCCCGGGTGTGACCCGGCGATGACGGGCCCGGCAGACCGGCCGGGCCCGTCCGCCACCGGCCTCGTCCGTCACCGACCCCGTCCGCCACCGACCCGCCAGGGTCCGACTCGCCGGTTCCGACCTGCCGAGGTCGTCGAAACCACCACCTCCCATGTCGCCGTGGCCAGGGCCTTCATTCCCCGGCTCGACGCCGCCGGAAGCTACACACTCGTCACCGGTTTCGCCGCCCGCGAGCCCTACCCGAAGGCGGGAATCATCAGCATGCACGGAGCGGCCGTGCTGATGATGCGGGAGGCACTGAGCGCCGAGCTGCGAGGACGGCGCCGCGCCAACAACCTCCTGCTCGGGCCGGTCATCAACCGGAGCCGTCCGAAGGGCGACCCCTCGTGGCTCACCGCCGACCAGGTGGGAGAGGCCGCCGTGGCAGTGGCTCTCGACCCCTCCGTCCGGGACGAGAGCATCCGCCTCGGCACCGTGGAGGAGCTGAAGAAGGAACTGGCCCGCATGCGTGGGACAGCCGCCCGGCCATGATCACGGCGACGGCCGGGCCTGCGTAGCGTCCGCGACCAGGTGCCACGGAACCCCTCCGGTGCAGTGGGAGGGCGAGGAAGGAAACGAGCAGCAGACACACCGTCACGTCTCGTACTGTGAACGAGAAGTACGAATCAGACCGTCTGGTGAGGGGTCCGCGCACGCCGCGGGCCCCTGTTCTCTGATCACCTGGAGACTCTGCGTGCCCCTGGAGATATCCCATTGCTGGTTCGCGTACCGGCGCAAGAGCGTGTTCTCCGACTTCCACTACAGCCTGCGCGCGGGAAGTACGGTGCTCCTGGGGCCCAATGGAGCCGGCAAATCGACGCTGCTGTCCCTGGCCGCGTCCGTCCGGCGCCCTCATCAGGGCACCATCACCTACCGGGGCATGCCCGCCACGAGCCGCGACTATCGGCGCAAGGTCGCCTGGATGCCGCAGCACATCACCGCCATGTCCGGTCTGACCGCTCGCGAGCAAGTAGCTTTCGTCGGCTGGACCAAGGGCATGAACCGAAGCGATGCATGGAGCCGAGCCGCTGCCGCACTGCAGCAGGTCGACCTCGCCGACAAGCAGGACGTGAAGACCACCACGCTCTCCGGTGGCCAACTGCGCCGCGTCGGCGTCGCACAGGCGCTGGTGCACGACGCGGACGTGCTCCTGCTCGACGAACCCACCGCAGGCATGGACCCCAGGCAACGCCGTGTCTTCCGTGACGTCCTGGCCCGGCTTCCCGCACATGTCGCGGTCCTGCTCTCGACGCACGATGTGGCCGATCTCGCCGAGGAGTCGGACAACGTCACCGTCCTGGACGGCGGAAAGCTCACCTACAACGGAGACACCGGCGGGTTCCTGGCTCACGCCCCCCACGACACCGCGCCGGCGCGCAGAGCGGAAGCCGCCTACAGCATGCTGTCGGGCGGTGAGTGATGCACGTGAAGACGCTGTTGCGTACGTCCGGTGCCACGTTCCTCGCCGCGCCGGTGCTGGTCTTCACCATCTTCGTGGCCTGTTCCGGTTCCAGTGAGAGCCTTGCCGCATTCGACAACAGACACGCGCCGACGGTCTCGGCGGCCGCCTACCAGGCGCTGATATTCGCCGCGGCGGCCGCGGCGGGCTGCGGCGCCTGGGAAGCCGGCAGGCTGCGGCAGAGCGGCATCTGGGACATGGGCCCCTGGCGCAGCAGGTACCGGATCGCCGCGCAGCGGTTGATCCTGCCCGCAGCGCTGGGCGTCGTGGTCATGGCGGTGATGACCGTGACGCGTTTCGTGCAGGCGTCGGTCGTCCCGGACGGGGCATCCGTGCCGGCGGTCGTGACCGGACTGCTGCTGCCCGTGCCGTACGCGGTGATCGGTTTCGCGATCGGGAACGTGTCCCGTTCCCCCGCGGTCTGCGCGCCGCTGGTGATGGCCGGGACCTGGTTCTTCATCGGCTACGCCGGAAACAGCTCGGCCGACCTCCCCGGCACGCTCTGGCTGCGGCACGCCACGGCCTACACCCTGAGGCCGCCGGAGATCGACCAGGCCGTATCGCCCCTGGCCCTGCTGGTCCCCGTGGTGTTCACCTGCACGCTCGCGGGTGCGGTGATGATGCTGTGGGGCCCGTGGCGGTCAGCGGTCCGGATCACCCTTGCCGCGCTGCTGGCTCTCGCGGGAATCGCCACCTCCTGGGCGGTGGCGTCGAGTTGGGGGTACCGCACACCGATGACCTCTTCCCCCATGGCGGAGAAATGCCGGAGGGGCACCGCCGTCACCGTGTGCGTGCCCGAGCTGTACCAGGACACGCTGCCGAGGGTTCAGGCGACAGCAGGATCGGTCGTGGAGCGCTTGCACGGTGCGGGAGTGCCGGCGCCACGGAAGATCACGTACGCACGCTTCGACGCCACCGCGGGGCCCGGCGTCTGGCACCTCTGGTTCCTGCCCCGGACCGGCACGGACGAGCTTGCCCGAAGCGTGGCGCACGCTCCGCTCGACGACGCGGAGTGGTCGTGCCTGGGCCGTCAGGACTTCCGGCAGGCCGATGCGCTGGATCTGTGGCTGCGCGCGACTGCCGGCCTCGATGTGCGCGGTGCTTCGTTTCCACACGAGACGGTCGCCGCCGTGGAGAAGGTCAGGAAGCTGCCGGTACGACAGCAGGCGGCGTGGTTCAGTGCTGCGCAAGCCCGGTCCCGTAGCTGTGGAAAGGCCGGCTGATGTACTGGTGGATCAAGGCGCGACGCGCCCACCTCGGTATTCCATCGGGGCTCGTCGTCTTCGCCCTGCTCGTATGGCTCTTCCGCGACCGGCTCGCGGCCATGCCGTCGCTGGCGGGCGGCAACGAGGTACAGCTGATGCTCTTCGCGCCTTTGGTGGTCTGCGCCGCGATCATTGCGGTGCTCTCCGCTCGGGTGGGCGATGTCGAGCAGGCGGGAATCCGCCCGTTCCGCAGGATGGAAGCCACCCTGGTCACCCTCGTGGTGCTGGCCGCGGTCGGCATCGGCTATGCGTTCTCCTGGTCCCTCGGCTCGGGCGCGGCAGGCGCCGTCGGCCGGAACACCGCCCTGCTCACAGGCCTCATGCTCATGTCCCGGCCCCTGCTCGGCGAGCGATCGCTGGTGGTTCCCCTCGGCTGGATCCTGCTGGTCGTGGTCGAGGGCTACGACGGCCTCGGACACCCCCGTGCCTGGGCGCTGCTCCCCGAACCGGGCACCCATCTCCCCGCACTCGCGGTGACCGCGGCGGTGTTCGTCTCCGGGGTGTTCCTGTCCGCACGCCTGCCCTCACGCGGGAAGAGCTGAGGACGAGCTTCCGCCGTACCGGGCACGCCGGGCAGGCCGGGCAGGCCGGGCAGGCCGGGCGCACCGGGCTCAGCGGGCACGCCGGGCTCAGCGGCTTTGGATACGTCCACGCAGGTCCGGCCGGCCGGTCGGCTGGCCGCTCCGCCCTGCCCCGCCCGCCCTGCCCCGCCCGGCCGCGACACCGCCCGGCCGCGACACCGCCCGGTGAGGACGGACAGCGCTCCTCATCGAGGTAGGCCGCCGCAAGCTGATCGGCGGCCAGGAAGACGTGATCACCGACATCGCCCTCGCCCTCGACCTCGCGGCGGCCCGCACTCCTGCCTGACGCGAAAGAACCGGTTCTCAGAAGTCGTAGGGCTTCTTGGTGTTCCAGTTCAGCACGTCGGCCTCGTTCCAGCTGAACTGCGGCTTGGCGCCGGTGAGGTCGACGGAGTAGGTGGGGCCGGTGTGACCGTCCGCGCCGCGCAGCGCGAGGGCGAACGACTGCGCCGTCTGGTGCTTCGAGCCGTAGTCGAAGAGGTTCACGGCGCTGTATGCCTTGCCGCCGGGCTGGAGCGTGAGGTGCGCGCCGCCGCCGGGGTTGTCCTTCTTCGAGTGCGGCAGCGCGATGCCCTCGGCGTCGCCGAGCTTCACGGCCGGGTAGGAGGTGACCCAGCAGGGCTTGGTGCCCTTGTTCGTCGCGGTGATCAGCAGGTGGTCGCCCTGCTGCCCGGCGAACCGGTGCACCGCGGTGAGCAGCATCTCGTCGCCGCGGCACTGCCCGTCGCCGGCCGTTTGGCCCTTGCCCGCGACCTGGCCCGTCCCGCCCGAGGCGGTCGTCGAGCGCGCACCGCCCTTGGTGTTGCCGCCGCCGTTGGCCTGCTCAGTGCCGCCCGTACCGCCCCCGCCGGACGCGGACTGGCTCTGCGCGCTGGCGGCGGCGTTGTCGCCGCCGGCCGCCTTCGCGCCGCCGTCGGCGCCACCGCAGGCGGTCAGGCCCAGCGCCAGCGCGGCGGTGACAGCGGCCAGGGCGGCGGTACGAATCCGGGAAGTACGCATGATCGGGTTCCCCCTGCATCTCGTGCGGGAGTTGCTTTGGCCGTTCCCGCGGTGTGAACACCACTCTTCCCGGGGCCACTGACGTTCCGTGAACGCCTCACTCACGTCCCACTAACAAGCCGCGCGCGAACGGGTGAGGCCGACTCGTGGGCATGCCCCCCGAGCTGACGACCGACCGTCGTTCGCCCGGCAACACCACGTCGCACGCGGGCAGGGCGCCTCAGGTGACGTGCACGCATGACATCTGTCCTGCCTGACCGGTGACAGCCGGGCCTGCCGACGCCTCGCCATCGCGCGAAGAATGGGTTGTGCCTGAGAGGAACGAGACCATGAACATGCGGACGGCGGCGTCGGACGGCTGGTCGTTGATCAGTTCCTGGCCCGCAGCGTGTCGCAATCGGGGCTGGGGAGCCACCAGTTGGCGTTCGGGAGGCGGTGCCAGTGGTGGGTCCGGGCGTAGGTGTGGATGAGTTCCAGGGCTCGGTTGACGGCGGGGTGCGCGGCGGTGGTGTTCCAGACGGCGTGCCAGGCGTAGAGCGGGACGGGGTCGCTCAGGGGCCGGACGGTGAGGCCGTCGGGGAGGTGCGCGGAGGTGCGGCCGAAGGC
Organism: Streptomyces lydicus; assembly: GCF_004125265.1. Taxonomy (GTDB): domain Bacteria; phylum Actinomycetota; class Actinomycetes; order Streptomycetales; family Streptomycetaceae; genus Streptomyces; species Streptomyces lydicus_C. The sequence continues at coordinate 4,761,149 of NZ_RDTE01000003.1, forward strand.
CGGGTGGCGCAGGGCTTGGACGGCGGCCAGCGCGGAGGTGCGGCCGTGACCGCGTACGCGTGTCGCCACCTTCAGGCCGAAGGCAGCGACGGCTTGGTCGACCCAGTCGTGCCACTCGGAGGACTCGTCCGCCGCGTGGATCAGGAGCGGGTGATCGGCGAGGGCGGCGAGGGGGACCTCGTCCCGGTCGGCGAGGGGGTGGCCGGTGGGGAGGATGACGCCGATGGGGTCCAGGCCCACGGGCATGGTGGCGAGGGCCGCCCCGAGGGGACGGCCGAGGCCGAAGGGCCGGCCGAAGGCGACGTCGAGGTCGCCGGTGAGGAGGCGGGGCAGCGCTGCGGCCATGCCGTGACTCTGCAGCACCTCGAACGGCAGGTCGGGGGCCTGGGTGCGCAGGTGATGGATCAGGAGCGTGGAGGGCAGGCCCTCGGCGACGACGTCGATGCGCAGGGGTGTGCAGGTGTGGGTGATCTCGTCGACCAGGCGCTCGGCGTCGACGAGGAGGCGTCGGCCGCGTTCGGCGAAGGCCTCGCCGGCGGGGGTGAGGGCGACGTGGCGGCGGTCGCGGGTGAACAGCGGGACGCCGAGTCGTTTCTCCAGGGTTCTGATCTGGGCGGAGAGGGTCTGCTGGGCGATGGTGAGCCGGCCCGCGGCCCGGCCGAAGTGGAGTTCGTCGGCCAGGGTGACGGCATAGCGCACCTGGCGCAGGTCGAGGTCCACAAATCCCCACCGTAACAGCCTGAGGCTGTCACGTGTCCGATGAAGGGTGTTGGACCGGCGGCATGCTGTGGTTGTTGACTCATGGAGTGAAGGGCGCCAGAGGGGCGCAAACCGAAGGTGTCATCCGGCCTTTGATCGCTGCATCAAAGGCCGGCGACGTGGCGAGCCAGTGGCCGCGCGTACCTGCCGGCTCCGCGAGGTGCGGTGCGCGGTCGGGCTGCGTCGCCGCCGCGCCCGGCACGGCTGTTGCAGGGCGAGGCCGCTCGCCGGCCCGACCGCCACACCACCCACACCACACCACACGACCCCACCCCCACCCCCACCCCCACCCCCAACTCACCCACCGGACGGGGCGCTTGGCGTGTGCCGGCGCCCGATGGAGAAGTGACGCTATGTTCGCGAAGCACGTTCAGGGCCGGATCTCCCGCCAGGCCCATGCCCGGGTGCCGCAGGGCACCTTCGAGGAGCACCACGGCCGTCAGGGGTTCGAGGGTGACGTCTCCCAGCTCTACCACGCCCACCCGACCACGGACTGGCTGCGCGTGGAGGGGCCGATCCGGCCACGGGGCGTCCAGCTCAGCGACGTTCCCGCCGCCGATGAGCACGACGAGCGCGCCCTGCCGACGCTGCTGATGTTCAACGAGGACATCAGGGTCTCGGTGTCGAAGCGGACGGCGCCGATGCCGTACTACTTCCGCAACACCGACGGTGACACCCTGCTGCTGGTCCAGTCGGGCAGCGGCGCCCTCGTCACCGACTACGGCACCCTCGCGTACGGGCCGCTGGAGTACCTGGTGATCCCCAGGGGCACCAACTACCGGATCGTCCCCGACCGCGGCCCCGACCCCGGCGCCGAGCGGCACCTCACCTACGTGGTGGAGACGCGGGAGCCGATCACGCTTCCCGAACGGGGGATGCTGGGGCACTTCCTGCCCTTCGACCGCGGTGTCCTCGACGTCCCCAGGCTCGACGCCGGCATCACCGTCCCCTCCGCACAGAACCCGGCCGGCGAGTGGGAGGTGCTCGTCCAGCGCGCGGGCGAACTGTCCTCGATCTTCTACGCCTTCGACCCCGCCGACGTGGAAGGCTGGACCGGCACCCTGGCCCCCTTCCGGCTGCGCCTGGCCGACCTCCGCCCGCTCGCCTGTGAGCGCCTCGAACTGCCGCCGGTGGCAAACGCCACCTTCCAGGCCGGGCAGAACTGGTTCGTCACCATGGCCCCTCGGCCCACCCAGACCGCGGACGACGCGGACAAGGCACAGCCGGCCCATCGCAACGTCGACTACGACGAGCTGTTGGTCTTCCTCGGCAGCGGTACCGGTACCGGCGACGGCGAGGGCGACGGCGACGGCGACGGTGGCGGTGGCGGTGGCCAGGCCGGTCCGCCGGCAGGGCTGGCGAGCGTCACGCCGGCCGGTATGAACCACGGCCCCAACCAGGCCCGCCACGCCAACCCGCGCACCCGGCTGCCGTTCTACGTGTGGAACGTCGACACCGTCCGCCCCCTGCGCTACACCGAAGCCTTCGAAGCCGTAGAGATCCCCGACTTCACCCGCCACGAGAGCTACCGCGGCTGACTCGGCTGACCCCGGCCTGCCCCGTCGCCCCCCGCCCGCGTCCCCTTCCGCCCGGTGGGGGACGCGGGCACCACCGAGTTCCCCTGCCATCCGGTGGGACCTCTGCCTTTGGCCGGTGAGGCCTCAGCCGTCAGCCGGCTCGCAGCAGGCCCTCGCCGCACACCGGGCCGGCCGGAAAACCATGGTTGTTGATCCCAGGATGCGGGCGGCCGCCGAGCGGCAAGCGCGCGGCCAAGCCCGCGAAATGGAGCGTCCCTTCGGCGACGGCCGCGCGGGCGACGCCTGTGAGCGGTTTGTGAGCCGACCATGAGCCACGTGGCCGAATATCGGTGGTGTGCCGGTCGCAGCGGCAGTCCCTTAGGGGCGCGTGGCCGGCGGCACTCCGTTCCTTGCCGGTTCGGAGCTGCTGCACACCTCGTTCACGACGGGTGCGCCTTCCCGGGACGGCAACACCCGGAGCCGTGAACGGAATCGCAGGACGCAATCCGCGCTTCAGGTGGAAAGTAAGGGACGCAGAAGATGAACATACGAGTACGCAATGTTCTCCCGTCCGGCAGAGGCCGGCGGGCAAAGACGGTCGCGGTGGGATCGATGGCGCTCGCGGCGGCGCTGTGCCTGTCCATCACCCCGGCGCAGGCGGACGGCGGCGGCGGTGGTTGGATAACCGACCCGCCGGACGTGCCCGTTTCCCAGGGCGACGGCATCTGGAGCACCCCCGAGAAGGTCGCGGAGTTCCTCGCCAGCTGTGGTCAGGACTGCACCTTCACCCCCACCGCATGGGTCGGTGAGCCGACTGAGGGCACGCCGACGATGCTGGGGGACTATCGCGACAACTGCACCACCGAGAACGCCGACTTCAAGCAGGGCGAGGCGGAGACCACCGGCGAATCGACGGTCATCGGCATGTCGGTCGGCGCGAACCCCGTCTCGGTGCTGCCGAAGATCGAGCACACCTGGTTCAAGCAGAACACGGAGAGCAGCGATACCACGGGCACTCTGAAGCCCGGCGAGATCGGTTGGGTCGACGAGGTGTCGGTCACCCGGAAGGCCAAGGGCAACTGGCACCTCAACGGCGTCGACCAGTCGAACCCCTTCGCTCCCGTGAACGACCACAACTCCCATGGTCCCCACGACTTCACCGACGTCGAGGGGGACATCACCTACAAGATCATCAGGATCCAGTCCCGCCCGATGACCGACGAAGAGCGCACCAGCCGCTGCGGCAACACAAGCCCCAGCTGACCCAGTTGGCGCGGAACCCGGCGGCCACCGGCACTCCGTAGACGGCCCCGACTCGGCACCGAGGCCCTGCCACCCCGGCGCGGATCGCGAGCCCGCACCGGCAAACGGGAGCCCGCACCACCCCCGGCCATCTCCTCGGTCGAGAGCACACCAGCCCCAGGTCACTGACCTGGGGCTGGCGCCGTGGTGCGGACGGCGAGCACGGCGAGCACGGCTCCGGCAGGAGACGGCCGATGCCGCTTGAGCCGTCCCGGACGTACGTCGGTCAGTTGGAGGACGGACCCCCGGGCCGGCAACCGCGATCAGTAACCGACAACGCACATTCCGTCACTCCAATGGGGCGCATCGGATGGCGGTCCCGTCCACCCCATTCCTAGCCTGGGCTGGTGCGCTCGATTCGCAGAGAACGCACGAACCACTCAGAGAGGTCACAGCATGTCCCGCACCACGCTCCTCGCCCTGGCCGCTGTACCCGCGTTGGCCGTCAGCCTGGCGTCCCCCGCGCTGGCCGATGACGAAACCCCGCACGCCCGCGTCGTCACCGCAGAGAGCCCGGTCCGCTCCGTCGGGGCCAACCAGACCGAGACCGTCACTGTCACCTGCCCCAGGGGCACCTTTGCCGTCAGCGGGGGCTGGCTCGTGTCCTCCGCCAATATCGACGTGACGGGCAACCGGGCGGTGAGCGACAGACGGTGGTCGATCCGCTTCGAAAACGAGGCGAACCAATCCGGCAGAGTGCAGGCTTTCGCCCGTTGCGCGGTCTGACGGCGAGCACGCGCCGGGCAGGCGGGGGATCGAGCAGGGTGACTGCCTGAACGTCGCGACCGCTCTCCCTCCAGTCGTATGAGGGGGAAGTGGTACGGGACGGGTCGGCTGAGGGCAGCGCGGGAAGGCGGGCGTTCCCGAAGGGCCGCCCGCCTTCCCGCGCTCACTCGTGGGTTGTCCGAGGTGTGGAGACGTGGAGCTACGACATGCTCTCCGTCACGGGCCGTTCCTTTGCCACGGGGCCAGGCCCGTCCGTCGCCCGGCTCTTGCGCCCGGCGAGCATGGCGTAGATCGCCACGGAGAGCACTGCGCAGATCGCGGCGCTGGCCCACAACACCGATTGCCAGGCCCCGGTGAGTCCCTCGGCGACGAAGCCGAAGAAACGGGAGCGGACTTCACCGGGAAGGGCGACCAGAGACCCTCCCAGGTCACCGGAGTTCACGTTGTTGGCCAACTCCGTGGCACCGCCCCGGTAGCCGGGGAACCGGTCCAGCCCGTTGTCCAGCCAGTTCCGCACCAGGTTCACCAGAGCCGAGCCGGCCGCCGCGATGACCACGGCCTCACTCCCCAGCCGCAGGGTGTTGAGGAAGCCGGCCGCGGTACCGGTGGCCTCAGGCGAGACGACGTCCAGCACTGCGCCGTCGACCAGACCAAAATTCAACCCGAGGCCGACACCGAGGGTGATCAGCGGACCGGCGAGGGCACCGGCGCCGATGCCGGGCTTCAGTACGACGGCGAGCCACGCCACCCCCGCTGTCAGACAGATCAAGCTGGCTGCGAACACAGAGCGGTTGGAACAGCCCCATTTGACCAGCTTGCCGGCCAACAGCGGGGTGATCAGAATCGGCACCGTCATGAGCAGCATGGTGGTTCCGGCCGCCTGGCTGCTCTGCCCGTTGGCGACCATCAGGTAGTTCGGGAGCAGGGGCAGCAGGATCACGAAGGCGAACGTGACCACGACAGGGATCAGGCACAACGCCATGAACCTTCCGTTGCTCAGCAGCCGCAGGTCGAACATGGGGTGCCGTACCCGCCGCTCCACCAGCACGAAGGCCACCATCAAGAGGACCGATCCCGCCAGCATGGCGAGCACGCCCTCGCTGGCCCAGCCCCACTGCGGGCCCTCGACCATGCCGAGCATGAGCAGGAAGAGGCTGGAGACGAACGTCACGGTTCCCGCCCAATCGACCGATGCCGCCGACTCGCTGCGGGACTCTGCCATGAAGGGCACGGCGATCAGCACCAGCGCCAGCAGCAGCGCATGGGCGCCGTAGAACGAACGCCAGCCCAGGTTGTCCGCCAGGACCCCCGCAGCCATGGCGCCCAGTGCGAGCCCGGCGCCGGTGGTGATGCCCACGGCGGCGAACGCCCTGGTACGTGCGGCTCCGTCGAAGGTCGTGGCCAGAATGGAGCTACCGCTCGTCAGCAGGGCGGCGGCGCCGATGCCGGCCGCGCCACGCATGAGGTCGAGCAGGATGATGTTCGAGGCCAGCGCGCTCACCAGGGACGCGGCTATGAAAAGGACCGCGCCCGCGGTGAACATCCGCCGACGGCCGATCAGGTCGGCGAGCGAGCCGCAGGCGAGCATGAAGCTCGCGAAGGTGAGGTTGTAGCCGTGCACCACCCACTGCAGTGCGTCCAGCGACGCGTGCGTGTCGTGGCCGATGTGCGGCAGGGCCACTCCCGATCCGGTCACTGAGGTCGGCAGGATCAATAGGGTCAGCAGCACCGCGCCCAGCGTCATCGCGGGGCTGGTCCGGCGGGCGCGGCCGGTAGGCAGGGGATCCACTTCATGTGCTCCTTGATCGCTCGCGCGTCAGCGCAGGGACTGGGCTCGAACCTTCAGGGCGGCGTTCATCAGGAGGAGCCCTCCTCGATCCGCCGCACCATGCCGCCCGCGAGGGGCATGCTCGGATCGCCGTAGTCCTCGCTCCGGCGCAGCCGCACTCCTGACTCGCGCTCCCCCAGCAGGAGTTCGTGCCGTGCGCGGAAGACCATGGCGTGCCGGATGGTGCCGGACCACTGCAGGTGGCGGTCCTTTCCGACGACGGTGACCGTCGGAGTGTGGACCTCTTCGTGAGCCTTTTCGGGACGCTGCATTCGCAGTCACAGCGTCTGGCCGGCCGCGGCCTTGCCGCGGGCCTCGAGAATGAAGGGATTCCACTCCCCGTACCGGTCGAAATCGACGATGACGTCCCAGACCTTGTCGGAGGGCGCTTCGATGCCGACGGCCGTTTCGCTGGAACGACGCGTGAACCGACTCCTCGTAGGTGAGTTTTCCGGGCGACGGCCCACGGTCAGGCCGGGACGGAGTTGACGACGCCGCCGTCGACCAGGAGGTCCACGCCATTGACGAAGGCCGCATCGTCGGAAGCCAGGAAGGCGACGGTCCGGGCAACGTCCTCGGGGGTGCCCACGCGCTTCTGCACCGACTGCCGGGCGCTGTCCTCGCGCGCCTCAGCGGTGGGGACGCCCTCCCGGAACATCTCGGTGTCGATGTAGCCGGGGCTGACGGAGTTCACTCGGATGCGGCGGTCGGACAGATCGCTGGCCAGTGTCTTGGCGAGGTTGGCTGCCGCAGCCTTGGTGGCCGCGTAGAGGGAACCGATGGCCAGGCCGCGGTGGGTGGTCCACGAGGCGTTGATGACGATCGAGCTGCCGTCGCGGAGCACCGGGAGCGAACGCTGGATGGTGTAGAAGACGCCCTTGAAGTTCACATCGACGGTGTAGTCGACGTCCTCTTCGGTGAGCTCCTCGATGCGCTTGAAGACGCCCACGCCTGCGTTGGCGAAGATCACGTTCAGGTGACCGAAACGCTTGCGGACTGCGGACACCAGGCGGTCCACTTCGGCCGGCTTGGATACGTCGGTGGGTACGGCCAGCACCCGGCCCGCCGTCGTCAGCCGCTCGGCGGCGAGCTTGAGCTTGGCCTCGCTGCGTCCGGTGATGACCACCTTCGCTCCTTCGGCGAGGAACTGCTCGGCCGCGGCGTACCCCATGCCGGTGGCGCCGCCGGTGACCAGGACAACCTTGCCGTCGAAACGGCTCCCGCCCGGCATGTTCTGCGTCATCGTGAATCCAGTCGATCGTCGGTGAGCAAGAAATATGGAAAGAGGCCACGGCCGGAAATCCGGCTCGTCCGTTTACCGCCCAGCGGAGGTGCGGAACGATGCCGGTACCTCCGCCGCCGCCCAACAGCACAGGAGGCCCCGGGGGTTAAGCGCCCCGAAAACAACGGCGGTTGACCACGTGACCATCGTGTCCTTTATCGCCGAGACGTGGGTAGAGCCGCTTTATGGTGGTGTCATGACCACCACCTACACCTCCTCAGCCGACCGTGAGGAACGGCCGCACCCACGGCGAGAAGAGCTCCGTGCCTTCCTGCGCTCGCGTCGCGCCCGGGTCAGACCGGAGGATGTCGGGCTTCCGGGTGGCGGGCTGCGGCGTACCCCGGGCTTACGTCGCGAGGAGGTCGCGACACTCGCCGGCATCGGGGTCTCGTGGTACACCTGGCTCGAACAAGGCCGCCGCATCAACGTGTCGGACGCGATCGTCGAATCAGTCAGCAGGGTGCTCCAGCTCAACCACGCGGAGCGGGCCTACCTCTACCAGCTGGTGGGCCTCAAACCGCCGGAGCAAAAGGCCGCCGAGAAGGCCGCTCCCATGGCCGAGCTCGGACAGCTCGTCGACGCCTGGTCGCCGTACCCCGTGTATGTGCTCGACCGCTGGTGGAACTACGTCCTCATCAACGCCTCGGCACAGGCGGTGTTCGGCCTGACGGGAGATGGCCAGAACTGCCTCGTCTCCTTCTTCACCGACGCCAAGTACCGTTCGTTCTTCACGAATTGGGACACGCTGGCGCCGACGGTCGTAGCCGATTTTCGCAGTGCCGCCGCCTCGTACCCCGACGACGACCGGTTCACTGCCCTCTCGGATCTGCTCTATGCGGAGAGCCCCGAGTTCGCCCGACTGTGGGACCAGTACGACGTCCGCTGGGAGTCCAACGGCACCAAGGCAGTCGTGCACCCGGTCCTGGGCGAGATGACCTTCGACCATGTGGTGATGCACCCGTCCGACCGCCAGGATCTGCGGGTGACGATCCACTTACCGCGCAACGGCTTCGAGGCGCGCCGCAAACTTGAGCGCCTCCTGGAGAGCAGCGCCCCCAGCCTGGCCGGCTGCTCCGCCCCGGCTTCCCCGGGCCGGCCCCTTACGGCTGAGGCTGAGCCGGCGACGCGACCTCGGCGGGCACATCCAGGGCACAGTGCAACGGAAAACCCTGCGGACCAGTGAGAACTACGCTCGGCAGTTCTCACTGGTCCGCAGGGTTTTCGCGGTGAAGCCGCAGGTCACCGACCGCTCCGCCACACAGGACTTCCTCACCGAGGCGAAGGAAGTCGCCCGCACAGGCCCTCGCGGGCGTGGTCGGCCCGCTCATCGAGGTGCCGATGCTGATCGGCCTCGTTTACGTTGCGCTCTACGCCCGGCGCTTCTTCACCGCCCGCACGCCCCTGACCGAGGAAGACCCCGCGCATGTCTGACACCGCCCCGCCCTCCGTGCTGTTCGTCTGCGTCCACAACGCCGGCCGCTCGCAGATGGCCGCCGCGTTCCTCACACACCTTGCGGGCGACCGCGTACAGGTGCGGTCCGCCGGGTCCGCCCCCGCCGACGCCGTGAACCCGGCCGTCGTGGCAGCGATGGCCGAGGTGGGCATCGACATCTCGGCCGAGGTGCCCAAGGCGCTCACCGTCGGGGCCGTACAGGCATCCGACGTCGTGATCACGATGGGCTGCGGCGACACCTGCCCGGTCTTCCCCGGTAAGCGGTACCTCGACTGGCAGTTGCCCGGCCCCGCCGGGCAGGGTGTCGAGGCCGTGCGCCCCATCCGCGACGAGATCGAGCAGCGGATTCGCGGACTGCTCGACGCGATCGCCCCTGAGGGACAGGCATGAGCATGCCGCCAGGCCGCCGACGCCGGAGCGTCTGCAACTCACGCCCTACTCGCCACTCAGTAGGGGCTTAGCGGCCGCGCGGACAGGCGCGGTGGGGGATGTCGGCGACAGGTCCCGCGGACACCGAAGCTCTGGCGACCGCGCTGCGCACCTGGCTCGGCGAACCACACACGTGCATGACGAACGGCCAGAAAGGTGAACCTGGTCAGTCTGAAGTCAGGAAAGACACCGGGCAACGCATAGGGAAGGTCTGATGGTGTGCGATCCACTCTGACGGTCGGTTCGGCACGGATCTGCCCTGATGCTGCCGAAAGGCCGTCGAGCCTCTGCACCGGCAAAACATCCGAGGAGCAGGAACGACGATGGCACTCGACCCGACAATCTCCCAGGTGAACATGACCCTGGCTGCGCTTGCAGCCACCGGGGCCACCCCGCGTCCGTCCGGGGAAACCCTGGAGCAGCAGACCAAACGCATCATCACCGGCATCGACGCGCAACTGAGCGATCCCAGCCTTGCGACGCAGGACTCGTGGGAGCTGGTGTGGCTGGCCCTGAGCGAGGCCAACGCCAATATGGCCTACCTCGTACGGAGCACCAACGGCTCGAACGAGTTCGCCGTGGTCGCTCGCGGAACGGACGCCGATTGGACCGACATCCTCGAAGACCTCGAGGTCGGCACGGTCGCCCCGTTCCCCGAAAGCGGATCGCCGACGCCCATCTACGTTTCCAAGGGGGCAAAGGACGCGTTCACACGAGTGGTCACCGCCCGCTCGATCGCCTCTCCCTCCCCGAACGCCACGCTCGCTCAGGCGCTCGGCGTCGCGCTCAAGGCGGCGCCCTCCTCGCCGCAGCCGACCGTCTATCTGACCGGCCACAGCCTGGGCGGTTGCATCGCCAGCATGCTCGCGCCGTACCTGCAGGCACAGACCTGGCCGAAACAGCCGAAGTTCGCGGTGATGACCTATGCCGCTCCCACCGCCGGCGTGCAGAGCTTCGTCGACTACTTCGACTCCGTGCCGTGGGTCATCGACGAGCGCCAGAACAACGCCTACGACCTGGTACCGCACGCGTGGGCCGATCTCGACACCACCGCCGACTGGTACCCGAGCCCGGGACCGCAGGCGACCGAAGAAGTGAAGCTGCTCATCGGGAAGATCGCCAGGCGCACCAACGGCAACGTCTACGTCCAGCCCGGCACGCTCTGTCTGATGAACACCGGATACACGAGCCTTGCCGAGAAGCTGGTCAACAAGACCACCCAGGACTTCCTCGGCCAGGTCGCCTACCAGCACGCCAACTCCACCTACCTGGACCTGGTGGGGGCGCCTGACGTGCCTTCCCCGCCGGTGGTGACCGACCTGAGCCCCACCTTCGGCACAGCAGGCGGCACGGTGACCATCAACGGCACGGGTTTCAGTAAGGACAGCATGGTCGACTTCGGCCGCTTCGCCTGCACCGAGCCGCCCACCATCGACCCCTCCGGCCTCAAGATCACCGCCAAGGTCCCCAACGGAACAGGCGTCGTCCACGTCCGCGTCACCAACACCCTCGGCACCTCCCCGGCCATCGCGATGTCGCAGTTCGCCTATGGCGGACCCGCACCTGTAGTGGTCAGTTCGGTCAGCCCGACCAGCGGGAAGGTCGGCACCCCGGTCACCATCAACGGCGAGGGCTTCGCCCAGGGCGCCACCGTGCACTTCAAGGACAAGGCATCCGGCTCGGTCAAGTTCGTCTCCACCGGCCAGGTCATCGCAACCGCGCCCGATCTGTTCGACGTCCAGCAGACGGTGAACATCACCGTGACGGTCGGCAAGGCCACCTCTCCCACCAGCCCGGACGACGAGTTCACCTACACCGGGCGGTAGCGTCCGCACGCCCCGTTCCTGGGCGGCCCTGCCTGGCGGTTGCGCGATCTGGGCGTCTTGACCGGCTCGTACGCTCCTCACCCGAAGGCCGGTGGCGGAGCGGACCGTTTCCACCGGGAGGAGGCGTTGGAGCTGCTTGCTCCGGAGGTGTCGGGGCGAGCGTGATCACCGTTGTCCAGTTCCCGTTGCGCAGCGGCCCTGGCCGGCAGGGCGGTGGTGCCGTGGCTGGCGCGTTCGGTCTGATGGGCAACTCCCCTTTCGGGAAGGCGAATTCGCACACACGAGGCAGGTGTGTGGTGCAGGCCACGAAGAATGCGTCGCGCGATCCGAGATGGGTGCTCGCTCCCGGGGCCGGGCGGGGTGTCAGGCCCCGTCCGCCTGGGGCGCTTTGGCGTCATCGGGCACGCGGAGGGCACGCCCACCCCGGAGAGGACTGGACAACGAACAAGCCCCAGGTCCCTGACCTGGGGCTTCCGTGTGGAGCGGGTGACGGGAATCGAACCCGCGCTCTGAGCTTGGGAGTCAACGGGCCCTGGGGTGATCAGACTGCATCTGGCCTGGGTAAACGCTGCTTCTCTGGGTCGTCTCGTGGGGTCCCGTGTTGCCCCTCGTGACCGGTGTTGACCGGGCTGAAGGGCACGGATGGGGCACGCCCGGCTGCGATGCTGATCGCGCAGCGGCAGAGGCTTGCCGCCCGGCGAAGAACCCTGATTCAGGGGCAGAGTCTCCGCAGTCGGTTTGCGGGTGCATTGTTCGGCATGTTGTCGCAGCTGACAATTCCCCTTCCGCTATTGGCTTGTCGTGTCCGCAGGCTGCGCTATGCACACATGCTGCGGAGGAACGCTCGCCGACGCGACTACGGCCTGACCTGGTAGTACGCGCGCATGCCTCTCGGGACCAACGCTGCAACGTGCTGGCCCCGGTGGCGTTCGGCCTGATGCCCAACGGTGTTGCGGGCTCCCCGTCTTGGGGCCTGGTGGTGCCCGGTGATGTCGGCCACGCCCTCGATACCGGCATCGCCCCGGCCTCCACCTGCCCCCCCGCGGTGCTGCGATCATGCCGCGAGGACCGAGCGTTCCATGGCCGCGCACGGCCTAGTCAGGCCGCACGGAATCGAGCAGTGCGGCGCATCGGGCGAGCAGGCCGACAAGCGTTGCCCGCTCCTCGTCGGTGAACTCGGCGGCCAGTGCCCGCTCCACTGGTACCGCCCGCGCGTCGGCGTTCTCCATGACGGCGCGGCCCTCATCCGTGAGCCGGGTCTCCAGGACGTTCTTGTGCCACTCGTGCGGAGTGCGCTCGATGAGGCCGCGCTCCTGGAGGTTCTTCAGCACCGTGTTCATGGTCGGCGGTGTCACTCCGCACGCTCGCGCCAGCGCGGCGGCCGAGATGCCGGGCCGCTCGGAGCTGTAGAGCAGAGCCGCGTACTGCGGGACCGTCAGACCGGTCGGCTTCAGCGCCGCGTGCTTGGCACCGTTCAGAGCCTGCTCGGCGCGCTTGATGGAAGAACCGAGGCGCTCGGACACGGGCATGGACGTCATCTCCGCATCGTAACGGCCATAAAGCAGGGAAGCTCTCACCCAGCAATGAGTACCCATATGTGAATTAGGGCCTTGACGAAAATTAGAGTTCGAATATAGCTTCGTGCGCATTCGATCGCATGCGGACGACACTCGTATGCGCCGGCAACGGGGAGGCACCCACCCATGTCCCAAGCGATCACACGGCGCGCTCTGATCTCGGCCGCCTTGTCCCTGACCGCCACCGTCGTGCCGCTCGCCGTCACCGTGAGCGGCCAATCCGCGGCCATGTCACCGGCCTCGCACGCCGCCGCCCGGCACGAGACCCGCACTCGCATCTCCACCGCGTTCGACCTGCCCGGCACCCGCGTGTACCCGGAAGGCATCGCTGCCGACTCGCGCACCGGCGACATCTACGTCGGCTCGTACGCGACCGGCGCCGTCTACAAGGCGACGCCCGGACATCGCACCGCCCAACTCTTTCTGCCGTCCGGCACCGACGGGCGCACCACCGCCAACGGCTTGAAGATCGACCGTGCCGGCCGACTGTGGGTCATCGACTCGACCGCCGGCGTCGCCGTCTACGACCTTCGCGACCACAAGCTCATCGCCCGCTTCGACGTGACCGGGAGCGCCAAGTCGTTCGTCAACGACCTGGCGATCGGCCCGGACGGCAGCGCCTATCTGACCGACAGCTACCGGGGTGTCCTCTACCGCGTCACGCCCCGGCAGCTGGCGCGGGCCGCCGCGCACGGCGGGCGTGCCGAGCTGACCACGGCCTACGACCTGGCCGGTGCGCTCCCCAACGCCCCGGCCGGCGGCGTCGCGCTCAACGGCATCGTGGCCGACCCCTCCGGCCGTTATCTGTTGACAGTCGACATGACCGCGGGCACCCTCTACCGCGTCGACGTGGCGTCGGGAGCGGTACGCCAAGTCGCCCTGCACGGCGGAGACGCGCTGCACGGTGACGGCCTCGAAATGCGCGGCAACACCCTCTGGGTCGTTCACAACGTGACCAACGCCATCAGCCGGTGGAAGGTCGGCGACGACGGCGCGTCCGCCTGCATGGAGCGCCGCATCACCGACCAGGCGCTCCAGATCCCGACCACGATCGTCCACAGCCGTGGCCGGACGCTCGTCGTCCGCTCCCAATTCGACAAGGGCGGCCCGATGGGCCCCGGGACGCCGCAGCCGTTCACGGTGGCCGAGGCGGACGGCATCTGAACCGTCGTCCCGACGAGGAACGTCATGATCTGCGGCAGGAAAGGGGTGCACGTCTCCTGGTCCGCTCCCGCATCCGTCCCACCGCGCTTCTGCGCGAGTTCATAGCTGCGAGGAGGCTTGTGGGTGTCAACTCTGCCCGCTGGTGGGCGCGTTATGGCAGTGCATGGCGTGCGACCTACGAGCGGACCGGAGAACAGATAAGCCCCAGGTCCCTGACCTGGGGCTTCCATATGGAGCGGGTGACGGGAATCGAACCCGCGCTCTGAGCTTGGGAATCAACGGCGCGTTGGGCGATGGCGGCGCCCTGAACTGCGACTATCTGGGTACGGGGCCTTGTTGGAGGCAGTCAGTTTGACCGCTGCTGACCCTGGTGTACCGCCCTAAAGGGCTGGGATGGGGCTGGCCCCGATGGGGTGGAGGCGGAGGCCACGTGGCGACGCGGGCTCGGGTGCGGAGAGGCGCAGTGGGTCGGCGCTGGCGCTGAGGTGCGCAGGCGCGAACGCGGCGAGCTACGGGATTAGCAGCCCTAGGTGTATTGCCCTGTGAGGTTGGGGGCGCGGCTGGCGGGTGGCTGGCCCTTGAGGGCGGTGTGTCCGCGGTGGTGATTGTAGGTGTGAAGCCACTGTGGGAACGCTTGTCGGCGTTCGGTCTCTGAGCGGTAGGAGCGGGCGTAGGCCCATTCGTCGAGCATGGTCCGGTTGAGGCGTTCGACTTTGCCGTTCGTCTGCGGTCGGTAGGGCCGGGTTCGCTTGTGGGTGATGCCGGCCGCCGTGAGGGCGCGGCGCCAGTCGCGTGAGCGGTAGCAGGCGCCGTTGTCGGTCAGGACGCGTTCGACGGTGATCCCGCAGGCGGTGAAGAACGCCTGGGCGCGGGCCCAGAAGCCTGTGGCGGTCTCCTTCTTCTCATCTGTGTGGATCTCGCTGTAGGCGAGGCGGGAGTGGTCGTCGACGGCGGTGTGGATGTAGCTGTAGCCGGCGCCGGAGCGGGTCTTGCGGCCTGCTTGGCGGCCGAGGGTTTTGTGGCCGCCGCCGTCGGGGATGTTGCCGAGCTTCTTGATGTCCACGTGGACGAGTTCGCCTGGCCGGTCGCGTTCGTAGCGGCGTATGACGCGGCCGGTGACCCGGTCCAGGTGGGCCAGGCGGGCCAGGCCGAAGCGGGTCAGTACGCGGTGCACGGTCGAGGGCACCAGGCGTAGCAGGTGTGCGATGCGGGCCGGGCCCCACCGGCGCAGAAGCCGGACCTTGATGATGCGCCGTTCGGTGCGGTTCGGGGTGCGGCGCGGGCTCGTGTGCGGGCGGCTTGACCGGTCTGCCATGCCCGCCTCCCCGAACAGCCGGTAGCGCTTAGCCCATCGCTGAGCTGTTGTGGGCGAGACCTGGAAGCGTTCAGCGGCCCGACGCAGTGGCCAGCCGTCCTTGACCACGCAACGGGCCAGACGCAGCCGACCGGTCTCTGTCAGAGGTGCATTACGGTGAGGCACGAGGGCCTTTCTGGTCGCCGGTGCAGATGTCGCAATCCACACCAGGCCAGAAGGCCCTCACCCATTTCAAGATCACTCAGCCGAGACCTGCGTCACCAACCTCCGTGGACAGAACACCTAGGTAGACCATGACGGCGTGTGGTCCAATCGCGCAGATTGGCGCTGTGCCGCCGGCGACTGTACTGCGGCCTCGCCGTCGACGGACTCCCTTCTGTGGAGCTCACTCACGTCGTGAGCATCAATTTGCCTGGGGCGCTTCGTTGCCGGGCCGCTGCCGTCGCCCGGCAGCCTGCTTGGCTCGCAGTGCGGCGACACGCTCGCCGGGTGTGTACATGCAGTATGGGCACCCGCCAAGCTCCTCAAAGGTCTCCCGAGCACCCAAGTGTCCAAGATGGCAGCGGACAATCTCGGCCCGACGCCCTTCCACACTCCAGAAGAGCGGGATGCTGTCATCGCTTGCCATCGGATCTTCCTCTCAAGGCTGGCCTTGCCGGAGCGTTGCCGGCCACAACGACTGCGCGGCACCGGGCTTGAGGTTAAACCTGAGTCGCCCCAGGTGACTCGCCTTCCGCTGCCTGCGCACTCATGGCTATCTGGGCAGCTTCACAGGTCCACCACCTTGGCCCACGGGCCGGCGGATGTCCGATGAGGTCAAAACGGCGCGGGTGGGAAGCCAAGATGGAGTGCACACTCCAGGAAGCGCCTTTGCTGCGCTTGTCATGGGGCCACGCGGCCGCCACCCGTCGGTACCGCCTCAAGGTGCCAGGCGACATTTGGAGAGCGTCAGCAATACCGTCCAGCGCTCTCTCACGCTGAGGCAACGGGGCGTCCACAGGTGCCACTTCCAGGACAAGATCCCCAAGAATGAACTGCAGTTGACTCTCCCGCTTAACCAACTCTCGTCCGCGTCGTATCAACTCTGGTGCAATACTCATCGAATGCTCTCCCGTGAGGCGGTATCTACTCGACCTATGACCTTGACGGGGCGCCCCCCGAAGCGCCCGTATGCGGTATTGCATGTCAACGACTTGGCGTCTTGCGGCTGCGCCGAGAGGTTGACCCCTTCGGCTTAGCCTCGGCGCCCTTCGCGGCAGCTTGCGGCGAAAACCCGGCTGCCTCCAAGAGAGCCATCGCGGCGAAAATATTCTCGCACTCGGTACGCAGTAGCCGCACTGTCGGCAGTTCCTGCGCCTCTGGAGGGAGGATCGCGATCGAACAGTTGTAGATTCGCTGCGCTTGCCTATAGAGGGAGCGGAGCCTGTCGGTCGCGTAGAGGGTGCACTTGTTAGGGTCCACAGTGATTATGTAGGCGCCGTGATGGTAGACCCACCCTTTCTTTTCGCTCTTGCACTTTTTGTCCTTGATCCAAGCCTTGCCGTACTCAAACTGGCCACGGGTATTGCGCCCCATGGCTTGCTTCGTCAGCAGACCAGCTTCGCCGGCGTTTTCGACTCGGTTCCAAATATCCTCTCCAGTGTCGTGCGCCGCTTGGCGGCGGGTTGCCATGATTATTCGCCTTCTTCATCCTCCAGCAAGCGCGCCAGCGCCTTATCCATGTCGGTCTTACCTGTCTTGATCGCCGTCTCGCACCAATCAAGGAACGAGCGGGCCTTAGTGATGTTGTCGAGCACCGCCTCCTTCGTATCTTCCGTGTAATCCTGGCTGTGGATCTGCGGGATAATCCGTTGGAAAGAGACGAAGAACGAGGCGAAACTGCCCAGCAGTTGCAGGATCTCCATAGGGGCGTCCTGGTATGAAACCTTGGTAGGTGCCTCTTCCTCTTCGATCTCTTCTTCCTCGGGAGTGAGTTCAGCTTCCGCCGCGGTCTCCTCATCCACCTGGCGCCAGTGTTCGTACTGAGCCTTGCGCAGGAGGTGCCGTGTGCGCGGATCGGCTACCAACCGATGCGTCAGCTCAGGGCGCTGTTCGAGCATCTCGCCCACGGCTTCGGCGGCGTCCTCATCGCCGCCCAGAAGAGTGCGAGCACGCTCAAAGCGCTCCGTGCGATTTGTTGGCGTGTGAGGCTTCTTGGAGTTGTCCGCGGCCCGGAGTGCCTCGTTGTACGTCCAGTGCCGTTCCTTGGTGAACGGGTCCAGAGGGTCCTTCCGGATCTTAATGAACCGGCTTCGCGTGGCGGCTAGTGCTGCGTGCACGGAAAATGACACGTCAGGACGCCGCTTCTCTTCCGGCCATTGACTGGCAACGTAGTAGTAGTGGCGCAACGTGTTGGGGTTGATGCCGATCTGGTTTGCGTAGAGTTCGATGACCTCGGTTACCTCTCCATGGCCTCGTTTGTGACCTTGGAGTATATCGATCACCGTATCGCCCAGCTCAAACTGGATCCCCGACTGTCGCTTGACTAGTGCGCGTCCCTTTCGGACGTACTTACTCCACTCCGATTTGCTGTATCCGGCGGGGATAGTCATAACGGTCACTGGAGGACACCTTCTCCCCGCGCCATGAGATGCATCTCGATCATTGTGGGATGGCTGGTAGTGGGATGCATCTGGCGCGCGATGAATGTGCAAGGCCCCTGCAGAGGTCACCCTGCTTTCCCTTTTTAGCTCACTTTACGCTTTCGTCTAACTTTTTTTCCTGCGCAAAGACGACCAGTCCGGTCTTTGCTGGTCTACGGCAAAACGCGACCACCAGGCCATGCACCATTAGTGACTCCTGTATTACTGACCGTGATAGCCGCTCTCGCTGTGGTCACTGCCTTCAGGGGCCGGGATGCCCCTGCTGCTGCCAGCTTCGTTGAGAAACCTTTGGTCCTTGGTGAGGTGCTGGCGCGAGCACGGGCGATATGCCGCGATGTGGAGGAACGACACGTGCCTGTCAGAAGGAGCTGTCACCATGGCCAGCATGGCTGCCAAGAGGTGTGACCGCTGTGATCTGTACATCGGGGAAGGCTGCGACTGCCCAACAGACGGCTCGGCTCCGCGTGCTGACGGCACAGGCGCTTCCCTGCGGGGCGGGCAACAGTGCGTCGCTCCTCCCGACAGGATTCTGATCTCCCCACACGGGGTGGCTCACCTTCCGGACGCGTGCAACCACCATCCGGAACAGAGCCATCGAGATGCAGGGTGGGGATGGATCTCGCAGCCGGCGAAGGGGCTGTGGGAGGACATAGGCCCAGCGCGCCCTGTGCAGGCCACGGAGGGGGAGACGACTCTCGTCGCCCATCGCCGGTGTGGCAGCTGCTTGTCATAGTCCGGAATCAACCATGATCGCCATGTGGTGCTCTTCTGCCAGGGTCTGCGAGATCGTGCCAGGCGGTTATGCACGATTGTGTCGCGTCCCGTCCCCTTGGTCATATGGCGCTATCCACGTCGCCGGCGCGACGCCCGATCCAGCTATCCACCGCCTCTAGAGGCCCCCGACTTCAGCAGTCACGGGGGGCCTCCCCCGGTGTCACGGATCTGGGGCGGGTGCTCGCGGACCAGGTCGAAGGGCCGACGATCTGTGCGTAACAGCCGACGAATGGCGCCCGCGACCAGCACGGCTTCCTGCGCGTACGGTCGCCATAGGCTGGCGGGCTGCGCCCAAACGGCGGGCGATAGCTCGGGCGGCCCGTCGGGGGCGGAGAATGAGCCGTTGCCGGGTGACCCGCTGTGGGGGCATAGCGATCTCTGCCCAGACGCATTTGCCGGAGGTGGTGTGCTCGGCACCGTGGCAGAGGGACAAGCGGTCGATTAGTGCCATACCGCGCCCGGACTCGTCCTCGGAATCCGCCCAGTGCGGAACAGGGAGGACGAGCGAGCCGTCGTAGACCTCGACGAGGATTCGCCGTCGGCTGAGGTTGGCGGACACCGTGATGGTGAGCATCGTGCCGGTGCCGTGCCGCACCGCGTTGGTGACCAGTTCCGAGGTGATGACGGTCAATGCGGTATCGGAGGACTCGTCGAGGCGGAGCCCCCACTTTTTCACCAGATCCTGGAGACGGTGACGGCTGATCGGCACCGAGGTCGGATCGCGGACCAGAAGGAAGCTTTGGCTATGGCAGCGCATGACAGAGACCCTTCGACGGTTCTTCAGACCGGGGCTTGAGGCGAGGGAGCCCCTGAGCGGCAGGCCGACATGATTCACGGGGGATGCCTCCCTCAGCGGGGACGGCTGTGCGTGGGGGCGCCGTATGCCGACCGTTGTCGGTACGGCAGCCCCCAGGGGGAGTGCGGCCGGGGAGGTCGCTATCCGGGTGGTCGGTGGTCTGCGTCGTCGCTACTTCGTGGCGACGACGTAGACGCTTCCCCAGCGACGCTTCGGATTGGCGATCTTGGCGTCGAAGGTCCACGGCTCTACGGTGGCGAAGCCCGCTTCGGTGAAGAGCTGGACGAGCTTCTCGTAGTCGTAGGCCCAGAGGTGCGGGGTGTACTTGGGGTCGTCGTCCTGGTCGCGGAAGACGAGGTTGACGAGGTCGAGCTGGGTGTTGATGTCGTTGCGGCAGTCGCGCTTGGCATACCAGCGCTCGACCATCTCGTCGGCGGGGTTCAGCGGCCCGGGGTACTGGCTGAGAGCGAAGGCGGCGTCGGGGACGCCGGTGATGATCTTGCCGCCCGGTGTGAGTGCGCGGTGAGCCTCGCGGACGTAGTTCTTGGCGGAGCGGGGGTAGTCGATGTGCTCCAGGAAGTGCTCGGAGAAGATCAGCTCGACGGTGTCGTCGTGCAGGGGGATGCCTTCGCGGACATCCCAGAGCAGGTCGGCCGGCGGGACGGCGTCGATGTTGAAGAAGTCCTCGATGCGGTGGGTTCCGCCGCCGATCTGGACCTTGGTGGGCTTTTGGTCGATGCGGCTGTCGGGCCAGGCCCGCTGGCTGGCGTGGTGATAGCGGTGGAGTTCGATCTCCCAGGCCGCTGTGCGGAGTGATCGGGCCAGGCCGTGGGTGGTGGAGGGCGCGCTCAGTACGGCGTCGATCTGCTCGCCGAGGAGGTCGATGGAGGGCATGCCGAAGTAGCTCATGGCGGGGCTCCTGGGAAGAAGAGGCAGCAGAGCAGCTGTTGGTGAAGGCTGCAGTGGTTACGCGGCGTTGGGCGCCGGGGCGGTCCACTGGTTGTTGCGCATGAGGGTGTACTTGATGTCCACCAGCCGCGGGGCGATGGTCAAGGAGAGCTGCTCGGCCGGGTGGAGGTGGCCGGCGTCGTCCTGTTCGGCGCGCCAGACGCGGTAGTCGAGGTTGGGGTAGGCGGGGTTGATCCCGATCTCGCCCTTGGGCATCGTGCCGTTGAACGGGGCGACGATGTCCATGTGGTTCCAGTAGTTCCAGGCTTGCAGGGCCTTGTACTGGTCGAAGTAGAAGTAGAAGTCGGGGTAGCGGCCGAAGGTGCGCAGTTCCCGGTGGATGAGGTGGCCCAGCAGGGGGCCGAGCTGGGTGGAGAGGGCGTCGAATTCCCAGCGTTTGTGATGCCAGGCTTCCGGGGCCTCCCCAGGGGCGAAGAGCCGGGCCGCGATGAGGTGGCTGATGCGTTCGACCAGGTAGTCGGCCGCGTGGTTGATCTCGATGGTCGGGTCGACCTGGTGGATGAGGTCGGCCAGCTGGCCGGGCCTGGGGCGGAACTTCGCGAGGTCGAACTTGCCGGCCATGTTCGGGTAGGAGGCGAAGAGCATCTCCTTGTACAGCCAGTTGTTCAGCTCTCCGATGTCGGCCAGGCGTCGCGTGTGCTGCGAGGTCGAGTGGAGCATCAGGTACTCCGCCAGCGCCTCGAAGTACAGGTAGCCGAGGATCGGTAATCGGGGGATGGTCTCGTCGAGTAGGCCGAGGAAGGGCCTGGCGGCGATGTGTGTGCCCCGGTAGGCCACGGCCGTCGCGGTGGCGAGGAAGGCGGCAGAGTTCTTCACCCTGGCCACGACGGTCTCGCGTAAGCGGTGGCGCTCGCTCTTGCTCAGCAGGTATTCGAGGTGGCAGTAGATCCGTAAGTGGATGAGGCCCAGCCGGAGATAGTCCACTCCCGCCAGGCCCTGGTACGCCTGCGGTGGGGTGTTGATCTCGAAGATCAGCGGGGTGGGTACCCGGTCGGTGACGCCGAGCTTGGACAGGAAGGCCGGCGCCTCCTTGGTCAGGACGTATGCGGCCAGGTTGTGCATCCGCAGGCCCCGGTCCGTAGCCGTGAGCGGGGCGCAGTAGATGCTGCCGACGAGGCAGCCGCCGGACGGGTAGAGGACTCCTTGCTCGTTGATCTGTTCGAGGGCGTGGGTGACGTGGAGGAGGTGCAGTCTGCTGTTGCCGTTGAGGGCGTCGAAGAGGGAGTTCTGCCGCAGCAGGGGCCCGTTCGGTGTGGCGGCGAGCCGCTCGTCCCAGGTTGCCGACTGCCGGGACAGCGGGTCGTTTGTGTCGGCAGGGCTGGGGATGAGGGTGGTGTCGTAGAAAGCGTGGGCGTCGGCCCAGAGGTGGTAGGCGTCGAGGAAGTCCATGGTCACGCCAGCTCCTTCTCTGCAAGCGCGTACAGGACGGCCGCCGGGCTGTGGGCACCGGCAAGGTGGGCCTTCTCGGAGATGGTCACGAGGTCGAAAGCGAGGCTGCGGAACGTGTCGAAGGCGGGCTCTTTGACGTGCTGGGCGTTCGGCCACCACCTGGTCTTCGGCAGGCGGTATCGGTCCAGGGCATCGGCGGCCTTCACCACGTCGCAGATGATCTGGCTCCGCAGGTAGTCGGCCTGGTCGTCAGGGCTGAATGCGCCGTAGGGCACGTCGTGCAGTCGGATGGCGGTGGCGGCCCTTGTGACGCGGCGCGGTGTGGCCGTGAGGTCGAAGCGGCCCCAGACGGTGTCCGCATTGGCAGCGAGCCATATCGCCGCGCGTTCCCCGTGTCCGCGGTCGTCCTTGTCGTGATGGCGCTGGCAGTCGTGGACGGCGGCGGCAACGACGGCGGTGGTGGTGTCGGCATCGTCCAAGCCGTTCGCCTCGGCGAGGACGGCGGCCAGTGCTGCGGTGCGCATGGCGTGCCGAACGCCGTGGATCGAGTCGTACAGACGGGGCTCGGCCATCCAGTCGCGTGGTAGCCCGGTCCGCCGCAGGAGGTACTGCGCGATCGGCCGAAGGGCCGGTTGCGGTGAGGGCTGGGGGTCAGGCCGATTGGTGGCGATCCAGTCGATGGTGGCCCGGTCCATGTACTGGTGGAGTGGTAGCTGCCCTCGGGCAGCCAGGTCGATCAGGCTTGCGGTCGTTGGGGTCGTGCTCATCAGTGCCCACCCCCTCGGTGGTCTCCGCGGTGACGTGCTCCTACCGGATGGGCGCGGCTTGCCGCTCGCGCTCCTTGCGTTCCTTCTCAGCGGCTTCGAAGGCGGCGGTGAACTCGGCCAGCTCCTGCTCGGTCATCAGGGTGACGCCCAGCTCATCGGCGACGTCCGTGATCTTGGCGGCTGCCTCGGCACGAGCGGCGTCGGGGGCGTCGTCGTCCAGCAGGACCTCGAATTCGGCGTGGTATCCCCATGCCTCGCTCCACTTGACCGCGATCTCGACACCGTCGAAGCGGAAGTTGTGCCGGAGATTGGACGCCTCGTGCATCGCTCCCTCGAACCCGAGAGCGTTGAACAGCTTCACCGCGGTGCCCACGTCGGCCGGGGCGATAGCGAACTCGGTCTCCGCGAATGCGGCGCCCTGGCCGATCTTGCTTCCCTTGAGGGTGATCTTGGCGGTGTCGGCAGCCGTGTTGTCGGTGACCTTCAGCAACTGGTCCGGAAGTACATAGAAGTAGATGTGCTTGTCGTCGGGGCCCAGGTCCTCGCCGTCCCTCTCCAGACGGTCGACGAGCTGGTCACGGGTCTCCTTGTCGAAGCGGGCACGCATCTCGATCTCGATGGGCATGGGCGTATCGCCTCCTGAATCAGGCATGACGGAGCCAGCCGGACCGGCGCCAAGGGGGTGGGTAGCCGGTTCGGACGGCTGCTGCTTATGCGGTTGTGGGTCAGGGGCGGGGCGGTGCGGCCGTCGCTCGGCCCGGCTCACCACCCCGCCGGATGGATCATTGGTCAGTCCAGGTCGCCGAAGCGTTCCCGGACCACGCCTTCGTGCAGGTAGGTGGGGAGCTGGACACCGCCCACCGACGTGCGGCTGGTGGCCACCTGCTCCTCGGTGTCGCTGGGGAAGCCCTCCAGGAGTCGCAGGCACTGCTGCACCCACTCACGGGACTTGGGCCGGTCTCCCAGGTCACGGTGGCGTACCGCCAGGGCGTACGCGGTCTCGGTGGCGGCCCACCGGTCTGTCGTCAGTTCGCGCTGGAAGACGGACTCCAGCTCCTCGGCGGAGGCCAGGCGGGTCTGGATGGTCATGGTTTCCCCTCTGAAGTTCGGTCGTGCACTGGTGGTGCTCAACGCATCGGCGTCCCCGCGGTGACGCTGTAACCCGCCGCTAGTACGTGTAGATCTCCGCGAGGGTCTTGTAGTCGTGCAGCTCGTCCTTGTCGAACCACAGCTCAAGCTCCTGCTGCGCTTCCTCCTTGTTGCCTGAGGCGTGCACGAGGTTGGCCACGGCCTTGCCCGAGGCGATGCTGCCCGCGGCGCTGTAGTGCGAGAAGTCGCCTCGCACCGTCCCCGCCGGCGCCTGGTTCGGGTACGTGCTGCCGACGATCTTGCGCACCGTGGCGATGGCGTCGAAACCTTCCAGCACCAGCGCGATGACCGGCCCCTGCTGCATGAACGTCGACGTGACGCGGTAGACCTCCGACCCCAGCCGCTCCTCCAGATCGAAGTAGTGGCGCCGGGTGAACTCCTCGTCCATCGACTTCATCTTGGTGCCGACGATCTTCAGTGCGGCTTCCTCGAAACGGGTGATGACCCTTCCCGCCAGGCCACGCACCAGCGCATCGGGCTTGAGCAGGACGAGCGTGCGTTCAACGGGGTTTGCCTGATCCTCAGCCATGAGGTCCCTTTCGCTTGTATGCACAGAGATTGACGGCGGATCAGCCGCCAGGTAGCTGAGGTTACCGGCGCCCATTTGCTCGACCGGGCGGTCGGACCTTCCCTCGGATGGCGGACACCGGAAGGCGGCACGATAGGGCTGAAAACAGGGATTCGTTTCAGCCAAGTGCGTTGGCCTGGCTACTCGTTGGGCTCGTTCACCTAGACTCTCCCCTCGGTCGACCGGCGCTCTCGGGCGCAGTCAGCTTGGCCGCTCAGGGCGATTCTTGCGGCGCGCTCCGCCCTGGCAATCATCATTCTTCCGAGTCACCTACGGAACGGCCATGAACCGCCAGTGCAGCCGAAGTGCACCTTCAGTGCGCAAGTTCCTGCACTGAGGACGGTGGCGAAGGAGGGAGTAAACGTGGACGTGATCGAACTCTGGAATGGCCGCCACGCCTGCCTGCTGCAGTCCGCCCTGCGCCTCACCAATGAACAATTCGCGGCCCGGCTCGGCATCGCGGTACGGACCGTGGCGGCCTGGCACGCCGACCCGGCCGTAGTGCCGCGCAAGGAGATGCAACAGCTCCTCGACACCGTCCACGAGAAAGCCCCGCCCACGGCACGACAGCGGTTCGCGCTCCTGGTCTCCGCTGAACGCGGCGCGTCCGCACCGGGCCCAGCAGGTGCGCAGGCCCTGCGCGTCGCGATCGCCGTGGTCGTACGTGACAGCGAGGTGCTGCTCGTCTGCCGGCGAGACGATGACGCAACGGGCCTCAGCTGGCAGTTCCCGGCAGGCGTGATCAAACCAGGCGCCAGGGCCGAGACAGCGACCGTGCGAGAAACGCTGGACGAGACCGGTGTGCACTGCGCGATCCGGCAGCATCTCGGAAACCGGCTTCACCCGGTGACCGGCGTCCAGTGCGAATACTTCCTGTGCGAGTACCTCGCGGGCCAGGCCACCAACTCCGACGCCGTGGAGAACATCGACGTGATGTGGGTTCCCAGAAACGCGGTGACCCGTTTCATCCCCGTCGATACGATCTTTCCACCCGTGCTTGCCGTCCTGGAGGAGCAGACGTGATGCAGCAGACAGCCGATGAGCGACCCGGCATTGCAGCGGCCATCATCGTGCACGAAGGACGCGTTCTGATGGTCCGGCGCCGGATCAGTGAGGGGAAGCTCTCCTGGCAGTTCCCGGCCGGCGAAGTCGAGCCCGGCGAAACCCGCGAGGACGCCGCCGTGCGGGAGACCAAGGAGGAGACCGGACTGAACGTTTCCGCCGTCGAGCTGCTGGGCGAGCGAGTCCACCCGGCAACGGGCAGGCTGATGTCCTATACCGCCTGCGAAGTGCTCAGCGGAACCGCGTATGTCGCGGACACCGAGGAACTGGCCGAGCTTGCCTGGGTGGCTCACGGACAGATCCCCGAGTACGTCCCGTACGGCTTGTTCGGGCCGGTGCAGGAATACCTGGACGCCGATCTCGCCAGCTAGCCGGCCCACCCCAACGGAAGCCCTCGTGACGGGAAGACCCGTGCATCTCAGCGATGGCGTGCCCGTCGCGTAACCCGCGTACTTCCACCACGAATGCCCCTGCCCATACCTTGAGAAACGGCGCTGGACCGCTCGCCCTCGCCCGGTGGACAGGGAGAGGGCGAGCGGGTCCACCGGGCGTGATCAGGGCCGCCATTCCTCGCAATAGTCGGGATGGTCGGCGTAGGGCAGAGCTAGGCACCGGAATGCCTCGCTGAGCATGCTTCGCTGAACCTGCCTCGTTAGGCGGTTAAATGACTCGGGCAGAGCTCCCGATGTCTCCGGCTCGTCGTACCGAGCCAGAAGTTCGCGCTTGGCTTCGACCTCGGTGAGTACACGGACCGGGTCGTGGAGGGCGATGTGATCGGCGTTGGCGGTTCCGTGACCAAACCCTCCAGGAACTCTGCGGCAGTCGGCCACGGCTGACCCGAAGGGTCTTTCCGGTGTTGCGTCGGCGGCATGTACGCCAGCGACCTGGTCACGCCGGACCCAGGGCCCCGGAAACGCTGCCCGCGCCACTGCCTCGTCCTCGTCGAGGCGTGATCGTAGGAACGCCACCAGTTCGTCGCTCACTATCTCCTCCAGACGGTTCGCCACGCTCCGGGCGCTGTTCCGGGCGGAGCGGTTCCTGAGTTGCGCTGCCGCAGTCAACAACAACGCGGATGTGATGCCCTCACCGTACGGATGGACACTGACAACGCATGGTTCAGCCGCGGCGGCGGTAGCACCGCCGGATCTGCCAGTGCTGGTGGAGGGCTCGACGTTTGGCAGGGCTGTTGACCTCCAGTTGCAGCAGTCGTGAGCTCAGCGACGCGGCGGACGACGCGTGGCCTCGTTGGCCACAGCGCGAGGCTGAGGCGAAGTGGGAGCCGGCGTGGGACGCGGCTGCGTTGCACGGCTGCTGCGGGCCCTGGCTGCCTGAGCCAGGGGGCTGGGGGCGTGTCGTTCGCCGAGGCGGCGGATGCGCCAGGTCAGTGCGCGAGCCGGGCTGTGGGCGTCGTCGAGTGTGCGTTGGCCCAGGGCCTGGTCGAGGACGGTGGCTGCGTTGTGCCCGGCGGCTTCTGCCTCGGCGAGGACGGTGGCGAGTGCGTCCCATGCGGGGTCGCTGAGGATGCGCTCGGCGTGCTCCGGTACCGCCTCTTGGACGTGCTCGGTGTAGCGGCGCTTCATCTGGAGGCTGGGGGCGCGGTGCGCGAGGCTGGCCAGGACCGGTTCGGTGGCCTGTGCGTACACGGCGTGCAGGTGGACGAGGGCTTGCTGGGCTGCGGCTTCCTGCTGGGCGTGTTGGCGGGTGCGGTGCCAGTGCATCGCGTAGGCCACCGCAGTGAGCATGGTGTCCAGGAGCATGGCGAACCCGGCGCCGTCCCTGTCCTGGGGCCGGTCGCGCCAGATCGTCTGCATGCTGCGGCGCAGGACGCGGGCGCTGTCCCGGTCACCGGTGATGCGGGAGCGGGTGGCGCGCTCGAAGGCAGCAGCTGCCCGTTCGAGGTCGGCCTTCACCGCGGCCGGTGCGGTGGCCGGCAGTAGGTCCAGTGCTCCGCCGAGCGCTTCCAGTTGCCCTTGGGCCACTGCGTCGTTGCTGCCGATCAGGTGGCTGGGGATGCGTTCGGTGGCAGCGCTGGCTTGGTGCCACGGATTACCCGGCCGGACGGTGACCGGTTCGGTGCTGGTGGCGACGAGGCGCTTGTGGATCTGAGGCAGGGACAGGTCGGGGGCGAGAGTGGAGCCCGCGTAGAACACCGGCTCGCCCTTGTCATTGGTGTCGCCGGGCAGGGCGAAGTTGCAGCCGAGTGCGTCGCCGGAAGGGCCGAGCCTGAGACGTGCGGTCACGTCCGTCGCCTCCAGCAGGGCGAAGAACTCGGCCTCGTCGGCCGCCGCGGCGACGGCGCGGCGCACCCGCAGGCGCAGGACATCGCGAGCGGCGGCGTCCTGGCCCAGGCGCTTGGCCTTGAAGTGCTCTTTGCTGGTGGGGCGCTTGGCGGCGGTGCCGTCGCCGGGCTTGAGCCGCCTGAGCCCGTAGTCGACCTCGATCTTGCGGGCCTCGCGCTGGACGGCGCGCTGGTCATGGTCGCGTTTGGGGCGTTTGCCATCCTGGCGTACGAGGGTGGCGGCGATGTGCATGTGGTCGTCTGCGTGGCGGACGGCCACCCAGCGGCAGGCTTCCTCGTCCCCGTCGGGGGCGATGCCTGTGGCGGCCACGATCCGGCGGGCGATGTCCGCCCACTGGGCGTCGGTGAGGGTCGGGTCTTCGGGTGCGGCGCGGACGGGGCAGTGCCACACGGTGTACTTGGGTGCCTTGTCGCCCAGCATCTTCACTGGCTGATTGAGTTGTGCGGCGAGCTGGTCCTCCACGTCCTTTCGGTTGCGATGGGGGCTGCGGCCGGGGTCGGGGGCGAAGTCGTTCCAGGAGGCCACCAGGTGCGGATCGGTGTGCTCGTTGGCCCGGCCCTTGCCGAAGAGGTAGCCGATCGTTCGGCGCGTGGCGTCTGGGCCCGTACCGA
Organism: Streptomyces lydicus; assembly: GCF_004125265.1. Taxonomy (GTDB): domain Bacteria; phylum Actinomycetota; class Actinomycetes; order Streptomycetales; family Streptomycetaceae; genus Streptomyces; species Streptomyces lydicus_C. The sequence goes on from NZ_RDTE01000003.1 coordinate 4,789,354, forward strand.
GGATGATCTTCGGTATCACTGATTCACCGCCCCTCGGTGACCTGGGCGACGGCGGTGTCCAGCTCGGCGATGGACGCCTCGACGTGGTTCAGGAGCTGTTGAACGGTGTCGTGGTGGGGCCAGGCGCCGTCCTGATTGAGGTGGCGGGCGAGCTGGTTGAGGTTGTTGCCGACCTTGCCGAGCTGTCCGTTGGCGGCCATCAGCGCCTTCACCATGGCGCGGTAGTCGGCGACCGCGGCGGTGGGGTCGTCGGCGCGCGCAGCGGCGAGCGAGCATTCGGCGACGTAGCCGCCAGGGTTCATGCGGCTGAGGGCGGCGGCGTTCTTCACAAGGGCGAGCTCGGTGTCGTTGTAGCGGGGAGAGATGCGGTGCTCGCGCAGCTGCTGGTCACGCAGACGGCGACGCGGCGCGGACTTCTGCGGCACGTTTGACGACTGCTCGACGGTCCCGCCTTCGGCCGGCTCCCCTGGGCCGGCCGACTCCGGCGCCCCCTCGGCGCCGGACACCTCCGCCACCCCTGGGGCGGAGGTCGGGTAAGGACTCCTTACCCGACAACTTGCTGCGTCTGTGGCAGGCCGTCCGAACGCGCGCCGTAGACGGCCCGTCAGCTTAGGGGACTTCGTCAGGGACTGCGGCTCGGCGGGGGCGGTGTCTTCTATCTGGCGCTGGTCGTGTGTCACGGGCGGGTCTCCGGAATGGGGTGGGGAGGGCAGGCGGGTCGGCGGGGATGGTCCGGCGGAGTGCGGGTGGTCACCACCTCGTCCACAGGTGGGGATAAGCGGACCCGAATGGGGCGGTGGCCGACCCACCGGGTGACCGAAAGGGGTTCCGGTCACCCGGCGTTGCGGGCGGTCAGCCGCTGGCCGAGGCGGTGTCCGGATCGGCTTCGAGTTCGGGCTTGAGGATCTTCATTACGTCGGTCACCCGCTCGCTGCCGATCGTCAGTCCCCTGTCTTTAACGGCCATTCGGAGAAGGTCCCGGGTGAGCTTGCCGTGCGCAGCGGCGGCGATCCGGCCGATCTCCGCGAGCTGCTCGACCGAGGCACTCGCCGGACGGCCACCGCGAGGCTTGCCCTCCGAAACCTGGGAAGGCGGTTCCGGCGGCTGTACGGATGTAGTGGCCAGCGGTTCCGGCGCTTGGACGGACGCGGAGTCCGGGCGGTCAGCGGGACGGTCGACGAGCTGGTGGATCTGTCGCATGAGGACCCCGAAGGCCAGCAGCGCGGCCGTCGGAGGTACCGCCGCGACCACGTAATCGAGCAGGGGCTTCGCGCCGGAGGTGCTGGCACCGCTGACCCCGGCTACGTTCAGCACGATGGAGCCGACCGACCCGGTGGCCGTGAGACCGATGGCCCACCCGTCGGTGACCCGCCGCAGGCCCGCGCGAAGCATCAGCAGCTCTCCCGCAACGATGAACGCGTCCAAGGTCGCTGGCCAGGCCCATTGGCGGATGGGGGAGCTCTTGAGCCCGTGCTGCCCGGCGACCTCGGCGAGGTGCGCGTAGGAGAGCCAGAATCCACCGGCGGTCAGGGCGATGATGACGGTTCCGGCCGCGACGAGCGCATACCGCTCGGCGGTCTGTTTGGTCATCACCAGCTGCCCTCCTGTGTGAGCAGCGCGATGCCTGTCGGTCTCCTGGTGGGCGCGGTTGGCGGGTGCTGCGCTGGTGGTCAAGCGAGGTTCTCCGGGGTCTTGAAGGCGGGGCGCTTACGCGACCCCCTTTACAAGGAGGGGGTCGCGCGTAGGCGCTGGGGCGAGGAAGCGGCGTAAGAGGCTGCGTACGCGCTTGACCTGCGGCTTTGTTCGATCCGTAGGCGGTGTGAGCGGCCCGTAGGCGGCCCCGGCAAGGGAGACCGCATACGGGGGCGCGTACGGGTTGGGCCGGTCAGGACACGGCGCTGATATGGCGGGTGGAGGCCGTCCAGCGGGTGGCCTGTCCGCCGCCCGCCCCGCCTCCGGCGCCGGTCTCCTGGACGGCGTGTCCGCTCTTGGCGAGGGCCTCCAGGCGGCGCCTGGCCTTGGCGAGATCCGCGGGGCGAGGGGTGGCCTCACCGGTCGTCTGCGTGGCGAGCTGGCGGGCGGTAAGTCCGTGAGCGCCCGGCTGGCGCAGCAGGGTGAGGGGGTCGAGGCTGGTGTCGACGCGGGAGGTGCCATGGGGGTGGTCGTGGATGACCGGCAGGGGACCGATCTCGTCGTCGACGGTCTTGAGGTGGTGGAGCTGGACCACCGGGTCGCCCGCCGCGCCGTTGAGGAAGATGACGCTTCCCGCTCCGGCGGTGAACCACGCTGACCCGTAGACCTGGTCCAGCACGGGGCGTTGGTTGCGCGACGCGTCGGGGCCTTGCTTGCGCTGGTGGTGCAGTTCGAGCAGCTCGATGCCGTCGCGCAGCAGTTGCTGGCGCGCGTTGTTGTAGGCGAGCCCGGCTTCGTCGTCGGTGAGCTTCCCGACGACGTCCTTGAGGCTGTCGATCACGACGGTGTCCGCGCCGTGCTCGGCGGCCAGCTCGGTGAGCAGCTGGGGCTCGGCGTTGAGGGACGCGGGCAGCGGGCCGGACCAGAAAACCAGGCGCTGGCGCAGAACGTCCTGGTGGGCTTGGTCCACGATGCGGGTGAAGGCGCGGGCGAGCTGGCTCGGCCGGTCCGCGGCGATGTAGAGGACCTTCTTGCCCTGCTGGACGGGCATGTCCAGGACTTGGGCGAGCAGGCCGAGCCGGGCGAGGACGATTTGCTGGGCAATCGTGGACTTGCCGACCCCGGGCGGGCCGACCAGCATCAGGCTCTCGCCCGACGCCCAGGCTGTCTTCCCCGGTGTGCCCCAGACGGGGGCGGTGCTGGCGGGGGTGTCGGTGAAGAAAGACCAGCCATCGACGGCGTAGCGCTGAAGCCGTCCTCCTGAGCTGCGGCGGGCGCGGTCGGCTGCCTCGCTCAGCGAGGCTGTCAGCAGGCTGCGGACCTCTGCGGGGTCCGCTCCGGGTGCGGTGGCGCCTTGGAGGACACGGACCGCTGTGGCCTGTAGGGCGCGCAGGTCGGCGTGGTGGCGCACAATATCGGCGTAGTACTCGGCGCCGGAGCCCACCGATGCCGCGGAGGCCAGGGTGTGCAGGTATGGGGGGCCGCCGACGCGGGTGAGGTCGCCCGTGGATTTCAGCTGGTGGGAGAGGGCGATCGCATCGGTGGGCGCACCTTCCTTCCGCAGCTGAAGCAATCCGTGCCAGATGGTGGTGTGCGCGGGCTGGTAAAAGTCGCCCGGATCCAGTACCTGGCGGACCGCGTCGATGACGGCGCTCTGATACATGCACGACCCGAGCACGGCCATCTCGGCGTCGGCGTCGTGCTGCATGGGCAGAGGCGTACCGGAGGCGGTATCCGGCGCCATGGGGCGGGGGAGGTGCGAGGTCAGGGATGTGGTGTTGGCTGGCCCGATGCCCGTAGGCTTGGACATGGATTCCTCCCCGAAGCGCATCAGGCCCTGGCAGGCCGCACTTCGGTTGATCGTCTTGATGGGTGGTCATGCTGGGATCCGTCGTGGCCCCCGGTGCGCTAACACCGGGGGCTGCTCCTTTACGCGGGAGTGACAGAAGCCTGCCTGTAGCCGATGTGCACAGTCAAGGTGGAAGTTTGCATCCAGGCGACATCGACATTGAATCGCTACAGCACAATTCCTGCTTGAATCTGTGCGGCATGGTGCGTTAGCGTAGTACCCATGACGGAGCACGACTGGCAGGGCCGACTGACGCAGCAGGTGGCCGACGCGGTGCGCGACTACCGCAAGCTGCGAGGGCTGAGTGCCCAGGGCCTCGCTGATGCCTGCGCGGCACTTGGCCATGCGATCCCCCGCACTTCGATCGCCAACCTCGAAAATGGGCGCCGTTCCGGAGTCGAGATTGCGGAATTGCTGGTCTTCGCCAAGGCGCTGGGCGTTCCACCCATCGCACTGCTCCTGCCCATCGGGATGGCCGGCTCGGTCGAGGTGCTCCCCGGCCAGGAGCTGCCGATCTGGGACGCGGTGTCCTGGATCACTGCCGAGACCCTGATCGGCGAGGAGCCCGAACCCGGCACCGTCAAGGAGGTCATTTTCGAGCTCCGGGCGCACGCGCAGGCCATCAGCACGCTGCGCAGAGCCATCCAGTTCGCCGAGGAGGCCCGTCGGGGCGCCAACTTGATCCGTGACCCGCAGCAGCGCGCCCGCAATGACGGCATGCTGGAGGGCTTGGACGGCTACACCCGCGGCTATGCCCAGGACGTACGCGAATTCCGCGCCAAGCTGCGCGTCCGTGGCATCGAACCTCCTACCCTTCCCGAGGACTTGAAGTACCTCGACGCCCCTGAGTAGCCCCTGCTGCCCGTCTCACCTCGGTGTTAGCGCGCCGCGAGACGAGTGCACGAACCCAGCATGACCACCCATCAAACGATCACGCCGAAGGGGTGCCAGCCCCAGCTCGGCGAAGAGGACTCTCATGCCTTCTTCCAGCGCACCCGAGCGCTATCTGACCATCCCCGAGTTCGCCGAACGCCTCGGCACCACGGAGCGATTCCCCCGCCGCCTCGTCGCTGAGCGCCGCATCGCCTTCGTCAAGGTCGGGCGGCACGTCCGCATCGCGGAAAGCGTGCTCGCCACCTATATAGCGGCCCGCACCGTTCAGCCGGCACGAGGGCTTCGCTCCGGCTACGGCCAGGCCGCCTGATGGCGCGCAAGCCGCAGCGGCGGCGTGAGTTCGGCAATGTGCGCCAGACCGAGTCGGGGCGCTTCCAGGCCCGTTACTGGGCTCTGGACGGCAAGCGGCGCTACGCGCCGAAGACGTTCGAGACCAAGACCAAGGCAACGACCTGGCTCGCGCTGACCCAGGCCGATATTGAGCGCAAGCACTGGACCGACCCCGATGCCGGCGCGGTCAACTTCGAGGACTTCGCGGCGAGGTGGGTCAACGAACGCGGCCTCGCAGCGACCACCGAGGACCTGTACACCCGGCTGCTCGCCAGGCACATCGTGCCCACGTTCGGCACGTGGGACCTGGACGAGATCCAACCGTCGGATGTGCGTGTCTGGCGAGCCGAGCGGCTGAAGGCAACCAACGGTGCGAAGACGACGGTGGCCAAGTCCTACCGCCTGCTGAAGGCCATCCTTCAAACCGCGGTCGACGACGATCTCCTCAAGAGCAACCCGTGCCGCATCAAGGGCGCCGGCAAGGAGGAGGCCGACGAACGCGACGTCGCCGAGGTCGAACAGGTCTATGCGCTGGCCGAAGCCATCGGACCCCGCTGGCGCATCATGATCTTCCTCGGCGCTTTCGCGTCCCTGCGTCCTGAAGAACTCGCGGAGCTGCGTCGTAGCGACATCGACGTCGACGAGGGCGTGGTGTGGATCAGGCGTGCCGCACCGGAGCTGACCAATGGCAAGAAGGTGATCGGCGATCCGAAGTCGAGGGCGGGCAAGCGCGCGGTGTACCTGCCTGACTTCATCGTGCCCGAGCTGCACCGCCACCTTCAGTGGTTCGCGGAGAAGGAGCCGGACGGACTCCTCATCGTCGGCGAGCAAGGGGCCGCTCTGCGACGGTCCTCCTTCGGGCGCAAGTGGCGCAAGGCGCGCATCGCGGTGGGACTGCCGGACAACTTCCGCTTCTACGATCTGCGCCACACCGGCAACACCCTGGCGGCTGACTCTGGTGCGAAGCTCAAGGACCTCATGGTCCGCGCGGGCCAGTCCAGCCCGAAGGCTCAGCTGATCTACCAGCACTCCAAGAAGAAGCACCAACGCAAGCTCGCGAAGAGCATCGACGCCGAGGTGCGCCAGCAGCGCCGGGAGGCAGCCGAGCACCAGGCGCAGAAGCGGAAGCACTCCGGCTGAGGCGCGGTTTTCCCTAATCCAGAGGGCATGCGCAGCGTAGGCAGGACCGGTCAGCAACGCCGTTCCTGCCTACGCTGCGCTGTGCTTTGGGGGCTGATACTGGTGGGCTCACCTAATCAACTATCGCCAGTTCCCCGTAGAACCCAGCCTGCTGGTGGCCGTGTGGGGTCGCCAGGTCAACGGAGACGACGATGCCCGGTGATCACCGGGCATCGCCACGTCCGGGCCTATTCGCCGAGCCACTTACGGGCAGCCTCGTGGAATGCATTCTGGATGGCCAGGCGCGTATCCATGCCCTGATCCCCCGCCGGCCTCGGTCGCAGAGGTTCCCCCCGGCTCAGACGTTCCCGGAAATCAGCCGACCCCATGACGTCCACCCAGTACCGATGGGCTTCCTCGGACACGTAGTCCGGCGCGATGACGTCGAAAATTCCGAGCAGCGTCATGGCCTCTTCAATGGCCTCGTTCATGCGCTGCAGGTCCGGCTCTCTTCGCCACGGCATCGCGTGATACCTGGCCGTCCTGACCGCGATCAGGAAATCTCCCACGAGCTTGCGGTGGTCGGCCTTTTCCGGTGCCCGCATCGCTGCCCTGCCTTGGTGCCGGGCACCGAGGTAACCGGCTGCAGCACCGAGCAGGGCCGTCAGGATCGTTGTCAGCAGCTCCATGGAGCTCGTGTCTCCCCCCGCTAAGTGCACCATGGCGACAGACTACGGCCGCAGGTTTGACGGCTGATTCCGCTTCGAACCGTGCGGGCAGAAGATCTGGATCCGCCGTAGCTGCTAGTGGGCTCTCGTATTCGACTGCCGCCAGTTCCCTGAGGAACCCTGCCTGTTGGCGATCTTGCGTGATCTCCGCGGGCGTATCGGCTCCATGTCCCGCCGGTCTCGTTGCGGAGCCGGGTGGTGGGCTGCCGTCTGCGCCGCGTCCTCAGCAACGACGCCGCCCCGCTCAGAATCCGAGTCGCCGCCAGTCTCGTCCTGCTGTTCGCCCAGCCCCTCACCCGCATCGTCTGCCTGACGACCGACGACAGCCTGCACGACTGCCAGCAGGTCCACCTCCGGCTCGGAGACCCGACCTCGTCCCTGCCCACCCCGTCGCCAACCTCGTCCTGGATTACCTCCGCTCGCTCCCGGCTCACACTCTGGCGGTGAACCTCTCCACCCACTGGCTCTTTCCCGGCCGCCGCCCTGGCCAGCCGATGAACCCAACCACCTTGCTCGGTTCCCTCCGCGACCTCGGCGTCCCAGCCCAACGAGCCCGCACCTCCGCCATCCGGCGCCTCGTCCTCCAGGCCCCGGCACCCGTCATCGCCAAGGCCCTCGGCTACCACGACAAGACCGCCACCCGACTGGTCACCGAAGCGGGCAGCACTTGGAGTCGATACGCACCTGGAGACCACACACGCTGACAGGGCTTCCGCCACCCCGGAGGAAGAAGCGATGCCTCAACATGCGGGCATACCAGTTGGCCCCGAAACCCGTCGCGACCGCGTCACGGTGCTGCCACACTCGCGCCCATGAGCGATGACAGCGCCAAGACCATCGACGGAGCCACTGGCACTCACGTCATGGTCATCACCTACGAAGTGATGGATTGGGCGACGGAGGCGCTCCCGGCGCACGTACCGGCGGACGGCCTGAAGAAGTTGAAGCTGGCCGCAGGCGAGCATCTCGCGGCGATGCTGACGACCGCCTATCTCGGCGTCGTGCCGGCCGCCGTAGACGTCCACGGCGGCGTGGATCTCGTCTACCGCGTGGCGGACTCGGACAGCGACGTACTGTCTTCTCTGCTCGGCCGCAACGGTGTCGAGTTCGCTGACTTCGAGGTGAAGTCGATACCTGGTGACTTCCGCGAGCACAACGCAGCGGCCTCGCGGGCACTGAAACGAGGTGAGGAGCCAAACACTCATTGGTCGACGGTCGTGTCAGCGAACGATGTCGTCGAGGCGGCCCAGCCAATGATCGCCAAGGCCGCGAAGCAGTTGCGGGACAAGTCATCGCCCGACAGGGCGCGGGTGGTGTTCATCGTGTCCCACTTTTTCGACCGGCCCTACGTGGAATGTCTCGACCCGGTGATCGCGCACACGTTGACTGCCCCGATGCTGCCAGACGAGGTCGACGCCGTGTGGGTGTTCTTCGCGCCCTCGCACCTGGTGGTGTGGGCGGCTGTCGAGCAGCATTGGACGCAGCTTCTTCTCGGCAGTTTTAAGGAGGACGGGGCGGCCCCGGAGGTCGACTTCGGCATGCAGCTGCTGCAGCACTACGAGGGGCTGTTCCTAGAGCGGGCGGGGATCGACGGGCCCTCGCCCTTCTACTACGGCCTCAGGACTGGTGAGCTCGCATCCGCGGTCGACGCAGAGTGACGGCCGTCCGGAATACGCGACACCTCAACACGCGAGCTCACCAGTCTCAGGCCCCGTTTCCGGCGGAGTGTTCGCCGTCCCCAGCGCGTGTAGGGGGTCAGGCGAACTCCCTTACCAAGAGCCCATTTTGCATCCGCAATCTCACGACACCTCGGGAGCAAGTGACCCAAGCCACAGCATTCCCGTCTCGCTATTTGAGGAGATCGACTCTCAAGGTGCCTGGCCCGGTGCGGGAGCATGCGAAATTTAGACCTTGGCCAGCAGATGGGGCTGGTGGAGGGCTGGGTAACCCGAGAATGGTCCAGACAACAAACAAGGCCCAGGTCGTTGACCTGGGCCTCAACTATGGAGCGGGTGACGGGAATCGAACCCGCGCTCTGAGCTTGGGAAGCTCATGTTCTACCATTAAACTACACCCGCGTAATTCCGCCTCGGGCTGAGGGCGGAACATCGTCGCACACTCTACCCCATTGCCGCCTCGCGGTGCATTTGGCGTGTCCGGATGCGGTGGGTGGGGGAGCGCGGGGGTGTTGGGGCTGGTGTGGCGGTCGTGGGGTGTGGGTGTTTTCCGGGTGGGATGCGGGTGCTCGGTGCGGGAGTTGGGGCGTACGGTGGGGGCTCGGAGTGCCGCGTGTGAGGGCGCCCAGTTCATCCCCTAATGTGGCTTTTGTTGTCCACGCAGTTGGGAGAGGGACTTGATGGAGCGCACCGTCGTACGTTGTGCCGAGGGCCACGTGTTCAGCACCGCTTCGTTCCCGATGCAGACCACCGACCGGCTCGGCCCCGGACGGCTGTTGCGCTGCCCGCGCTGTGCTCGGCTGCGGCACTCGGTGCCCGTCGAGCACGCCAAGCGGTAGCGATCAAGAAGACAGGAAGAGCTGCGCCGCCCCCGTGAGCGGGGCGGCGGCAGAGCAAGCACGACGAGGAGTGGGCAGGGCCCGGCTTCCCAGGTGGGGAGCCGGGCCCTCGTCGTGCGGGGGCGGCCGGGCGGGCGCGTATCCTCGTCTGCGTGCTTCTCTCAGACAAGGACATCCGGGCCGAGATCGACGCTGGTCGGGTGCGCATCGACCCCTATGAAGAGTCGATGGTGCAGCCGTCCAGCATCGACGTGCGGCTCGACCGCTATTTCCGGGTGTTCGAGAATCACCGCTACCCGCACATCGACCCCGCCATCGAGCAGACCGACCTGACGCGCGAGGTCGTGCCCGAGGGCGATGAGGCGTTCATCCTGCACCCGGGTGAGTTCGTGCTGGCCTCGACGTACGAGGTCATCACGCTGCCCGATGACCTGGCGTCCCGGCTCGAGGGCAAGAGCTCGCTGGGGCGGCTGGGGCTGCTGACGCATTCGACCGCCGGGTTCATCGACCCGGGGTTCAGCGGGCACGTGACGCTGGAGCTGAGCAATGTCGCCACGCTGCCGATCAAGCTGTGGCCGGGCATGAAGATCGGGCAGCTGTGTATGTTCCGGCTGACCTCGCCGGCCGAGCACCCGTACGGCAGTGAGAAGTACGGCTCCCGCTACCAGGGGCAGCGCGGTCCGACGCCGTCCCGGTCGTTCAAGAACTTTCACCGGACGCAGGTATGACACAGCCGCTCCGGTGTGGGGGGCGCGCCCGACAGGGCGGGCGCGTGGCAGAGGGTGTGCACACGGAAGGTCTGAGAGAGATACGTGAGTGACGTGCGGGAGAACCTGACGTACGAGCGGTTCGGTGGGGCGATCCGCGAGCTGGCGCAGACGATCGCCGATGACGGGTACGAGCCCGATGTCGTGCTGTCGATCGCCCGGGGCGGGGTCTTTGTCGCGGGCGGTCTGGCGTACGCGTTGGACTGCAAGAACATCCACCTGGTGAATGTGGAGTTCTACACCGGGGTGGGGACCACGCTGGAGATGCCGGTCATGCTGGCGCCGGTGCCGAACGCGATCGACTTCTCGGAGAAGAAGGTGCTGATCGCCGATGACGTCGCCGACACCGGTAAGACGCTGAAGCTGGTGCACGACTTCTGCCAGGGGACCGTGGCCGAGGTCCGCAGTGCGGTGATCTACGAGAAGTCGCAGTCGCTGGTGAAGTGCGAGTACGTGTGGAAGCGCACGGACGACTGGATCAACTTCCCGTGGAGTGTCGAGCCGCCGGTGGTGCGGCGCGAGGGGCAGATTCTCGACGCCTGAGGCGTTGGGCCGGCCCGGTCCTGCCTGAGCTGACCCGGCCGATCGCCGGGTGCTGACCCGGCCGGCGGCTGGGTGCTGCCCCAGCTGATTGCCGATCCGACCGGTCGCCGATTGCCGCCCCGCGTAAGGGAATTGGCCGTCTGGTGGCCCGGGTGTGCTGTCCTGTGCCGATTCCGGCCAATTCCGTTCCGGGTGTTCCGCTGCCGGCTGCCTCCGCGTACAACCCGCGGTAACAGCAGACCGGAGGGGAGGCCCCATGGGGCGTGCGAGACGTGGCCAATGGGCGTTACGTGGGCAGTGGGCGTTACGTGGGCGGCGTGCGGGAGCGGGGTCCCGTACGGGAGACCGGGCGCGGGCGGGGTGCGGGCGGCGGCTGAGGGGCGGTGTGGTGGTCTCGGCCGCGGCGTGGGCCGTGGTGTTCTCCGGGGGCGTGGGCGGGGCGAGCGCCGCCACCGGCACGGCCACCGCCACCCACACCGCAGCACGTTCGACGGCGGCAGGGGCCGCGGACGTCAAACCGTTGGCCCCGGAGCTGGAGAAGATCCGGGCGCGGGAGGCGGCCAGGCTCTACGGGGATCCGGCCGAGCGGCCCCTCGGGGAGCGGAAGACCTCGTTGATCTCGCTGGGGGACAGTGAGATCTCGGGGGAGGGCGTCGGGACGTACGAGCCGGGCACGGACGGGCCGGCGAACTGGTGTCACCGGTCGCCGGACGCGGCGATCCACCGGACCGGTATCGCGGCGGATGTGACGTACAACGCCGCCTGCTCGGGCGCGGGCACCGGCAACATCGTGATCGGCGGCAGCAAGCAGTACGCCGATGAGCTGGTGCAGAGTGACGCGCTCGCCGTCGCGGCCCGTAACACCCGGCTGAAGATGGTGCTGCTGGTCGCCGGCGCCAATGACGATCTGCAGTTCGGGCCGGTGATGACCGACTGCGTGGTGCGCTGGTTCACGCTGCAGGGCGCCTGTGAGCCGAAGTACCAGCCGGGCTGGCAGGCGCGGGTCGACGGGCTGGTGCCGAAGGTCGAGCGGACGGTCGGCGATCTGCGGACCGTGATGCGGGACGCGGGGTACGCGGACGGCGACTACCGGCTCGTGGTGATGTCGTATCCGAGCCCGATCGGGCCGGATGTCGAGGACAACCCGCACTACCCGGGGAAGCTGCCGGGCGGGTGCACGGGCTACACCTCCGACGCGGGCTGGGCGCGCAATGCCGCCGTTCCGGCCTTCGAGAAGGGGATGCGGAAGGCCGCGCTGAACGCGGGGGCGAGCTACCTCGACGCCTCGCGGCTCTTCAACGGGCACGAGGTGTGCATGGAGGACACCTGGGCCCGCGGGCTGTATGTGAATCTCACCAACCCCATTCCGCCGGACTCGAATTCGGTGCGGCAGTCGTTCCACCCCAACGTCCGCGGGCACGGGGCCTTCGCCTCGTGTCTGACCCAGCTGTACGCCACGGAGCTGCGCGAGGCCTCCTGCGCCGATCCCGCGAGCACCGGGCAGCCCAAGCTGTACGCGGGGGCCTGGGACGAGAGGTACCGGCCGCTGCGGAACGCCGGTACGGGCAGCTGTGTGGACGCGACCGGCGGAGCCAGCCGTAACGGGACGGCCGTCGGCGGCTGGGACTGCCACGGGCAGCGCAACCAGGACTGGTGGTACGACGGGGAGCAGCGGTCGGTGCACGTGGGGCTGACGCAGGACCGGTGCCTGGACGTGCCGGGCGCGCAGTACCGGGCCGGGGCCGGGCTGGTGCTGTGGAACTGCTCGGGCGCGGCCAACCAGCAGTTCGTACGGGACGGTGGCGGCACGATCCGGCCCGCCGCCGCGCCCTCGCTCTGCCTGACGCTGGGCGCGGCCAAGGAAGCGCTGCGGTTGCAGGGGTGCGACGGGTCGGCGGGGCAGCGGTTCGTACAGGGGGATGCAGGGTCCTGAGAGGGCCTGAGAGGGCCTGAGAGGGCCTGAGGAGGCCTTAGGGGAGGGACCCGGAGGAGGCTGAGGGCCCGGAGGAGGCTGAGGGCCCGGAGAGGCCTGAGGGCCCCGGAGAGGCTGAGGGCCCCCGGAGAGGCCTGAGGGAGCCTGACCGCCTCACCGCCCGTACGGCAAGGGGCCCGCTCCGGAGCCTGGTGCTCCGGGGCGGGCCCCTTGCCGTGGCCGGGTACGGCTTTACAGGGTGCCGAGCTTCAGCAGGGCGAGCAGCGCGATCAGCTGGATCGACGAGGCGCCGAGGGCCTTGGGCCACGGCAGGTCGTGCGTCTTGCTGACCATGGAGGTCAGCAGGTAGCCGCCGGCGAGCCAGGTCAGCCAGCCCAGGACCTGGACCAGGGTGCTGTCACCGCCGAGGAACATCGCGAACAGCAGCCGGGGCGCGTCCGAGATCGCCATGATCAGCATGGCCAGGCCGATGGTCGGCTGCCAGGGGCCGTCGCCGCCGAGCTGGCGGGCGAGGGTGTGGGTGACCGCGCCCAGGATCAGGCTGCCGACGATGAACATCACGGCAGTGATCGCGACCCACGGGATGCTGTTGGAGAGGGTGGCGTTCAGCACATCCTCGCGGGCCTTGTCGAAGCCGAAGACCGCGAGCAGGCCGTAGACGAAGGCGACGATCAGTGCCGGGGCCCACACCGCGTGGTCACGCATCTGCCAGAACGTGGCATCGGGGCGCAGCACGATGCCGGACAGCAGTTGCTTCCAGTGCAGCCGGGGGCCGGCCGGCGGCGCGGTGGCCTGGCCGGCGCGGTAGGTGCCGCCGTCCGCGTACGCGCCGTCGGCGCCGTTGTCGTACCCGCCCTGGGGCGGGCCGTAGGCGTCCGGGGCGTCACCGACGCTGAACTGCTGTGTGTGGCCCGGGTTGTTGTCGTTCGTGTACGGCGCGTAGGCCTGCTGCGGGGCCGGGTAACCGCCGTCGCCGAAGTACTCGGGCTCATCGTGCTGCCCGTGCGGCTGTGGCTGCCCCTGCGGCCCGCCGTACTGCTGCGGTGCCCGCTGCGGTGCCTGCTGCCACTGCCCGTGCGGCGGCGGAGGCTGCTGCCCGTACGGCGCTTGCTGCCCGTACGGTGCCTGCTGCCCCTGGTGTCCCTGCTGTCCGTTCTGCGCGGGACGGGTGTCCCGTCCGCGACCCATCCTGAATCCAGCCACATAGTCGAAAGTACCTGGTCTGCGGGGATGGGGTGGCCGGGCAGGGGGAACGGGCGCGGGTTTGCATCTGAGCTGTGACATCCCTTAAGGGGTGTCACCCCGGTCTCCAGGAGCCCGCGGCGCCCGGCACCGCACGCCTCTTAAGGGGTTCCCCGAGGGGACCGCTGCCCCGGGACCGGGGTCCAGCGGAGGGTGAGGTCCGGAAGGTTCTCCATGTTGGCGCTGCCGTCGTCGACGGCCACCACCCGGAAACCGTGGTGGGCGTAGAACGCCCTTGCACCGGTGTTGAGTTGGAAGACGTGCAGATACAGGCCGCCGGGGCGGTGCCGCCGGGCCGCGTCGAGGAGGAGGGTGCCGATGCCGCGCCGGCGGACGTCCGGGCGGAGGTAGAGCTGGTCGAGCAGGTCGCCCTGTACGGCCGCATAGCCCAGGAGCTCGGGGCCACGGGTGGCGACGAAGGTGTGACACTGCGGCAGCACGATCTCCCGGATCCAGCGGGTGACCTCGTCGTGGGTACGGCGCTGGGGCGGCAGGTAGGGCATGGTGGCCTGCCGTGACGCCTGGTGCACGGCGGCGATCGCGGGGGCGTCGGTGGGGAGGGCGAGCCGGACCGTGACGGGCGGGGCGGGCGGTGTCCCGCCCGGTGCGGGGCGCACCCAGGCGCCCGGGTCGTCAGCCGTGTCCCTGCCCGTGTCTGTGTTCATGGCGTCATGCTCGGATGCGTCCCGGCGCCGGGCAACTGCATTAGCCACCGGCCACAATCTGCTGGCGGTCCGTCAGGAAGCCGTGAAGTCCGCCGTGGTGAAGGAGAGGACGGGTCGCGCGGTGAGGCCTGACGGGCCGCCGGGGAGGACCGTCACCCTGTCGTGGGTGCGGCCGCGCCGGGTGAACAGCACGAGGTCAGCGCGGTGGTCGCCGTCGAAGTCGGTGAGGGCGAGAACCGTGGAGTACGGGCGCCCGGCACCGGGGAGGCGGGGCACGGACAGGCGGCGGGCGGTGGCGGAGAGCCCGGTCGCGGTGCCGCTCAGCAGAGCCGGGCGGGTGCCGCCGATCACAAGATCCGGGTGGCCGTCGTCGTCCACATCGGCGGCGGCGAGGGTGGGAACCCCGCCGGTATCCGTATGGATCCGGCCGGGGCGGCCGCCGACGGACAGCTCGCCGCCGGTGTCGGCGGTGACGGAGGTCACCCCCCGCCCGGTCCCGGCGAAGCGTCCGAAGGCCGTGGCGTAGCCGGGCGGGTAGGCGGCCGGGCCGGCCTTGAGAGGGCCCTTGGGGCCGCCGAGGGCGAGGCGGCTGCGGGCACGGCGGCCGGGGGCGGCGGAGCGTACGAGGAGGTCGTCGGCGCCGTCGTGGTCGATGTCGGTGGACGGCGCGAGGGGCCCGGCGGCGGCCAGGGCGGTGCCGGGGACGGGGAGCGGGGCGCCGGCCGCCGCGGGGGCGCCGGTGCGGGCGAAGGGGCCCTTCAGGTAGCTGATCCGGGGTCCGGAGGCGGTGACGGCCAGGTCGGCTGCGCCATCGCCGTCGAAGTCGCCGCAGACCGGCTGGTCGGGCCATTCGTTGCCGAACCGCGCCCGGTCGGGGATGCGGAGCTGCACGGCGCGGGCGGCGCCGAGGCCCCGGGGCGAGCCGAAGAGCAGCTGGACGGGGACGGGCGGGCGGCCCACGCCGTCGTAGGGCGGGTCGGTGGTGACCACGAGATCGCTGAAGCCGTCCCGGTCGAGGTCGCAGACGGTCTCGGCGTCGAAGGCGGCGGGGACGGCCCGGCCGGTGCGGGCGGCGTTGCGGGCCGGGGTGAGCAATTCCCGGGTGGCCGGGGCGAGTCCGTGCGCGGAGCCGTAGAGGATGCCGATGCCCGGGTCGTCGTCGCGGCCGCGAGAGGGGGCGAGCAGGCTGTCGAGGACGAGATCGGGGTGGCCGTCGCCGTTGAAGTCGCCGGCTGTCTTGCTGCCCCGGCCGGCCGGGACGGGGCGCGCGGACGGCAGCGACGAGGCGCGGTGAGGGGCGGTGCGGTGTGTGCCGCCGGAGGGGGAGAGCAGGCCGCAGGAGCCGAGAAGGAGGGCCAGCCCGAGCCCCGCCGCCGTGGCGATCCGTCTGCGCATCGCGTTCCCACCCCGCCCGTACCGCTGTGTCGTGTTGTCGTCCGGCCCCGGGGTGCCCGGGTGCCGCCGTCCTGCCGTCCGCGGCCCGGGGTGATCCGGATGCCGCCGTCCTGCCCTGCCCGTCCGCGCCCGCGGTACGGAACCGCCGACGGCCGGCCCCGTGTGATCAGGGGACCGGCCGTCGGCCAACGCGCTGGTGCGCGCCGTTACTTCGTTACTTCACCGGTTCCGGCTCCGGCGCGTCCTCGGTCTCCTCGTCGCCCGCCGGGTCGACGGGGGTCTTGACGGAGTCCAGCAGCAGCTGGGCCACGTCGACGACCTGGATGGATTCCTTGGCCTTGCCGTCGTTCTTCTTGCCGTTGACCGAGTCGGTGAGCATGACCAGGCAGAACGGGCAGGCCGTCGAGACGATGTCGGGGTTGAGCGACAGGGCCTCGTCGACGCGCTCGTTGTTGATGCGCTTGCCGATGCGCTCTTCCATCCACATCCGGGCACCGCCGGCGCCACAGCAGAAGCCGCGCTCCTTGTGGCGGTGCATCTCCTCGTTCCGCAGGCCCGGCACCTTGGCGATGATCTCGCGCGGCGGGGTGTAGACCTTGTTGTGGCGGCCCAGGTAGCAGGGGTCGTGGTAGGTGATCAGACCCTCGACCGGGGTGACGGGGGTGAGCTTGCCCTCGTCCACCAGGTGCTGGAGCAGCTGGGTGTGGTGGATGACCTCGTACTCGCCGCCAAGCTGCGGGTACTCGTTCGCGATGGTGTTGAAGCAGTGCGGGCAGGTCGCGACGATCTTCTTCGACGCCTTGGGCTTCTTGGTCGACTCGTCCTCGTCGTCCTCGCCGAAGGCGGCGTTCAGCGTGGCCACGTTCTCCGCGCCGAGCTGCTGGAAGAGGAATTCGTTGCCCAGGCGGCGCGGGGAGTCACCGGTGCACTTCTCGTCGCCGCCCATGATCGCGAACTTCACGCCCGCGATGTGCAGCAGCTCCGCGAAGGCCTTGGTGGTCTTCTTGGCGCGGTCCTCCAGGGCGCCGGCGCAGCCGACCCAGTAGAGGTATTCGACCTCGGTCAGGTCCTCGATGTCCTGGCCGACGATCGGGACCTCGAAGTCGACCTCCTTGGTCCAGGCCAGCCGCTGCTTCTTGGCCAGGCCCCAGGGGTTGCCCTTCTTCTCCAGGTTCTTGAGCATCGTGCCCGCCTCGGACGGGAACGAGGACTCGATCATGACCTGGTAGCGGCGCATGTCGACGATGTGGTCGATGTGCTCGATGTCGACCGGGCACTGCTCGACACAGGCGCCGCAGGTGGTGCAGGACCACAGGACGTCGGGGTCGATGACGCCGTTCTCTTCGAGGGTGCCGATCAGCGGGCGCTCGGCCTCGGCCAGGGCGGAGGCGGGGACACCGGCGAGCTGCTCGGCACTCGCCTTCTCGTTGCCCTCGTCGTCCTTGCCGCCGCCCGCGAGCAGGTAGGGCGCCTTGGCATGGGCGTGGTCGCGCAGCGACATGATCAGGAGCTTGGGGGAGAGCGGCTTGCCGGTGTTCCACGCGGGGCACTGCGACTGGCAGCGGCCGCACTCGGTGCAGGTGGAGAAGTCGAGCAGGCCCTTCCAGGAGAAGTGCTCGACCTGGGAGACGCCGAACTGGTCGTCCTCGCCCGGGTCCTCGAAGTCGATCGCCTTGCCCTCGCTGGTCATCGGCTGCAGCGCGCCGAGTGCGACCGAGCCGTCCGCCTGGCGCTTGAACCAGATGTTGGGGAAGGCCAGGAAGCGGTGCCAGGCGACACCCATGTCCGTCTTCAGCGAGACCGTGATCATCCAGATGAAGGACGTCGCGATCTTGAGGCCGGCGAAGAAGTAGGTGAGGTTCTGCAGGGTGCCGAGGCTCATCCCCTTGAAGGCCGCGACCAGCGGATACGAGACGAAGTACGCCGGCTCGTAGTGGTCGACGCCGTGCTGGGCGCCCTCCAGGGCGTGCAGCGTGACGATGCAGATGCCGACGATGAGGATGACGGTCTCGACGAAGTACGCCTGGCCGGTGTTGGAGCCCGCGAAGCGGGACTTGCGGCCCGCGTTGCCCGGGCGGCTCAGCTGGCGGATGACGATCAGGACGACGATGCCCACCGTCGTCAGCGTGCCCATCCCCTCGACGAACATCTCCCACGGCAGCCAGGTGCCGATGACCGGCAGCAGCCAGTCGGCCCGGAAGAGCTGGCCGATGGCGTTGACGATCGTCAGCAGCAGGGTGAGGAAGCCCACCGCCACGAACCAGTGCGCGACGCCGACGACGCCCCAGCGGTTCATACGCGTGTGGCCGACGAACTCCTTGGCCACCGTCACGGTCCGCTGGACGGGGGCGTCGGTCCGGGTGCCGGCGGGCACCGGGGCGCCCAGTCGCATCTGGCGGTAGATCTGCAGGAGGGCGCGGCCGAACAGCGCCACGGCGACCGCGATGAGCACCAGCGACACGATGATCGCGGCGAGTTGCATGGGAGGCTCCTCGTACCTGCGAGAGCGGAATTGGAGTAACTACTAAGCGGTAACTTTTTTGGTCTGTCGCTGAGGTTACCCATTCTCCCCCGTGCCATGAAGCCGCCCGGCCGGTGATCTGCGTCGCGAAGGCAACCCTGTGTACACCCCCGGCGTCTTGGGCTCCGAAGCCTGGTGACGATAAGAGCGACATAAAACTTGAGTCTGCGAGACTCAGGTCTGTTGACAGGTTTTCTTCGGTACTGCACTCTTGAGCCTGTTCCACTCAAGTCAGCTGGAGGAATTGAAATGGCACGTGCGGTCGGCATCGACCTGGGCACGACGAACTCCGTCGTCAGTGTTCTCGAAGGCGGTGAGCCCACCGTCATCACCAACGCCGAGGGCGCCAGGACCACGCCGTCCGTTGTCGCCTTCGCCAAGAACGGCGAGGTGCTGGTCGGCGAGGTCGCCAAGCGTCAGGCGGTCACCAACGTCGACAGGACCATCCGGTCGGTCAAGCGCCACATGGGCACCGACTGGAAGATCGACATCGACGGCAAGGGCTTCAACCCGCAGCAGATGAGCGCCTTCATCCTGCAGAAGCTCAAGCGGGACGCCGAGGCGTACCTGGGCGAGAAGGTCGTCGACGCGGTCATCACCGTTCCGGCCTACTTCAACGACTCCGAGCGTCAGGCCACCAAGGAGGCCGGTGAGATCGCGGGCCTCAACGTCCTGCGCATCGTCAACGAGCCCACCGCGGCCGCCCTGGCCTACGGCCTGGAGAAGGACGACCAGACCATTCTGGTCTTCGACCTCGGTGGCGGCACCTTCGACGTCTCGCTGCTGGAGATCGGCGACGGCGTCGTCGAGGTGAAGGCCACCAACGGTGACAACCACCTCGGTGGTGACGACTGGGACCAGCGCGTCGTCGACTACCTGGTCAAGCAGTTCCAGAACGGCCACGGCGTCGACCTGGCCAAGGACAAGATGGCGCTGCAGCGCCTGCGCGAGGCCGCCGAGAAGGCGAAGATCGAGCTGTCGTCCTCCACGGAGACGACGATCAACCTTCCCTACATCACCGCCTCTGCCGAGGGCCCGCTGCACCTGGACGAGAAGCTCACGCGCTCGCAGTTCCAGCAGCTCACCTCGGACCTCCTGGACCGCTGCAAGACGCCGTTCCACAACGTGATCAAGGACGCGGGTATCAACCTGTCCGAGATCGACCACGTGGTCCTGGTCGGCGGCTCCACCCGTATGCCCGCCGTCGCCGAGCTCGTCAAGGAGCTGACCGGCGGCAAGGACGCCAACAAGGGCGTCAACCCGGACGAGGTCGTCGCCATCGGCGCCACCCTCCAGGCCGGTGTCCTCAAGGGTGAGGTCAAGGACGTCCTCCTGCTGGACGTCACCCCGCTGTCCCTCGGTATCGAGACCAAGGGCGGCATCATGACCAAGCTCATCGAGCGCAACACCACGATCCCGACCAAGCGGTCCGAGATCTTCACGACGGCCGAGGACAACCAGCCGTCCGTGCAGATCCAGGTCTACCAGGGCGAGCGCGAGATCGCGGCGTACAACAAGAAGCTCGGGATGTTCGAGCTGACCGGTCTGCCTCCGGCCCCCCGCGGGGTCCCGCAGATCGAGGTCTCCTTCGACATCGACGCCAACGGCATCATGCACGTGACCGCGAAGGACCTGGGCACGGGCAAGGAGCAGAAGATGACCGTCACCGGCGGCTCCTCGCTGCCGAAGGACGAGGTCGACCGGATGCGCCAGGAGGCCGAGCAGTACGCGGACGAGGACACCAAGCGCCGCGAGGCCGCCGAGACCCGCAATCAGGCCGAACAGCTCGTCTACCAGACCGAGAAGTTCCTCAAGGACAACGAGGAGAAGGTCCCCGGCGAGGTCAAGACCGAGGTCGAGGAAGCCCTCACCGAGCTGAAGGAAAAGCTCAAGGGCGAGGACACCGCGGAGATCCGCACGGCCACCGAGAAGGTCGCGGCCGTCTCGCAGAAGCTGGGCCAGGCCATGTACGCCGACGCCCAGGGTGCGGCCGGTGCCGAGGGCGCTGCGGGTGCCGAGGGCGCCGAGCAGGCCAAGGCCGAGGATGACGTGGTGGACGCCGAGATCGTCGACGACGAGAAGCCCAAGAAGGACGGTGCCGCGTGACGGAGGAGACCCCGGGCTTCGACGAGAAGCCCGACGTCCCTTCCGACGCCGCTCCCGAAGACGCGGCGCAGGCCGAGTCCGCCGACAAGGCGGGCTCGGCCCCGGCCGGGGACGTAACGGACGTAGCGCTCCAGGCGCAGCTGGACCAGGTACGTACGGCGCTCAACGAGCGCACGGCGGACCTCCAGCGGCTCCAGGCGGAGTACCAGAACTACCGCCGTCGGGTGGAACGGGACCGGGTCACGGTCAAGGAGATCGCCGCGGCGAACCTCCTGTCCGAGCTCCTTCCCACCCTCGACGACATCGGCCGTGCCCGTGAGCACGGTGAACTGGTCGGCGGCTTCAAGTCGGTGGCCGAATCGATGGAGACCGTGGTCGCCAAGCTGGGTCTGCAGCAGTTCGGCAAGGAGGGCGAGCCCTTCGACCCGACGATCCACGAGGCACTGATGCACTCGTACGCACCGGATGTCACCGAGACGACGTGCGTGGCGATCCTGCAGCCCGGGTATCGCATCGGTGAACGAACGATTCGCCCCGCGCGGGTCGCCGTCGCCGAACCGCAGCCGGGCGCCCAGGGCGTCAAGTCCGCCTCCGACGAGGACCCCAAGGCTTCGGACGAGGAGAGCGGTGGCCCGGACGAGGGCTGACGTGAGGACAGAGAGCAAATCCGTGCGGGAGGAGGGACGTCGGGGATGAGCACCAAGGACTTCGTCGAGAAGGACTACTACAAGGTCCTCGGCGTCCCGAAGGACGCCACCGAAGCGGAGATCAAGAAGGCGTACCGCAAGCTCGCCCGGGAGTTCCACCCGGACGCCAACAAGGGCGACGCCAAGGCCGAGGAGCGCTTCAAGGAGATCTCCGAGGCCCATGACGTCCTGGGCGACACCAAGCGCCGCAAGGAGTACGACGAGGCGCGCACGCTGTTCGGCAACGGCGGCTACCGCCCGGGTCCGGGCGGCGGCGGCTCCTTCAACTTCGACCTGGGCGACCTCTTCGGGGGCGCGCCCGGTCAGAGCGGCGGGGGCGGCGGCTTCGGCGGCGGTCTCGGGGACGTCTTCGGCGGCCTGTTCAACCGCGGCGGCGCCGGGACGCGTACCCACGCGCGCCGCGGCCAGGACATCGAGTCCGAGGTGACGCTCAGCTTCACCGAGGCGGTCGACGGGGCCACGGTCCCGCTGCGGATGTCCAGCCAGGCGCCGTGCAAGGCGTGTTCGGGCACCGGCGACAAGAACGGCACGCCGCGGGTCTGTCCGACCTGTGTCGGCACCGGCCAGGTCAGCCGGGGCGCGGGCGGTGGCTTCTCGCTCACCGACCCGTGCGCCGACTGCAAGGGCCGGGGCCTGATCGCCCAGGACCCCTGTGAGGTCTGCAAGGGCAGCGGCCGGGCGACCAGTGCCCGCACGATGCAGGTCCGGATCCCCGCGGGCGTCTCCGACGGGCAGCGCATCCGGCTGCGCGGCAAGGGCGCTCCGGGCGAGCAGGGCGGCCCGGCGGGCGATCTGTATGTGGTCGTGCATGTCGACGCCCACCCGGTCTTCGGCCGCAAGGGCGACAACCTCACCGTCACGGTGCCGGTCACCTTCCCGGAGGCCGCGCTCGGCGGTGAGGTCAAGGTGCCGACGCTGGGCGGCCCGCCGGTGACGCTGAAGCTGCCGGCCGGCACCCCCAACGGACGCACCATGCGCGCCCGGGGCAAGGGTGCGACCCGTAAGGACGGCACCCGGGGTGATCTGCTGGTCACCATAGAGGTGCTGGTCCCGAGCGACCTCAGCGGCAAGGCGAAGGAGTCGCTGGAGTCCTATCGCGAGGCGACCGCGGGCCCGGACCCGCGGGCAGAGCTGTTCCAGGCCGCGAAGGGAGCTTGAGATGGACAGCCGGGGCGGGCAGCGTCGTAACCCCTATGAACTGACCGAAGAGTCGCCGGTATATGTCATCTCCGTCGCGGCTCAGCTCTCCGGACTGCATCCGCAGACCCTTCGGCAGTACGACCGGCTGGGTCTGGTCTCGCCCGACCGCACGCCCGGGCGGGGCCGCCGCTATTCGGCCCGGGACATCGAACTGCTCCGTACGGTGCAGCAGTTGTCCCAGGACGAGGGCATCAACCTCGCCGGCATCAAGCGCATCATCGAGCTGGAGAACCAGGTCGCGGCCCTGCAGCAGCGGGTCGTCGAACTGCAGGGCGCCCTGGAGGGCGCGGCCAGCGCGATGCAGCAGCGGGAAGCGGCGGTGCACGCCTCCTACCGGCGGGATCTGGTGCCGTATCACGACGTGCAGCAGACCAGCGCGCTGGTGGTGTGGCGGCCCAAGCGGCCGGAGTGATCCGGCCGGCCGGGGCGTGAGCTCCCGGCGCGTGAGGTGGCAAAGGGCCGGGGAAACCCGGCCCTTGTCGCGTTTTTGGGTGCGGCGCGCGTGGGCGCGGGGGGAGCGTGGTGCGGTGTGTCACGTGCGTCGCCGTGCCGTGCCGCCGGTGTCCGCAGGCGTACGGCCGCGCCCGCTCAGCAGCCGTGGTACCCGGCCGTGGGCATCGACAGCCGGCGGTGCACCTGCGACTTCATCGCCAGGGTGTAGACCGGTTCGTCGAGGTCGGTGGTCTCCAGGCGCACCCCGGCCTCGGCGCACCGTGCGGTGAACTCGGCGGTGCCGTCGATGGCGTTCTCCAGGGCCCGGCGGTTGGGCGCCACGAACACATCCACCAGACCCGCTTCGACATCACGCCACAGCGCGCCGTGGTCGGCGCGCAGGTGGTGCAGGCTGAGCCGGCAGGTCAGGCGGTAGTCACGGGCTGCCGCCCACTGGGTGCACATGTCGTGCTGGCCGCGGTCGTCGACCAGAAACGGATCCTCGTCCAGCTCGGACAGCGGCATCAGGCAGGCGATCGCCGTGACTCGGACCGAGTTCATCGTGCCCTCCGGGGCGTGGCGACTGTGGGGGCGACGATACCCCCGCGGGTGGCCCGTGGAGGAGGGGCTGTACCGGGCGGCGAAGCGTAACCGCAGGCGTGACAGATCTTCCAGCCGTCCTGGCTGACGGCCAGTTGGCCGCCGCAGCGCGGGCAGAGCTCGGCGTGCGGGTGCGGCCGGGTGGGGGACGAACGGCGCGGAGCGGTCGTCACGATGCGCACTGCCGACGCCATGCGGCCTCCAGCTGCCGTCTTTTGCCTGGGGCAGGCCCGATGCCGTCCGTCCTTGCACGGAGCTGTTCGGTTCCCGTCGCTCCTGAGTACCAGGTGGACGGCCGGAGGCGGAGCGGGAAGGTCCGTTTTCAGCCAGGGCCGGGGGCTCGGCGGGGTGTGGGCTCCGGCGGGATGGGGTGGGGCGGACGTGGGTGACGGGGCGTGCGGACGGCGGAAGGGCGCTCAGGCCCGCCCCATCGCCTTGGTCACCGCGATCTCGATCATGACGCGATCGGGGTTGGGCGTCGGCGTCCGGCCGTAGCGCTCGGCGTACCGGCGCACCGCGTCGGCCACCGACTCGGCGTCCGTACGCACCCGCGCGATGCCCTCCAGGGTCGCCCAGCGCCCCTTGTCGACCTGGCACACGGCGACGGTGGCACCGTCCGCCCCGGCGGCGACGATGTTCTTCACCTTGGCGCTGTCCTTGCGGGTGATGATCCGCGCGATCCGCTGCCCGGCGTCGTAGGTGACGCCTACCGGGACGACGTGCGGGGTCCCGTCCGTACGCAGCGTGGTGAGCGTCGGCATCAGGTACTCGCCCCAGAAGGCGAGGTACTCCGGGCTGAGGGCGCTGAGGTCATGAGCCATGGGAGCAAGGGTAGGCCGGGGCCCGGGGGTCAGAGGAAGTCGGTGGTTTCCAGCTCGAAGGAGAAGGGGGCGGGGAGGGGGAGGGGTTTGCCGAGGGGGGCGGTGTTGTGCCCTACGTAGTCGTCCCCGGAGGGATCGCTGAAGAGCGTGATGGTGGCTTTGCTGCGGTCCACCAGCAGGTAGAGCGGGATACCGGCGCGGGCGTAGCAGCGCCGCTTGGCGATGCGGTCGTGCTCCGGTTTGCTCGACGTGACTTCCATGACCAGGGCGACGCCATCGCTGGGCATCCAGGGCTCGGCGTCCAGAAACAGATCCAGCTCCGTGGGTGCGAAGGTGGCGTCGGGGATCACGTGATTCTTCCGGTCGCCGGGGCGCAGCAGGAGTCCCTTGCCTCCGGAGACGTCCATATCCGTGGCGGACTTCGCCAGGAATTGCTTGGTCAGTCGGCTGAAGAAACGCTCATGGTTCCCGTCCGTCGGTGGCGTCACGATGATCTCCCCCTCGATCAGCTCGGCCCGGAAGCCCTCGGGGGTCTCCAGGGCGAGGAAGTAATCCAGGAGGGTCTCGTGGTCCGTCGCCATCGGCTCGTGTGCCATAGCCGTCATGCTGCACCTCCTTGTGGTCGAAGGCCAGTGTCGCCGGGTGGTGTGCGCCCGCGACGGCGCGTTGGGCGGGATTCCCTCGCACGAGTGAGCGAGGGTGGGGTGGGCGGGGCTCCCGGAACAACCTTGAGTGGAATAGACTCAACTTATCGCACGTTGGCATGAGCAGGGTGGGTGCCGTACGGGCGCATGGACGGGGCCCGTGGCAGGCCCGCAGACGCTGTTCAGGACGAGTCGAGGAGGATCGCGAGGACGTGGACGCCGAGCTGACCAACAAGAGCCGGGAGGCGCTGAGCGCCGCCAATGAGCGGGCGGTCACCGCCGGGCATGCGGACATGACATGCGCGCATCTCCTGCTCGCGCTGCTGGCCGGGCAGGACAACGAGAACATCATGGACCTGCTGTCCGCCGTCGAGGCGGACGCCGCCGTGCTGCGCAACGGCGCCGAGCGGCAGCTCGCCGGGCTGCCGAGCGTGCAGGGCACGACGGTCGCGCCGCCGCAGCCCGACCGCGACCTGCTCGCCGCCATCGCGGACGCCACCCAGCGCGCCAAGGAGCTCGGTGACGCGTACGTCTCCACCGAGCACCTGCTCATCGGCATCGCCGCCAAGGGTGGGCGCACCGGCGAGCTGCTGGCCGACCAGGGCGCGAGCGCCAAGAAGCTGCTGGCCGCGTTCGAGTCGAGCCGGGGCGGCCAGCGGGTGACCAACGCCGACCCGGAGGGCACGTACAAGGCGCTGGAGAAGTTCGGCACGGACTTCACGCTGGCCGCCCGCGAGGGCAAGCTCGACCCGGTCATCGGCCGGGACCACGAGATCCGGCGCGTGGTGCAGGTGCTCTCCCGCCGTACCAAGAACAACCCGGTGCTGATCGGCGAGCCGGGCGTCGGCAAGACCGCCGTCGTCGAGGGCCTGGCGCAGCGGATCGTCAAGGGCGACGTGCCCGAGTCGCTGCGCAACAAGCGGCTGGTCGCGCTGGACCTGGGGGCGATGGTCGCGGGGGCCAAGTACCGCGGTGAGTTCGAGGAGCGGCTGAAGACCGTCCTGGCGGAGATCAAGTCCAGCGAGGGCCAGATCATCACCTTCATCGACGAGCTGCACACGGTCGTCGGCGCGGGCGCCGGCGGCGACTCGTCCATGGACGCCGGCAACATGCTCAAGCCGATGCTGGCCCGCGGCGAGCTGCGGATGGTCGGCGCGACGACGCTGGACGAGTACCGCGAGCGGATCGAGAAGGACCCGGCGCTGGAGCGGCGCTTCCAGCAGGTGCTGGTCGCCGAGCCGACCGTCGAGGACACGGTGGCGATCCTGCGCGGCCTCAAGGGCCGCTACGAGGCGCACCACAAGGTGCAGATCGCGGACTCCGCCCTGGTCGCCGCCGCCTCCCTCTCCGACCGCTACATCACCTCCCGCTTCCTGCCCGACAAGGCCATCGACCTGGTCGACGAGGCCGCCTCCCGCCTCCGTATGGAGATCGACTCCTCGCCGGTGGAGATCGACGAGCTCCAGCGCGCCGTGGACCGGCTCAAGATGGAGGAGCTGGCGCTGCGCAACGAGACCGACGCCGGCTCCCTCCAGCGGCTGGAGAAGCTGCGCAAGGACCTCGCCGACAAGGAGGAGGAGCTGCGCGGCCTGACCGCCCGCTGGGAGAAGGAGAAGGAAAGCCTCAACCGGGTCGGTGCGCTCAAGGAACGGCTCGACGAGCTGCGCGGCCAGGCCGAGCGCGCCCAGCGCGACGGCGACTTCGACACCGCTTCCAAGCTGCTCTACGGCGAGATCCCGGGCGTCGAGCAGGCGCTGGAGGAGGCGGCCGCCGCCGAGGCCGAGCAGGAGGCCTCCAAGGAGTCCATGGTCAAGGAGGAGGTCGGTCCCGACGACATCGCGGATGTGGTCGGCGCCTGGACCGGCATCCCGGCCGGCCGGCTGCTGGAAGGCGAGACCCAGAAGCTGCTGCGCATGGAGGAAGAGCTCGGCAAGCGCCTGATCGGCCAGACCGAGGCCGTACGGTCGGTCTCCGACGCCGTACGCCGCACCCGCGCCGGCATCGCCGACCCGGACCGGCCCACCGGGTCCTTCCTCTTCCTCGGTCCGACCGGTGTCGGCAAGACCGAGCTGGCCAAGGCGCTCGCGGACTTCCTCTTCGACGACGAGCGGGCGATGGTCCGGATCGACATGTCGGAGTACGGCGAGAAGCACAGCGTCGCGCGGCTGGTCGGCGCGCCGCCCGGCTACGTCGGCTACGAGGAGGGCGGCCAGCTCACCGAGGCGGTCCGCCGCCGCCCGTACTCCGTCGTTCTGCTGGACGAGGTCGAGAAGGCACACCACGACGTCTTCGACATCCTGCTGCAGGTCCTCGACGACGGGCGGCTCACCGACGGCCAGGGCCGCACGGTCGACTTCCGCAACACCATCCTCATCCTGACCTCCAACCTCGGCTCCGCCTTCCTGATGGACCCGCTGCTCAAGGAGGAGCAGAAGAAGGAGAAGGTACTGGAGGCGGTCCGCGTCGCCTTCCGGCCCGAATTCCTCAACCGGCTCGACGACGTGGTGGTCTTCCACCCGCTCGGCACCGACCAGCTCCAGCGGATCGCCCGGATCCAGCTCGACCACCTGCAGCGTCGCCTCGGCGACCGCCGGCTGACCCTGGACGTCACCGACCGTGCCCTGACCTGGCTGGCCTGGCTGGGTCAGGAACCGGTCGTCGACGGCCCGGCTCCGGACCTGTCCTACGGCGCCCGGCCGCTGCGCCGGCTGGTCCAGACGGCCATCGGCGACCCGCTCGCCCGCGCCATCCTGGCGGGCGAGGTGCTGGACGGGGACACCGTGCGGGTGGACGTGGACGGGGACCAGCTGTCGGTGGAGCCGGCCGGGCGGGCCGTGGCCTGACCGGCGCCGCGATCCGGGGGTACGGCTGCGCCGCCCGGTCGTGTCCCTGATCATTTCCTTGACCGGCAGCTGAGCGGTCTCTTCCCCGTATCCGCTCCGTCCCGGGTTGCCAGGACGGGGCGGATGTGGGGGAGGATGGCAGGGACCAGACGAAGGGAATTCCACGGTGAGCATCGACCCGTCCTCGATTCCGAATTTCGGGGGCCAGCCCGAACCCGAGCCCTCGGGGCCTGAGGGTCCCGTCGTGCCTGACCAGGACCTGGTCAAGCAGCTCCTCGACCAGATGGAGCTGAAGTACGTCGTCGACGAGGAGGGTGACCTCGCCGCTCCGTGGGAGCAGTTCCGCACGTACTTCATGTTCCGGGGCGAGGAGGAGCAGCAGATCTTCTCCGTCCGTACGTTCTACGACCGTGCCCACGGCATCGACGACAAGTCGAAGCTGCTGGAGGCGATCGACGACTGGAACCGCCGGACGCTGTGGCCCAAGGCCTACACCCACACCCACGACGACGGCACGGTCCGTCTGATCGGTGAGGCATCGATGCTGATCGGCACCGGTGTCTCGCTCGAACACTTTGTGTCGAGCACGGTCAGCTGGGTCCGCGCCTCGATCGAATTCGACAAGTGGATCGTCGAGCAGCTCGGCCTGGAGGCCGAGATCGACGGCGACTCCGACGAGAAGCCGGGTGACGACGAGGCCTGAGCCCCGTCCCACCCACCCCGGCTGCGCGGGCCCCGGAGCTTCTGCTCCGGGGCCCGCGTCCATGCCGCCGGAGTCCCCGGACGAGGTGCCGCCGCCCGAGGCGTACCGGGCGTGACGGCGGGCGGTCCGGACCGGGGCGTCCGGCGGTGCCTCGTGTCAGAGTTTCTGCAGTCGGTCCGCCGCGTCCCGTAGGACCGACTCCTGCTTGCAGAAGGCGAAGCGGACGTACGGGGCGCCCTGGTCCTTGTGGTCGTAGAAGACGGCGTTGGGGATGGCGACGACGCCGGCACGTTCGGGCAGGGCGCGGCAGAAGGCGAAGCCGTCGTCGTAGCCGAGGGGGCGGATGTCGGTGGTGATGAAGTAGGTGCCGGAGGGGCGGAAGACCGTGAAGCCCGCCTCCGCGAGGCCGGTGGCCAGGATGTCGCGCTTGGCGCGCAGATCGTCGCGCAGGGCGGTGAAGTAGCTGTCGGGGAGGGCCAGCGCCTCGGCGACGGCGTACTGGAAGGGCCCGGCGGAGACATAGGTGAGGAACTGCTTGGCCGAGCGGACGGCGCCGACCAGCTCCGGGGGTGCGGTGACCCAGCCGACCTTCCAGCCGGTGAAGGAGAAGGTCTTGCCGGCCGAGCCGATGGTGACGGTGCGTTCGCGCATCCCGGGGAACGACGCGAGGGGAAGGTGCTCGCCCTCGAACACGAGGTGTTCGTAGACCTCGTCGGTGATGACGAGGAGGTCGCGTTCGCAGGCGAGGCGGGCGATCTCGGCGAGCTCCTCGCGGGAGAGCACGGTGCCGGTGGGGTTGTGCGGGGTGTTGAGGAGGATCAGGCGGGTGTGGTCGGTGACGGCGTCGCGCAGTTCGTCGAGGTCGAGGCGGTAGGAGCCGGACGCGGGGTCGGCGCGCAGGGTGACCGGGACGCGGCGGCCGCCGGCCAGCGCGATGCCGGCCGCGTACGAGTCGTAGTACGGCTCCAGCGCGATGACCTCGTCACCCGGCTCCAGCAGCGCCAGCAGCGAGGCGGCGATGGCTTCGGTGGCGCCCGCGGTGACCAGGACCTCGGTGTCGGGGTCGCAGGAGAGGCCGAGGTGTCCGTAGAAGCGCTCCTGGTGGGCGGCGATGGCGGAGCGCAGCTCGGGGATGCCGGGGCCGGGCGGGTACTGGTTGCCGCGGCCGTCGCGCAGGGCACGCACCGCGGCCTCCCTGACTTCTTCCGGGCCGTCGGCATCGGGGAAGCCCTGGCCGAGGTTGATGGAGCCGGTCCGTACGGCGAGTGCCGACATTTCGGCAAAGATCGTGGTGCCGAATTCGGCGAGGCGGCGGTTCAGCAGCGGTCGGTCCATGGGCGCCATCCTCCGTCGAACCTCTGGAATTCCTCAACAGTGCTTTGAGATCGCGGAGGCCGGGCAGCAGCCCGGTACGTAGGACAAGTGACGGCCGTCGACGAGGACGGCCCCGGCGCGGGACGGCGCCGGAGCGGCGCACCGGGCGCCGGACGGAGCGGGTGCCTCGCTTCGGGGGAAGAAAGGAATGTGAGGCAGATGGGGATCGTGTATTTCCTGGTGGTCTGCGTGGTGGTGGTCGGCCTGCTGGCCCTGGTCTCGCGGAGCGTGAACGGATCAGGGGGCGGACGGGGCCGGGGCGGTTCGTCCGCGGCGGGCGGCGGCAGCTGGTGGGCCGGCAGTGACGGGGGGTCGAGCCTGGGCGGCGGACACCACCACGGCGGTGGCGGCGGGCATCACGGTGGCGGGGGCTGTGGCGGTGGTTCCTCCTGCGGGGGTGGCGGCTGTGGCGGCGGTGGTGGCGGTGGCGGCTGCGGTGGTGGCGGCGGCTCCTGAGCCGAC
This sequence comes from Streptomyces lydicus, assembly GCF_004125265.1. GTDB lineage: Bacteria > Actinomycetota > Actinomycetes > Streptomycetales > Streptomycetaceae > Streptomyces > Streptomyces lydicus_C. The sequence goes on from NZ_RDTE01000003.1 coordinate 4,819,379, forward strand.
GGCGGGTTCACGGGCCGACGGTTGCTCCTGAGCCGCCGTCGGTTTGCTTCTGAGGGGCGTCCGGTTGCTTCTGTGTCGGATGCCCGTTTTCTCCAACTCCACTGATGCGGAAGGGCTGTTGCTCACCGCATATGCGCCTGGCGGGTGCTGTTGAAGACATCAACACCCGTCGGGCGCTTGGTCGTTGAACAGGTGAACTGCAGAACCCCCGGGCGGATGGAAACCCGGAGAAGATGGGTAAAAGCGCTGTGGGTGACAGGGCTTTCATGATTCCCTCTCCCTGGAGAATCCCCCACGTTCTCCGTTCCCACGTGGGCACGAGCCGGCAGGCATGCGGATATTCCCTGCCTTCAACGGGCGGGCCGGCCCACCATTCCACTGCGTGCTTGCGGAGCCGACCCATGCTCACCACTTTGCAGACGGCGTACACCGATACCCGTGCCTCCGACCTGGCCTGGGCGCTGGGCAGGGAACCCCTGCCGGCCCTCGCCGTACTCGATCTCCAACTTCACGGCGCACAGCTGCAGTTGAGGCTGCTCGGCGCTTCTCACCAGGTGCTTCTCGAAGAGGAGCGCGGCACCTGTTCCGAAACGGTCGCCTGTATGCCGGGCAGCAGCACACCGCTGCCGCTGGGTGTGGCGAAGCGGCTCGGGGACTGGGAGTACGAATTCGCCGCCCATGTGGAGACGCTGTCGCGCGGCTCGTTCGCGGGGCGTGCGCAGGAATTGCTGGCGCTGGTGGCCGAGCATCCGCACGGCCTCGCCGGGACGTTCCCCGGCTCGCCGCACGCCTTCACCGCGATGCTGGCGCAGTGCCAGCAGGGACAGGTGCGCTGGCGGACCTGGCACGCGTATCCCCAGGAGGGCCGCTTGGTGGCCACGCGTACCCGGGTGGGCGTACGGGCGGCGGTCGCGGCGGTCTAGCCGGGGTGGGCGAAAGGGCCCGGTCCGGTCGGCGGAAGGGGGTGCGGCCGTGGGCGGCGCGAGGGGCGTACGAGCGGTGCGCCGGGGGCGTCGGCGCCCGGAGGGGCGCGGGCGGTGTCGGGCGCGCGGGCCGGCCGGCCGGTGTGGTGCAAAAGCGCACCGCGCGCCCCGTGTGAGGGCGGTGTCCCCACCGGCGGGTGTGGCCCGCAGACTGCACCCGTGTGGGTGACGGAGAGGCACGTAATCGTCACGTAGCGTTCACTTTATGATCGACCCGCCAGAGCCCGTTCTCACCGGCGTTCCCGGGCCGCCGGAGGCCATGACGCCGGCGCGACTGCCCGTGCCGGCCGGGCCCGGCCGGCTGCTCGTGCTCGCCGTGGTCTTCGTCTGCGCCGCCTGCGGGCTGGTCTACGAACTCGAACTGGTCGCGCTGGCCACGTACCTGGTCGGTGACTCCGTCACCCAGGCGTCGATCGTGCTGTCCGTCATGGTCTTCGCGATGGGCGTCGGCGCACTGCTCGCCAAGCGGCTGCGCTGCCGGGCAGCGGTCGGCTTCGGCGCGGTCGAGGCCGGCCTGGCGCTGGTCGGCGGCAGTTCCGCCATGGCGCTCTACGCCTGCTTCGCCTGGTTCGGCCAGTCCCGCTCCGCGCTCGTCGGCTTCTCCCTGGCCATCGGCATCCTGATCGGCGCCGAGGTGCCGTTGCTGATGACGCTGATCCAGCGGGTGCGCCGGCAGGACGCGGGCGGTGCGGTCGCCGACCTCTTCGCCGCGGACTATGTCGGTGCGCTCGTCGGGGGCCTGGCCTTTCCCTTCCTGCTGCTGCCGGGCTTCGGCCAGCTGACCGGCGCCCTGCTCACCGGCGGGGTCAACGCGGTGGCCGGCGGCGTGCTGGTGCTGTGGCTCTTCCGCGACGATCTGAGTGCCCGCGCCCGCTGGGCACTGCTCGCCGCCAACGCCCTGGTCCTCGCGCTGCTGGCCGCGGGCGTGCTGCTGGCCGCGCCGTTCGAGCGGGCCGCCCGGCAGGCGGTGTACGGCTCCTCGGCGCGGGTCGCGGTGCAGACCGGCATCCAGGAGGTGGTGATGACCGGCGGCACGGGGGACGGAGCCGGTGCGGGGCGGGGGAGGAAAGGTTTGGGCGGGCCGCTGGCGCTCTATCTGGACGGCCGGCTCCGGGTCAGCGAGGCGACCGAATACCGCTACCACGAAGCGCTGGTGCATCCGGCGATGGCGGCCGGACCGCACCGCCGGGTGCTGGTCCTCGGCGGCGGCGACGGCCTCGCGGTGCGCGAGATCCTTCGCCACCGCTCGGTCCGCTCGGTCACCGTCGTCGAACTCGACCCCGGTGTGCTGCGGCTCGCGCGCCGCGACCCCGGCCTCTCCCGCCTCAACCATCACTCGCTCGGCGATCCGCGGGTGCGGGTGGTGACCGCCGATGCCTTCGAGTGGCTGCGGCAGCAGGGCCTGCGCGGCCGCGGCCGGCGGCCGGCGCCGTTCGACGTCATCGTCTCCGACCTCCCCGACCCCGGGATCGCCGCGAGCACCAAGCTCTACTCACAGGAGTTCTACGGTCTCGCGGCGCGGCTGCTGGCCCCCGACGGGCGGCTGGTGGTGCACGCCGGACCGCCGGTCGAGCGTGCGCGCCTGTACTGGACGGTGGAGTCGACGGTCCGGTCGGTGGGTCTGGAGACGGTGCCGTACCGCCTGGCCGGCCGGCCCGCGTCGTTCTTCGGGGGCCCGGACCGCGCGGCCTCCCCTGTGGCGTCGGTGGACGCGGAGGTGCCCGCCGCCGCGCCGTCGCCCGGCCCGGACCGGTACTGGGGCTTCGTGCTGGCCGCGCGGCACCGGCCGCGGCTCGCTCTGGCGCCCGATGCGCCGCCGCCGGCCGGGCTCACCTGCGCGGAGCTGCAGGCCGGGCGGCGCGGCGAGGCGCACGACCGGATGTCCGGGCTGCCGCCGTCGACGCTGATGCATCCGCGGTATCTCGACTGAGCGGCGGGGTGGTGCGGGGCCGGGAGGGACTGGTGAGGGGCCGGTGAGGTACCAGTGAGGGGCCGGGGAGGGTGTGGCGGATATGGGTGCGGGGCGGGAGCCGGGGCCGCCGCGCAGAAAGTTCCGTTCGGGCGGCACGGGGTGCGGGGGTGCTGGGTAGGCTCCCATGTCATGGAGCATGAGGTGTACGTTCCGTTTCCCGTCGGGACCGTGCGGCAGGCGCTCACCGAGCCGGAGCGGGTGGCGCGCTGTGTCCCAGGAGTCCAGCTCGACGCCGATGCCGCCCCCCGGACCCCGGTGGGCAGGCTGCGGCTGCGTATCGGAAGCTCCACCATCACCTACCGCGGCACGCTGACGGTCAGTGCCGCCGCCGAGGACGGCGGATCCGGCGACGGCGGGACCGGCGACGGCGGACCGGACGACCGCAGGACGGGTGGCGATGGTGCGGGCGACGGCGGTGCGGCCGACGTGGTCACCGTGGTCACCGTCGAGGCGAAGGGCACCGAGACGCGGGGCGAAGGGTCGGTCGCGCTGACCCTGACCGTACGGCTCTCCCCGGCCACCGAACCGGGTCCCGGGACGACACTGGCCTGTTCCGGGACGGTCCATGGCGACGGCCGGCTCGCCGAGGCCAGCGGTCAGTCCGCCCTGACCGCCGGCCGTCGGCTGCTGGACCGCTTCGCGGAGAACCTGACGGCCGATCTGCGGCAGCGTCCGGTGGCGGAGCGGACCGGCGACGGCCCTTCGGCCGGGGGCGCGGCCGGGCCGGGGGTCTTCGGCACCGAGGTGCCGCCGTCGTCCCTGGAGCCCGGCAGTGACGAGGACCCGGGCAGCGGAGAGGCTCCGGCCCGTGACGAGGGCGCCGGGGACGCGGCGGGCCTCGGCGAGGCGGCCGGGGACACCGGGGATCTCGCTGCGGGGAGCGCCGGGGACGTCGGGGATCTCGATGCGGAGGACGCCGAGGACGTGTTCCGCGCGGGGCACGACGGGCACCCCGAGCACGCCTACGGCCACGATCCGGACGGTCTCGCCCCCGCCGAGGCCGCGCACGCCCGCCGGACGATGATCGGGCGCAGCGCGGAGGAGGTCGACCACGCCCCGCCGCGCGGGCGGTACGCACCGGTGCCCGCGCCGGAACCGCACGGCACCTCGGTGGCCTTGCGCTGGGCGGCGCCGGCCGCCGCCGTGGTGCTGGCGTCCGCGGTGGTCGTCGGCCGGGTGCTGCGCCGGCGGCGCTGACTCCGTCGTTCACCGGCCGGCCGCGCGCCGTCCTGCACCCCGTCCTGTTGTCCCGCGCCCCGTTGCGGCGTCTCGTCCCCGCGTCCCGTTGCGGTGTGCCGTCCCCGCGTCCCGTTCCGGCGTCCGGTCCCCGTGCCCCGTCCCGGCGTCCCGCGCCCGGCGCCGACGCACCGTTAGGGTCGGTCCCGTGAGTACCGACAACACCACGCGGAACGCGGCGCCGGAGCAGGCGTCCCCGGGCGTACGGCTGGCCGCCGGAGACACCGAAGTGACCGTCCGTCCGGACAACGGATGCCGGATCGCCGGCCTGCGGGTGGGCGGTACGGAGCTGCTGCGGCAGGGCGACAGGTACGGCTGTTTCCCGATGGTTCCGTGGTGCGGGCGGATCGCTCAGGGGCAGTTCCGCAACGGGGGCGAGCGGCACCAGATGCCTCTCAACGCCGCGCCGCACGCCATCCACGGCACCGGCCGCAACCTCCGCTGGCGGACCGCGCGTTCGAGCGCCACGGAGGCGGTCTTCACCTACGACCTCGCCGATCCGGCGGCGCCCTGGCCGTATCCGGGGCGGGTGACCCAGCTCGTCGAGCTGGCCGCGGACGGTGGCTCGCTCACCCTCACGCTGTGCGTCGAGGCGACCGGCGACTCCTTCCCCGCGCAGGCCGGATGGCACCCCTGGTTCCTGCGGAACCTCGGCGAGGGCGGCGAGGACGCACGGCTCGACTTCACGCCCGAATGGCAGGAGGAGCGGGGCGAGGACCACCTCCCGACCGGCCGTCGGATCCCGCCGCAGCCCGGGCCCTGGGACGACTGCTTCGGGATGCCGCAAGGGGTCGAGGCCACCCTCACCTGGCCGGACCGGCTGGAGCTGACGGTCAGCAGCCGCGGTGAGTGGGTCGTGGTCTACGACGAGCAGGAGGCCGCGGTCTGTGTCGAGCCGCAGTCCGGCCCGCCGAACGGCCTCAACACCCTGCCGCGCCTGGTCACGCCCATCGACCCGCTGGAGATCTCCACGACCTGGAGCTGGCGGAGCCTGTCGCCCACCGCCTGAGGGCCGGCGCAGAACGCCACCGCCCGAGGGCCGTGGTCGTGTGCCTCACCGCGGGGTTACGTGCCCTGCCGCGGGGCCCTGTGCGCCTGCCAGGGGTGACGGGGCAGCCCTTAAGCTCGTGCGCATGAGTGACGACGTGCGCGGCGAGCTGCTGCAGCAGATCAAGGACAAGGCCGTGGTGCACGGCAAGGTGACGCTTTCCTCCGGCAAGGAGGCCGACTACTACATCGACCTGCGCCGGATCACCCTGGACGGCGAGGCCGCGCCGCTGGTCGGACAGCTGATGCTGGAGATCACCGCCGATCTCGACTACGACGCGGTCGGCGGGCTGACGCTCGGTGCCGACCCGGTCGCGACCTCGATGCTGCACGCCTCCGCCGCGCGCGGCGGCCGACTGGACGCGTTCGTGGTCCGCAAGGCGCAGAAGGCGCACGGTATGCAGCGCCGTATCGAGGGTCCGGACCTCAAGGGCCGCCGGGTTCTGGTCGTCGAGGACACCTCCACCACCGGCGGGTCTCCGCTGACCGCCGTCGAGGCGGCGCGTGAGGCGGGCGCCGAGGTCGTTGCGGTGGCAACGATCGTCGACCGGGGTGCCGCGTCCGCGATCGCGGACGCCGGGGTCCCGTACATCACCGGCTACCAGCTGGGCGACCTCGGCCTGAGCTGACCGCGGCCGGGGGCCGTGCGGAATCCGGCAAAAATGCGCTGAACTGCGGCTTTCCCGAGGGGCGGCTGGTTTCACGTGAAACCGGCCGCCCACACTGCGGGACGGCCGGGCGCGGAATGTGGAGCAATTCGCCGAGTCTGGGAAGATGTGCTCGGCGAAGTCCTCGCCCCCTGGTCAGGGCCAAGAAAAGCACACCCGCATACCTGAAGGAGCGGACAGATGCCCATCGCAACCCCCGAGGTCTACAACGAGATGCTTGACCGGGCGAAGGCAGGAAAGTTCGCCTACCCGGCCATCAACGTCACCTCGACGCAGACGCTGCACGCCGCGCTGCGTGGGTTCGCCGAGGCGCAGAGCGACGGCATCATCCAGATCTCCACCGGTGGTGCGGAGTTCCTGGGCGGCCAGTACAACAAGGACATGGTGACCGGCGCGGTCGCGCTCGCCGAGTTCGCGCACGTCGTGGCCGAGAAGTACGACGTCACCGTCGCGCTGCACACCGACCACTGCCCCAAGGACAAGCTCGACGGCTATGTCCGCCCGCTGCTGGACATCTCCGCGGAGCGGGTGGCCAAGGGCCAGAACCCGCTGTTCCAGTCCCACATGTGGGACGGCTCGGCCGAGAACCTGGCCGACAACCTGGCCATCGGCCAGGAACTGCTCGCCAAGGCGGCCGCCGCCAAGATCATCCTTGAGGTCGAGATCACCCCGACCGGTGGCGAGGAGGACGGCGTCACCCACGAGATCAACGACGAGCTCTACACCACGGTCGACGACGCGCTGCGCACCGCCGAGGCGCTGGGCCTGGGCGAGAAGGGCCGCTACCTGCTCGCCGCCTCCTTCGGCAACGTCCACGGCGTCTACAAGCCGGGCAACGTCGTGCTCCGCCCCGAGCTGCTGAAGGACCTGCAGGAGGGCGTGGGCGCCAAGTACGGCAAGGCCGCCCCGTTCGACTTCGTCTTCCACGGCGGCTCCGGCTCCACCCCCGAGGAGATCGCCACCGCGCTGGAGAACGGCGTGGTCAAGATGAACCTGGACACCGACACCCAGTACGCCTTCTCCCGCCCGGTCGCGGACCACATGTTCCGTAACTACGACGGTGTGCTGAAGGTCGACGGCGAGGTCGGCAACAAGAAGGCCTACGACCCGCGTAGCTGGGGCAAGCTGGCCGAGGCCGGGATGGCCCAGCGCGTCACCCAGGCCTGCGAGAACCTGCGCTCCACCGGCACCAAGATCAAGTAAGCGCGGCCGGCCGCACGGCCGGTCCCGCTGCGCACCAAGCTCCGTAGCTGCGCACCAAGGCTCCGCATCCGCCGTGATGCGGAGCCTTCGGTGTGATGCGGAGCCTTCGGTGTGCCCGGCCCCGGTGCTCGCCGTGTGCCTGACCCGGTGCCTGCCGTGCGCCCGGCCCGGTGCCTGCCGTGCGCCCGGCCCGGTGCTTGTATGCGCCCGCGCCCGGGGCCTGCGTGTGCTCAGGGCGGGCGAGCGGACGCGGATACGGGCATGCTCGCGGTATGAGCGAACCGAGTGCGCCCGGCGCGGTCCGGCTGGCCTCGGCACAGGGCCGGTGGGTGCTGGCGACGGCCGTGCTGGGGTCCGGCATGGCGATGCTCGACAGCACCGTCGTCAATGTCGCCCTGCCCAGGATCGGCAAGGACCTCAACACGGATCTGGCGGTGCTCCAGTGGACCGTCACCGCCTACATGCTCACCCTCTCCTCGCTGATCCTGCTGGGCGGCGCCCTCGGTGACCGCTTCGGCCGGCGCCGGGTGTTCGTGATCGGGGTGGTGTGGTTCGCCGCGGCCTCGCTGCTGTGCGGGCTCGCGCCGGGCGCCGGGGTGCTGGTCGCGGCCCGGGCGCTGCAGGGCGTCGGCGGGGCGCTGCTCACCCCCGGTTCGCTGGCCCTGATCCAGGCCGTCTTCCACCCCGATGACCGGGCGCGGGCGGTCGGTGCCTGGTCGGGGCTCGGTGGTGTGGCCGCGGCGGTCGGCCCGTTCATCGGCGGCTGGCTGGTGGACGGGGCGGGCTGGCGCTGGGTGTTCTTCCTGAACGTGCCGCTGGCGGCGGTGTGCGTACCGGTGGCGCTGCGGCACGTCCCCGAGACCCGGGAGCGGGACGCCCGCGAGCGCCGCGGCTTCGATGTGCCCGGCGCGGTGCTGGGCGCGCTGGCGCTGGCCGGGGTGACCTATGCGCTGATCGCCGCCCCGGGCGGGGGCGCCGGGCCCGGCGTGATCGTTCCGGCGGTGGCCGGGGTGCTGCTCGGGGTGCTCTTCGTCCATGTCGAGCGGCGGCGGAAGGATCCGATGCTGCCCCCGGCGATCTTCGGCATCCGGCTGTTCTCGGCCGTCAACGCCGTGACGGTGTGCGTCTACGCCGCGTTCGGCGGCTTCTTCTTCCTCTCCGTGCTCCAGCTCCAGGTCGTGGTGGGGTACTCGGCGCTCCAGGCCGGTACCGCGCTGCTGCCCACCACCGTGCTGATGCTGCTGCTGTCCGCCCGCTCGGGCCAGCTGGGGCAGCGCATCGGGCCGCGGATTCCGCTCACCGTCGGACCGCTGCTGTGCGCCGCGGGGATGCTGCTGATGACGCGGGTGGGCCGGGGCGCCTCGTACTTCACCGATGTGCTGCCCGCGCTGGTGGTGCTGGGCGCGGGGATGGTGACGCTGGTCGCGCCGCTCACCTCGACCGTGCTGGCGTCGGTGGACGTGGACCGGGCGGGCCTGGCCAGCGGCATCAACAACGCGGCGGCGCGGGCCGCGAGCCTGATGGCGGTCGCCGCGCTGCCGCTGCTGGCGGGCATCGGCCCGGAGGCCTACCGCTCTGCGGACGCGTTCGGCGCGGCCTTCCGGCGGGCCATGCCGCTGTGCGCGGGCATCCTGGTGATCGGCGCGCTGATCGCCGTGCTGACCGTACGCAGCAATGTGCTGCGCGCCGCACCGGGCGCCGAGGAGCCGTGCCGGGCGGAGACGACCTACCACTGCGGGGTGTGCGCACCGCCGCTGGATCCGGGCGAGACCACGGTCCGGAGGGTCCGGCGGCTGCCGCGCGGCGGGGGACGGCCACCCCGGCCGGCCGGGGGAGACACCCCTTAGGAGCCGGGTCCGGGCCGCCGGCCGGAATCCGTCCAGGCCACCGGCCGCCGAGCGTCGGCCGCCCGTATCTCAGGCCGCCGGCCGCCGAACGCTAGCCGCCGACTGCCCGTACCCCCAGGCCTCCGGCCACCCGCACTCCGCCTCCCGTCCTCCCGTACCCCAGGGCGCAAGATCCCGGCCGCCGCCCGCCCCGCCCCGGCGACCAGGCAGACTGGGAACCATGGCCATTCACGAGAACCTGCTCGGGGGACCGCCCCCGACCCAGCTGCCCGACGACCCGGAACCCCGCGAACTGCTCGCCTCGGGCACGGCGCCGTCCGATGTCGCCGCGAAGTACCCGACCTCCTCCCTGGCCTGGGCCCAGCTCGCGGACGACGCCTTCGAGCAGGACCGGGTCGTGGAGTCGTACGCCTACGCCCGCACCGGCTACCACCGAGGCCTGGACGCGCTGCGCCGGGCCGGCTGGAAGGGCCACGGCCCGGTGCCGTTCGAGCACGAGCCCAACCGCGGCTTCCTGCGGGCGCTGCACGCCCTCGCCCGCGCCGCCCAGGCGATCGGTGAGCAGGAGGAGTACGAGCGCTGCTCGGCCTTCCTGCGGGACTCCTCGCCGACCGCGGCCGACACCCTCGGCTGACGCGGCCGACACTCTCGGCTGAAACGGCCGACACCCTCGGCAGAGGGGCTGCCACCGGCTCTCCCCGCAGCAAGGGCCGTCGCCCTCCCGCGGGGAAGCGCCGGGCAAGATCAAGGGGACGCATCAATGGGCCGGCCGCGTGATCGCGGTCGGCCCTTGCGCGGTCGCTGCCCAGCACGGATCATTTCCAGTGGGCCGGGTCATCCCGCGCCCGAGGGGACCGGGGCTCCCGAGCCGACGAGGAAGGGGCGGACCGCTACCCGGTAGTTCGCACCTGAGGAGTCCCTCATGTCGCAGCCGTCTCCCATCGACCCCGCAGGCAGCGCCTCCACCGCACCCGCAGCGGGTCCCGCACCGGCGGACACAGCCGAGTCCGACCCGCCGTTCGCCCCGGATCTCAGCATCGGCAGCAGCGGCACGACCCCGTACGAGGACTACGTCCAGGCGGATGTGCTCACCCACCTGCAGCACCCGCTCTCCGACGACCCCGGCGAGATGGTCTTCCTGGTCACCACTCAGGTCATGGAGCTGTGGTTCACGGTCATCGTCCATGAGTGGAGCACCGCCGCCGCGGCGCTGCGCCGTGACGACCTGGCGGAGACGGAGGAGGCGCTGCGCCGCTCCACCTACGAGCTGGAGGCGCTGAACGCCGCCTGGAAACCGCTCGCCCGGCTGACCCCGGCACAGTTCAACTCCTACCGCAGCGCGCTCGGCGACGGGTCCGGTTTCCAGTCCGCCATGTACCGGCGGATGGAGTTCCTGCTCGGCGAGAAGTCCGCGTCGATGCTGGTGCCGCACCGCGGCGCCGCGCGGGAGCACGCCGAACTGGAGAAGGCCCTCCAGGAGCCGAGCCTGTGGGACGAGGTGCTGCGGCTGCTCGCCCGCCGCGGTCATGCCGTGCCCGAGGCCGTCCTCCGGCGGGACCCCGCGCTGCGCTACGAGGCCGACCCGGCCGTCGAGGCCGTCTGGGCCGGGATATATGCGGGCCCGCAGGAGTCCGACCTCGTCCGGCTCGGCGAGGCGCTGACCGATGTGGCCGAGCTGGTCTGGCGCTGGCGCAACGACCACCTGGTCGCGACCCGGCGGGCGATGGGAGCGAAGATGGGCACCGGTGGCTCGGCGGGGGTGGCCTGGCTGGAGAAGCGGGCCCGCAAGAATGTCTTCCCGGAGCTGTGGACGGCGCGCAGCCATGTCTGAGACCCCGGAATTCCCCGACCGCGCCGGCCTCCAGGAGCCGTCCGGCGCTCGTGAGCACGCCGCGCGGGCCGCGGAGCGGGACGCCGCCGACCCGCTCGCCGCGATCCGTGACCGCTTCGTCCTCGACGCCGCGCCCGACCACGCCTCCGGTGACGCCGGGGTCTACCTGGACGGCAACTCCCTCGGCGCGCTGCCCCGTACGGTGCCCGGCCGGATCGCCGATGTCATCGCCCGCGAGTGGGGCGAGCTGCGCATCCGGTCCTGGACCGAATCCGGCTGGTGGACCGCGCCCGAGCGGATCGGCGACAAGATCGCGCCGCTGATCGGAGCGGCACCGGGCCGGGTGGTGGTCGGCGACTCGACCAGCGTCAACCTCTTCAAGGCCGTGGTGGGCGGCGTCCGGATGGCCGGCAAGGGCTGTACGGAGATCCTCGTCGATGCCACGACCTTCCCGACCGACGGCTATATCGCCAGGTCAGCGGCCCGGATGACCGGCCTCGCGGTGCGCCCGGTCGAGCCCGCGCGGATCGCCGACGAGGTCACCGAGCGGACCGCGCTGGCGCTGGTCAACCACGTCGACTACCGCACAGGACGGCTCAACGACCTGCCCGGCATCACCCACGCGCTGCACTCCGCGGGCGCGCTCGCCGTCTGGGACCTGTGCCACAGCGCCGGCGCGCTGCCGGTCGGCCTCGATGCGCACCACGTCGACCTCGCCGTGGGCTGCACGTACAAGTACCTCAACGGCGGCCCGGGCGCGCCCGCCTACCTCTACATCCGCGAAAGCCTCCAGGAACGGTTCGAATCGCCGCTGCCGGGCTGGAATTCGCACGGCGATCCGTTCGCCATGGACCCCGCGTACGTCCCCGCCGAGGGCATCGCGCGCGGCCGGGTCGGCACCCCCGACATCCTCTCGCTGCTCGCTCTGGAGGCGGCGCTGGAGGTCTGGGACGGGGTGTCGATCGAGGCCGTACGCGCCAAGAGCCTCGCCCTGACCGACTTCTTCCTGGAGTGTGTGAACGCCTACGTACCGCCGGGCCGGGCCCGCTCCGTCACGCCGTACGACCACCAGCGGCGCGGCAGCCAGGTGTCGCTGGAGTGTTCCCCCGCGGCGGAAGAGGTGATGGACGAGCTGATCCGGCGCGGGGTGGTCGGCGACTTCCGCCGGCCCGACGTGCTGCGCTTCGGCTTCACCCCGCTCTACACCTCGTTCGCGGACGCGGAGCGGGCGGCGTGGGTGCTCGGCGAGGTGCTGAGGGCGCTGCCCGACGTCGAGTCCGGGGCGGGCGGGGCCGCCGGGTGAGCGCGGCGGACGAGGAGGCGGCGCTGCTGGGGCTGGCCCCGGTGGCGCCGGACCGGACGGTGGCGTACGGGCCGCATCCGGACCAGGTCGTCGACCTGTACCTGCCGCGGGCGGCCGGCGCCGAGCGGGCGGCCGAGGACGCGCGGGTGGCCGACGGCGAGCAGCAGGCGGACGAGGCGCGGGCGGCCGGCGGCGAGCGGTGGGCGGACGAGGCGCGGCTGGCCGACGGGGCCCCGGCGCCGGCCGTCGGCCCCCCGCCGGTCGTCCTCCTGCACGGCGGCTTCTGGCGCGCCGCCTACGACCGCCGCCATCTGTCGCCGCTGGCCGCCGCACTGGCCGGGCAGGGGCTGCCGGTCGCGCTCGCCGAGTACCGCAGGGTCGGTGCCGGCGGCGGGGCGCCGCAGACCTTCGACGATGTGACGGCGGGCCTCGCGGCGGCGGTGCGCGAGCTGCCGGGCGGCGGGGATCCGGTGCTGGTCGGCCACTCCGCGGGCGGCCAGCTCGCGCTGCTCGCCGCCGCCCGCCCCGGCACCCGCGTCTCCCGTGTCCTCGCCGTCGCACCGGTCGCCGACCTCGCCCGCGCCCATGCGCTGGGCCTGAGCAACGGCGCGGTCGCCGAACTGTTCGGCGACGGGCCCGGCCTCGCGGAACGGATCGCCGCAGCCGACCCGGTGTGCCACCCGCCCGCCGGCGTCCCGGTCACGATCCTGCACGGCACCGACGACCCGGACGTCCCGCTCGACCTCTCCCGCCGCTACGCCGCACACAGCCCCGGCACCACGGACCTGCGCGAGTTGCCCGGCGTCGGCCACTACGGCCCCGTCACCCCCGGCAGCCCCAGCTGTCACACACTCTTCGCCCAACTGCACCGAACCTGTAGTACTTGAGGCGGACCTCCGCAGATCCCCATGGGTGGGGACGCCCCGGGGGCCCGTCGTTGCTTACCTTTGTCAGCGTGAACGACACCACCCAGACGCAGAGCCATCTGCGTTCCGAGGCCCGGATAGCCCACGGGGCGCTGCACCGGCTGCGCCAGGACCTGTTCGTCGGCGCCTTCGCCTTCCGTCCGATGCCGCCGCTGGAGGACGCCAAGGTGTCCCGGTGGCTGCCCTTCCTGCCGCAGCGGCTGCGGTACTGGGCGCGGTGGCTGCCGCACTCCCTCGTCGGCTTCTTCTCGGTGTGTGTCTTCCTGGGGAACCTCACCGCCGGCTCCGGGCCCGGCGCGCTGCACGACCTCCTGATCACCGGCTTCAGCGCGCTGGTCGCCGCCGGGCCGATGCTCACGCTCTTCCGCCCGGTGGGCGCCTACTGGCTGTCGGTGGGCGCGTTCACGGTGTCGGCGGTCACTTACGCGGCCCTCGCGTCCCCGTTCGCCAGCGTCGTCGGGGAGGTGGCCTTCCCCGTCCACCTCGCCGTGATGGTCCTCGTGGTGCTGCGCACCCGGCCCCGGCTGGCCATCGAGATGTGGCTGGTCACCTTCGCCACGGCGGCCGTGCTGACGGCGCTCCTCGGCATGGACACGGGCGAGCTGCCGCCGGTCGCGGTGTTCTGCGGTGTGGTGCTGGTCTCCGCCGCCGCGGTCCGCGCCTGGCGTGAGGAGCGCCGGCAGGTCGTCGAGACGCTGACCGCCACCGCGGAGGAGCGCTCCCGGCGCACGCTCCTGGAGGAGCGCGCCCTGATCGCCCGGGAGCTGCACGATGTCGTCGCCCACCACATGTCCGTGATCGCCATCCAGGCCGAGGCGGCGCCCTACCGCGTCAAGGACACCCCGCCCGAGCTCGCCACGTCCTTCTCGACGATCCGGGAGAACGCCGTCGCCGCGCTCGCCGAGCTGCGCCGCATCCTCGGTGTGGTCCGCTCCGCCGATCCGGACGCCTTCGCCGAGGCCGATCCGGAGGCCCCGCAGCCGACGCTCGGCAGCCTCGACGCGCTGCTCGACAGCGTCCGCAGCGCCGGGCTGACCGTCGAGGCGGTGACCACCGGTGCGCCCCGGCCGCTGCCGCAGGGCGTGGAGCTGTCCGCGTACCGGATCGTGCAGGAGTCGCTGAGCAATGCGCTGCGGCACTCGCCGGGCGCCGAGGCGCGGGTGGAGATCTCCTATGTGCTGGGCGGGCTGGGCGTACGGATCGTCAACGGTCCGCCGAGCCGCCTGGCCAAGCCCTCGCCGGGCGCGGGCCACGGGGTGCTGGGCATGCGGGAGCGGGTACAGATGCTGGGCGGCGAGATGACGGCCGATCACACCGAGGACGGCGGCTTCGAGGTCGCGGCGTTCCTCCCGGTGGTGCGCACGGCGGGCGAGAACACAGTGGGGGGCAAGGCATGATCCGGGTACTGATCGTCGATGACCAGGTGATGGTCCGTGAGGGCTTCTCGGTCCTGCTCAACGCCATGCCGGACATCGAGGTCGTCGGGGAGGCGGTGGACGGCAGGCAGGCGGTGCACAAGGTCGCGGTCCTCAAGCCCGATGTCGTCCTGATGGACATCCGGATGCCGGAGATGAACGGTCTGGAGGCGACCCGCGAGATCGTGGCCGCCGACGCGGACGCCAAGGTTTTGGTGCTGACCACCTTCGACCTGGACGAGTACGTCTACCAGGCGCTGCGCTCCGGGGCCAGCGGCTTCCTGCTCAAGGACGCCTCGGCCGGCCAGCTCGCCGACGGCGTCCGCATCGTCGCCTCCGGGGAGGCGCTGCTCGCCCCCACCGTCACCAAGCGCCTGATCTCCGAGTTCTCCCGTCTCGGCACCCCGCGCGCGCCCGCCCAGGAGCGCATCGCCGATCTCACGGAGCGCGAGACCGAGGTCCTGGTGCTGGTGGCCCAGGGCCTGTCGAACGGCGAGATCGCCGAGCATCTCGTCGTGGCCGAATCGACGGTGAAGACGCATGTCAGCCGGATACTGGTGAAGCTGGGGCTGCGCGACCGCACCCAGGCGGCGGTGTTCGCGTACGAGGCGCGGCTGGTGACACCGGGGGGCTGAGGCCCGCGCCGCGGTGTGTGGCGGGGCGCACGGCGCGGGCGGCCGGCGGGCGGGGCCCGGCCGCCGGCCCGTCAGCTCAGGCCTTACGGCTGGGGGACCTCCCGCACCAGCCTCGACGTCCACGGACACCAGACCAGCCCCGGCAGGAACGGCCCGCCGGCCTCGTCCAGATGCTCTTCGACATAGGGCGTGGTGGCGTCACAGACCTCGATGGCGAAGTCGAAGAAGTCGATGGTCTCCGGGCGGAGATGGAAGCTCCAGCGCCAGTTGTACGGGGCGGGGCGCTTCTCGATCCGGCCGATGACATGCGGCTCGGAGTGGGACGCGCCGCTCAGCAGGTCACGGGCGTGCTGGATCTTGCGGGGGTCGGTGAGCTTGATGACGAATTCCTCGCGCGTGACGTCGGTCATCACGAAGTAGGCCGCCGACGCGGCCCCGGTGCGGTGTGCGGTGTCGCTCGCCTGCTTGCCCTGGGCGGGTCCGGCCGCCGCGACGGCGAGCAGTGCTGCCGCCGCCAGCATGCCGATCTTGGTGGTGATGCGTGGCATGAACCCCTCCGGTGCCGCGGGCCGTGGTCACGGCCGTGCATACGGAAAGTAACCACAGCGTCACGTATTGCTCCAGAGTTACTACGGGTTAACGCGCGGGCAGGTGAAATCGCGAAGAGTGACTGGCCGTCGGCGGATTTCTGTGCTCTGTCCACACCCTGTGGACAGAGCGCGGACGGCTCGACGCCGTGCGCCGGACGTCGGCTCCGGGCCCCGTACGACGGGACGCCTGCCCGGCGGCGCGCGCCAGAAATCCGGCCCGCCGCCCCGGCATACGCGAGTGCGCCGCCGGAGTCCGCTACAGCTCCGGCGGCGCACGTATACGGGGGCGGCTGCCCGGCGCGGCCGGCCCGGCCGCAGCGGGATCAGCCGAGGTCGCGCCGGCGCAGCCCCGCCAGGCCCACGAGGGCGAGGAGAACGGAGAGGGCCGTCAGCCAGAGGAACGGGGCGGCGGTGACCTCCGCGCCGGGCAGCTTGGGGAGGTGGCTGTAGGGGGAGAGATCCATGGCCCACCCGGGGAGGTCCAGGGAGGGGCCGACCCAGCCGAGGGCCAGGCAGCCGCCGACCAGGGCCCAGACGGCGCCGGTGGCCCCGGGGAGCAGGCCGAAGACGAGGACCGCCAGGCCGGTGAGGGTCCAGACCGCCGGGACCTGGGCGAGGGCGGCGGCCAGTACGGGGCCGGGCGCGCCGCCGAGGTCGTCGGCCGAGAGGCCGTGGGCGAGGCCCAGGCCCAGGCCGCCGGCGGCCAGGATGACGACGGTGCCCGCATAGGCGAAGGCCAGATGGCCGGCCGCCCAGCGCAGCCGCCCCACCGCCCCGGCCAGCACCGGCTCCGCACGCGCCCCGGTCTCCTCGCCGCGCAGCCGCAGTACCGCCCCGGCCGCGTAGAGCGCCGCCACCATCCCGAGCAGGCCGGTCATGGTGGCCAGGAAGGCCTCGGTCAGGCCCTGCTGACCGCCCATCCGCTCGACGATCTCGCGGGCCTGTCGGTTGCCGCCGACCAGATCGGAGGCGCCCTCGGCGATGCCGCCGAAGATCCCGCCGGCGCACAGGAAGCCGAGGCTCCAGCCCAGCAGGGTGGCGCGCTGGAGCCGCCAGGCCAGACCGAAGGGGCCGCTCAGCGAGCGCGGCGCGAGCGCCGGTCCGGGGCGGGCCGGCAGAAAGCTCATACCGAGGTCACGGCGGGCGGTCAGCGCGTAGGAGGCACCGGCGGCCAGGGCGGCCGCCGCCAGGAAGAGCGCGACGGTCCAC
Organism: Streptomyces lydicus; assembly: GCF_004125265.1. Taxonomy (GTDB): domain Bacteria; phylum Actinomycetota; class Actinomycetes; order Streptomycetales; family Streptomycetaceae; genus Streptomyces; species Streptomyces lydicus_C. Next base: position 4,836,244 of record NZ_RDTE01000003.1, read on the forward strand.
CAGCGCTCGCCGGCGTACGCCCGCAGGTTCTGCGACCAGCCGATCGGCGAGACCCAGGTGAGCGGGGAGCCGGCCCCGGGGGCCGCGGCGTCGCCCGCGGCGCGCAGCGCGAAGGCGAGGCCGAGCACCGCGCCGGTCAGGCCCTTGGCGAGCCGCGCGCTCTCGGTCAGCTGGGCGGCGATGGCGGCCAGGCCGGCGAAGAGCAGGCCGGTGCCTCCGACGGCGGCGCCGAGCGCGAGCGAACCGGCGCCCGGCAGGCCGGAGGCGGTCAGGCCGCCCGCGATCAGTGCGGCGAGCCCGGCGTTGGCGAGCAGCGCCGTCAGCAGGGACGCGGTCAGCGGCGCACGGCGGCCGATCACGCCCGCGGACAGCAGCTCCTGACGTCCCGTCTCCTCCTCCTCGCGGGTGTGCCGGACGACGATCAGCAGGCTCATCACCGCGGCGAGGACGGCGCCGAAACCGGCCATCCGCCAGGCGACCAGGCCGCCGAGGGAGTCGCTGAAGACCGGTCCGTACAGCGCGCGCATCGAGCCGTTGCCGTTCATCGAGTCGGCCAGCCGGGCGCGCTCGGCCGCGGTGCCGTAGACCGCCTCGAAGGACGCGCCCATGGCGGCGACGGTCAGTCCGAGGGACAGCACCCAGGCCGGGATCATCACCCGGTCGCGGCGCAGCGCGAGGCGCAACAGGGCTCCGGTGCCCGCCAGTTGACGGGGGCGTGCGGCGGGCGCGGGGAGGGCCGCGGCCACGGCGGCGGTCATCGCGCGACCGCCGCTGTGCCGCGGGGGTCGTCCTGGTAGTGGCGCAGGAAGAGCTCTTCCAGGGTGGGCGGGGTGCTGGTGAGGCTGCGGACTCCCGAGGCGGTGAGCGAGCGCAGGACGGCGTCGAGCTTGCCGTTGTCGACCTGGAGCTCGACGCGGTGGCCCGAGCTCCCCCGGAGCGGCCCGGTGGCCAGGCCGTGGACGCCGGGGAGCGCGGCCAGCGCGCCGGGCGGTCCGGCGAGTTCGGCGACGACCGAGGTGCGGGTCAGCTGCCGCAGCTCTCCCAGCGAGCCGGATGCGACGGTCCGTCCCCTGCGGATGATGCTGACGCGGTCGCAGAGCGCTTCGACCTCCGACAGCACATGGCTGGAGAGCAGCACCGTACGGCCGCGGTCGCGCGCCTCGGCGACACAGCTCCGGAAGACCTCTTCCATCAGCGGGTCCAGCCCGGAGGTGGGCTCGTCGAGGACGAGCAGATCGACGTCGGAGGCGAAGGCGGCGACCAGGGCGACCTTCTGCCGGTTGCCCTTGGAGTACGTCCGCCCCTTCTTGGTGGGGTCGAGTTCGAACCGCTCCAGGAGTTCGGCCCGCCGGCTGCGGTCCAGCCCGCCGCGCAGCCGGCCGAGGAGGTCGATGACCTCGCCGCCGGAGAGATTGCGCCACAGCGTCACATCGCCGGGGACGTAGGCGAGACGGCGGTGCAGCTCGACGGCGTCCTGCCAGGGGTCCTCGCCCAGGAGCCGGACCGTGCCGCCGTCGGCGCGCAGCAGGCCGAGCAGGACGCGGATCGTCGTGGACTTCCCGGCGCCGTTGGGGCCGAGGAAGCCGTGGACCTCACCGGCCTCGACGTGCAGATCGAGGCCGTCCAGTGCGCGGGTGCGGCCGAAGGACTTGCGCAGGCCGTCGACCCGGACCGCCGGAGCGGAGGAGAGTGCCTTGGTCATGCTTCGGAAAGTACGCTAGTTTCACAAATTTGTGAAGTTAAGAAAACGTATAAAGTTGGAGGGGTGGCGCTGATCAGGGGAGATGATGCGGACATGAGCGAGCAGCGACAGCACGGCGCGGGCCGGGCCGCGCAGACGGCCCGGGACAAGCGCGACGACGAGGCGGTCTCGCAGTTCGTCGAGCGGTTCGCGGCCCAGCTCGTCGACGCCGGTATGCAGCGGATGTCCGCCCGCGTCTTCGCCTGTCTGCTGGCCTCCGACTCCGGCGTGCTGACCTCCGCCGAACTCGGCGAGCGCCTGCAGGTCAGCCCCGCCGCCGTCTCCGGCGCGATCCGCTACCTCTCCCAGGTCGACATGGTCAGCAGGGAGCGCGAGCCGGGCTCCCGCCGCGACCGCTACCGCGTGCACAGCGACCAGTGGTACGAGGCGCTGGCCCGCCGGGACAACGTCCTCACCCGCTGGGAGGGCACCCTGCGCGACGGCGTCGAGAGCCTGGGCGAGGACTCCCCGGCGGGCCGCCGGATGAGCGAGACGCTGGTCTTCTTCGAGTTCCTGCAGAAAGAGCTCGCCGGGCTGCTGGAGCGCTGGCGCGAGCACCGCGACCGGATGCGGGCCGAGTACGACCACGCCGCCCGCTGAGGCACCGGCCGGCGCTCACCCCCGGGGCAGCTGGAGCCGCCAGGCCCCCGGCTGCAGGGTCCAGGTGCGGGTCCTGACCGGCCCGCCGACCACCGCATCCGCCCGGTAGTGGAAGTCCGCGCCGGACACCGTCACCGCCCGCGCCCGGGTCCGTACCGGCCGGCCTCCGCCCGGCCAGTGCACCACCACCTCGGCCAGCGCGTCACCGGCCCCGGACCGCGGCCCGTCCGCCCCGGCCCGTCCGCCGGGCACCACCGACACCCCGCGCACCGGCCGGTCCAGGTCCGCCAGCAGCACCCCGTCCGCCTCGATCCGCAGCCGCTGCCCCGGCACCCGTGCGCGCCGCCCGCCCAGCCCGGCGGCCGGCGCGGCCAGCAGCGACAGCGCCGTACGGGCGGTCCGCGCGGCCGGCTGCCACCACGGCCGGTGCCCGTCGAGCCCGCCCGCCACGTCGTCCGGCGCCTCCACGGCCTCGCGGGCCTCCCGCGGATCCGCCGGGGGCACCGCGGGGACCGCGGCCGGCACATACACCCCGCCGCCCTGCCGGGCCACCGCGCTCCCGCAGGGGATCCGCAGCCCGCCGAGCACGATGCCGTCGCTGTCGTCCGTGAGCAGGTCCCGCGGCCGCTCCCCGCCGTCCAGGACGGCGCGGGCGGCGGCCACCGTGTCCGTGGGGATGCCCAGCGTGCGGCTCAGCGCCACGGCGGCCGGAGCGCCGACCGGGACCATCGACAGCGGCACCGCGGCCAGCTCGCGTTCCTTGTGCAGCAGGCCCACCACCCGCAGCAGCGCCCGGTCGTCACCGATCACCACCGGCCGCCGGTGGCCGCGCCGGGCCAGGACCCGCGCGAACTCCTCCGGCCCCTCCGGAAGGCAGATTTTCGCCCCCGCGCCCGCGCACAGGACATCCTTCGCGATCCGCACGGACTCGCCGTCCGTACTGCGGGCGACCGGGTCGATGACCACGAGCAGGGGGTGCCCCCGAACGGAGTCCACGGGAAAGTGCCCAGAAGGCTGCGCCGACACCTCGGTCCTTCCTCAGGTAGCATCTCGGTGCAAGAGCCCCTTGCGCTATTGCGCCAGGGGCTTCGTCTATTCCGGGGCACCGGTCCGATGTCTCCAGCGATGACGTGCGCGTGAACACACAACGCCATGCCATCCACGCACGTTGGACATGCCCCGCCCGGAAGGGGTGTACGCCTGTGCCCGCACTTGTGCTGCTCGGTGCTCAGTGGGGTGATGAGGGCAAGGGAAAGGCCACCGACCTGCTCGGTGGGTCCGTGGACTATGTGGTGCGCTACCAGGGCGGCAACAATGCCGGCCACACGGTCGTCGTCGGCGACCAGAAGTACGCGCTGCACCTTCTCCCTTCCGGAATCCTCTCCCCGGGGTGCACCCCGGTCATCGGCAACGGTGTCGTGGTCGACCCGGCGGTCCTGCTCTCCGAGCTGAGCGGACTCAACGAGCGCGGCGTCGACACGTCCAAGCTGCTGCTCAGCGGTAACGCGCACCTGATCACGCCGTACAACATCACCGTCGACAAGGTGACGGAACGGTTCCTCGGGAAGCGGAAGATCGGCACCACCGGCCGCGGCATCGGCCCGACCTACGCCGACAAGATCAACCGCGTGGGCATCCGGGTGCAGGACCTCTACGACGAGTCGATCCTCATGCAGAAGGTCGAGGCGGCCCTGGAGGTCAAGAACCAGCTGCTGTCCAAGCTCTACAACCGCCGCGCCATCGAGGCCGGCCAGGTCGTCGAGGAGCTGCTGGGCTACGCCGACCAGATCAAGGGCTATGTCGCCGACACCACCCTGATCCTCAACAAGGCGCTCGACGACGACAAGGTGGTCCTCTTCGAGGGCGGCCAGGGCACGCTGCTGGACATCGACCACGGCACGTACCCCTTCGTCACGTCCTCGAACCCGACCGCGGGCGGCGCCTGCACGGGCGCCGGCGTCGGCCCCACGAAGATCAACCGCGTCATCGGCATCCTCAAGGCCTATACGACGCGCGTCGGCGCCGGTCCGTTCCCGACCGAGCTGTTCGACGAGGACGGCGAGGCGCTGCGCCGGATCGGCGGCGAGCGCGGTGTCACCACCGGCCGCGACCGCCGCTGCGGCTGGTTCGACGCGGTCATCGCCCGCTACGCCACCCGCGTCAACGGCCTGACCGACTTCTTCCTCACCAAGCTCGACGTGCTCACCGGCTGGGAGCAGATCCCGGTCTGCGTGGCCTACGAGATCGACGGCAAGCGCGTCGAGGAGCTGCCCTACAGCCAGTCCGACTTCCACCACGCGAAGCCGGTCTACGAGACGCTGCCGGGCTGGTCCGAGGACATCACCAAGGCGAAGTCCTTCTCCGACCTGCCGAAGAACGCCCAGGCCTACGTCAAGGCCCTGGAGGAGATGTCCGGCGCCCCGATCTCCGCGATCGGCGTCGGCCCCGGCCGGGACGAGACGATCGAGATCAACTCGTTCCTGTCGTAGGACTGTTGTCCACCCGTGGTGTGCCCGTCTGCTTCTCAAGAGGCAGACGGGCACTGGGCAACATCGTTACGCTGTGCTCCATGAAGGAGACGGAATGCTGCTGAGATTCCGGACGGCAAATGTGCGGTCCCTGCGTGCGGAGCAGGAGCTGTCGTTCGTCGTGCCCGAAGACGAGGAAGGCGCGGCCGCTAAGCTGCTCCCGCTCTCCGACGGCAAGCAGCTCCCCGTCTACCCGGTCCTCGGCATCTTCGGCGCCAACGCCTCCGGCAAGTCGAACGTCATCACCGCCCTGAAGAAGATGCGGGAGGCCGTTCTCAGTTCGTACGCGGCGTGGACGTCGTACGAGGGCATCCCGCGCGAAGAGTTCGCACTCGATCCCAAGGCGGCGGCGGAGACCACCCTGTACGAGGCGGATTTCGTCATGGAGGACGGGGTCCGCTGGTCGTACGGCTTCGAACTGGGCGAGCGCAGGGTCGAGGCGGAATGGCTCTTCGCGTACCCCAAGGGCCGGCGGCAGGTCTGGTTCGACCGGGACGCTTCCCGTGAGAAGGAATTCGACTTCCCCGGTGACCGGCTGCAGGACCGTGCCCTGCTCGCGCGCATGACCCGCCCCAACGCCCTGCTGCTGACCCGCGCGGCCAACGACGGTCACCCGCAGCTCACCCCCGTCTACGACTGGTTCAAGCAGAATCTCTGGGATGTCACCCCGGAGACCGAGCGACGCCAGCGCGAGGCGTTCACCGCTCAGCGCCTCCTGGAGAGCGAGGAGTCACGGCGGCGGGTGGAGGAGCTGCTGCGCGTCGCCGACCTGGGCATCTCGGGGGCCGAGGTGGAACGCGACTCCGGAGGCCGCCCCAGGGTCCGGCTGATCCACTCCAGCAGCGGCGAGGAGACCGTACTGGACTGGGAAGCGGAGTCCTTCGGCACCCGCTCGTGGTTCGCCCTGATCGGCCCGCTGCTGCTCGCCCTTGACACGGGCGCTGTCCTGCTAATCGACGAGCTGGACGCCAGCCTGCACTCCCGCTTCGCGGCCGAGGTCGTACGCCTCTTCCAGGCGCCGTGGGTGAACCCCAAGGGCGCGCAGCTGATCTTCACGGCGCATGATCCGTCGCTGCTGCGGGGCCCGGCCGGTGAGCGTTTCCTGGCCCCGGGACAGATCTGGTTGACGGAGAAGGACAAGCACGGGGCCACAGCACTGTTCCCCATTTCCGACCTCCAGCCCGCCGAGGAGGAGGACCTGATGACCTCCTATCTCGAAGGGGCCTTCGGCGGTGTGCCACGGATGACCGAAGGCAAAGTGGGGCGAAGGCTCTTGCGGACGGCCGCGGCACTGCAGATGGAGACGGAAGAGATCTGATGGCCAGGGACAAGGGGAGGGACAAGCTCCAGCGCGAGCGTCCTGCCAAGTGGGCCGGAAACCACGAAAAACGCCGGGTGTATGTCTACGCCGAGGGCAAGGTCACCGAGAAGGAATACATCGACCTCATCCATGCGGACGGCATTCCGAAGAAACCGGATCAAAAGGTCGATATCCACTTCATGAATGCGATGGCCGTAGGGGACGACCGTAAGCCCTTGACCATGGTGAAGCAGGCAGTCAAGGTGCTGCGTGATGTGGAGCGGCAAGCAGAGCGCAACGGCTTGGACGAGGACGACTGGCGCTGGCCACATGTCTGGGTCCTCTTCGACCGTGACAGGCACGAGGACATTACCGAGGCGTTCAAAATGGCGAAGAAGGCCGGCGTGCGGATCGCGTATTCCCACCCCTGCTTCGAGCTGTGGCGGTTGCTCCACTACAAGAACTACACCAGCACCTTCGGCGGTGTCTGCGACAGTGCCAACGACAAGCTGCGGGAGCAGCCCGGATTTGCCCAGACATACGGGAAGAACGTGAAAAAGGTCAGCGTGCCGGAGTCGAAGCACGTGCACCCGGGGCAGATCACGGGGAAAGTGCAGGGGCGCAGCCGCTATGCCAACGCCAAGCGCTTCGCCCAGACGATGAGCGAACGGCACGACGGGGCCAATCAGAACGACTGGGATCCGTACACCGATATGTGGCGTTTCGTGGAAGAAGGGCTGCTGCTCAGCGGCTACTAGGCTGCATGGTTTCGCCTTGTGGACGGCGCGCAGCGAGCCGGATCTCCGGCTTCCGTCCCAGCCCCCTCTCGATCAGAACTAGGAATTCAGGAGCCGTACGTGGCCAAGCTCACGCTCGCCCAACTGGAGCGCCACCTCTTCGCGGCGGCCGACATCCTTCGCGGCACCATGGACGCCGCCGAGTACCGCGACTTCATCCTGGTCCTCCTGTTCCTGAAGCGGGTCAACGACGAGTACGAGGCCGCGCGTGAGGCGATCATCGCCGAGGCGCGCAAGGACCGCCGCTCCGAGGAAGATGCCGCGGAGGAGGCCGAGGAACCCAAGAACTACACACTCCGCAAGGTCATGTACGTCCCGAAGAAGGCTCGCTGGGCCGAGCTCGCGGGCGCTGTCGACGATGTCGCCACCCGGCACCTGCAGCCCGCACTCGCCGAGCTGGAGGCCCACAACCAGGGGCTTCGCGGTCTCTTCACCCACGTCAACTTCAACCGCATCGGCGGTGGTGGTGGCAGCGGCGCCTCGGCTGCCAAGCTCGCCGACAAGCGTCTCACGGCGCTGATTGAGCACTTCGGCAGCCTGCGGCTGCGCGGCGGGGACTTCGAGTTCCCGGACATGATCGGTGCGGCCTACGAGTACCTGCTCAAGGACTTCGCGGACTCCGCCGGAGCCAAGGGCGGCGAGTTCTATACGCCGCGTGCCGTCGTGCGCATGATGGTCGAGCTGGCCCAGCCGCAGGCCGGCCAGCTCGTCTACGACCCCTGCGTTGGCTCCGGCGGCATGCTGATCCACGCCAAGGAGTACATCGACGAGCACGGCGGCGATTCCGACAACCTGGGGCTGGCCGGCCAGGACGCCAATGGCGGTTCCTGGGTCATGGCCACCATGAACATGCTCTTCCACAGCGCCCGCCACTTCAGCCTGCAGACCGGCGACACGCTCAGCAATCCACAGCATCTGGACAAGTCGTACGACATCGTCCTGAGCAATCCACCGTTCTCGATGGACTACACAGCGGACGAGGTCGAGCAGCGGGAGGAGCGGATGCCGTACGGCACGACCTCCGAGCGCGGCAAGGCCGACCTGATGTTCCTGCAGCACATGCTGTACATGGTCGGCGGGCGCGGCGGCTCGGTCTTCACGGTCATGCCGCACGGTGTGCTCTTCCGCGGCGGCGCCGAGCAGGCCATCCGGTCCAAGCTGATCGAAAAGGACCTGCTGGAGGCTGTGATCGGCCTGGCGCCCAACCTCTTCTACGGGACCGGCATCCCGGCGTGTGTGCTGGTGCTGCGCGCTCCCGGGAAGAAGGATCCGGAGCGTCGCGGCAAGGTCCTCTTCATCAACGCGGACCGCGAGTGCCACGCCGAGCGGGCGCAGAACGTTCTGTTGCCGGAGCATGTGGAGAAGATCGTCTCCACCTTCCACCTGCCGTTCGACCGCTGCGAGGTCGACCGCTTCTCCCGTGTGGTCAGCAAGGAAGAGCTCGCTGCCAACGACTACAACCTCAACATCCGCCGGTACGTGGACAACACTCCGCCGCCGGAGCCGCAGGACGTGCGCGCTCACCTGGTGGGCGGCGTGCCGCGTGCGGAGGTCGAGGCGAAGAAGTCGCTGCTCGATGCATACGCGGTGGGCCTCGAAGATCTCTTCTCGGGGCGCGCCGATGACCCTGCCTATCTCGACTTTCTGCCGGAGGAGCGGCGCCCCGATGCCGACCGGCTCGCGCAGCTGGCCGAGGCCCGGGAGCGGGTGCTCTGGGAAGCCTTCGAGAAGTGGTGGACGTCCGAGACCGAGCAGATCGAAGCGCTTGCCCCGTACGACGGTGACGACCGCACGGAGTTCGAGAAGCGCGGCCAATTGGCCCGACTCCGGGCCGACTTGATCACCTCGTTCCGAAACCGTCTGCTCGGTGTCGGCCTCCTCGACGAACACGCGCTCGCGGGCGCGGTGGCGGGCTGGTGGCAGGAAGCCCGCAACGACCTCAAGGCCCTCTCCACGAACGGTTTCCGTGGTGTGGTGGAAGGCTGGGTCGAGATGGTCGAAACGCTGCTGTCGCCCGAGCCGGACCCGCGCACGGGCGGTGCCCGTAAGCGCTCGGCTGCCGAGCGCCGTCAGGCGTACGGCCACAAGGTGGTCGCCAAGATCGATCCGGACTTCCTGCGGGAGCTGGCGGAGGCCGACCGGAAGAAGGCGGGGCTGGACGCCAAGCTGAAGGCCGCGGAGGAGGCGGAGGCCGCGCGGGCGGCGGCTAAGGCCGGGGTGTTCGCCGAGGACGGAGACGAGGCGGCCGAGGGCGGGGCGCCGGACGCACCGACTGCCCTCGACCCGGCAGTGGCGGAAAACCTGCTCAGCGACGCCGAGTTGAAGAAGCTGAAGAAGGACCGCACGGCGGCCGGCAAGGCCGTCAAGGAGCTGGAAGACGACTTCTGGCCCTTGGAGAGCGGTCGCCGCGCGGCCAAGCCGAAGAAGACGGCGGCGAAGGGGACGCGGGAGCTTGCGGCGGAGTCCAAAGCCGGCGGGGCGGCAGCACAGGCGACGCTGGATCTCGTCATCGCCGAGGGAGGCGGTGCAGAGGAGGAAAAGGCGCCCGATCCGCGCTTGTACCGCGCCCGAGATGGCCTGGGCGATGCGGGCCGCCGCGAGGTGGTGCTGGGAATTCTCAGGGATGATCTCTCTTCGAAGCTGGTGGGGCATGTCGTACGGCGACGCCGCGAACTGATTGATATGTATTGCGTCTGGGAGGACAAGTACCTGGTGTCGCTCCGCGACATTGAGACCTGCCGCGAGGCGGCGGCTCTGCGCCTGAACGACTTCGTCAAGGAGCTGGGTTATGTGGACTGAGGCTCCCCTGAAGAGTCGATTGCTATGTATCGACGCTGGGCGCAGCCCTGACCTGCCCGATGTGCCTGCAGGTCCAGGCGGGTGGGGTGTGCTCAAGGTTAGCGCTGTCCATTCAAGTGGCTTTCGTCCTCGGGAGAACAAGGCCGTGACTTCTGCTGTTATGGCTGACGGTCGGTTTGAGGTGCTTCCCGGTGACCTGCTCTTTTCACGAGCCAACACGCCAGAACTCGTCGGGTCTGCATGTATCGCTACCCCAACTGCGGAACGGCTCTTGCTCTCTGACAAGACGTTGCGGCTAGTCGTTAATCCAGACCTAGCTGATGCCCGGTTTATTAGCATCTGCCTCGCAGGGTACGAGGTGCGACGACAAATCGAGGTAGCGGCCTCCGGCAGCAGCCGAAGTATGCAAAACATCTCTCAGAGGTCGGTGGAAAGCCTCAAGCTCTGGTGGCCATCGGTGGAGGAGCAACGGCGCATCGTTGAGGCGTTGGACGCGGTCACTGAGGCGGAGCGGGCTGCTGAAGCAACCGTTGCCAAGTTGCGGACGCTACGCCAGGGGCTGACGGAGGATCTTCTCAGCGGAAGGGGCGCGTAGGTGGCCTGCTGCTTGCAGGCTGCCATGTTGCGCAGCGAAGCGAGGTGAAGTGGACCGGCGTTGGGGTGAGGACGGGTCTGTGAGGCGGGGAGAAGAGGGCGACTGATGGCAGTAAGGAAGCCCCCGACCGAGCGTCAGCGGCGGCTGGGAGCCGAGCTGCGCAAGATGCGGGAGCACTTTGGGCTGTCCCTGACCGAGGCCGCCGCGCTACACCGCACGGACAAGACCACGATCAGTAACACAGAGTCGGGTCGCTTCGGCGTCAGCGCAGACCGAGTGCGGGTGTGGGCGGCCAACTACGCCTGTCCGGACCATGGGTACATCGACGCGCTTACCGACATGGCAAGGGAGCGGCGCGCTTCGGCCACGTACTGGTGGGACGAGTACCGCGATCTGCTCGTCGCGACGGTTCTTGACCTCGCGGAGATGGAGCATCACGCGGTAGCGCTTCGCGCCGCACAGATCACGCATATGCCGGGTCTTCTTCAGCACGAGGACTACACGCGCGCGGTCTTCGCAGAGGCCGTGCCGCCTCTCCAGTCGGAGGACCTGGAGCGCAAGCTTGAGTTCCGGATCAGGCGCAGTGCCGTACTCGACGGTCCCGAGCCCCCGAAGTGCACGTTCATCATCCACGAGGCGGCGCTACGGATGACGTTCGGTGGCAGGCGTGTGACCAAGTTGCAGCTGGAGAGCCTGTTGGAGCAGGCCGAGCGGGACCACGTCACCATTCGCGTCCTGCCGTTCGCGGCCGGTGGGTTCCCGAGTGCGGGAGCCTCAGCGCACTACGCGCACGGGGCAGTCGCTCAGCTCGATACGGTGCAGATCGACTCACGTGCGGGATCGATGTTCCTTCACGCCGAGACTCATCTCGCCAACTACCGTGCGGTGCTGGATCGTATGGAGGAGCGCTCGCTCGATCCGAACCGTTCGCGTGACTTCATCTGCAAGGCGATACAGGAACTCTGAAGGCGTGAGAAGAGTGGCGATTCAGTGGCGGAAGTCTTCGTTTTCGGACGATACGGAGGGTGGTAACTGCCTCGAACTCGCCGTGCACGAGGGCGAGATACTGGTGCGGGAGAGCGATCACCCAGAAGTGATCATCAGGACCACGCAGCAGAAGCTTCGTGCGTTTCTGGCCGGTGCCAAGGCCGGCGAGTTCGATGACTTGATGTAGCCGCGCCTTCGACTGGTCCAGCCCCGCGCCCAGTGGCGAGGGGCTTTTTGATGCCCTAGGTGCAGGCATATGCCAAACCCACACTCGCGAGTTACAAACGTTGATGAGTGATGAGGGTTCGCGCTATGGTCGCAACTCCATGCTGTAGTCGCTTGGTTGCAGCATGAAGGGCCCCGGCGGTGTGTCCGCACCCCGGGGCTTGGCCAACGCTTGTAAGGAGCGTCTGCGTGACCCACCGTATCTGGTCGGTTCTACAGCGAACATTTGCCCGTGCCGCTGTGTTGCTCATGCCTCTCGCTGAGGGGAGGCACCGTGCAGCGCCGGGAACCGCCCTGCCCCGCCCCGCCCGCACCTCGCGAACAACCTCCCGTACGCCCATCGCGCCCCACCGCCGAGTGTCCGTGCCCCGCCCACACGCCACATCCCCCGCCGACGCCCCCACCCTCGATGACCCCGGCCCGCTCGTCCGCCCCTACCTCCTCGCGTACGAGCAGTGCGCCCGCCGGGCCGCGCTGGCGCTCGCGCTCGACGGGATCGACGTCGGGCCGTGGGTCATCCACGGGCACCTCGTCGGCACCCCGGGAGCACGTCGCCTCGTCATGGCGGGGGTGGCGGTCTGATGGAAGGCGCCCGGGACCGCCGCACACCGACGACGCATGCCGCCGGCACCCTCCGCGGGCTGCGCATCAGTCGCGTGCCCAGCAAGCCCGTACAGCGTGAGGTCGACGGGCAGATCGCCATCCACCTGTGGCTGCGACGGGACGGAGAGTTCGACGGGGATGTCGCGCTGCGCCTCGCGCCCGGCGAGGCCGAGCTCCTGCACGCGCAGTTGTGCTACGCGCTCGACGACCTGCCGGTGACCGTGACCGGACCGCTCGCGGCGGGCCAGGCCGTCGACGGCCCGCTGCCGGACTGCCGGAAGAGCATCCAGAGGAGCCAGGGGGTACGTCACTTGTAAGCCAAGTTCTCCGGAGGACGCGGGAAGCGGCGACACCCCGCACATGCCTCCTGGCCCGTCCGGCCCCGGCGCCTCCCTCCCCGGGCCGGACGGGCTACTTCCCTGCGCGCCCCAGGCACACGCGTCCAAGGCGCACAATGGATCGGCGGGTGACATCAGACGGTCCAGGGGAGAGGCGCGTACGCATGGGGGTCAGGGGAACGGTCGAGCGGGACGAGGCGGAGCTGCCGCTGCTGACGCACCTCAAGAAGATGGGGTGGCGGCACGTCCACGGGCCGGACCTTCAGACCGCCGAGGAGCGTGCGTACGGCGACATCTTTCTGGCCAAGCTGACGATGTCCGCGCTGCGGCGTACGAACACGCTGCCCGGTGCCGCGAACGGCTGGATGAGTGAGACCGACGCGCTCCGCTCCCTCGACCGGTTGAAGCAGGCCGCGCGGAACGTGGTCACACGGACGCTCGAAGAGGCCAACGAGGAAGTCACCACGCTGCTGCTGCACGGTGCCCTGGAGAAGGGGCCGGACGAGCGCGATGTGAAGGTGCAGTTCGCCGACTGGGGGACACAGGCGCTGGAAGGCAGCCGGGAAGAGGTGCTGGCGCGCAACGACTTCCTCGTCGTCGACCAGCTGTGCGTCCGCAACGCCGATGGCAAGGATGTCTTTCTCGACCTCGTCCTGTTCGTCAACGGCATCCCGGTCGTGGTGATCGAGTGCAAGTCTCCCGACCGGCAGGATCCCCTCGGTGAGGCCATCCGCGACCTGCGGGGGTACACCGGCAGGCCGTTGGACGAGGACATACGGGAGCGCGGAAGCGTCCCGCGGGGCATTCCGGAGTTCTTCGCGCCCGTACAGCTGCTGGTGGCCGCCGACGGCAAGGACGCGGTGCTCGGGACGATCTCGTCCGAGGAGGAGCATTACGCGCTGTGGCGAAGCACCGAGCCGGACTACGAGAAGCTGGATGTGCTCCGGCAGGAACTGCGCGGCTGGAAGCTGCTCGGCCCTGAGGAACAGCCCACCCTGCAGCACCAGTTGACCGCGATGGTGCTGAAGCCGCAGAACCTGCTCAACATCATCCGTCACTACGTCTTCGAGATGCCGCTCAAGAGCCGGAAGGGTGCGAAGGGCAGGAAGGGCACGGGGGCGAGGTCGGCCGGCAAGGCCAGGGCCGTGGCCTCCGCGCAGAAGGCGAAGACCGCCAAGGTGGTCTGCCGGCATCAGCAGTACCGGGCCACGGAGAAGATCGTCCGCAAGCTGCGTACCGGCCGGAGCCGGCTGGACCCGGGCGCGGAGCGGGACGAGCGCGGTGGTGTGATCTGGCATACGCAGGGCGCGGGCAAGAGCTTCACGATGAAGTTCCTGGCCCGGCGGCTGCACATGAGCCGGGATCCGGAGCTGAACCAGATCACCCTCGTGGCGATCACCGACCGCAGGGATCTCCAGCGGCAGCTCAAGAAGTCCGTCGCGCTGAGCGGCAGCGAGGTACGGCAGGCCACGTCCCGGGCGGATCTGGAGGGCATGCTGCGGCGGGCCGGAAAATTCGGCGGCCGGGCGGTGATCTTCGCGACCATCCAGAAGTTCCTCGGAGACCTCCCGGGGATTCCCCGGGAGACGGAGGGCGCGGACGGCATCGGTGCGGAGGCTGCGGACGGTCCGGAGCGGACTCCGGGCGCGGCTGACGGTGAGGAGCCGTCGCTCACCGCCAAATTCGAGCGCGCGCGTGACCGTATCGACGCCGGCGCGAGCCCCGAGGAAGTGGCGGATCCGTCGCCGGACGAGAAGACGCTTAAGGACGCCGCCCGGATCTTCCCCGAGTGCAGTGACTCGGTGAAGGTGCTGGTCCTTGTCGACGAGGCACACCGCTCGCACACCTCCGTCCTGCACGCCTGTCTGCGCAAGGCCCTGCCGAACGCCGCCCGCGTCGGGTTCACCGGTACCCCGCTGATGCAGGGGCGGCTGTCCGACACCGGCCGGATCTTCGGTCTGGAGCCGAGCCGGGAGCCGGGCGGCAGGCCGGCGTTCCTCGATACGTATCGGATGGACGAGGCGGAGAAGGACAAGGTGATCGTCCCTGTCCGCTACGAGGGACGCGCCACCTCGGCCGAGGTCCGGGAGAAGCAGAAGCTGGACGAGTGCTTCGCCGACCTCATCGAGCCGCTGGAAGAAGCGGAACGGCAGCGCATACGGGACGCGTACGGAACGCCTTCGGGCCGGGATGTGGCCGAGTCCGCGCCGCTGATCCGGAGCAAGGCGTACAACATGCTCGCGCACTATGTGACGGGGCCGCTCACCGGAGGCTTCAAGGCGCAGCTGGCGGTCGTCAGCAGGCGTGCGGCCGTGTGGTACCGGCACGCCCTGAGGGACGCCCGGGCGCAACTCCTCGCAGAGGTGCAGGAGTTCGACAGGTCCGGTCGGCGCGAGGCACTGCGCGGGCGAGACCCCGAGTCGTACTCCGAAGAGGAAATGCTGCTGCTGCGTGCCTGGCAGTACCAGGCGGTGCTGCGACGGATGGACTTCGTCCCCGTCATCTCCGCCGGATCGGAGCGGAAGGCGGGCACCTGGCGGGAGTGGACCGACGAGACGTGCCAGCGTGACCACATCGAGCGGTTCCTCCAGCCGTTCCCGGAGCTGCCGCCGGACAACCCGTGGATGGTCACGCACGTACCGGAACCCGACCCGGTGATCGCCGGACGGGTCGCCAGCATGAACCCCTGGAGCGAACTTCCCCCGCACAACGGGGCGGAAGACGGTGAGCCCCCGATCGCCTTCCTGATCGTGAAGTCCATGCTGCTCACCGGCTTCGACGCGCCGATCGAGCAGGCGCTGTATCTGGACCGGCCGATCCAGGATGCCGAGCTCCTGCAGGCGATCGCGCGTGTCAACCGGCCCGCCCCCGAGAAGAAGGAAGGGCTGGTCGTTGACTACTACGGCGTGCTGAACAACTTGGGCACCACCCTCGCCGCTTACAGGAACGATCCGCCTGTGGTCGCATCACTGCGGGACCTGGCCGAGGAGGCACAGAACATGGAGCACGCGGCCAAGGAGGTCGCGGGGTTCTTCGCCGAGGCGGGGATCGACACGGAGGATCTCGGCACGCGGGGTGGTCTCTCGCGCGCCATGCTCGCTCTGCACGAACCGGCTCGGCGGGCCGACTTCGACCGGCGGCTCGGAACGTTCCTGGACGCGGTGGACCGCGTCTTGCCGCATGAGAAGGCGCTTGAACAGATCTCGAACGTCCGCCGCTGGAGTGTGCTCCAGATGCGTGTACGCCGTCACTACCGGGACGCCCCGGGGGGTGGCTTCTCGACGCGCGGGTACGGCCGGAAGGTCCGCGCGCTGATCGCCGACCATCTGGAGGTCCAGAAGATCGAGCAGGTCATCGCGCCCGTTTCGATTCTGGCTCCGGACTTCGACGAGATCGTGGACCGGCTGCCGGTACGGGAGGCCGCGGCGGAACAGGTGCAGGCCCTCCGGTACCACTTGGAGGAGCGGATCGAGCGGGATCAGGAGGGCCGCACGGTCTACCGGCAGCTTTCCGAGGAGCTGGAGCGGGTCCTGCAAGAGTTCGAGGGGCGCTGGGAGGACATCAAGCGGGAGGTGGGCCCCCTCGTCGAGCGCGCCCGGCGGGCGGAAGAGGCGGATCCCGAGGCCGCCGGTCTGTCGGTGATGGAACAGCGGCTGTACGTGCTCCTGAAAGAGAAGCTGGAGCAGGACTCCCGGTTTGATGATCCGGCGCCGGAATTCCTCCGCCGGCTCGTCGTCGAGGTCAAGGACGTGATCGTCGGCCACGTCACCCGGGCCTCCTTCGCGGCGGAGGCCGCTCACCTCACTGAGCTCGACGCGCACATCTGGCAGTGCCTGCGCACGTCGGGGTTGCGTCCGAGCAGCGGAAACCGTGCCGCGCTCGGGGAGCTGTCGGAACGGCTGGCGGCGTTCGGCGCCGAGCAGCATGCGGGCTTCCGGGCCGAGGGCAGGGGACAATAGGTGGGTGTCCCGCCCGTCTGCTCCTGCCGCCGAGGGGCCCGGCGACGAGCGTCTTGCCGAGGGGCAGACGCTCGTCGTGGACGGGCTGTCCCTGCGTGTGCGGGTCAGTGCGCGCCGTGCGCGGCTGGGGCTGACCATCGAGAGAGACGCCTCGCTCACCTTGCGCACTCCCGAGGAATGCCGCCGTCACCGGGCCGAGAAGTTCGTCCGGGACAACAGGCCATGGATCGAGAGCAAGCTGCTGCTGAGCGAGGAACGACGGCAGTTGCACCCCGTGCGGTCGCTGTACGACGGTGAAATCCACCGTTATCTCGGGCGGGATTACCCGTTGCTGCTCGTGGACGGGCCGGCGGGCCACGAGGACGACAGCCACGATGGCCAGGGCCGCTCAGATGCGCCGGTGCGCCTGGTGGCGGGCCGGCTGCGGCTGAGCAGGTCGGTGGCCGCAGACCCGCAGCAGGCGCGGAAGGCCATCGCCGCGTGGTACAGCAGGGCAGGTCAGCGTTGGGTGCGGGGCCGGTTGCAGCCGTGGGCTGCACGTATGGACGTGGCTGAGCCGCCTGTGGAGGTCCGGGACCTGGGCCACCGGTGGGGGACATACCGGGCCGGGCCGAACGGCGGCGGCCGTGTGGCGCTGCACTGGGCCGTCTTCCAGCTGCCGATCCATCTCATCGACTACGTGATCGCGCATGAACTGGCCCACGTCCGGGTTGCCGGACACGGACCTGATTACTGGCGGTTGTTGGGCAGAGCGTTGCCGGAATGCCGTCGTTTGAAGGCCGAGCTGGACGAGCTGGGACGGCGGGTGTGGATGGGGGACGTGGGCACGCAGCCGTAGCGGACAGGAAGCAGGAAGCCTGAAGTCGCCCGGCGGCAGCCGCGCACCTACTTCGTCCTGGAGTAGGTGCGCGGCTGTTTGGCGTCGCCCAGGAACTCGCGGTGCAGGGTGCCGTCGCGGTTCAGGCGGAGGACGGAGCTGCTGCCCGGTGCGCAGCCGGGGGCGGGCCGGTCGACGACCGAGGGGCCGACGGTCAGTTTGCCGCCCTGGGCGGAGTAGAGGTCGGCGTGCGCCGTGCAGCGGCCGCCGCGGCCCACGACGGTCGTGGTCAGGACCGTGCTGCCGGCCGGGGCCTGGGTGAGGGTGAGGCGCTGGGTGCCGTCGTCGGTCGGCCGCTGCCAGGTGCCGAGGTAGCCGGCCGGGACGGCGGTGTCGGCCGGTGCGGTGCGGTGCAGCGTCGCGGTGCGGCCCGCCGCAGCCCAGGACAGGGTGCCGCCGTCGCCGGCTTCGAGGGTGTGCTCGCCCAGCGCGGCACAGCGGCCCTCGGGCACGGACCGTACGACCGTGGTGTCCAGCCGGAGCGCCGGGTGCCCGTCGTGCGTCGTGACGGACACCAGTTTGGCGTCGCTGCGGCACTCGTAGGTCGTGCCGAGGCTGGTGCTGTTGGCGATCACCTCGCCGACCTTGCCGTTGGTGATCACGAACCGGCGCTGCCCCCCGGTGGGTTCCCCGTCCCGCAGCACCGGGCCCGACCAGGTGCCGAGGAAACGTGCGGGGATGTCGGACGGGCTCTCGCCGGCGTCCGCGCCGACGCTCAGCAGCGGGACCGCGACGGCGGTGGCGGCGGCCGCGGCGACGGCGGTGGCGAGAAGGGGGAGCCAGCGGGGGCGGCGGTGCGCCGGTGCCGCCCCGGCCGGGGGAGCGGGTGCGGGAAGGGGCGTGGCCCTGGTGGACGCCGATGCGGAGGTGGACGCGGACGTGGACGTGGACGTGGGCGCCGGCGTCGGCGGATGGCCCCCGGGCGGGGTGTCGGTGTCCAGGAGGCGTACGGCGTGCGCTCCCAGGCGCGCGATCAGCTCCGCCGGCAGCCAGGGGGCGGCCAAGGGGCCGCCGGGCTCCGGAGCGGTCCGGTCGGCGATCTCCTCGGGGGTCGGCCGCGCCGCCGGGTCCTTGGCCAGGCAGTCCTGGAGCAGACCGCGGATGCCGTAGGGCGCGCCCGCCAGCTCGGGGTCCTCCTGCGCGATCTTGAACATCACGGCATGGACGCCCGAGGCGAGACTGCCGAACGGCTGCCGGCCGATCGCCGCGTACGCCAGCACCGACCCCACACAGAAGACATCGCTGGCCGGGCCGGCGCGCTGCCCCCGGACCTGCTCGGGCGACATGAAGCTGGGCGAGCCGAGCACCGTGCCGGTGCGGGTCCGGGTCCGGTCGCCGACCCCGTCCAGGGCGCGGGCGATACCGAAGTCGATGACCCGCGGCCCGTCGATGGTCAGCAGCACATTGGACGGTTTGAGGTCGCGGTGCACCAGGCCGCCGCCGTGGATGTCGCGCAGTGCGCAGGCCAGTCCGTACGCCAGCCGCCGCAGCGAATGCGCCGGCAGCGGGCCGTAGCTCCCGGGGCGGCCGTACGGGCTGCCGATGACCTCGCTCAGGGTCGGGCCCGCGATATAGCCGGTGGCGACCCACGGGACCGCGGCCTCGGTGTCCGCGTCCAGCACCGGCGCGGTCCACCGCCCGCCGACCCGCCGCGCGGCCGCGACCTCGGCCCGGAAGCGGTCCCGGAACTCCTCCTCGACGGCGAGTTCGGCCTTCACCAGCTTCACGGCGACGGTCCTGCCGCCCTCGGAACGGGCGAGGTAGACCCGCCCCATCCCGCCGCTGCCGAGACGGCTGAGCAGCCGGTAGTCCCCGATCCACTGCGGATCGTCGGCCGTCAGCCCTCGCAGGCCGTCCATCCGGGCGTCCTCCCCCGTGTCGTGGTGTGCCTGAGGCGCGTTCCGGCAGCAGGCGTGCTCAGAGCGTAGGCGGCCGGGCATCGCGCCAGGGCCGTGGGATCGTCACGACGGGGGAACAATCGGTGCCCGGACGGGCGCGTCCCCACGGCCCGTCAGCTCCCCTTCTCGGACGGCAGCTTGTGGTAGGTCAGCGCCTTCCCGTCGTCGGAGATGCGGCGCAGCTTGCCGTGCACCATCTCCAGGGTGCTCGGCGAACCCGGGGAGCAGCCGTCCGGCCCGGAGACCACGGTGGAGGGGCCGAGGCGGACCGGCGGCCCCGCACTCGCCAGGGCGGCGGCGAACTCACAGCGGTATTCCGCCCCGGTCGCCGTCATCGTCAGCACGATGTCACCGGCCTTGCCCTGGGTGAGGGTGAAGCGCCGGACCTCGTCGTGGGAGTCGCCCAGCGTCGCCTCCCACGTGCCCAGGTACTCCGCGGGAAGCTTGCCCTTCGCGGACCCCGCCGTCCGCTGGGCGCCGGTGCCGCCCGCGTCGCCGGTGTCCGTCGACCGCAGACCGCTCCCGTCCGCGCTCATCAGGGTGTACGCGGCGACCGCACCGGCCCCGGCGAGCACCAGCGCGGCCGCGGTGACCAGGGTGGCACCGGCACCGCGGCGGCGCGGCGGCTTACCGGCCGGGGCGGGATCCGGCGCCGCGTCAGCGTGCGGTGCGGTGTCGGCGGGCGGGTACGCCGCCGGGTCCCGGGGCGGCGGTGGCGGCGTCGCAGGGGCGCGGCCCGGTCCGGAGGGCATGGGCACGACGGCGGTGGGCGGTTCGCCGTCCCCGGCGGCGTCCCGGTTCTGCGGGTTCTCCGCCGCCAGCAGTTCCACGGCGTGCCGGCCCAGCCGGGCGGTCAACGCCCCCGGCAGCCACGGCTCGTCGTCCGCACCCGGCCGGTCCCCGGCACCGCTGCCGCCCTCCGCCTGCGCCACCAACTGCGCGGGCGTGGGCCGCTGTCCGGGGTCCTTGGCGAGCGCGGCGGCGATCAGCGCGCGCAGTCCCTCGGGCACCTCGGAGAGGTCGGGCTCCTCCTGGGCGATACGGAACATCACGGCGTGCGCGAGGCTGTCGGCGGTCCCGAACGGCTGCCGCCCGGTCACCGCGTACGCCAGCACGGCACCGAGGCTGAAGACGTCGCAGGCCGGGGTCAGCGGCGCGCCGCGCACCTGCTCGGGCGACATGAAGCCCGGCGAGCCGATCGCCCCGCCGGTATGCGTCACGCCGTGGCCTGACACCGCCTCCAGGGCCCGCGCGATGCCGAAGTCGATGACCCGCGGCCCGTCGATGGTGAGCAGCACGTTGGACGGTTTGAGGTCGCGGTGGATGATCCCGGCGGCATGGATCGACCCCAGCGCACGGGCCAGCCCGGCGGCCAGGATCCACACCGTCCGCTCGGGCAGCGGGGTGCCGCTGCCGCCGACGACCTGCTGCAGGGAAGGCCCCGCGATATAGCCGGTGGCGAGCCAGGGGGTCTCGGCCTCGGTGTCCGCGTCCAGTACGGGCGCGGTCCACTCCCCGGCGACCTGCTGGGCCGCCCGCACCTCCCGCCGGAAGCGCGCCCGGAACTCCTCCTCACCGGCCAGCTCAGCCCGCACCAGCTTGACCGCGACCGTACGGCCGCGGTCCGAACGGGCCAGGAACACCCGCCCCATGCCGCCCTCGCCGAGCCGCCCGAGCAGGCGGTAGTCCCCGATCCGCGGCGGATCCTGTGCCTCCAGCGGCATCAGCCCCGCCGGCCCGTCCGCGCGCCCCAGCAGCCGCTGCCACCCCAGTCGCCCCGCATGTCCTGGCCGTTCCACGATCTTCCGCCCCTTCTCCCCCGAATCCGCCTGCCCCGGGCGAGTGGGCGGGCCCCCTGTGCACACGTGCTGCCCGCGCCCCCTCCTCCGCGGTGAGGATACCGAGGGCCCCTCGGCCCCCGGCAGGCCGTAGGCCGTCATACCCCCGCAGCCGGCGGTGTCCGGTACCCAGGCCGGCTCCTCCGAGCTGTCCGGAGCCCCGGCCGGCTCTTCCCGAACCGCCGCCCAACTCTTCCCACTCCGCCGGGAGTTCCGGCAGCGCCACCATCAACCGCCCGCCCGTGGCCGGGATACGACGGTCCCGGATGTCTGTTTTCGCGTCCCGGAACTTTCCGACGGGCGAGGATCGTCGTACGCGTACCCCGACGACCACCCGCGCCCCCGGTCTCGGCTCCGCCCGCGACACCACGCCCACGGCGGGCACCGCGACCGCCCCGCCACCGACCTCGGCATACGCCCACGGCCCGACAGCGGAACAGCAACGGAACCACGACGGAACAGCGCGCCCCCGGCCCCGCACGCCCCCTCTCCCCGTCCCTCAACCACCAAGGAGACCGTGTGATTCCCGCCGTACGCGCCCTCGCCCGCGCCGCCATGGCCGCGCGCCCGGTGCCGCTCGCCGACGTCCAGGCGCGGGCCGAACTCCTCGCCCGTTTCGACCGCCGCTACCTCGTCCCGGTCGAGGTCTTCGCCGCCTTCGCGGCCGAACTCACCGACCGCCGCAGGCCGGGCGGGCCGTTCGCGGCGCTGTGCATCAACGGACGCCGCTGGTTTAGCTACCGCTCCCTCCACTACGACACCCCTGACCTGCGCTCCTTCCACGACCACCGCCAGGGTCTGCCGCTGCGCTACACGATCCGCGAGCGGCACTACGAGGACATCGGGGAGCGGCAGTTCGAGGTCAAGCTCACGGGACGGCGCGGCGAGACGGTCAAGCACCGGCAGCCGCTGCTGCCGGGCGACCCGGCCCTCGGCGCGGCCCCGCGCGTCTTCCTCGCCGCCGTACTGGACCGCGCCTACGGCCTCGCGGCCCCCACCGACCTCGGCGGCGCCCTGGAGACCGACTACACCCGCGCCACCTTCGTCGCGGACGGCCTGCGCATCACCTGTGACGCCGCGCTGCGCTGCCGGGACCCGGAGTCCGGCCGCACGGTACGCGCCGACGGCGGACTGGTCCTCGTCGAGATCCGGACCGCCGGCCGGCTGACCGACGCGGACCGGCTGACCGACGCGGACCGGCTGCTGCGCGGCCACGGCGTCCCGCCCGCCGCCTTCACCCGCTACTGCGGCGGACTGTCGGCACTGCGCCCGGACCTGGCCGCCGACCACTGGCGCCAGGCGGTGCGGACGGCCTTTCCCACGGCCGCCTGACCACCCGGCTGCGGTCCACGGGCCACCCGCAGCGGGCAAGCCCACGATTCTGGACAGAATGTCCGCGCGTCGTGGGTGGAGTCACACACAGTGTCGGTACCGCCCGGCGGACCGTGATCCCTACGCTGAGGGCGTTCGCCGCGACCGTCCCACGGCGGACCCGAGCGACCCGATCCGAGGTACTGACCGTGACCACGACGCCCTCCGCCTCCGCCGACCCGTCAACCGGCGCGGCCGTCAAGGCCGCCGACCGCGCGCACGTCTTCCACTCCTGGTCCGCGCAGGGCCTGATCGACCCGCTGCCGATCGCCGGCGCCGAGGGCGCGTACTTCTGGGACTACGACGGCAACCGCTACCTCGACTTCTCCTCGCAGCTGGTCAACACCAACATCGGCCACCAGCACCCCAAGGTCGTTGCGGCGATCCAGGAGCAGGCCGCCAAGCTGTGCACCATCGCGCCGGGATTCGCCGTGGACGTACGGTCCGAGGCCGCCCGGCTGGTCGCCGAGCGCACCCCCGGCGACCTCGACAAGATCTTCTTCACCAACGGCGGTGCGGAGGCCGTGGAGAACGCGGTCCGGATGGCCCGGTTGCACACCGGCCGCGCCAAGGTGCTCTCCGCCTACCGCTCGTACCACGGCGCCACCGCCACCGCGATCAACCTGACCGGTGACCCCCGCCGCTGGCCCTCCGACACCGCCTCGGCCGGTGTCGTGCACTTCTGGGGACCGTTCCTCTACCGCTCGGCCTTCCACGCCGAGACGGAGGAGCAGGAGTGCGAGCGCGCCCTCGCGCACCTGGAGCAGACCATCGCCTTCGAGGGCCCGCAGTCGATCGCGGCGATCATCCTGGAGACCGTCCCCGGCACCGCCGGGATCATGGTCCCGCCGGCCGGCTACCTCGCCGGGGTCCGGGAGATCTGCGACCGCTTCGGCATCGTCTTCATCCTCGACGAGGTCATGGCGGGCTTCGGCCGCACCGGCCACTGGTTCGCCGCCGACCACTTCGGTGTCACCCCCGACCTGCTGACCTTCGCCAAGGGCGTCAACTCCGGCTACGTCCCGCTGGGCGGCGTCGCGATCAGCGCCGAGATCGCCGCGACCTTCGACCAGCGCCCCTACCCGGGCGGTCTGACCTACTCGGGACACCCGCTGGCCTGCGCCTCCGCCGTCGCCACCATGAACGCGATGGCCGAGGAGCGGATCGTGGAGAACGCCGCCGAGATCGGCGAGCGGGTCATCGGCCCCGCGCTGCGCGAGATCGCCGAGCGCCACCCGTCCGTCGGCGAGGTCCGCGGCATGGGCGTCTTCTGGGCCCTGGACCTGGTGAAGAACAAGGAGACCCGCGAGCCGCTGGTCCCCTACAACGCCGCCGGCGCGGCCAACGCCCCGATGGCCGAATTCGCCGCGGCCTGCAAGCGCGGCGGCCTGTGGCCCTTCGTGAACATGAACCGGACGCATGTCGTCCCGGCCTGCACCATCACCGAGGCCGAGGCCAAGGAGGGCCTGGCCGCCCTCGACGAGGCCCTGACGGCGGCCGACGCCCACACCGTCTGAGCCCCCAAGGCGACGCCGCCGGAGGCGGAACCGCAGGTCACGGACGTGCCGTCCGGCCGACCGACGGTAACCTCGGGCGGCATCGCGGTGCGGCCCTCGCCTATCGTGGGCGGGGGCCGCACCCACCTGCGCGGTCAGGGACGTCGAAGGAGACGCACACGATGGCCGCCGTCGGAGACAGCTCAGTCATACGACGCAGCACCCTGCGCCAGCAGATCGCCGACGCGCTGCGCGACGAGGTCCTGGCCGCCCGGCTGCCGTCCGGCCACCCCTTCACCGTCAAGGAGATCGCCGAGCAGTACGGCGTCTCCGCCACCCCCGTGCGCGAGGCACTGCTCGACCTCTGCGCCCAGGGCCTGCTCGACGTCGAACAGCACCGCGGCTTCAAGGTGCACGCCTTCACCGCCGACGACTTCCGCGCCATGGTCGAGGCCCGCACCCTGATCATCGAGGGCATCTTCCGCAGCGGCGCCGACCGCGCCCTGCGCGAAACCCCCGCCGAGGTGCTGATCTCCATCCGGCGCCGCGCCGACGAGGCCGAACGGGCCGCGCGGGGCGGCGACCTGGACGTCCTGATCGGCTACGACCTGCGGTTCTGGCGCGAGCTCAGCAGCATCGTGAACAACGCCTACATCAGCGACTTCCTGGACCGGATCCGCGTCCAGACCTGGATGTTCGCGGTGCCGCTGCTGCGCCGCGAGGGCGACCTCAGGGGGCATCTGTGGCAGGGCCACAGCGCGCTGGCCGACGCCCTGCTCCAGCACGACCTGCCCGCGGCCCAGCGGCTGATCGCCGACTACAACGAGCACTCCCTCGCTCTCGTCGGAACGCGCGGGTAGCACTACGCTGTCCCGACCATCGGCCGTAATGGGCCGTACCCGTAGCTGTACGTGCGCCGGTGTCCCCGTCCCCGACCGGAAGCGAGACCGCACTCGTGGCATGTGACCTGTGGCTGGTACCCCTCGTCGATGTGCTGTGCCACAGCCCCGACAACCCGTTCTCCGAAGAGATCGCCGCCTACGACAAGGCCCTGACGGAAGCGGGTCTGCCAGCGGTCCCGGTCTTCAGCTATATGCCCGGTCTGTCCGGAGACGTCGCCCCCGTCGCCGGTTTCGACTACGACGCCCTGCACTTCCTGCGCCGCGCCTACCTGCTGCGGCTGTGCAACCTGGAAGTGACCCCGGTCGACGAACTGGGCGGCGACTACGAGCAGTTGCTGGAGATGTTCGAGACCACCGCGCAGCAGTCCCATCTCGTGTGGCACTACGACCACGCCGGCGCCTACGTCCCGGTCGACTTCCCGCACCCGCTCGCCAACGACGAACTGCTGGAGGGCGGCGGCCCGCTGGGTTCCTCGCACGGTCTGCTGCGCGACCTCGAACTTGTTGCGCCATCCCTCGGTATCGATCCGGCCAATCCACCGGCCGCCCCCGCGCCCCCGGCCGGCCCCACCTCCCTGGAGGAACGGGCGGGCGAGATCCCCCTGGACGACAGCCCGTTCGCCCGGGAACGGCACGTATGGCTAGGCCTCCACGCAGCCGCCACCCGAAGCCTCGGCCAAGGCTCCATGATCGTCTTCAGCTGACCCGCACCACCCGCACTTTGCCCACGAACCGTCCCCACCCACCACCTGATTCCCACCCACTTACGGGAGGGGGCGGGCCGGAGGGGCAGGGGTGTGGGGCTTTGCTTCCGAAGGCTCCGAAAAAGAGCAAAGGCGGAGCGCAGCGGAGCGTAAAGCGAAGCAGTCCACACACCAGGCCCCGGAGGCCCGTCACCGCACCCACAGCCCCGCGCAGCGGACCCCGCCCGCCGCCAGGCGCAACGGCGGGTAACCCCCACGGCGGGAAAGCCGAAAACGTGGGAAGCAAAGCAAGCGCTCAGCGCGTCGCGTCGGGCGGCCGCTGCCGCGGCATATTCGGCCGCACCCGCTCCGGCACCGCGAACCGCCCCGGCGCCCCCGACTCCTCCCGACGCGCTTCCACGGCGGCGAAGCCGCCCCCGCGGGCCGCGGCGAACCGCAGCGAATCGGCCCGGAAATCCGCCATCCAGTCGGCGGTCTCGGCCCGTACCAGCTCCCCGAGGTCTTCGTTGAACCGCCGCAGCAGGCCCAGACAGCGCTCGGCCGCCTCACCCGCCGTGCCCTCGGCCGGCCCGAGCACCTCGCGCACACTCTCCACCGCCCAGTCGAACTGCAGCGCCTCCAGCCGCCGGTGAATCGCCTGGGCGGTCGCCAGGTCCCGCATCCAGCCGGCGGTCACCCCGAAATACCGGTCGCAGCCCACACACACCGCCGCCAGCAGCAGCGACAGCGCGCCCCAGGGCGCCCCGCCCTGCCGGATCCCGGCCAGATCCAGCAGCGGGAGCACCCCGCCCGCCGTCATCCCGGCCGCGGCCCCCGCCCGCAGCATCCGCGCACCGCGGCGCTTGGCCCGCCGGCCGCGCAGATACCAGTCGGCGCTGCGCAGCGCGCCCTCCTCGCTCCAGAGATAGAGCGCGTCCAGGCGGTCGGTCGGCTCCCCCCAGTCGCCGAGCGGGAAGACCCGCCCCGCGAGATCCCTCCGGCCGCGGCCCCGGCTGCCGCTCTCCCGGGTGGGGCTGCCCTCCCGAGGGGGCCCCTCGGGCTGCATCTCCGGATGACTCACCCGTGCACTCCCTCTCTGTCTCCACAGCCTCTGTAGCTCTCCACGGGCACCTGCGGTGCGTGATGCCTCCGCGTGACGCAGACGTTTACGCGTGACGTACCGGCGCGACGCCTGCGTGACGCACACGCGCGGCACGTCCGTGACATGGCGGCGCATCCGTGCCACCTACGGGCGGTGCCTGCGTGACATACGAGACGGCCGTTGCGCCCGGCCCCCTTCCTACCGCCGAACGGCTGGCTTCGGCCCCACGATCACGCTCTTTCCGCCCGGAAGTGGTGCGTGATCGGATATAAGGCGGCCGACCGTCTCACCCGAAAGAGTTGCCACCGGGGCGACGCACGGTTTCCGGCCGCCCCGGGCCGGTGCGCCGGCCCCGGCCCGGCCGACGTCGGGGCGGCGGGCGCTCTCGTCTAGGCTGCCACCGTGAAGGTCCTCGTCATCGGCGGCGGCGCCCGCGAACACGCCCTGTGCCGCTCTCTGTCCCTCGACCCCGACGTCACCGCGCTGCACTGCGCTCCCGGCAACGCCGGTATCGCCGAGGTGGCCGAATTGCACGGGGTCAACGCCCTCGACGGCGCGGCCGTCGCCGAACTCGCCGCCGGTCTGCAGGCCGACCTGGTCATCGTCGGTCCCGAGGCCCCCTTGGTGGCGGGCGTCGCCGACGCCGTACGCGACCGCGGCATCCCGGTCTTCGGCCCCTCGGCCCAGGCCGCCGAGCTGGAGGGCTCCAAGGCCTTCGCCAAGGACGTGATGGCCGCCGCGGCCGTTCCCACCGCCCGCAGCTATGTGTGCACCACCCGGGAAGAGATCGACGAGGCCCTGGACGCCTTCGGTGCCCCGTACGTCGTCAAGGACGACGGCCTGGCCGCCGGCAAGGGCGTCGTGGTGACCGACGACGTCGAGGCGGCCCGTGCGCACGCCCTGGCCTGCGACCGCGTGGTCATCGAGGAATTCCTGGACGGCCCCGAGGTCTCGCTCTTCGCGGTCACCGACGGCGTCACCGTCGTCCCGCTGCAGCCCGCCCAGGACTTCAAGCGCGCCCACGACGGAGACCAGGGCCCCAACACCGGCGGCATGGGCGCGTACAGCCCGCTGCCCTGGGCCGACCCCAAGCTGGTCGACGAGGTCATGGCCACCGTCCTGCAGCCCACCGTCGACGAGCTGCGCCGCCGCGGCACCCCCTTCTCCGGGCTGCTCTACGCGGGCCTGGCGATCACCTCGCGCGGGGTGCGGGTGATCGAGTTCAACGCGCGCTTCGGCGACCCGGAGACCCAGGTCGTCCTCGCCCGCCTCAAGACCCCGCTCGCCGGTCTGCTGCACGCCGCGGCCACCGGCACCCTCGCCGGCCTCCCGCCGCTGCGCTGGAGCGACGGCGCGGCGGTCACCGTCGTCATCGCCTCCCACAACTACCCGGACACCCCGCGCACCGGCGACCCGATCGACGGCCTCGACGACGTCGCGGAGCAGGACGGCCCCAAGGCGTACGTCCTGCACGCCGGCACCAAGCGGGACGAGAGCGGCGCGGTGCTCAGCGCGGGCGGCCGGGTGCTGTCCGTCACCGCCACCGGCTCCGACCTCACCACCGCCCGGCAGCGCGCCTACCGCGCCGTCGGCCGGATCTCCCTGGACGGCTCGCAGCACCGCACGGACATCGCCGCCAAGGTCGCGGACGCGGACGCGGGGGCGCAGGGCGCCTAGGACCCGTCCGTCCCCGACCCGCCGGGCCGGGCCGGGAGCACACAGGCCGCACGGACGCGCCTGTCGTGGGCGTCGCGGGCGTTGCGGCCGCCGTGTCCGGTCCCGTCCTCGGTGGCCTCTTGGGTGACATCTCTTCTGGGGCATATGCCACATACCGTGACATATGCCCCAGGCCTCTCGGGGGAGACCGGGCCGAGGCGTCCACGGCCCATAGCCACCGCACACGAGTTCCCGGCTTTGCCCAAAGCCATTCCATCGAGTGACCGCACCAGGTATACGGCTGACGAGGCCCACACCCCCAACTAGGGTGCGGCGCAAGCGTCCTGTGGTCACCGGGCCGGAATCCGGCACGGCTGCCGCGGCGGCGTCCGGCAAGTGGCTCACCGGCATTGCGATGTCAGTGGCCGGTGCCACAGTGGTGGTGGAGTGCCCTCGCTCCACTCACCGCGCAATTCTCGTACGTCCGTCCCGTGTTCTCTCCGTCCGGTTCCCTCAGGACAGCAGGGGGTGTACAGGCTCGTGGCAAGTCCGGAAACAGGCGTCCTGGCGGCGCGTGCCCGCGCCCTTGCCGTGCTGCGGATCCGCAGCACGGCGCTGGCCGTCGCGCTGCTGCCGGCGGCCGTGGCCGTGGTGCTGTTCACCGGCCGGGCGACCGGCCACCTCGGCGCGGGCACCGGCTGGGAGCTGGCCGGCTGGATCGTCGGCGGTCTCGCGGTGCTCAGCCTGCTCCTGGCGGCGCTGGTCGCGGCCGTCGTCGCGCGCGCCAGACCCGCCCTCAGCCCGTCCGTGCCGATCTCCGAGAAGTCGGCCCCCGATCTCTACCGGCTGGTCCGCGATCTCGCCGACCGCCTGGAGGTCCCCGCGCCCTCGGCCATAGCGCTCACCCCGGACTGCGACAGCTGGCTGGAGGACCGTACGCACCGTGCCCACGGCCCGCCGCGCCGCGGCAGGGGAGCCACGCCGCGTGAAGGGCGCCGGACGGCCGAGGCGCCGGTCCTGGTCATCGGCTCGCCCTTCCTGTGGTGGATGCGGGTCGCCGAGCTGCGCGCCCTGCTGGCCCCGGTCGTCGCCGGCACCGGCCCGTCCGCCCACCCCGACATAGCGGCCGCCCGCCGCTTCATCCGCGGCCTGGATGCCGCCGTCGCCGTATCGGCCCGCGCCCGGGGCCCGCTGCGCGCCCTCCCGCTGCGCTTCGTGGGCCGGGTGGCGCGACTGCTGCTGCGGGCCGGCCGCGAACACGCCACGATCATGGAGCGCGCCGTCGCCGCCGCCGCCTCCGAGCGCGCGCAGACCGTCGACTACGGCCTGCGGATCGTCGCCCAGGAGCAGGTCGGCCTCGCCTACGCGGGCTGGGACCGGCTGCTGACCCGGGTGGCGCTGCCCGCCTGGCGGATGGGCCGCTGGCCGTCCCGGCTGGACGCCGGTGTGGTCTCCGCGCTCACCGAACTCTCCCGCCGCGACCGCCTCGCCAACGGCTTCGCCTCCCGTCTCGGCGAGCGCCCGGCCTGCGACCTCCTGGAGGAGCCGGGCGCCATCGACCGCGCCGCCTCCCTGCTGGCCGCCCGCCTCTTCCACGGCGGCCCGGCCGAGCCCGGGCCCGACTGGTCGCCGGTCGGCTGGAGCCAGTACCCGGAAGAGGTCGTGGACCGCAAATGGCGCCTGGAGGCCGCCCGCCTCCACCGCGTCCTCGACAACCTCCCGGCGGCCCCGCTCCCGGCGGCCCCGCCCACTCCGGCGGCCCCGGACCCCGACCGCGCCCCACCCCTCTCGTACGCCCGCTCCTCCTCGCGTACGCCCGCCGGCCACCACCCGGCGGACCGCCCGGCCGGCGGCCCGTCGTCCACCGACCATCCCGCCGGCGAGCCCTCGTCCGCCGGCCGCCGCGACGACCCGCCGGCCGCACCGGCCCCGGGCCCCACTCTGGCCCGTGTCATCGACCGGCTCGTCCAGGACGAGCGGGCGGGTGATCTGGTGGCCGCCCGGCTGGGCGCGGAGGTCGAGCGCGAGGAGCGCGAGGAAGCGGCCCGCCAGGCCGCCCGCTGCGGCGCGGCGCAGGACGCCGGCATCGGGGTGGCCTGGGGCGACGGCATGGTGTCCGAGGGCGGCCTCCCGCTGTTCCCCCTGCAGCCGCCCCGTACGGGGCGCGAACTCCTCGCCGACCACGTCACCGCCATGGTCTGCTGTGCCGCCGTCGACACCGCGGGTGCCGCCCCCGGTCTGGACTGGCTCGACGGCCCGGCGCTGCTGGTCGACGGCGCCCGCCGTGCCGACCTCGGCCGCCCGGTCCTCAGCCTGGTCGACGACGGCGACGCGGAGCCGCTGCGCGGCTGGCTGACGACGGTCGGCGTACGCCCCGAGAAGCCGGTCCGGCTGGTATGACCGGGACGGCTGGGGTGACCGGGATGGCTGGGACGGCCGGGACGACCGGGACGGCTGGGGCGGCCCGAATGGCCGGAACGCCGCACTTATCCGCCGGGCGGGGGCCGGGCGCCTCGTCCCGGGGCTCCCGCACTACCGGCTGAATGTTCCCTTCCAGTTCGCATTTCGGGGGCTGCACCCTCTAAATTCACGACGAAGGGTGACGAAGTGAGTGCGTAATGTGATGTGCTGGGGGATGGCCGGCCGGGTTTGCCCGGCAACGGCCGGACGCAGTGGCGGCCCGATCGGCTGCGAACGGTGGGGGATGTGGGAGGGGAGTGAAGGTGGCGACGGATCAGATCAGGCGCTGGGAATCGGGTGCGCTCGCCCACGCGGTCACGGACCCGTTCGGACAGGGCCCGCTGCCCTGGCTGCGCGGCAGCGAGAACTACTTCGACTCCGGCCGCATCATTCCCTGGTACGTCGACCCCGCCGTCGCCAAGGGGGCGCTGCCGGTGCCCGAACCCGGTAAGCACAACGGCCCGCGCACCGCCGATGACGTCCACCGCCAGATCAAGGGCTTCGCCGGCCCCGGCGCGGTGGCACCCGGCGAGGCCATCGACTTCCGCGTCTCGGTGGACCCGCCCCAGCCGTTCAACATCGACATCTACCGCATCGGCCATTACCGGGGCGCCGGCGCCTCCAAGATCACCACCAGCCCCCGCCTGGCCGGTATCGTCCAGCCGCCCCCGCTGACCGCCGACCGCACGGCCTCCTGCCACCACTGGTGGCTCTCCTGGCGCCTCCAGGTGCCCACGTCCTGGCAGCTCGGCGCCTATGTCGCCGTGCTCACCACCGCCGACGGCCGCTACCGCTCCCACATCCCCTTCACGGTCCGCGACCACCAGCCCGCCGATCTCCTCCTGCTGCTGCCCGACATCACCTGGCAGGCCTACAACCTCTATCCGGAGGACGGCCGGACCGGCGCCAGCCTCTACCACGCCTGGGACGAGGAGGGGGCGCTGCTCGGCGAAGCGGACGCCGCCACCACCGTCTCCTTCGACCGCCCCTACGCCGGTGCGGGACTGCCCCTCCACGTCGGCCATGCCTACGACTTCATCCGCTGGGCCGAGCGCTACGGCTACGACCTCGCCTACGCCGACGCCCGCGATCTGCACGCCGGCCGCGTCGACCCGTCCCGCTACCGGGGCCTGGTCTTCCCCGGCCATGACGAGTACTGGTCGGTGCCCATGCGCCGTACGGTCGAGCACGCCCGCGACAACGGCACCTCGCTCGTCTTCCTGTCCGCCAACACCATGTACTGGCAGGTCGATCTCTCCCCCTCGCCCTCGGGCCCGGACGCGCTGCTGCACTGCCGCAAGCGGCAGGGACCCGGACGCCCCGCGCTCTGGCGGGAGCTGGGGAACCCCGAACAGCGGCTGATGGGCATCCAGTACGCCGGCCGGGTCCCCGAGCCGGCCCCCATGGTCGTACGCAACGGCGGCCACTGGCTGTGGGATGCCACCGGCGCGCACGAAGGCGACGAGCTCCCCGGTCTGGTCGCCGGCGAGGCCGACCGCTACTTCCCGCGCACCAACCTCCCCGAGCACACCGAACGCATCCTGCTCGCCCATTCCCCCTACCGCGACAGCGAAGGCGCCCGCCGCCATCAGGAGACCTCCCTCTACCGCGCCCCCAGCGGCGCCTGGGTCTTCGCCTCCGGCACCTTCGCCTGGTCCCCCGCCCTCGACCGCCCCGGCCATGTCGACGAACGCATCCAACGCGCCACCGCCAACCTCCTCGACCGCATCTGCAAACGCGACTGAGCCCACGGGGAGGCGCGGGCAGGCCCCTCCGCGCGGAGGTCCCGCCCGCTACCGCGCGGCCGCCGGCCCCAGCTCCCGTGCCAGCGCGACCGTCAGCGCCCGGAAGATCCGCACCTCCGGATTCGGGTCCCCGACACGAGTGGCGAGGACACTCTGCGCCCACGGCGCATCCAGTACCGGCACGAACACCGCTCCCGGCCACGGGTAGTAGCGCGCGAACGACTTCAGCCCCGACCCCGCTCCCCGCCCCGCCGCCACGCTCGTCAGCACATCCTGCGGGGTCAGCGCGTAGTCGAGGCCGCGCCGCCGGCCCTCGGTGAAGTACAGGTAGTCGGCGAAGGGCTGCGGTGTGTGCGAGGGCAGCCGCAGATACGGCAGGTCGATGACGTCCGCCATCCGCACCCCTTCGTGCGCGGCGTCCGCGAGCGAGGACGCCGACGGCACCGCCACGATCCGCTGCTCGGTCGTCAGCACATCGGCCTCGATCTCCGCACTGCGGACCAGCGGCCGCACGAACGCCACGTCCACCCGGTCCTCGCGCAGCGCACTGCAGTGCTCGGTAAAGGTCAGCTGCACCAGCGACACGGGGACGTCGGGCCGCGCCCGGCGGAAGGCGCTGATCGCGGCCGGGGTCACCTCGGCCGATCCGTGCCCCATGACACCGACCCGCAGCGGCCGGGCCGGTGCCGTCCGCTGCGCCGCGTCCGCCACATCGTCCATGGCGGCGTTGGCGGCGGCGAGCAGCGTACGGGCGTGGGAGACCAGCCGCCGCCCTGCCGCGGTCGGCGCCACGGGGCTGCGCTCCAGCAGGACGGTGCCGAACTCCCGCTCCAGTTGCTGCACATGGCCGGTCACCGCCGCGGGAGACAGAAACAGCCGGGCCGCCGCCCGCCCGAAGTGCCCCTCCTCGACCACGGCAAGAAAGGAGGAGAGCCGCCGCAGATCCATGCGGCCCACGATAATTCCGGACCCGCGCCGCCAACGGGGACCGTTCAGATTTCCTGAACGGGGGAGGCGCCGCTGCCCGCCCGGCCCGTACACAACGTTCCATGACGACCACGGCACCCCCTGCTCCCTCCCGGGCCACCCGCCGTCCGATCCGCCATCGCCACTGGCTGCGCACGGGCTGGGTGATGACCGCCTCGGGCTGGAGCGCCAACCAGTTCTCCGCCCTCCTCGGCGCCTACCGTGCGGACCTCGGTCTGACCGGGGCCACGACCACCGCCCTCTTCGGCGTTTACGTCCTGGGTCTGATCCCCGGTCTGTTCCTGGGCGGTCCGGCCGCCGACCGCCGCGGCCGCCGCCCCGTCGTCCTCGCCGCTCTCGCGCTCTCCGCGCTGGCGACCGTGCTGCTGATGGCGGGTTCGGTGGCCACCGGCCTGCTGTGGCCCGGGCGCTTCCTGACCGGTATCGGGGCCGGCGCCCTGCTCAGCGCGGGCAGCGCCTGGATCAAGGAACTGTCCTCGCCCCCGTACGACACCCACTCGACGGCCGGCGCCGCGGCCCGCCGTTCGGGACTCTTCCTCTCCGCGGGCTTCGCCACCGGCGGGCTGGTGGCGGCGCTGATAGCGCAGTGGGCCCCGGCTCCCATGACCACCGCCTACCTGCCCCACCTCGCCCTCTCCGCGACAGCCGCGCTCCTGGCGTCCCGCACCCCGGAAACGGCCCGCACCGGCCACCGGGAGACGGCCCGGACGCCCGACGCCCCCGCGACGACACCGGCGACCACGCGCCCCGGGCCTGCGGCAGGGCTGTCCTCCGCACCGCACGGACCTGCGGTGGAGCTGTCTCCCGCCCGGCCCGAGCCTGCCCCCGCCTCCGCCCCGGCCTTCCGTCGCCTGGTCGCCCCCGTCGCCCCCTGGGTGTTCGTCGCTCCCAGCATCGCCCTCGCCACCCTCCCCGGGCTCGTGGATGCGGGCCTCACCGGCTGGCAGACCGTGTACGCCGGGATCGTCACCGCCGTCACCCCCGGCACCGGCCTGCTCATCGCCCCCCTCGCCCGACGCCTCGCCGCCCGGCACCGCATCGCCACCGCCGTGGCCGGACTCGCCGCCGTCATCGCCGGCCTGCTCCTCGCCGCCTTCGCGGTCGCCCGCATCCGGCCGGACGCCGCACTGCTCGCCGCCGCCGTACTCGGCGCCGGGTACGGACTGTGCGTGGCATACGGCCTCACCGAGGTCGCCGCCCTGGCGCCTCCGGACGGGCTGGCCCGCCTGACCGCCCGCTTCTGGGCCCTGTGCTACCTGGGCTTCTGCACCCCGTACGCGATCACGCTGCTCACCGGCCTGTTCGCCCCGGCCACGGTGCTGCTCGCGATGGTCGTCCCGGCCGCGGCCACCCTCGCGCTGATCGCCCGCCGGGGTACCCGCCGGTGCGCCCGCCGGGGTGCCCGCCCCACCGCCTGACGCCCCGCCCCGTGCCGCCTGAAGCCCGGCTCGCACCGCCCGAAGCGCGGCCCTCCCGGCGTGCCCGGCCCCCGTCCGCCACCACCGGCCCGCGTGAGGGAGAATCGGTATGACTCCTGGATCAACCTACGCGGAGGAAGCGTGCCCGGTTTTGTAGAAAAGCCTGAGCCGGTGGAGGTTCCCGGGCTCACCCACCTTCACACCGGCAAGGTGCGCGACCTCTACCAGAACGCCGCCGGCGACCTGATCATGGTCGCCAGCGACCGCACCTCCGTCTACGACTGGGTGCTGCCCACCGAGATCCCCGAAAAGGGCCGCATCCTCACCCAGCTGTCCCTGTGGTGGTTCGAGCAGCTCTCCGATCTGGCCCCCCACCACGTCCTCTCCACCGACGTCCCGGCCGGCGCCCCCGCCGACTGGGCGGGCCGCACCCTGGTCTGCAAGTCGCTGCGGATGGTCCCCGTCGAGTGTGTGGCCCGCGGCTACCTCACCGGCTCCGGCCTCGCCGAATACCGGCAGACCCGTACCGTCTGCGGGCTGGCCCTCCCCGAAGGCCTCGTCGACGGCTCCGAGCTCCCTGCGCCGATCTTCACCCCGGCCACCAAGGCCGCCGTCGGTGACCACGACGAGAACGTCTCCTATGAGGAGGTCGTCCACCAGATCGGCGCCGAGGTAGCCGCCCAGCTCCGGCAGACGACCCTCGCCGTCTACGGCCGGGCCCGCGACATCGCCCGCGAGCGCGGCGTCATCCTGGCCGACACCAAGTTCGAGTTCGGCTTCGACGGTGAGCAGCTGACCCTGGCCGACGAGGTCCTGACGCCCGACTCCTCGCGCTTCTGGCCGGCCGACCTGTGGCAGCCGGGCCGCGCCCAGCCGTCCTTCGACAAGCAGTTCGTCCGCGACTGGCTGACCTCTCCCGCCGCGGCCTGGGACCGCACGGGCACGCTGCCGCCGCCCGTCCTCCCGCACGAGATCGTCGAGAGCACCCGCGCCAAGTACGTCGAGGCCTACGAACGCCTTACGGGTCTCAGCTGGGCATGAGCCCTTGTCCGGCCCGGGGCCTTACCCCGGGCCGGGTCTCGGTCCCGCCCGGATCCGTGCCCGGGCCGGAGAACAGGTGGCGCGCACAGAAAGGTCCCGCGCACACGAAAGGCCCCGCGCATACGAAAAGGCCCCGTCCGACATCACTGCCGGCCGGGGCCTTCTCCTGCTGAGCGGACGACGAGGCTCGAACTCGCGACCTCAACCTTGGCAAGGTTGCGCTCTACCAACTGAGCTACGTCCGCATGCTCCGTGCACAGCTCCTGAAACCAGTCGCCGCCGCGCGGTGCGGGCACCACTATAGCCAACCTCGCTCGCGGGCGAGGCGCGCCGCGGCGTGACGGTTCTCCGCACCCAGCTTCGCGGTCGCCGACGAGAGGTAGTTCCGCACCGTCCCCGGCGACAGCGAGGCCCGCTCCGCGATCTCCGCGACCGGCGCCCCGTCCTCGGCGCACTCCAGCACCTCCGCCTCCCGGGCCGACAGCGGGGACTCCCCGGCACTGATCGCATCCGCCGCCAACTCCGGGTCCACATAACGGTTTCCGGCATGGACCGCGCGTATGATCTCCGCCAGCCGCTGCGCCGACACCGTCTTCGGCACGAACCCCCGCACCCCGGCTTCCAGCGCCCGCTTCAGATGCCCCGGCCGGCCGTGACTCGTCACGATCATGGACCGGCACCCCGGCACCTCGCCCCGCAGAGATGTGGCCACTGCCACACCGTCCGCCCCCGGCATCTGCAGATCCAGCACCGCCACATCCGGCTCGTGGGCCCGGGCCATCGCCCGTGCCTCCGGTCCCGACGCCGCCTGGGCCACCACCAGCAGGTCGTCCTCCAGCGACAGCAACGCCGCCAGCGCTCCCCGGATCAGATGCTCGTCATCCGCGAGCAACACCCGGATCACCTCGCCCCGCACCTCGCCCCGCACCTCGTCACTCACCTGCCGCCCCACCTCCCCGCCGACCATGAACCCCCGTGCCGAACCGCGACGAGTCCCTGTGCCGAACCCCCGCACCAGATCCCCGCACCGCACCAGACCCCTGTACCGCACCGATCCCCGTGCCGAGCCCTTGCGCCGAACCCCGGCCCCGCACCGTTCGCCCGTCCCGTCCGTACCCTTTTCCCTCCCTACCCCGTCACCGCCCCCATCGCTATCGGCAGCTCGACCGTCAAACGGTAGGAGCCCTGCAGGACCGGGCCCGATGCCAGGGTGCCGCCCAAGGGCTGCAGCCGTTCCCGCAGTCCCTTGAGGCCGCTGCCGGGCAGCGAGCCGGCCCCGGTGGTGACCGGACGGTGAGTGGTGACACCGTCGTTCTCCATGGTCATCACGAGGAGCGAGCGGTGCGGATCGATCAGGGTCCGCACCACACAGTGCCGCACCTCGGCGGCGTGCCGCAGGACGTTCGTGGTGCCTTCGCGTACGACCCAGCCGAGCGCCGACTCCACCTCCGGCGGCAGCCGCGTCTCGTCCTCGCCCTCGATACGGCAGTCCACCCCGGCCGCCCGCAGGATGGAGCGGGCCCCGGTCAACTCCGCCCGCAGATCGGCCTTGCGGTAGCCGCGCACCACCTCCCGTACCTCGCGCTGGGACTCCTGGGCGATCCGCTGTACCTCCACCATCTGCTCCACGGCCTCCGGCCGCTCCCGCCGGGCGAGCTGGACGGCCAGCTCGCTCTTCAGGGCGATCACCGCCAGATTCCGGCCCATGACGTCGTGCAGATCCCGGCCGAACCGCAGCCGTTCCTCGGCGACCGCGAGCCGTGCCTCGGTACCGCGTGCTGCGTCCAGTTTCCGGACCACACCGAGCAGCCAGCCCGTGGGCCGCGCTATCACAAAGCTCCACAGGCCGGTGAGGACCAGCAGAATCGCCACGGCCAGTGACCCCAGCCAGGCGCCCGTGCACGCCCCGAACAGCAGGATGAGTCCGGCCGTGGCGGCGGCCAGCGCTGCCAGGAACTGCCGCTTGGGCACCACCAGGCTGTGCGCCATGAAGAACGGGGTGAGGCTGGCGCTGATCGCAATGCACACCGTGGACAGGGTTTCGTCGCGGTCGTGGCCGATGCCGTTGACCATGATCAACGCGACGAGCGCGACCAACGCGACTTCGGCGGCGAACGTCAGCACCCCCGAGACGAGCAGCAGGCCGCGCGGCGTCGCCCCCAGTTTCAGGTAGCGGTTGAGCGCCCGGTTCAACAGCGGAAGGGACAGCGCCCCCTGAACCACGTTCAGCCCACTGGCGCCGACGGCCAGGACGACCAGCAACGGGCTGCCGCCGGTGAGGCCCATGACGGGCATCACCCCGCCGATCACAGGGAGCCAGGGAATGGCGTACAGCGTCCAGCGGAAGTACGCCTCGACCATGCCGACCTGGCTCCGCCGCCGCCACATCGCCCGTAGTTGCCCGATCATGCGCTGCCCGCCCCCGTTGCCCGATCTCCTGCGCCGTCAGCGCCGCGGCTCCCAGCGGAACCACCGCTGCACAGCAAACAGCGCGAGCCCGGCCCAGGCCAAGCCGGTGATCAGCTGCCCCACCGTCTCCTTGAGGTCCCCGCCACCGGTCCAGCCGCCGCGTATCAGCTCCATCGCCGGCGACAGCGGCAGGAACGCGAGGAACTCGGCGATCCGCTCCGGAAAGATGTCCAGGGGGACCATTACCCCGGACCCGGCCAGCGACAGCATGATGAAGGGCATCACGATCAGCTGAGCGGACTCGGTCGACCTCGCGAAGGCGGAGGTCGCCGCTGCGAGCCCGACGACCGTGACCATGCCCAGCAGCACTCCTGCGATCAGGAGGTGCGGTGCGGTGGGCAGGTCGGTGTCCAGCACCAGAGCGCCGAGGGCGGCGAGGAGCACGCACTGCGCCAGCCCTATCAGCACCGAGGGCAGCGCGGTGCCGGTCAGTATTTCCAGATCCCGCAGTTCTCCGGTGCGCAGACGCTTGAGCACCAGTTCCTCGCGCCGGGCGACGTAGGCGGCGGTGACGTTGGAGTAGACGGCAAAGACCAGAACGCAGCCGAGAGTGCCGGGCAACAGCACGGTTCCGACCGACAAGCCCGTGCCGGCCAGATTCATCGAACCGACCCCCTGCCGCATGGCGAAGGCCATCACAATCGGCAGGAACAACGAGGTGTACAGCGCGGACTTGTTACGGACGAGAAGCGTCAACTCGGCCCGCCCCAGGGCCTGCAGACGGCCTGCGGTGCGGGTTTCCGCGGGAATTCCGCCCCGCGCATCGCCGACAGCTTGGCTTGTACCTGCACTCATGCGTTCTCCAGCCCCTTTGCGATGTGCAGAAATGCCTCTTCCAGGGATGCGGATCTGACGTCCAGTCCGCGCAGCGTTATCCCCTTGTCCTGCGCCCAGACCAGCACCCCCGTCGCGGTCCGCTGCAGTTCGTCCGTCCGCAGCCGGACCGTGCGCCCGGTCGTCTCATGGCCGGTGACTCCCAGTTCCCCCAGTGGCGGGAGATCGCCGACGTGGAATCCGTCGGGCAGCTCGAAGGAGAGGTGCGAGGGGTGCGCGGCGACCACGTCCGCGACGTACCCCGCCGCCGCTATCCGCCCGCCGTGCAAAATCGCCAGCCGGTCCGCCAGCTCCTCGGCTTCTTCGAGATAGTGCGTGGTCAGCACGATCGTGGTGCCGGAGTCCCGCAGCTCGCGGACCAGTTCCCAGGTGGCATGACGCGCCTCGGTGTCCAGCCCGGTCGTCGGCTCGTCCAGGAACAGCACCTCGGGCCGCCCCAGCAGCGCGAGGGCGAGATCCAGCCGCCGGCGCTCGCCGCCGGACAGCTGCTTGACCCGGACGTCCTTGCGGCGGTCCAGTCCCACGGAGCCGAGGGCTTCCTCGACCGGGCGCGCCCCGGTGGTGCACCCCGCCCACATCCGCAGGGTCTCCGCCGGTGTCAGCTCGGCGGGGAATCCGCCCTCCTGCAGCATGACGCCGATATGGGGCCGCACTTTTTCCCGCTCCCGGAACGGATCATGGCCGAGGACCCGGATCCGCCCGGACGTGGGCGCGGCCAGGCCCTCCAGCAGTTCGAGGGTGGAGGTCTTGCCCGCACCGTTGGTGCCGAGCAGCGCGAACAGCTCGCCCCGGTCGACGGTGAAGTCGATGCCCTTCACGGCCTCATAGCTCTCCTGCGCGCCGGACCGGCTCCGCCCACCCGGCCGGCTGCGCCCCTCCGGCTGCCCTCCGGACGACTTCCCCCGGCCCGGCTCGCGCGTCTCTTTCCCGCGCCGTCCGGCCGAGCCGTAGCGCCTGCGGAGTTCGGTGACTTCGATCACACCGACGCCGGAGCCGGTGTTCCCGGCGACGCCGCGGCCGGCCTCCGCGATGGTTTTCTCCCCGATGTTCATGAGTCCAGCGTTCCGCCGGATCGCGTTTCCGGGCAGTGCGTCCTGTCATCGCAGCCGATGACAAATGTCAGTTGCCAACGCCGGAAGAGGGGGAAGAGGGAGGGCGCGACGGAGAGTGAAGGAGCCGGGTGCGAGGTGATCGCCGGAAAAGGAAGAAGGCCCCGGTCGCAATGACCGGGACCTTCTCTTTCTGAGCGGACGACGAGGCTCGAACTCGCGACCTCAACCTTGGCAAGGTTGCGCTCTACCAACTGAGCTACGTCCGCAGGCATCCACTCGGCTTTCACCGAGCGGCGCGACAGCTACTGTACCTGATCCCGTGACCGGGAACGGTCGAGCTGTCAGAGCGGGTGACAGGGATTGCACACTGCGCCTCCCTCTTGGAAAGAGGGCGCTCTACTACTGAGCTACACCCGCGTGACTCCGTGAGGTCCGGCCTTTCGGCCTCGCCCCTCGGCGTGTTCCAGACTCTAGCTGATCAGTAGGGGTGCTGTGCAAGTCGGCTGTGCCCGGGCCGGGGGACGCGCCGAAGTCGGCTAGTGGTTGGCGGCGTTGAAGGCCTCGTAGACCTTCTTGGGGATCCGGCCGCGCGGGGGGACGTCCATCTGGTGGGACCGTGCCCAGGCGCGGACGGCCGCGGGGTCGGGGTTCACCGCGGTGCGGTGGTAGGCCTTGCCGGACTTGGCCCGCTTGCGGCCGGCCTCCACGAACGGGGCGAGAGCGCCGCGCAGTTTCTTCGCATTGGCTGGATTGAGGTCGATCTCGTACGACTTCCCGTCCAATCCGAAGGCGACCGTCTCTGCGGCTTCTCCTCCGTCGATGTCATCGGAGAGCGTTACTACTACGCGCTGCGCCACGGATATCGGTCCTTTCGTGGAGCGACCCCTTGTTGACGTGGGGTGATGCTCCGGATCCGGCTGA
This sequence comes from Streptomyces lydicus, assembly GCF_004125265.1. Lineage (GTDB taxonomy): Bacteria > Actinomycetota > Actinomycetes > Streptomycetales > Streptomycetaceae > Streptomyces > Streptomyces lydicus_C. The sequence continues at coordinate 4,877,466 of NZ_RDTE01000003.1, forward strand.
TTGGGATCAATGCTTTTTCATTTGTACAGCGATGGGCATTGCATTGTGAAGCCCATTTAATTTCGTCAGCGTGTCTTCCCGCAATCCGGACCCCGGATCTTTTCGAGAATTTTTCCTGAGCTGCACTCCCTCCGATACCGGGCCGTGATCCGGCCGTCCGCATATCTATGCGCGTAGATTTTCGAACACGGTACTGTGAGGACACCGCCTTACGCACCACACCACCGGGAGTGCCAGTGGCACGCGTCGTAGTCGACGTCATGCTCAAGCCGGAGATCCTCGACCCGCAGGGGCAGGCGGTGCAGCGCGCACTGCCACGCCTGGGCTTCGAGGGGATCGCCGACGTCCGTCAGGGCAAGCGTTTCGAACTTGAGGTGGAGGGTCCGGTCGACGACGCCGCCCTCGCTCGCATCCAAGAGATGGCCGAGACCTTCCTCGCCAACACCGTCATCGAAGACTTCACCGTGCGGGTCGACTCATGACCTCGCGGATCGGAGTCATCACCTTCCCCGGCACGCTCGACGACCGCGACACCCAGCGCGCGGTCCGGGTCGCCGGTGCCGAGGCGGTGCCGCTGTGGCACCGCGACAAGGACCTCAAGCAGGTCGACGCCGTGGTGCTGCCCGGCGGATTCTCGTACGGCGACTATCTGCGGGCCGGTGCCATTTCCCGGTTCTCGCCGGTGATGGAGACTGTGATCGAGCAGGCCAGGGCCGGTATGCCGGTCCTCGGCATCTGCAACGGCTTCCAGGTGCTCACCGAGACCCACCTGCTGCCCGGCGCCATGCTGCGCAACAACCATCTGCACTTCATCTGCCGCGACCAGAAGCTGCGGGTGGAGAACGCGGAGACCTCCTGGACGTCGGACTACGCGTCCGGCCAGGAGATCAGCATCCCGCTGAAGAACATCGACGGCCGGTACGTCGCCGACGAGCGCACGCTCGACATGCTGGAGGCCGAGGGCCGGGTCGCCTTCCGCTACCTGGACGGCAACCCCAACGGCTCGCTCCGCGACATCGCCGGCATCACCAATGAGGCGCGCAATGTCGTCGGCCTCATGCCGCACCCCGAGCACGCCGTGGAGCCGCTGATCGGTACGGGGCGTACCGACGGCCTCGGGTTCTTCACCTCGATCCTGAAGAAGCTGGTCAACGCATGATGGCCGAGCGAAGCGAGGGCACCATTAAGCACAGCCTCGACACCGTCAAGCACGCCGCCGAGACGCCGGACACCGACCAGCCGTGGGCCGAGCTCGGTCTGAAGCAGGACGAGTACCAGCGCATCCGCGAGATCCTCGGCCGCCGTCCCACCGGCGCCGAACTCGCCATGTACTCGGTCATGTGGTCCGAGCACTGCTCCTACAAGAGCAGCAAGGTCCATCTGAAGCAGTTCGGCGAGAAGGCCCCGGAGAACGACGCGCTGCTCGTCGGCATCGGCGAGAACGCCGGTGTCGTCGACGTCGGCCAGGGCTACGCCGTCACCTTCAAGGTGGAGTCCCACAACCACCCCTCGTACATCGAGCCCTACCAGGGCGCGGCCACCGGCGTCGGCGGCATCGTCCGCGACATCCTCGCCATGGGTGCCCGCCCGGTCGCCGTCGTGGACCCGCTGCGGTTCGGCGCCGCCGACCACCCCGACACCAAGCGCGTCCTGCCGGGCGTGGTGTCGGGCATCGGCGGCTACGGCAACTGCCTGGGCCTGCCCAACATCGGCGGCGAGGTCGTCTTCGACGCCTGCTACCAGGGCAACCCGCTGGTCAACGCCGGCTGCATCGGCGTCATGAAGCACGAGGACATCCACCTCGCCAAGGCGTCCGGCGCGGGCAACAAGGTCATCCTCTACGGCGCCCGCACCGGCGGCGACGGCATCGGCGGTGTCTCCGTGCTGGCCTCGGAGACCTTCGACGACTCCAAGCCCGCCAAGCGCCCCGCCGTCCAGGTCGGCGACCCCTTCCAGGAGAAGCTGCTCATCGAGTGCACCCTGGAGATCTTCAAGGCGGACCTGGTCGACGGCATCCAGGACCTCGGCGGCGCCGGGCTGTCCTGCGCCACCAGCGAGCTGGCCTCGGCCGGCTCCGGCGGGATGCGCGTCGAGCTGGACACCGTGCCGCTGCGTGACTCCTCCCTCTCGCCCGAGGAAATCCTCATGAGCGAGTCGCAGGAGCGGATGTGCGCGATCGTCGAGCCGGGGAAGGTCGACCGCTTCCTGGAGATCTGCGAGAAGTGGGACGTCATCGCGACCGTCATCGGTGAGGTGACGGAGGGCTCGCAGCTGGAGATCTTCTGGCACGGCGAGCAGATCGTGGACGTACCGCCGCGCACCGTCGCCCATGAGGGCCCGGTCTACCAGCGCCCGTATGCCCGGCCCGACTGGCAGGACGCCCTCCAGGCCGACGACGCGGCCAAGCTGGCCCGCCCGGCGAACGCGGACGAGCTGCGCGCGCAGGTTCTCGCGCTGGTGGCCTCGCCCAACCAGGCCTCCAAGGCGTGGATCACCGACCAGTACGACCGGTTCGTGCAGGGCAACACGGTCCTCGCGCAGCCGGAGGACGCCGGTATGGTCCGGATCGACGAGGACAGCAACCTCGGTGTCGCGCTCGCCACGGACGGCAACGGGCGCTACGCCAAGCTCGATCCGTACACCGGCGCGCAGCTGGCGCTGGCCGAGGCGTACCGCAACGTCGCCGCGTCCGGTGCCAAGCCGCTGGCCGTCTCCGACTGCCTGAACTTCGGTTCGCCCGAGGACCCGGCCGTGATGTGGCAGTTCGCCGAGGCCACCCGTGGTCTCGCCGACGCCTGCCAGACCCTCGGCACGCCGGTCACCGGCGGCAATGTGTCGCTCTACAACCAGACCGGCGAGGTGGCGATCCACCCGACCCCGGTCGTCGCCGTGCTCGGCGTGATCGACGATGTGAACCGCCGTACCCCGATCGCCTTCGCGGACGAGGGCCAGCTGCTCTACCTGCTGGGCGACACCCGTGAGGAACTGGGCGGTTCGGCCTGGTCGCAGGTGGTGCACGACCACCTCGGCGGTCTGCCGCCGAAGGTGGACCTGGAGCGCGAGCGGCTGCTGGCCGAGGTGCTGATCTCCGCCTCCCGCGACGGCATGATCGACGCCGCGCACGACCTCTCCGACGGCGGTCTGATCCAGGCCGTGGTGGAGTCCTGCCTGCGCGGCGGCAAGGGTGCCCGCCTCGTCGTTCCCGACGGGCTCGACCCCTTCGTGCTGCTCTTCTCCGAGTCGGCGGGCCGGGCCGTGGTGGCCGTGCCGCGCAGCGAGGAGCTCCGCTTCACCGACATGTGCGGTGCACGGGGGCTGCCGGCCACCCGGATCGGTGTGATCGACGGCACCGAGATCGACGTCCAGGGGCAGTTCAGCATCCCGCTGAGCGAGCTGAAGGACGCGCACGAGGCGACGATCCCGGGCCTGATCGCCTGATCCGCCTGAGACGCAGCCCGGGCGCCGCGCCGCGCCACTGACGGTCCGACGGTCCGTTCCCGCCACGGGGACGGGCCGTCGCTGTTTTTCCCCGCATTTCTCCCGCATTTCCCCCGCGCCTCCTGCGCCTCCCCGCACCTTCTCGCGCCTCCCCGCACCGGCAGTCATTGCCATGGATTACGTCATTACGTAATCTCTGACCATGGATCTGGAGCAGCGGCTGGCCGAGGTGGAGCGCCGGCTGACGGCGCTGGAACGGTCCGCCGCCCGTCCTCCGGCTTCCGCGCCCGAGCGGGAGCCGGACGAGGAGCTGTGGGCGCTGCGCGGCCTCAAGGAGCAGTGGGCCGAACTCGGCGCCGACAACGGCGGAGTGCTCTTCACCGGGGCCGTACGGACGCCTGCCGGACTGCGCTACGAATGGCAGTACGGCCTGGCCACCGACACCCTGCTGGACGACGACTGGGCGGCCGCCGCCGAGTCGTTCGCCGCACTCGGCCAGCCCCTGCGGCTGCGGCTGCTGCGCGAGATCCTCGGTGGCCGCTGCACCGCCGCCGAACTCACCGAGCTCGACGGCACGGGCACGACCGGCCAGATCTACCACCACCTGCGGCAGTTGACCGCCGCCGGCTGGCTGCAGACGGCCGCCCGCGGCCGCTACGAGGTTCCGGCCGGCCGCGTCGTACCGCTGCTGGTGATGCTGACCGCCGCCGGGTGCTGACGCCCGGCCACACGACCTCACGGGGGAGACGGAATGAAGTCCACCACTGAACGCAAGCTCGCCAGGAACGCCGCACGTGCCTGCCTGCTGATCTTCCTCGTGATCGTCGTCGCGAGCTTCTTCGCCGACATACCGTTGTGGTGGAGCTGGATTCCCCTGGCCCTCTGGATACTGATCGCCTTCGGCGTGAACCGCCGGGCGGCCCGCGCGGAGGCGGACGGCGCGACGGGGCAGGCCCGCGAACCGGTGGCGGTCGCCGCCCCGGTCAGCGGCCGCTGGAAGGCTCTCAACAGCCCCGCCGACAAGGTCCCCAGCCATGGCACACGTGCCTACGGGCAGGCCTACGCGATAGACATCGTGGCAGAACCGGAGCCGGGCTCCAGGCCCGCCTTCGGCTGGTGGCCCCTGGTCCGCCGCAACGAGGACTTCCCGGCCTTCGGTGCGCCCCTGCTCGCCGTAGCCGACGCCACCGTCGTCCGCGCCGAGGACGGCAGCCGCGACCATCTCAGCCGCACGTCCTGGCCCGCGGCCGTCTACCTGCTCGCCCTGGAGGGCCCGGCCCGCACGCTCGGTGGCGCCCGCTGGCTGCTCGGCAACCATGTGATCCTCGACCTGGGAGGCGGCGTCCACGCGCTCTACGCCCATGTCCGCCGCGGTTCGCTCACCGTCCGTACGGGCGACCGGGTGCGGGCCGGTCAAACCCTCGGCCAGTGCGGCGACTCCGGCAACAGCAGCGAGCCGCACGTCCACTTCCAGCTCATGGACGCCGCCGACCCGGTCACCGCCCAGGGCGTCCCGTTCACCTGGCAGGGCGTCGGCCTCCCGCGTAACGGCGAGACCTTCGAGGCCGCCCAGCCGCGGACGACAACGGCGAGCTGAGCGCCGGCAGCCCCGTAGCCGGTCGCCCCGGCGTTCGTCTCGCGCATGCGGCAGCACCTGTCAGTGCCGCCTCGTAGGCTGACGGACATGCCGCCTGCCGCCCGGAAGCCGCGCCCCCGCCGGTACGACCCGAAGAAGACCCGCAGTGCCGTCACGGCCCAGCTCGCGCACGTCCAGGAGGCCGTACGCGCCCTTGGGCCGGGCCAGTTGGCGCTGCCGACCCGGCTCGGTGACTGGACGGTGCGCGAGCTGGCGGCGCATCTGTCCATGGCCGTGGGGAGCGTGGCGCGCAGCCTTGAGCGGCCGGTGCCGGCGCGGGCGGAGGCCACCCTGCTTCAGTGGCCGTCGGCGGCCGCGCCGCGCGCCGCCGACGTCGACGCGCGCACCCGCGCCCTGGCCGACGCGCACGACCCGGTGGAGCTGCTGGAACGCACCGCGGCCGAGTTCGCCGAGGTCGTCGCGCCGGAGCCGGACGACCGGCTGGTGCCGGTCCTGCCCGGCGCGATGCCGCTGGCGGACTTCCTCGTCACCCGCTGCCTCGAACTCGTCGTGCACACCGACGACCTCGCGGCGGCGACCGGCCGGGAGATCCCCTTCGACCGCCAGGCCCTGGCCACCACCACCCGCCTGCTGGCCGACGTCCTGGCGGACCGGGCCCCCGGCGGTTCGGTGGAGCTGCGGATTCCGCCGTTCGCCGTGGTGCAGTGCGTGGCGGGCCCCAAGCACACCCGCGGCACCCCGCCGAATGTCGTCGAGACCGACCCGCTGACCTGGATACGGCTGGCCACCGGCCGTACGTCCTGGGCCGAGGCGCTGGACGCGGCGACGGTCAGCGCCGGCGGCGAACGGGCCGATATCAGCGGATATCTGCCCGTGCTGAGCTGACGGCGGCGAGCCCGGCACCGGCACCCGGCGCGGGCGGCGGACCCGGCGCCCGTACCGATCGCGGCCGCGGGGGCGTCGCGCATCTCACACGGAGCGGGACGCGCCCCCGGGCCACAAGATCCACACGGTTCACGCCGCGGGCCCCGCGCCCGGCGGCGCACCAGGTGAGCCAAGGGATCCGAGGTCTGCAGGGGCGCCGAGCCGCCCGCCGCGAGGCGTGAGCACGTCAAGCGGTGCGGCCCCTCATTCATGCACTCATCCAGTTTCGCGGCCATCCCCGGTTCGGATGAATGCGCGACCTGCCCTAGACTCGGTGCCGTGCCACGTGGTGACGGACGACTCAGCCACGACCTGCTCCCCGGTGAGAAGGGCCCCCAGGACGCTTGCGGCGTCTTCGGTGTCTGGGCTCCGGGTGAAGAGGTCGCCAAACTCACCTATTTCGGGCTGTATGCGCTGCAGCACCGTGGACAGGAGTCCGCGGGCATCGCGGTGAGCAACGGCTCCCAGATCCTCGTTTTCAAGGACATGGGCCTGGTCTCCCAGGTCTTCGACGAGACTTCGCTCGGCTCCCTCCAGGGCCATATCGCCGTGGGCCATGCCCGCTACTCCACCACCGGTGCCTCGGTGTGGGAGAACGCCCAGCCGACGTTCCGTGCGACCGCGCACGGCTCGATCGCGCTCGGCCACAACGGCAACCTGGTGAACACCGCCGAGCTGGCGGATCTGGTCTCCGCGCTGCCCCGCGAGGGCGGCCGGGCGACCCAGGTCGCGGCCACCAACGACACCGACCTGGTGACGGCCCTGCTGGCCGGCCAGGTCGACGAGGACGGCAAGCCGCTGACCGTCGAGGAGGCCGCCCCGCGCGTCCTGCCGAAGGTCAAGGGCGCCTTCTCGCTCTGCTTCATGGACGAGCACACGCTCTACGCCGCCCGCGACCCGCAGGGCATCCGCCCGCTGGTCCTCGGCCGCCTGGAGCGCGGCTGGGTGGTCGCCTCCGAGACCGCCGCCCTCGACATCTGCGGTGCCAGCTTCATCCGGGAGATCGAGCCCGGCGAGATGGTCGCCATCGACGAGAACGGCCTGCGCAGCAGCCGCTTCGCCGAGGCCCGCCCCAAGGGCTGCGTCTTCGAGTACGTCTACCTCGCCCGCCCGGACACCGACATCGCCGGCCGCAACGTGTACCTCTCCCGGGTGGAGATGGGCCGCAAGCTGGCCGCCGAGGCGCCGGCCGATGCCGACCTGGTGATAGCGACGCCGGAGTCCGGCACGCCCGCCGCCGTCGGATACGCCGAAGCCAGCGGCATCCCCTACGGCTCGGGCCTGGTCAAGAACTCCTACGTCGGCCGGACCTTCATCCAGCCCTCGCAGACCATCCGCCAGCTCGGTATCCGGCTCAAGCTCAACCCGCTCAAGGAAGTCATCCGCGGCAAGCGCCTGGTGGTCGTCGACGACTCGATCGTCCGCGGCAACACCCAGCGCGCCCTGGTCCGGATGCTGCGCGAGGCCGGCGCTCTCGAGGTCCACATCCGGATCTCGTCCCCGCCGATCAAGTGGCCGTGCTTCTTCGGCATCGACTTCGCCACCCGCGCGGAGCTGATCGCCAACGGGCTGAGCGTGGAGGAGATCGGCAAGTCGCTGGGCGCCGATTCGCTCGCGTACATCTCCATCGACGGCATGACCGAGGCGACCACGATCGCCAAGCCGAACCTGTGCCGCGCCTGCTTCGACGGCGAGTACCCGATGGAGCTGCCCGACCCGGGGCTGCTGGGCAAGCACCTCCTGGAGTCGGAGACCGCGAGCGGGACCACGTCCGACGTGGACGGCGTCCAGACGCTCACCGCCGGGGTCGGCGGGGCCGACGCGCTGCGTCGCCCGTAGAGCTCGTTCACACACGACAGGAAAGTGCTCAGCCATGTCCGCTGAATCCTCCGGTGCCAGCTACGCCGCCGCGGGCGTCGACATCGAAGCCGGCGACCGCGCCGTGGACCTGATGAAGGAGTGGGTGAAGAAGGCCACCCGCCCCGAGGTCGTCGGCGGCCTCGGCGGCTTCGCCGGCCTCTTCGACGCCTCCGCCCTCAAGCGCTACGAGCGCCCGCTGCTCGCCTCGGCGACCGACGGCGTCGGCACCAAGGTCGACATCGCCCGCAAGATGGGCGTCTACGACAGCATCGGCCACGACCTCGTCGGCATGGTCGTCGACGACCTGGTCGTCTGCGGTGCCGAGCCGCTGTTCATGACGGACTACATCTGCGTCGGCAAGGTCTACCCCGAGCGGGTCGCCGCGATCGTCAAGGGCATCGCCGAGGGCTGTGTGCTGGCCGGCTGTGCGCTGGTCGGCGGCGAGACCGCGGAACACCCGGGGCTGCTGGGCGCGGACGAGTTCGATGTCGCGGGAGCCGGCACCGGCGTCGTCGAGGCGGACCGGGTGCTGGGCGCGGATCGTATCCGTACGGGCGACGCGGTGATCGCCATGGCGTCCTCCGGGCTTCACTCGAACGGGTACTCGCTGGTCCGTCATGTGCTGTTCGACCGTGCCGGAATGGCCCTGGACCGGGAGATCCCGGAGTTCGGCCGCACGCTCGGCGAGGAGCTCCTGGAGCCCACCAAGATCTACTCGCTGGACTGCCTGGCGCTGACCCGTACGACCGAGGTGCACGCCTTCTCGCACATCACCGGCGGCGGCCTGGCCAACAACCTCGCCCGGGTGATCCCGGACGGTCTGCACGCCACCGTCGACCGCACCACCTGGACGCCGGGGCCGGTCTTCGACCTGGTCGGCGCGGCCGGCTCGGTCGCCCGCCCGGAGCTGGAGAAGACCCTGAACATGGGCGTCGGCATGATGGCCGTCGTGCCACAGGGTTCGGTGGAGGCCGCCCTGACCACGCTGGCCGACCGCGGCGTGGACGCCTGGGTCAGCGGCGAGATCACCGACCGCGGTGACCGCGCAGAGGCAGTGACCCTGACCGGTGACTACGCGAGCTGAGCGGACGGGCGCCTGCCACGGCCCCACCCGGGCCAGGACGGGCGCCCCTCTCCCCGGCGGCCGTCGAGGCGGCCACCACGCCCACGGACATACGGGCAGCGGTCATCCGGGCAGCACAGAACCCGGTCCGGGCGATGCCCAGGACCGGGTCCGTGATGCTGTTATGGGTGCCGCGAGCGCGCAGAGAGTCAAGCGCGACGACGCTGCTGGGACGATTCGCCCTCGTCCTCTTCGTCGTCGTCGCTGTTGTACAGATCTGCGTACCGTGCGTACGGGTCGTCGTCCTCGTCCTCCTCGAACGGCTCGGCGTTCGGAGGCTGCTGGTTCGACGGTGTTGCACCCAGCTCGTCGGCCAGTCGTGAGAGATCCGTCCCACCGCTGCTGTACTTCAGCTGGCGGGCGACCTTTGTCTGCTTGGCCTTGGCCCGGCCGCGCCCCATGGGTCGACCCCCTCAATGACGGGGCTCGATGGCCCCAGAGTCTTGACACGCGTTCATGGATCAGAGCGGGCTCTCGACAGAGAGACCGGCCCGTAGGGCTTTAACGGTACCTGCTTCCGCGGCCATACGGTACGTCGCCCGCATCACCCGCCGCTCGGCACGACCGGCAAGGTGCCCCGTCCCCGCTGGTCAACTGCGATTTTAACCTGTCCTGTACGGCGACCCGCCGACGGGTGGTGAGGGATGTCTCCCCCGGCCGCCCGCGGCGGGCCGCACAGAGCTCTTTTTCCGGCCCGCAAGGGCGCATTTCCGGCCTGCGTCAGGGGCGCTGCGCCTCCGCCATGCGCTGCTCGGCCAGGCGGTCGGCGGCCGCGGCGGGCGGAATGCCGTCGGCCTTCGCGCGGGCGAATATCGCCAGCGTGGTGTCGAAGATCTTCGCCGCCTTGGTCTTGCAGCGGTCGAAGTCGAAGCCGTGCAGCTCGTCGGCCACCTGGATGACACCGCCGGCGTTCACGACGTAGTCGGGGGCGTAGAGGATGCCGCGGTCGGAGAGGTCCTTCTCGATGCCGGGGTGGGCGAGCTGGTTGTTGGCCGCGCCGCACACCACCTTCGCGGTCAGCACCGGCAGCGACTCGTCACTCAGCGCACCGCCCAGCGCACACGGCGCGTAGACGTCCAGGCCCTCGGTGCGGATCAGCGCCTCGGTGTCCGCGACCGCCGTGACCTGTGGATACTTGGCGCGCACCCGCGCCACCGAATCGGCGCGGACGTCCGTGATCACGACCTCGGCGCCGTCCTCGAGCAGATGCTCGACGAGGAGGTGGCCGACCTTGCCGACCCCCGCGATGCCCACCCTGCGGCCGCGCAGCGTCGGGTCGCCCCAGGCGTGCTGGGCCGAGGCGCGCATGCCCTGGAAGACGCCGTAGGCGGTCAGGACGGAGGAGTCACCGGCGCCGCCGTTCGCCGGGGAACGGCCGGTGGTCCACTTGTTCGTACGGGAGACGACGTCCATATCGGCGACGTAGGTGCCGACGTCGCAGGCGGTGACGTAGCGGCCGCCCAGGGAGGCCACGAACCGGCCGTAGGCGAGCAGCAGTTCCTCGGTCTTGATCAGGTCGGGGTCACCGATGATCACGGCCTTGCCGCCGCCGTGGTCCAGCCCGGCGAGGGCGTTCTTGTAGGACATGCCGCGCGACAGGTTGAGGGCGTCCAGCACGGCCTCCTCCTCGGAGGCGTAGGCATGGAAGCGGGTGCCGCCGAGGGCGGGGCCCAGGGCGGTGCTGTGGATGGCGATCACGGCCTTGAGGCCGCTGGCACGGTCCTGGCAGAGAACGACCTGCTCATGGCCCCCCTGCTCCGATCGGAACAGGGTGTGCAGAACGCCGCCGTCGTTGCCGGCGTGGGCCGGACGTACGTCAGTCACGGTGGTGACTCCCATAAGTCGCGAAGGGTGCCCTCCGACGGGTGGGGAGGGCCGGTTGGAAAGAGCGTAAGACCTGCGGGACCGGTTGATCGGGCGGGTGCCCAGGATCACCCTCTCCCGGGGGACGGGCATGGGACGATCTGGTCGTATCGCAGGCCGGCGGGGGCCCTCGGGATCTCCCGGCGGCGGACTTCCCCTTTGAAGGAGCGGGCGTGGCCCTGGCGTCGTCGGTGAAGGTCCCGTACATGGCATATCTGCGGGTCTACGAGCCGCTGGCCGCGTTCCCCGAGCCGGAGCGCTCGCACTGGGCGCGCTATGCCAAACGGGAGGACACCCCCACCGCCCAGGACGAGCAGCGCCGGGCGCTGGCCGATCTGCTGGCGACCCCGCCGGTGCCGGTGCCGGTCCACGAGAGCGCGGACGCCTTCATCGCCGTCGTGGACGAGGTGACGTGCGTCTGCCCCTGGCGCACCCGGCTGCGCGGCTGGCAGGCCCTGGAGGCGCTGGACGAGCTGCTGCCGGCGTCGGTGCTGGATGCGGCGCTGCCCCCGGTGGTGCGGCTGCAGGCGGCCGGCGACTACGAGCGGTGGCGGGAGCGCAACCCGGACGCGAGGCCCTGGATCCGCGGCGCCGCCTGGCACGTCCCGGTCCGCTGGTTCGTGCTGTTCGACGACGGCGAGCGGGAGTACACGAAGGGTGACCAGGCGCCCGTGATGCGTTACCGGACGCCCATGGTGGAGGCACGACGGCGGGTCGCCCGGGGACTGCGCACGCTGCGCGACGCCCTGGAGGAGGGGCCGCTGATCGACGGCCTGGTAGATGTGGGGCGCTGGCTCGAGGAATTCCATCCGCGCTCGCTCGTGGAGCTGGACTACGGAGGGCTGGTGCACGCGGTGCCCGAGGAGCAGCTCGCCGAGGACCGTTCCGCCGCCGAGGTGGCGGAGGGGCTGGCGGCGCTGCGCGACGGGGACGGCGAGCGGGCCGGGGTCGCGTACGAGAAGCTTTCCCAGCGGTGGCGTGCGGTGCGGGAACGTCAGTTCTCCAGCTGAGCGGCGGTACGGTCCGGGGATCATGATGCGGAATGATTGCTTTCGCTTTTCGGCGTTCGCACAGTGAGGGACGTAGGTCCCGATCCGGGCGATTGCCTCAAGCGTGACCTAAAGCACTGACTTCGGGTCTTGCTCCCAAGCCATACCCTCGTGCCAAAATAGGACAAGGAGCCCGACGCGGGCTCCTTCCGTCCAACTAAGGGCGGATAGATCGGTATTGCGCTCCTTGAGGGGTCTCGTGGCGTCTGTTCACGTTGTGACTGATCGTCACGGACGAGTGACTGTCCGCTATGGCACGGTCCATCGGCTTCCGCCGAGGTTGAACACCTGAGAGGGCAATTCCATCGGTTTGGCCGACGTGGCTGGACAGATGGTGTAGTTGTAGTGCCGAGGACAAGCCGTTCGTCCTATAACCGACTCGGCCCGCGTCCGCCATTTCGGGCAACGTGGGTCAAGGTGCAGAATTTAGAGGAAAGAACCGTGATGGTTCGGTTCTCCCGAGGAGGCCGCTCATGACCGCTCGCACCCCTGACGCCGAGCCGCTGCTTACCCCTGCTGAGGTCGCCACGATGTTCCGCGTGGACCCGAAGACGGTGACCCGCTGGGCCAAGGCAGGCAAGCTCACGTCCATCCGCACGCTCGGAGGACACCGGCGTTACCGCGAGGCTGAGGTCCGCGCACTGCTCGCGGGCATTCCGCAGCAGCGCAGCGAGGCCTGAACAACCGCATAACCAGGTCGTTTTCGGGGCCCCCAACCCGAAAATGCCTGCTTTGTACCCCTGGCTCGACCTGCTTCACCTTGCTTCACACAGCTTCATATGACGCGGCGCCTGCCCCAACAGGCCCCACACCCGCCCCATCTTGGGTACGTCATCGATCGCGCTGGACTCCGCCGGGTCCAGCGCGATCTTTTTGTGTGCGCCCGCTCCAGGCCCCTTCGTGGCGGCCAGGTCGGCACGCCGCAGACGCCACTCCGGACGCCGCTCAGGGTGCCTTCACGGGTCTCGTGGGGGCCTTTGCGTGCGGACCCTGCGGGCTCGTTACTGAGGCGTTCACAGGTAGTGCAATTGCACATATTAAATTGACCGGTTGTATGCGAGGTGTAAGTTCCGCATCACGCCAAACCAGTTCGGTGACACCCGTCACACTGCGCGGCGCTTGAAGACGATACGTCCGCTGCGGTAGAGAACTTCTCCCGCCGCGCCCAACGCCCTGCCGCCGCACGCGCGATGCAGGCGGCGTCGGTCATCCGCCCGCGGGACTTTCGCCCTCGGCCGCCTGCGGCTCACAGACGGCCTGCGGCGGGGCGGGGGTGATCGCGGGCGCCGGAGCCGCGGAGCGGGCCGTGTGCGGCTCCATGGCGAGCCGCAGCAGCTGGTGACAGATGGGGCAGTGCCGCATCAGGTGGCGATAGCCCGTGGCCGCCGACAGATGGGCCCGCAACAGCGCCCTGGTCTCGTGCCGTACCGCAGTCGTCATTGCGTATACCTCCCCGGCCCCGTGCCCTTCCTCAGTGAGTACCGGTGGTACGTGCCGCCGTCAATACGGCGGGCAGCAAACCGGCTACGCACCGCATTCGGTCGACGGGGGCGGCCGGCGGCGGAGACGGCCGGCGGCGCGCCTCGGTGCCGGTGGCCGGCGCGGTGATCCGATACGGGCCGCAGGGGCGGGTTCTGACGGGGAGTGCGGTGACCGGTGCCCGGCGGCGGCCGCACACCGGGGGCGGGGACCGCTCCGACCGTAGAAGGTCCGGACAGCAGAACGGCCCGCATCCGAGAAGGATGCGGGCCGTAATAATGCGGTCCTGACGGGATTTGAACCCGCGGCCTCCACCTTGACAGGGTGGCGAGCACTCCAAACTGCTCCACAGGACCTTGCGTTTCGCTTTCCGCTTGCGGCGGGCTGCGAAACAAGACTGTACAGCAGGTCAGGGGGTGCGGTCGAACTCGCTACCGGCGGCCCTGATTCCCGGGGGAAAGACACCGCCTACGGCGCGGCGGCGTCCACCGCCTTCACGATCCGCTTGTCGGAGACCGGGTACGCGGTGCCCAGGGCGTGGGCGAAGTAGCTCACCCGCAACTCCTCGATCATCCAGCGGATCTCCCGGGCCGCGGCGGGCACCGGACGGCCCTGCGGGAACTGCTCCAGCAGCCAGGCGTATTCGTCCTGCATCTCCTTCACCTTCGCCATCCGGGTGCGGTCCCGCTCGGCGTGGGTGGGCAGCTGCTGCAGCCGGCGGTCAGCGGCCACCAGGTAGCGCATCAGGTCCGGCAGCCGCTTCGCGCCGTGCGCCGTGACGAAGCCCGGCTTGATCAGCGCCGCCAGCTGCTCCTTGATGTCCGTGAGCGACGGGAGCAGGGAGGGGAACGAGGTCTCCTTCAGCCGGCGCTCGCACGCCTGCCAGGCGGCCAGCACCTCCTGGACCTGCTGGATGGTCTTGAGCGTGACGTCCACCAGGTCGGCGCGGACCGCGTCGAAGAGCTTGCGGAAGGACTCCTCGTCCCACGCCGGACCGCCCCGGGCCGCGATCAGCCGGTCGGCTGCGGCGGTGACACAGTCGTCGAAGAGTGCCCCGATCGAGCCGTGCGGATTACGGGACAGCGCCAGCTTCTGCTGATTGCTCAGCTTGCCCTGGGCGAACTTGGCCGGGGAGGACGGGATGTTGAGCAGGATGAGGCGGCGGGTGCCGGCCCACATCGCGGTGAGCTGCTCGGCCTCGGTGTCGAAGAGGCGGACGGCGACGCTGCTGCCCTCGTCGACCAGCGCCGGGTAGGCCTTCAGCGGCTGGCCCGCGCGCCGGGTTTCGAAGGTGCGCGGCAGGGTGCCGATGGTCCAGGACGTCAGGCCGGTCCGCTGCTCCGGGCCGGCCGTCGCCCGCCCGTCGTCCGCGCCGCCCTTGCGGTCCCCGGCGGGCCGCTCGGCGCCCTGCTCGAAGGCCTTGGAGAGGGCCGCCCTGGTCTTCGGCTTGAGCTTCAGCCGCAGCGCCTCCAGGTCCTTCTCCTCGGCGAGCTTGCGGCGGCGCTCGTCGACCACCCGGAAGGTGATCTTGAGGTGGTCGGGGATCTTGTCCGGGTCGAAGTCCGCGGCGTCGACGGGCACGCCCACCATCCGCTGCAGCCCCGCGGCCAGCGAGGTCGTCAGGGCGCCCTGCAGGGGGACCGTGGAGTCCAGGAAGCGGGCCGCGAAGTTCGGTGCCGGGACGTAGTTACGGCGGATCGGCTTGGGAAGCGACCGGATCAGCTCGGTCACCAACTGCTCGCGCAGGCCGGGGATCTGCCAGTCGAAGCCCTCGGAGGAGACCTGGTTGAGGACCTGGAGGGGGATGTGGACGGTCACGCCGTCCGCGTCCGCGCCCGGCTCGAACTGGTAGGTGACCTTGAACTTCAGCTTTCCCTGCCGCCAGGAATCCGGGTAGTCGTCCTTGGTGACGGCCTCGGCGGATTCATTGATGAGCATCGAGTGCTCGAAGTTCAGCAGCTCCGGCTCTTCGCGCTGCTGCTTCTTCCACCAGGCGTCGAAATGCGCTCCGGAGACCACATCGGCCGGGATGCGCTGGTCGTAGAAGTCGAAGAGGGTTTCGTCATCGACGAGGATGTCGCGGCGCCGGGCGCGGTGCTCCAACTCCTCGACCTCGCCGAGGAGTTTGCGGTTGTCGTGGAAGAACTGGTGGTGGGTGCGCCAGTCGCCCTCGACCAGGGCGTTGCGGATGAACAGATCCCGCGAGGTCTCGGGGTCGATCCGGCCGTAGGCGATCTTGCGCTGGGCGACGATCGGGACGCCGTAGAGCGTCACCCGCTCGTAGGCCATCACCGCGGCCATCTTCTGTTCCCAGTGCGGCTCGCTGTAGGTCCGCTTCACCAGATGCTGGGCGAGCGGTTCGATCCACTCCGGCTCGATCTTCGCGTTCACCCGCGCCCACAGGCGCGACGTCTCGACCAGCTCGGCCGACATCACCCAGCGCGGTGGCTTCTTGAAGAGCGCGGAGCCGGGGAACACCGCGAACTTGGCGCTGCGGGCGCCCAGGTACTCGTTCTTGGCATCCGTGTCCTTGAGGCCGAGATGCGAGAGCAATCCGGACAGCAGGGAGGTGTGGATGTGGTCCGGCGCGGCATCTTCCTCGCTGAGGTGGATGCCCATGGTCTTGGCGACCGAACGCAGCTGGGAGTAGATGTCCTGCCACTCGCGTATCCGCAGGTAGTTCAGGAACTCGCTGCGGCACATCCGGCGGAAGGCGGAGGAGGACAGCTCCTTCTGCTGCTCGCGGACATAGCGCCACAGGTTGAGGAAGGCGAGGAAGTCGGAGGTCTCGTCCTTGAAGCGGGCGTGCTGCTGGTCGGCCTGCTGCTGTTTGTCGGCGGGCCGCTCGCGCGGGTCCTGGATGGACAGCGCCGCCGCGATGACCATGACCTCGCGGACACAGCCGTTGCGGTCCGCCTCCAGCACCATCCGCGCCAGCCGCGGGTCGACCGGCAGCTGGGAGAGCTTGCGGCCGAGCGGGGTCAGCCGCTGCCCCTTCTGCCCCTGCTTGGAGGGCTTCTGCTCTGCGTCGAGCGCCCCGAGCTCGCGCAGCAGATCGACGCCGTCCTTGATGTTGCGGCGGTCCGGCGGGTCGATGAACGGGAACTTCTCGATGTCGCCGAGGCCGGCCGCGGTCATCTGCAGGATGACGGAGGCGAGGTTCGTCCGGAGGATCTCGGCGTCGGTGAACTCGGGACGGGAGAGGAAGTCGTCCTCGGAGTAGAGGCGGATGCAGATGCCGTCGCTGGTACGGCCGCAGCGGCCCTTGCGCTGGTTGGCGCTGGCCTGCGAGACCGGCTCGATGGGCAGCCGCTGGACCTTGGTGCGGTAGCTGTAGCGGGAGATACGGGCCATGCCGGGGTCGATGACGTACCGGATGCCCGGGACGGTCAGCGAGGTCTCGGCGACGTTCGTGGCCAGCACGATCCGTCTGCCCGTGTGCCGCTGGAAGACACGGTGCTGCTCGGCGTGCGACAGCCGGGCGTAGAGCGGAAGGACCTCGGTGAACGGCAGGGCCTTCTTGTTGAGCGCGTCCGCGGTGTCGCGGATCTCCCGTTCGCCGGAGAGGAAGACCAGGACGTCGCCGGGGCCCTCGGCCTGGAGCTCGTCCACGGCGTCGCAGATCGCGGTGATCTGGTCGCGGTCGGCCTCTTGGCCGCCCTCTTCCAGCAGCGGGCGGTAGCGCACCTCCACCGGATACGTCCGGCCGGAGACCTCCACGATGGGGGCGCTCGGCTTCGCCTCGTCGCTCCCGGAGGTGTCGGTGCGGTCCGGCGTCGCACCTACGGACGCGAAGCTGCCGAAGTGCCGCGCGAACCGCTCCGGGTCGATGGTCGCGGACGTGATCACGACCTTCAGATCCGGGCGGCGGGGCAGCAGCTGCGCCAGATAGCCCAGGATGAAGTCGATGTTGAGGCTGCGCTCGTGTGCCTCGTCGATGATGATCGTGTCGTACTGGCGCAGCTCGCGGTCCGTCTGGATCTCGGCGAGCAGAATGCCGTCCGTCATCAGCTTGACGAGGGTGTCGCCGCCGACCTGGTCGGTGAAGCGGACCTTCCAGCCGACCGCCTCGCCCAGCGGGGTCTTCAGCTCCTCGGCCACCCGCTCGGCGACCGTACGGGCCGCGATCCGGCGGGGCTGGGTGTGCCCGATCAGGCCCCGGATGCCGCGGCCGAGCTCCAGACAGATCTTGGGGATCTGGGTCGTCTTGCCGGAGCCGGTCTCACCGGCGACGATCACGACCTGGTGGTCGCGGATCGCGGCGAGGATCTCGTCCTTCTTCTGGCTGACCGGCAGCTCTTCCGGATAGGTGATCCCGGGCACCGCGGCCTGCCGCTGGGCGACCCGCAGCTCCGCCTCGTCGAGGCCGGCGGCGATCTCGGCGAGCACGGCGGCCCGGGCCTCGGGCTTGCGGATCCGGCGCGCGCCGTCGAGCCGGCGCCCCAGCCGCTGCTGGTCGCGCAGCATCAGCTCGGGCAGCCGCTCCAGCAGAGCGGTCAGGGTGGGAGCGGGGGTGCCGGGCGGGGTGGAGACAGCGCCGTCGGGCAGGGCGGAGGCAGGCTGACTGGACATACGTCCCCCAGGATCTCACCTCACGTAATCGACTGGCGAACCATTTGCCCGTACGGCCGGATCACGGGCCCCGGGGCCGCCGCATACGGGGCATCTGCCCGGGTATGCCCCGTGTCGCTGCTTTAGCGTGTCCCTATGGCTGATCATCGCGGCGCTTCCGGCCCGCCGGGCGGAACCGCTCCGCACGGCGGGCCGCGGACCGGCGCTCCGGGGCGGGCGGCCGTCGGGTGGGCGGCCTTCAAGAGGTCGCCCTACTTCCCCGCGGCCGTGCTGATCTTCATCGTCGCCGCGGCGGCCGGCCTGTTCGCCGGCTCGTACACGTACGCCATGGCCAACCCGACGCCCCGCTCCATCCCGACCGCCGTGGTCGGCTCTCCCGACACCCCGCCGGTGAAGGCCTTCGCCCAGGGGATGGAGAAGGCGCTGAACGCTTCGCTCCGGCTGACCGGGTACCGCACCTACGGCCAGGCCCGGCGGGCCGTCGACGAGCAGGAGCAGTTCGCGATCCTGCGCGCCCGCGGCAGGGGCGTGGAGCTGGACGTCTCCGGCGCCTCGGGGGCCACGGTGGCGCAGCTGCTGACCCAGTCGGGCGCGAAGGTCGGCCAGGCGATCGGCGTGGACGTCCGGATCCGGGACATCAAACCGCTGCAGAAGGGCGATCCCCGCGGTCTGGCGCTGTTCTACATCTCGCTGGCCGCGGTGATCATCGGCTTCGTCGGCGCGATCCAGCTCAGCGTGCACGCCCGCGGCCTGCGGCCGGCCGAGCGGATCGCCTGTACCGCGGTCTATGCGCTGCTGGGGGGCTTTTGCATCGCTGCGGTGGTGGACTGGTGGCTGGGCGCGCTGCGGCTGCCGTTCGTGGAGTCCTGGCTGATCCTGGCGCTGACGATGTTCACGTCCGGCATGGTCTTCACGATGTTCAACGCCCTCATGGGGCGCTGGGCGATGATCCCCACCTGGGGACTGATGGTGCTGCTGGGCAACCCCTCCTCGGGCGGTGCGGTCTCCTGGCCGCTGCTGCCGTCCGCCCTCGGCCTCGTCGGCCGCTGGCTGCCGCCGGGCGGCTCGGTCAACGCCCAGCACACCGCCGTCTACTTCGGCGGCCACCAGCACGCCTTCCCCTTCCTGGTGCTGGCCGGCTGGGCGGTGCTCTCGTGCACGGTGTTCTGGATCTGGCGGCACGGCCATCCGGATGGCGGCGGGGAGGCGGTGGCGCCCGCCGCGGACGCGTGAGGCGCGACGGGGCGTGTGCCGGGTGCCGCGCGCCGGGCCCAGGCGTCGGGCGGAAAAAGAAAGCCGTCATCGGCACCGGCGGAATGGGCGGAATCCACGGACACGAAGGATGCGAAGGACGCGAAGAACACGAAAAAGGCCCCGATTCCAGGAATCGGGGCCTTCTCCCAATGGGTGTGGCTGGGGCCGGGGTCGAACCGGCGACCTATCGCTTTTCAGGCGATCGCTCGTACCAACTGAGCTACCCAGCCGCAGCGGTCCTGACGGGATTTGAACCCGCGGCCTCCACCTTGACAGGGTGGCGAGCACTCCAAACTGCTCCACAGGACCTTGCATTGTGCGAAAGCGGCGTGAACCAGTCTCGCACACGGTGATGCGTGCCCCCAACGGGATTCGAACCCGTGCTACCGCCTTGAAAGGGCGGCGTCCTGGGCCACTAGACGATGAGGGCTGGTGGCCACCTTGGCGTCGTTACCGGCGCCGTCGGGGACGTGAGAAGCATATGGGATGGGAGGACCGTTCGCCAAAACGGTTTACCGGGGGCCGCCGGAAGGGCTCCTGGCCGGGCGCGGAAGCGGGCCGGACGACGGGCCGGAAGAGCCTCCGGAAGAAGGCCCGGAAGAGACTCCCGAAGAGGGTCCGGACGGGTGAGGCGGGCCGGACGGCGAGGGCGTGGCGCCGGGTTGGTTCTCGCGGGGGAGGTGGCGGCTGACCTCGGCCCGCGACAGGCCCAGCCCGCCGAGGGTGATCTCGTCCCACGCCTGCAGCCGTTTCGTCGTCCGGTCCAGATAGAGCACCGACGCCTCGACCGGCGCGGGCTTCCTGTTCTGCACCGCGCGCAGCCCGCCGCCGCCCGTGGAGCCCTCGACCATCAGCCGGGTGCCCTGGGGGAGCGTGGTGATCTCGCGGTGGTGGAGGTGGCCGGCCAGTGCCAGCGGGGCCAGGCCGTCCGCCTCGGTCACGGCGGTGGGGTTGTGGGCCAGCGCGATGTCGACGGGGGTGCCGGCCAGCCGCTGGGTGCGCAGCGAGTCGGCGAGCTTGCCGCCGGCGGTGCGCTCGGCGGGCTCGCCGGCCGCCACCACGGAGCGGTCCGGGGTGAACTGCGGGTCGCCGACGCCCGCGAGGCGCAGGCCGGCGACCCGGGCGACCTTGCCGTGGTCGAGGACGGTGACGTGGCGGCGGCCGGTCAAGTACTTCTGCGTGCCGCGCGAGTCGTGGTTGCCGCGCACCCAGACGTACGGGGCGCCGAGGCTGGAGACCGGGTCCAGGAAGTGGTTCTCGGCGGCCGAGCCGTGGTCCATGGTGTCGCCGGTGTCGAGGATCACGTTGATCCGGTACTGCTTCACCAGGGAGGCGATGATCCGCCAGCCGGCGGGGTTGAGGTGGATGTCGGAGACGTGCAGCACCCGGATGGTGGTGGGTTCCGGCCGGTAGACCGGCAGCGTCGAGGCGGCGTCGTAGAGCTTGGTCACATTGGTCACCAGACGCGCCAACTCCTTCTGGTAGACGTTGAATTCGCTGACGATATTGCGGGCGTTGCCGACCACGGACGGGGCCGAGGAGAGCAGCCCGGAGAACTTCGGCTCCAGTACGGACTTGGGGTTCCAGGTGGCGTACGCGGTGCCGGCGCAGGCGGCGAGCAGGGCGAGCGCCAGCCCGCCGGCGGCCGGCGCGCGGCGCGGGCGGCGGTGGACGGCCAGGCTCAGCGCGGTCGCGCCGGACACCACGGCGATACCGGAGTGCAGCGCCAGCCCCAGGGCGCCGCGGGTGACGTCACGGGTGACCTCGTCCTGCAGGCCGGCGAACCGCTCGGGGTGGTCGACCAGCGCCCGGGAGCGGACCGGGTCCAGCCGGTCGACATCGACGTCGAGCGACACGGGTGCGTAGTGGCTGCTCAGTTCCAGGTCGCCGAGGGGCGGGACGTTGATCCTGGTGCCGCCGGTCAGCGAGGGGCGCAGCGCCATGCTGGTGTCCATCGGGCCGACGGGGGCGTGGACGCCGCCGATCAGGACCAGCCCCAGCCAGCCGCCGAGGACGGCCACGGATACCAGGCCGAGGGCGGAGCGCAGGGGGCGGCGCGGGGCGGCGCCGAGCGGGGTGGAGGAGGCCGGGTGGGCCGAGGAGCGCGACGGGGCGGGGACGGGGGCGGCCGGGGCCGTACGGCGGAAGCGGTAGGCGCGGCGGACGGCTGCGGGCAGTGCGGGTACGCCGTGGAGCCAGACGAACAGCAGCCGGTGCGGCGGGGTGCGCGGGGTGTCGGGGTGCGGTGTCGGGGAGCGCGCGGCGCGGGCCATTGGTCCGGTATGCCCGGCCGGTGGCACCGCTATGCGGGGAGCGGCGGCTTCCGGTTGGGGTGCGGAGTGACGGGCGGGACGCGACGATCGGTGTGGGTCCGGGTGGCGGAGAATGGTGGTGTGCTGGAAATGACGCGCGAGGAGTTCGAGGAACTGGTCGCCGAGGCGCTGGACCGGATTCCGCCGGAGCTGACCCGGCTGATGGACAACGTGGCGGTCTTCGTCGAGGACGAGCCCCCGGCCGGCGATCCCGAGTTGCTCGGGCTGTACGAGGGGACGCCGCTGACCGACCGCGGGGAGTGGTACGCGGGCGTGCTGCCGGACCGGATCACCGTCTACCGGGGGCCGACGCTGCGGATGTGCGACACGCGCGAGGACGTGGTCGCGGAGACCGAAGTGACGGTCGTTCACGAGATCGCGCACCACTTCGGGATCGACGACGAACGGCTGCACGCGCTCGGCTACGGCTAGGGCCACCGGGGCCCCTGGCTCGGCCCGGTCCGCGGCGCCCGGAGCGATCCGCCGGGCCCGGTGCGTGTCCTCGGGTGGGGAGCGGGAGTTGGGCAGGGAGTCCGTACCGCTGTCCCTGCGCTCCGGATCCGGAGGTCCCGCCGTGCGCCCGAGCCCCTGCCATTCGCCCCTGACGCCGACACCGTCCCCGTCGTCGTCTCCGTCGCCGTCCGTCACCCCTGCCGAATCGTCGCGCCCGCCGGCGCGCCGCCGGCACTCCCGGGCCGTCGCCGCGGCCGTGGCCGTCTCCGCGCTGGCCGCGTCGCTGGCCGGCTGTATGAGCGTGAGCGATCCGGAGAAACCGAGACCGTCCGGCAGCAGTGCGCGGCACGACGGGGAGGGCGGGCTGCCCGGCCCCGGCGGGGTGACCGTGGACGGCCGCGGCGGCGGACCGCGGCGGATGGGCCATCACGGCGCCGGGCGTCCGGCCGGCGACGACGACAAGGCGAAGAAGAAGTCGGGGAGCGCCGAGCCGACGCCGTCCGGGCCGGGTGAGCCGTCCCAGCCCGTGCAGCCGTCGGGGCCCGAGCCGGGGGCGGGCGGCGTCCACGGCGGCTCCGACGGTCACGGCGGGCGCCCCGGAATCCCGAAGCCCTCGCCGTCCCGCCCCGACCGCCCCACCCCGCCGGCCTCGCCCCCGCCCGGTACGCCCCCCGCGCAGCCGAGCCCGCCGGCCAGCAGCGCTCCGCCGCCGCCGAGCTCCCAGGCGTCCGGACCGTCGCCCGTCTCGCCGATGTCACCGGAGCAGTCGCAGTCGCAGCCGGGGTCGGATCCGTACGGGGAAGAGGCGTAGGAGCGAAGAGGGGCGGAGGGGGCATAGCGCATACAGGGGGCGGAAGGTGTGTGTAGCGGACGAAGGTGCGGGGCGCCGCCCGGGGTGCGCAGCCCGGTGCGGCAGGTGGTGGCAAGGGGCCGACGGCGGGGGCCGGAAGGTCATTTGCCATCCGGGGGGCGGAGTGCGTATGGTGGTAGATCGTTTGATCCCATTTGCCCGGCGCCAGAACAGAAGCGCGCCGCGTGGCGCGTTCTCTCCCTTGCCGTGGCTGACCGCATAGAGGCGGTCGTGTGAAACACACGGAGTTTGGGCGCGTGCCGAGACTCCGGAAGGTTTCGCATTTCGCATGTCCATTTCCACTGAGCAGTCCGTCATGCCCGCACTCGACGAGCAGGCGGTCCCCGAGGTGACGGCGGCCGACGAGGCCCCCGAGACCGACGCGGCCGAGGCCGCCACCGACACCGTCACCTTCGCCGACCTCGGACTGCCCGAGGGCGTCGTCCGCAAGCTCGCGCAGAACGGCGTCACCACCCCCTTCCCGATCCAGGCCGCGACCATCCCGGACGCGCTGGCCGGCAAGGACATCCTCGGCCGCGGCCGCACCGGCTCCGGCAAGACGCTCTCCTTCGGTCTGCCGACCCTGGCCACGCTGGCCGACGGCCACACCGAGAAGAAGAAGCCGCGCGCCGTCATCCTCACCCCGACCCGTGAGCTCGCGATGCAGGTCGCGGACGCGCTCCAGCCCTACGGCGACGTCCTCGGCCTCAAGATGAAGGTCGTCTGCGGCGGTACGTCCATGGGCAACCAGATCTACGCCCTGGAGCGCGGCGTCGACGTCCTCGTCGCCACCCCGGGCCGGCTGCGCGACATCATCAACCGTGGCGCCTGTTCCCTGGAGAACGTCCAGGTCGCCGTCCTCGACGAGGCCGACCAGATGTCCGACCTGGGCTTCCTGCCCGAGGTCACCGAGCTGCTCGACCAGGTGCCGTCCGGCGGTCAGCGGATGCTGTTCTCCGCCACGATGGAGAACGAGATCGGCACGCTGGTCAAGCGTTACCTGACCAACCCGGTCAGCCACGAGGTCGACAGCGCCCAGGGCAACGTCACGACCATGACCCACCACGTCCTCGTCGTGAAGCCGAAGGACAAGGCGCCGGTCACCGCCGCCATCGCCGCCCGCAAGGGCCGCACCATCATCTTCGTCCGCACCCAGCTGGGCGCCGACCGCATCGCCGAGCAGCTCGTCGAGTCCGGCGTGAAGGCCGACGCGCTGCACGGCGGTATGACGCAGGGCGCGCGCACCCGGGTGCTCGCGGACTTCAAGGACGGCTACGTCAACGCGCTGGTCGCCACCGATGTCGCCGCCCGCGGTATCCACGTCGACGGCATCGACCTGGTCCTGAACGTCGACCCGGCCGGTGACCACAAGGACTACCTGCACCGCTCGGGCCGTACCGCCCGCGCCGGCCAGTCCGGCACCGTCGTCTCGCTGTCGCTGCCGCACCAGCGCCGCCAGATCTTCCGCCTGATGGAGGACGCGGGCGTGGACGCCTCGCGCCACATCGTCGGCGGCTCCGGCGCCTTCGACGAGGACGTCGCCCGGATCACCGGTGCGCGCTCGCTCACCGAGGTCCAGGCCGACGGCGCGAACAACTCCGCCAAGCAGGCCGAGCGCGAGGTGGCCGAGCTCACCCGCGAGCTGGAGCGCCTGCAGCGCCGCGCCACCGAGCTGCGCGAGGAGGCCGACCGGCTGACCGCCCGCGCCGCCCGTGAGCGGGGCGAGGACCCGGCCGAGGCGCTTGCCGCCGCGGCCGTCACCGCCGAGGCCGAGGCCGCCGCCGAGGCCGCCGTACCGGCCCAGGCCGGCACGTCGGACGACCGCCGCGACGACCGGGGCAACTTCGACCGCCGTGACCGTCGTGACGACCGCTCGGGTGGCCGTTCCTTCGACCGTGACCGTCGCGATGACCGCTCGGGTGGCGGTTTCAACCGCGACCGCCGTGACGACCGTTCCGGTGGCCGTTCTTTCGACCGTGACCGTCGTGACGACCGCTCGGGTGGCGGTTTCAACCGTGACCGTCGCGATGACCGTTCCGGTGGTGGCTTCAACCGTGACCGTCGCGATGACCGTTCCGGTGGTGGCTTCAACCGTGACCGTCGTGACGACCGCTCGGGTGGTGGCTTCAACCGTGACCGTCGTGACGACCGTTCCGGTGGCCGTTCTTTCGACCGTGACCGTCGTGACGACCGCTCCGGCGGTGGCTTCAACCGCGACCGCGGCGACCGTCCGAGCCGCCCCTTCAACCGTGACGACCGCTCCGGCGGCCGTTCCTCCGGCGGCTACCGCTCCGGTGGCGGCGACCGTCCGTTCAACCGTGACGACCGCTCCGGCGGCCGTCCGTCCTCCGGTGGCCACCGCGGCGGCGGCGACCGCCCGTACGGCCGCCGTGACGACCACCGCGGCGCCACGACCGGCTCCGGCGGCCGCCGTGACGACAAGCCGCGCTGGAAGCGCAACGGCTGATCACATCCGCTGATCCGCAGGGCCCGTACGCACTCAAGTGCCGTACGGGCCCTGTATGTTGAGGGGGTGCGGAGCGCCCCGCCCGGTGCGCCGGCGGGCCCCGCGGCTCTCCACCGGGCAGCCCGATCCCCAATGCCTTCGGGCTGCGGCACATCCTCGGGCTATGCTGCTCGGTGCGGGCCATTAGCTCAATTGGCAGAGCAGTGGACTTTTAATCCATTGGTTCAGGGTTCGAGCCCCTGATGGCCCACAGCGATGAAGGCCCCGCCGCCTGGAACGGAGTGTCCAGGGGGCGGGGCCGCTGTCTGTTTTGGGGCCTTGAAGCGGGGTCTGCCGGCCCGCCGCCGGCCCGAGAGCCGGGCGATCACGTGAGGGACGTCCCCCGCCCCAAGAACTCGTCTGCTGGATCTCCGGATCGCGTCAATGGGCCGTCAAATCGATGCCCGGCGAACCCCATCTGGCGGCGTGGTCTGCCTACGTTGGCCGTGCGTACTGGTCATGTACGGCTTCACCATGGGGGACTGCGATGGCGCACGAGCATTTTTCGATACATCCCGAGCCGGTTACGGCCTTGGCCAAGGACTTCACGTGCTCTTCCGGTCACTTGGACGGCCGTATCAGCACCTTCGCCACCCGTGCGGAGAACGTGGACGACGCCTTCGGCGTGATGGCCGAGTCCACCGAGGTCCTTTCCCAGTACGTGGAGATGACCCGCCACACGGTGACGTCCCTGCGGCAGCTGAGTGCCGGGCTGCGGCACTACGCCGCGGGTCTTGAGCACACCGTTGCCTCCTATCAGGGAGCCGATTCCGCGCAGGCGCAGCGGTTCGGGGGGAAGTGACATGGCCGACTCGCAGCATGAGCAGCAGCCGAAGATCGAGAAGAGCTTCAACCTGTTCAACCCCGGTGGGGATCCGTCCGTCCTGCGCGCCTGTGCCGAGGCGTGGCGCCACATGGCCCATGATCTGAAGAGCACGGTCGAGGCCCAGGACCACGAGGTCACCCGGCTTGGCGACAACTGGACCGGCGCCGCTGCCGACGCCTTCCACGCCCACTGGAAACACACCAGGAGCCAGGTGGAGAAGGCTCTGCCGCAGTTCGCAACCGTGGCGCATCAGCTGGACACCACCGCTGATGCGATCCAGAAGGCCAATGACGAGGTCCACCGCGTGGTCGAGGAGGTCCTTGCGACGGTGGCGATCGGCATCGGACTGTCGGTGCTGACCGCTGGCTTCTCCGACGCCATTGCGGCGGGCGCGGCCGAAGCGGAGATCGCCGAGGCGACGGCGGAGGTCACCCGGCTCGGACAGCTCCTGATCAGGGTTGCCAAGGAGATGGAGAGGGTGAAGGAGGCGATGGCGGACAGCAAGCTGCTCAAGTTCGCCATCGAGTTCGGCAAGAACACCGGCGCCAACTTCATCGGCAATGTCGGCGGGAAGCTCGTCACCGGCCAGGAGATCACCTGGAGGACCACGGGGCAGGACCTTCAGGATGCCGCCGTGGCCGGGCTGGTGGGCACGGGGATCACGGAAGGGGCGGGCAGGATCGGGGAGAAAGTGGACAAATGGGCGACCAGTACGGGACAGCATGCTGCTGAAGGAGCGTGGGCTCCCGGCAAGGCCATCGGCGCGGGGCTGGAGGGTAAGAACCTGCTTGGCAGGATGGCCACGGAGGGTGTGGGCAGCGCGGGCGGCCAGGCCGCGGCGGACGGGGCGGAGATCATCTTCGAAGGGGAGGACAAGGACATCCTCCGGGACGCGGCGTTCAGTGGCGCTGCCGGCGCTACCGCCGGCGGCGCAAACCACGCAGGCGAAAAGATCAACGACGGCGGTGGCGAGCACCGTGCAACCAACCGAAACGGGTTCCCCGGTTGGCAGCAGATCCCCGTCGACGGCACCATCTACGGCGCCGGCAACGCCGCCAATACTGAACTGGGCAGCTCTGACTGACAGTGTTCGAAGTCCGCAAAAGCATCAAACGTTTCCGTGACGATCCGGCCTGGAAGTACCGCAAGCACGCCCGGGACTACCTCGCCACATTCGACCGCGGCGGCTACCCCTTCAGCCTCGGCCCCGACGGCCTCGCTCTTCGTGACCTGCTCCAGGGCAGCCTCCACGGTCGGGAAGTGAGCCTGTTCCACCTCCTCGCATGGCAGCGCGGCGCCAAGGCGAATGTCGCATGGACCTACTCGGTGGCCGTACTCCCGCTTCCCCGCGCACTTCCGGCCACGTCCTTGACGAGCCGCAGATTGGCGGCATCCCATCGGGTGGAAAACCGCCCCGCGCTCAATCGCGCCACGGGTCGCGCCAAGGACTTGCCGGACCTCGGCACCCACCTGGTCCGTTACTGCGCTTCCGATCCCGACTTCGCTGCCCTCATCAGCACGTACGCCATGGAACGGCGCATGCACGACGTCCGGTTGGGCTGGCGCATCGAGGGAAACCGCATGATCGGGTGGACGCATGGGCGCGAGACCTACGAGGACCTTCTCTCCCTCGCCGAAACCGTCGCGGCGATCATCGACGACTTCCCCGAACGGGTGTGGCGTTGGCCGGAGTGAGGAGGCCGGAAGCCCCAGGGGTGGGCTGCCGGCCAACCCGGCCCCGCCATGACCCATCCGGCTCCCGAGGATTCGCCGCCCGGCGCCGTAGCGGAAACGCTGGGGACGTCGATGCGGCCGCCACCACGGTGCTCGTACGGACGGGCGGGAGTGGGAAGAGGCCGGTGCGGATGCTCCAGGACGAAGTGCGTCCCAGGGATGACGACGGAGGGCGGCCGGTGCGCCGCGGCCGGCGGCCGAAGCTGTCCGGGTTGTCCGGCCGTCGCCTGGTGCGGCTGCTTCCCGCCCTTCTGATTGCCGGCGGCGTGGTCGTCGGTGTCGTCACGCCGGCCGGCTACACGGCCGCGCCCTTCTTCTGCGCCGCCCCGCTGATCGCCGCGTCGGTCTCCTCCCTGCGCAGTACCACCTTCACATCCCTGACCGCCGTGCTCGGCGAGATCTGGGCCGTCACCTATCGGGGTGCCATCGAGGACTACCAGGAGTCCGTGGCGGAGAGCGCCATGGTCCTCGTGGTCGCCCTGCTGGCCCTCGGCCTCAACCGGTTCGTCCGGAGGAGCGATGCCCATCTGGCCTCCGTACGGGACATCTCGGAGGCCGCCCAGCGCGCCGTACTGCCCACGCCCCCCGAACGGCTCGCCGGCCTCGGCGTCGCCGCCCGCTACGTGGGTGCGCGGGCGGATGCCCGGATCGGCGGCGACCTCTATGCGGTGCAGGACACCCCGCACGGCGTACGGCTGATCGTCGGCGACGTGCGGGGCAAGGGGCTGGAGGCGGTGGAGGCAGCGGTGATCGTCATCGGTGCCTTCCGCGAGGCGGCGGAGCAGGAGACGACGCTGGAGGCGGTGGCGGGCCGGCTGGAGCGGGCGCTGCAGCGCGAGGGCGGACGGCGCGCGGGGCTCGACCAGTTCGAGGGGTTCACCACTGCCGTCCTCGCCGAAATCCCCGCCAACGGGCAGTCCGTGCTGCGCGTGCTCAACCGCGGCCATCCGTCTCCGCTGCTGCTCACTCTGGACGGCGGGCTGCGTGAGCTGGTGCCCGCGGCGCCGGCGCTGCCGCTGGGCATGAGCGAGGTGGCGAGCTGGCCGGACCGGTCGGACGAAACGTTCTTCCCGGCCGGCGCCCTGCTGCTGTTCTTCACCGACGGGGTGACCGAGGCCAGGGACCTGCTGGGCCGCTTCTACCAACCGGCGAGCAGACTGCGCGGCCGTCGATTCCCGGGGCCGGACGCCCTCCTGGACACGCTCGTCGAGGATGTCGCACGGCATACGGGCGGCGCACCGGCCGACGATATGGCCCTGTTGGCGGTGCAGCGGCCGATGAGGGCGTAGGGACTGTGTGGGGAGGACGTAGGGAGGCGTAGCCCCGGCACGCTCGTCATGCCCTGCGGCAGGCCCCTACGCCAAGGTCCCCACGCCACGCCCTCCGTCGCGCCTCGCGACACGTCCTACGCCCGGCCCTGCGCCACGCCCTCCGCCGAGTCCTCCGCCCCCGGGAGCCGGTGCAGGCTCTCGCCGTGCGGACCGGTGAGCGCGACCGGGCGCTCGTCCAGAGCGAGGGTCAGCAGCCGCGCGTCATCCGGGTGCGGCGAACGGAGCGCCGGGGCGGGGATCCAAGGCAGGACGGACGGGGGCTCGTGGGAGATCCAGTGCCCGCCGCCGGGCCGTCCGCGCAGCAGCGACCGTACGAGATGCGTGAACTCCTCGCGGCGGGCGGGCGCGAGGTCGGCCAGCGCGGCGCTGTGGAAGATGACCAGTGTCGCCCCGGGCGGCGCCTCGGCGGCGAGCGCGGGCAGCTCGTGGAGCAGGTCGCCGCGCACCAGCCGTGGCCGCGGCGCCGCCCGCACCGCCTCGACGGCCGCGGACAGCCGTGCGGCGCGCTGCTCGTCGCCCGGCCAGACGAGCGCCTGCAGCCAGCGCAGATCGTCCGGTTCGGCGGCCGGGTCGAGCGGGTCGAGGCCGATACCGGCCCGCCAGACGATCCGCGGCATCCGGTCCCGGCCGGGCAGCTCGTCGGCCGTCCACCCCGTACGGCACTCCAGCACCAGCGGACTCTCCGGCGCCCCTGCCTCCGCCTCCGCCTCTGTCTCTGTCTCCGCCTCTGTCTCAGCCGCTGCCTCCGCCTCCGCCTCGGTGAGTCGGGCGCCGCTTCCCCCGTCGTCCTCGTACCGGCGCAGGTAGCGGTAGCGATAGCGATAGCGGTCGGGATGCAGACACAGCCCTGCCGACGTGCCGACCTCCAGCAGCGCCAGCGGCTGCGGCAGCCGGGCGAGCAGCGGCAGCAGCGTCGCGCAGTGGCCCGGTTCGTCGGCCCGGGGCGAGCGCTGCATGATCACCGCACGCACCTCGTCCCAGTGCCGTACCGTCCACTCGCGCCAGCGGCCGTACGCCGTTTCGTTGCGCGGCCCCAGCTCGGCGTGTGGGCCGTCGAGATAGCGGACGGCGGCGAGCAGAAGCTCCGGCTGCTGTGCGCCGTCGGCCGGCAGCGATCCCGACAGCAGATCGCAGAGCTCCGGGTCCTGGCTGATCCGCGCGCTCAGCTCCGCATGCGCCGCGGACCGCCCCCGCGCCTGGCACCAGGAGAACTCCCGGTACCGCTCCGCCACCTCCCAGGCGCCGACAGCGGCGCGCTCGACGTGACGGGTGTTCCCGGTGTTCCCGAGGTTGACGGCCATGATCCGACGTTACTGCTCTCACGTTCCGTAACCGAGGGGCACCCCTCCGCATAACGACTGGTGCACAATCGCCCCGAGATCGTTTAGGCGCGGACGGCCAACTCGCCCGGTTTGTAGCCGTGCTGGCCGCAAAAGTCCAGGCCAAGGCTCCCGCGAAGCCGCTACGAAATCCCGGGAAGGCTTGGAATTCGCCTGCGTTCTCTATTACTGTCCGATAACGCAGCGCGGTCGTCCCAGCCGTCGCAAGAGGCGGCACCGTGCGCAGACGCCGAATCCCGCACGCGCTTTTCACGCACCTCCAGCACCTCGAACTGCACCAAGGGAACCGGGGAACCACTTCCTTGGGGTGAATCGGACGCTCTCCGCCAGCGGGCGCCCGTAGGAGACCTTCCTGCTCCGAACCCGTCAGCTAACCCGGTAGGCGAGAAGGAAGGAAAGGAGAGCGCCCCCGTGGCGTCCAACAGGCCTGCTCCTGAGGGTCCGTCCGCCTACGACCTCGATGACCGAGGTGCCTTCGCGGGCCCCGGTGATGCGGACAACATCAATGACGGGCCGTGGGAGGAATGGAATCCCACCGAGGATTCCGTCCGCTCGGTCCGCGGCAAGCACCGGGTGGCCAAGCAGCGCGGCGGCGGGCTCGCCCGCGGTGGCACGGTCCTGGGCGTCGGCGTCATCGCCGCGGTCGGTGCCGGCGGAATGGCCACGGCCGAGGGCCGCCCTCCGGTGCCGATCTCGATGCCCGACGTCGGCGGAATGGACGTCGGCGGAATGGCCGACGACCTCGCCGAGAAGTTGCCGGACGCCAAGTCCCTTCCCGGCATCGGTGACCTCATATCGGACGAGGGCACGGATTCGGGCGCGGGCACGGCTTCGGCTTCGGACCCAGGCACGGTTTCGGCCTCGGCCTCGGGCGCGGATTCCGCCGTAGCCGGCAACGCGGCCCCAGGAGCCGGAACGGACAAGGCGGCGGCTCCGGCCACCACCGGGCCCCTCACCCGGGCCACCCGGACGGGTTCGGGCGCGGACGCCGGCGAGGCGCTGCGCAGCCGCATCCTCCAGCAGGCCGACGCGCAGCAGGGTGCCGCCGAGCAGGAGGCCCGCGAGGCCGCCGAGCACACCGCTTTCCAGACGGCCGCCAAGGCAGCCGACGCCCATCAGAAGTCGGCCGAAAAGGCCGCAGCAGCCAAGAAGGCGGCCGAGTTGGAGGCCAAGCGCGAGGCCGAAGAAGCGGCCCGTCAGAAGGCGGAGGCCGCCCGCCTCGCCGAGCTGGCGAAGAACTTCATCGCTCCGGTCTCCTCGTTCACACTCACCGCGAGCTTCGGCCAGGCCGGCGACCGCTGGGCCGCGGACCACACCGGGCAGGACTTCGCCGCGCCGACCGGCACTCCCGTCAAGGCCGTGCACTCCGGCACCATCACCCAGGCCGGCTGGGCCGGCTCGTACGGCTACCGCATCGTCCTCACCCTCGACGACGGCACCGAACTCTGGTTCTGCCATCTGTCCTCGATGGTGAAGACCTCCGGCAAGGTCAGCACGGGCGAGGTCATCGGCCGCGTCGGCGCCACCGGCAATGTCACCGGCCCGCACCTCCATCTGGAGGTGCGCCCCGACGCCGGTGATCCGATAGACCCCATGCCGTGGCTGCGCGATCACGGGATCAAGGTGTGACGCGTGGCTTCGGCGGGTCGCGTGGGCTTCAGCGGTGAGGCGCGGCTGCGGTCCGTGACGTGGCGTCCGGGTGTGACGTGCGGGTTCAGGGTGTGACCTGCGGGTTCGGCGTGTGACACGCGGCTTCGGGGCGTGACGCGCGGCCTTCAACGGGCATACGTCGGACGGAAGTTGGCGCCGAGGGCGTCGCGGGGTGCTGGGAGTGCCGGCTGCGCCGGGCGCGCCGACGGTGTCGGAGGCGTCGGAAGCGTCCAAGAGGGCAGGGGGAGCGGAAGGAATAACTCCGCTCCCCCCGACGTTGCCACCACACATGACCGCGACACACACCCCCCGAAATCGTCAGTCCCTCGGCTCCCTCTCGGTCTCCCCGCTGTCCCTCGGCGGCAACGTCTTCGGCTGGACGGCCGACGAGAGCGAATCCTTCGCCGTCCTCGACGCCTACGTCGCGGGCGGTGGCAACTTCATCGACACCGCCGACGTCTACTCGGCCTGGGTCCCCGGCAACAAGGGCGGCGAATCAGAGACCGTCCTCGGCAACTGGCTGGCCTCCCGCGGCAACCGCGACGATGTCGTCATCGCCACCAAGGTCGGTGCCCACCCGGACTACAAGGGTCTGTCGGCCGCCACCATCAAGTCCGCGGTCGACCTCTCCCTCTCCCGTCTGCGCACCGACTACATCGACCTCTACTACACCCACTACGACGATGAATCGGTCGAGGTCGGGGAGTTCCTCACCGCCCTCGACGACCTCGTCCGGGCCGGCAAGGTCCGTGAGATCGCCGCGTCCAACATCTCGGCGAAGCGCCTGGAGGAGTCCCTGGCCTTCTCCGCCCGCGAGGGCGTGGCCCGCTACGTCGCCCTCCAGCCGCACTACAACCTGGTCTCCCGCGACACCTACGAGGGCGAACTCGCCGACGCGGCCGCCCGCCACGGCCTCGCCGCGGTCCCGTATTACGCCCTCGCCTCCGGCTTCCTGACCGGCAAGTACCGCCCGGGAACCACCGTCGACAGCGCCCGCTCCGGCGGCGCGGCCCAGTACGCCGACACCGACCGCGGCCGACGCGTCCTCCAGGCCCTCGACACCGTCTCCGCCGCCCACGAGGCCGAGCCCGCCACCGTCGCCCTCGCCTGGCTCGCCGCCCAGCCCACCGTCGCGGCCCCCATCGCCAGCGCCCGGACGGTGGAGCAGCTGCCGGCCTTGCTGGCGGTGGGCGACCTGGCTCTTACGGAGGCCGAACTGGCGCTTCTGAACGAGGCTTCTGCCTGAACCCACTGAGAGATGGGGAGGGGGCTGGCCCCCAGGGGGCGTGTCCCAGGGAGGGGCGAGCCTGAGCGGGGAGGCGGGCCGGGGAGCCGGGCCACCCAGGCACGGCACCGCCCCCTCCCCGCCTCGCCCCCTCTCCGCCCTCCGCTCCCGCTCTACTTCCGGCGGTCGACCGCCACCCACGACGCCAGCGCCACCCCACCCGCCACCGCGAACACCGAAGGCCAGGCCCCGATCTTCTTGGCCAACGGATGCGACCCGGCAAACGCCGCCACGTACGCCCCGCTGAGCGCCGCCGCCGTCACGTTCCCCGCCTTGTGCTGCCACCCCCGCGCCGCCACGGCCCCGGCCGCCGCCAGCGCGACTCCGCCCAGCGGCCGCTTCTTGGTCCAGCGGGCGGTGGCGTAACCGCCTACCAGGCCGGTTGCTGCAACCACTGCCGTGGGAACCCGAACCATCTCCGTAACCTCCCTCGAGGGACAACTCCCCCGACCTCGCGCCCCCGGGGGGAAGTACATTCGGATCACTCCTCCTTGGCGGGCCGTTCGTATTCGTGGACAGCGATGACGTTCGGCTTGTCCCCGTCCATCTGGATCGCCACACCCTGCGGCGTGTGGATCACACGGGCCGAACCGGTGGCGTTCGCCCCGTACTCGAGGAGTACCTCCCGCTCGTTGTGCATTTTACCCCCTCCTGTTAGCTGAATTGCCAATTGTCCATTTTTATTGAATAGAGAATGGAATGCGAAGAAAGTCAGATTTCGGGTTTCCGTGATGCGCTGCCGGGTGCCGCCGGGCGATATCCCCCGGAGGGCGGGTCGCCTCCGGGGTGGTGCTGGCGACCCGTCAGGCCTGGTGGTTCGTCCGGCCGTCAGGGGTGTCCTGCGGGTCATTCATCATGAACGGCTCCGTGGCCGGATGTCCAGCCCTCGCTTGAACGATTCTTCTACTGGGCCTCTATGTTGTGAAGTGCCCTTTTTGTGAACCCTCGACTGTTAGTAAAGTAAATTTGATCGAACCTGATTAACCGGGCTACTCTGCGGCAGGATCAGTTCGAGGAGGGGAGCGAGGCGTGCCACAGGATTTTGCCGAGTGGCTCGAGGGGGTGCTGCGGCAACGCGGGATGTCCCAGAAGGCCTTGGCGGAGATGATCGACGTGACGCCGGCCGCCGTGAACGGGTGGGTGAACGGCCGCTCGGTTCCGCGCTACGAGAAGATCACGCTCATCGCGGCTGCGCTCGAAGTGGCGGTCGAGGACGCGGTGGACCTGCGAACGCCCGGAACGTCATCCTCCGAATTGGAGTGGATGTTTCGTGAGGCGCCGAAGGACGGCGGTCGGGAAGGCGGCAACGCCGCTGCGTTCGCCTTTGCGGCGAATCTGGAGGTCCTCGCCCGTGAGGCCACCCAGAACAGCCTCGACGAGCGGCTCGAGGGCGGGCCGGTGGTGTCGCGTTTCGTTCTGCACGAGCTGACCGGGCAGCACCTGCGGGACTTCCTGCGCGCATTGCGCTGGGACGAGATCGAGAAGCACCTGCAGGCGGCGGCCGATCCCAGCCAGAAGGTCGGACGTGTGCTGCTCGACGGCTTGCACGAACTCGAGCGCACGCAGCGGCTCGTCCTGCTACGGGTCGACGACTACAACGCCACGGGTCTTACCGGGCCGGAGTACGAGGACGGCCGGTTCTCGCGAGTGATCCGGCGGACGCTCGACAGCGGCAAGGCCGACACCCAGGGCGGCTCGTACGGCCTGGGGAAGGCGGCGCTGTGGGCGGCGAGCCGGTTCGGTCTCGTGCTGGTGAACAGCACTCTTTCGCAGCCGCAGAACGGGCGCTGGGAACGCAGGATGGCGGGTCGCCTCGAACTCCCCTGGCATGCGATCGGGACCCAGGAATTCGCCGGCCCGGCGTGGTTCGGTGCCCTCGACCACGAGCGCGAGAACGCGGCGCGATCGTGGTGGGGCGACCCGGAAACGGCGCGGAGCCTCCATCTGGAGCGGGACGGTTCCGAGCCGGGCACCTCCTTCTTGGTGATCGGCGCCTATGACGGTTCCGGAGACGCCGAGCAGTTGGAGGAGATGCACGAGCTCCTGGTACGGGGAATCGCGTGCAATTTCTGGGCTTCCATGGTGGGGGGCGAACGGTCCGAGCCCCTGCTGCGGGCGTCGGTCGCCTCGTGGCGCAACGGTCGGACGGTGATCGCGGAGCAGTCGATCGACCCGCATCGTCATGAACCTGCTCGATCCCGCGCGGTCAAGGCGTTCCTCGACGGACGTACGGTGTCGGAGATCACGGGGCGGGACGATGTGCTCGAAACCGCGGTGACGCTCAAACTGCCTCGGGAGAAGGGGACGTCCCCGGCCGATCGGGCGGCACCCGGGACGCACGATGCGGTCCTGCTGGTCACGCCCGCGGGAGACACCGAGGTGAAGCCCGACCGGATCTCCTACATGCGCGCCACGCGCATGGTGGTGAAGAGCAAGAGGATCGGAGACCTCCCCCTCGGACACCGGAGCTTCCAGGCGGTTCTGCTCGCCGGAGCCGCCGCCGGTAAGGACTCTCTCGACACGGAGGCGGCCGAGCGGCTGCTGCGGACCGCGGAACCGCCGGACCACAACGACTGGGTCGGCACCGAGGACCTCACTGCCACCTATGTCCGAGGCGCTCAGCAGCGCATCCTCGATTTCAAGAGGGATGCGGAACAAAGAGTGCGCGAGGTCCTTCGCGGCCAGGAGGCGGAACAGAACGAGGACGAGGGGCCCGACATCCTCAAGGAACTGCTCCGCCTGGATCCGCCCAAGGCGGCGCGTACCCAGGGCTTTCCCGTCGTGCATGCCGTCGAGGGATGGCTCGACGACCAGTCGGCGTGGCATGTCCGTGTGACGGTGAAGTATCCGGAACGGGAGGACCCTTGGGTGCTCGCTCCGGTCGTCCGGTTCGCCGGGCGCGACGGAGGCGGGACTCCGGTCCGCTGGGCGGAACTGGTGCCGGAACAGAATTGTGAATTGACGAAGCACGGAAATCTTCTGTTCCGCAGGGGACGTCGGGGGACCTTCAGCGGAGTGACGGATGTGTCCGATCACCCGGTGCCGGCCGCGATGTCGCGTATCGAAGTGGATGTCCCGCGCGCGAAGGAGGCGGCGCAGTGAAGGCGATTTTCCCCTATCCGGTGTTGTCGGGCGATGTCGTCCTGTCGGTGGACCGGGTGTTCGTCGACAACACTCCGCGTCGTTGGGACAAGATCTCCGATCAGGAACATGTGATCGCTCTGCACGAGGTGAAAGGAGACTGGAACGAAATACGGATCAAGGTTTCGGTCACTGCCGACGGCGACGAATTGACGGACGGTCCGTGGAAATCAGCGGTGTGCGTGGCGGTCGTACGCAACAGGCGGACGAAGGTCCGGCACAACTTCTCCTTGCGCGCCGATGGGGCGGGACAGTGGATCGGTGAGGTCGAACTCCGGCGCGGCGAGCACGTGGGCCGGTGCGAGATCGACGCATGGATCGTCGCCGAGGTCGAAGACGAGCACGGGCGCCTCGTGGGCAGGGCACGTGACGTCTGGCATGCCGATTTCGAGGCCGATGTTCCCACTCGGCAACGCTCCATCAAGATGGTGTGGAAGGACTTCACCGACGAGACCAACCCCGAACTCAACGCCTTCCGCGAGGATCCCTGGTTGTTGGACGGCCAGGCGGACGAGCCGTTCCTCTACCTGAATTCCGCGGTCGAGGGTTTGCGGGCCGTTCTTGAAAGGGCCGCGTCCGCTGAGCAGAAAGTCGTGCGAGAGATCATGGCATCACAGATCTCTGCCGAGGCATGGGTGGCCATGTTCAACGCCGCGCTTTATGCGAGTGGGATATCGGACGGCGTGGCGCAGTGGCCGGGGGGGTGGCACGAGGACGTTCTCAAGCGCATGCTGCCCGCCCTTTTCCCGGACCGTACTCCGGATGAGGCACTGACCGAACTGGTCGAGCGCCGGATGGAGGGAGAGAGCGGCGGAGACCTTCAAAGGCGTCTCATGCACGCAGCCACCCTCCAGTCCAGAAAACCCAAGGCAGTGACGAGCGTATTGAAGACGGTGGGACGTATGGCGACCGAGGAGACGGCGTGAAAGCCACCAAGAGCGTGGTGCCCGAGGGAAGAATCGGACGCCTCTCGGATTCGGCGGCGCTCAGGGTGTTGACCTCCGGGGTCCTGCGGGGATTCGAGCAGATTCCGTCGCGGCGTCTCCACGAGGTGTCCACTCCATCGCCGGACGGATCCGAGCGGTGGGGCTCCGAGGCGATACGCGACCTGTGCCGTGAGGCGATGCGCCGATTCGAGGAGAGTTCGCCGGCCGCCTCGGACGCATGGCTCGCGCCGCGTCTCCACTACACGTTGCGTCTCACCAGGGCGGAGGCCACCGAGTCGGCCTTGTGGAATTTCCTCGCGCTGTGCGTGGCACCGGACTTCGTGCAATGGCGTTGGGGCAGGCCGAAGGACGGCGAGCGCCGCGAGGTGGGACAGGCGTCCCGCTTCTGCGGCCCGTGGTTCAGCCAGTGTTTCTCGCGGCTGTGGTGGGCGGCCGAGATCTTTCGGGACGGCAAGGACTACGGACCCGCCGAGACCGCCTGCCGGAACCAGGACGTGCTGAACACCTACCTGCGGCAGGAACTGGTCACGTATCGACCGGCTGCCCAGGCCGTGGCCCGCATGCTGGAGCGTGACGTGGTGCGGACCGGACGGCAGCTCAATGCGCTCACCCAGGGCGCCTACGCGGCATCGGCCACCAAGATCTACGAAGCGCTCGCCCCGGACGATCTCCAGGATTTCGGAGCTCTGCAGGACTGGATCGATTCCCGTGACGGGGCCGTCGCCGCGCCCGATGACCGACTGCCGGTGGGGCCGGACGACGGAGGCGTCAGCGAGCAATCGGTCGAGACGCTGGTGAAGTGGTTCGAGGAGCTTCTCTCCGTTGTCAGGGTGCGAGGGCAGAAGGGCGAGGAGCCGGCCACGAAGCCCCCCGCCACCGGCGGCGTCAGCCTCGACAAGCCGGGTGTCAGCCCTTGAGAGCCTGGTGCACCACGCGCGCCAGTTCCTTGGCCAGCCCGATCGGTACGGCGTTGCCGATCTGCCGGGCGATCTCGATCTTGGTGCCGTGCCACTTGAAGTCTTCGGGGAAGCCCTGGATCAGGGCGGCTTCGTAGTAGGTGATGGGTCGGTGCTCCGTGGGGTGGAGATACCGACCCTTCTCCGGCTTGTGGGGTTCGGTGCGGATGGTGACCGACGGCCGGTCGTAGTGCATACGCCCCATGACGTCGCCGGAGCCGGCGTTGTGGTTGTCCCAGCTCTCGGTGGAGAGGTAGACCTTTTCGCCATCGATCTCGGCGAACTCTCCGCGGAGGTCATTGCGGTTCCCGCCGGGGGGGATTCTTCGGTAGCGGGCGAGCGACAGCGGCTTCGGCGTACGACCGATGTGGAGTTCCCGGGTGGTGAACGGACCGGGCTTGTGAAGACCGAGGGGTGACCGTTCGTCGCCCGGTCGGTCGGGCAGGTCCACGCCCTTGATCGTCATGCGCTTCGTGCGGTCGAAGACCGCGGGGCCGACCGCGACCCAGGGCAGCGGCGGCGAGTCGGGCTCGTCCGATTCGAACTGCTGCTGCCACCGCTCGGGGTGCCGGTCGTGGGACGCCTTGGGGTGTTCCACCGGTGCCAGGTCGTTGCGCGTGCCAATGACGATCACGCGCCGCCGAGCCTGGGGCACTCCGTAGTCCGCGGAGTTCAAGATCTTGACGCGGAGGGTGTAATTGCCCAGCTCCCCACCCTTGACGGCGTTCTGGAGATCTTTGAACTGGGGAGAGCGGAGAAAACGGTCGACGTTCTCCATGACGAAGATCTTCGGCGAGACCTTCTCGACCACCCGCTTGTACTCCTGCCACAAGAGATTACGCGGGTCGTCCGGATCTTCCTTGCCCAACCCGGAGAAACCCTGGCAGGGCGGCCCTCCCAAGATCACTTCCGCATCGGTGAAGTCACCCGGGTCCCAGTCCGCGATATCTCCCGCATGAACTTGCGCGGTGGGGAAGTTCGCCGCGTAGGTCGAGGCGGCGGCCGTGTCGAACTCGACCGCGGCGACGGACTCGAAGGGGGACGAAGTGTGCCCGTCCGGCACATACCGGTGGAACCCGGTGGTGAGTCCTCCGGCTCCCGAGAAGAGGTCGATCACCTTGATCGACTCGGAGGGAGAATCGTCGGAGGATGGACTGGTCATGAGGGTGGATTCTAGTCGCCCGCCCCACGCAGGCGTCGTGACGTGTTCGGGTGGCGTCATGAGCCGGCGCGATCGGCCGAGGCGAGTGCGGTGGCGATGCTCCGGCCCAGCGCCGCGGCCACCGGAGGTGGTGAGGCCTGGGCGAGCTGTCGGTACTGGGACGTCTTGCCGGCGCAGGTCTGCCAGTCCGTCGGGAAAGCCTGGAGCAGGGCGATCTGCTGGATCGTGAGTTTGGGCAGTGACTTACCGTCGCCGCCAGGTGTGACCCACGCGGTGTCGGGTCCGGGTACGGCGTCGCCTACCCCCCAACCGCTCAGGCCCATGGCTGCCCAGGCCCTTTTCGTGCCGCTGGGCCCCAGGTCGGCGCCGCCGTGCTTCTTGGAGCCGCCGACCAATGTG
Organism: Streptomyces lydicus; assembly: GCF_004125265.1. GTDB lineage: Bacteria > Actinomycetota > Actinomycetes > Streptomycetales > Streptomycetaceae > Streptomyces > Streptomyces lydicus_C. The sequence goes on from NZ_RDTE01000003.1 coordinate 4,917,517, forward strand.
GGAGCCGGCCGCTGTGCGCCGGCAGCCCATCTGTCGGCATACGGCCAGCCGAGCGCGGACATCGAGGCATGCAGGAGATCGCCCACGGTCGCGGACGTGGAAACCGATGGCTCGGGCCATCGGAAGGCATCGCCGGCGGCACCCTTGAGCGCTACCAATAGGCCCTGCTCGCGATCCTGCGCGACGCCGAAGTCCTTGGCGTTGACCGTGCCCCAGTGCAGCCGGTAGCCGAGGTGCTCCAGCTCCGCCTTGATCTCCGTGCGCAGTTCCTCGAATGCGTCCGCGGTGACGAGCTTCGGAACATTCTCGATGAGCACCGCCCGGGGCAGCACCGCGGAGGCCAGCAACACCGTCGCCAGCAGGAGTTTCCGCTCGTGATCGTCGCTGCCGCGCGCGGCAGCCGCCACGGCCCGAACCCGCGGCAGCCCGGCGGACAACAGGTCCACGTCGTATGTGTACCTGTGCTCTGCCGGGTCGAATTCCAGGACGTCCATCTCCAGGACGTTCCACGCCGGGCGGTTGGTCCGCAGCGTCGTGCACGAGTGCCGGTCGTTCTCCACCAGTGCGACGGGGTCGAACCCGGCTGTCTCCAGACCCAGTGCCTGACCACCGGTCCCGGCGCAGATCTCGAGTGAGGTGAAACGGTGGGGTGTCACGGTCGGTCTCCTGCGTTCGCTGTCCGGTGGGCGTGGGGTGTGCCCACACCCCCGGGTTTCCTCGTCAGATTTCGTTCGCTTCGTCCCTGCACGAGGAATCGATGGTGGTGAAGCGGATCACCTTTCGCCCACCCCCCTCGGCGGAGGCGGGGGCGACGAAGGAGAACGCGATCACTGCCTTGTCGGCATCGATCCGTCCCGAGGACACGACATCCGCGGAGTGGTGCGACTCGACGATCGGGTAGAGCGCGATGACTCCACGGCGCTCGGTGGCGAATCGATCCGTTGCGGCATGGCCGCATGAGGGCAGTGCGCCCGCGACGCGCAGGGCGGCGGGCCGGTGCTTCGGGTCGCTGATCGCGCTGAACAGGGGGCCACGTCGGCGGTCACGACTGAACCAGGACAGCTCCCGGTCCGATGTGCCGATGCGGGCGCGCTTGCCCCCGGAGACGTGTTGGGGGGCGAGCACCAGCCAATCGTCCACCTGGGCCGACGTGGTGATCTCTTCCAGGTAGGTGCGGTGCGGCGCGAACTGGTGATCGGCGCACCATTTGAGGGACCGGAGCAGCGACATCAGGTCCTCGGCGGGCAGCAGCCCCGTGAGGGCCGAGAATTCATGGGTCCTTCCGGCGGTCCCGTACCGGTGGCCGAGGGTGATCGGAGCGTCCGAGAGACCGTCGAGCACCTGTGTCCAGAGCCGCGTATTGGTCCGGAGGTCGTGAACCGTCGTGGGGTATGCCGTCGGTTCCTCCCACTTGCCCGGTGAACGGATCTCCGCGAGCTGCGTGTTGTGCATCTTGTTCGGACTCGTGGGCTTCAGCAGGTGCTGGGAAACCAGGGGTGGCACCAGCGCCGGTGTCACCTGTGGATAGCCGTCGATCATGACGGAGTACTGCTTGAGCTGGTCGCGGAAGATCTCCTCGTCGCGGCAGATCGCCTCGAACGCCTCGTAGAGGTCCATCTCCTTGCTGCTGCCCGAGGTCTCGTTGCGGCCGATGTAGAGGCGTACGAGATCCCGGTAGCCGTTGCGGAAGCCGAACCAGCGGCCCATCTGCATCAACGTGGAGGCGTTCCCGGCACGACGCCGGTAGTAGGTGATCGTGAGGCCTTCGACAGTGAAGCCCCGGGAGAGCTTCTGTCCGCCGATGAGGATCTTCCAGATACGGCTGCCGTCGAAATCCGCCTCGCCGCGCTCGATGTCCTGGTCGCCGTTGACCACGATCACCGGGCGGTCGTCGCCGCCGATGTTCTGCCAGGCGGTGCCGACATAGGGAAGGAGATCGTCGTACGACGCCGGTACGGCGAAGCCGTCGGCGCGGGCACGGGAGACGGGAAGGAGATCACGTTCGAAGAGGTCGCGGAGACGGGCGTGCCCGGTGGGGCCGGTGTAGCCGCCTGTGAGCCACAACCTGCGCAGTCGCCCCAGCAGTTCGCGATGATCGGCAGTGAGGCGTGATTCGTGCACGAGCATGGTGTGATGTCGGTAGTAGCCGTACCCGAGCCCCGCTGCCTCGCGGTAGAGCTTCATGGCGGCGGTGAGCACGAACATGTCGACGGCCTCTCGCAGCGTGGCGTCGTCGGCGTCGTCGCCGATGTCGTCCGCGCCGATGTCACGGACATGGGCCTTCTCCTGGGAGTTGGCGACGTCGCGTTGCTCGGGCGGCACATCCGAGTCGAGGTCGTGGAAGTCCTGTACGCCCATGTACCCGTGCGGTCGGTCGAGCGAGATGATGAAGTCCCGCGGAAAGATGTCGGCCTTGTCGCCGGGGTCGATGAAGACGTTGGCGAACGGGGTCGCCGTGTAACCGACGTATTGGGCGCGTGGCAGCAGCTGGAGCAGCTGCGAGATCGCCGCGTTGATGGCGGTGCGCTCAGCCCCGGGCTTCTTGGGATTGGCGGTGTTGACCGAAGCCTCGTCCGACTCGTCGTCGATGATCAGCACGGGGATCTCGTCGAGCAGCCCGCCGACCCGCTTGAGGTCACTGACCAGCTTGGCCAGTACGGACTTGTTCTTCTTGACGACCATCAGTCGGGCGGCACTGCTGTGCAGGTTCACGGGGTCGTACAGCCGACGCGAGGGATCCTGCTTCTCGATGGCGAGTTCGCCGATGCCCTGGGCGAGCGGTTGATAGTCGTCGGCGCGTGTCGTGAGGCGGATGATGTCGAACGCGCCCAGCGTCGAAGGTCGCCCGCCGTGGGACAAAAACTTGTCCTCCAACCACGCGTTGTCCGTGTAGTAGTCGGAGTGGACCTCTTCGGTGTGGCGCAGGATGTTCTCGCGCCCCACCAGTTCCATGTCCAGACGTCGCTGGGTCTGGGCGCGCAACA